>NZ_CP149521.1:0-8397 GCF_045291555.1 Thioclava sp. GXIMD4215 | reverse complement strand
GGCGATAGCCGCCGTGGCGCTGCGGCCATGACTGCGGGAAATCATCGAAGCTCTGAGATGATAGATCGCCATTCTGGGCCGCACTTAGCTTAGGGGTCGAGGGGAAGCGCCAGTCTCCCCCGCCCACACAAACGAGAAGCGTTTGTATAAGTGGGCACTTCGTGACTTGCACCGTGGCCCAACTCTTGCCAGAAATCAACTATTGAGAGAAAACTTTGAGGACAAAATGGCGCGGACAATCGATCAGCAAATTGCAGAAACCCAAGCCAAGCTCGCCCGTTTGAAAGAACGTCAGAAAGCCAGCGATACCCGACGAAAAATCATTGTGGGCTCCGTGGCGATTTCCAACGCGCTGAAAGATCCCGACAAGGCGCGAGCCCTTGCAGCCCTCTTGCGCCGGACCGTGACCCGCGAAGTCGACCAGAAAGAAATCACCGAGCTTCTGGATGACCTCGATGACGTGGCCGCAAAGGCAGACCGCCCATGAGCCGGACCCCGCAAGTCGATCCCGTTGACGAGATGCTGCACGAGCTCACCGCTTTGCGCCGCAGCGTCGAGAACCTCGCCCGCACCAGCCTGACCCGGAACGAAGCCAAACAGCTCAACACGGAGCTGCTCACCAGCGCCAAAGCGGTCCTTACCACCGGCAAATACATCGAGAGCACCATCCGGACAGAACTGGCCGTCACTGCGCAGGATATCCGCAAGGACACGCAGGAGGCCGCTGGGAAGGCCGCCAGAGACGCGATCGCCAATTCCCACGCCAAGAGCCTCGAAGCCGCCAGAAGCCTCTCTAAAGCCGCCGGAGAGGCCCGTAGAGAGGCATGGCGCTATTTCGGAGGGTTCTGGGTATGGTTGCTCTCCATGCTCGCCCTAGGGGCGCTCATAGGCGCTCTGCTGGCCTATGGCACCGAAACCGCCAAATCGGCCCTCTCGGTCGAGACGATGGCGCGCTACAGCTGCGAGAGATCATGGTTCGGGGGACAGATCGTCAATCAGGATGATGGATCGAGCTACTGCGCCTTCTGGATCAAACCACCCTCACAGTCCGGGAACTGACGGAGCCACCTGTCCCGATCCACTCTCGGCAAATCCCACCGAGGCCAGAGGCGCTGTCAGGCGGAATTGGGGATATCCCTTCCCCTCCCTGCCTGACCCACCTCATCCCTAACGCGTCGCGCTGTCGGTGATGATTTCAAAAAATCCGGATGCAGTGAAAGTGGAAGTGAAGCGATACAGGCTCCTTCGTCGCCTGTGTCGAACAAAAACCCCACGCCGCACCGGTCGTGCGCTTGCTTGCTGAAGAGCTGCTTACGCCCGGTGCGGCGTGGATTTTTTGTCCTCCCTTAGATCATTAGAAGGGCGAAAAATTTTTGTTAGTAAAAACATATACTTGCAAACCTGACCCCGGCAATAGCTATTGCCGGGGGTGCGGCAGTCTAGACTGCCGGGGGTGCGGCAGTCTACCAACGCATTATTAGCGATAGACTTCCAATTTTGGGAGTTGACGAACTGCCGAGGGTGCGGCAGTTTGCTTCCGATTACCGGAATTGGATTGCTCAATGTCAGACCCATCTTCTCTTGATCGAAAACCCAAAGGCCAGTGGGTGCAGACGGAGCGTAAAGCTCATGAAGCATGGGCCGCGCTTATTCGCAAAAGCCCGATGGCCGCCCAGATCATGCATCTTCTCACGGCTCAGGTCGGGGATGGAAACGCTGTGCTTATGAGCCAGAAAAACTTAGCCCGCCTTGTGCAGGGCTCTGAACGGGGCGTACGAGATGCACTGAAGCTCCTATCGAGCGATAATTGGATCGAGATCCGGCAAGTTGGCGGGCGTGGAACAGTCAATGCCTATGTCATCAATGATCGCGTGGCGTGGACAGGAAAGCGTGATGGCATCCGCTACAGCCTGTTTAGTGCCAATGTCATTGTAAGCGACGATGAACAGCCGGACGCAGACGAGCTGGGGCATCAAGCGCCTTTGCGGCGTCTTCCGATTGCGGGCGAAAGCCAGCTCCCGTCCGGACCGGGACTGCCGCCCCCTTCACAGCCATTCCTGAACGATCTCGAACCAAGACTTCCCGCCACGTCTACCGAGGAGGCCGACCCCCTCGTGCGCGTCGTCAAGAACCGCCATTACAATCTTCCGCCGGATGCGTTTCAGTACAAACATGAGCCGGGTTTCAATGTCGAAGATTACGCTTTGGGCGTTACTGTCGAATATGAAATGGTTCCACTTTCCCAGAGCAAAGATCGTGAACGAGCATAACGCGTTACCCAGACAAAAACCTAACACTATTGCGGCCTGAAAGGGGTTGTTACACCATGAAACTCTCCGCGAGTCAGGCCGCCAAAAAAACCGGAAAAAGCATTCCGACGATCACGCGAGCCATAAAATCCGGCAAGCTATCCGCGACAAAAACGGGATCTGGTGGATATGAGATCGAAGCATCCGAACTTTTCAGGGTTTTCAAAGCAGTAACAGAAAAACCTAACGCGAAAGATAACACGTTAGAGAATGAAACCCCACCACCACTCACAGATAACACCTTGAGTGAAAGCGTGTTACGCGAGAAAATCGAGCTTTTAGAAGCCGCCCTATCTGATGCAAAGACAGAACGGGATGAATGGAGAGAACAAGCCAAAAGACTCGCACTTGCTCTTCCTTCTCCAGAAGAAACCGCACCAGTGAAAAAGGGGTTCTGGGCTAGGATCACCAACCGATAGCACCGCCATCAGCTTCTTCAATGGCCATATTTCGGCAACCTCTGACCAGTTTACGGTCGTCGATGACGCAGGGCTGCGTCAAAAAACTCGCTGCGCATATGTAATCAATTACTTTACACATGTCGCCTGTCAGCTTACATATAACCATGATTAAGACCTTCGCGCACAAGCAGCTGAAAGCCCTTTGGGAGACCGGCAAGTCGAAGATCGACGCGCGCATGCACAGCCGTATCCTGCGGCGACTGGATGCGCTCGACGCCGCCACCGCTCCCGAAGACATGAACCTGCCGGGCTTCGACTTCCACAGCCTGCGAGGGCATACCCCAACGCGCTACACCGTGCATGTGAACGGTCCGTGGTGCATCACCTTCGAGTTCCGCGACGGCGACGCCTATGTGCTGGACTACGAGCAATATCACTAGGAGGCGAGGATGAGCCGCAACCCCAACCGTTGCCCGACGCATCCGGGCGAACTGCTCCGCGAGGACGTGATCCCCGCGACCGGCAAATCGAAATCCGAGATCGCGCGACTTCTAGGAATCTCGCGCCAGCACCTGCATGACCTTCTGGCCGAGCGCAAACCCGTCAGCCCCGAAGTCGCGGTGCGGCTTGCCAAGCTGTTCGGCAATGCG
The DNA here is from genome assembly GCF_045291555.1 of Thioclava sp. GXIMD4215. Lineage (NCBI taxonomy): Bacteria > Pseudomonadati > Pseudomonadota > Alphaproteobacteria > Rhodobacterales > Paracoccaceae > Thioclava > Thioclava sp. GXIMD4215. Next base: position 5,037 of record NZ_CP149521.1, on the reverse strand, counting down.
CCTCTGGTCTGGATCCGGATGCAGGGGGCCTATGACGCCTGGCATGCCACCCGCGAAGTCGATGTGTCAGCCATCCCGACCATCAACGCTCCTACTAGCTCGATCACAACATAAACCGAGCCTCAAAGCTCGTTGGTCGCGGCATTTTCATCAAAAGAAATTTCACAAAATACTTTGAATTACTCGTGGGGACAAAATGACAAACGACGATTTTTGGCTGAACATTCACCACGCCCCTTTCAATACCGAAATCCCAAGACAATCTCTTTTAGAAATCACTCAAACAGCCGATATTATACCATTAGGCAATCAATTCGGCATTTGGCCCAAAAAAACGATACCGGACCAAGCCTACAACACATTCTTCGGTCGCATAGCAGTCAAAGAGACTGATATTTCATCGGACGGGGGTGAAATTTCCGTCCCTCCTATGAAAACCTACGCCGTCATAGACGCAAGTAAGTTTAAGTTAGGTGCAAGTGAATTTGAAACATTTGGTATGCCTTACCGATGCTTATTTAAAGGCAAGTATGCCAAAGACACCGAAAACGTATCTCCATATCTATTCGAAATAGATGATGAAAATAAACTTTTACGTCGCCTTTTCACGAACGCGTCCGGATTAAGACAAGACAATGATACATGTCTCTGGTCAAAAGATGCAGCCATTTACTTACGAACACGTTCTGACTTTCATACGACGTGGAAGCATCTACGGAAGTTCACACGCGCCCAAGATGCAAAGGGCAAATGGTACCTATTCCGTTTTTGGGAACCCAGTGTGCTGCGGGATTATTTATACGAGATCAGAAACGACCCCGGAAAAGTTATAAGCTGGTTTGGAAGGCGAGCTAGTGACATTGCATTTATTGTTCTGACCAATGGCGTTTTGCATTCATACACATTGGCCGATGACATCCCTACTGACGAACGGGCTGAACCAATACGCGTAGATAAAGAAACACACGCGCGTTTACACGCCCGCCGTTTTATAGATGCATTTTCCGAAAAACATAACATGACCTTTAATTGGAAGACGTTCGATGCTTTGTCTTACAACTGGGAAAACTATGACGAAAACGACTTGAAGATCATATCTCTACTTCATGGGCACTTTAAAATTTCTACAAAATATAACCCTCCATTGTTCAATCCCAGAACTAGCATAGACATGCTTGAAATTCAAAAACGACGATATTTGGAAAAGCTTTTATTCTACAAAAAGCAGGGAGTTGATTATGTCCTGTGAAACTGGAAATTGTCCAAAGTGCAAAGTTGAAATCGGATACATTGACGTTGCCATCGGTCTAAAACACCTCTTCGTCATGTACACGGATGAACGAGAAAAGCTGGAAGTCATTTATCGTGGCGGCCCTGTTCGAGGCAGCAAGTATTCTGAAAACGCGGCTCAAGGATTAGCTAAAGAATTTGCCGCACCTAAACAAAATGACTTTGGCGATCCTGGATCTCCAATGGGCCTATTGATCACCCACAGGCAAGAAGGCTTCAACGGCAGAAACCCAGATTACCTTTTTATGGAGGGTAAAATTCTACTCGTTGAGGGCCCCGAATACTGCGGCTTAGACCCTCAGTTCACCCGGATTACTAGGGCGATCGGAATGCTTGGAAAGTCTTACGACCTGCCTCTACCACCAAGTATTGATGAGGCAGTAGATAACAGCAATGCGACAGTCAGAACGATCCTGCATGAAATGGGATTGCCGGAACGAAAGCCCGATGTGGTAGCACCAGGCTGGGGCACGATCTTCACGATCAATCCTCAACAAATGATGCCAATAGGGAGTGTATCCTCCGCACGCATGCCAGGAGCTATGGGATCAATCCCAGCAGGTAGCGAGACAAATGCGCTTGATGTCATTAGCGAGCAAAATTCGAGATCCAGATGAGAAAGACAAAAATATGCTTCGGGCTGGTCATCATTCTTATTTCAATAATAGCTTTTTTTAAAATGGTTAATGCGATGGGAACTTTCATAATAATACCCGAGCCACATTTTCCGGTTTCAGATACATATGAAATCAACCAAGACGCTATGCGCGAGTACTACACCAAATTGTTTCACAGCATGACGGCCTCGGATGCCATTACAATGCTGGAGAAAAACAATGTGGAGTATCGATTTGATGGCGGCAATAAAATCATATTTTTCGTAGAGAAAACCTTTATACCAATACCTGTGAAATACTCCGGAAGCATCGAAATATCATTCCTTGATGGAGTTTTCCAACGTGTGTCAGCATTTAGATTCTTTGGGATCGACGCCCCCTGACACTGACCCAGAGCGCACGCTTTAACCCCGCCCCATTTCCCGCGCGGGTTGCGCTAGGGATTGGAATGGATGTTATGGAACCCACTAGGGATGGATGCGAAATCAGGCTAGGGTTGTATAGGCCAGAAGTAAAAGATCACCGATAGGCCTTTACGGGGATCACCAGACATCTCCATTCAAGGACTCAGGAAGGTGTCTGTTTCTCTTTGAATAGTCATCGACTTTGCCTGCCGAATATCGCATTCCTCAAAATAAGAAAAAATATCGCTTGCCGCACGGCCTCAAACAGTCCATGCAATAAGGGCTACGTTTCTTCTCTTCGACATGCTGTCTCCGTTTTCTCGGTCCCGGTTATGCGACTTGGATCGACATTCGCCGGACTGTCGCAATCTTGCGGGCAGCATACTCAAGGAGACTACGGATATGGCCAATGGCACCGTGAAATGGTTCAATTCCAACAAAGGCTTCGGCTTCATTCAGCCGGAAAACGGCAACAAGGATGTGTTCTTGCATATCTCTGCCGTTGAACGCGCAGGCATCTCGCGACTCGAAGATGGTCAGAAGGTTACCTTCGACATCGAATCCGGCCGCGACGGTCGCGAGTCGGCCAGCAATCTCGAGCTTGCGTGAAGCATCGGTTCGACGATCTGTTTAAGACAGTTCCGGCCCGCGACAAGAAGGGCCGGACCGCAGGTGCCGCAACGCATAAGGCGAGCATTAACCCTGCCACCGCTCTGGACAAAACGTCCAGCGCGGCATGGGAAATCCTCGACGAGGAAGCCGAAATCCGCGCCCAGAAAACCGCACGCCTGAAGGCGGCGCGGGAAGCGCAGACGAAACCTGCCTCTGAGGAATGACCCTCTGGTTCAGGTCGGCCCGAATGCCGGCCTGTCCTCAGGTTTCCGCAGTATCCCGACACCAGCGACCATCTCGATCTCCCGCATATCCTGCGGCGGGATCCGCATGAGGAAACCCGTATGGGATATTCATCCCCGAAGAAGCAACTCGATCTCAAAGCCTTCCTGAGCGAGCCGGCGAAACGACGTCCCGGCAACAAAGGCTACAACTTCCATAGATCCGCAGCCCCCAAAGCGGCACTAGACACCGATGAAGACGCACCGGAAGCACCGCAGGATGCGGGCTCTCCTTCTGACGAAAAAGAAAACAAAACCTAGATGATAGAAATTTACTGGGGTCACCAGATGGCCCTGATCACACCGCATGATGGCGCTGTGGAACGGTTCAGCACGATCGAAAAAGCCCGTTACTGGCTCAAATGCAAATGGCCCGCCGCCGATGCGGCCAGAGAGCTGGCCCTAACAAAGATCGATGCGGCCATGGATTGCCTTATTCCGGTAGAAGAGGCCCGCCGCGCCTTTCTGCTCGCCGCGACATCGGCGGGGTTTCATTCCGCCAAAGCAGCATAATCGCCAAATAGAAGGCCACGTTTCATGCGTTTCGGATAATGCCTTCAACGGGTGTTATGTCGCCTACTGCGGGCCTTAATTACCTAAACTTTCGGCGTGATGTCACGAATGGCAGCTTCGGAGAAGCCGCGCTGCAGCAGAACAGAACCTGGCGAATGTCAGCAAAGGGCCGGAATTACCGGCGCGACCTTTCTGCATCTGCAGAATGCTGCGTTAGCTGCATGTGGTAGTTTGGGCTCAAAGCGGTCACACGCGTCACCACTCCAAGCCATGACCACGCCCGCGGGTAGCGCTGCGGTCATTGTCCCGCTCTCTGTCCGTCTCGCGCTGATGGTCCTTGCGGGTGCGCTGCGCCTCAGCCTTCTGCTCCTGACGATACTCAGCCATGCGCTCGCTGAACGCCTGCCGGTCGATCCCGGAAAGCGCCGCGCGGAGGCGCTGGGTGAAGTTCGGGGCGGGGCCATGCTCCGCTTCCGGCGCGTCCTCCCGCTCCTTGCGTCCGGACAGAGCCTCACGCAGCCGTAGAGCGCGATCCGCGCCCTGATCGCGGCCCAGCCAACTGCGCACATGGCCCGCCAGCTCCTGCGCGATCCGCGCAACCTCGGCCGCCTGCGCCTTTACTTCGTGCCACGCGCGGACGGCTCCAACCTCGTGGCCGCGTTCCTTCATCTGCCACGCCCCTGCAGAAAGCTGCGGCAGAGGCTCGCGGTCCAGCGACACCGCCCGCACGGTCTCGCGCAGCTCCTCGGCTTCGTCGCCGCGCTCTCGCGCCTCGGCAGCCAGCTCAAGGGCCTCGTCCCGCTGCACCTCTAGAGTGCGGTGGTCAATGCGCTCCTCGATGCCGGCGCGTTCGAGGGCGAGATTGGCGTCCCGCGCCCATGCCTCCCGCCAGCCCTCAAGAAGCTCGACCTTGTTCCAGTCGCGGTTCTTGGTGGTGAAGCCCTCGGGACCGATCTCGCGGGTGGTGAGAAGGATGTGGGCATGGTGGTTGCGATCATCGCCGTCGCGCCCTGGCGCGTGCAGGGCGATATCCGCGATCATGCCGCGATCCACGAACTGTTCTTGGGCGAAGTCGCGGACCAGCTCGACCCGCTGCGCATGGGTCAGCTCGGCAGGCAGGGCCACGCGCACTTCGCGGGCCACCTGACTGTTCTTGCGGGTCTCGGCTTCCTCGACGCGGTTCCACAACTCGGATCGGTCGAAGACCCAATCCGGGGCGTGGTCAGGCGCAAGGGTTTCAGTGTGATCGACGCCGCCGCGCTTGGCGTAATCGAAGGTCAGGCCGGTGCGCCGGTCTTCGATACGCTCCGCCACACGATA
>NZ_CP149520.1:0-15908 GCF_045291555.1 Thioclava sp. GXIMD4215 | reverse complement strand
CTGCGACAATTTCGAGCTACCATTTCTAGGGTTATGTTGGGGCTGTTCCGCTGTTGCTCAGTTTGTTTTGGAGTTTGTCGTTTATCTTCTGTATCAAGATTTTCTATATTTGATCTCTGTTGGTGGTGCTCATTTTGAGCGTCAGAGGTGCTCACTTTCGTTGTTTCTATGATCTGCAGACGGGCCTTTAAGGCAGCAATCTGAGCCTCTAAATCCACCTGAATTTGTTTCAAAGCATCGAGGTTGAGCTTCTTCCGCAAGTCACGAGCTACCAATTTGGCACTGTCCTTGAACTGGTCCCAGATACCTACTTCCGGCTTTGTCTCCGCGGCATACGTAGCCAAGGCGAGAACATCGCGCTGAAGCAGCTTCACTCGTTCTCTAGTGTATGCGTATGTGGCTGCCGCTTCTTCGACACGAAGCGCAGCGCTGTTAATTTCTTCAGCCCGGTGAACCATGGGTGACAGATCGAATCCGAAGGACACCTGCTCTGCGCCAGCACGACGGCGGTACCTCTTACCGTTTGGGCTATCACGACGGATGATGAAGCCAGCCTGAACCAAGCGAGCTAGGTGACGCCGGATCGTTGAAGGTGCCATTCCATGAAGGCGCTCACTGAGAGACGCGTTGGACGGAAACACGATCATGGAATTTTCGTCAGATATTTCCAGAATATCTGATGGATGGAAGCTGACCAGTGCTTGGAGCACCATGAGCTCCTTGCTCGACAGATCGAAGGCTTCTCGGGCTTTTGACAGTTCACGGAATATGTCCCATTTATTTGGGAGAATATTCGTCAAATTTGGGTTGGTACGAGAGAGCGCTTGGATGTGCTCATACGCGATAGGCCGCTTGAACGGCGAGATTGGTTGGTAGCCCATATGTTTGATCACGCAGGACATAGAAAATCCGGTCGCAGAAGCTTTCGCTTGCGAAAACGCGATTATCTAGCTACAGATCTAAGTGCTGAAGTTAGGGTCTGTAGCGATGATAATCGTGAAAGAAACCTAGATTATAGGTCTCGCGAAGTTGCTTTGCGGGGCCTTTTTCTTTCTAAGCGCCTGAATTCGTGCCTCCTTTGTCTGGTTCATCTTCGTTGTTCTCCAACCATTTTTGGTGGAGTTCCTGTAATGCCTCAACAGCATTGCCCTCTAACCAGCCGGCAAATTCTGGTTCGTTCGCGAGAAAATCTAGCTTGAACCGTTTACCCTTGGTGGTGATTTTTATCTGAGCTTTTCCGACACCATCGATATCTAGATAATCGGCCCGTTTTTGTGCCGAGTTATCTAGCTTTAGATCTAAGTCCTTCGCAGCCGTCAAAACTGCGAGGAAGATCTCTTGCGACAGTTCTGATCCGCTGCGATCGCTGTCAGCGCGTAGCGATGTTGCTACCTCGATCAGTTTGGAACGATCGTCATCGCCACTGATTTCGCGCTTCAGCTCTTCCCACCTCGGACGCCCAATTGTCTGTGCGCTTCCGATGGCTCGAATAAGGTCATCCCCTACCGTGCGCACCACGCTAATCATCTGCGAAACACCGGCTTCGGTGAGACCAAGGATTTCGGCGACAGATTTGTTGGTGCGCTCGCTATCCGGTAGATGTTCACCCTCCAGAAGCGCAGTAGCGACAAGGGCACGCTCGATGAAGCTAAGGTCGCGTCGTGCTTGGTTCTCAATGAGCTGATCTTTGAGAGCAGCATCATCGTCTAGCTCGGTGACAATGGCTCGGACAGTACGCTTGAGAGCTCGACAAGCCTCCAGACGCCGCCGACCATAGATTAGCGTGAACTTCCCATCGCTTTGAGGACGCACGAGGATTGGTACTCGCTGCCCGTGGGTCTCAATCGATTGGACAAGGTCACTGATATCCAGGTCGATGCGATCGTCGAAACGATCCGAGAATTCGATCGTCTCAGGGTCGAGGTCGGAGATACCACCACGCAGGCGTCGACTTTGCTGCATGTCGGGAGCATTGTAGAGCGTGCTGAGCGCAGGGCTGAGTTTAGGTTTACGCGCCATCACGTCCCCACGTCTTCTGGATCAAGCTTGCGACTTCGTCGTTTACAGCGTTCATCGATTCAAGCGCACGATCATAAGTGCTGCGCGTGAAGTCTTTACGCTCTACTTCGTAAAGCGTCTGCTTGGTAAGCCCCGCATCAGCAATAGCCGTAGACTCGACCATATGGTTGAGGAGCACTGACCGGCCAAAGAGGCTACGGATAAACGTTACCATTTCGGTTTGTGGAGCATCGCCTACCTTGTAGCGCGTCGGTAGGAACTTGAGCCATTCATACCGAAGGTCTGCGCCAGCTTCCCGGATTACCTTGAGAAGATCGGCTGTCATCCGCAGGAACTGGCTCATCGACATCAGATCCAGCATTTGCGGGTGCACGGTCACAAGTACACCAGTGGAGGCCGAGAGCGCGGACATCGTCAGGAAGCCAAGTTGAGGCGGACAGTCGATCACGACGACATCATAATCGTCATCTACTTCAGCCAAAGCATCGCGAACTCTGGAGAAGAACGCACGGGCACCACTGGTATGGATCGCAGCAGGTGTTTCGTGCTCGAACTCCATAAGCTCGAGGTTGCCCGGAATGAGATCCAAACCTTTGATGTAAGTCTTACGGATCACCTCACGAATAGAGAGAGGATCATCATAGCTGACCACGTCATAAAGCGTGCCGCCTTCCATCAGATCGAGTTCTGGCTGAATACCGTGCAGAGCTGACAACGAGGCTTGAGGGTCGAGGTCGATAGCAAGGACACGATAGCCTTTCAACGCTAGCCGCTGAGCCAGATGTGCCGAGGTCGTCGTCTTGCCGGACCCACCCTTGAAGTTGACGACAGATATGATCTGTAGCTCATCCCCTTCTCGACGTCCCGGAACGTAATTGAAGGACTTCTTCGAATTGCTCTCGAGTGTTTGACGGATTTCCCAAAGGTCATCGAGGGTATAGCGACGATGGTTGCCGACTGTTACATCAACACTCGGGATCTTCCCTTCTCGATGAAGCTTACGGAGATAGGTGTGGTCGATACCAAGGAGGTCGGCGGCCTCTCCACCGGAAAACTGCCGCATTACCTTTTGGGCGTCCGGCGGGAAGTGAAGCTCGCGCTGCGCATGCAGGTTGGCTGCGAGAAGTTCCGCATATTGCCCAATGGCGATATCTAGGTCTTGCTCTGTCTCTGGCATGTGGTGCTCGATTAAAGGAGCGGTTTTTATGAGGAACCGCAATATTTTCCGAGACTATTGCCCACAATCACGGATTCTTGCAAGGGTTAATCTTCCCTCAACGAGTATTGTGTGTCCAACAGGCTACCTAGAGGAATTCGTACCGGTCAGCTTCTGCTACAGAAGAATATCCGGGAAATGTTCCACAAAGTACTGATTTATATTTATTATTTATGGTCCAAGCATTTTTGCAGGAAGTCGGCAGCTATCCCTTTAGCCTCCATATGGAGATCCCTGAATCCTTCGTGTGCGAGAAGTCGCTTCATGATATCCCGAACGAAATCGTGGTTCATCTTGTCGATGACTTGCAGTGCATCAGTGCAAGCATCACCGTATGCGGACAGTTGCCGAACCGATTCCTCGCTGTGCTCCGACGCAGCAACGGCCGCGATATCATATATGTCCCGCGGCTGTAGACGCTTACCACGGAAGTAGATCTTCTTAGCTAAAATTTCGGCAGGCGTTTCCAGCCGAACAGGCGTACCCAAGACGTCAGTGATCGCAAATGGATTGTTCGTCAGAGATGTGCAGCAGATAAAATCGACCTCGCCAATACCGTCGAAGACCAACTTCAGCGAGCTAGCCCCATCACCTTCATAGTCGGTTGGCTCCAGCTCGATGTCGTACCCCTGAAGGACTGGATTGAGATAGGCTAGGTACTGGGGATCACTGACGAAGATATCGATGTCATGACTTTCGCGGTGATTGATCTGAAGCATCAAGGCGGTACCGCCACCGAACGTCCAATCCGTCATGCCAATGCCGCGAAGGTTGGCCTGATCTATAATTGCGCTGGCGGCCGATAATAGCTCCGGCCACCTACTTGGATAGGGCGTATTCATTCAGCAGCAAGGGCGAGCTGATAACCAGCTAGTGCGGAGTACCGTTGGGCAACCTTCGATACCTTGGCCTGATCCACGCCCATCTGGGAGATGAACTCTTTCTGCAGCTTCGGTGATACATCAGACAGGAATGCGAATACCGAGCAGTCTGCTTGATCGGCATGATCGACGTCCGCGATCTTCCGCGCCAATTCGCGTGACTCTACGATCGCACCATATGGTGCGTTCACTGTAGTCATCACTTTGGCCTCTACACTGCTTAGCACGCCGACGATCCATCTCACATTCTGAACTCAAATAGGCTTAGCTGCTCCAGAGATCAACTGAGTCTGTCATTGTTCTGATCAAGATAGCATATAACAGACTTAGTATTGAGGGGATATTTACTTGCTTCGGCAACCCAATGTCGCTGGTGAGGTTTAGGGGCAGACGCCATGCAATCCGCACTGCATCCGAAGAAGCCAAATATCTGTCCATAATTATGGAAGATAATGCACTGAAATAAATAGATAATAATCTATATTTATTTTCCCAAGATTTGTGTCTGCTTATCATCGCCATCTCACGGGATTGAGGCTGGCTTTAGTATGGGCATCGGACGCTCAGCCTTTAGGTGGCGTCTATTCTCCTAGATCTAATCGCGGGTTAGGACTATCAGCCGCTTCAGCGAACAAGCTTCAGATGAAAGCAGCATCATGACGGATGAAGATCTCTTTGAAATGTGCCCGCAAACAGCCCAAGCGACAGGCTACCCGGTTGGATCCTCGTTTTTGGTCATGCGTGGTTCAACCGCTATGCGCGATGGTTCACCCAAAGAAAAGCGGAATAGACAGGAACGGGACCGCCTTATTATGAGTGGCGTCTTGGTTCAGGATCATGACCCTGATCTGCTTCGATTCACCAAGGACCATCTATTCGGCAGCTCGAGCACTGCCGGAGGGGTAATTAAAGATGGTAATTGCAGCGGTCCACAAAGCTGGAAACGGCAAAGTGACGGAAAACCGCTTAAAGCGGTACTGGATGAGAGCGTAATCGTCTTTGAGAAACCAACAAGCGACGCTGACGAACTTCGCAATCGCGTAGTACGCGTGTCCAAAGCCTTGCATGATGCCGAAACCAAAGGGCTAAAGCTCCCCGAACCAGCAGGAAAAGTGAACCCTGGTAGGGAAAGCGGGACCACCTTTCGCTTTGTGCGTGACCCAAACGTAATTGCTTGGGTCTTGCACACATCCCAAGGCTCTTGCGAAGTATGTGGAGAGGAAGCTCCATTCCGTAAAGATGATGGTGCACCCTATCTTGAGGTGCATCATGTTAGGCCACTCGGAGAAGGTGGTCCTGACACAACTGACAACACGGTGGCATGCTGCCCAAACTGTCACCGGAAGCTCCATTATGCGTCCGATCGTATGGCTCTGCGCAGTGCAGTCATCCGACGGATCTCAAGGCTCGCAGATCATCCAGTGGGCAAGGTAACTGAGGCCTAATAATCCTGAAATATTGGATAATTATTTGGTTCCTTATGCGATGAGAGAGTTCAGCTAGAAATGTTTTTGCCACCAATAGGACGCTTCGCGAAGCTGTGTGGCGTCACTTCGCTAAATGACGTCTTACTGCCAACCGAAAAGCGCGGTGGAAGGGCTGAGAACGGAGCCGTCCATAAGATCTTTAGAGATCTCCTTGCAGGCAAACCCGTATCGCAGAAGCGTCTGCAGAAACTTACAGATGCGATGGTTGGTCATTGGAACCATGAACATTCGCAGCGGGATGCACGCGAAGCTGCCACGTCTCAAGAAGAAATCGGTGCTCGTTACACATCAGCCAAGACCACCGCTCAGCAGGCAAGCCTAGAGTGTTGGTTCCAAATATACAGGCATCTTCCAGAGGCAGGTTACAATAGAACGAAGGAATGCCTCTACCAGCTTCTGGCAACCACACAGCGCACCCATCAGATGCTGGAGAAAACGGGGATAAGCTACTTGGCTGGGAGGTGTGCTACAGTCAAAGATCCGACTTGGGGGCCTTGGTATGCGGCCGTGGCTCAGCGTCTTGAAGGGAAGGATACCATCCCCACCGATGTCACAGAAGCACTCGAAGCTCTCGGCTTGTTGAGCCTTGCGTTCGTCTGGATCTTAGAAGCGATTGACCGGATCAAACTTGAGGAACCGGAGCAACGAGATCAGTTAGAGAGCCATCTCAATATACTGTTTGGCGGCCCTGGTGATATTGATCCGAAAAAAGCTACTGCCCGAGTGTTCCGCTACGCATTGCATGAATCTGAATTCACGTCGAAGGCGCAATTCATCCACGCGGTTTTCGGGCCATCCGAAAGCGTGGTTCGTGAGGCGCGAAGATATTTTGCGGGCAGCGCGATCCCATCATTTGCGCAAACCATGAAGGCATTAGAAGTCGGCATCCAGATGGATGGCGCAGATCGGAAGGGATGGATCACTTACATCATGATTGCCCTGTTCATTGCTCGCTCTAGCCGAGACTTGGATGTGCTATCCGATAAGTTGGGGAGCTCTATTGAGCTGCCCCACATTCGATACGCTGAAATGATGCGAGCAATCCTCGCGGATAAACCCGCATCACCAGTTAGCCATTAGCGGAGATAGCAGTTCGTGTTCTCAGCAGCAGTCGCTTCCCAGTTATCAGGGCGTCCAGCGTCGTAGCCCCGACTATCCCAGTAGGCATCATTGTTGGGGTTCAGTTGATTGGACCGATTATCCTGATCGCTCTTGGTCGACATGTTCTATCCTCTTGGGTGTTAGGTTGTGTTGCTCGTTGGTGTTGATGTCGCCTTGGCCAAGTCGATGAATAAGACCTACGATTAGTACTCCTGCTTCCATAGAGGGGAAAACTGGGAAATGTTTTTGCTCTCAGTAGAGCTTCATCCGCTTGAAGGTGTTGCTCACCTTCCGCTGATACACTGGACGCTGAAGGACAATGCTGAGCTCTGTCGCCGCCTGCTAGTCAGCCCGTGTTTAGCGAAAGAACTTAGGTGGAGGGCATCGGCACTCGATGACGGGAAAGGCGGGGGGGGGGGGGGACTTCGTGTGGAAGCGAAAGCCATGTGTTACCCAGCAATCGTTTGTCCCTGCGAATTTCCCCCTTCTGAAATATGGAAAAATATTCGCAAAATATTGGCGCAAATTAACAGCTGTTAAGTCGCGCAACAGAAAGCGGTGCGGCACAATCATGGTGTAGCTGCCCCTGAATGCCTCGGGGAGGAAATCCATATATTGACCGAATCTTTGCTGAGAGTGATCTCGATAGGTCGAACAACAAACCTTGGTCATAAGGGGCGAGCAGGCTGCTAAAGCAAACCAATTCCAAGGGCTCGGCAGTTACACCTACTGTCCGGATTGGTGACAGGCGAATTGGAGACAGTTACTTAGAATGTAAGCATGGTAGGCTTCCTTAACGCTTCTGGTCGATAGTTGCTCTTACAAACGCATTGATTGGGAATTCCACCCAGCACAGGGAAGCCTTATGTCCGACGTACTATTACAACTCAGAAGCTTAGCTGAGACCAACGCATTTAAGATCGCGCAGAGCAATTCATTGCAGGTCCAATCAATTTGGGGACCGATCCTAAAAAACTATAAGACGATCACGTCAGAACAATACCGACGCTTTCTAGACTTTGATGTGAACCAGCATTGGACCTCACTCTACAGGCAGGTGACACCGGTCCTAGAAAACGACAACTTCCGGGTCGTCCTTCAGGCGCTTGCAGATGATGGGCTAAGCGTGGCGGATCGCATCAACCGAGCAACCGAAGTTCAGAGTATGGGGATAGGAACTGCGTCGGCACTCCTCTGCACCATGGATGGCCGTTGGGGCGTCTACAATGGAACCACCGAAGCTGCACTTAAACAGCTAGGCATATGGCCCACCTTTGAACGAGGGCTGAGCCAAGGTGAGCAATACGTTGTCGTGAACGATATTCTTTCGGGTCTAGCTAAGCAGCTAGGCATCTCGCAATGGGAACTAGACCATCTGATGTGGCTGGTAATTTCAGATGATCTCGACGCAGCGGTTAAGCTTGCTCAGACGACTGAACCTGGCTCCTTCAACGCGCTGATCGAAGAACGTTCCAGCTTGAATTTGGCTACATGCCGGTTCGTTCGACACACTGCGAAAGCGCTTAAATACTGGAAAAACTCTAGAGCAAATCTTGAGCATTATTTGGGGTACCAACGAGCGGACAACCAGAACCCATACCACAATGCTGAGGTGGTGTTTCAGTTTGTCCCAACAGAAGACGGGAGCGAAAGTCTTTTCGTTGGAGCTTATCGGGTAATCGATCGGTGGCTCTTCCCAGATGAACCACGCCAGCATCGCCTATATTCATCCGAATTTGGAGAAAATGATGACCATCCTCACGGCCGGTTTGACCTAGAACGTCTCCCGGAATTTGAGGATCTGGTCGGACGGGTTATTATCGATTGGGGCGCAGGGACCCGAGCTTGGTTCCAATGGTGCAACAGCAATCAGAAGACCATCCTGAGACATGTATCGCGGGAGAGCGAGCTGAAGACGGCATACGAAAAGATTGCAGCTGGCGTAAAATATCGCACCAAGGAAAGCGACGATCGAGTGGTTCAGGTACAAAGGACCATCGAGGCCGTGGCTCTTGCCGAAGGCTGCGATATCGATGCCCTCATCAAAAGGCTAGCAAGCGAGCAGGGACACCGCTGCAAGATTACGAATATCCCTTTTGAGCCAACAGGATGGAATGCCCCTTCTCCCGATCGCATCGACAGCTCCGACCGTGAATATGCGATGGGTAAAATTCAGATCGTGTGCAAATGGGTCAACTTCGCCAAAGGCAACAAGCCGGACGACACATTCAGGGGCCTAATGAAGCAAGCGGCTGACTGCATGACGACGGCGCTTCCGGATCTTGCAAAACCAAGCCGTTGAGCTGGCTCATGCGGCGCGTCACTTAAGGATCGACTCCGGCTCATATCTATAGCATTGATTTATGTAGCTTTTGATTTTGAATTCGATCGGTATCCGTCATGCCGCTAAGGTTTTCTCCAGAAGGTCCGGAGTTTCCGTCATCGTTGGTAGATGAGTGGCTCAAGGGCGAGGTTGTGTTCCTCTGTGGCGCGGGTATTAGTGCCCCGCAGCTGCCCGGCTTTGCAGGGCTAGTCGATCGTTGCTACGAATCTCTGAGGCTTGAAAAGGATCGCTCAGAGCAACTTTCCTATAAGGATGAAAGGTTTGAAGAAGTTCTGGGCTCCCTCAGTCGACGAATTGTCGATCCTGCGGAGTTGGTCCGTACGGTCAGCAACTTGGTCAAGCTGCCAGATACGCCGCAGCTTAATCATCATCGAACGATCCTTCGTCTCTCGCGCGACTTAGAAAACCGGCCGAGCATTGTCACCACGAACTTTGACACCCTCATCGAACACGCTTGGATGCAGGAAGGAGCGCCGCGTGAATTGATTGAAAAGGCAAGCTCCGCGGGCCAAGCGCTACCATCGCCTGGCAGCACCGAGTTCCACGGCATCATCCATATCCACGGCCGCATTGAAGATACGACTATCGGGGTGGAGCCGTCTCCTTTGATTATGACGAGTGCCGACTACGGTGACGCCTACATGCGGTCTGGCTGGGTCTCTCGTTTCCTCTTCGACCTGTGCCGCTGCAAAACGGTAGTCCTGATCGGATACAGCGCCAACGACGCTCCGGTGCGGTATTTCCTCAACGTGCTAGAAGCCGATCGAACGCGCTTTCCTGACCTTCGCACGGTCTACGCTCTTGATGCCGTTCAAGACAACGAGGAGAACACGATAGCACGCTGGGCTGCCTTGGCTGTTGAAGCGCTACCTTATCACGCAGTAAGCGGCCCCGACGGTCAGTTACAGAAATATACAGCCTTGTGGCGAGACCTGGAGAAACTTGCCGACCTCGTTGAGAAGCCCAAGGTGACGCGTCACCGCTTGGCTTCAAATCTCCTGACCAAACCTTTCGCTGAAGCTAGCCCCACCGAGCTCGATTGGATCGTATGGCTATTCACAGGGCGGCGCGACTTGTTTAATCTCGTCGTCGACGTTGTTCAGGACAGTGCCTGGCTAGACTTCTGTACTGAACGGAAGCTGTGGACCGATCTAGAATATGAACTGGTCTTGGCAGCGTGGGTAGAAAAAGACTTTCAGAGCAAGGCGCGGTTTCAAGCAGCGCTCGCGAGGCTTTCCAAGCTCGGGAAAGGTTTCCGATCCCGGTTGGCCTTTAAGTTAGGTCGAGCGCGAGACCTGCCCGAACCCTGGCGCCATGCTTGGCGCCTCATGGCAGCCAGCGAGCCGCAGGATTTGGACAGGGATGGTCGATTATACTCGGTACAGCGAGAACTCGCGTACGACCCAGTCTTGTATGCCACCCTACGGAAGGCTGTGCGACTGCTAACGCCGCGGCTCGTTCTGGAGCCAAACCAAAGCGATCTCTTCGGCTCGCCCGTTCCAGACCCTCCCGAGCGCCTAACGGACCTCACTTGGATTAGTCTGAACATTGCCGACCGCGATGGTACGGCCGAGTTACTCGAAACGCTGGTCAGGAAACATCACCCCCTTGCACTCATTGATCTGGCTACGGCTGCGCTGCGCGACGCGATCGGCTTGGGCGCTGACGCCGGCATGGTCACCGACAATTTCGACCAAATCGACACCAGCGTCCCGTCAATCGAGCCCCACAGTCAGAACGAGCACCGGGACGGAGTTGTATTCCTCACCGAACTACTTGCGCGCCTTCTTCCTTTGGTTGCGGCCACCGACTCCACAGTTGCTCGGCGACGCGTTGAGGACTGGCGAGCCATGCCAGGGCGCGTCGGCCTTCGCCTCTGGATGCACGGGCTTCGAAATCCGAGGCTCTACAACTCCAACGATGCCATTGCGGGACTGCTTAGTCTGTCGCTCAATGACTTCTGGAGGACACATCGCGAGCTAGCCTTAGTTATGCAGGAACGCTCGGTTGATGCAGACCAAGACCTCATCGCGGCGTTAGAGCTTCGCATCCGAACCGAAGCGCATATATCATTGACGGCTTCGCGCACCGCTTCGTCAGACGCATCCGGCTCGGCGATCAGGTTGCTGAAACGCGCGTGGGTCTTGCCCTTCGCATCCCGCGTGGCCCGCCCGATGATCTGCACGATCTCCGTCAGGCTAGACCGATAGCCCACGGTCAGCGCGTGCTCGCACCAAATCCAGTCAAAGCCCTCCTT
This sequence comes from Thioclava sp. GXIMD4215, assembly GCF_045291555.1. NCBI lineage: Bacteria > Pseudomonadati > Pseudomonadota > Alphaproteobacteria > Rhodobacterales > Paracoccaceae > Thioclava > Thioclava sp. GXIMD4215. The sequence continues at coordinate 4,603 of NZ_CP149520.1, read as the reverse complement.
CGCCATTCCAAGCGCAATAATGATGTCCACATGATCGCGGTTGTTCTTCTGGCTCGGGTCTTTGAGCGAAGCGGAAACCTTGTCCCGTTTGGCCGGATCATCATCCACCAGGTCAGCGATCCGCAGCACCTTGCCATTGGGGCGCTTCACAAGCTGGAAGCCCGTGACCGGGTCAGTGCCCTGCCAATCGCCTAAAGCGTCGATGATGTGCTCGACCTCCCGATGCTTGTCTTTCGTGCTTTCGCGCGAATTGACGTTCGGAATGTGCAGGATCGTTTTCTCCGACGGGTCCAGCACCTTCAGCAGTTCATCGGCATAGGCATCGCTATAGAAGTAATAACCTATGTCGAGCGTCTTCAGGTAGGTATAGCCGCTGAGCTGTTCGTAATAGGTGTAGGTCACGGTCTCAAACCGCGCCTCATCCTCCGGGGACAGAACAGCCTCGGTGTCACCACGGAAATACGATCCGGTCATGGCGACCACATGCGCCTTGTCGCGTGCGATCAGGGTGCCGAGATGCGCGCCCAGCTTGTTGTCGGGGTTGGCCGATACATGGTGGAATTCGTCCACTGCGATCAGCCGGTCATCGAATGCCTCGATCCCGAACTTGTCGACAGCGAAGCGGAAGGTGGCGTGGGTGCAGACGAGGATCTGGTCGTCGCCTTCTAAGAACTTGCCGACCGCGCCGACCTTGCCGCTGTCACCCCCAGGCGAATTACAGAGGTTCCAGCGCGGCGCAACGGTCCAGTCAGCCCAAAAGCCGAACTTCGACAGTGGCTCATCGGCAAAACTCGATCCGATCGACTTCTCCGGCACCACGATGATGGCCTGCTTCAGACCCTGATTGTGTAGCTTGTCGAGCGCGATGAACATCAGCGCCCGGCTTTTCCCCGAGGCAGGCGGCGACTTGATCAGCAGGTATTGCTCGCCCCGCTTTTCATAGGCGCGCTCCTGCATGGTGCGCATCCCAAGCTCGTTGGACTTGGTGGAGCTGCCATTAGCCGGATAGGAAACAGAAACAGAGGGGACGGATTTAGTCATCATAGTCTTGTCCGGAAACAGCGTCGATTAAATCATTAAGCGGGATTATTCGCGATTCTTCGATCGTATGGGATCCGATGAAGTTCACCAGCACCTCTTTGAAGGCATTTAGATCTCCTCCTGACATCGGAACGAAGCCAGGGACCGTTTGAAGGGTTTCTACCACGAGATAATTCGTATCGCCTTTTTCGTAGATTGACGCGCCAGGACGGCGACAGCAGTATTCTATGTCCTTAAGGCGGTGACCCTGTGCTCGGCTACGACAAACGCTGATAATAAATCCTTCTGGCAGCTCATCCCAATCGGAGAAGGCGTCATATCCCGCGCCATGCTGTATGGTGATTTCGCCCAATGCTGCGTCAAACTCTTCTCTTTCCGCCTCTTCCATTTCGTAATAGTAGGCGATTACGCAGGGGATAGATCGCAGGCGCTCGTCATTATTTTTGATCGCTTGCCAAAGAGAAATTTCCGCCTGCTGAGGAATGCCCCCATTCATAACAACTTCGGTGCGGTTCGGTCTCCAGCGCGTCTCCGCCTCCGCAAGGTCAAGATCTGAAATCTCTGAGGAGGCACCCCATAGATCTTCAAAGCGCTGTTGCAGGGCTTCATCAACATGGTCAAAAGCCACATTCACTTCTTCCCAGAAGGATTGCTCCTGTCCTTCAAAGCCTAATCCGTTTGCGGATAAGTTGGATGATCCCGCAAAGGAAAAACTATTACCAACGATGCCTATCTTTCCGTGCAGAGTGTTATGCTGACGAATAACGTATCCCGCATCGATGATCTTCCGAATTTCGTAGGGATTTGTCCCTCCGGTCTTCAAATTACATACCAGCCGGCTTTGTTTATCGAGCTTAGCCCCCAACTCCTTCAGCGCCCCAGAACCCCAAAATGCGACAGCAAGCGATGCGGGAGCATCGGTTGAGCATTTATCCTTGAGGCACTGCAGCAATTCAGAACCAGTGAGTATCGAATGCGTCATATAATTTCCTATCGTATTGTCTAAAATGATTGAGTCTTATCGGAAAAGATCACTGACGGATTTGAAAGGACCAACTCCGGCGCTTGCAGGAGCAAGCACCGGTACTTCCGCAATCCTAAGATCTTCAAATAAGCTAATTTCTCTCTGCGTAGCTTGCGCTGAATTCTGCCCAATAGATCTAGCTTTGGTCCAGCTGTCGGGTAAAACCAACTTCATTCGAACCCTACCCGTAGGCAAAGCAACCCAAGCTCTCATCGCCGGTATCGCCTCATGAAACTCGTTGGCACTATCTTCGCGCAAGCGTTTACCGTGAGAGGTGCTGACGCTATCTGCATCGGCAACAGCTTTTCGTAACTGCAAAACGCCCATGAAACGGCCTTGCCAATCCTTAGCGGCCTCCCGCGAATGCCCCCAAATAAATACCAGCGCACCATCTTCCATGCGACTGAGCATCGAAGCACGTCGACCAGGACGCGAGAACCCCATATAACCCTGATGTTCAGGCTCGAAATGACCAAACTGGCGCAGCCAGACTTGTCCATGGGTAATTGCTTCGCGAGGGGTGAGTGTCATGGAAAAACCTCGAAATTTACAAGTAGTTGCCGCGCCCATTTAGGCACGGAAGGCCATGAATATGATCGGTGTTCTCTCCATGAGGCTGACGCAACAATGTGTCCTGCTTGGTCAACCCGATCAGCCATCTCATCGTGAGGATAGATATACAGGCGGTCTCCATCCCAAAAGGCAATATAGAGATCCCTGCCCACATACTTATTATCAATGGTCAGACGACCCTTCAGTTGGATGCGATAGAACCTCTGACCATCGTTGTGATATGCAATGAAGTCAGCCCCGAGCCAATCATCAGACAGCAATATGCTATTATAGCCGTACTCGACCAATCGTGCCGCGGTGCGATGAAAGTTATAGGTTTCTTTCTGGCGTGAATTCAGATCGGCATAACTCACACGGACCAATTCAAGCGGAGAGCTGGCCAAACTCATGCCGATACCCTCGTCGTCATCTTGGTGTACATGTCAAAGAGCTTTTCGAGGCGTTCGGTGTCGTTCTTGAAGCGTCGGCCGATGTAGATGCGTTCTAGGGTCTCGTCGTTGCGGTCATCCGCGACCGCCTGGATCATCGAGCCGAAGATGTCGGGGTTGATCTTGGTCCAGTCCAGCCCGCCGATATGGCTGAGATAACGCTGCGCGATCTTGGAGAAGCGAGGTACCTCGGTCGAGCCGGAGAACAGGCCGCCGTTCACATAGGGGAAGGCATCGGCCCAGCGGGGCAGGTTCGCGCTGGCGCGGTCCGGTAACGGCACGTTCATCGCGCGGAAAATCTCGCTGATGACCTCATGCGTGTTCGTGCCGTCGCGGTTCGACATGCGGTCGATCGTGCCGGTGAACAGGTCGGCGGTGGTGAAGATGTCGGTATCTTCCGCGAAAAAGCAGAAGATCAGCCGCGCCATGAAGTGGTTCATGTCGTGCCGACGTTCGGCCTTGCCCCAATCGGGGTTGTCTTTCAGCAGCTCGACATAGAGGCGGTTCAGACGGCCCGTCGCCTTGATGTCAAAGGCGCTTTCCTTAATCTGCTTGACGGTCGAGATGCCCGCAAGGGGAAGGAAGACGCCAAAGTAGTTTGGAAAGTCCTTGTAGGCGCATGCCACGGTGTCGCCGCCGATCAGGTCCTCGGCCTCGAAGGTCTGGCCGTCCGTGGCGAGGATGAACTTGGCTTTGTGCTTTGTCGTTGCGGGGCTGTCCTTCAGCGCGGCGAGGGTCTGGGAGACTTCACCAGGCCCACAGGTTGCCATGTGGATGTTGTTGCGTTGCAGAACGCCGCCCAAGTCCGACTTGTTGGTGTCGCCCTTGCGCAGCTTCTTGATCTCGGTCGCCTTGCGTCCAAATGCCTCAAGGAAAGCATAGGGAAATTCCGCCGCATCAAAGGGTGCCTCAGCGAGGTCGGAAATGGCTTGCTCAATTTCAACGGGGTTCATTGTAAGGCGCCTGCTAGGTTAACTTTTTATTTTGTCCGCAACATCCAAAAGCAACTCGAGAGCTTCTGATTGACCTAAGTTATGCTCATAGATGAACTTTCTGAAACGCGCATGTGTTTGTTCGGTGGTACGAATATTCACCTGTCTTATCTTTGCACTTTCTGTCGCTGACAATTTGTTGTCGGGCAGCGACAATTGCTGCTTAAGCTCTTCTAAGCGCGTGTCATTGGTCTTCCATGGCGAGCTGCTTTGCATGTCAAAATCTCCATGTGAGTGCTTTATCTGGCAGTTAAGCGAGTAATTTTTCGGTCGTCTTATTGCTGATAGCAAGGACCATCGAGCTAGAACTAAAAAGTCCATTGGTTGCTTTGGCAGTTAGCTTCCGTAGATATCCACCCGGGGAACGGATCGTGTCAACGTGCTCGAGCATCGCTGCGATTGTTACAGCAGCCTCATAAGGGCCCATCACTTTCTGTGCTTGGTTCCAAGCGTCCTTGGTGATGCCCATCATGGGCACTATCAGACAAGCAGCGGTATGCAGTGCTTCCCAGTCACGGAGACCATTGCTGCAATAGTCGGCGATA
>NZ_CP149519.1:0-94230 GCF_045291555.1 Thioclava sp. GXIMD4215 | reverse complement strand
TCCGATGCAGTGATCGGGCCCGTCTGATGTGACGCGGCTTGAAGCTCTGCGGCTCCAATCAAGCGCGCAAGGTCTTCGACGCCCAGGTTGAAGGACTGTCGGTAGCGCTCCAGAATGCCAGTCAGCTCGGCCTCGGAGAGACCCAATCGTTCCATTGGGTCCACGTCGCTCGTGCCATGCCGATTTGGATCTTCGAACTGGCGAAACGGATAACGTCGCGCCGTCACTCTCGCATAAATCGCGGCGACGACCACCAGAACGCTGGTGCCCGCAGCAATCGGGGTAAGCGCGAACCAGAAGCCCAGATGCTGCACCGCCTCCGGGCTCATCGCGGCAGTCATGGCGACGGCACCTGCGGGCGGGTGGACCGCGCGACACAGTATTGTGGCGAAAATGGCGAGACCGACCGCAAGCGAGATCCTGAGCGTCGGCTCGGACACAAGCATGCACACAGCGACGCCAACCAAGGCGGCAACCGTATTACCCACAATGGCAGACCACGGCTGGGCGAGTGGGCTGTTGGGCACGGCGAACAGAAGAACCGACGTCGCGCCGAATGGCGCAACCAGATAAAGCCCGAAATCCAAATCGATGTTTGGAGACAGCAGAAACAGTCCGGCGACACCGAGGCCGAGAAGCGCACCAAAGCCAGCGCGAGCCGCCTCCAACGGCGAGGTACGCGCGACCGCCGGCCCAAGCGCGCGTAAGGAGTTTGGGCTGATGGTCACTTTCGCCATATGCACAAAATCTCAGCAACGCTTGAAAACTTCAAGCCGGGTCCAACCCCCGCCCGAGTATTCGCCATCAGCAGATCGAAAGTTCATAACCTGGAGCGCAGGATACCGGACAGAAATCCGAAAAGCGCTCAGTCGCGAAAGTGGCACAGCCTGGATCTAACTCCCACCGCGTGGCAGAACCGGCCGCTTGCTGCAGCTGCGAAGCCGCAAGGGTGGACTCTTTCGACCGGGCCGTGTAAACAACCTTTCCGCGGTGCGGCCCGTCCTGTGGCTCGACAACGCAAGGCACTGAACTCATTCATCGCCTGCCAATGTGACATCAGTTCCTGATGCATGGTTTGACCTGCACAGAGATCTGCGCGTTTGTGCAGCCAGCGTCTGCCTTGCCGGCTTGAACGAAGAAACTACCTGAGGCGCGTTAGCGATAACTGCGCGCTTTTTTCTGCAGACGGATCGCACTGAATCCTAACGGTTTACCGTCATTCAGGAGATTGATGATGAATACGAACAAGACCGCTGTGACTTTCGTTGCCATGGGCAGCTTTGCTGTGCCGGTGACCTTCCAGATGCCCGTCGCCGCCTGCGATGAAGCCGTGCAAACCGAGCAGACTGCAGCCGACGCGACACGGCTCGACCAGGTCGAGCCAGGCTGCGAGGCCTGATCAAACGATCAGATCGGAGCGGCGAGCCAGGGACAGGTTTGCCAGCGCAAAATGAACCAGCCCTTGGGGCTGGTTTTTTTGTTCCCGCATATCAGGAGGCGTCGCGCATCGTTCAGCGCGCGGCGTGAGACGCCCAAGGCTCATGTCCGGCAACATAGCCCCGCCGCCTCTTCGTCGCCGCGAGCTTCAGGAGCGCCGTCATTGCTCTCCCCTCATCCTGATGCGGCTCAACAAGCGATTGCCCCCGGAAACCGATCCGGCCCCATTCGCGCACGAGACTTGCCCCGCCGAAGAGATCGCGCTGGATGGTGAGGCGATAGAAGCGGCGCATGTTCAGAGCCGGGTCGACCCGCTTGAGATCGACCGTCGTCGGGAAGACTTCGAGCTGATCAGAAGTGTCAAACATCTGGGGCCAACCTGCGTTGATGCCACAATATCAGGTATCCGCCTATGTTTCCATAATGTTCTTTTGGGTGAGAAAAAGGGGCGCTCACGCGCCCCGCTCGAACTTCATCACCGGAATGCCGAGCTTCTTCGCCTTGTCGGCGAGGTTTTCCTGGATACCGGTGCCCGGGAAGACGAGGACACCCACGGGGAGTACCTCGAGCATGGCGTCGTTGCGCTTGAAGGGCGCGGCCTTGGCATGCTTGGCCCAGTCGGGCTTGAAGGCGACTTGCGTCACCTTGCGCGCCTCGGCCCATTTGGCCGCGATGAGTTCCGCGCCCTTCGGGCTGCCTCCGTGCAGCAGGACCATGTCGGGATATTTGGCCTGCACCTGGTCGAGCCGCGCCCAGATCAGCCGGTGATCGTTGAAGTCGGTCCCGCCGGTGAGGGCAACCTTGGGGCCGGCTGGCAGCATTACCTCGGTCTCCGCACGACGCTTGGCGGCGAGGAAATCGCGGCTGTCGATCAGGGCTGCCGTGAGGTGGCGATGGTTCACCATCGAGCCGGCACGCGGACGCCAGGTTGATCCAGTGTGCAACTCGAAGGCCTCGGCGCTGCGGTCACGGAAGGCCTCTAGACAATGGAGCCGTTCAACGAGGCTCGTGCCTTCGGCGGTCAGGCGCTCAAGTTCGGTCGATTTCACCTCGGAGCCGTCCTGCTCGCGCTGAAGACGATGTTGCACGGTCTCGTTGTCGTCGAGCAACCGCTCGGCGCGCGCGGCGGCGCGGTGGAAGAGGTTGACCTGGCCCCAGAGGAGTTCTTCGAGATCGGGTTCCATGCGCGTGTCGGCAAGCGTCGCGACGAGGGCATCGAAGATGTCGGCCACGGAGTCGATGAGGCGCTGCGCCTCGGGCATCGGGCGCATATCGGGTTCGTCCTCGAAGGCGCGGGTGCCATAGAGCTGAAGCTCCTGCAGTGCCCAGGCGGTCTGGGAAAGGGTCTGGTCGGGATCGAAGCGATCGCTCTGGAATTGGGTCGTCATCTGCTCTGCCTCCGGGGCCTGTCTCGCCCGCGCGACATCCCGCGCGGCCTTCATGGGCAGACACGTGCCGTCGGAGGGGACGCCCCTTCACCCCCGCTTGTCGGGGGCCGGAACAGAGTGGAGGAGGACGGGGGGCGGCTGATTTGCCTCGCGATGCAAAGGCGGCCCTGCCGCCGGCGGAAATCAGTTGCCCCCCGTCCTTGAGGGAGCGGCCGCTTTGACGGCCTGCCCATCTCTTGAAGGCCGCTCGGGTGTCGCGTGGGAAAGGATCCCCGGAAAGGGGGAGAGGCACGACCCGATGCCATCCGCGGTCGCCACCCCTGCCCTGACACTCCTGACCGTGCAGAGGCGTGCAGCTCTCAGAGCTTCAGCCGCTGCCGATCCTCGGACCCGATCTGCCCTGCCAGATGTCGGCGCAGCGCCTCGGCGCCGTGGGCCTGCAGATCGTCGTTGAAATCCCCGAGACGCGGCTCGAGCACGGTGACGGGAATCCCGGCCTCGGTGGCCCGGGCCGTCAAACGCTCCGCCGCGCGCTGCCCCGCCGGATCGCGGTCGCACGCGATGTAGAGACGCTGCAGAGGTTCTGGCAGCAGGAGGGCACCGAGGTGACCCGACGAGAGTGCCGCCCAGACGGGAAGGCCGGGAACAGCCTCGCGGAACGACAGCATGGTCTCGATGCCTTCACCGACGACGAGCACTTCGGACGCCGGATCGATCCTGACGGCATTGCCGAGAAGCTGACCCATCGCGCGGCGTGGGGTTTCGACCGCGGCCTTTCCACGACCGTCGGGCGCGAGCCAGGTGCGATGCACGCCGGTGATCTCCCCTGCCCCATCGGTGACCGCCGCGATCAGTGCCGGGCGCGGGATCGCCTTGGTCTGACCCTCCTCCCGATGCCAGCACTTCGGGTGGAAGCGGAGCGCGGCACTCACAACCGGACGGAGGATGCCCCGGTAGCGCAGGTAGACCTCCGTGAGACTGCCCGCGGTCGGGAGCGAGGCTGCGAAAAGCCGCGCCGCCGCCTCGGTCGATCCACCCGGGGCCTTGCTCCTGCGTGTCTGCTCCACCGGCCCGGCCTCCGGCATCGGGCGACCGAGATGCGCACGGGCCTCCGCGAGGAGTTCCGGGAAGGGAGTGATGCCGGTACGGGCACGGATGATGTCGAGCAGATCGCCATGCTCCCCCGTGGCCGCATCGGTATATTTGCCCGCCGCCCCCGGCCCAGATGTGGGGCCGGTCAGGCGCACGAAGAGCGAGCGCCCGGGAGTGTTCTGCAGATCGCCGACAAGCCAATAGGATCCCTCCCGCCGCCCGGCGGGAAGGTAATGACGACAGACGCTCTCGGCGTTTTGCGCTAACGCGCGCAGCAACTCTTCGGTATCAGAATTCATGGGCTCAACAACTTTGACGTGTGTTTAGCTCGGAGAGCGGTGCGCGCGCAAGCAACCTCTCGAGCACCGAAATTCCACTCGCGTCCGTGGCGCAAAAGAGCCGCAGCTTCCAGCTGATGATCTCCGAGAAGAAGCCATCGGCCTTCAGCCGATCCTTCTGCTCGGCAGAGAACCCCGCGAGTTCGATCCGGTCCGTACCCATCACGCGGGCGCGGAACAGCTCCAGCCCGCCCGCGAGGCACGCGCGGGTTTTGCCCGCAAGCAGGAGCGCGTGAAGCTCCCGGGCACCCAGCTGCGGCGCTTCAGAGGCGAGTGTCGTCGCCACCCAGGCGGGCGAGACCCTGCGCCCAATGAACCGCTCGCCCGCGTCGGTCTGCAACCGATAGACCCGGGTCTCGTCCTGCGGAAGTTGCTTCCAGATCGGCAGGAGGAGCCCCGAGACAAGATGCAGCGTGGTTTCCGAGAATTCCGGAACCTCTGCCAGTTCCGCGGTCCACGCCGCACTGAAGGCGGCGCGGTCGGCCTCCAGCCAATGGGTATCTTCCATGACCCTCACCGGCACCGTGCTGGCCTCGGTCGGACGGATCAGCCGCACGCGCGGCTCGATCGTGCCGTCGTCGAGCATCAGGCTGGTGGCCGGAACTTGCACTGCGGCCCGGCCCGAGCGGCTGTTGATGAGGCACCGCGCCCTTGGGCCCTCGCACCAGTCCAGCCCCTCGGCGAGCGAGGTCGGACAATTGCGCTGCTTCTGCGCGATGGTCAGGAGCTGGGTCTCGGCCCCGCTGCCCGGATGGGTGTAGATCGTCGCCCGATCAGTGACCACGAAGCTCTCGGCGCGCAGGGTCTCGAGGCCAATGTCATAGACCCCCGCAGCCATCGCCCCCTCAATGCGGCTCTCGAGCAAGTCCTCGAAGGCCGCGAAAAGAATACCCTGCATCTTGATCGTCAGGGCTAGGAGGCGGTTGAGGAAGGTGGTGATCGGAGGCAGATCGTCCTTCAGGCCGGTCTCATCGGTGAGGCGCAGACCGGTGTCCTCCTCAAAAGACTGCAACGAACACCCCGGCAGATCGCCACGGTAGATCTTGCGGTAGAGCTGACGCAGCGCATCGCGAGCATAGGGTGACTCCAGATTGTCCTCCGGTCGAAACAGCCCCTGCCCGCCGGTCTGGCGCTGCCCCCGGGTAATCGCGCCGAGCGTGTCGAGACGGCGCGCGATGGTGGAGAGGAAGCGCTTTTCGGCTTTCACGTCGGTTGCAACGGGCCGGAAGAGCGGCGGCTGCGCCTGGTTCGTGCGGTTCGTCCGTCCGAGTCCCTGGATGGCAGCATCGGCCTTCCAGCCGGGCTCGAGCAGGTAGTGAACCCGGAGGCGCTGGTTCTTCGCACCAAGATCAGCGTGATAGCTGCGCCCGGTGCCGCCCGCATCGGAGAAGATCAGGATGCGTTTCTCATCATCCATGAAGGCCTGCGTCTCGGCGAGGTTGGCGGACCCGGCACGGTTCTCGACAACGAGCCGCGCAAGCGACCCCTCCCCTTTCCGAACGATGCGGCGCGATCGGCCCGTGACCTCGGCCACGAGATCAGTGCCGAAGCGCTGCACGATCTGATCGAGCGCGCCCGGCACCGGCGGCAACGACGCCAGATGCTCGATCAGCGCATCGCGCCGGCGGACGGCCTCGCGGCATTCGACCGGCTGGCCATCGCGGCTTACGGGCCGGGACGAGAGATTGCCCTCGCTGTCGGTGAAGGGCTCGAAGAGCTGCACTGGGAAAGAATGTTGCAGATAATCGAGGCAGCTTTCGCGGGGCGTGATGTCGACACGGATGTCGTTCCACTCGCTGGTCGGGATTTCCGAGAGACGTCGCTCCATCAGCGCCTCGCCGGTCGAGACGATCTGGACCACGGCCGAATGGCCCGCCGCCAGATCCGTCTCGATGGCGCCGATCAGCGTGGGGGTTTTCATCGAGGTGAGCAGGTGGCCGAAGAAGCGCTGCTTGGCGCTCTCAAACGCCGAGCGCGCGGCCGATTTGGCTTGGGCATTCAGCGTGCCGCCACTTTCGCCTGTGATGTTCGCGGCCTCGAGCGCGGCGCTCAGGTTGTTGTGGATGATGGCGAAGGCCCCGGCATAGGCATCGTAGATGCCGCGCTGCTCGGGGGTGAGCGCATGTTCGAGCATCTCGTATTCGACACCGTCATAGGAAAGCGAGCGCGCGGTGTAGAGGCCAAGCGCGCGCAGATCGCGCGCGAGCACTTCCATCGCCGCGACACCACCCGCCTCGATCGCCTCTACAAATTCAGCGCGCGTCGAGAAGGCGAACTGATCCCCGCCCCAAAGCCCGAGGCGCTGCGCATAGGCGAGGTTGTGCACCGTCGTGGCTCCGGTCGCCGAGACATAGACGATGCGCGCGTTCGGCAGCTTGTGCTGCAAGCGCAGACCCGCCCTGCCCTGCTGCGACGCGGCCTGGTCGCCGCGCTCCCCCTTGCCGCCCGCCGCATTCGCCATGGCGTGGCTTTCGTCAAACAGGATCACCCCGTCAAAGTCAGCACCCAGCCAGTCGACAATCTGATCGACGCGGGATTTCCGAGCACCGCGCTCTTCGGAGCGTAGCGTCGCATAGGTGGTGAAGAGGATCCCTTCGCGGAGCGGGATGTCGCGCCCCTGCGCAAACCGCGAGAGCGGCGTCACCAGAAGCCGCTCCTGACCGAGCGCCGACCAGTCGCGCTGCGCATCCTCCAGAAGTTTGTCGCTCTTCGAGATCCAGACCGCCTTGCGCCGACCGCGGCACCAGTTGTCAAGAAGGATCCCGGCGGACTGGCGCCCCTTGCCCGCGCCTGTGCCGTCACCCAGGAAAAAGCCACGCCGGAAGCGGACGGCCGCGGGATCCTCCTCTCCCACCGCCGAGACGAGATCCCCGGTCTCGTCGACGGACCAGCTCCGCGCGAGATGCGCCGCATGCGCCTCGCCTGCGTAGATCACCGTCTCGAGTTGCGCGTCGGACAGGAGCCCGTCGCGCAGAACCGCTGACGGCAGTATCGGGCGATAGGTTGGTTGCGGCGGCGCGACCGAGGCCATGGCCGCCGATTGCACGAGCTTCGTCGGGTGCGGCTGTGCGCCGGGGATCTCGATCGCCTGCAGCCGGAAGGGTTCATAAATTGCCTCGGAGAGGCGCGCGTCCTGCGCAGAATCTTCGCTCGCGCGAAGCACATAGGTGAGGTCTTCGCCGCTAATGGTGGCCACTGGATCTTCGGCGCGGGGTCCTGGCATCGGGACGTTGCGCCGGGGGGAGATGGGGGAGTTTCCCGGAAAGAGAGAAGGACGGGGAAAGGCGGGCTGCCCCCCGATCAGGAGCCGGGGCGGGACTTCTGCGGTGATGCGGGCGAGGAGTTGCGCCACATCTTCGGCCATGGGTTTCGTGAGCTCGGCAGTGATACCGCCGAGCTCTCCGCCGCGGCATTTGTCGAACACCGAAATCCGCGTCTCGAAGCTGGTGCCATGTTTGGCAAAGGCGGCGCCGGAGACGGCTCCGGTGAAAACGAGATGGGCGCACTCGGTGAGACGCGAGAAAGTCTTCGACCACGTCGGCACATCGGGCGCAAAGCCCGCGCCGGTGATCGCGACCAGACGTCCGCCCGGCGCGAGGCGCGCGAGCGCCGAGCGGATATGCCGCGCCGTCGCCTCGCTCGTCCGGCCCTCGACATTGGCAAGCGCCGAGAACGGCGGGTTCATCACGATGACGCTCGGCCGGATCCCGGCATCGAGGTGATCGTCGATCTGGGCCGCGTCGAACCGGGTGACGGAGGTTCCCGGGAAGAGAAGTCCCAAAAGATCGGCACGGGTCTCTGCGAGTTCGTTGAGCGCGAGGTTCCCGCCCGCGATCTCGGCGAGGATCGCGAGAAGGCCGGTGCCGGCGGACGGCTCGAGGACGAGATCGCCCGGGGCGATCTGGGCCGCGGCCAGGGCGGCGACGCCCATGGGCAGGGGCGTCGAGAACTGCTGGAAGCGCTCCATGTCCTCGGAACGCCGGGTGTGCGTCGGCAGCAGGTCCGAGACCTTGGCGAGGACCGGCAAGAGCACCGCAGGCGATCCGGCGCGGGCCAGCAGCGCGCGGCCGAACTTCCGCAGGAACAGGATGAGCGCCACCTCGCCAGCCTCGTAGGCGAGTTTCCAATCCCAGGCACCCGTGGCATCGGAGCCGCCAAAGGCGCTCTCCATCTCGAGACGCAGCCGAAGCCGGTCGATCTGGAACCCCTGCGCAAGGTCGGGCTGCAAGGCCTCGGCCACTGTCAGGATTGCGGCGGTGGGATTGGGGACGGACGGCGAGGAAACCGGCGCAAGCGCGGGAGCGACGAAGGTCTGCAGGGTCATCGGGAAACTCCGGTGTGAGGGATGGAAACGACCGGGAGGGCGCTCTCTCTCGACCCCCACCGGTCCCCATGCCCCCGCCCCTCTCTCCCTCGGGGACTCGCCGATTCACTGCCGACTTGTAATTGTTCTCTTTTCGTTCTATTCTCAAACCTTGATCAGCAAGGGAGTTCCGAGATGGAAGCCACCACCTTTGCCCTGCCCGCAACGCCGCGCCAGATCGCCTATGCCCGCGCGCTTGCCGAGCGCAACCGGACACTTCCACCCTGGGACGTGCGTAAGCGGTGTGCCGATCACACGGTGACGGTGTAATTCCAAGGGAGCAGTTCGTCGATCTGGCTTTGTTTGTGGCCTTTGACGATGGCGGATAGCGTTGCCGTCAGCCATGCGTGGGGATCGACGCTGTTCATTTTGCAGGTCTCGATCAGCGAGGCGATGACGGCCCAGTTGTCGGCACCGGCGTCGTGCCCCGCGAAGAGGGCGTTTTTTCGGTTCAGGGCGATGGGGCGGATGGTGCGTTCGACGGTGTTGCTGTCGATCTCGACGCGACCGTCGGTCAGGAAGCGACCCAGGCCGTCACGGTATTTGGCGATGTAGGCGAGAGCCTCCCCCAGGGGCGATTTGGCGGAGGCGCGGGCACGGTGGTGCGTTAGCCAATCGTCGATGCGGGCCACGATAGGTGCAGAGCGGTCCTGCCGGATAGCGAGGCGGGCAGCAGGGTCACTGCCGCGGATGTCGGCTTCAATGGCATAGAGATCACGGATGAGCGCAACGCCCTCCTCGGCAATCGGCGCGGGTCCGGTGCGGGTGATCTCGATCAGCTTGCGACGGGCATGCGCCCAACAATAGGCGAGCTGGATGCCCGGGCCGATCCGACCTGGAGCGATCAGCCGGTTGTATCCTGCATATCCGTCGACCTGCAGGATTCCGCCGAAGCCCTGCAAGATCCGTTCCGCATGCTGCCCACCCCGTCCGGGCGCGTAGGTGAAGGCCACGCCCGGTGGTGCCGCTCCTCCCCAAGGGCGGTCATCGCGGGCCAAGGCCCAGAAGTATCCGGTTTTGGTTTTCCGTGATCCGGGATCGAGGACCGGCGCGCGGGTCTCGTCCATGAAGAGCTTGGTGGAGCGCTTCAGATCGGCCATCAGAGCATCGTAGACGGGCCGGAGTTCAAAGGCGGCGCGACCGACCCAGTCGGCAAGGGTGGAGCGGTCGAGATCGACACCTTGGCGGCTGTAGATCTGGGCCTGGCGATAGAGCGGCAAGTGATCCGCATACTTGCTGACCAGCACATGCGCGACCGTCGCCTCGGTCGGCATACCGCCTGGGATCAGCCGTGCGGGAGCCGGTGCCTGAACCACGCCGTCGGTGCAGGACCGGCAGGCATATTTGGGTCGGCGGGTGACGATCACGCGGAACCGGGCGGGCACGACGTCCAGCCGTTCCGAGACATCCTCGCCGATGCAATGCAGGTGACCACCGCAGGTGCAGGTCAGGCTGTCCGGCTCGATGACCTTTTCTATGCGCGGCAGGTGTTTTGGCAGCGATCCACGATTGGCGGCGCGCGGCTTGGCGGGACGTTTGGCGGCACGATCCTCGCCATCCTCTTCGGCATGGATCACCGCCATGGCGGTCTCCAGGTCTTCCAGCGCCAGTTCGAACTGGTCCGGATCGCTCTTCTCCGAGCGACGTCCGAACGCCGCCTGTTTGAAAGCCGCGACCAGCTTCTCCAAACGCTCGATCCGCTCGTCCTTGCGAAGGTTGCGCGCCTCCGAGGCGATCAGCATCACCTTCAGAGCAGCAATTTCCCCAAGCAGATCAGCGGTATTCGGCATGACCGGTTTTTACCAAACCACCATGGGCTGTGCCTCAGGAAAAAGCCGGCTGAGTCATCCTGCCGCAGCCTTGAACGGCTCATTCCACTGCTTCGGGAGCCTTCGCCTCAATGGCCCGAACCCGCCGCCAGTCGAGCCCCGCAAACAGCGCCTCGAACTGCGCATGGTTCATCAGCATCAGCCCGTCCTTCACGGCGGGCCAGGTAAAAGTATGCTCCTCCAGCCGCTTGTAGGCCATCACCAGACCGGTGCCGTCCCAGTAAAGCAGCTTCAGGCGATCCGCCTTCTTGGCGCGGAACACGAATATGGTGCCGGTGAACGGGTCCTTGCGTAGCTCGTTCTTCACCATCGCCGCCAGGCTGTCATGGCCCTTGCGGAAGTCTATGGGCTTCGTCGCCACCATCACCCGCACACGGTTCGACGGGAAGATCACGGGCGGCCCTGCAGCGCCATGACCAGTTCCGCAACCCGAGATGCGGGCGTTGCCGCATCCAGGCGCAGCATCACGGGGCCGATGATCAGATCAATCGACGTGGTCACCGGCACCTCGGCCTGCTCCGGCGAAGCCACAGGTGCGGCGAACTCCGCTCCCGCAATCTCGGGCACGACCAGCTTGCCCTGCCGTGCCAACGTGCGCCACGCGGACAGATGGTTCGCCTTCAACGAATGGCGTCGCGCCACCTCGTTCACCGAAACTCCCGCCACCAGCGTTTCGGCCACGATCCGGCCCTTCGCTTCATCCGACCACCGCCGCTTAGCCGCCGGAGCCGCCAGAAGCTCCACAAACCCAACGGCCTCCATATGGCGCTCCCGATGGACTCCCAATGACACCTCCCGTGCAAATCTCCACACAAGGGCGCATCGCAGCTTACGGATTCAACAGGAAGGTGGGGTCAGGACAGCGCTTACGGACGTGCAGCAGGATCGTCGTTCCCTGAGTGGATGGATCGAGGCTCAGGCCCGGCTCAAACCCGCAGCGCAGATCGACAACCGCCCCACCTCGAAGCAGGTCGCCTTCGCCGAAAAACTCGCGCGCATCAAACGCCGCGCCGTGCCCGACGAATGCTTCCGCGACAAGCGGCTGATGTCGAAGTGGATCGACGGGAACAGGTGAAGGGTGGTCGGGATCAGGCTATGTTCTGCGTGCCGATGCGTTTGCCCTGTCGGCGATTTCTGCACACCTGTCCATCAAGATGCTGAAGGGTTCGGGCGTGGCCGCCAGGAGACCATCTTCCGCCATATGGCGGTAATCTTCGGCGAGACGTTCCAAGGCTGAGCCGCCAGGTGCGAGCCGAAGCCCGCCGGTAACCGCGGCAACATAGTCGACCTTTTGTCCTTCCGCGGCTTTCTCGGCGAAGAACATCGCCTTGTGACGTGCAACCGCCAGCGCAAGATCGTGATCGCGGATGGCGGCATCAGCGATGCCCGCCACATCGAGACGGGCAATGTCATGCCAGTGACGAGAGAAGCGGTCACCCCGCATTCGCTCTTGCAAGCAAAAGACATGAATCGCCGTGGCCTTCTCCCAGAATGTCCGTTCCGCATGCATGACCCGCGGGCGGGCGGTCGGGAAACTCACGCCATCAACAGTGCCCTCCGCGTCGCATTTGATATCTCGCGGCGTAGCGGGCTCACCCGTCGACCTCGCCCCAAATTCGAGCATGACACTAGGGGAAACATAGCCCGTGCCTTTTGCGAGCGGCATATAGTCGATGAAGAGCTTTTCGCCCTCCAGCCGGATTTCGGCATCAAGTTTTTGCGCCGACAGAGCAGTGGCGATTATCGGCTGCACAGTGTCGGAAACCCAGTGTGGCAATATCTCACGAACGCGCCGTGACCAGCGCCGCTCTTCGCTCGACGTTGCCGGAAGCGCATCGGGTCGCCCTTCAAGCAGGTCGGGAACAAGCGCTCGAATATCGTAGGTGAGGTCGACATCCTCGGAGAAGCGCTGAATAACTCCATAGGCCTTTGACAGCGAAGTCCCACCCTTGAACACTAGGTGATCTTTGACGGCAGATGCGAAGAGAACCTGAAGCGCCCAGACGACCCACACGTCTTTTTCCAAAAGGTGAGCAGGACGCTCAAGACGGTCTGCGGCGACTCCCAGAACATCGAAACGATCCGTGGCGGCCAGATTGAGAAAGGCCTCAACCATGCACGACCTTCCCGACAGCCCGTGCGAGCCAGGTCGGAAACTGCGGCGCAGCCGTAACCAGTTCCTCAAGCACGCCCCTCGGAAGCTCCGCCTTCAGCTTGCGCATGGCATTTTCGGCCTCTTCGGGTCCGATCCATGCCAAGGCTCGGACAACCTGCCCCGCGGTCTTCCCTGAAAGCGACAGCTGCCACTTCGGCGCATGGCGCAGCTCAACGGCCTGTTGGCCAATGCGTAGTGTGCGGCTGCGCCCGGAGGTCAGATAAACTGTACGAACCGGCACCTGGGTCGTAAGCCCCAGGGCATTTGCCGCGGCGATACCACTGGGCACGATCACTTCGCCCCGCTGTTGGGCCAAAGCCTCAACGGCTTGCTCAACAGAGGGACCTCGTGTGCCAAAGCGTGTCTGGACAGGACGTAGATAGACACCACGCCCGGCGCGAAGCAGTTGACCGCGCTCGGCCAACCGAGAAAGCGCCTGATCAACAGCCGCCCGTTTCCCAAGGTGCAAGAGCCCCTTCGCCGCAAGCGGCGTGCCCTCCGAAAGGCGGGCAGCATGGGTCATGATCTGCTCAGACAGTCGTTCCATTTCGATCTCCCGTCAGAAATATATGCAGATTTCTGACACATTGCAACGCTCGACCAAAGCTCTTACCCGAACCGCCGCCCGGCATCGGTGAACGTGTACTCGTTGGCGATAATCCCCTGCTCGACGGCCTCATCCGACGTAAAGTGATCATATTCGGCTTGAAGCTGGCGATAGAGCCAGCGCGCCAGATCACGCAGGGCCTCGGTCACGATTTCCTTGGCGTCCTCGGTGGGCCGCTGCCAGGTCGGACTGTCGCGCGTGACATTCACGGACATGGTATATTCGTGATAATAGCGACCGCGGTGACTGACCTCGGCGGTGAGCTGGTAGAAGTTGCGCCGCTGGATAGCCTGCAACTGATCGGCAATGCCGTGCAGGATCGTGTCCTGCGGGGCATAGTTCCGGATACGATGCGAGACACCTTTGGCATGACCGAAATAGCCTTCGAAGCAGGCTCCATCACCTTGGCTCCAGAACCCCGAAAACCAGATGCAGTGCTTCT
The DNA here is from genome assembly GCF_045291555.1 of Thioclava sp. GXIMD4215. NCBI lineage: Bacteria > Pseudomonadati > Pseudomonadota > Alphaproteobacteria > Rhodobacterales > Paracoccaceae > Thioclava > Thioclava sp. GXIMD4215. The sequence goes on along the minus strand of NZ_CP149519.1, from coordinate 80,579 downwards.
GGCCAAGGCCACCGCCCATCAGGCGAACCGGCGTGGTCTTGAGCGTGACCCCGAGGATTTCACAAATGCGCTCGAAATCCTCGTAAACCGTGTCCCACCAATCATCGGGAGGGCCCAACTCGCGATACCAGCTGCGCGCCTTTTCCTTGGCGTCCTCGCACAATTCTGGAAACCGGAAAACCGTAGTGCAAATGACCTCAGGCATGAATGGCATCTCCATTGCAGGCGCCGCCGAAGCGCTCGTCTATCTCGAGGAGGATCGAACGGGCTGAGGCGTCGAAGCAGAACTCGCCACAGGCGCCGTCGTTGTTCTCCCAACCGCCGGGCGTGTCGGAAAGGAAGTCATAGGCGAGCTGCTCGACGACTTCGGCGAGCGAGAGACTGCGCATCTCGACCTCGGGATCATCCCAGGTCCACGCGGCATAGGGGATCTCGACGCTCGGAAAGTCGGCGGGTTTCTCGCCCGACCAGGCCGCGATGCTTTCGATCTGCCCGCTGTCGCCATAGCCATCGAAGACGACGGTGACATGGGTGATGCCTGCCGCGGACAGACTGTCAAAGAGGCGATCCCTGTTGGCTGGACGCAGGGCTGCCCGGCGCGCCTCGCCTTCGGACTGCCGTTTGAAGACATCGGCGAAATCGATGGTGGACACCGGCATCGGTGCGACGAGGGTCGGTTCTGTGTGGGTCATCGGAGAACTCCGGAAAGAGGGAAAGGTCTGAATCCCAGGGGGCACTCATGGTTCTCACCCCGCAGGCTCACCCCCTCCCCTCCCTCCTCTGCCTCTGGGCTCATGCCGCGAGCTGCAGCGCCCGGGTCGAAAAGCCGCGCCAGAGCGGATCCACCAGGCGCGCCTCGAGACGTTCGGCACGATGCAGCAGGCGGCGCGCGAGATCGGTCTCGCCCCAGTCCCGCGCCCGACCGACCTGAGCCCGCAACGCGCTCGCCTCGATCACCACCGCCCGGGACTCGGAGACCGAGAGAACGGGAGCGCACCAGGTTAGAGAGCCCGCGCCCGTTTCGCCTGCAAGCACCAGCCGCGCCTCCCGATCGAGGATCGCCAGAATGCGCGGCGCAGCATCAAGGCCGTCACCCCCCGCGACGACCTGTGCGACCTGTATGGCCTCCGCCAATGTGCTGAAGCGGCCAAGCTCGAGCGGCCGCGCCTCACCCGACATCGCGGCCGCGGGATCATCGGACGGCAGTGTCAGCACGAAGGGCAGGCTCGGATCAGGCAGGACCGCAGGGATGTGCGGCACGATGCCAGCGAGAGGCGCGGTGGGGGGCGCGGGAACAGCTACGTCGAACATGTCGGGGTCTCCGACGGTGCGGGAAGCCAGCCCTCCCGCTCCAGACCGTCATGGGAAACACCGCCGCCCTCTGCCTCGAGAGGGACGGCGGTGGGAAAGAGCCCCGAAAAGAGACCGGTCAGGGTGCCGCGCCGTCGGAGTCGGCTGAGCCGAGCGCCTCCCTGCGGCGTGACTCCTTCGGGGGGCGTGCCCTGTTGCTGAATTGCCTCATCCCAAACATGTGATCCGGAATCATGTTTCTGCAGTTGCAGCATCGCGGGTCTTATGAGAAACAGATGCTGCAGCGCAGCAATGCGAAGAGAAATTCCTGGGGTTCTTCCTCCTCCCTAAACCCCGGAACTTCGGCGACGGCCCCCTCTTCCTCCCTGGGGCCGTCGCCATCTCACACCTCCGCCGACCGATCATGATCCCGCGTGGCACCGTCGCCCGCTTTCCGTCAGTTGACGCGATCGAGGAGTTTCTTGGCACGCGCCTCCATGTCGAGCCGCGCATCCTGCTGGGTCTTGTCGCGCGCGAGCCGCGTGATGCCCTGCACGAAGTCGAAGATGCTCTCGGGCGGGCGCCCCTCTTCCATCAGAACCTTCTCGATGATCTTGCCCGACTCCGCCTTCGAGAAGCCGCGCCTGCGCAGGAAGTCTTCCCGATCCTCGTCATCGCGCGCGACGATCTGCTGGCGCGCGGCCTTGATGCCGTTCACGAACCCCATGGGCGACGAATTGGCAAACCGGGTCAGCGCCGGCGTCGCCTCGTGCGCGAAGCGGGAGGCCGCGTATTTCGAGTGGCGGATCTTGATCTCCTGGAACTCCTCGACGCCCCAGAGGTTGCGGTTCTGGCAGACCGCGCGCAGGTAAAAGCTCGCGATGCCGAGCGTCTTTGCACCCACCTCCGAGTTCCAGCAATAAAATCCCCGGAAATAGAGGTCTGGCGATCCGTCCGCGAGCCGACCCGCCTCGATCGGATTGTGATCGTCGACGAGGAACAGGAAGACATCCCGATCCGACGCGTAGAGCGTCGTCGTATCGCGGCTGATCTCGACATCGGGGTTGTAGACTCCGGTCGACCAGTCGAGCACGCCGGGCACCTTCCAGCGCGTATCGCCCGTACCATTGCCCGCGATGCGCTGCACGGCCTCGACGAGTTCATGATCGTGGATGCGGCCGTAATCGGGACCGGTCACCGCACGCAATTCGGTCCGGCCGTCTTCGGTCTCGAAGGTCTTGATCTGCTCGGCACGATGCGAGGCGAGACCGTACTGAAGGTTGATCCCGGCGAGCGGCGCCGGGAGCTGGCGCAGGTAGGCCGCCGGCGCGCCAACGAGGCTCGCGAGTTGACCAAACGCCCAGTGCGTTGGTGCCACAGGTTCATGGGCCTTCGGCAATATCAGCTGCAGGCGCTCCGCGCTGTCGCGTGCCGCCTCCACTTGGATACCGGCGGTATCGACGATCCGGCTGCGGCTGCGCTCTGAGCGCCCCTTCACGCTCGCCCAGAGATCGTCGAGCGACAGGAACCGCTCATCATCGGGACGATTGAACCATTCCGAGGATACCCGCCCGTTCCGTTCACCGCGACTGACATCGACCTTCCAGCCACCCGACCGCACCGGCTGCACCGGATCCAGAACTTCCACAACACCCATCGGCGTTCCTCCGCGACGGGCGCCGGAAGCCTCTCTCCCAGCCCTCAACCCGTCACGAACGAACCAGCCCCACTCTCTCTTTGGACCACCGGCCCGAAATGCGGATCCGCTGGGAGCAATGAGCGGCGATCAGCCACCCGGGCAGAGGGTTTCGCAGGGCACCCCGTCGCTATCGCGATCGAGGGCCCCACCCCACGAGCAGTTCGCCAAAAGCCAGCGCGCCTCCTCGCAGCTCGAGATCCGCTTGCAAGTCTTGCGTGGGCTGCAGGAATAGGAGGCTGCGAACTGCCGCCGCGCGCTCAGGTTCTGATCTGCGTCCTGCTCATCCAGGGAGGCCGCCCGTGCGGGGCCACTGCAAAGCGCAAGCGCAAACAGAGCGGCCACCACTCCACGCATCATCGAACGCCTCGCCGCCAATCCCAGGGCATCACGAAACGGCTCGCCCAGATCCCGCGGCGCGCCTTGCGGGCGCGATCCTCGGCGGCGACATATTGGGTGCCGTAGCGCCTGTACGCGACGGCCCAGCCGTTCTCGACCATCCAGCCCCCGACATCCTCACCGCGCAGGCGGCAGATCGCCACCGCGCGTCCATAGCGATCGATATCCACCACCGAACAGGAGAGCGGCGACCGCCCAATCTTGTCCGCAAGCGCAAAGGAAGCATCGCGTCCGCAGTTCCAGCTCTTGCCATCCGGCAAGGTGCAGCGCTGCCTACTCTCGATTGCGTCCATCGCGTTGAGCCGGATACGACGGCCGTGGATCTCGACAGTATCGCCATCAATGACCGAGGCCGTCCCGGAAATCGTTTCGGCCATCGCCGGCGAAACGAAGCTAAGAATGGCGAGGATCAAAAGACTGAACAAATTTCTCATGCCGCGATCCTACGTCACGGAGTAGCTGAGGCAAAGGTCCGAGCGTGCCGTACCCGGCGGGTTTCCCCGCCGGGCCCGAGGATGAGACCCGTTCTTAGAACGGGATCTCGTCGTCGCGATCGACGAGGGCGGGGCTTTCGCCCTCAAGGCCAACAGGCCGCCCGACGCCAAACTCAGATGCGCTACCCCGCCATTCGGGGACTTTTGCGGGATCGGTTGGTTGCAGATAAAGTACTTGATAACACTGTGCGACTTTGGCCGCAGTCCCGTCACGACGCGCAGGTGGGGAGTTCAAATCCCTTGATTTGCCTGTCCTTGTGAAACCACAAATCGAAAGCTTTTTGAACTCGATCCGCGTTAACGACTGCTTGCAATGCTTGAATCTTCGGTCACCCGGCCACTCTCAGATACGGTGAAAGTTACGAAGGGTCCCTTTGGGCGACCGATCCTAATGCGCGCAGCCGGTCGAGAGCACAGCGCTCAAGACCAATCTGCGGACGACACCATAAATCGCCTAAGGAGCATCAACTGGGCACGGATGGAATTGCGCAACGGTGCGCGCAGCGAGATGAATTATTTCATTCTCGTTCCAACGCTACGCTGCAATCTCCGCTGTGACTATTGCCAGGTCTCGCGGGTTTCCGAAAACGCGCGGGGGTTCGACTGGGACGACATGCGAGAACTCGGGATCGCAACAATGTTCATTCGCCCTGTCAATTTTCAGGGCTTCGCGCGCAAGGCCTTTCGCGACGCACGCAACGACGATGGTTGGGATGGCTATTGTCTTTCCTTTCTCGATGCTCTGATCGAGCACAATCTCGAACAAGAGACAGCGCTCTCCGAGTATTACTTCAGCTACATCCTTCTCCGAATTCTCGATCCACGTCGGCAAGAACACGTCGATCTGCGCAATCCGAACCCGCTAGGGAAGGATTACGTCGTCATCGGCGAGAAGGGAGATCTCTTCCCCAGCGACGAGGCCCGAATGCTGTTTCGCACGGGCCAGATAGACCTCAGGATCGGCCACGTCGAAACCGGACTCAACGACCGGCTCATCGACCAGCTCAACATCCATGCGGATAATAGGCGTGACCCGGACTGTGTGACTTGCGTCTATCAAGCGGTCTGCGGCCGCGATCTTGTCGATGACATCTCCCGTTATGGCCGCATCGATGTGCCTCGGCTCGAGACCCGACATTGTCAGCGACATCTGGCTATCTTTGATCACATAATGCGTAAGCTGGCATTCGCATCGGATGCCGAGATCGAGGTCATGGCGAGGATGGCCGGTTTGGCTGCCATAGAGCTCAGCGCCTACAGGTAGTCCATGTTTACGACCAAGATCGCGATACCTGACTACCCGGCAAATCTACCCGAGCTCATTCGGCTCGAGGCAGAGGCCGACCCACATGGCCCCGTGCCCGCGGCCGTTCTGGTATTCGAGACAGAGACCAGCGGCTGGTTCCAGATGGGCGGTGAAAGTTTTGAGGTTCGATCCACAGAGATCCGGTCCCTGATCGGGGACGTCGTGTTGGTAAATCGCGAGCGTGGCGTAGGCGAACGGCTGGTCCGCAGGCGATCAGAACACAATACGCTCCTTATCACGGAGCGCTGTGACCAGCTCTGCGTGATGTGTTCACAACCACCAAAGGAGTATGAACTCAACCTCTTCGCGCACTACCGAGAGGCGCTCGCTCATGCGGCACCAGGGGCGATCATCGGCATCTCGGGAGGTGAGCCCCTGCTTTACAAGTCAGAGCTGCTGAAACTCATTGCCGATACACGCCAAAGACGCCCGGATATCGCTTTCCACGTGCTTACCAATGGTCAGCACCTCGAAGAGGCGGACATCCCCCTACTCGCCAGCTTGCTGCACGACCGGCTGCGTTTCGCCGTTCCTCTCTATGCAGACGCTCCCGAACTGCATGACAAGATTGTCGCCAAGCCTGGCGCGTTCCTCCGAGCTTTGGAAGGGATCCGAGTGTTGATGGAAGCAGGCGTCGAGGTTGAAATACGCACGGTTCTCATGCGCCCGAACGCCGCCTCCTTACCCGACATTGCGCGTTTTATAGCCTGGACCATTCCGGACATAGCCCATTGGGCAATCATGCAGATGGAATACATCGGCTTCGCCCGCAAGAACTGGGAGACCCTGTTTTTCGACCACTCGTTGGACGAGTTGCCCTTGCGCGCAGCCCTAACCATTACGCGACAACACGGCATCGAGACATTGTTCTACAACATGCCGCTTTGCACGCTACACACTGATCTTCGCAGCTATGCGCCTCCGACGATCTCGGACTGGAAACGGAAATTTCTTGACCTGTGCGACGGCTGCAAGGTCAGATCGGACTGCGCCGGGTTTTTCGCCTGGCAGAGTCGAGACAAGACCTTTCAGAACCTTGGCCCGCTGCCTGGCCTGGACATGGATATTCGATGCGTAAGTTCCTGATACCTTCACTACTTTCCGCCGGCTTCCTCGCCCCAGAGATCGCGAGCGCGGCAGCGCTCGTACCCTCGTTGCACGGCCCTAACCCGGACGACGTTGCGGCCCTAAAGCAACGCCTGCAGCTGGAGCACAAATTCATACTTGCCCGTCACAGCTCTCACTCCTCGCATAGTTCCCACAGCTCCCACCGCTCCTCGTCTGGAGGCGGATCAGTCTATAAGCCACCCTCGACATCCACGAGCCGCAATTACTCGTCGACCCCACCGAGCTCCATCTTGCCGTCGCCGCCAGCTTCGGCCCTATCCGTGCCCAAAACCCTCCCAGGAAACTCCGAGCGATTCAAAGAGATCGCGCGCAAGGTTCAGGTCGCCTTGACGTCATGGGGTTATTACTCCGGCTCCATCGATGGCATCATTGGACCAGAGGCACGCGCTGCTCTTTCGAAGTTTCAGGCTGACTACAGCTTGAAAGTCACGGGAACCATTACGCCCGAGGTGCTTGATGCGTTTGGCATTCAGGCAAAGTAAGGCCCTGATATTTATCCTCGGGCTTATCGCCGGTTTGTTTGTCGCGTATGCCGCACGGCCGGTCTATCAGCGCGCGCTCGAACAGATATATCGGGAGGCCTTCTTCCACCTGACCGAAAGCTGCGATTCTGCCATGCGGGTCCACTTGATCGCCAAGAACCGCCTCGACCTCACGCCCTCGACCGAAGCGGTGACGCAATTGCGCAGTGCTGAACTCGGGCTACTCGCGTGCCAAGACTACGATCTAATGCGCAAGTACCTTATCCGGCTCGGTCTCGATGAGAACGCACTCAGCGAGCTCACTCTCGAATTCACCGAGGCGCGCGGCCGCGATCTCCAGCTCGTCGTGGAAACCCACGAGTTCCGTTATTGAAGTGAATTAATGCGCCTCGTCCCTCTCTGTCTCGCCGCCATTCTCTGCGCCCTGTTGGTGAACGAAGCCACGGCCGAAACACTGCGCGAGCGAATGCTTCGTAGCTACGCCCTCCAGTCGGGACTTGTGCCGCCCGAGGAAACATGGGTGCCCCAAGACCCAAACGTGGTAGCAGTCGGGCAGCGCCTGTTCGAAAGCAAGCTCCTATCCAGCGAACGCGACACGGCCTGCGCCAGCTGCCACCTCGACCGCTTCGGCAGTGCGGACGGCCTGCCAACCGCTATAGGCGTTGAAGGCCAGTCCTTTGGTCGGACACGGGTCGAGTTCGATGGGGACAAGCTTCCTCGCAATGCCCTGCCGCTCTGGGGCCGTGGCGGCAAAGGTTTCGACACAATGTTCTGGGATGGGCGCGTGACCAGAACGAAGGAAGGGCTGATTTCCCAGTTCGGGAGTACGCCGCCATCCGACGACCCTCTGGTCGTCGCAGCTCACCTGCCGCCGCTCGAGTTGGGCGAAATGGTCATGGACCGTGATGGCCGTTACCAAGCATATGAGGCAGAAGACGTCGCCACCGCGATGTCCTTCGCAGGCACGATCGTAGACCGGCTCCGCAAGGAGAGTCCTCTAATTGAGCAGCTCTCCACTGCCACTGACATCCCGGCGCCCGAAATCACCTTCACCGATGTCATGCGGGCGGTGGCGAGTTTCATCGCCTTCAACTACCGGCTGCAGGAAACCCGATTTCACGCGTTCGTTTTTGGCGGGGGCGCCCTAAGCGAGCAGGAGGTTCGCGGCGGACTTGTCTTCTATGGCAAGGGGCAATGCGTCAGTTGCCACAATGGCCCCTACTTCAGTGATCAGGCTTTTCATGTGATCGCCTTTCCGCAGTTTGGCTATGGCTTCAACGGGTTTGGGACGGACTATGGGCGCTACAACATGACCCAGGATCCGGGCGATCTCTTCCGTTTTCGTACAGCCCCGCTATTCAACGTGACGCGAACTGCGCCTTACTCCCACTCGGGATCGGTTTCATCCCTTTCGGAGGCGATCCGCTACCATGTTGATCCTCTGGCAGTAGAACCTTCCAAAAACTTCACTGCCGAGGACCGCCAGCTATATGCCCGTCGCATCGGTGCTTGGGCCGCAGATTACCCGCTCACAGCTACGCTCGATAATGCCGACATCGACGATTTGACGGCATTCCTCGCCGCCTTAGAGTACGAGAGCGAGCGTCCAGTCGTAGAAATTCAGCCGTAAGACTCGCGCCACGACACCTCTCATCACTATTTGGGCGAGTATAGGCGAATGTCGCCCATACATTCTTCGACAGATCACCAACCTTGCGTCCGCGGCAGGCCTCGATGGTGACGAGTTCCAAATAGAAAGACGGGAATGTAAGCCGCTTCTGTTCCCTCCACGCCTTCACGATCATGATTTCTTCGGCCCGTCCGGAATTACGAACAGTATTGATGTGGCTGATGACATTGGTCTGGGTCCAACTCTGCGCCTTGCGTCGATAGAGGCTATGAAACTGTCCGGTTGGCCCTTGGCGACGTGCGGGCACGATATCCACAGAGTAGTTGCCGATCTTGGTGCCAATTGAGACATTCTGCATTCTTGGTGCAAAGCCTTCATCGCGCAAACGATTGAAGAGAGTAGTGTAAATCTCCTCGAGGCTTGCGGTCACAGCACTCGAAAGTGAAGCGAAGATGTCGATGTCGGTGCCGCCATGAATGGCCGTACCTTTTGCAAATGAGCCGCTAGGCTCCATGCTAACTAGACTGTTGCCAGCCCATCGCAGCAGCGTTGGCTGCAAAGCTGCTTGTACCGCGCGAGCAGGCGAAAAGGGGCCCGTATCGACGCGAAGCCTTGTGAGGATTTGACGGAGATATAGGTCAGACAAAGAAAGGCCTTCTTGCGGCTCGGATTTTGCAGAGATCACTTGCTGTTACTTAACTGCCACTCCGCCAATTCAGCAACAGGCCAATAGGTCGTTGAGCCATTCGGACCGAGGAATAGGCACCGGTGCTCACTGAGTACTTTATGCCGCATAGCGACATCACCAACCCCGCTTCTGCCGCATCACCTACAAACGGCAGCTCTTGTGGGCATACGGAGCCGCGCGATCGAGCGTGGAATAGCCGCAATGGGCCGACTGCCGGGGTTCCCACCGTCGAATGGATCGCGCCTCTCTTTCGGCCCAGGGGGTTACCGGACGTCGGAGCCTGATGGCGTCGTTCGACACATTGAGCCGACAGCCGATTTGCATCGGCACGCGGTAGTGGTAGTCCTCGATCCGATGAGGACCTGACCATGACCCGAGAGCCATTCTATGAAGATCCAGCCGCCGATCAGTCGGTGGAAGAAATCGAAGCATTCCTCCGGTCTCGGGTGGTGGGTGACGAGGTCGCGATTCACAATCCTCAAGGCGGTCTAAGGCTGCTAAGCATCGAGCTGGCTAAGGTCACAGAAGTTCGACCGCGCGGGCGGCTTTGGACGGACAAATCTGCTCATTACGGCGACAATCGCTGGTTCGTGAAATCCGGAAAGAACTGTGGCGCACCAACTGGACAGTCGCGGCTGGTTATGCCGACGGAAGATGTCCGACGGTATGCAACGGAACGCCGGTTCGCTCTCGATTCACGCCCGTTTACGGAAGAACGCGCCCAAGAGATTCTTTCGGAGCGGGAGGGACGCACACGAGGGTCAAAGTGATCTGTCGGTGGCCGAACACTATGATCGGGCTATCGGCCGAAAAGTCTCTATGCCCGCTACGCCAACGCTTCGACGACCGAATTGCTGCGGCGCCCGTCGAAAGGCCGTTGTCGGGAGCGCAGTAGCGCAGCATCCGTCAGAGTTGAGCGGCAGCTCTGGGCCGCCCTTGACCAATTAGAACACTCGTACAAAGTGGCGCCTTCTGGGCCATCGCGGGCTCGGACGGCTCTTCCTTAGAGCAGCCCCTTCCATTGCGCCGGTGTGACTCCCTCCCAGCCTCTGAACGCCCGGTAAAAGGAGCTGGTGTCTTGAAACCCCAGCAGGAATGCGATCTCGTCGATGCTGTTCTGGTCACTTGCCAGAAGCTGCTGCCCCATCTTGCGCCGCACCTCGTCGACCAAACCGCGATAACTGACCCCATCCTCACCGATCCGGCGCTGCAGAGTGCGCTCGCTGAGGCCCAGCTCGTCAGCGATTTCGGCGATGTCGGGCCTACCACTGGCGATACGCTGACCGATCAGGATCCTGACCTGATCCAGCAGCGACGACTGCGCCTCGATCTCGCGCATCGAGGCGGCAAGCGCAGGTTCCAGCATCTCTAGCAGTTCGGGGTTGTGCCCGGCAAAAGGCAGGTCCAGATCGGCCCTGGCAAGGATAAGTGCATTCTGGGAGCAACCCGTGCGGATCGGTGCGTTGAAATAGGAGCAGTGGCTTTCGCTGGATGGCGCACTGCGAGTCATCTCGACTCGCCGCGGGCGGAGTTGGCGCCCCGTCCCGCGCCGGCCTAGCTCCAGAACCGAGACCAGGATGACATCGGCAACGGCATCGGGCTCGGCCTCCTCGGTCTGCAGCCAGTGCACGCTCACGCGGCATTCGGCACCGCTTTCTTCAATGGAAAGTTCCTCTGGCGTGCAGAGGCGCTTGAACCGCGCCAGCCGATGCAGCCCGTCCCGATAATCCCGCGCGAAGAAGGCCGACATCGTCGCCGGCGGGTGGGCGGCGTTTTCGCTCCGGGTCGTCATCAGAAGCCCGATCGCAGGATCGCCCGACTGCGCCTCGACCGCCCGCCACAACGCGAAATATTGCGCGGTGGTCAGCCATGTGTCCGGCGAGACATGCAGGTTCGCGGGCAGGCGCGCCTGACGCAGCAGCGCAGGAGCAGACAGGCCCATCCGCTCTGCCGCACGCCAGAAGGCCTGCGGCAGCCTGCATTTGTCGGTGGTGGATCGGGTCATCATCGCGCTCCGTCACATCTGGCTTTTGATCAGCCGGTGGAACATGCGATCGCCCAGCCACTTGCGTACCCAGATCATCATCTTGGCATATTTCCCGGCGGCATAGCGGGTTTTGGGTCGGGAGGATTTCACCGCATCGCCAACCACGTCGGCGATGACCTTGGGATCAGTACCGCTGCCATGGCCGTAGGTGCGCTCCATGACAGCGGCAACACGTTCGGCGACCTGGGCATAGGCCGTATTGCGTGACCGCTCCGCAAGGCCGCGCCCTGCCGCGTCACCGAACCCGGTTTCGATCTGACCCGGTTCGATCACCACAACACGGATGCCAAAGGGCTCGACCTCTAGCCGCAGACTGTCGGACCAGCCTTCCAGCGCATGTTTGGTGGCGTGATACCACGCCCCCAAGAGCGTATAGATCTTGCCCCCCATCGAGGTGATGTTGACGATGGTGCCCTTGCCCCTTACCCGCATCGTGGGCAGCAGCAGCTGGGTCAGGCGGGCCGGGCCAAAGACATTGACCTCGAACTGATAGCGGGCCTCGTCCAGCGCGATGTCCTCGACCGGTCCATAAAGCCCATAGCCTGCGTTGTTGACCAGCACGTCGACGCCCCCTGAGCGTTCGGTGATCGTCGTGACCGCGGCGAGGATATCGGCGTCCTTCGAGATATCCATCTGCAGCGGCACCGCGCCAAGCTGAGCCAGATCAACCATTTTGTCGATGCTTCGGGCGGCGACATAAACCAGATAGCCGTCGGCGATCAGGTTTGGCGATGGATTTTCCCATGCCCGAGGATGCGCCAGTCACGAGGGCGGTGGGGTGAGATTGTTTGTTCATCATGGCACCTTATGTTTGATGATGCCAAATTAGGCGGCAAAGCGTGCCATCCCATTGACGTCCTCCGCCAACGTAGTTGCAAACGACGCCAAAGATTGTCTGTATCGGTCGGATAACGGCCGCTTCGACTGAACCCGGCGAGTTACCCCGCCGGGCCCGAGGGGGAGACCCTTTCTTAGAACGGGATCTCGTCGTCGCGATCGACGAGGGCGGGGCTTTCGCCCTCGGCCGCCTTCGGGCGGCTCAGGAAGTCGACTTTCTCCGCGATGATCTCGCAGCCGTAGCGGTCGACACCCGCCGCGTCGGTCCATTTCGTGTAGTGGATGCGGCCGTGGACGAGGACCTTCATGCCCTTCTCGCAGTGCTCCGCGACCGACTTGCCGAGTCCGTTGAAGCAGGTGATGCGGTGCCACTCGGTGTCCATGATCCGGTAGCCGTTCTCGTCGCGCATCACGCGGCCCTCGGCGAGGCGCGGGCGCGAGGTGGCGAGGGTGAAACTGGTGATCTTGGAGCCGCTTTGGGTGGTGCGGACTTCGGGGTTTTGACCGATGTTGCCGGCGAGGATGACGATGTTCTGCATGGTAAGCTCCTGTGTTTCCTGTCCCCGGGACCGTCCCTTCGACAAGACCCGGCAAAGCCCGTCGGAAGACGCGTGCACGGCCGACGGCACGGAGGCCGGACACCCCCAAAGGACCGGGGTGGAGCGGGCAGACGTGGAACACGGCCAACACGGCCCGGGACGGCGCGGGGTTGCGCGCAGGCGACCGAACGGGATTAGGGGATTGTGCGTCGAAGGGATGGCGCCGAGGACCGCGCGACCTGGGGCGCCTGCAGAACCCGTCCTTCCTCGCCAACGCATCGGAGTGAACCCGTTGGGAAGGAAACCACCCTGCGGCAGATGAAAAACCACCACCCCCCTGCCCTATCGCGGCGGCCTCCGGAGTGGGTACGAGCGCGCGACAACGGCGGCCAAGGGTGCTTCATTCAGGGCGCGCGGGCCAAATAGCTGATTTCCAATTCGGGGTGCTGTCGCTCAATGAACTGCGGCTATTGTTGAAGGACCTTTCCATGGCGTTTTCCACCTACGAGGACCGGAGCGTTGCAAAGGCCACGCCGAGCTGAATACCCTCGCCATGGAGATGCGCCATTCTCTAACCGACCTGGTCGGCGTCGAGGTGAAGGCCATTCGTGCCCCTGCCGCCTCGAAATACTGTCACCCAGAGAATGCGGCGCTTGCCTCGTCGGGCTTGAGCCGGAAACTGTAGGGATTGCTGTCGGCAAAGCTCCGAATGAGCTTGCGGCATAACCAAAGTCGCCCGTTTGCGCTCACGCTCCTCCTTCTTCGAGTTAAGATCTCGGCTTTCTGCTGACATGACACCCACGTCATGTTAAATATTCTCCACATTCTTAACCTGACACGGTGCTCATGTTAAAGCCGAGCTATGTTATCCCTCCCATGCCGCCGACGGCGGAGCTTGAGACCGTCCCTGTCCTCAAAGCGCTGGCCCGCGCCAGCCGAGCTCTGGCGGATTTGAAGGGCCAGGCCCGAACCATCCCCAATCAGGGCATATTGATCGACACTCTTGCCCTGCAAGAAGCGAAGGCCTCATCCGAAGTCGAGAACATTGTCACGACGCAAGATGAGCTGTTCCAAGCCGACCTGTTTCCTGACGATCCGCAATCTCCTGCGGCAAAAGAGGTCGCCCTCTACCGTGACGCCTTACGGCTAGGTTACGCGCGGCTGAACGAAACCGGCGGCCTGATCCCCAACTCGGCACTCATCGACATGTTTCGTCTGCTCAAGGGGCGAAGCGACGGGTTTCGTGTGACGCCCGGAACCGCCCTGAAGAACGAGCAGACGGGTGCAATCGTCTTTGTGCCGCCGCAGGACGCCCCCGAGATCATGGATCACATGTCGGCGCTCGAGCGGTTCATCAATGACGATGACCTCTGTGCGCTGGATCCGTTGATAAAGATGGCGCTAATCCACCATCAGTTCGAGAGTATTCACCCGTTTCCAGACGGCAATGGCAGGATTGGGCGCATTCTGAACGTCCTCTACCTCACGCGGACCGGGCTGCTTGACATCCCCGTTCTGTACCTGTCGCGCTTCATCACGCGCAACAAGACTGACTATTATCGCCATCTCCAAGCCGTTCGAGACACCGGGGATTGGGAGAGCTGGGTGATCTACATGCTCGAGGCTGTTGCGGAGACGTCTGCCACCACAATTGAGCTCGTGACCGGCATCCGACAACAAATGGCCGATGTGAAGCATAGGCTGCGGGACGAGTTGCCGAAGATCTACAGCCAGGAGCTCCTGAACAACCTGTTCCGTCACCCCTACACGCGGATCGAATATCTGCAGAACGATCTGGGGGTCAGTCGGCAGACTGCCGCGAAGTATCTCGACACCTTGGCCGAGCGCGGCCTCGTCGAAAAGCACCGCTCGGGAAAGAACAACTACTTCATCAACGTCACCTTGGTGAAACTCTTCCTCGACGTCTCGGGCGGGCCATAAGGCTCGGCCCCGTCGTCGGATCGCATGAAGGTGGCGACGCCGACCATCGTCGGCTCATTCTGCCGGTCGGCCGGCACGGTAGACTGGCGAAAGGCCCGGATCGGAGCCTTGCTCCGAACCCGAGCCATCTGAAGCGTGAGGCCGAAGCCTCAACCGAAGGGATCGTATTCCGAGACGATCACGACCTCGTCGCCGTCGATCTCATCGGCGGGGACAGCGCCATAGGTTCCATCCCCGGCCTGGAAGACGACGATCGAGACCATGAGCGTGGCGGCGAGGGAGGCGGCGAAGGCGTGAGCATCTTTGCGGGACATCTGTTTTGCTCCTGTCTTGGAGGCGGGGGACCATCCCCCGCGCGACAGGACCTCGCAGGCCCGAAGACTGGCTGACATCACCGGGTGCGTTCGGCTCGTCCGAATCCGCCCGGCGGCACGGGCTCGCCCGTAGTCCGACCCCGCGTGGGTTGATCTCGAAGACAGAATTCGGGGCAAGGAAGGGAATGGCGAGCGGGGGTTGGTGCCCTGACGACTGGAGCCGGATTGTCCCACTGATGCTCATGCGCGCCAGCCTCACGGCCACGCTTGTGATTGAAGATCTTCTTCCTTGGGGATGGATCCTCTGGCGCTCCAAGTTATCGAGGGACAGGGCCGTGGTGGGTGCGAGGCCCACCCTTCGGCAGGCCTCTCAGGTTTCGTCTCAGGCTCAGGCAGCGATATCCGCCTCCCCTGCCCTGCCACCGGTCTCTTCACCGACGATCTCGAGCCGCGCGTTGCGATAGCCTTCCCTTGTGATCCAAAGCTCGGCCGCGGTGACGGACTCAGCCAGATGCACCAATTCCGTGTTGCCACCGAAATCCAGCAGGACGCGCACCTGCCCGGGCGTCGGCTCCTCGGCCACCTCGAAAACGAGCGGGCTGTCTACCGAGTGGCTTCGCATGATCGTGACAAGGATGACCCCATCCGAGGAGAAGTTACCCTCGTGCAGCGTGAAGGACGCGGGTGCGGTCCAAGTTTGATGGACCCGCGGTGGATCCTTCTTCACAAGGCGGCCAACGCCGTTCGAACGCTCCCAGGCTGCCAGCTTCTTGGTGAACCGCGCCGGCGGTTTTGGCCTTCCATCGGTGTAGCGAATGAGCGCCCCCAGTGGCGCGGTCTCAATAATCCTGGTTGCAGACATGATTCCTCATCCAGAATGCGCAAATTTTCATTCATCGCATTGATATTGTTGTGTTTTATGCGTCTGAGGGTGAGTTTCCCCGCCCTCGGATGGCTCAGGTCACTCCGCGGCCAACATTGGCACCTCTTCCGCGGGCAAATCCGCCGTGAGGAAGGCAGGCAAGTCGATCTCCTCGCCGGAAGCCCCCTGCCCTTCCGAAGCGTCCATGTGGTCCAGCGCGGCCAGGTCATGACGCCGCAACACCTCAGGCAGCCATCCGCTGCCCTTCAGCAGGCGTTCGGCCTCCGTCGCCATCTCGCCCTTCTTCAGATGGTCCAGGAGCTGCGCAGCCCCCTCCCCTTTTGCCTCGCGTACCGCCTCGAGGATCCGGGCCTTGGGCACGCGGTTCAGATAGCCCTCCACGGTCGGCTCCCACCCCGCCTCGACCATGTCGAGATCGACCGCCTGTGCGACGAAGTCGGCATGCGCCATCCGTCGGGTCAGACCGCTGGCAGAGATACCAGCACCATAGGGGTTCACCTTCTCATGGAGTGCGTTGATCCCGAAGCTGAGGCAATGCGCGAGCAAGGACAGCCGGCTCGCCTGATCGAGAGAGGTGAGATATTCCCAGAGAGCGGCATCGTCGCCCAGCGGCAGCTCGGCCTCCCACTCGGCGTGGCGATCGTCCACCAGCTTGGCCACCACGCTGTCCTTCAGATCGGGGGCCTGCGCAGACATGAAGACGTGTCGCACCGAGGCTTCGAGGCAGCTGCCCGAGGCGCTCGACCTGCAGAACGTGTCGCCCACGAGCTTCAGGAGCAGGAGCGTCAGCGCCACATCAGGAGAACGCCCGACAGCTTCGCGCAATGCCAACGTCCGGTGCGCCGTCAGTTCCATGACCAGCCGCTCCGGCAAGGGCTTCAAGGCACCGTCGTCCTCTTCGTCCGACAGCCCCGCGCCAAGCGCTTGACCACCGGACGTGATCACCGTTCCCGCAGCGCAGCTCTCCACGTTGGCAGATCCGGAGAGGGCAGCGTCGCCGCCCTGCCCGTCTGCCGCCGGTTCACCGCTGTGGACATCAGCCTCTTCGCGAGGCTCATCCTCGGGCCGGACAAAGCCCCGGTAGACGGCAAGCTCGCCATAGCGATCAAGCGTCACGAAAACCCCTGCCCGCGCGATCTCCTTCGCGTCGAAGATCAGCGGCCGAGCCTCGAGCTTCTCCATCGCAGCTTCCAATTTGCCAAGACGCGCGTCGGTCTCTTCGGGGAACTCATCCTGGCCCTCGTATTCCTCCTCGATCGCCCGGTACTCGGCAAGCAGCTTGGCATGGGCCGCGCCTTCGTCATCCGTCATCGGCGCCGGGTCTCCGTTGAGCCGCCGCAAGCCGTGGCTGTAGCCGTAGGGCAAGTCGGTTGAGATCTCGATCCACTTCCAGCCCTCGGCAACAATCGCCTGCGCCTCTGACTGAAGCTTGTCCGCCACCAGATGATCGAGCAGCGCGGGATCTTCGAGCCAGCCGCCATCATCTCCCTGGAAGAGATCGCGCAGTAGAATGCCACCCTGAGCCTCATAGGCTTCGACGCCGACGAAGACTGCGCGGCGATCGGAAGCGCGAACCGAGGTTTCGGTCAGCATCCGCCGGATCTGGTAGGGTTCCTTGCTCCAGGACGACCGGATAGCCTCCCAGACCTGAATCTGGCGATCGTGGTCGGGGTTGACGGTGAACGCCATCAACTGCTCGAGCATCATCCCATCCTCGGCATAGATCTCGAGCAGGGCAGGGGCCACGGACGTGAGTTTCAGGCGCTGCTTCACCACCTGAGGCGAGACGAAGAAAGCGGCTGCGATCTCCTCGTCGCCCTGGCCTTTTTCGCGCAAGGCCGCAAAGGCGCGGAACTGGTCGAGCGGATGCAGGGCCACGCGTTGCATATTCTCGGCGAGAGAGTCATCTTCGGCAAGAATGTCCGACGCCACATCGCGGACCACGCAAGGCACGGGCGCGTTCTTGGCCAGACGTTTCTGCTTCACGAGCAGGGACAGCGCCTGGAACCGTCGGCCACCGGCAGGGATCTCGAACTTGCCCGTTTCCTTGCCATCAGCGTCCAACACCGGCCGAACGTTGAGGCTCTGCAAGAGGCCACGGCGTGCGATATCCTCGGCGAGTTCTTCGACCGACACGCCGGCCTTGATGCGCCGCACGTTCGACTGGCTCAGCATCAGCTTGTCGAAGGGAATATCCCGGGAGAGGGACAGGGTGATCTTCTGGGCAGATTGTGCCATCTGGGTCGTCTCCACGGCGGGCGCCAGGAGCCTCTCTCCCAGCCCTAACCCGCCACCCACTCCCGAACCACTCTCTCACTCTCGTCTGGGTCAGGTCATGAAAGGGTAGGCATCTAAAAAGTTGTCCGCGGGCAACACGGCGACTGACTTAAACAGTCGATCAGGGTGAACAAGGTTGTCCGCGGACAACCTCGCTCGAAGCAATCTGAAACGCTTGAGCCCGAGCAAGACGCCTGATGAGTTCCTCGGGCTTGAATTCAGCGCTTTTCGTGCCACTGGTGATCGCTCGGAAATAAGCACCAACCTTTTGGATTCGATTGTGAAACTGCATGAGCGCCCAAATAGTCATTGCGGTTCGAACTGAACCCAGTCGGTTTTGGGCGGCTTCATAGTTGTTACGATCAATACCCATCATTGGTGCTAGTGTGCGAGCATGAAGGATCACATCATTAAGGCTCTCAACCTTTCTAAGCGAAAATTGAGCAGCTTCTGGGCATGCGGCTAGCAGTTCGGGGATAGTCACGACTTGGGTTGGGGGCGTCGAGAGCTGTGTGTGAGTGTTCGTCTCTTCGCGGGCTTCTTTATCATTAAGTTCTTTATTTGACTTATGATGGTGGCGGACATTTTGACCGTCTCTGGCGGACACTTGGGGGGTTGTTTCGTTCGGGGTTTCTGCCGAACACCCCGAGTTATGTACAGCGCTCAATCGGGCAAAGAGTTCATCATAGTCGGTGCGAGTGAGCTTCCGACGTAGCAATTTGAGAGTTGCGATTGCGGCGGGGTCCGCAGGGTGGCTTCGCAAAATATCCTGAGCGATGGCGCGAACCTTGCAGCGCATGTAAGCAATCTCCTCTTGCTCTCGCACGGCTTCCGCGGCGTGGGTTGCGATTTCCTCTAGACGTGCGAACAGGGGAGAGAGATCAAACCCGAAGCGGAGTGCTTTATTTTCGGTTGAGCTATAACGGGAAAAGCGCTTTCCATTCGGACTATCCTTACGAACGAGAAGTCCAGCTTCATGCAGAATTGCTGCGTGACGCCGCAATGTGCGATCTGAGATCCCGTTGCGGCGGAAAGTAAGAGTTGCATTCGAGGCAAACACCGTATGGTGCGTGCGACGTGGCGGGAGGCAGGAAAGCATAGCCTCGAGAGTAGCGATGACCGAAGCATTCAATCCGAGAACAGACGCCGCATTGCGCAGCATTTCGATCACGAGATGACGTTCGGGAAGGACGTTGTCCGCGGACAACAGTTTGTCGGTCCGCATCCCTGCAGGGGCGGATACATGTAGAAATGCCATGGCAAAATCACGGCAACCGCTTAGGAAGGCCCTCGATTTCGGTGATCTTGTGAGAAAAGGCCATAAATCACCATTCAACCGAATCGGTTGTTGTTGACTGAGTCAGAGAAGCTGCTAAATCTGAGGGTGCAAAGCACAGATTGGGCTCTCCGAGGTAACCTTGGGGGGCTCTTTCTTTTTGGGGTTGCTATTCGTGCTCCTTTTCTGGTTTCGCTGCTCGTCTCGGATCAGTCGGAAGCATGTTCCAACTGCCACGCCTCATAGAGGCGGGTCAGTTCAGTTTCAGCGTTGTCACGCATCCATTGAACAAACTCAGGCGTGTCTGTTTTTGATAGCTTAACTGTAAGTGCCCGTGCCGTTTCCTTGACCTCAGCAAGGAGAGTGCCGTCGGCGAGCGTGACAGAACGCGTCGAGGTGGCGGCTGTAGGCGCCAGGGATGTGGGCAGTAGGAGCCGCGAGACTGCATCGCTAAGCAGTGCAAAGCGATCGTCAGACGACCCTGCTGCAGACATCTCGATGCGTTCAACGACTTCTTCCAGGTCGATCTCATGATCCCGAACGCGATCAGCGAGTTCTTCCCACCGTCGACGTCCAATGCCATGCGCAGATCCAACAATCTGGATCACAACCTCCGGAATCGCCCGGGCGACCTTGGTCATGCGTGATAGCATCGCCTTGTCGACGGCCAGTGCATCCATAATGACCGAGGAAGCATAGCCGCTTTCGGCAAGTTCGGCGGCGAAAAGCGCCTTCTCAATGAAGCTCGGATCTAGACGTTGTGAGTTCTCTTGCCCCTGCGCAACGATAGCCTCCTCGTCAGACAGCGACCGGACGAGTGCTTTGGCCGGAATGCCGAGAGTTCGAAGCGCTCGCAACCGCCGACGCCCGTAAACGATACGATAGTATCCCGGTCGATCGGAAACCGGACGCACCATAATGGGCACCTGTTGCCCATGCTCATTAATACTCGCAGCTAGTGCCGCGACGTCCTCGTCAGCGAATGCGAGACGATCCTTCGGGCCACCTTCTTCGATGACTTCGACCGAAATTTCTCTCACAGCGTTGCTTGAGAGATCTTTCAACGTAGATTTCATACCGCTCATTGCCCCGGTGTTCGGGAAGCGGGACTTTTGTTCTCGCTGAGCCGCTTCTGAGACGGCATTTTCGGGTGGAGGAGGGGGTTGGAATAAATTGCGGCGTGCCATTAGTCAGTCTTCCTTCCCCATGCCTGCTGAATCGTCTTCTCGAATTCGTCGGCAACGCCATTCACACTCTCGAGAATGCGATCGAGCGTTTTCTTAACGACTTGGGCGGGATCCAATTCATAGATTGTTTGTTGGGTCATTCCGGCATCCGAGATGGCAGTCGACTTAAGCATCGGTGTGTTCAGAACTTGGTCGAGTAGGATCGACCGCAGGAAGCCAGCCATCTGCGACTGGGGCACGTCGGTGGGCTCGTATCTTGCGATCAGGAATTTGAGGAAGTTCCAGTCGATCGGCCCGGTCGCCTCTTCCAATGTTTGGACGGTTTCCCCAGCCATTTCAAGGAACTGCGCCATCGAAGCCACGTCGAGCATGCTGGGCACTACGGTAATCAGCAGCCCAGTCGATGCGAGCAGGGCAGTCATTGTTGTGAAGCCGAGCTGCGGAGGGCAGTCGATGACCACGAGATCATAGTTCTCTTCAATTTCATCGAGCGCGATCGCCAGGCGTTGGGTGAACGGCGGATCAAGCTTGTGCTGAAGCGCATAGGCGGTCTCGGTCTCGTACTCAGACAACAAAAGTCCAGCAGGTGCGAGGTCGAGGTTATGAAAGTAGGTTTTTCGGATGACCTGACTAAGGGGCACCGGATCTGCGTATTTCAACGCATCATACACGGTCCCGTGCTCGGCAAATTCGATCTCCGGGCGATAGCCGAACATTGTCGTCAGGCTCGCTTGCGGATCCATGTCGACTGCAAGTACGCGATACCCACGAAGTGCATAGCGTTGTGCAAGATGGATAGCGGTGGTCGTCTTGCTGGATCCGCCCTTGAAGTTTACTATCGATAGGACTTGTAGCGCATCACCCGTACGGCGTCCGGGGAGATAGGCGTCTCCGTTACGACCTGTCCGAGCCATTACGTGGCGGATCTGGTCGATTTCTTCGGCGGAATACAGTCGGCGTCCACGGGCATCGGTCTCGACATCCGGAAAATCACCTTCCTGGTGACGAGTCCGCAAATTCGACATGCTGATGCCGGTCAGTTCTGAGACTTCAGAGGGATAGAATTTGCGCAGCACCTTGCGGCTTTCGGGCTGAAAGCTGTTGCGCATATGGTTGTTCAGTGCTTCTGACAAGCGAACTGCGTTCGCCGCAATGGATGCAGCGATGGAAGTAGCTGGGACTTTCGTCGTCGAATTCATTCTGCCCTCGCGACCTCTTGGTGGGTCTCTGGTGTTTCGTCGCACGAACGCGAAAATTGCGCAATCAGGCGACAATAGAACCCATGACACGCAACTTTAAATCAGACAACAGTTTTTTTGGTCTCCAAAGCTGTGCCGTGCGGGGAGGTGCATCCGCTGCATCTCAGGGGCATCGTGTAACGCATTGATTTCAATATATTTTGAGATTCCACTCTGCATCCGCGACATCTGGTAGTTCAGCTATCATGATGCGCTAGGAGTGGTGGGTCGATACCAATATAGATGGATTGGCGAAATTGAGTCGTCTCCGTCGTTCCTGGGACTTCGGTCAAAGGGCGCCAGTCGTGGCCTTGATTCTGCAAGCGGGTACTGGTGGGAAGCAGGCTCAAGCCTTCGGGCGCGTTGCGGACCTAGTGATCGCGGCTTCGGTGTGGCGCCTGCAGCAATCGGAGTGATCGAGAACTTCAGCGACTTTGTACAGAACGGGTTCGCGGTGGGGCAGGGGGTCTTACAACCCCGCGGCCTTGGTGAGGTTCACCCGGAACCGGTCTCTGCGGCGCTGGTAGCGACGGGTCATCTCGGCTGAGGCATGTCCAAGCTGCTTCTGGACGTAACGCTCGTCGACCTCGGCCGAGGAGGCGAGACCCGCGCGCAGGCTGTGCCCCGAGAAAAGCGCAAGGCGGTCCTTCTCCGGCAGGTCAGAGCGGATGCCGGCATTGAGAACGCAGCGCTTGATCAGGCGCGCGACATGTTTGTCATTGAGCCGCGCCTCCAGCGCCTGTTTGCCATCTCGCGACGTGCCCACGAAGACCGGGCCGAAATCGATCTTCGCGTAGTGCAGCCATTGCGTCAGGGCGTGGACGGGGCAGGTCTGATCCTTGGAGCCGCGTCCGACTTCGACCTCGCGCCAGCCGGTCTTGGCGTTCAGCGTCAGCAGTGCGCCGCCTCCGTCCTTGCCATCCATGATTTCGATCCAGCCGCCCGAGTCCGGCGTGTCATCTTTGTGGACGTCGAGACTGACGATCTCGGAGCGACGTAGGCCGCCGGCGTAGCCCAGGAGCAGGATCGCCCGGTCGCGCAGGCCACGTAGATCGTAGGGCAGGGTGGCGAGCATCGCCAGGATATCCTCCGCAAGGATAGCCTCCTTCTGAACCGGGGGCCGCGCGTGCTTGCGCCTTATCCCCGCCAGTACAGAAGCGATATGCCGGTTCTTGCGATCGAGGGTGAAACCGCGCTGCGCGTAGTTCCACGAGAGCCCCGACAGGCGGCGGTCGATGGTGCTGACCGATAGGGCAGGGGAGGGGCCCGATCCGGCGGCCAGATCGGCGAGGTAGAGCCCGATCAACTCCGGCGACGGGGGCAGGGGATCCGTGCCCCGCAGCCGGCACCAGCGCGCGAACTGCGCCCAGTCCTTCGCATAGGCCTTCAGCGTGTTTTCGGAGGCCGCGGCGCGGGCATAGTCACGGGCCGTCTCGACGAGGCGATCAAGCGTCCCGGAGCCTGCGACATGAGAGGGCAGGGCGATCGTCTCGCTTTGCCCTTGATCTCCCTCGTCGATGGGAGCGCGATCCGACGCGGTAGCGGACGCTGAACTCAATTTCTCGCTGTCTGACTGCACGTTTCCCCCGAAAATTCGCCTGTTCTGAGATTGCTTTCCAGCCTATCGAAATAATGTCCGATAATGCAAACTTATTGGACATGATGAAATCCGGCAAGCTGCGGCGGTTTGAGCGGTTTTTTGTGGCGAAAAGCGCCGTCATGGGTTTGGCTTACGACATGCAAAACCCCGTCCCGTCCGTCAGTGACGCTCTTGAGACGCTACCCCGATTGCCGGACTGGGTCACCTCGGCACGCGACGAAGTCCTTGAAGATGTGACATTTTTGTCGGGCACAGCGCTGGCAACGCTGGATCTGGTGTTGCTCCTCGCAACGGGCCTGAAATCCCGCGACCTTCGCCTTCAGGATTCTGGGGTAGAACGAGCCTGTCAACGGGCGATCCTGCGCGCGGGCGATGATGCGTCTACGTGCGTGCTTGGGAGCTCGGCTCTCAGCCCAGGGCGGGTGTTGGCCGATGGATCATCTGCGGCAATCCTCGCCAGTCTCACACCAAACATGTCGGATAGCCGCCCGCCGCATCCGCTTCAATCAGATCGAAAAGGATCAACGCGTTCCAAGTGCTCGGGCCGGTGGACTGGCACTGTGTACGACGGTACGGGGGCCGACCGGTTGCGAAACCCGGAAATGACGATGGCTATCCCGCGCCTCCAGGCCACCAACAGGGCCCAGACGGTCGGTCATGCTTGTTGAGGGCGATAGACGCAGTCTGCCAACGAACTGCGGTTGAGATCTGCAAGGAAGGCGGCTTCGGCGCCGGCGAGGCGCGCCTTCAGGCGGCAATGTGGTGTCAGGGTGCAGGCCGTGCCCCCGGGCTGGAAACACTCGACCAGCGCTTGATCCGCCTCGAGATAGGCAACAACATCGCCTAACCGGATGTCATCGGGGCGCCGTGCGAGCGTCGCTCCGCCGCCGCCGCCCCTCCGTGTTTCCAGGTAGCCAGCGCCAGAAAGCGACGAGATCACCTTTGCAAGATGATTGCGCGACACACGGAATTCATCCGCCAGTTCCGCCGTGGTGAAGGCGCGGTCGGGGCTGCCCGCCATCCGCATGAGAACGCGCAGTCCGAAATCGGTAAAGGACGTGAGGCGCAAGAAATCGCTCCTTGATTTGGTATTTACAGTGCGTATTTAGGGGCTATAATCAGCATATCAAATGCCAATTGCATTGGACACCCCTCGATCCCGAAAGCTCTGCCATGACCGCCCCTACCGCCGAAGCCCCCACCGAGACAGGCGCCCTGATCGATCACATCCTGTCGCGCTATCACGAGCGTCACCGCTCCGAATTGCCCGGTCTGCTGGACCTCGCCGAAAAAGTCGGCAGGGTCCATGCGACGGATCAACAATCCCCGAAAGATCTGGCGCAGTCCCTGGCCGCTCTTGGTCGCGAGTTGGAGGGCCATATGGCGAAGGAAGAGATGATCCTCTTTCCGGCGATGCGGGCGGGCGGGGGGGCAGGCATCGGGCCGCCGGTTGCTGTGATGCGCGCCGAGCATGACGACCACGCCGAAGCGATCGAGCGGATCCGCAAAATGACCGGCAACTTGACACCCCCGGACCACGCTTGCGGGTCGTGGCGGGCGCTCTATGCCGGTCTGGATCGGTTCCTTGAGGATCTCGCAGCGCATGTTGCGTTGGAAAACCACGTGCTTTTCCCGCGGTTCGAGCGGGGCTAGGACGGTGTTGCGCATCCAGAAACCGTGCTGGCGGAGGCGGGCGTGGACGCCGGTTTCCGCCGCGATCTCCGGCGGGTGCCGCGTGGCCATCCGCGCCGGCTCTGACCCGTGGGCGAAACGGAAGCCTCGGTCATGAGCGCAAGCCCCGATACTTTGCCCCGCGCGCCGCGCCCGGGCGTGTCAGCCATGGCCCGGCTGTCCTGCCTGATCGTGCAGCCGGTCCTGACCAGGGTGGTGCGGCGTATCGCCAAGCGGCATCCGTCGCTTTTTGCGCGGCTTGGACCGCATCAGGGGACCGATTTCGTGATCGACCCGGTGGAATTGCCCTTTGCCCTGCACCTGCGACCTGATCCGCAGGCGCTGGTGTTTCGTGCCGTCCCGCGCAGCGCGGCGCCTGACGCGGGCGCCACAATTCGAGGTAAGTTCATGTTGCTTCTGGAGTTGGTCGACTCTGAAGAGGATGGCGATGCCGCGTTCTTCTCCCGTGATCTTGAGGTCACGGGCGACACCGAAGCCGTAGTGCGCCTCCGCAATGCCCTCGACGATGTCGATGGGTCCATCGCCGAGGAAACCGCCGAGATGTTCGGCCCTCCCGGCCGCGCCATTCTGGCAAGACTACGCCGCGCCTATCCAACGTGAAGAAAGGACGTCTCGCCCCATGAGTCTCGCCGAACTGATCTGCCCGGCCGGCACGCCCGCCGCCCTGCGCACCGCCGTCGATGCCGGCGCCGATGCAGTTTATTGCGGCTTTCAGGATGCCACCAACGCGCGCAACTTCCCCGGATTGAATTTCACGCCGGAGGAACTGGCGGCGTCGGTCGCCTATGCCCATGACAAGGGCACCAAGGTGTTGCTGGCATTGAATACCTATCCGCCTGCGGGCAAGGTCGATCTGTGGCGGCAGGCCGCCGATACAGGCGCGCGGCTGGGGGTCGATGCCTTCATCGTCGCGGATATGGGCGTGGCCGATTACATCGCGCGCACCCATCCGGGCGTCCGTCTGCACCTGTCGGTTCAGGCTGCCGCCTCCAGTCCCGAGGCGATCCGGTATTATTGCGAGAATTTCGCGGTGAAGCGCGTCGTGCTGCCGCGGATCCTGACGATCCCCGAGATCCGCGAGATCCGCAAGGAAATCCCCTGCGAGATCGAGACCTTCATCTTCGGCAATCACGGGCTGATGGTCGAGGGCCGGTGCAGTCTGACCAACTACCTCACGGGGCAATCGACCAACATGGACGGGGTGTGCTCACCCGCATCGGATGTCGAATACCGGCGCCACGAGGACGGATCGATGTCCTCGCAGCTTGCTGGGTTCACCATCGACTGTTTCGGGCCCGACGAAAAGGCGGGCTACCCGACGATCTGCAAGGGGCGCTACACCGCGCCGCACCGCTCCGAGGGATATTATGCCTTCGAGGAGCCGATCAGCCTGAACCTGTCCCGGCTGCTTCCCGATCTGATCGACGCCGGCGTTCACGCCTTCAAGATCGAAGGGCGCCAGCGCTCCAAGAGCTATGTGCGGGGCGTGGTGTCGGCCTTCCGGCAGGCCGTTGACGACATCCGCGCCGGCCGGCCGGCGAATATCGCCGATCTGGTTGCCCTGACCGAAGGGCAGAAGCAGACCCAGGGCGCGTTCGAGACGAAGAAATGGCGGTGAGTGACATGACGAAATTGACCCTTGGCCCGATCGCCTATCACTGGTCCGCCGAGGCGCGGCGCGCGTTCTACGCGCGCATTGCCGACGAGGCGCCGATCGACGAGGTTTATCTGGGCGAGGTGATCTGCTCCAAGCGCGCACCGTTTCACGAAGCCGATCTGCCCGCGATCATCGAACGGCTGCAACGGGGCGGCAAGACGGTGATCCTGTCGTCGCTGGCCGAGGTGATGCTGAAGCGCGAACGCAAGGCCACGGCCGACCTCGCCGCGATGGACGCCCCCGAGATCGAGATCAACAACGCGGCGGGTCTGTTTGCCCGGGGCCAGCGCCCGCATCGCATCGGTCCGTTCATGAATGCCTACAACGAGGCGACGATCGCCTGGATGGCGGCGCAGGGGGCGACGCATGTCTGTCTGCCCGCGGAGCTGCCCGCACCCTCGATCGCCGTTGCCGCGAAGGCCGCGCGTGCGCTTGGCCTTGGGGTCGAGGTGCAGGTCTTCGGCAGGGCTTCGCTCGCGGTCTCGGCACGGTGCTATCACGCGCGTGCCCATGGCCGGACCAAGGACAATTGCCAGTTCGTTTGCGAGGACGATCCCGACGGCATGCCGCTGCGCACCACCGATGACCGCCCGATTCTGCGCGTCAACGGCATTCAGACCCAGTCGGAAAGCTACATCGACCTGCTGCCCGAAGCCGCTCAGATGATTGCACAGGGGGTCACCCATCTGCGGCTGATGCCTCAGGCGGTGGACATGGTTGCGGTGGCGGCGCTGTTTCGGGATGTTCTGGACGGCACCCGCGCGCCGGGAGCCGCGGAAACCATGCTGCGCGAGCTGTGCGACGGAGTTTCGTTTTCCAACGGCTTCTTCTATGGCCAGGCAGGGTATCGGCGCATTGCCGCCGCGGCCCCGGCTTGATCACCGCAAGACCCGTCATCAGACACCTCAGCCCGCATCCCGGGGCTGCGGCCTGCAGGGGGGCAGTGGCACCCTTGCCTGGCTAAGGGGCGCAGCCCTCAGGCGGCCGTCGTGCGCGCCTCGAGATGCGTCCTCAGCCAGGCTTCCAGCGCCGGAAACTCGGGTGGCAAGGCGTAAGCGAACTCACCCGCAAACTCCAGGAAAGCCTCTTTGTTCAGCGCATTGAGGCCGACCAGGATCGGGATGTCCGCAGCAAGTGCGGTCGCGATAATCGGACGGAAACCGCGCCCTTCGGCTTCGTGCTTGCCGAACTTGTTCACGATCAGGCAATCGGCCCCCTTGGCGAGCTCGGCTTCCACAAGGCCCACCGCTGTTTCAAGCGCCGCCGGGTCGAGGCGGCATCCCCGGGAGGCCGCGCCCAGAGACTGCGAGATGCGGATCGTCACGCCCTCGGGCAGCACCTTGACGTCCATGTCGCAGGGACCGGCGCTTTCGCGCTCGGCATTGATTTGAACCGTCCCGACCGGGCGGTAGCCCTGTTGGATCAGGGAAGACGCCAGACGATGCAGCATCAGATTCGTATCGCCGCGCCCAGGTGCCATCGTATATCCGATCTTCATTGCGTCCTCATGCTCGGTTGAAAGGCTGGAATTCCAGCAATGCGCCTTCGGGCAGCCGGTCTGTTTCAGCCGGAATGAATATCAAACCATCCGTGCCGGGCAGGTCCGCGACATGCGCGGAATTGACGGTGTTTCCGAAGTCCACGATCTCACGCCCTTCCGAATCGAACCCCATGAGGCGTGCAGGTCGCACTTCACATCGCCCGGGTTTGCGGAAGATGGGCTTGCCTGCGACGACATGACGACGCCTCTGCTCCGCGATCTGCCGCCCGGAAAGGATATCCAGCAGGGGCAATCCGAAGATATGCCAGATCACCAATGCCGATAGTGGATTGCCCGGAAGGCCAAGCCAACTTGCCGTCCCGATCTGCCCGAAACTGACGGGTTTGCCCGGCTTGATGGCGACACCGCTGAAGTGAACCGTGGCTTCCAGCTCGCCGAGCACCGGCTTGACGTGATCTTCCTCGCCCACCGAGATCCCGCCCGTCGTGACGATCAGATCCGCGGCCTTGGCCATGTCGGCAAGGGCCCGGCGCAGGTGGGTACGGTCGTCCGCGCCCTGTATGACATCTATGAGATGGATGTCCGGCCGTGACAGCTCGGACGAAAGCATCGGCGAGTTGATGTCCCAAATCTCGGCCGCGCCCCGGTCTGCCCCGGCCGGCCGGACTTCGTTGCCCGTGACGAGAAGGGCGACCCGCACGGGGCGGATCAGATGCACGCGGGCGGCACCCGCAGCGGCACATGCCGCGATTTCACGAGGACCAAGCCTTGATCCCGCCCCCAGAACGGTCTGGCCGGGACGCATGTCACCGCCGGCACGGCGAATGTTCAGGCCGGGTTGGGGACGTCGGTCGAGGATCACCAGATTGCCGTCGCGCGCGACGTGCTCCTGCGGCACCACGGCATCCGCTCCGAGCGGCACTGGCGCGCCGGTGAAGATCTGTGCGGCGGTCCCACCGGCCACTCGCCCGGTCGACTCCGCACCGGCTGGAATACGCTGTGTGACAGGCAATCTCCAAGGACCCTCACCCCATAGGGCGGCACTGTCGAGCGCATAACCGTCCATTGCGGAACTGTCGAACGGCGGGGTCATCGTGGCCGCCAATACGGGGTCTGCAAGGACCCGCCCGGTCGCCAAGGATAGCGCTTCTGTCTCCGTGCCGGTGATGGGGCGCGCATGCTCTCCAAGCCGCCGCAAGGCTTCGTCCATCGAAATCAGCGGCGACGCGCCGTTGGAGGTTTCGCATCCACAACGCCCATTCTCGAATGCCTGGATCGCCTTCATGGCTTTGTCCTTTCGACGAAGTGGCCCGGTCCTGTTGAACAGTCGAGGTCCCGCAACCTGCCATCCTTCAAGCCGTAGATCAGCCCGTGCACGCGCACATCCGCGCCGCGGGACCATGCATTTTGCAAAATCGGGGTCTCGGACACCCGTTTTACGCCTTCGACGACGTTCAGCTCGGCCAACTTGTCGCAGCGCGTTTCATCGCTGCTGCAGGCCGCGAGGTCGACGGCGAAAGCGCGTGCAAGGCGCCGGATCGGCTCGAGCCAGTGATCGGACAATCCGTGCGGCAGGTCTTCGGTTGCGGCCTTGATCCCGCCGCAACCGTAGTGTCCGCAGACGATAATTTCTTGCACCTTCAACGTCTCGACGGCGAATTCCAGAGCCGACAGGAGGTTGAGATCCGCAGAATGCACCACATTCGCGATGTTGCGGTGCACGAAGACCTCCCCGGGATCGAGGCCCGCAACGACATTGGCCGGGACGCGGCTGTCCGAGCAACCAATCCAGAAGAATTCCGGGGCCTGCAACGCGGCAAGGCGCGCAAAATAGCCGGGATCGGCCTCATTGCGCGCCGCCGCCCATGCGATGTTTCGTGCAAGCAACGTTTCCAGCATGGGATTACACTTGCATATCCTCGATCCGCCGCCGGATCATGGCGTTCCTCAGCCGGACAATGTCATCATCGGTCAGCCTGGCTTGCGCGATCGGCAAGACGATCGCGTTCTCCACGATAAGATGGCGGCGCAGGCGATCGGCGAAGTCGCGCAGCGCGGCGGCCTCGTCGTCTTTGGCAGCTCGCTTGTCATCGTGCATCTCCGTGAGCACGGTCCGCAGGCGCGGGCACAGCTCGCTCAGCGTTTGATGCTCGACCTTCAGCCGCTCGAGCGTTGGCCCGATGTCGTCTTCCGGGGTGCACCGGACCAGCAGCATGCCCTGCAACTCGTCATCCTCGTCATGGATCAAGAGCCCGATCTCGTGATCGAGGAAGCGCAGCAGCCGCGAGATTTCGACGGGGTCCGGTAGCGAGTTGTGCGAAATCCGCTCCATCAGCTCGCAGACCGCACGCATATGCATGTGATCTTCGTGGATAAATTCGAGAGGATCCTGGAGCAGGTCCAGATCGGTCGGGTCCTGTTCGCTATCGCCGCGTCGGGTATTGGACAGATGGTTCTTCATGATGTCTCTCCTGGGGCGCGGCGTCCAAGCTCGGCTCCGGATATCTGGGCAGAGGCGACGAGCCGATCCGCGAATGCCCGGGCGTTGCGCGCCCAAGCCGCTTTTTCCATGGCGTCAGCAATCTTCGATCGCACGGTTTCAAAGGGGAGCACCGCCCCCTCGGCGATGGCGTCCATGCGGATCACGTGCCAACCGTGCCGTGTGAGGACTGGCTTCGAACTGATTTCACCTTCCTTCATCTTGCGCAGAGCCGCTTCGAACTCGGGCACGGTGTCCCCCGGACCGAGTTGTCCGAGCGTGCCACCCGACGATTTCGATCCGCAGTCGCTGTGCGCCGATGCCAGCCGCGCGAAACGTCCGGGGTCTTCTGCCACACGGGCGAGAAGACCTGCCGCCCGCGCCCGGGCCGCCACGCGTTCGTTCTCGTTTCGGGGATCGCAGGCGCAGAGGATATGGGAAACCTCCCAGAGCGGCGGGGAACGAAACCGCCCGGGGTCGCGCGCCCATTCCCTGCGGATGTCGTCCTCGGTTGGCGCAGATACCTCGACCTCGGCGTCGAGAAGGCAACGGATGAGGGCCTCTTCCCCGGTTTCAAAGCGTCCCGGCCCGACCTCGGCGGGTTCCGCCCGTATCCCGCGCTGCCGGGCCTCCTGCAGGAGAAGCGTGCGCATGGCGACCGCATTCGCCGCGTGGCGCCAGGCAACGCCGGGTTTCCCGGAGGGCGCCGGATGGTTCTGCGCTTCGTTGGCCACCACCGAATGGGGGACGAGCTCGCCATTGACGACAAGATCGGGATAGAGCTGTGCGTTCATTGCGCTTACTCCGCCGGATGGCGCGGCGCCTGACGGCGTGAGCGCACGATCTGATAGCCGGTGCGGGTCAGCAGATACCGCACGGGCGCCGCAAACCCCGAGAGAATGTGCACCAGCCGGGTGAAGGGGAAGACGAGGAAGATCGTCAGCCCCAGAACGATGTGCAGCTTGTAGATCAGCGGCTCATCCGCGATATGCGCGGCATTGCCGCTCTGGAAGGTGAAGACACCCTGAGCCCAGTTCATGAAGTTGATCACGCTGCCATGTTCGGCGGTGGCGATGGAATAGGGGACGCTGATCAGGCCAAGGGCGAGCTGCGCCACCAGCATCAGCAAGATCGTGATGTCCCAGAAGCTGGAGGTGTCGCGGATCCGCGGCTCCGTCAGCCGACGGTGCGCCAGCATCAGCGCGCCGATGATCGCGACGATACCGGCAATGCCGCCAGCGATTGCAGCCAGCAACTGCTTGGCTTCGGCGTGAATGCCGATCGCCTCGTAGACCTGGTGCGGGACCAGGAGGCCGAAGAAGTGTCCGAAGAAAATGAACAGGACGCCGATATGAAACAGGATAGACCCGACCATCAGTTGCTTGCGCCGCAGCAACTGACTGGACGAGGATTTCCAGGTGAACGGGTCCCGGTCATATCGGGCGATCGAGCCGACGATCATGATCGAGAGGGCGATATAGGGATATATGCCAAAGAAGAAATTGCTCATTTCAGCCTCCGTTACTCGGCCGTCGCGCGCGGCGCGGGATTGATCGGAACATCCATCTGCGCGAGCATGTCGCGGACTTGCGGGCATCCTCCATTCGGGTCGGGACCGAAACGCACCTCGCTTTCTTCCCAGACCTTGTCGAGCGCTTCGAGGTCGTCGGCGTCGATGTCGGGCTGATCCAGAAGCTCGGCAACCGCGGCCTGATCCGGCGCACCGCCGGAAAGCTGGAAAAGAGCGGCGAACACGGCGGCATAAGGGCTTTCGCGCCGGACAAGCCGGGCGGTCAGGGCCTCGAATATATGCGCCGCGTCCGCCAAGGTTTCCTGTGCTTCGACAAAGGGACGCGTCGACAGGAATTCCAGCAACACCGGCAGGTGATCAGGCAGTTCCGTGGTGGCCGGTTCAAACCCGCCGTCACGATAGGTCTCCAGCAGCGAGACCATCGCGCCACCCCGGTCACGGCTTTCGCCGTGGACATGTTCGAACAGGTTCAGGGACAAGGCGCGCGAGCGGTCAAACAGCATCACATATTGCTCTTGCAGCTCATAGAGGTCGCGTGTCGCCAACTGGCTCGCGAGCGGGCGCAGCGCGCGCCGCGCCGCGGCGGTCAGACGTGACTCCGAGGCGAGAACGCCGCTGATTTCGGGCATTGCCTGTTGCAGTTCCTGCGTCGGATAGCTCAGGATCAGGGACATGGCCTTGAGCGTGCGGTCTTGAGGCGACAGGGACATCAGCGCACCTCCTGCGGCATCTTGAGCGGCTTCTTGGAGCCACCGAACAGCGACGCCTTGGAGGTGCCGGTGGAGCATCCGTTGCTATCGGTGAAGCCGCAGCCACCCCGCAGATCATAGGCTTCCTCGACCTGTTCACGATGCGTCGTGGGAATGACGAAACGGTCCTCGTAATCGGCCAGCGCCATGATGCGATACATGTCCTCGATGACCTGGCCCGAGAGCCCGACGCGTGCGGCGACGGCCTCGTCGATCACACCATCGACACTCTTGGCTCGCATGTAGGCGCGCATGGCCAGCATGCGCTCCAGGGCGCGGGCGATCGGCTTTTCGTCGCCTGCAGTCAGCATGTTGGCGAGATAGCGCAGAGGGATGCGCAGGTTCTTCACGTCCGGCATGGCGCCATCCATCCCGATGGCCCCCGCCTCGGCGGCGTTCTGGATCGGAGAGAGCGGGGGGATGTACCACACCATCGGAAGCGTCCGGTATTCGGGGTGCAACGGGAAGGCGACTTTCCACTCCATCGCCATCTTCCAGATCGGGCTTTCCTGGGCGGCCTTGATCCAGTCTTGCGGAATGCCCTGCTTTTGCGCCTCGGCGATGACGGCAGGGTCTTTGGGGTCAAGGAACACGCCGAGCTGCGCGTCATAGAGATCCATCTTGTCGGCCGCGTTCGCCGCCTCGGCGATCTTGTCTGCATCATAGAGCATCACGCCGAGATATCGGATGCGCCCCACGCAGGTTTCCGAACATACCGTCGGGTTGCCGCTTTCGATCCGGGGATAGCACAGCGTGCATTTCTCGGATTTTCCGGTCGACCAGTTGTAGTAGACCTTCTTGTAGGGGCAGCCAGACACGCACATCCGCCAGCCTCGGCATTTTTCCTGATCGATCAGGACGATGCCGTCTTCCTCGCGCTTGTAGATCGCGCCCGAGGGGCAGGATGCCGCGCAGGCCGGGTTCAGGCAATGCTCGCACAGCCGGGGGAGATACATCATGAAGGTGTTCTCGTATTCCCCGTAGATCTGTTTCTGGATGCCCTCGAAATTGTAGTCCTGCGAGCGCTTCTCGAACTCGCCGCCGAGGATCTCTTCCCAGTTCGGCCCCTTCTCGATCTTCTGGATCCTCTCCCCTGTGATCTTCGAGCGCGGACGGGCCGTCGGGAAGGCCTTGCCCTCGGGCGCCGATTTCAGGTGGTCGTAGTCGAAATCGAACGGTTCGTAATAATCGTCGATCTCGGGCAGGTCGGGGTTGGCGAAGATATTCGCCAGAATCCGCCACTTCGCCCCCTGCTTGGGCTGGAGCTTGCCGGATTTCGTCCGGGTCCAACCGCCATTCCAGCGGTCCTGGTTTTCCCAATCGGTCGGATAGCCGGTGCCGGGCTTGGTCTCGACGTTGTTGAACCAGGCGTATTCGACACCGTCGCGACTGGTCCAGACGTTCTTGCAGGTGACCGAGCAGGTATGACACCCGATGCATTTGTCGAGGTTCAGCACCATGCCGATTTGCGCACGAATCTTCATTCCGCTGCCTCCTTCGGGGTGGCTTCATCGTCGAGCCAGTCGACCTTGTTCATCTTGCGCACGATGACGAATTCATCGCGGTTGGAGCCCACGGTGCCGTAATAGTTGAACCCGTAGGATTGCTGGGCATAGCCGCCGATCATGTGGGTCGGCTTCAGCACCGCCCGGGTGACCGAGTTGTGGATGCCGCCGCGCAAGCCGGTCTTCTCCGAGCCGGGCGTGTTCACGATCTTTTCCTGAGCGTGATACATGAAGGTCGTTCCATCCTTCATGCGCTGCGACACCACCGCGCGCGCGGTCAGCGCGCCGTTGGCGTTGTAAAGCTCCACCCAGTCGTTATCAACGATGCCAGCCTTCGCGGCGTCGTTTTCGGAGATCCAGATCACCGGACCACCGCGGTTGAGCGTCAGCATCAGCAGGTTGTCAGAATAGGTCGAGTGGATGCCCCATTTCTGGTGTGGCGTGATGAAATTCAACACGACATGCGGTTTGTCCTTGTCGGTATGGATCGCGTCGGTGACGGTCTTGAGGTCCACCGGCGGCCGATAGGACATGAAGCCCTCGCCGAAAGCGCGCATCCACAAGTGGTCCTGATAGAGCTGTTGACGGCCGGTCAGGGTTCGCCAGGGGATCAGCTCGTGGACGTTGGTGTAGCCGGCGTTATAGCTGACATGCTCGCTTTCGATGCCCGACCAGGTCGGCGACGAGATGATCTTGCGCGGCTGGGCGGCGATGTCGCGGAAGCGGATCTTGTTGTGATGCTCGCCCTCGGCCAGGTGCACGTGATCGCGGCCGGTTGCCTTGCCAAGCGCCTCCCATGCCTTGACGGCCACCTCGCCATTGGTTTCCGGCGCCAGCATCAACACGACCTCGGCGGCATCGATCGCGGTGTCGATCACGGGTCTGCCCTTGGCCGACCCCTCGCGCCGTTCTCCATTGAGCGCCTTCAGCGCCGCGACTTCGTCCTCGGTATTCCACGAGATGCCCTTGCCCCCGTTCCCGAGCTTGTCAAGCAGCGGACCAAGCGCGGTGAACCGATCGTGGATCGCGGTATAGTCGCGCTCGACGGCGATGTAGTTGGGCGCCGTCTTTCCCGGGATCAGCTCGCATTCGCCGGTTTTCCAGTCCCTGACCTGATCCTGCGCGATCTCTGCAGGCGTGTCGTGCAGGATCGGGAGCGCCACGACATCGGTCTCCTGGCCCAGATATCCCGGAACGACCTCCTGGAACTTCTTCGCAATGGATTTGAAGATTTCCCAGTCGGATTTCGACTCATAGGCCGGATCCACGGCAGCCTGAAGCGGGTGGATGAACGGATGCATATCCGAGGTGTTGAGGTCGTCCTTTTCGTACCAGGACGCGGTCGGCAGCACGATGTCGGAATAGACACAGGTGGTCGACATGCGGAAGTCGATCGTCACCAGAAGATCCAGCTTTCCGCGCGGCGCCTCCTTGTGCCATTTCGCCTCTTTCGGAAGTTGACGCCCTTCCTCGCCCATGTCCTTGCCGATGACACCGTTGTCGGTCCCGAGCAGATGCTTGAGGAAATACTCGTGCCCCTTGCCGGACGAGCCCAACAGGTTCGACCGCCACACGAACAGGTTGCGTGGCCAGTTCTCGGGCGCATCGGGGTCCTCGCAGGACATTTCCAGCGCGCCGGATTTCAACTGCTCCGCCACATAGGGCGCGATGTCCTGTCCGGCATTCTTGGCCGCCCTCGCGACCTCGAGCGGGTTGGTCCTGAGCTGGGGCGCCGAGGGCAACCAACCCATGCGCTCCGCACGGATGTTGTAGTCGATCATGCCGATGTCCCAGTCGCCCTCCGGGGCCGTGGGCGACAGGATCTCACCCGCCGTCAGGGTCTCGTAGCGCCACTGATCGGTATGCGCATACCATGCCGAGGTCGCATTCATGTGGCGCGGCGGGCGGTTCCAGTCGAGGGCAAAGGCCACCGGCAGCCAACCCGTCTGCGGGCGTAGTTTTTCCTGGCCTACATAATGCGCCCAGCCACCGCCAGACTGACCCACGCAGCCGCACATCACCAACATGTTGATGATGCCGCGATAGTTCATGTCCATGTGGTACCAGTGGTTCATCCCGGCACCGACGATGACCATGGAGCGGCCACGGGTCTTCTCGGCATTGTCGGCGAATTCACGGGCGACATGGATGATCTTCGCGCGATCGACGCCGGTGATCTTCTCTGCCCAGGCCGGGCTGCCGGGCACATCCTCGTCATAGGACCCCGTGACCCAATCGCCACCCAACCCCCGGTCGAGACCATAGTTCGCACAGAACAGATCGAAGACAGTGGCAACCGCCACCTCACCGTCGACGGTCTTGATCCGCTTGACCGGCACATTCTTGGTCAGGACGTTGGGGCGCTTGTCGCCGGTTGCGAACGCCACGGTGGCATCGGCGCCGAAATACG
Source organism: Thioclava sp. GXIMD4215 (assembly GCF_045291555.1). Lineage (NCBI taxonomy): Bacteria > Pseudomonadati > Pseudomonadota > Alphaproteobacteria > Rhodobacterales > Paracoccaceae > Thioclava > Thioclava sp. GXIMD4215. The sequence continues at coordinate 43,803 of NZ_CP149519.1, read as the reverse complement.
GGAAATCGACGCCGAGCACGTCGTCCTGGTCGCTGTCGACGATCAGCGACATCTTGAGCCGCGTCTCGGCCCCGGCGGCCTTTTCCTCGAGGTTCCATTCGCCTTGCTCGCCCCAGCGATAGCCGATCGAGCCGTTGGGGGCGACCAGGGCGCCGGAGAGATCGTCGATCGCAACGGTCTTCCAAGCGGGGTTGTTGTCCTCACCCAGCTTGCCGTCCAGATCGTCCGCGCGCAGGAAACGTCCCGGAGTGAAGGAGCCGTCCTTTTCGTCCAGCCGCACCAGCATCGGGAGATCGGAGTATTGCCGGCAATACTCCTCGAAATATTCGGCCTGCCGGTCGAGGTGGAACTCGCGCAGGATGACATGTCCGAAGGCCATCGCCAGCGCCGCATCGGTTCCTTGTTTGGCATTCAGCCAGACGTCGCCGAATTTCGCCGCCTCTGAATAGTCCGGGCAGATTACCGCGGACTTCGCCCCCTTGTAGCGCACCTCGGTGTAGAAATGCGCGTCGGGCGTCCGGGTTTGCGGGACGTTGGAGCCCCAAAGCAGGAGGTAGTTGGAATTATACCAATCCGCTGATTCAGGCACATCGGTCTGCTCGCCCCAGGTCATCGGCGAGGCGGGCGGCAGGTCGCAATACCAGTCGTAGAACGACAGGCAGGTTCCGCCCAGAAGCGACAGGTAGCGGGTGCCGGCCGCGTAGGAGATCATCGACATCGCGGGGATCGGCGAGAAGCCGAAGATCCGGTCGGGCCCATAGGTCTTGGTCGTATAGGCATTGGCGGCGGCGACGATCTCGGTCGCCTCGTCCCAGCTCGCGCGTACGAACCCGCCCTTGCCGCGGGTTTCAACATAGCTCTGGCGCAGAACCGGATCGTTCTGAATCGCGGTCCAGGCCTCGATCGGGGTCTTGGTCTCGCGCATCTTGCGCCAGACCTTCATCAGCTTGCCGCGGATCAACGGGTTCTTCACCCGGTTCGCCGAATAGAGATACCAGCTATAGGAGGCCCCGCGGGCGCAGCCGCGCGGCTCATGGTTCGGCAGATCGGGACGGGTGCGCGGATAGTCGGTCTGCTGGGTTTCCCAGGTCACGATCCCGGACTTCACATAAATCTTCCAGCTGCACGACCCGGTGCAGTTGACCCCGTGGGTCGAGCGCACGATCTTGTCGTGCCGCCAGCGGTTTCTGTAGGTGTCTTCCCAGTCGCGGTTTTCCCGCGTCATCTGCCCATGTCCGTTGGAGAAGGGCTCCGTCGTCCCCTTGGATTGCAGGAAATTCAATCTGTCGAGAAGATGGCTCATTTGGCTGTCCTTTCGTATGCGGAAACCCGGGCGACGCTATCGCCGCCCGGGCCTGGGCATCGGCTATTGTGCGGCTTTGGGGAGGATGGCGGCAGGACGGTTGCCGTGCTCGAGGTCATGCAGCAGGCCACCGCGCCGGGTGTAGTAGACCCATGTGATCGCCAGGCAGATGACGTAGAAGATCAGGAAGGCCCAAAGCGCGCCGACGGGGGATCCGGTCATCGCGATCGAGGACCCATAGGCCTTGGGGATGAAGAAGGCCCCATAGGCGGCGATGGCACTGGTGAAGGCGATGATCGCCGCACTCTCGCGTTCCGATTGACGGCGCAGGGCGCTGCCTTCCAGTTCCGGCATGAGGCGCGGCACTTCACGCCCCATGATCGCGGGGATCATCTGGAACGTGGAGGCATTGCCGACCCCAGTGAGGAAGAACAGCGCCATGAAGGCCGCGAAGAACCCGCCGAAGCTGCCCGCGCCGAGCGAGGCGATGACCGCGAAGGTTGCGACGATCATGCCCGCGAAGGTCCAGAAGGTCACGCGCCCGCCCCCGAAACGGTCACTGATCCAGCCGGTGCCGGCCCGGCTCAGTGCGCCGACCAGCGGGCCAAGGAACACGTATTGCAGCGCATTGATGTCGGGGAAGGCGAGTTTGGTCAGCAGCGGGAACCCGGCCGAATAGCCGATGAAGCTGCCGAAGGTGCCGGTGTAGAGGACGCACATCAGCCAGTTGTGCTTGCGGCTGAAGATGATCGCCTGCTCGCGGAAACTGGCCTTGGCGTCGGCGATATCGTTCATGCCGAGCCAGGCGGCGACAGTGGAGATCACGATGAAGGGCACCCAGACGAAGCCCGCGTTCTGCATCCAGAGCTCGCCGCCCGTCGTCAGCGTCTGCGGTGCGCCGCCCATCGCCCCGAACACGCCGGCGGTGATGACGATCGGCACCAGAAACTGCATGACCGAGACCCCCAGATTGCCGAGCCCCGCATTCAGCGCCAGCGCATTGCCCTTTTCTGCCTTCGGGAAGAAGAAGGCGATATTGGCCATCGACGAGGCGAAGTTGCCTCCTCCGAAGCCGCACAGCAGCGCCAGAGTGAGGAAGATCAGGTAGGGCGTATCAGGGTTCTGAACCGCGTAGCCGATCCCCAGGGCCGGCACCAGCAGAGAGGCGGTCGAAAGCGTCGTCCACAACCGGCCGCCGAAGATCGGCACCATGAAGCTGTAGAAGATCCGGAGCGTCGCGCCCGAGAGACCGGGAAGCGCGGCCAGCCAGAACAGCTGACTGGTCGAGAAATCGAACCCGATCGCGGGGAGCCGAGCCACGACCATCGACCAGACCATCCAGACCGAGAAGGCCAGAAGCAACGCCGGGATCGAGATCCAGAGATTGCGGCGCGCAATCCGGCGGCCCCTTTCCGCCCAGAACTCCGCATTTTCGGGCTGCCAGTCTTCCAGCATCCGCGGCATGTCCGTTTTCCCCGGGACATGAACCTCCTGCAGTTCGGGAAGGGTCGGGAGGGCGCCCAGCTCTTTTCCAAGGGCAGCCCGCTCCATTGCCCGGATCGACAGATGCATCCAGGTCAGCATGATCACGACAAGGCCAGCCAGGATGGCGAAGCACGAGGTATAGATGCCTGTCAGATCAAGGGCCGCGCCGAAAACGATCGGCAGGACGAAACCGCCAAGACCGCCGATCATACCGACGAGGCCGCCGACGGCACCCACATGCCCCGGGTAATACACCGGGATATGCTTGAAGACCGCCGCCTTGCCGAGGCTCATGAAGAAGCCGAGGCCGAACAGCATGATGACGAAGGGCCAGAAATCCAGCTCGGTCGAGAAGGCGATCGGCCCTTCCTTGCCCTGGATGACATAGTCCGTCGGCGGGTAGGACAGCATGAACAGGAAGATCAGGGAAAAGCCGAAGGTCCAGTACATGACCGTTCTGGCGCCAAACCTGTCGCTGAGATGCCCGCCGTAGGCACGGAACAGAGAGGCCGAGAGGCTGAACGAGGCCGCGGCCATACCCGCGGTCTTCACATCGACGCCGTAGACGTCGATCAGATAGTGCGGCATCCACAGCGCAAGCGCGACGAAGCCACCGAACACAAAGAAATAATAGAGCGAGAAGCGCCACACCTGCAGGTTCTTCAAGGGCGCGAACTGCTCGGCCAGCGAGGGGGCTGCAATGCCCTTGGTGCGACGTTCGACGAGTTCGGGATCGTCCTTCGCCAGCAGGAAGAACAGCACACCGATCAGGGCAAGGCCCGCGGCCCAAGTGTAGGCAACGCCGTGCCAGCCATAGGCGACCATGACAAAGGGGGCGACGAACTTGGTCACCGCCGCACCGACATTCCCGGCTCCGAAGATGCCGAGTGCGGTGCCCTGATGGCCGGCATCGTACCAGCGGCTGACATAGGCGACACCGATGATGAACGAGCCGCCAGCCAGGCCGATGCCCAAGGCCGCGATCAGGTACATGACGTAGCTGTGCGCGAGCGTCAGCAGCACGGTTGCAAGTGCGGTCAGCAACATTTGTGCGGAGAAGACGAGGCGACCGCCATATTTCTCGGTCCAAACGCCCAGAAACAGACGTGTGACGGAGCCGGTCAGGATTGGCGTGGCCACCAGCAGGCCGAATTGAGCCTCGGTCAGTCCCAACTCGCCTTTGATCGCGACACCGATGATGGAAAAGATCGTCCAAACCGCAAAACAGGCAGTGAAGGCTACCGTGCTAAGCCCGAGGGCTCGAGTCTGGTCCGAGCGCGAGGCTGTGGCTGTGGTCTGCATGACAGAACCTCCGGTGTTGTCATTGCTTCCGCCCCAAAAAGGGATCACCGTCAGACATACGACCCAGAGTAACTGATCTTCTTGATTTAGATCATGTAATCGGTAATTTCCTATATGAATAAATGGGTTGCGGAAATATTTCGACTTGTCGATTGAAACTTGTAGAATGCTCGACTTGAAAAGTCTGGAACTCCGCTTGACATTTATCAATTGACGTGGTGATAAATATCAAGCGGAGGGCGGCCGTGCGATTGAGCATACCAGAATCAGATTATCCCGATGTCCGGAGGCTGGACCTCTTTTCGGGCATGGATGGCGCGCACTTCAGCACGCTGATGCGCGGCGCCTACGTTCAGAACTTTCCTCCGCAGATCGAACTGATAACCGAGGGAGAACCAAGCGATTTTCTGCATGTCATCCTGTCTGGGTCCGTCGATCTTTTCTCGGTCTGGAACGGCAGGGAAACCAGTATGGCGACCGCTCGGCCGGTGTCGACGTTCATCCTCGCGGCGTCGATAAAGAGCGCGCCCTACCTGATGTCGGCCCGAACCTTGGAAAAAAGCCGGATTGCTCTCATCCCCAGTCAGGACGTGCGCAACATATTTGACGTCGACAACTTCTTCGCGCGCGCCATCGTGGCGGAGCTGGCGCAGTGCTACCGTTCCGCCGTGAAGACCAAAAAGGAGCTGAAGTTACGGACTTCTCAGGAGCGACTTGCGAACTATCTTCTTCGGCTGCAGTCGCGTCTGGGGGCTGGTCCCCAGTTCGACTTGGAGTTCGAGAAACGCCGTTTGGCGTCCTACCTCGGAATGACCCCCGAGAACCTGAGCCGCGCCTTCAGGGGGTTGCAGGCCTATGGCGTCGCTGTCCAGGGCAATCGAGTCAACATCAGCGATCAACAGGATCTCGAGCGATTTGCAAAGCCCAACCCATTGATCGACGATCCGGATTCATAGAGAGATCCAAATGACAGCGGCCCGCCCGGTCCCCACGATCCGCAAGATCAAGACGGCAATCGACAACGCCTAACAGAACAATCCAGAACCGGTCAGCCCAAGGCGCGCCCCGGGATCGGCCGAAGTGGCGGACCTATCGGCAAGGACTGGCTGACGCAGGGCGTCACAACAGCAGGCGCAAGCTCCGATCATTCCACAGCGTCATGTCGTTATCCTTGGACGAACAAGCAGCGGCCCGTAGAGGATCGCGAAACCTCCGAAGGCCGCGATCCAACAGAGGCCCGAAATCGCGTAGAGCGCCCCGGCAGCTCCGGGCGCAAGACCGGCTATCAGCCGCGCCAGGACGGCACCGATCAGGCCGAGATAAATCGTCCGCGTTCCGGTTCCCGCGGTCAGCGTCTGGCCTGTATGCCCCAATGTCGCCCGGGTCATCACCGCCAGCGTCATCAGCCCGATTGCGCCGGCCATCCAGACATGCTGGGCCGCGGCTTGCGTCAGAAGGCCCGGCCAGAAGGTGGAAAAACCAAGAGCCAAGGCTCCGAGTGGGAGGAAGGCATAGCCGGCGTGCAAGACCCAGACCAGCGGTTCGGACAAGGTGTGCCTCCCGGCCCACCGGACCAAGCGTATCGCATGCGTGACGCCGGCCGCAATTAGGATCGCACCGGAGATGAGGCTTTCGGGGGAAACCACCCAGAACAGCAGGGCGACCAGAAGAATGAGCAGGGCAGCCCGGTCAAACCGCTGCATCGGCGGGGTTGGGAGCCGGGTCTCGCGTCGCTTGACCAGCCAGTTTCGGGTAAACGAGGGAATGATACGCCCCCCGATGACGGCGATCATCATGATCCCGGCTCCGAGTCCAGCCCTGAGCCCGAGATCGCCAGCAGCGAAGGCGCCTGTTGCTGCTTGCCAATGGAACGTCGCATTCGCGAGCGTAAAGGCGATGAGCATTCCCAGGACGATCAGGTTGCGCCAGTTCTTGCCCGTGACGATCTCGCGCGTCAGGACGCCGACCAATGCAACGGGCATGGCAAGATCTGCCAGAGCCACGCTCCAAACCGGAAGGTAGATCGCGACAGCAATCGCAATGCGACCAATCACCCAAAGGAGAAACAGAATGCCGAGCGGCCAGCCGACGACAGGAAGACGCCCTGTCCAATTGGGGACTGCCGTAAGCAGAAATCCTGCGATCACAGCCCCAAGATACCCGAACAGGAATTCGTGCGGATGCCAGGTAATGGGATCGAAGCGTGTCGGTAGCTCCGCCGCACCCGAGAGCATCAGGAGCCACAGCGTCATCGCACTCGCAGCCCATAGCCCGGCCCCGAGAAAGAAGGGGCGAAACCCAAAGGTCAGGAGTGCTGGACCGTTCCAGGTCCGCATCTGTTCCGAGCTTGTCGTCATGTCAGGTCTCGTTCCGTCTGTGCTGCGGCCTCGGTCAAGATCAGGTCGAGGCGGATATCGTGGAGTGGTGGATGGATCGCGGTAAGTCGCGCCGCCTGAAGCTCACCCCCGACACCGAAAGGTCTCGGCCTGGGAGCCGCAAGCGTTCGGTCGAAGGAGCCTTCCGCCAGAGCCGAGGTGATCGCCGTCCGCCCTCCAGCCGGCAAGGAGGGGCAAGCACGAGGTCGGGCGTGACGACGGGGGCGTCCGGGGGGGATATTCCAGCAGCCGCGTATCATGCGGGTTTTGGGCGCCCAGCGGCGAACGGAGAGCGGGGCCGCCCTGGTTTGGGAAGATGCGGCGGAGGGCATGGGATTCTCACGAGCTTGAACTTGTGTCTCATGCTATCTTCTATGAATTGGCATTTCAAATACCGATTTTATGAATTCGAGACGGGCCGTTGTCGTGCCAATCAACGTTCGGGCTGACGGTCTCCTTTCCCGTCAACCTTCAGACAATAGCCTCAATCTTTGCGCGGCCGAAGGCCGGGAAGCAGTTCATAACTAAGCGGCAGGCGCCACCAGTTCGAGCACAGCCGCGAAGGATGCGGATCTGGATTTCGGCGGCCTGGCGGTCAGGGCCTCGCGATATGATCCGCTCGCCAAAGAGCTTCAGGCGATTCATGTGAGCCCCGCCCCGATTTCGGACGTGATAGTCAGTCCATCGCTTCCAGAGCGCTCATCCAAGGCGTCGCGTCGCGTGCAAGATCTCGTTCCAGGCTGAGGCTGCGGGGCAACCTTCTTTCCAGCTGTGCCCGTTCCAGCGGATTGGCATGACGGCATGATCGTCTCGGTCCATGATCGCACAGTGGCATCGTCGCGTGTCATGGGCGCCGTCCGCGATGACGGTAGCTATCGCCTCGTCTCGGGAATTTGCTCTAGCAAGGCGGGCAGGAAAGGGCTGTCTCCGTGACGGCTCGAGGTGGAGTCGACTGCGCGTATGTTGCCGGTTTTCGTGTCCAAGGCGATTTGGACCTTCCTCCGTTGCCCACGTCGCGACGGCCCGTGTTTGCGAGCCAGTCATTCGCCATCCGCGCAGAACATGAAGCTGGGAAACGGGGGCGCATCCTGACCTGCTGCCTGGACCACGCTTTTTCACCGCACCCAAGTCTCCCGGGGGGGGCGGCCGCGTGCCTTACTCCGTGCTCAGGCGCCCATCGCGCAGATGGATCAGCCGATCAAAGCGGTCGAAGATCTTCTCGTCATGAGTCACGGTGAGAATGCATGCCTCTTGCTCGACGGCGAGCTTGCGCAACAAATCCATCACGAGCTGCGCCCGCACGGAATCGAGGGCCGCAGTCGGCTCGTCGGCAAGAATGATCCGGGGCCTGTTCGCCAATGCGCGCGCGATTGCAACGCGCTGTGCTTCCCCGCCCGACAGATGGGCGGGCTTGACCCGCGCCCGATGTCCGACCTCGAGATAGTCCAGCAACTCGCGCGCGCGGGCTTTCGACGCGGTCGGCGTCCATCCCGCAAGATCGAGCACCAGCGAGACATTCTCCTCAGCCGTGAGGAACGGAAGCAGGTTATGCGCCTGAAAGATGAAACCGATCTTGTCGAGACGCAGGCGCCGCAGGTTGCCGCGCAGCCAACGGCCGTCGAACACGGTCTCGCCATCGAGCACAAGCCGGCCAGCCGAGGGATCAACGATGCAGCCAATGATATTGAGCAGCGTGGTCTTGCCCGAACCCGAGGGGCCGAGCATCGCCACCACCTCGCCTGCACGGATCTGCACATCGACCGCGCGCAAGGCATCGACGCGGGCTTCGCCCTCGCCGTAATGCTTGGCCACGCCCGACACCTCGACCAGAAGATCACCGATCGCCATCTCAGCCTCCAAGCGCGGTCGCCGGATCGACCTTGAGCGCGGCGCGGATCCCCAATCCGGATGCCAGGATGCAGACAAGGATGATGATCCCGAAGAGCACCAAAGCATTGGTTGGTTCCAGCACCACCCGACGCGGGAAGTTGTCTTTCACCAGCAGTATCAACGACAGTCCGATCGCCCAGCCCGAGGCACCCAGGATCAAGGCTTGCTGGACGATCAGGCCGAGGATCGTACGATCCGGCGCGCCGATCAGCTTGAGCGTCGCGATCTGTTTCAGCTTCTCCATCGTCATCGTATAGATGATCAGCGCGATCACTACGGCCGAGACGCTGAGCAAGATCCCCAGAAACAGCCCGATCTGGCGGCGCGCGCGATCCACCACCGACGCAAGGAGCAGCTCTTCCTGCTGCGCCTGGGTCAGAGCGCCCAGATGCTTCCATTGCCGGATCGTTGCCGCAACCCGCGTGACATCGGCATCCGGCTCGATCCGCGCGATGACCGCGGCCACGGTGCTGGTATCGGGCGCAGCCGCCCCGCGCGCGGCCCGGACCCTCTCGGCGGCGGGATCGAGCTCGCCCTGCAGAGCCATCGCATCGGACAGGGTCATGAAGACCGCGGGATCGCCGCCGGAGTTCATCGCATTTTCCGTCAGCCCCACGACGCTGAACCGATTGCGTCCAAGACGGATCGTATCTCCGACCGCAAGCCCCGACTTGCGATCGGCGACCAATTCGTAGTGACTGCGCCCGAGGCCACGCCCGTCGATGAGAGTGGGCGGGCCTCCGGGATGGCCGCGCTCGTAACCGATGACATATAGCCGGAGCGTCTGCGCCCCGTGCCGGGCCTCGATCGTCTGATAGGTGATCGCGCCTGCCTCGGCGATCCCCGGAAGGCGCGCAACCGCATCACGGGTCGCGGCGGGCAGCGCAGAGGCCTCGGCAAAGGGCCCCTGCGTGTTCGCCTCGACGATCCAGAGATCTGCGCGCGGGGCCTTCACCGCCGCAAGCGCATCCGACACCAGACCATTATAGATCCCGATCATCGCCAGCACGACGGTCATCAACAGCCCCAGCCCGAAGCAGGTCAGGACAAAACGAAACAGGCTGTGCCGGATGTCCTTGAGCGCGAGCGTCATGCACTGGCCTCGATGCGGACCTTGCGGCCCTCGACCGCGCCCTTCGGAACCGGAGAGATGACCTCCGCGCCGTCCGGCAGACCGCCTGTCACCTCCGCGCGCCCCAGATCGTCACGCGCCCCGAACTGCACCTTTGCCCGCGCGAGCGCACCATCTTGTGTGATCCAGACCGTTCCCGAGGCCCCATCGAAGCCCGCGATATCGACCTCGGGCACCATCAGGGCCCGATCCCGATGACCGATGGTGACCAAGACCTCAGCCTGTTCGCCAAGATACATTTCGGCGGGGCAGTCGGAACAGGTGAGCCACACCTTGCGCTCCTCGTTGACGCGGTCACTCTCCAATCCGATCCGCGCGATTTCCCCGTGAAATACCTGCTGCGGGCGCGAGCGAAGACGGATGCTTCCCCGTTGCCCCAGCGCAAGCTGCCCCGCGCGCTCTTCGTCGATATAGGCCTGGATCCAGATCGTTTGCGGATCAATCAGGCTGAAAATCGTGTCCCCCGCCTTGACCACGGTGCCGGCCTCGGCCCTGCGCGCAATGATCAGGGCGTCATAGGGCGCGGTGAGGGCGTGCTGCGCGAGAAGCGTATGGGCCGAGCGCAGGTTCGCCTCTGCCTCGGCCAGTTGCGCGCGCAGCATCATCAGCTCGGCCTCCGCCACCGCGAGATCGGCGCGCGCCACATCGAGATCACGCTGGGCCTCCTCGGCATTTTGTTTCGAGGCCCGGTCCGTGCGCGCCAGCTCCTGCTGGCGCGCATTGGCCGCTTCGCGCTGCGACAGAATCGCCTGAGCCCGGGGCAGAGCAGCCTCTGCCTTGGTGAGTGCCGCGCGCGCGGCGGCCACCCCGGCCTCGGCCTGAAGAACGCGCGCCTGTTGCTCCTCGGAATGCAGCACGGCCAGTTCCTGCCCGGCCGCAACACGATCCCCCGCATCGGCGGACAAGCTCTGCACTGCGCCACCGAGCTCGAAACCAACGGCGCTCAGCACGCGCGCCTCGACACTTCCAAGACCATAAATCCGAAGCGTGATATCCGTCTGCGGCGCGAGCACCTGCACCGGCAACGGTCTTTGGCGCATCCCCCAGAGCCCCCCCGCCAGCGCAATTGCCGCGACACCGAGGACAAACCAACTCCTACGCATCTCTCCGCGATCCTTCCTGCCGCTGCAGCAGGCGCAACTGCACATCGAGCAGCGCCAGCCCCGTCTCTTCCATGGATGTCTTGCGCGCGCCGAGGGCCCATCTGATCGCGGCTCCCTGGACAAGCGAGCTCAGCAGATAGGCGACGTCACGCGGCGCGAGGTCGGCCGGGATCCGTCCTTGGGTCTGCGCTGCAGCGAGGTCCGCCGCAAGCATCTCGTGAAATGCGCCGAGGCGTTCCTGGAAGGCGCCGCGCAGCAGGTCGTTCTCGATCGTCAATTCGCGCGAGAACAGAAGCATCGGGATCGCCGGCGTGCGCGCAATCACCGCAAGCTGCGCCGCCACCAGCGCCCGCACCCGCTCCAGCGGATCCGACACATCTTCGAGGGCCGTTCGCCAAGCAGTCGCGAGCGTGTCGGTGACCTGCTCGGCGACGGCCGCCCAAAGTTCTGCCTTGGAGGGGAAGTGCCGAAACAGCGCCGCCTGGGTCACTCCGATCTGTTGCGCGACCGCTGCCGTGGTCACGCGATCCGGGCCGATCCGGTCCGCCATCTCGAGAACGGTCGCGACGATTTCGGCCTTGCGCAACTCTGCTGATTTTCGCATCACTCGATATCATTTAGTTAGTGATCACTTACTTACTAGTGACTATCTCACAGAACGTCAATCGAGTCTTCGACCTGGCTCTGAGCCTGTGGCCGCCAAGCGTCGCGCCCTGCGTTCCCGCAACTCGCCAAGCCGCCTTGATCAGCCGAGATGCGTGGCAGATCAGCGGACGGGATCCCGCCATGGCGCCCGGGTATAGCAATCGGCACAGTTGGAAGTTGCCGACCTTCGAGATCCGTCCCAGCCTTTCCTTGCCGCCGCTCGAATGGGACCGGGGCGTCAGGTCGAACAAGGCTGCGTAATCGCGACCGCGTCGGAAGGCGCTCACGTCTGGTGTCGTCACGGCGAAGGCTCTGGACGAGATTGCGCCGACCCCGGGCACCGTTGCCAGACGGCGTGCAAGCGCATCACCGGCTTGCACCTCGCCGATCCGTGCGGCCACGTCCTCGATCTGATCCTGCGTGCCTCGGAACTGTGCCGCCAGCCTGTCCACAACACTGGTCGCGCGGCGTCTGGCAGGTCTTGAGCAGAAGCAAGCAGGCGCTCGATGTTGTGGATGGGTGTTCTATGGACGGCTCCTTTCGGGGCGCTGTATCCAGACCCATCCGGGCACAATGCGATGCTGTGGGTCGGGCCATCCACACCATCAGTGGCGGGCTATCCCACATTATTGTTGCGCGGGTAGCGTGCGTGGTCGTGGCACAGCCGTGACGCGATTGTCCCATAATGAATGCTTCATTCCATTCCAGCGAATGGAGCCCACCGTCAAACCGTGGGAACAAACCTCGTGCCCTTTGGGGGCTGACCAATCTCTGGAGTTAAATGCGAGGTGTGTGTGGTTCGAAAATTGGGGTTTCCAAACGACGGCAACGAGTTACATTACGCTGCGAGCTTGGGGATCTGGCGTTCGGCCAATCGCAGGTATCGTTGGCTGCACGCTCCCGCAGCCACTCTAAGGCACGCCAGCCCCCTACAAACTACGATCTGCTATGACGGGCCATGCCGTTGAATATGCAGTTTCAAATCGGGTGACCTGCCACAGGTATGGTTCGTGGTTTGGCCTTCCCCATCGAATGGTCCGGGGTGAATGTTGGTACTCGCGATCCATCGGGACGATGCTTCCAGGTGGTGGTCGCGGTACCCGAGGGCACTGTGCAGTCTGTCTGTGCTGTAGTTGGGCGCCAACTATCGATCAGGGTCTGTGAACTGATGCGGTGGATGCCCCCACCCAACGGCATCACGTATGCCATGATGGTTTCATCGGAACCGAAAGGGAGGGCACATCGATGACGACACCGATCAGCATGCTGGCGATCGACTTGGCGAAGGGCAGTTTCCAAGTCTGCGCAATTGGATTGGATGGGGCGGTTCTATACAACCGTGTTCTGTCACGAACCCGTCTGGCAGCACTTCTGGCCGAGCAGCAATCCTGCATCGTGGCGATGGAAGCCTGCGCCACGTCACATTACTGGGGCCGGGTGGCGCAGTTCCATGGTCATGAGGTGCGCCTGGTGCCGGCGGCGTATGTGAAGCCGTTTGTCAAACGCCAGAAAAACGACAAAGCGGACGCTGAAGCCATCGCGGAGGCGGCCTCGCGCCCCACCATGCGGTTCGTGGCTGTGAAGAGTGCCGAGACGCAGGGCCGGGCAGTAGCCTTTCGGACGCACCAATGCTTGGTCAGGCAGCGCACACAGCTCATCAATGCGCTGCGGGGGCATCTGGCTGAGTTTGGGCTGGTGGCGCCGAAAGGGCCGGCGAGCCTGAAGGTGCTCGAGAACGCGCTGGCCGACGAGACCAGCGTTCTGCCGATCCAGGTCCGGGAGATGGGAGCGATTTATCTCGACCAGATCGCCAGGCTGACGGAAGTGATCGAACAACTGGCGGGTGAACTCGAAGCGGCATCAAAGACGGATGATCAATTGCGTCGGCTCTGCACGATCCCGGGGATCGGCCCTGTCACCGCAGGCGCCGTCGCAGCCTTTGCACCGGATCTCGACACGTTCGACAGCGGGCGCAACTTTGCCGCCTGGCTTGGCTTGGTGCCACGCCAGAGGTCCACTGGCGGCAAGACTAGGCTGGGTGCGGTCAGCAAGATGGGTCAGACTGACATCCGCCGCTTGCTCATTGTTGGCGCCATGAGCGTGATACGCTGGGTAGTGCGCAAAGGTGGCAGCGCAAACCGCTGGCTGGCAACGCTCGTGATGCGCAAGCCAAAGATGGTCGCGGCCGTTGCGCTTGCAAACAAGATGGCCCGGATGATCTGGGCACTGACAACAAAGGAGCAGGATTACAGAATGGCGTGACCCGAGCCCGGGAGGGCAGCGGCACGGCATGGCCGCAAGGCCGGGGTGAGCGATCGACGAGGAGTAGGCGACACGGACTTCGAAGTTCAAGGCGGGAGATTCAGACCCGGCGCTCGAGCGCTTGCAGCTCTCTGAACCGATGTGAACCCAGCCTTCCGAACAGCATACCGGCCCGTGGCGTCATGAAGGCCACGCTCAGAGGCCTGACACACGTCCGATCGAAGACCCCGCCGACAAATCGAAGATTACGCTTGCCAAACAGGGGGCATCCACACACGCATCGGGTTTGCCGGAGGCTCCACCTCCTGAGCAGGACGGCGCATCATGAGCAAGACGAAGAACAAGTTTCCCCCGAAGTGCGTGAGCGTGCTGTGCGCCTCAGATCCTGAAGTGGGTCAAGAGGGCCGCTGTCGATAGCGGCAAGCGGGCGGGCATTCCGACCGAGATGGCCGACCGGCTGAAGGCGCTGGCGCGGGAGCATCCGGAACTGCTCCAGGCCAACGAGATCCTGCGCAAGGCGAGCGCGTCGATCATGTCACTAGAACCGATGGAGTGACATGATCGACTTTGCGATGACGGAGCGCGACCGCCGGTCGAAGTGACGCAAGGGTTTATCGACGATCATCGTCGTGAACATGGGGGCGAGGCGCGCATTGGGCGTGGTAGGTGCCCGTTTGTGTGTAAAGGTTCAATAGCCAGGTTTGATGGCGTCGTATTGAGCGATATCTTCAGATCAGGCAGTGTCATAGGAAACTGCACGATCCGAGCGCCTCTTGCTCGATTATGTGGATCTCATCATGATTACAAAGGCTTGCCTCGCACCCTTGAGACAGGATCCTCCTCGGAGGATGGAGCGAGTTATCGTGCCGACGGAGGCCCGTAGGAACGATCCCCACCCGAAAGAGGTCAAGGGGTTCACGCTCGAAAGTCATTCCCTCCGCCTCCGGCACATCTTTCCTTCAATCGCGAATGATGAAAGAAGCACGCAAGAGAGGAGCCAGCCATGAATGCAGACAGCGACCTCGTCGCCCGCAGATCGTTGTTGCTTGCGTCCGTCCCGCGCGAGGCACAGGATGCGATCCTCGAAACCGCGAGCGTGCGCGATCACGATCGCGGCGCGACGGTCTTCCTTCAGGGGGAGCGCGCCGCCGCAGTCTATATCGTGGTGCGCGGCTGGGTGAAACTCTACCGTATCGCACCCAACGGCTCCGAGGCGGTTGTGGGGGTCTTTACCCGTGGCCACAGTTTCGGCGAGGCGGTGGCCTTCAACCACGAGGCCTACCCGGTCTCAGCCGAATGCGCGACCGATTGCACGCTGATCCGATTGGAAACCGCGGCGATCCTGCGGCTGATCACCCGCCAACCCGAGGTCGCGCTGTCGCTGATCTCGGCGACCTTCGCGCATCTGCATCGGCTCGTCGCGCAGATCGAACAGCTCAAGGCGCAGACGGGGGCGCAGCGGGTGGCTGAATTCCTGCTCGAACTGACCGAATGCGAATGCGGCCCCTGCGCGGTGATGCTGCCCTATGACAAGGTGCTGATCGCGGGGCGTCTGGGGATGAAACCCGAGAGTCTGTCTCGGGCCTTCGCCAAGCTGCGCGATAAGGGCGTGACGGTGAGACAGAACATGGCGCTGATCAAGGATGTCGAGGCGCTGCACGACTATGCGCTGGAGGATCCGGCCGAAGCCTGGACCCGCAGCTAGCCGAGCAGGTAGAGGCCAAGCAGTCCCGCCGCATAGAGCCCCAGCACCAGCCGAAACCCCCTGTGCCAGAACGGCGCCGCGGCAAGGCCCAGATAGCGCGCGAGGATCACCTCGGCCTTGGCCCAGGCCAGAGCGAGGATCGCCGCGCCCCCGGCGGTGACGCCAGCGCCGGTGAGCACGCCGTGGCTGACGAGAATGGCCAGGATCGTCGAGGCCGTCGAGAGGGCGACGAGCCAGACCCAGGCGCGGATCAGAGGGTCGGACATCGGTCACCTCAGCAGATAGAGCACGGGAAACAGCAGCACCCAGACCAGATCGACCATATGCCAGAAGGCGGCGCCGACCTCGACCGCGCGCGGCGCACACCGGATGCCGACAAGGCCCAGGATCACGATCCCGGCGATGACGTGGGCGGCGTGAAATCCGGTCAGGAGATAGTAGAAGGTGAAGAAGGCATCCGTCTCGATCCCGATACCGAGGCGGATCTTGGCGGCATATTCGGCCCCCTTGATCGCCAGGAAGACGAGGCCCAGGACCGAGGCCCCCGCCAGCAGCGCGCGCGTGGCCCGGGTCTGTCCGGCTTCGGCCGTGCGCACCGCCCGCGCCGCGAGATAGCCCGAGGTGACCAGCACGAGCGTATTGATCCCCGCGGCCGTGCGATCAAGCAGATCCTGATCGGCGGCAAATCCCGCCGGATCGGTGATCCGCACGCCCAGAAAGGCCGCAAGCCCCGCCCCGAAGACCAGCAGCTCGGAGATGATCAGCACCCACATCATCAGATCGCCTGGCACCTGATCGAGCGGCGACAGCTCTTCCCCCGGCCCGCTCATGCGCCCACCAACTGGCGATAGATCTCGGGCAGGGCCGCGGTCAGCCGGTCGGGATCGGGGATCACCGCAAAGCCGCCGCGCCCGAAGATGCGGGGAAACCAGGCCTTGCCCTCGCGGTCGATGGTGATGCCGAAGACCGCGTGGCCCGCGCGGCGCGCCTCGCGCACCGCCATCCGGCTGTCCTCGATGCCGTGGCGCCCCTCGTAATGGTCGAGGTCATTGGGCTTGCCATCGGTGATCACCAGAAGCAGACGCCGCTTGCGCCCCTGCCGCGCCAGATCGGCCGAGGCATGGCGGATCGCGGCGCCGAGCCGGGTATAGAACCCCGGTTTCAGCCTGGCGATCCGGCTTTCGACATCGGCGCTCATCGGGGTGCCGAACTCCTTGCAGCCGATCATGTAGACCCGATCGCGTTTCAGCGAGGAAAAGGCGTGGATCGCGAAATCGTCGCCGCAGGCGTCGAGCCCCCAGGCCAGCGCCGCCAGCGCCTCGCGTTCGATGTCGATCACTGCACGCCCACCCACGGCACTTTCGGTCGAGCGCGAGACGTCGAGCAGGATCGACACCGCCAGATCGCGTTTCAGCGGCCGCGACTGTCGCCAGATCCGGGCATTGCTTTCGCCGGTGGCGCGCAGATCGGCGGCGGCGCGGACGGTGGCTTCGAGGTCGAGCTCATCACCATCGAGATGCCCCGAGGTGGTGACGCGGCCGGGGCGCAGAGCCTCGAACTGATGCCGGACCGCGCGGATGCGGCGCGCGGCGCGCGGGTCGGTGCGGAAGTCCGGGATGTGGTCCGAGGGTTCTGCGGGACTCGCCAGCACGCAGGCGTGCTCGGGCAGATAGCTTGCCGAACGCGCCTCCCATTCGGGATACGTGAAGCGCCCGGACACCCGCTCGCGCGCGGCATCCTCGGGGGCCAGATCCAGATGCAGTTTCAGCCGCGTCGCGGGCGCCTTGGAGATCTGGCCAAGGCCGATTTCCTCCTGATCGTCGGCGGCCTTCTTCGCGTCCTCCTGATCGTCGTCATCGACGCGGCGGTTGAGGTTGAGGAATTCGGCCCAGCTCAGGATCGCCTCGAACTTGTGCAGGATGAAGCTGTCCGAACGCTCGGCCTGATCGGCCTTGCGGCGGCGGGCGCGGTGCATCTTGTCGCCCGCGGCGGCCTCTTCGGGGGTGGCATCCGCGGTGCGGGTTTCGACGCTGGTCGCCTCGGACCGCGCGCGGCCGCGCAGATCGGGCCAGAGCGCGACCGGACGCGCCGGGCGATAGCCGCGCGGGGCGGTTGCCGCAGGGATCTCGCCCGCGATCAGCGCCGCGCGCCAGTCGTGCGCAAGCCCCGTCAGCGGCGCGGGATCGCCCAGTTCGGCGCGGATCAGCGCCTCGACCGCGGCTTCGGCCGGGGGGAGGGCAGGCGCCGGGCGCAGCGCCCGCAGCGCCGCACAGAGATCGGCATAAAGCGCACGCAGACCCGGCGCCCCCGCCAGTGTCGCGCGCACCAGCGCATTGGCTGCCGCGATCCGCGCCAGATCGGTCTGTAAGGGATCCTCGGGCAGATTGGGCACCGCCTGCGCATGAGCCGCGCAGGCCGCGAGCCACAGATAGGTCGCGCCATTGGCCTCGCGCGCCGGGAACAGCGCGAGCGAGGCGGGCAGGCGCAGCGCCTCGCCGTCGAAGCTCGCGCGCGGGATCGCCTCGGCCTCGGTGCCCAGACGCCGGCGCCAGCTCAGCCGGTGGCGGCTGACCTCCTGCACGACGGGGCGCAGCTCGGTGGCGGGATTGCCGCCGAGCGCGCGGAAAAGGACTGCCAGCCGTCCGCCGACCTGCGAGAGGTCGACACGGGCTCCGTCATGCGCCGCGGGGGCGTCCAGACGGCTGGCGATTGCGTGCCACACTTTCCCGACGCTTTCTTCGGGTTCCCATGGCTCGAAGTCGATCCTGCTCACGGCCGCCTCACCCGAATATGGCCGTGACAAGATCGCGGAGCCCGCGTTTGACATCCTCGTCATCCGACAAGGGTTCGATCATCGCGGCGTCGATCGCGCGTTCGATCGACATGCCGCCCGCGATCAGGGTCGCGGCATAGACAATGAGGCGGGTCGAGACGCCTTCCTCGAGATCCTGCCCCTTGAGTCCGCGCAGCTTGCCCGCGAGCCGCACCAGCGGCGCCACGCGATCCTCGGACAGCCCGGTTTCGCGCGCGACCACATGGATTTCATGCGCGGGTGCGGGAAAGTCGAAGTCCATCGCGACGAAGCGTTGCCGGGTCGATGGCTTCAGCGTTTTCAGGATATTCTGATACCCGGGGTTGTAAGAGGCCACCAGCAGGAACCCCGGCGCAGCCAGCAGCTCCTCGCCGGTGCGGTCGATGGGCAGGATCCGCCGGTCATCGGTCAGCGGATGCAGCACCACGGCCACATCCTTGCGCGCCTCGACCACCTCATCGAGGTAGCAGATCGCACCCTCGCGCACCGCGCGCGTCAGCGGCCCATCGACCCAGGTCGTCTCGCCGCCCTTGAGCAGATAGCGCCCGATCAGATCGGCGGCAGTCAGGTCATCGTGGCAGGCGACGGTATAGAGCGGCCGGCCCAGACGCGCGGCCATATGGGCGACAAAGCGGGTCTTGCCCACCCCCGTCGGCCCCTTGAGCAGCACCGGCAGATCGGCGGCGGCGGCGGCGGCGAAGACCTCGCATTCGTCGCTTTGCGGCAGGTAGAAGGGGGCCTGCGCCGCCCCCTCCGTTCTGGTGATATGCGCGTTCATCCTGAGGCTCCTGTCATTCGGCCGCGACGTGGTCGGGGTCGGTCGTCAGACGGGTTTTCTCGACCGGGCCGGGGGTGATGACCTCGCCCCGCGGCTTGGCCAGCGCATAGATGAAGAGCACCGCCCCCAGCACCACCGCCACGCCCGAGCCGAAGCGCATCACGTAGAAGACCCAGAGCTGGTCCTGCACCTCCATGTAGCCCATGCCCATCACCCGTTGCAGGTGCGTCTGGACCGTGCCGGCAAAGGTCAGCGTGAAGGTCATGAACACCATCCCCCCCGACATCAGCCAGAACGAGGCCATGTTGAGCACCTGATTGTAGGGATCACGCCCGCGCAGGATCGGGAAGGCATAGGACATGATCGCAAGGTTCAGCGCGACATAGGCCCCGAAGAAGGCAAGGTGCCCGTGCGCGGCGGTGATCTGTGTGCCGTGGGTATAGAAGTTCACCCCGTGCAGCGTATGCAGGAAGCCCCAGACCCCGGCGCCGAAGAAGGCGAGCGTCGCGCAACCGAGCGACCACAGCAGCGCCGCCTTGTTCGGATGGTCGCGCCGGCCCTTCCAGACCATGACGAAGGCGAAGGCCATCATCGCGAAGAAGGGGATCACCTCGAGCGAGGAGAAGATCGAGCCGATCCACTGCCAGTAGCCCGGCGTGCCGATCCAGTAGTAGTGGTGCCCGGTGCCAAGGATCCCCGAGAAGAGCGCGGCCGCGACGATGACATAGAGCCATTTCTCGACCACCTCACGGTCAACGCCGGTCAGTTTCAGCATCAGATAGGCGAGGATCGAGGCCATGATAAGCTCCCACACGCCTTCGACCCAAAGGTGGACGACATACCACCAGTATTGCTTGTCGAGCGCGAGGTTGCCGGGATTGTAGAAGGCAAAGAGGAACAAGAGCGCCAGCCCCCAGAGGCCCAGAAGCAGGATATTGGTGATCGCCGTCTTGCGCCCCTTCAGCACCGTCATGGTGACATTGTAGAGGAACATCAGCGCAGCCACGACAATCCCACCCTTGACCCACAGGGGTTGTTCGAGAAACTCGCGCCCCTCCTTGCCCAGAAGGATATTCCCCTCGAACAGGTTGAAGGCATAGGTCACGACCGCGCCGAGCGTGCCGACCACCAGGATTGCCAGTTGCAGATAGGCGAGCAGGGGCGAGTGGATCTCGCGCTCGCTTTCCTCGGGCAACAGGAAAAAGGCCGCGCCGAAGAAGCCCAGCAACAGCCAGACGATCAGCGCATTGGTATGCAGCATCCGCCCGATGTTGAACGGCAGCAGTTCCGACAGGAAGTTCGGCTGCACATAGATCCAGCCGATGACAAGCCCCATGGTCACCTGAATGGCGAAGAGGCCAAGCGCCGCGCCCATATAGGCCATGGCGATCTTTTGCGTTTGATATTTCATTCTCTCTCTCCCGGCTCAGCCCGCGTCATTCGGCGGCCAGCCCTGCGCATCGATCGAGTCGACCCAGAGCAGGAAATCGGCGAGGTTCTGGTATTCCTCGTCGGTCAGGTTGAATTGCGGCATCTGGCGGCGTCCCTCGATGCCCGTGGGCATCGCCCCCATCCAGGCCTCGAGGGCCTCTTTGGCCCCCTGATGGTCGCCCGGATCTACGCCCCAGCGCGTCATCACATTGGCCAGTTCCGGCGCGAAATAGGCGCCCTCGCCCATGATCGTGTGGCAGTTGATGCAGGCCTTTTCTTCCCACACCCGCTTGCCCGCGGTCACCTGCAGGGTCAGCGTTTCGGCATCGGTCGAGCGATTGACGATATGCCAGTGGCTCTGGGCCGACAGGCCCAGAAAGATGAGGATGAAGAACAGGGAACCGCCGTAGAATATATTGCGGGCCATGCTCTTGGTCATGACTTCACGCATGGAGCCTTCCTTTCGGAGCGTTGTCGATGGCCCAGATCACCCCGGCGTGAGCCGACTCGCCTTAACGAAAGTCAATCGTGAGCGGATCGCTCAGGAAATCTGCACGAGCCGCGCCTCGGGACAGGCGGCGAGGGCACGCGCGATCGCATCGCGCTCCATCACGCAAAACCCGGTCGAGAGCGCATCGGCCAGCGCGGCCTGCGGGGCGGCCACCGCGATCAGCGACCAGCGCGGCGCAGTGCCGTCGGGGGACAGGATATGCGGCTGGTTTCCGTCCGGTCCGATCAGCGTGCCGCGCGGCGCCGAAGTGGCGAGCGTCGTATCGACAAGACTGGCGCGCCCCACCACGTGCCCGGCGGGGTCGGTGATCGCGGCGCGCCATGGCCCGCCGCCGGGACGCACGCCCCACGCCGCGATCTCGCCCATGTCGACGAGCAGGTCGGTCAGGCCAGCCGCGCGCAGCAGCGCCGCGATCCGATCCGCCAGATACCCCTGCGCGATCCCGTTGAAACTGAGCGCCATGCCCGGACGGGTCAGGCGCACCTCGGTCCGGTCGAAACGCACGCCGTTCCAGCCGGTCAGCGCGCGGGCGGGCGCCGGATCGCGCCCCTCGGCCAGCGCCCGCCAGAGCGGCTGGATCGTCGGATCGAAGGCCCCCCCGGTCAGCGCATGGGCGCGATCCGCGACCGCGAGCAGCGCCAGCAGATCGGGCGCGGGTCCGGCCAGACGCCCGTCGCGGTTGAGCCGGGTCAGAGCCGAGTCGCGGTGGAGCGAAAACAGCCCCTCAAGCCGGGTAATCTCCTGCGTGACGCGCTCAAACAGGCGCTGCGCCCGCGCGGGATCGAGACCCGAGAGCGTGATCCGCGCCTCGGACCCCATCGCCACGCCGTGCCAGTCGGCGCGGCGCGGCGCGGCGCGCGCCCCCGTGGCCGGTGTCAGCGCCGCGCCGGCACAGATCGTCAGGAAACGGCGGCGGTTCATGACTGTGTCTCCGCCCGCGGCAGGCGCGGTTGCCACAAGGCCGGCCACATCGCCACGAGGTAAAGCGCGAAAGCCAGCGTCCAGATCACCCCCGACCCGATCACGGCGGGATAATAGAGCGCGAGGCTGGCCGAGCCGATCCAGCGCAACCCGGCGGCCAGCGGGATCAGCGCATAGCCCACCGCCACTCCCCAGGGCGCGACCAGCGGACGGCCACTGTGGCCGAGGCTTGCGCGGCTCATCATCGCCAGCGTCATCCCCCCCACGCCGCCGATCGCGGTGACATGCAGCGCGCCGATTTCCGATCCGATCCCCCAGAGCGCCAACCCGCCCGCCAGCGCGCCGAGGCCCGTCATTGCCATCGCCAGATGCAGTGCCCCAAGGATCGGCTGGCGCAGCGCCGCGCGGCTTTTCCAGCCCGCCATCCGCGCCAGCTGCGCCAACCCGAAGACCACCAACACGGCGCCCTCGATCCGGTCGGGCAGGGCGATCAGCGCGCCCAGGGCCGCAGCTATCGCGGTGACGATGGCAATCCGGTCGGCCAGCGGCAGGTTGCGGGGCAGGGCGGACGGGACAGGTTCAGCCCCGGTCCGCGCCAGCGCCTCGCGCAGGATCGCGTTGCGGGTAAAGGCCGGGGTGACGCGCCCGCCCAGCACCGCGATCATCGCCACCAGCGCGAAGATGCCGCCGCGCAACCCGGCCAGCGCATCGCCGCCGGGCAAGTCCATCCATTCAAGCTGCACCCGTCCTTCGGCCACCCACATCAGCGCGATGAGCCCGAGGAACATCACGTTGGCGGGTTTCGGCCGGCGGATCAGTTGCGCCGCGATCTTGACGCCCAGCATCGGCAGGAACGCGAGCGACACCGCCGCCACCAGCCCCGCGGGCAGCAGCCCCGACGCCCAGACCGTCGCACGGCCCGCCAGCCAGATCGCCGCCGCCAGAGCGATGAACAGATGCCGCGCGGCGGGGGCCCCGGTCCAGTTCGGCACCGCAGTCAGGAAGAACCCCGCCATCGCCGCCGCGCCATAGCCGAAGATCATCTCATGCCCATGCCACAGATGCGGCGCGGCGGCGGTCGGCAGCTCGATCATCCCCCCGGCGGCGTGGACCCCCAGATACAGCAGCCAGACCAGCATCGCCGCCACCGACCACAGCCCTGCGGCCAGAAAGAACACGCGGAAGCCTTCGCCAAACAGGCGCGAAACAGCGGTCATGGGGTTTGCTCCGATGCAGGGCGGGCGGCGCGCGCCCGGCGTTTCAGGATCATGCAGGCAGTCTCGTCGTGCTGGATCACCTGACAGCGCAGGCAGAGCACACATTCATTGGGGTTGATCCGCCCCAGCGGGTCGATCGCGCCAACCGTGCAGCGCGTCTCGCAGAACCGACATTCGCGGCCGCATTGCGGGCGGCGCTTGAGCCAGTCGAAGATCTTGAGCTTGGCCGGGATCGCCAGCGCCGCGCCGAGCGGGCACAGATAACGGCAATAGAACCGCTCGATGAACAGGCCAGCGCCCAAGAGCGCCAGCGCAAACAGAACGAAGGGCCAGGCGCGCAGGAAGCGCAGCGAGATCACCGTCTTGAAGGGCTCGGCCTCGGCCAGCACCAGTGCGTCATGCAGCGAATAGAAACTGAGCGCGAGGATCGCCACGAAAAGCGTGTATTTGATGACCCAAAGCCGCTCGTGCAGCGCCTGCGGCACCGCGATCTGGCGGATGCCGATCCGCCGCGCGGCGGTGTTCAACAACTCCTGCAAGGCGCCGAAGGGGCAGAGCCAGCCGCAGAACACCCCGCGCCCCCAGAACAGAAGCCCCAGTGCCACGAAGGACCACAGCAGGAAGATCACCGGCTCGATCAGGAAGGTCTCCCAACGAAAGCCGGTCAGCAGCGATTGCACGAAGGCCACGACCTGCACCACCGAAAGCTGACCGTTCAGCCCCCAGCCGAGACCCAGAAGCGTGGTCGCCAGGAACCCCACCCGCAGCCGCGCCCAGAGGCGGGGCCGATGCACGATCCATTCCTGCGCGAACAGGATCAGCGTCAGCGCGCCGAGCAGACCCGCGACGGCAATCGCCTGCGGACGCTTCGCCGCCCAGATCGCCTGCCAAAGCGGCTCGGGGGCGGCCGGCGGGGCAAGTCGCCAGCGGTCGGGCAGGCTGTAGTCGAGCACGGTGGCAAAACCGACCTCGCCCCCCGCCGCGGCCGGTCGCGTGGCGGTGATCTCGACGGTGAAGGGGCGCGTCGGGTCGATGACCGCACCGGGCAGGCGAAAGACGCTGATCTCCTTGACCTCGGGGGCGCCGGTGATCGCGAGGCGCCGCACCATCAGATAATCGGTGGCGGCCGGATGGTGGCGCGTCTCGCCCTGGACGATGGTGATCCGCTCGAAGGCGCCGCTGCGCCGCCAGTCGGTGCCGCGATGCGAGTAAAGCCCGCGTGACAGAACCACAAGCGCCGCATCCCGCGGCCCGAGCGCACCGACGGCCTGGGTGAAAAGCTGTTGGCCGAGCAGGTTCTGGCCCACCTCGGGCGGGTCGATCAGCCCGGCCCAGACCTCGAGAAAGGGCGCCTCGGACGGTTGCACCGGCACTTTGGCGCCGCTGAGGCCCCCGGCGGCCTGGGCCATGCTGACCCGCGTGCTGACCAGCGCACCCTCGGCAATCAGCGCGTCCCAGTCGGCAGGGGCATAGCCAAGGCGGTCGATCCCGGCCCCGTCCGCGATCAACCCACGCCCGATGGCAAGCGTGCGCGCGGTGCGCAGGATGCCGTCGCGGATCACCCCGGTCGAGACGGTGGCGCGGGCGATCACGTCGGGGGCGCCGGCGACCGGGCCAAGCAACGCATCGCGCGGGGCGGCGATATCAAGCCCCGCGAACCCGCCGACGAAGGCCGCGATATCGGCCTCGGATATGCCAAGGGTCAGCACCGGCTCGGAATGGCGCATCAGCCGCGCGCCGGCGATCCGGGCGTGCATGTCGATGGCAACCAGCACGTCGAGCGGGCGCCCGGAATAACCGACCGAGCCCGCAATCTCCCACGTCGATCCGATGAAGCCGAGCGGGACACCATCGGGTGCGATCACCGCCCAGCCGGGCACACCGTCGGTTGCGCGGTGCAGGGTGACGGGGGCGTCGGCGCCAAACAGGTCCGCGGCCATCGCCGCATCGGGCGCGGTCGCGGGAATGGCGTCGGCGGCGATCATCCCGCCCGGACCTGCGCCTGCGAATTCCGCCCGCACCGCCTGCGCGCCCGCCAGGGACAGGGCGAGCGCGCAGGCGGGCAGGACCACGTGGCACAGCTCGGGGGCCACGCGGGACAGGCGGGAAAGGACAGGTCGAAGGACGCGCATCATGGTCTGGCTCCGTTGTCCGAACTTTCCCGCACCGCACCGGGGGCGGCCTTAACGAAAGTCAAGGATCACGATCCGGTTACCGGCGATGGTCGCTCATGCCTCACCAGCGAACGGAGTATCCCGTATGAAAACCCAAGCGCAAAAAGCCAGGCAGACGTTGCTCGCCAGCGCGGCCCTGGCGCTTACCCTCGGCGCCAGCGGCGCCTGGGCGCAGGACAAGCCCGCCGTGCATGGCGACACGCCGGCGGCCGCCTATGAACCCTCGATGACGACCTTGGCCGAGATCAACGTCGAACTGCCCGGCCGCAAACCCGGCGATCCGGTGATGACCCAGGAGGAGTTCAACACCGGCAAGGAGATTTATTTCCAGCGTTGCGCGGGCTGCCATGGCGTGCTGCGCAAGGGCGCGACCGGCAAGCCGCTGACGCCCGACATCACCCGCGAACACGGCTACGACTATCTGCAGAGCTTCATCACCTACGGCTCGCCCGCGGGGATGCCGAACTGGGGCACCTCGGGCGAGTTGACCGAGGATGAGGTCGATCTGATGGCGCGCTATGTGATGCTCGATCCGCCCGCGCCGCCCGAATTCGGCATGCCTGAGATGAAGGAGAGCTGGAAGGTTCTGGTCGAACCCAAGGATCGCCCGACCCAGAAGATGAACGATATCGACATCACCAACCTGATGTCTGTCACGCTGCGCGATTCGGGTCAGATCGCGCTGATCGACGGCGGCACCTATGAAATCCGGGCGGTGATCGACACCGGCTATGCGGTGCATATCTCGCGGATGTCGGCCTCGGGGCGCTATCTGTTCGTGATCGGCCGCGATGCCAAGGTCAACATGATCGACCTCTGGATGGAAACCCCGGCGACCGTGGCCGAGATCAAGGTCGGCTCCGAGGCGCGTTCGATCGAGACCTCGAAATTCGAGGGCTGGGAGGACAAATATGCGATCGCCGGCGCCTATTGGCCGCCGCAATACGTCATCATGGACGGCGAGACGCTGGAGCCGCTCAAGATCGTCTCGACCCGGGGCAACATCTACGACGAGCAGACCTATCACCCGGAACCGCGCGTGGCCTCGATTCTGGCCAGCCACTACAACCCGGAATTCATCGTCAACGTGAAGGAGACCGGCAAGATCCTGATGGTCGATTACACCGACCTGAAGAACCTCAAGACCACGGAAATCGAGGCCGAGCGGTTCTTGCATGACGGCGGTCTGGACAGCACGCATCGCTACTTCATGGTGGCGGCCAACGCCCGCGGCAAGGTCGCGGTGGTCGATACCAAGGAAGACAAGCTGACCGCGCTGATCGAGACCGGCGGCCAGACCCCGCACCCGGGACGGGGCGCGAACTTCGTCCACCCCGAACTGGGTCCGGTCTGGGCAACCTCGCACCTTGGCGACGACTCGGTCGCGCTGATCGGCACCGACCCCGAGGGGCACCCCGATCAGGCCTGGAAACTCGTGCAGAGTTTCTATGCGCTCGGCGGCGGGTCGCTCTTCATCAAGACGCACCCGAACTCGCATCACCTCTTCGTCGATGCGCCGCTCAACCCCGAGGCCGAGGTCACGGGCTCGGTCGCCGTCTTCGACATCGACACGATGAAGGCCGGGGAAGATCCCGAGATGAAGGTGCTGCCGATCGTCGAATGGTCGGGCATCACCGAGGGCCAGCCTCGCGTCGTGCAGCCCGAATTCAACAAGGAGGGCACCGAGGTCTGGTTCTCGGTCTGGAACGCCAAGGACAAGGAGAGCGCGATCGTCGTGGTCGACGACAAGACGCTGGAGCTGAAGCAGGTGATCAAGGATCCCCGGCTGATTACGCCCACCGGCAAGTTCAACGTCACCAACACGATGAAGGACATCTACTGATCCCGTCGCACCAACCGGAGGGGCCGTCAGGGCCCCTCCACCCGACCCCGTTCGATCCGCCGAGGAGAGTGAGATGACGCAACAAGGCAAGGTTCACCTGATCGGCGCAGGCCCGGGCGACCCGGAACTGCTGACCTGCAAGGCGCTGCGGCTGCTGCGCGAGGCCGATGTCGTCGTCCAAGACCGGCTCGTCTCGCCCGAGATCATGGCGCTGGTCCCCGTGGCGACGCGGCGGATTTCCGTTGGCAAGGAGGCCGGGCACCATTGCGTTCCGCAAGAACGCATCAACGAAATTCTGGTCACGCTGGCGCGGCAGGGGCTGCGCGTGGCGCGGCTCAAGGGGGGCGATCCGCTGATCTTCGGACGGGGTTCCGAAGAGGCCGAGGAACTGGCCGCGGCCGGCATCGCCTATGATTATGTGCCCGGCATCACCGCAGCGCAGGGTGCCGCCTGCGCGACGGGGGTTGCGCTGACCCATCGCGGCCTGGCGACGGGCGTGCGCTATGTTACCGGGCATCGTGCGAAAGATGCCGAGCTGGATCTCGACTGGGACAGCCTCGTGTCGCCCGACACGACGCTGGTGGTCTATATGGGGGCCGCGAACATGGCGCGGATCGCGGTTGAGTTGATGGCACGCGGCCTGCCCGGCACGACCCGGGCGATGGCCGTCGCCTCGGCCACGACACCGCGCCAGCGCGTCGTCACCGGGCGGCTCGACTCGATCGCCGGACGCGCCGAGGGGCTGAGCGCGCCGGTGCTGTTCGTGGTCGGCGCAGTGGTGTCGCTTTATCGCGAGGGGGCCTGTGGCCTGCCGGTCTCGGACTGGCTCGAACGCCACGGCCTTGCCGCCGATGCTTAGGCCCGCGCTCGTGCTGATGCTGGCGCTCGCGGGGCCGGGCGCGGCACAGGATCTTGGCGCCGCCGACACCGCGCGCCTTGGCCATCTGGTCGAGCAGGATTGCGGATCTTGCCACGGGCTGACGCGCAAGGGTGGCCTTGGCACGCCGCTGACACCCGAGGCGCTGGCGGGGCAGGACCGCGACACGCTTGCCACCATCATCCTCGACGGGATGCCGGGCACCGCGATGCCGCCCTGGCGTCCGATCATGACCGAGGCCGAGGCCTATTGGATCGCCGATTATTTGCTGGAGACCGGGAAATGAACCGTCTTGCTGCCCTTCTGCTCTGCACCATTCTGGCCGGACCCGCCGCCGCCACGCCCGAGCTGCGCGCAACCGGCGATCTGGGTGTGATCGTCGAGCGTGCAACCGGCTCGGTGCTGATCGTGGACCAGTCCGACCATGCCGCCATCGGCCGGATCGAGGGCCTGGGCGATCTGTCGCATGCCAGTCTCGTCTTTTCGCCCGACGAACGCTTCGCCTATGTCTTCGGCCGCGATGGCGGGCTGACCAAGATCGACATCCTGACCCGGACCATCGTCAGGCGCGTGGTGCAGGCGGGCAATTCCATCGGCGGCGCGATCTCGGATGATGGCAGGCTGGTCGCCGTGGCCAATTACGAACCGGGCGGGATCAAGGTCTTCGACGCCGACACGCTCGAGCTGATCACAGACATCCCGGCGGGGGGCAAGGCACTGGGGCTTGAGGACGCGCCGGGGCGGCGGTTCGTCTTCTCGGTCTGGGATACCGATGAGACCAGGATCGTCGATCTTTCGGGGGCGGAACCCAAGGTCACCACCTTCGAGAATATCGGCCATCAGCCCTATGACGCGTTGGTGACCGATGACGGGCGCACCTATATCGCCGGGCTGTTCGGTGAGGATGGCTTGAGCGCAATCGACCTCTGGGCCGATCCGCCCGAGGCCCGCCGCATCCTGCCCGGCTATGGCCGCGGCGCGGAGGAGATGCCCGTCTACAAGATGCCACATCTGGAAGGCTGGGCCAAGGCGGGCGATCAGATCGTGCTGCCCGCGGTGCATCACCACGAGGTGCTCTGGATCGACGCGCGCAGCTTGACCGAAACCGGGCGCACCGAAACCCATGGCCAGCCGGTCTTTGCCATGGCGCGGCCCGGCGGGCGGCAGGTCTGGGTGAATTTCGCCCACCCGCTCAATGACACGGTGCAGGTGATCGACAGCATGACCCATCGGATCGTGGGCGAGATGACGCCGGGGCCAGCCGTTCTGCACATGGAATTCACCGCCCGCGGGACCGAGGCCTGGGTCTCGGTTCGCGATGCGAACAAGGTGGTGATCTACGACACGAATACGTTGCAACCCATCGGCGAGATCGCGGCCGAGAGCCCTTCGGGGATCTTCTTCACCGCGCGCGCCCACAGGCTGGGGCTTTGATCCATGAGTGTTCTGACCGATTTCGACGCGCATCTTCTGGACGACTGGCAACGCGGTCTGCCGCTGGAGGCGCGCCCCTTCGCGCGGATCGCCGAAACACTCGGGGCGACCGAGGCCGCAGTGATCGACCGTCTGGCCGAGATGCAGGCCGAGGGGACCGTGGCGCGGGTCGGTGCGACCTGCCGGCCGAATACGGTCGGGGTATCGACCCTGGCCGCGATTGCCGCCCCCGACTGGCAGATCGACGAGATGGCCCGCATCGTCGGTGCAGAACCCGGGGTGAACCATTCCTATCTGCGCGAGCATGACTGGAACATCTGGTTCGTGGCGACGGCCCCCGATGCCGCGTCGCTGGCCGCCGCGCTCTCGCGGATCGAGGCGCGGACGGGCCTGCGCGTGCTGAACCTGCCGTTGAAACGCGCCTTCAACGTCGATCTGGGGTTTCGTCTGGGCGGACCCCGGCACGAGCTGCGGATGGGCGAGGCGGCCGATACCGACGCGGTGCAGCCGGGCGACCGGGCACTCTTGCAGGCGCTGACCGAGGGGCTGGAGATCACCGCCGCCCCCTATGCGGCGCTGGCACGGCAGCTGGGTCGCGACGAGGGTGACGTGCTCGACCGGATCGGCGCGCTGCTCGCGGCCCGGATCATCACGCGGCTCGGCGTGATCGTGCGGCATCGCGCGCTTGGTTGGCGCTCGAATGCGATGGTGGTCTGGAAACTGCCCGCGGCGCAGATCGAGGCGGCGGGTGCGGCCCTCGTCGCACATCCGGCGGTGACGCTGTGCTATGAGCGCCATGGCACACCCGACTGGGACCACACGCTGTTCTCGATGATCCATGCCCGCACCCGGGGCGAGGCGCTTGCCGCGATCGCCGATGCCGCGACGCTGCCCGCGCTGGCAGGAGCCGGGCATCAGGTGCTGTTCTCGATCCGCTGCTTCAAACAGACCGGCGCGATGCTCGACCGGCCCCGGCTGGAGGCGGCGGAATGACTCGCGCGGCCCTGCCCCCGGACGCGCTCGACGCCACCGACCGCGCGATCCTGAACGCCTTGCAGGATGGCTTTCCGATCAGCCCGCGCCCCTTTGCCGAAGCCGGCGCCGCGCTTGGCCTGAGCGAAGAGACCCTGATCGACCGTCTTGCACGCCTGCGCGAGATCGGCGCGATCACCCGTTTCGGGCCGTTCTTCGACGTGGCCCCGATGGGCGGCGCCTTCTGCCTCTGCGCGATGGCGGTGCCCGCGCAGGATTTCGAGCGCGTCGTGACTTTGGTCAATGCCCACGCCGAGGTCGCGCATAATTATGAACGCACGCATCGGCTGAACATGTGGTTCGTGCTGGCGGCGCTGACGCCCGAGGGGATCACCCGGGCGGCCGATGCGATCGAAGGGGAAACGGGGCTTACGGTGCTGCGCTTCCCCAAACTTGTGGAATTCTTCGTGGGCTTCAGGGTCAGGGCGTGATGCTGGACGATATCGACAGGAAGATCATCGGCGCGACGCAGGCGGGCTTGCCGCTGTGTCCCGCGCCCTATGCGGTGATCGCCGGTCAGCTTGGCCTGACCGAGACCGAGGTGATGACACGGATGGCCGCGATGCAGCGCAGGGGCGCGATCCGGCGCATCGCGCTCGCGCCCAATCACTATGCGCTGGGGATGGTCGCGAACGGGATGTCGGTCTGGGATGTGGCGGATGATCGGGCAAGCGAACTTGGCCCCCGGGTCGGCGCGCTCGAATTCGTGTCGCATTGCTATCTGCGGCCGCGCGCCGAGGGCTGGCCCTACAATCTCTTCGCGATGATCCACGGCCATGACCGCCCCGAGGTCGAGGCCAAGCGCGCCGAAATCTCCGCCCTGCTGGGCGATGCCTGTCGCGAAAGCGACATTCTCTATTCCACCCGGATCCTGAAGAAGACCGGACTGCGGCTGAGGGAGGCCTGAGCGATGTTCCGACTGACCCAATACATGCGTGAACTGGTCGCGCCGACCCCGGTGCGGCGCCGGTCTGGCCCGGTGAAGCCCGTGGTGATCTGGAACCTGACGCGGCGCTGCAACCTGCGGTGCCGGCACTGCTACACGACCTCGGCCGATGTGCCCTTTCCGGGGGAACTCAGCCACGATCAGGCGATGGCGGTGCTCGACGACCTCAAGGATTTCGGGATCCCCGCGCTGATCCTGTCGGGGGGTGAGCCGCTGTCGCGCTTCGATTTCTTCGAACTGGCCGAGCGGGCTCGGGCGCTGAACTTCCGGCATCTGTCGCTGTCGACGAACGGCACGCTTGTCAACGAGGCAAACGCCGCGCGGATCGCCGATCTGGGGTTTGATTACGTCGGCATTTCGCTCGATGGGATCGGCGCGACGAATGACTGGTTCCGCGGGCTGGATGGTGCGTTTGACGCGGCATTGGGCGGCGTGCGGGCGCTGATCGCGCGCGGGGTCAAGGTGGGGCTGCGCTTCACCATCACCGAAGACAACGCGGGTCAATTGCCGCAGATGATCGAACTCTGCGATCGCGAGCGGGTCGACAAATTCTATCTGTCGCATCTGGTCTATGCCGGGCGCGGCGACAAGCACCGCGGCGAGGATACCGAGCACATCCGCACCCGCGCGGCGCTGGATGAGCTGATCGACCGCGCCTGGGTCGCGGTGGCCGAGGGCGCGCCGCTGGAGATCGTGACCGGCAACAACGATGCCGATGCGGTCTATTTCCTGGCCTGGGTCGAGCGCAACTTCCCCGAGAAGGCCGCGCATGTCCGCGCCCATCTCGAGGCCTGGGGGGGCAATTCCTCGGGGCTGGGGGTGGCCAATATCGACACGCAGGGCCGGGTGCATCCCGATACCTATTGGTCCGATTACACGGTCGGCAATGTGAAACAGGTGTCCTTCTCGCAGCTATGGAGCGGGGATGACCCGATGCTGGCCACGCTGCGCACGCGTCCCCGGCCGCTCAAGGGCCGCTGCGGGGCCTGCGCCTATAAGGCGGTTTGCGGCGGCAACACCCGCATCCGCGCGCTGCAGCTGACCGGCGACCCTTGGGCCGAGGATCCGGCCTGTTATCTCGATGCGTCCGAGATCGGCCTTGCGGCCGAGGCCGCGCGCGTCACCGTCACCCCGTTCCGAGGCAAGAGCCATGATCCCGCGCATCGTTTCTTCTGATCCCATCGCGTCTGGCCGGCCGGGGACGCTCCGTGGGGAGTATTTCGGCCAAGAAAAAACGGCCCGAGAAGAAGCTGTCTGGTCTTTTCCTTGGAAAAATACTCCCGCCGGAGGCGTTCTTGCGGTGATGCTGGCGCTGGCCCCGGGCATTAGCCTTGCAGGGCCAGACGCGCCCGCGATCTTCGCCGAGTATTGCGCCGCTTGCCATGGCGAAGGGCGGCTTGGGGGCACCGGCCCCGCGCTGATCCCCGAGACGCTGGGGCGGATGTATGGTCCGGTTCTGGAACAGGTGATTTCCGAGGGGCGGCCCGCGACGCAGATGGCGGGCTTTGCCGATCAGCTCTCTGCTGAGGAAATCACCGCAGTGGCCGACTGGCTCGGCACGCCGCTGCCCGAGGTGCCGCATTGGACGGTCGAGATGGCGAATGAGAGCCTCGATCTGAACCCCGACTATCACCCCGCCGCCGCGCCGGTCTTTGCGGGCGACCCGATGAACATCACGCTGGTGGTGGAGACCGGCGATCACCATGTCTCGGTGCTCGATGGCGACACGTTCGAGGTGCTCGACCGCTTCGCTACGCCCTTTGCGGTGCATGGCGGGCCGAAATTCAGCCCCGACGGGCATTTCGTCTTCATCATGAGCCGCGATGGCTGGGTGCAGAAATATGATATCTGGTCGCTGCAGGTGGTGGGGCAGGTGCGCGCGGGGCTGAACAGCCGCAACATCGCGATGAGCCATGATGGCCAGTGGCTGGCGGTGGCGAATTATCTGCCCAATACGCTGACGATCCTGTCGACGGCCGATCTTTCGGTGGTGAAGGTGATCGAGGTGGCGGACCGCGCGGGCCACCCCTCGCGGGTCTCGGCGGTCTATCAGGCGCCCGAGCGGAAGAGCTTCGTGCTGGCGCTGAAAGATGCGCCCGAGATCTGGGAGATCGCCACCGACCCGGGCGCGGGGCCGTTCCACGATGGCTTCGTGCACAGCCATGAGGCCAGCATGGAAGAGGCCTTGGCGGCGGAACAGGGTCTATTTGCGCGCCGCCGGATCGTGATCGACGAGCCCTTGGATGATTTCTTCTTCTCGCCCGATTATCGCAACCTGATCGGCGCCAACCGGCAGGGCGACAAGGGCGTGGTGATCAACCTCGACGTGGGCCGTGCGATTGCCGAGCTGCCCTTGCCCGGCATGCCGCATCTGGGCTCGGGGATCAGCTGGATGCGCGACGGGCGCCGGGTGATGGCGACGCCGCATCTGAAGGAAGGGGTGCTCTCGGTCATCGACATGCAGGATTGGTCGCTGGTCAAACAGATCAAGACGATGGGCCCGGGCTTTTTCCTGCGCAGCCATGAAAGCAGCCCCTATGTCTGGGCTGATGTGTTCTTCGGGCCGAACAAGGACAAGATGCATGTGATCGACAAGGAGACGCTGGAGATCGTCAAGACCCTCGACCCGGCGCCGGGCCAGACCGTGGCCCATGTCGAATTCACCCGCGACGGCAGCTATGCGCTGGTCTCGATCTGGGAGGATGACGGTGCGGTCATCGTCTATGACGCGAAGACGCTCGAAGAGGTGAAACGCCTGCCGATGCGCAAACCTTCGGGGAAATACAATGTCTGGAACAAGATCACCTTCGATGACGGAACCAGCCACTGAGGGCCCGCATGGGGGTCCGCGGCTGTCGCGGCTCATGCTGATCCTTTATCCCTTCGCGGCGGGGGCGGTGGCGATCAACCTGTTCATGCTCGGCCTGATGGGGCAGGCGATCGGCCTGTCCGCGATCCCGCCGGTCGTTGCGCTGGCGTTGGCGATACCGCTCGGGCTGCCGGCGACATGGGCCGCCGCGCGCTGGGTGCGCGGGCTCATCGCCGAGGCGGATCGGTGACGGGATCCGTCGCTCAAATGTGAGGGCAGCCGCGGCTTTCCTGATCTCTGACGGAGTTGTCACGTTAATCGGGTAGCGATTGCCTCCTCGCTGTTTGCTACGTAGGTCACAGCGATGCAGACACCTTCCATCAGCCACAAGCGGCACCGGTTCCCGCCTTCGGTCATTGCCCACGCGGTCTGGCTGTACGTCCGGTTCAATCTGAGCCTGCGCGAGGTCGAGGAGATGCTGCTCGAACGTGGCATCGACGTCTCCTATGAAACGGTTCGGCGCTGGATGGCCAAATTCTGGCCGCAGATCGCGAGGAACCTGCGGCGATGCCAGCGCCGCCCCGGCGACATCTGGCACCTTGACGAAGTCGTGGTGAAGATTTCCGGCAAGACGTTCTGGCTCTGGCGCGCCGTTGATCAAGGCGGCGTTGTTCTGGACGAGATCCTCCAGTCCCGGCGGGACAAACGCCCCCCCAAACGGTTTTTGCGCAAGCTGATGAAACGCGCTGGGTCTGTTCCCAAGCGGATTATCACGGACAAGCTCCGCTCATATGGCGCCGCCAAGCGCAAACTCCTGCCCGATCTGGATCACCGGTCGCATGAGGGGCTCAACAATCGTGCCGATAACAGCCATTTGCCGTTCCGAAAGCGAGAGCGCGTGATGCACGGGTCATCGCTCGCCAGGTGGCCTGCAACGCTTCGTGTCCATCCATTCAGCCGTCCGCAATTGTTTCTCCGTTCCAGCTCGCCGACGCGCCGCCCTGACCATTCGCTACCACCGGATGGAAGCTCTCCGCACGTGGAAAGTAGCAGCCAGCATCGCCTAAGACCGTCATTTACGGCCTTGCCAGCCAACCCTTCGGTTAACGTGACAACACCGCAGCGCCGGTGTTCTCCAGCCGAGGCACTTCCTCGGGGTTCCGTTCAGGCGGTCGCAAATCGCCTTCATATTGCGATTTGAGAGCGCCGCCACGGGCGTGTCCCGTGGTAGGTAGCGCCTAGCTCTCTTGTTCAGGTTCTCCACCGATCCTTTCTGCCAAGGTGCCCGTGGATCGCAAAACCAGACCTCGGTGCCGATCCCAGGCTTCAGTTTGCGCCAGTTTCGGAACTCGATCCCACGGTCGAAAGTGATCGACCGGCGGGCGGGCTGGGGCAGGGGTTCCATGACCGCCATGAGACGGTTCATCAGATGCGTGGTGCTTCTGTCGTTGTTCCGGAACAGGACGGCGAAGCGGGTCTTGCGCTCGACTAACGACGCGATGTTGGCATTGCCCAAGGCGCGTTCGAAGATCATCAGGTCGCCCTCCCATTCGCCGAATGTCTCGCGGGTTTTCACATGGTCCGGCCGTTGGTGGATTGAGCGATCTGGCGGGAAAACAAGGCCTCGTGGCCTGCGGGAATAGCGCGGCTGCCGCTTCTTCCGGCGGCTGGGAAGGTGCCGCGCCAGTTCTGTCGACTGGCCATCCGGGCCGTAGACGTAGGTGTAAATCGTCTCGTGACGGACGCGCTGTGCCAGCTGCTCGAACGTCAGGCGTCCGGCGATCTGCTCCGGCGACCAGCCTTCTTTCAACTGAGCGATCACCGCCTTGCGAAGCTCCGGATGTCGATTGAGCTTGCGCCGT
Organism: Thioclava sp. GXIMD4215; assembly: GCF_045291555.1. Classification (NCBI taxonomy): domain Bacteria; kingdom Pseudomonadati; phylum Pseudomonadota; class Alphaproteobacteria; order Rhodobacterales; family Paracoccaceae; genus Thioclava; species Thioclava sp. GXIMD4215. The sequence continues at coordinate 7,954 of NZ_CP149519.1, read as the reverse complement.
CTGGCGCGCCGTCCCCAGGCCGATTTCTGAGCGAGCATGCCATAGTAACCGCTCAGGTAAGGCAGTTCCTTGTCGACGAACCCATTACGTTTGATCTCACGGTAGATGCTCGACCGATGCCTGCCGAGCTCCTCCGCAATCTGCCTGATCGGCATCTTCGCATTCAGCATGTCTTCGATCGCGCGCCGTTCGCGCAGATCCAGCTCTGTGTGGGCCATCTTCCTTCTCCTTGCTTTTCAGCAAGATAGGGGATTTGTCGCAACCGAGTTTAGAATGTGCCCCGCGTACAACAGCCCGTCCCTTAATCCGTCTTATGTAAAATGAAGGCACAGATCTATGAACGTGCCTCAGAGGCAGACCGTGACTTCTCGAAATGGCCTGACCCCGGATCCGGCCTTTACGCAAATGTCGAGCTCTGCAAGTGCTCAATATGACCAATAGCACTGATCGCTATCCATCAAATATGACCTAAATGTAAGTTATAGAAAGGAGTCCTATAGCTCATGCCTTGGAATTAGACTTGGCGAGCGCCGGCACACGCGGCTTTGGTTGAAATACGGGGATTGGCTGCGGCGCATTGATCGCCGCACACCGATTAATCGGTCCGATCCATGACCAACTCGCCGGTATCGATCAGCGGAGCGGTAGAGCGAACAAACCCTCCATCTCCGCCGTCGCCAGAACGGCGATCGTCATTGGCAGGGTACGCCCGCAAGGCTTCCGCATACTCATTTGACGCGGCTCGGGCTTCTTCGCGCACTCGGAACGTCACCTGATTCCAGCAATTCAGAAAGTCCTCAGCTTCACGAAAGTATTCTTCGAAGGCTGTCTGAATCTCCTGCTTGCTGTAACCGCTGTCGTGGAGAACGCGCGCGTCAGGCTTCGACGCAGCAACGCAAGTTTCAGCCAGGGCTTTGGCCGATGTCGCGACTCCAGCCAAAGTCAACGCCGTGACGAACAACCTCCCGCCCCATTTCCGAACAACCGGGCACGTGCCCTCTGGCGGAGGTTCGATCCAGGTGCCCTTGACGTGCCGTTGCGACGCTCTCGACCTAGTAGTTGACTTGCTCGAACCCATAATTGCCTTCGTAATCGGTCCAGTCGACGAAAACAGCGCGGCTGTAGACGGAGCCACAGCCCACTCCCCAGCCCTCGACACCCTTGTACGCCTCGGGGAGCTTTGCGACCGATGACAAACGCCAGCCGAAACCACCCTGGGTCCCGTATGTGCCGAGCCGGACACGTTCCAATTGACGGCAGTCGCCGTCATGGTTTTCGGACTGACTCGCGATTTCGACACTGTAAACCCGGATTGAGCGCACGAAATCATAGGCGGGATCGCTGATGTCCACATCGGCCACGCCATTCTCGTCGGAATAGTCGCCGACCAGTTGCAGCGTGGTCGATGCGGAGAGCGACCCGGTCGCGCGGGATTCCTCGTTGAGAACCGCGGGCGCGATGCGCGGCAGCGTGTCGGAAGGTCCCTCCTCGCGGTGCGTAACACCGAGCGGACAACGCCAGATCTGAAGCGGCGGTTCGATCGGGTAAGGCGTGATCCGGCGGATGAACTCGGCATGCGCTGCGTTGCATTCCGTCGATGCGGGCCAGCCTCCGGCGAGGCAAAGCAGAATAGCGCAATCGATTTGGTAAGCGGCTACTGGTGCCGGTGAAAATGCCGCCACGCCGGCGGCCAGGCATGAGGTTGCAATCGTCTTTCCGAGGAAGAACTTCATCGGGTCCCTACCCTAATCTTGAGTTTCAATGGGTGTCGGAATACCCGCCAAGCTTGCATATGAAAAGCTGAATTCATGGGTTGCTCTCCCTTTGGTTGTCCCGTAGGAGGGGCGAAACAAACACCACTCGAAGATTTTATACGAGCCCAGTACAAGCGACCGGCAGGCGACAAGTCAGCCATTTAACCAACTGAAGTATTTAAGCAATGACCTTAAGAATCTCCTCCTTTTTGGAGGCACGCTTTCCTTTTGCCTGCGACCATGTCTCCCCACAAGAACGCCGGGAGCTCGACGCCGCAGCCGAGACCGAACAACAACCAAAGGGAGATTTTTCTGACCAGCCCGTTTTGATCGATCGGCATGTTCTGTCGGGTGCTGTCCGATCGCTTTTGGCGGTCGTGGTCTCGGCAGGGATCTCTGCATCCCCAGTCTCCGCCGAGGTGATGAGTACCACGGCGTTCCAAGCGCTCGCGGACACCTGCGCGCCCGGTGTCGCACCGGATCTTCTCTCGAAACTCGTTTCGACGGAGAGCGGGTTCAACGCTCTTGCAATCGGAGTGAATGGCCCGGACCAGCGCAGCTATGCGCCTCGTTCGGCCGCCGAGGCGGCGGAGCTCGCCCGTCAATTGATCGCCGAGGGTCGATCGATCGACATGGGACTTGGGCAGATCAACAGCGCCAATCTTGCCTGGCTCGGCCTTAGTCCGGACAGCGTATTCGACCCCTGCACCAATCTCGCAGCGACCGAAACGGTGCTCCGCGACGGGTACGAACGGGCGCGCCAGGCCGGGGCTTCGGAGAACCGGACCAGGAGATGACCAGCGCGCTTTGACATCTCGCTCATGTCGATCCGGCCGATGTCTTCACCCACCCGGCAGATCAGCGCGATCCCCTTGCCCATGCGTCTTGGCGCTTTTGGCGCCGCATAGTCGTCGAGCGGTGCCATGATCGACTCTGGTTGATCAGCCATGTTTTGCGGCGCGGGTTCTCGGGCATCCAAGGTCGGCGAAGTCGGCGACGAGACAGATGGCGATACCGGCGCGTGCGATGGCGTGTCGATCTGCGAACGCAGGGCCTCGACACTCAACCGGTTCACGGCTTGCGGCTCCGTTTCGGCAAGAAACGCCTGAACGGTATCCGCGTCTCGCTTCCAAAGCGCATGCAGATCCGCGAGGGAGCGAATTGGAACATTGGCCGAGGCGAGCCTCTGAAGCTCCTTCGGCATCTTCGTCACCGCGGCAAAACGGGAAACCTCGCCCTCGTTCCATCCGAGCGCCGCCGCGATCTCGGCACGGGACTGTCCGGCCGCTCGCATCGCATTGACCGCCCTCGCGATCTCGAGCGTCGTCAGGTCCGCGCGCTGCACGTTCTCCGTGAGCTGCGCCACTCGGAGCGCCGGGGTTGCCTCCTTGATCAGCGCGGGGATGGTGGAGAGGCCAGCCAGCTGCGCAGCCCGGTAGCGCCGTTCCCCCATGATAATGACATGCATGCCCGAGCCATCGACGGGTTGCACCGCGATCGGTTGCAGGACGCCTTGAGCCTTTATGCTCTCCGCGAGGGAGGCGAGCTGTTGCGGATCAAAAACCCGCCGTGGCTGATCCGGATCCGGCGCTATCTGCTCGAGTGGGATCTCCTGGGCTCCAGTGATCAGGGCCCCAGGTCGCGCCCGAACGAGGGCCGCAAGCTGTCCTGATTTCTTGAGGCGGTCGAGGGTTGCCGTCGTGCTCCCCAGCTTCTTCAGATCGCTCATACCGCGGCCTCCTTCATGATCAACGCATCAAGGAACCAATCGACAAAGGCCTGGAACTCGATGGCGGCCTCCCGACCGCTGCGCGTCGGAATGTCCCTGATATGCAGGCCTTCGGCCTCGGCTGCTTCGTAGGCGACGCGGTTGCGGATCGCATGCGGGACGATGAGATGGGCGTAATGCTCCGCCACCTCGCGCAAAGTGTCGCGCTCGGATTCCTTCACCGCATCGAAGCGCGAGGGCAGCAGGCCGAGGAACGCGATCCCCGCGTTGATCTCCTGGACCTGGACGAAGGCCTTCAGTACTCCCTCGATCCCGTCGAGCGAAAACTTCTTGAGCTCGATCGGGGTGAGCATGGCGTCTGCGGCCAGGAGCGCGCCGTAAACCACCGCAGAGAAGGTGGGCGGTGTATCAATGATGCAGAAGTCGGCTCCCTCGAGCCCGGCAATGGCCGAGGCTGCGTTCTGCAAGATGTCATCTTCCGCGCTCACAGGAATCTCGGCGTCCCCCGCGATCAGGAGAAGATCGCCGGGCTTGGCGGAGATCTCTGGCGCCACGCCACTCATGACCATGTCGAGTGCGCTGCCCACCACCCTCTGCGCATGCATGACACTCGAGAGGTTGCGCTGACCGTCGAGATCCAGCGCCACCACGGAAAACCCTGCTCCGGCTAGGTGGAAGGCAAGCTGCGAGGCAACCGTAGTCTTTCCGACCCCACCCTTGTTGTTCACGATGACAATTTTCTTCAATGCGGCTCACCTTTCTCAAATGAGACCCGAAGGCCCGGCCGTTCAAAATGCTGAGGTCAAAAGCATGGCCCCGAATAACCTGCGGTCAGGATCCGCTCTCGCGCACCGTTCAATTCGGCGCAGAAAACGCGTCAGCAGGCCAACCGCGGCTGTCTCGCCCGGCGCGATCATGCGCGCGGGAAAACCCCTTAAAGTTGTGTCGTGAATAGAAAGATGGAGCATGAGTTGCAAGCCGTGCCCGACAGGGCGATCCGCGCCGTCGGCGTAGCGCATTATATCTCATGCAGAATTTTTGCGCTCGCCCGAGTCCTCCGGGACTTCTCCACGGAACGATCCCCAGAAAATGTGGATAACTCGCTGTCGACCGGGATCTGCTGCTCATCAAATGGTGACGCGCGTCGCAGCGTCGAAGTATCCCTCGGAGGTGCCACAGTGTGGGGAGCACCCTAGAATGGAAGGATCTGCCCTTCACGGGCGCCAAAGTGTTTCGCCCCTCAGTTCGGGGGGCCGAAATCCTTCCCGCAGCATTTCTTGAACTTCTTGCCCGATCCGCAGGGGCATGGGTCGTTTCGACCAACCTTGGGTGCCTTTGGCGGTGCAGATGTCAGGTTCGCGGCGAAGGAAACGGACGGCGCACTGCCTGCACTGCAAGACTTCGCGAAGGCATTCAGCTCTTCGACGATCTCCGGGATGAGGTCCGGTGCCTGCCTCGCGAGCTTGCCGGGCTTTGCGACCTTTCCCTCCGAAAGACGAGTCGCCAGATCCGCGAGCTCCTCGATCTTCTTGAGTGCCCCGATCGCACGTGCGTTTCCGCTCCGCCTGACCGCTTCCCAGGCCTCGGGGCGCAACTGCACCGCCGCGAGAAAGCCCATCATCCAGAATTCCCAAAGGACATCGCCATTGCGCGTATCCACGTCCAGCACCGGAAAGTACGTGCCCTGCACCATCAACATGCCAGCCACGCGGTTGTAATGCGCCATGATCAGATCGAGCGTCGCCTGCATTTCCTCGACGCTCTCGAACGGCGTCGGTCCCTCTTGGCCCCAGACGTTCTTCAACCAGGCCGAGGGTGGGATCATCTCCGGACAGGTAATCAGACCCGCACAGAACCCGTCGAACTCCGTCAGGAGCATTGGCTCGTTCTCTTCCGGCAACGCCATCAGCACAGCATCCAAGCGTTCCAGCTCTGCCTCGCTATGCCAACTCATGCATTGCTTCCCTTCTCCCACCTGGCGGCGTGCGCCGCTCCATCCCCACTGCTGCGCGGGGATCGGACATCACTGCATTCCCTTGAGGTCCGCAAAGACTATCAAGCGGTGCCCGCATCCGACAGGTGGCTCTGTCTCAAGCCTGCGAAATTTCCACGCGGGCTGCCCGGCGAGTTACCCCGCCGGGCCCGAGGCGGAAGACCCCGTTCAGAACGGGATCTCGTCGTCGCGATCGACGAGGGCGGGGCTTTCGCCCTCGGCCGCCTTCGGGCGGCTCAGGAAGTCGACCTTCTCCGCGATGATCTCGCAACCGTAGCGGTCGACACCAGCCGCGTCGGTCCATTTCGTGTAGTGGATGCGGCCATGGACGAGCACCTTCATGCCCTTCTCGCAGTGCTCCGCGACCGACTTGCCGAGGCCATTGAAGCAGGTGATGCGGTGCCATTCGGTGTCCATGATCCGGTAGCCGTTCTCGTCGCGCATCACGCGGCCCTCGGCGAGGCGCGGGCGCGAGGTGGCGAGGGTGAAACTGGTGATCTTGGTGCCGCTTTGGGTGGTGCGGACTTCGGGGTTTTGACCGATGTTGCCGGCGAGGATGACGATGTTCTGCATTTCAAGCTCCTGTGTTTCCTGTCCCCGGGACCGTCCCTTCGACAAGACCCGGCAAAGCCCGTCGGAAGACGCGTGCACGGCAGACGGCACGGAGGCCGGATACCCCCAGAGGACCGGGGTGGAGCGGGGTGGAGCGGGCAGGACGTGGAACACGGCCAACACGGCCCGGGACGGCGCGGGGTTGCGCGCAGGCGAGCGAACGGGATTAGGGGATTGTGTGTCGAAGGGATGGCGCCGAGGACCGCGGGACCTGGAGCCAGAGCCAGATCCTGTCACCCCACCGGACACATGGCAGGACCAGATGTCCACGAAGAGACCCAGAATGGCCGATCACGGTGAGTTTAGAGCCAGCCCTCCCCGCCCCGGTGTGAACGTTGCGAGAATTCTGCAATACGGCTAATTCTGACGGATCACTCAGTACATGGGACCCAGATGCCGGATATCAATCTCGAGGCACTTTCGCTCAAGGACCTGCAGCAGTTGCAGAAGGATATCGCCAAGGCGATCTCCACCTACGAGGATCGACAAAAGGCCGAGGCCCGCGCCGCGCTCGAAAGCCTCGCGAAGGAAATGGGATACTCCTTCGCCGAACTCGCCGCGCTTGACGTGAAACCCGCCCGCGCGCCGGTTGCGCCGAAGTATCGGCATCCTGAGAACGCGGGACTCACCTGGTCTGGCCGTGGACGCAAACCGCAGTGGTACGTCGAGGCCCTCACCGCCGGCATGGCGATCGAGGACCTGACCATCGGCTAAGTGACGGATCGCTGAACCGAGATCGGTCCCCCCAAAAAACCGCCGCTGCTCGGGTAGAGGCAGCGGCGGGTGCTCAGGACAAGGGACGTTGAAAAATCACCAGACGCACCACCGTCAACCCATCGTTGGAAGAGCGTCCTTCGAACAGCCTAGACCCGAGAAGCGATTCCCCAAAGAGATATCGGGCGCGACGCCAAGCGCTCAATGCGTTCGCGCCAAGCGCACCGCAATTCAGCTCACTGCCGGATGGAGCCCGCTTCGCGACGTCAGTCCTTGCGCAGGATCATCTGCGTCTGGGTAACGATCGCGGCAAGTTTCCCATCGCTTCGTGTAATCCGCGTCTCCCAGACCATCGTGCGCCGCCCCCGGTGCAGTGGCGTCGTCTCGGTGGTGACGACGTCATTCTCGGGTACCGGGCGGAAGAAATTCGTCTTGCTTTCCGAGGTGGCGGTTCCTTCGCCTGGACCCAGATTCAGGAACGTCGCCGTTCCACCGAGATGATCCGCGAGAGCCATGACCGCGCCGCCGTGCAAAGTCCCGTTCCGATTGAGCAGGGACGACGTGACCTTCAACTGCGCGACAAGGCGATCCGGGTCCTCTTGCAAGACCGTCACGCCGAGCAGCCGCGCAAAATTCGACGACTGGCGGGCGATGCGAAGGTTGTCCTCGTCAATGGGCTGGCGGAATTCCATCAGGTTGCTCCTCATTCAAATGTGGTCGGTCGGTCAGGAACGGACAGCGCGGCGCGCCAAGGCCGCGATGAGATCGGTGCGCGTGACGATGCCGGCAATTTTTCCATGTTCCAGTACGGGCACAGCGTCCACATCGCCATCGGCCATCATCGGCAGCAAAGCACCGATCGGCGTGTTCGTGGTCGCACGAGGCCCCGCAACACTCATGATATCCTCTGCACGAACCGGCATGTCTCGGTCCCTATCCAGAAGTCTCTTCAAGGCCGGCACAAACCCACGGTCGAGGCGCAGTGCATCCTCTTGCACGCGGCTGATGAGGTAAATCTGAAAAATGACACCCAGAAAACGCCCATCCGGATCCGCAACCGGCAGGGAGGTGAAACGGTGGCGCCTGAACAGGTCCGCCACTTCCGAAAGCACAGTCTCGGGCGCGACCGTGACCAGGTTACGGGACATGATG
>NZ_CP149518.1:0-112768 GCF_045291555.1 Thioclava sp. GXIMD4215 | reverse complement strand
CCCTAGCCTGTCAGGCCGAACAGCGCGATCAGCCCTTCGGTGATCTTGCCGCGCCAGACATAGCGGTCATGCCCGCCCGACCACGGCGACCACAGCACCTCGCCCCCCCGCGCCGCCAGCACGCTGGCCACCTGACGGTTGCTTTCCCAGATATCTCCGGCCAGCGCATCGCCGCCGCGCGCGGTTTCAAACAGCCCCGCGCCCAGAAAGACCCGTGGCATCTGCGGAGCCTGCAGAAGGCGCTGGGTGATCCATGACGACGCCGCCCGTCCGCGCGGCTCGGGCGCCCACCAATACGACCCCGACAGCGCGATCACCGCCCCGAAGCGGTCGGGGCGCTCCAGCGCCACCCGCAGCGCCGCGAGGCCACCGAAGCTCTCGCCCACCAGCACCGTGCGCGCCGGATCGGGCCGCAGCCCGATCTGCGCGGCGATACGGGGCACCAGCTCGTCGGCCAGCATCGCGGCGAAGGCCGGATCCTGCGGCATCTCCGCCGCACGACGGGCGGCGTCGATCGGGTCCACGAAGACCACCGCCATCGGCGGCAGGCGGTGCGCGGCGGCAAGCTGGCGCAGCGCATCGGGCAGATGCATCCCCTTGGCGGCCTCTGTCCCGTCAAGCACCACGGCCAGCACCGCGCGCGGGTCCTGCGGCGTGAAATCCGGCGTGGTATAGAGCGCGATCGCGCGGCGGTTGCCCAGATGTCCGGAGCCGAAGACCTGCCACTCAAGCGCCAGAGCCTGCGCCGGAAAGCCCGCCTGCGCGGGGGCCTCCGGCCCGTCAAACACCGAATACGCCATATAGGCATCGGCGGCCGGTGCCAGCCGGTGCGGATTGAGCGGATCGGCCTGCGCGACCGCCAGAAGCGCCGCGCGGCGGGCCTGCGCGGGACCGGGAATATCGGGCACATCCACCGCCAGCTGATAGCTCAGCCGCGTGTCGCGCGCCACGCGGTAGCTTTTGTAGAACAGATCGGTCCCGCCAAGCCGCTCCAGCCAGTCGTGATCATTGCTCGGCCCGCCCAGCAGCCGCACATTGCGCTGCGCCCCGCGATAGAGGAAGGTCACCACCAGCCCCGCCCCGGTCTCTTCGACCAAGGGCGTGCCCCGCGCCACGATCTGCGGCCACAGCCGCTCCAGCGCGCCGCCTTGGCTGGCGATCTGCCCCATGATCGGGCTCAGCCATTCCGGCGCGGGCGGGTGCTGTTGCGCGGGCGGCACGATCCGGGTGAGCGTCAGCGAATAGGCCCCGCCCTGCGCCCCGCTGACCTGAAGATCCCCCGCCTCGGGCTGCAGGAACCGGAAGCGCTGCTGCCCCGAGACCGCCGCCACAAGCTGGCGCACAGGCTGCCCCCCCTGCCGGAGCCTCAAGACCAGCTCCTGCGCGGCGGCCTCCGGCGCGAAGATCCCCTCGACATAGCTGCCCGCAGGGGCCGCCAGCACATAGTGCGCAGGCACGGCCTCCAGCGTGGCCGTCACCGTTTCGCCCTGCGGCAGGGGCGTGCCCTGCGTGCCGTGGTCCTGTGCCATCGCGCGCGGCCCCACCCCGCCCCATATCGCCATCGCCATCACCATGCCCCGAAGCGCCGCTATCATCCCTCTTTGCATCCTGCGCCCCCCTCAGAACGTGTAGCGCAGACTGGCCGTCCATGTGCGCTCGTTGCCCACGAAACAGGCATAGGCGCTGGCACAGGAGGCCACATAGGCCTTGTCGGCAAGGTTCTGCACATTCAGTTGCAGCCGCATCGCATCCTGCGCCGACAGCACCGGCCCGAACTCGTATCCCAGCGCCAGATCATAAAGCGTGACCGCAGGCACCTCGAATGTATTGCCGCTATCGCCCTGCGAGCGCCCGATATAGCGCATCCCCAGCGCGATATCATATCCGGCCTGCGCGCGGTATTTGCCCCACAGGCCCACGGTCCGTTCCGGTATCCGTGCCGGCGTCTTGCCGATTTCGCTGCTGCGGGCCGACTCCGCCACCTCCGCCTCGATCCACGAGGCCGAGCCCAGCAGGCTCCAATGCGCGTCAATCTCGGCCTGCGCCTCGATCTCCAGCCCGCGGCTGTCGATCCGCCCGATCTGGCGCGGCGTGTAGGTGGCGCTGTCATAGGTGATCACGCCGGTCTGGCGCAGGTCGTAATAGGCCGCCTGCGCGACATAGCGCCCGTCCGGCGTGGCCCATTTCACGCCCAGCTCGTATTGGCGGGCCTGTGTCGGGTCGAAGGGCGTGCCGCTGCCCGAAGCCTCTGTCACCGGCTCGAAGCTGGTGGCATAGCTGAGATAGGGGCTCAGGCCATTGTCGAACGCATACAGCACCGCCGCACGGCCGGTCAGCGCCTGATCGGAAAAGCGGCTGCGGCTGGCGGCCTCGTGATCGGTGATTTTGGAGGAGAAATCGTCAAAGCGCAGCCCGCCCGTCACCTGCCAGCGCCCGAACGCGATCTGGTCCTGCACATACAGACCGGCCTGCGTGGCGCGGGTGGTGGTGCCGGAGACACGGCTGTTCAGATCGAAGCTGTCATAGCCGTAAACTGGGGCCGTCCAGTCGATCGGGGGGGCGTCATAATCGAAGCCCCACTGGTAGTTACGGGTGCTGCGCCGATAGTCCAGCCCCGCCAGAAGCCGGTGTTCGGCCCCGCCCGGATATGCCAGATGCGCGACCGACAGATCGACCAGCGCCTGATCCAGATCCTCGGTGCCCCCCGAGGCCGTGCGCGAGATCGTCCTGCCATCCTCGGCCAGACTGCCCCAGACAAGGCTGCGGAACCCCGTCCGGATGCGCGACAGCCGCGCATTGGCGCGCAGCGTGGTCTGCGGCCCCAGGGCCTGCGTCAGGCTGGCAGAAAGCGCCTTGGTGGTGCGGGTCGAGCTGTCCCATGCCGGGTCCGACACGTTGAACGCCCAAGGGATCAGCGCGCCGGTCGCCGTGGGAAAAAGCGACCCCGCCGCCTCGCGGAAATTGCGCAGCCCCGCATCGGGTTCGTTCTGCACCAGCCCCGCCAGATCCAGCGTCAGACCCTCGCGCGGGTGCCAGCGCAGCGACGGCGCGACCGCATAGCGCTGTGTCTCGCCATCCTCTTCCTGCGTCTGCGTCCGGTGCCCCGTGCCGACCACGCGCCATGACAGCGTCTGCGACAGCGCCCCGCCACGGTCGAAGGCCAGCCCCGCATGCGCACCGCTGCCGGTGCGGGCCTCCACCACCCCGTGATGCGCCCCGTCGGCGCGTTTCGAGGTCATGGCGATCAGCCCGCCCGGATTGCTCTGCCCGTAAAGCGCCGAGGACGGCCCCTTGAGCAATTCGACCCGCTCCAGAAGCCACGGGTCGATCTGCCCGAAACTGCTGCCCCCGAAGGCTAGCCCGTCCAGAAAGCGCGGCACATAGGAATAGCCGCGCACGAAGGTCTCGTCGGTCAGGTTGGAGGTGCCGCGATATTCGGTCAGGATGCCCGGCGCATAGCGCAGGGACTGGGCCACCGATTGTGCGCCCTGATCGGCGATCTGTTGCGCCGTGACCACCGACACCACCTGCGGCGTCAGCGACAGGGCGGTGGCGGTTTTGCTGGCGCTCAGGCTGCCTGCGGCAATATAGCCACGGGTCTCATGGGCCAGATCCTCGCCCCGCACGACCACTTCCTCAAGGGCGACGACCGCCTCCTCGGCCAGCGCGGGTGCCGCGCAAAACAGCGGCGCGACAAGCGCCAGACGGCCCCAGAGGGCGGAACGGACAGGGGGCGGGACACAGGGTCGGGACATGGCGGCTCCGGCGCGGATGAATACTTGATGTTTTCACTCGGTTATTATAGCGAGGCCGGACCCCGCACCATGCGCGGCACGGGCGGTTTTCCGACAAAGCCCTGCGTTTTTCCGACAAACGGACAGGCGCGGCCGACGGAAGACGCCCAACGGAACGATTCAAAAGGGCAACCGGACGCATCATGAGTATTCACCGCTATCCTGGCAATTTTCGGGTGGGCGTGCTGGACGAGCCCCGCGCGACGGTGCTGGAGACGGGCGTGTCGATGCTGGAGCCGAAGGTGATGGTCTTTATCCTGCTTTCGGGCTACCAGCGCTTCCGTCTGGCCACGCAGCGCTGCGTGCTGGATGCCGCACAAGGGCCTGCGGGGCTTTTGCTGCGCATCAACCGCCCGCTCGAGCACCAGTTCGAGGAAAACCACGGCGCCCCGCTGACCAAGATCTCGATCGCGGTCAGCACGGAATGGGTGGACGGGCTTGCCCCCGCCCCCCCCAGCGCCAGCCCTGAGCCCGCAGAACACAGCCCACCCCCTGCCGGAGCAAAGCGCGCCGACCTGTGGGTGCAGCCCTTCGTGCCCGCGCCGCAAAGTTGCGATCTGGCGCAGGCCATCCGCAGCGCGCCCAGCCCGATGCAGCGCATGAGCCTTGGTCTGACGCTGCTTGACAGGGTGCTGGCGGCCTCGGCGCGGAGCGCGGCGGGCGAGGCACCCCCTCTCACCGGCCCGTCCGGGACATCCGGCCCGATCCCCCCGCCCGACCCACTGGTGCCCGCCCACCCGCTGCTGGACCGCCTGCGCCGCGAAATGCGCAAGGCCCCCGCGCGGACCCGCACCGCCCCCGCCCTTGCGAAAGCCTGCGGCATCGGCCTGCGCACGCTGGAACGGCAGGTGCAGCAGGATACGGGGCGCGGCCTGGGGGCGGTGCTGCGCCGCGAGCGGCTTCTGATCGGCTTTCACGCCCTGTCCCGCGGCATGCCGGTGATGCAGGCGGCGAGTGCGGCGGGCTATCAGTCCCGCACCAGCTTCGGCAGCGCGCTCAAACGCGAATTCGGCCTGTCACCTGCCCAGATCCTGCAACAGGCCGCGCGGCAGATCTGGTAGCCGCGCGCCCCGTTTTCCACCCGCTCACCCCACCTTTCCTGTCCTATGAGAGACCCGACCCATGCCCCCTCCCACCCGATATATCGTTCAGGCCAGCCTGCTTGTGCTCTGGGCGCTGACGCTGCTGGTGCCGCGCCCTGCCGCAGCCCAAAGCCAGCTGGCCCCTGTGCCCCCGATCCGCAGCTGCGCGGCCCTTGCCGACACCGATCTTGCCGCCATCGCGGGGGCCGGAAGCGCGGTCACCGCCACCGAAGAGACCCTCTCGGACGGGATCGCGGTCTGCCGCGTCACCGCCACGCTGGCCCCTGCGATCACGCTCGAGGTGCTGCTGCCCACACGGACATGGGCGCAGCGCTATCTACAGGTCGGCTGCGGCGGGCTTTGCGGGCGGATCAGCCTGCGCTCGGGGGCCTCGAACGGCTGCGCCCTGCTGACCGATGGCGGCTTTGTCATGGCGGCCACCGATATGGGCCATGCGGGCGATGACAGCGGCGCATGGGGGCTCGATGCGCAAAAGCGCCGCGATTTCGCCTATCGCGCCCAGCATCTGACCGCCAAGGCCGCCAAGGCGCTGATCACCGCCTTCTACGGCCAGCCCGCGCGCTATGCCTATTTCAACGGCTGCTCGGATGGCGGGCGCGAGGCGTTGATGGAGGCGCAGCGCTACCCCGAGGATTTCGACGGGATCATCGCCGGTGCACCGGCCATGCTGTTTTCGGTGCAGAACACGCTCTATCACGGCTGGCAGGCGGTCTCGAACACCGGCGCCGACGGCACGGTGACGCTGCTTTCGGACCGCTTGCCGCTGCTGCACAAGGCGGTGCTTGCGGCCTGTGATGCGCTTGACGGCGCCGAAGACGGGCTGATCTCCACCCCCGCCGCGTGCCATTTCGACCCCGCCAGCCTGATCTGCCCCGCAGGCCAGAGCGACCACTCGGCCTGCCTGACCGCCGCCGAGGCCGAAGTCGCGCGCCGGTTCTACCAAGGCCCGACGGACCCCGAAACCCACCAGCCGCTGACGGCGGGCCAGCCGCTTTACGGCTCGGAGCTGAACTGGGCGGGCGTCTATGTCGCCGATCAGCCGCAGGACGGGCTGATGAGCACCAATGCCGCGCTGCCCGCGATCCGCTATCTGGCCTTCGACCCCGCCCGCCCCGAGGCCGATCTGGCCAGCTTCGCCTTCACCCGCGCCACGCTGGAGGCGCTGCGCGCGCGGCACCCGCTCTTTGATGCGACCGATCCCGACATGTCGGGCTTCGCGCGGGCGGGGGGCAAGCTGATCCTGTGGCACGGGCTGGCCGATCCGCATATCGCGCCCGCCAATACCGTGGCCCTGCACGAGGCGATGATCCGCCAGATGGGGCCGCAGAGGGTGGACGGGTTCGAACGTCTCTACCTGCTGCCGGGGGTGGCGCATTGCGGCAATGGGGAAGGCCCCTCCAATCTGGATCTGCTCTCGGCGATGATGGCATGGGTCGAACAGGGGCAGGCCCCCGACGCCATTCTGACCACTACCGCCGCACAGCCCAGCCGCTTCGGCGCGCCCGATTTCGCCCCGGACCGCGCGCAGGCCGCAGGCGCTGCCCTGCCCGAGGGGGCGGCCGCTGGCCCGCGCGCCCAAAACGGGCCGGATGGTGGGCGTCAGGGCCGGACAGGGCCCCGCCCCGAGGGCCCGCGCAAGGGCGGGCATGGCCCGCGCGCCGAAGGGTCCGCACAGGTCACCCCGATGAGCCGTCCGGTCTATCCCTATCCGTTCATCGCGCAATGGGATGGCAAGGGCGATCTGGCCAAGGCCGAAAGCTGGTCCAAAGGCCCCGCGACCCAAAGCGTGACCCTGCGCGACTGGGCCGGTGCCGATCTCTTCGGCACGGCCTCCTATGCGGCGCGCCAGACCCAGCCAGACCCGCAATAAGGCGCATCGCGACACAGGCACGGGCGGGGTCTCCCCGCCCCTCGCCGCAGGTCGCGCGCCATACTCGCCCCTGCGCAATCCCGCATATGCGTTCCGACCCCTCCCGCCAAGCGCGATGTGCTGGACCGTTTGCTTCAGGTGCAGCGGCGAAGGGCAAGGCGCATCGCAGCGCCAAGCTCCGCATCGCTCACCTGCGCTGAAATCCGCACGTTATCGGCCTCGGTCAGCTTGCCCAGATCCCACGCTTCAAGCTTGACATGGTTCTTCGGCGCTATGTCGATTTCGGCCTTATCCATGTCGAGCTCGACAGAACACAAGCGCATCTCGGCAAACATCTTGCGCTTGGTTTTATAACGACCATGCGCCATAATCCTTGCCACCCAATCGTGATAATATGCCGCGCGGCTACTACTTTTGAATTCTGGCGCAATCTCGACAAATGTCGGCCATGTCATCCCATCCGGTGCGGGGCTTTGAGCCACCACGCGACTGGCAGAGAGTGAATCGCGCAAGGCTGCGCCGAGCGCCGCATCGTCAGTCGCAACCTCAAGAATATGTTCGCGTCCCTTCGGATCGTGAAACATACCGCTGCGAAGGCCAGAACATGTCTTGATAAAATAGAAATCCTGATTTTGCATAATTCTGGCCCAACGCCGGAATTGTGTGATTTCGCGCATATTCAGTCCTTCACAACATAAATTTTCACGCTGACGCCGCTTGATGCACCAGAACGGGTGACGGTCCCATAAGGGGCCTTTGACGGCAATCAGAAAGCCATAACGGGGCAGGCAACAGGCAAGGACATCCGTGGCGCGTTCGTGGCCTGCATGGCTTGCGTCAGGCATCACTTGCGCTTAGTCAAAAAGCGTTCGCGCTTTCACATTCAGACTGTCGGTCTTTGAGAGAGGCACCCTCCCGTTCCGGACCGCATCCGGAAGGACTATAAAATGAAACGAAGATATATCGTCATAACGTGCCTTGGCCTCGCGGGTGGGAGTGCCGGTTTCCTGTTTTGGAGCGCCGTTGAAAACAACAAAATACGTACGATGACGCTCAGCTTCGGGGCCGATAGCACCTCACCGGCGGTGGTAACGCATTTTGCTATTGAAAGCCCCATAACGCCCGTCGAGCCGTTCATCGCACATGGTATGGCGGATATATCTATGCCGCGTTCGTCTAGCGCAAATGTGCTTGGCGTCCCGGTGGATGCCAAGCATGATGGGATCTGGCAGGTATCTGCACAATGGGTCGAATTGCCGACAAATATCACTTGGACGGCGACGGTCGATGTGCCCGTCAAGGACCTGACCATCGCCTATCATGCCTATGAACTGACAGTATTGTTCGGGCCGAATGGCGCGCTGACCATCGCATCGGATAAAATCGGTACGGAGCTTTCTGACCGTCTGGATGTGGCGTTTGTCTGCGCAACGATGGGAGCGCCGCCAGAACGTGTGTGGAAAGAGGCCGTGAACTACTTTCCTGCGTTGCCGGTATATATGAAATTTTCGCCGGAAGCATATCAAGCGGCGCGGCGCTCCCCGCGCTGCCCCGCACCCACAGGTCCGTCAGAGGAGGGGGAGTGATATCGATGCTGCCGCGGTAAGTGCCGCAGGGCCAGACCTGTCCGGCGAAGCGGGCAATCCCGTCCGGACCTGCCCCGAGATCACGCTGGAAATCGGGGGGGCGACGGCCCCCTGAACAACCGCTAAAATGTTCTGGCCATCAGGTCTTCCACCGCGATCAGGTCCCGTTCAACCCGCCTTTGGTGAAGGGCCGCCATCTCTTGCGCGTTGAACGAAAATGGCGGCCTCGCCAGTGGAAGATCGTCGCGCCTCGCGTCCTTGGCCCGCTGCACCCAAAGGCCATCCTGCTGCATATCCGGACGCGAAAATGCCGATCCGAAGACCAAGCCGCTGCGGGCCACATTCGCGCCATTGCTTAATTCACGCGGTCGTCCGATAGTCCCCCGACCCCAACCGGAGAGCCAGATGACAGATCTCAGCATCCCGCATATCTTACGGCAAGAAATCCGCGCCCGCCGTTTCCGCGCACCGACCACAGGCGTGGGTGGTGATGCGCTTCAGGCCAATCTGGTGATCCTGCCCGAGGCCGAAGCCAGCGCCTTCCTGCGCTTTGCCCAGGCCAATCCGCAGCCGATCCCGCTGCTGGCCGTCAGCGAACCCGGCGCTGTGGCCCTGCCTTCGCTGGGGCAGGATATCGACCTGCGCTATGACCTGCCGCGCTACCGTGTGTGGCACGACGGGGTGCTGACCGAGGAGCCCGAAGAGATCGCCGCGCTCTGGCGGCCCGATCTGGTGAGCTTTGCCATCGGCTGCTCGTTCAGCTTCGAGGCCGCGCTGGCCAAGGCGGGCCTGCCGCTGCGCCATCAGGAGGCGGGGCGCAATGTGCCGATGTATCGCACCACTCTGGCCACCCGCCCCTCGGGGGCGTTTCACGGGCCCGTGGTGGTGTCGATGCGCGCGATGCCCGCCGCTGCGGCCATCGAGGCTGTGCAGATCTGCGCCCGTATGCCGCTGGCGCATGGCGCGCCCGTGCATCTGGGCGATCCGGCCCAGATCGGCATCACAGACCTGATGCAGCCCGATTATGGCGATGCGCCGGTCATCGAACCGGGCGATATTCCCGTGTTCTGGGCCTGCGGTGTCACCCCGCAAGCGGCTATTCTGGCGGCCAGACCCGCCTTCGCCATCACCCATGCGCCGGGCTATATGCTGGTCACCGATATCGCCGCCGATCAGGCCGAGCGGCATCTGCGCGGTGTGCATGGCCTCTAGCTGACCGCCCCCCCGATGCAGACCCGTGTCCTGCGTCGCCGGACACGCCGCGCCGGAACGCCCGCCACGGGCTGAGGGGCGCGGCTTTCTGTCATGGGCTGCGGCCTGTATGGCGCGGCGTCGGGGCGGTTTTTGCGGTGCTGCGGGGGTGTCACCCGCCCGCATCGCTGAAAAAATAGATCAAAAATATATCATATTTCCCGCAGCTTATCCGGCAAGCCCGCCTTTGCGCCGTGGCAGTGGCGCAGGAAAGAGTTGACTGAAAACCGGATTCGCATAGGCTCGTCTGGAATCGTTTCCACATGTGAGGAACCCGGAAACGATCTGGAGGAGAAAATCATGAAACAGGCGCGGATGAACCGCCTCTTTGCCCCTTCGGGCAACTGCTTTGACGTGGCCATCGACCACGGGATGTTCAACGAAAAGGGCTTTCTCAACGGCATAGAGAATATGAAACAGGCCGTCGAGATCGTGGCAAAGGCCGCCCCCGATGCGATCCAGTTACCCCCCGGCACCGCGCCGATCCTGCAGGCCCGCCCCGGCAAGGAACGGCCCGCGCTGGTGCTGCGCACCGATATCGCCAATGTCTATGGCACCCCCCTGCCCCGCCTGCTGTTTTCCGAGGTGATCGACAAGCCGGTGGAGCAGGCGATCCGGCTGGATGCGGCCTGTGTGGTGGTCAATCTGTTGATGCTGCCCGACGAGCCCGAGGTCTATCGCGCCTGTATCGCCAATATCAACGCGCTCAAACATGTCTGCGATCAGGCCTCGATGCCGCTGATGGTCGAGCCGCTGGTGATGCAGGACAACACCAATGGCGGCTATATGGTCGATGGCGATATCGACAAGATCCTGCCTCTGGTGCGGCAGGCGGTGGAGCTGGGCGCCGATATCATCAAGGCCGATCCCTGCACCAATCCGGCCGAATATCACCGCGTGATCGAGATCGCGCAGGATATTCCGGTGCTGGTGCGCGGCGGCGGCAAGGTCTCGGATGAGGAAATCCTCAGCCGCACCAAGGTGTTGATGGAACAGGGCGCGCGCGGCATCGTCTATGGGCGCAATGTCATCCACCATGCCGATCCGGCGGCGATGACCCGTGCGCTGATGGCGGTCGTGCATGAAAACGCCACCGTGCCGCAGGCGCTGGCGCTGCTGGGGGCGGGGGCATGAGAACCATCCGTTTCGGCATTATCGGCTGCGGTCTGATGGGGCGCGAATTCGCCTCTGCCGCCGCCCGCTGGATGCATCTGACCAAGGCCAGCGCGCGGCCCGAGATCGTCGCGGTCTGCGACACGAACAGCGATCTGATGGGGTGGTATCGCGACAATATCCCGACCCTCTCGCAGATCACCACCGACTATACCGAGCTGCTGGCCAATCCCGATGTGGAGGCCGTCTATTGCGCGGTGCCGCATGTGCTGCATGCCGAGATCTATCCGGCCATTCTGGCGGCGGGCAAGCATCTGCTGGGCGAGAAACCCTTTGGCATGGATCAGGCGCAGAATGCCACGATCATGGCCGCGCTGAAGGCCCGCCCCGATCTGCTGGTGCGCTGCTCGTCCGAGATGCCCTTCTATCCGGGGGCGCAGAAGGTCATCGATTTCGTGCGCTCGGGCGCCTGCGGCCGGATCCTCGAGGTCGAGAGCGCCTTCCTGCACAGCTCCGACATCAACCCCGACAAGGTGATCAACTGGAAGCGCATGGTCGAGGTGAATGGCGAATATGGCTGTATGGGCGATCTGGGGATGCATGTGTGCCATGTGCCGCTGCGCCTTGGCTGGAAGCCCGCGCGGGTGCAGGCAAGCCTTGTCAAACGTGTGCCCGACCGCCCCGATGGCCGTGGCGGGCGCGTGCCCTGCCGCACATGGGACAATGCCACCATCACCGGCATGGTCGAGGATGCCGACGGGCAGGGCCGCTTTCCGCTGGTGCTCAAGACATGGCGCATCGCGCCGGGCGAGTCCAACACATGGTCGCTCAGGGTGCTGGGGATGGAGGGCTCGGCCTGTTTCTCCACCAAGAACCCGCGCCAGTGGCAGTTCATGCGTTATAGCGCGGGTGGCGGCCAGACATGGCAGGTCGAGGATCTGGGCTTCACGCCGCAATTCCCCACCATCACCGGCGGCATCTTCGAATTCGGCTTTACCGATGCGATCCAGCAGATGTGGGCGGCCTTTGTCGAGGAACTGGCCGGCGGCACGGCCTGCGGTTTCGGCTGTGCCACCCCCGAAGAGGCGGCAGACCATCACGCGCTGCTGACAGCGGCGCTTGCGGCGGGCCTGTCCGGTCAGGCGCAAGACGTGGACTACCCCTCATGAAGCGGTCGGAAATCAACACCGCATTGCGCAGCGCGGAGGCGATGCTGGCGCATCACCTCTGGGCGCTGCCCGACTGGGCGGGCTGGGATAGGGCCGATGTGCTGCGCCACCGCGACCACAGCCGCTGGCTGGCCGAGCGGCAGCTTGGCTGGGATGTGACCGATTTCGGCTCGGGGGAATTTGCCGCGCGCGGGCTGACGCTGTTTTGCGTGCGCAACGGGCTGGCGCATCTGTCCGGCGAGGAACGCCCCTATGCCGAAAAGCTGCTCTTTGTGGGGGTGGGGCAGGAAACGCCCTTCCATGCCCATAAGCACAAGCTCGAGGACATCATCGTGCGCGGCGGCGGCACGCTCTGCGTCGCGTTCACCCCCGAGGGCTATCTGGGCACCGGCGCGCCGCCGCAGCAGATCCGCATCGACGGCGCCGCCCATCCCGCCTTCGACCGCATCCACCGCCTGCGGGCGGGCCAGAGCATCACCATCCCGCGCGGATTACAGCACCGGTTCTGGGGCGAGGAGGCCCCCGTTTTCGTGGCCGAGGTCAGCCAGTGCAACGACGATCAGGGCGATAACTTCTTTCTCGGCGGTCAGGGGCGGTTTTCCGAGGTGGAGGAAGACGAGCCGCCCTATCGCCTGCTGTGGAACGAGGTGCCGCAATGACCGCCCCGACACGGCGCGGCATTGCCTGTATGGGCAACTGGATCCTCGATATCGTCCATGACATCGGCCATTGGCCGGAGAAATCCGATCTGGTCGGCATCTCGCGCCAGACCAGCGGGCTGGGGGGCGGTGCGGCCAATGTCTCGGCGGATCTGGCGGCCCTGGACGGGGGCTATCCCGTCTATCCGATCGGGCTGGTCGGGGACGACAGCTTCGGTGACGAGGTCCATGCGCGGATCGCGCGGACCGGCCTTCAGGCGCGGCATCTGCGGCATCTGCGGCGGGTGCGGGCGGGCGTGACGGCCCATACCCATGTGATGAACGTGCCCGGTGACAGCCGCACTTTCTTCTATCATGCGGGCGTCAACAGCGATCTGGCGCAGGACAGCGTGGATCTGGCCGCGCTGGCCGATGCGGGCTGCAAGCTGTTCTATCTGGGCTATCTCAACCTCTTGCCCGCGCTTGATAAAATCGGTGCAGACGGGCGCAGCGCCGCCTATCACCTGCTGCGCGGGGCACAGGCGGCGGGGATGATGACCTGCGTCGATCTGGTGTCCAGCGCCGCCCCCGGATACCGCGCGGTGGTGCAGGCCACGCTGCCTGCGATCGATGTGCTGTTTCTCAACGAGGTCGAAGCCGCCCGCGCCACCGGACAGCCGGTCGCAGGCCCCGCTGACCGCCACGGGCTGGAGGCCGCCGCACGGGCGCTGCTGGCACAGGGGGTGGGCCATGCGGTGATCGTGCACACCCCCGCGCTGGCGCTCTGGGTCGCGCGGCAGGGCACGACGGTCCATGAGGTGGCCCCCGTGCCGCCCGAGGCCATCCTCAGCCCCGTGGGGGCGGGCGATGCGTTTGCCGCCGCCGTGCTGCATGCGCTCCACGAAGAAAGACCGGCGCCGGAGGCTCTGGCGCTTGGATGCAAGGTGGCCGCCCTGTCGCTTGGAGGAGCGACGGCCACCGATGCGATCCCGTCTCTGGCAGAGCTGGGGGACACAGCCCGCAGCCCCTGCCAGAGCGGGCAGGCCCATATCGGTTAGGCCATAGCGGGGAGACCCGTATCGGGGAGGTCCGCATCCGCGTGGCCTTCTGAAACCGGACATAAAGGGAGGAGAAAACAATGGGTTATATTATCAACAGACGGAACGGCCTTGGCATGGCCACGGCCTTGGGCCTGCTGGGGCTGCTGGGTGGCCTGCTGGGCGGGCTGCCCGCGCAGGCACAGGACACACCGGCGCCGGACGCGCAGGGCAAGACGGTGATCGCCAGCATCGTCTTCATGGGCGACCAGTTCATGACCTCGATGCAATCGGGCATCCGCGATGTGGCCAAGGCGCATGGCGCGGAGGTGCTGGAGCTGAATATCGATGGCGATATCACCAAAGAGGCGCAGGCCATCGATACCTATATCTCGCGCGGGGTCGATGCGATCCTGATCGCGCCGGTCTCGGCCACCAATTCGGCGGCGGCCCTTGCGCGGGCCAAGGCGAAGGGCATCACCATTGTCGCGCTTAATGGCGGGCTGGCCGATCCGGATCTGGCCGATGCGACATTCGCCACCGAGGACCGCGAGCTGGGCACCCATACCGGCGAGGCCGCCGCCGCCTTCATCAAGGACAGGATGGGCGGCCGTGCCAAGATCGGCATTCTGGCCTTTTCCAGCCTGCTGCCCGAACAGTCGGCCGCCCGCGTCGGCGGCTTCCGCGACACGGTCACCAAGGGCACCCAGATCGACATCCTCGGCACGCAGGATGCGTGGATGCCCGAGAAAGCCGTGCAGGTGGCCACCGATATGCTGACCGCCCATCCCGATATCAACCTGCTCTTCGCCGCCAATGAGGGCGGCACCGTGGGCGCGATGCAGGCGGTGCGCAATGCGGGCCGGATGGGCAAGGTCTATGTCTTCGGCATCGACGGCTCGGAACAGCTGGCGCGGGGCCTGATGGCCAGTGACGATGTGCTACAGGCCACCACCGCGCAAAGCGGTCAGGCGATGGGGCGCGCCGGTGCCGAGGCCGCCTTCGCGCTGATGGAGGCAACGGGACAGGTGGCCAAAATGAACAAGGTGCCGGTGGTGCCGCTGCAACGCGGCCAGAAAGACGCCATCATGCGCTATGTGGCCACCCTGCGTTAAGCCGCCATCTGCCTGCCAACCGCCGCGCGGCGGTTGGCACGTTCCCCTCTGGCTGCAAGGAGAGAGAATGAGCCGCCTCGAATTCACCGATCTCACCAAACATTACGGGCCGATCAAGGCCCTCGAAGGGTTCACCCATAGCTTCGCCTCCGGTCAGGTCCATGCGCTGATCGGCAAGAACGGCTCGGGCAAGAGCACCCTGATCAAGATGCTCTCGGGGGCGATCCGGCCCAGCCGCGGGGGCCTTGCCCTTGACGGGGTGCCGATGGCCTTCGACACCCCCGCCGATGCGCTGGCCGCAGGTATTGTCACCGTGTATCAGGAACTGTCGCTGGTGCCGGGGCTGACCGTGGCCGAGAACCTGTTTCTCGGACGTCTGCCCAAGCGCGGGCTGCTGGTGGACTGGGCGCGCCTGTACCGCGAGGCGCAGGCGCTGCTGGCCGATATCGGCGCACAGGATATCGACCCGCGGGCCGAAGTCGCCAGCCTCTCTGTCGGGCGGCAGCAGATTGTCGAGATCGCCAAGGCGATGAGCCTGCATCCCAAGGTGCTGCTGCTGGACGAGCCGACCTCGGCGCTGGCGCAGGCCGAGGTGAACCAGCTTTTCGATCTGGTCAGACGGCTGGAGGCGCGGGGGGTGACCATCCTCTATATCTCGCACAGGCTGTCGGAACTGCCACGGATCGCCAGAACCGTGACCGCCATCCGCGACGGGCATTTCGTGGGCTCTGTCGCAATGGAAGAGGCCGACCCGCAGACCGTTCTGGACCTGATGTTCGGCGATCTGCCCCCGCTCGAACGCCCGCAGCGCAAGATCGACACCCGCGCACCGGCGCTTGAACTGCGCAACCTGCGGCTGGCGCCCTATCTCAAGGATGTCTCCTTCGATCTGCATCGCGGCGAGGTGCTGGGGATTGCGGGCATGCTCGGGGCCGGACGCACCGAGCTTTTGCATGCGCTGTTCGGCGCGCGCCCCTTTGACAGTGGCCAGCTAACGGTGAAGGGCAGGCCCTATCCCCGCCCCACCATCGCGCAGATGAAGGCGGCGGGCCTTGGCTATGCCTCCGAGGACCGCAAGGCCGCAGGGCTGGTGCAGGAGCTGTCAAGCCATGCCAATCTCTGCCTTGCCGCGCTGGACCGGATCGCCCCCAGCGGCTGGACGAGCCTGCGCCATGAAGACCCCCATGTCGCCAAGCAGATCAAGCGGTTACAGATCAAGATCGGCGATGCGATGCTGCCGGTCTCGGCCCTGTCGGGCGGCAACCAGCAGAAAATCGTGGTGGGCGGCTGGCTGAACAACGCGCCCGATATCCTGCTGTTTGACGAACCGGGGCGCGGCGTGGATGTGCAGGCCAAGCACCAGATCTACCAGATCATCTGGGAAATGGCCGAACAGGGCCTGTCCTGCATCGTCGTCTCCACCGAACTCGAGGATCTCACCGAATGCTGTGACCGGATCCTTGTGCTGCATGGCGGGCGGATCACCGAGGAATTCCACAACCACGGCCTCGACCCCAAGGCGCTTTACGCCGCCTGTATGCGCCCCGACCCCGAACAGCCCCCACAGCCCCACCCCAAACGCCTGGCCCCCGAACCGGAAGGAACCCCGCTATGAGCCTGCCCACCGCCTCGACCATCCCGCCCCTGACGCAGCGCCGGCTGGCCCTGACAGACCTGCTGCGCCGCCATTCCATGCTGGTGATCCTCGCGGTGCTCTACGCCATCGTGGCCAGCACCGCCAACGGCTTCATGACAGTCGATAACCAACTGAATATCCTGCGCAATATCGCCGTTCCCGGCATCATCGCCTGCGGCATGACGCTGGTGATCATCGTCGGCGAGATCGACCTTTCGGTGGGCTCGATGGTGGCGGTCTCGTCCTGCATCACCGCATGGGTGGTGCAGCGCGCCTCGGGCCATGCCTTCGAACCGCAGTGGTATTTCGTGGTGCTCGGGATCGTGGTGACGCTGGGCTTTGCCGCCGGTATCGGCTGGCTCAACGGTGCCCTGCGCCACCGGATCGGAGTGCCCACCTTCATCACCTCGCTGGCGATGATGGCCACGCTTGCGGGGCTGGCCAACCTGATCACCAACGGCTCGGCCATCGAGGCTTTCCCCTCGTGGTATTACATCATCGGCAGCGGGCGCCTGCTGGGGGTGCCGGTGCCGGTCTATCTGCTGCTGTTCACCTTCGTGCTGACCTTCGTGATTGCCAATTACACCACGCTGGGGCGGGCGATCTATTCGGTCGGCGGCAATATGGAGGCCGCGCGCCTGTCGGGCATCAATGTCTGGCGCACCAAGACGATCTGCATGATGCTGGTGGCGGTCTTTGCGGCGATTGGCGGCATCGTCTATTCCTCGCTGATCAATTCCGGCAATCCCACCATCGCGCGCGGCATGGAGCTCGAGGTGATCTCTGCGGTGATCATTGGCGGCGTCAGCCTGTTTGGCGGGCGCGGCTCGGTTTTCGGGGCGTTTATCGGCGTGCTGTTTCTGGGCGTGGTGATCAATGCGATGACGCTTTGGGGCTTCAACCCCTATGCCCAGCAGGTGGTGCGCGGGGCGCTGATCCTTGCCGCGGTCTTCGTCAATTTCACCATCGACCGCCGATGAGCCCCCCGCTTCCCCCTGCCCCGCTCCCCCCTTCCGCGCAACTGACTCCTGCGCGCGAGATCGGCCCCGTGCAGGAGCTGCGCTGGGACAGGGGCTATCTGGCGGTGCAGAGCCTCGGGGCGATGATCCGCGATCTGGCCCTGACCCTGCCCGATGGGCGCCTGCATCGCCCGCTGGCCCGCGCGCCGTGGCTGGACCGGCCCGATCACGGGCAAAGCGGGCTGATGGCGGGGCTGTCCGGCGAATGGCCCTGTGTGCCCTTCGGGGCCGCGGGCGAGCCGGTGGCCGCGCAATGGCAGGGCGCGGCAGGCATCTGGGAGGACCCGCTGCCACATGGCACGGCCGCCCATCTGCACTGGGATCTGGGGCTGGCCTCCACTCCGCCCACCCCGTCAGGCCCACCCACCCCGATGATCACGGCCGAGATCGCGCTACCCGCGCCCCATCCCGTCGCCCGCCTGCGCCGCACCCTGCGGCCACGGGGCTGCGGCCTCGAGATCGGGCTCGAGATCCTGCCACGGCGCGACGGCGATCTGCCCATCGGGCTGCATCCGGTTCTGGCGCTGCCCGAGCGCAGGGGCGCGGCCCGGATCGAGATCGACGGGCTGAGCCATGTCTGGACCCATCCCGCCGATCCGGCGGCCGACCCCTCGCCCGTCCGCCCCGCCCGACGGGCGGCGGGGCTGGCCGCGCTGCCGCTGCGGGACGGGCATCGGGGCGATGGGCTGGATCTGTCGCGCCTGCCGCTTGCAGGGGCCAGCGAGACGCGGCTTCTGGCGGTGGCAAAGGGCGGGGCGGTGCGGCTGCACGACCATCACGCGGGCCTGTGCACCGAGCTGCGCTATGACGCGGCGCTGTTTCCCGCGCTGATGATCTGGGTCTCCAATCGTGGCCGCGCCCATGCGCCGTGGAACGGGCAGCATCTGGCGCTGGGGCTGGAACCGGTGCGGGCCTGTTTCGATCTGGGCGTCGCGGCCTCCCGTGCCGCCACGCCGCTGCGTCAGGAGGGGGTGGCCACAACCTATCCCTTCCGCGCCGGCCACTGGCTTGCCACCCGTTACCACATCGGCATACGCGCCCTTTAGGGGCCTGCCATATGCCCCCCGTCGCGGGGCGAAGGAAACAGGACAGGGTCAGCCAGAGCGCAACGGGGCGGTGGAATGCCGCTCGATCAGGGTCACATCCAGCGTGATCTCTTCGGCCCCGCCATGATCGACGGCCTTGATCCGCGCCAGAAGATTGTCCACGCTCTGGCGCGCGATCTCGTCCACCGGCTGGCGGATCGTGGTCAGGTCCGGCCAGACGCAGCGCGCCATCGGATTGTCGTCAAAGCCCGTCACCGACAGATCCTCGGGCAGCTCCAGACCCAGCCGCTTGGCCGCCCGCATCGCCGCCACCGCCGCGATATCGCTGGTGGCAAGGATCGCGCTGGGGCGGGCCGCCTGTGACAGAAGACCGAAGGCCAGCGCCTCGCAGGAGCGCACGTTATGCGTCTCGCCCAGCACCAGCGCGGGGGGCGCGAGCCCCTCGGCCTCGAAGGCCTCGATCATGCCCTGCGCCCGCAGCCGGATCGGCTCGGAATGCGACGGGGCCCCCAGAATGACCACCTCCCGATGGCCGAGCGCAAGCAGATGCCGCGCCGCCAGCCCGCCGCCCATCTTGTGGTCCGACCCGATGGTCAGCACCGGCGCGCCCTGCGCATGACGGTCGATGGCCACAATGGGAATGCCGGTATCGGCCAGCGCCTGCAACCCTTCCGGCCCCGCCCCGATCGCCGCCACCAGCAGCCCGTCCACCTGTTTGGCGGCAAAGGTGTCCACATAGGCTTTCTCGCGGGCGGGGTCTTCGGCGGTGGAACAGATCAGCGCCTGATAGCCCTGCTGGAACAGGCATTGCTCGATACGATGGGCCAGACGGGCGAAGAACTCGACCTCGAGCGAGGGCAGCATCACCCCGATCAGGTTGGACCGCCCGCTGCGCAGGGTCCGCGCCCCCGCATTGGGCTGGTAATTGAGCGCCCGCGCGGCCTGCTCGACCCGCGCGCGCACCTCCTGCGAGACATAGCCGCTGTGATTGAGCGCCCGCGAGACCGTGGACACCGAGGTGCCTGCCTGTCTGGCGATATCCTTGATGCTGACCATATGCCCCCGCTTCCGGACCTCTGCCTGTGCCACCGCTTCCCCGCACGGCCCGATCCCGTGGCAGGCCGCAAGCGGCGCGCCGCGTGGCGGAAGGCAGGGCCATAGCAAAGCCATAGCAAGACCCTCGGGCCTGTTGCCAATTCTCCCGCTTTTCGGGCGCAGGCGCAAGGCAGAACGGCGGGGCCAAAACGGCAGGGGGCCAAACCGCGAAAGCGCGGCATAGAGGCAGGCGGCATAGCAACAGGCGGGGGCCCGACATCGGAGCTATGCCCGAGCGCAAAGCCGCCCTATACAGGTCCGCCCCGCTGCATCGGCCCATCACGTTCGGACCTGTCCCCGATCCCCCTGTCCCTGCCAGATCCTTCCCCCGATGACCCCGGCCCCGATACTCCCTGCCTTGTCCCCCGCAGCCCCGCCGCAGGCGGCGTGGTTTCGGCCAGAGCCGTGCCCAGATGGCGCGCGATGATCTCTTCGGCCAGCACCTCCAGCGAGCAGCGCCGGTTCATCGCGGTCTTCTGCAGATGGCGGTGGGTCTGCTCCGGCGGCAGGCCCTCGATGCGGGTCAGCAGGATCTTGGCCAGTTGCACCACCGACAGCGACAGATGCCGCCGCTCGACCTCGGCGATGCGCTGCGCATGGGCCTGCCGCCGTTGCCGGATGTCGCGCGCGATCAGCAGATTGGTCAACAATCCGAAGGGCTTGACCGGACGCTCGATCACCGCAGCCGCACGCAGCCCCAGCACGATCTGCAAGGTGGCGGGGTCTTCGTATCCGGCCAGCGCGATGATCGGCGGATGGCGGTCATCGACATGTTCGGCCAGCGCCAGCAGCTCGGCGCGGATATCGGTATCGACCGTGGTGATCACCACATCCAGCGGCAGCGCCTGCGGAATGGGCCAGCTCAGCTGCGGCAGGCAGCCGATGCGGATCAGGTGGCTCACAAGCTCCTGCGCCTCTTCCTCCGGAGGCAGGAAAACCAGCACTTTCATCCCCTTGAGGTCGCTGATCTTCGGCATGTTGCGGGCTTTAGACATGCTCCGGATAGGCCCCTCCGAAATGGTGCTGCACCATGAAGGGCTCGGGCTTGACCCTGCGCGCGGCCTCCCCGATCACCTCGAACACGCCCTGCGCGGAGGCCTGCGCGATGCGGGGCCACAGATAGCTGTGATGGGTGTCCATATCCAGCTTGACCGGCCCCTGCGGCGCGTCAAACCGCACCGTGCCGAGCGCCTCCAGCAAGGGCGACAGCCCCGCCTGCCCTGCCCGTCCGGCAAACCCCGCCTGCGCCGCGGCAAGGGCGAACATCCAGACCTGCGAATAGGCCGCCTCCGCCCCTGCGGTGATCGGGGCCTGCGCCCCGAAGCGCGCGCGATAGGCAGCCACAAAGCGCAGGCTGGCATCGCTGCGCAGCGACGAGAAATAGGGCGCCGCCGCCAGACAGCCCTCGGCCAGCTCGGCGCCCATCTGCGCCAGATCGGCCTCGTTGGTGGCCACGCTGGCAATCGGCACGCCCCGCGCGCGCAGGGGGCTGCGCGCGAAGGCCTCGTGCAGCTTGACCGTATCGCGCCCGACAAGGGTCGAGTAGATCACATCGGGGGCCAGTGCCTCGGCCTGTGCCATCACCTGTTGCAGCGCCTCGGCAGAGACCTCGAACGGCAGGTAGATCTCGGCGCAGACCGTGCCCTGCGCCTGTTCGAAAAGATCGCGCATGATGCGGTTGGATTCATGGGCGAACACGTAGTTATTGCCCACGAAAAACACCCGTTTGCCATAGCGGGTCAGGATATGCGCGGCCAGTTGCACCGAATTCTGGTTCGGGGCGGCACCGGTATACAGGCAGTTGCGCGAGAATTCGAACCCCTCGTAGAGCGTGGGATAGAACAGCAAGGCCCCCCGCCCCTCGACCACCGGCAGCGTGGCCTTGCGCGAGTTCGACATATGGGTGCCGAAAAACACCTGCACATCGGCCTCGGCGCAAAGCCGTTCGGCGGCGCGGCGGTAATCGGCGGCACCGGCCCCGATATCGGGCAGATGCGGCACCAGCGGGCGGCCATTCACGCCGCCCTGCGCATTGACCTCCTCGATCGCCAGACAGGTCGCGCGGATCTGGGTTTTCTCGACTTCGGCGGTCAGGCTATGGGGCGAGAACAGCAGCCCCACCGGCAGCCCGTCCGGTCTATGCGCCATCGCCGCCATCACAGAACCGTCCAGTCCTGCGCCGCCTCGAAGGCCGCCCCCGCCTGATAGAGCCGCGCCTCCGAATGGTCCGGCCCGACCAGCATCATCCCCACCGGCAGCCCCGCACTGCGGCCACAGGGCAGGCTGAGCGCGGGCAGCCCCGTCGCGTTGAACGGCGCGGTATTGGCATTCATCTCCAGCGCACGGGTCACGAAGGTTTCCGGGTCGCAGTCCGGACCGGGCAGCACCGGCGCCTTGAGCGGAACAGTGGGCATCAGCAGAAGATCGACCTCCTGAAAGGCGGCAAGATAGGCGGCTTTCAACCGTCGTACCAGATTTTGGGCTTTGGCATAGTAATACCCGTCATATTTGCCACCAAAATGATGCGCTGCAAGCAGAACCGACTTCATATCCGGCGGAAAAAGCGCCGCATGGTCGCGCCAGTCGCGTTGTGCGCGCATCAGGCTGGTCACATACAACCCCTTCCAGTTCGAGCCGTAATTCAGCCCCTCCAGCAGCCGCACGGTGCCTTCGGTGGCAATCGGGGTCCAGATCGCATGCCCCTGACGGTGCAGCGGCACGCTGATCTCGTGCAGATCGGCCCCCAGACGGGCGAAGACCTGCGCGGCCGCGCGGATTTTCGCATCGACATCGGCCTCGGAATTGGCCCAGCCGAACGCCTCGCGCAGCAGCCCGATCCGCAGCCCGCCACAGCCCGCCGCAAGGCCCGCGCCATAGCGGCCCGCCCGCACCGGCTGCGCGCCCTGACGCGGGTCCAGCCCGTCGGGGCCTGCCAGCACGTCCAGCACACGCGCATTGGTGGCGATATCGGCGGTCATGATGCCCGCATGGTCCAGCGTCTGCTCGACCGGCATGATGCCGGTATAGGGCACCAGACCCCAAGTCGGTTTCATCCCGACAAACCCCGCATAGGCGGCAGGGATACGCACCGAGCCGCCCTGATCGGTGCCGATACCGATCTCGACCTCGCCACTGGCCACCAGCGCCGAGCAGCCCGAAGACGACCCCCCCGCCGAGCGCGTCTCGTCATGGGGGTTGCGCACCGGCCCCTGATCGCTGGTATGGCTGCTGCCCGAGACGCAGAAGAATTCGCATTGCGCCTTGCCCTCGATGCGCGCGCCCGCCTCCAGCAGGCGGGTGACCACGGTGGCGTCGATCTCGGGCAGATAGCCGCGCAGCGGGCCTGCGCCATTCATCATCGGCACGCCCGCAAGGCAGATATTGTCCTTCAGCGCCACCCGCAGCCCCTGCAGCGGGCCTTCGGGTGCGCCCGCCACCGTGCTGCGGATGGCCCAGGCGTTATAGGGGTTGTCCTCGGGGGCGGGGCGCTGCCCCGGCAGGCGCGGGAAACGGGGCGCGGGCGGGGTGTCGGTCAGCGCATCGACCATCGCGTAGTCGGCGGCGACCCCCTCCAGCAGGCGGTGATAGGCGGGCAGCTCCGCCTCGGGGATGGCCAGTTGATAGGCGTCCGAGGCGGCCCGAACCGCCGCAAGATCCGGTTTGCGGATAGTCATGATATTACCCTTCAATTCCGATAAAGGTTTTCGCCTGCTCGATCGAGCCAGCGGCGGCGGGCTCGATCCCCCCCTCGATCCGGCCCTTGTTCACCGTCAGCACGCGGTCGCAGATCTGCCACAGGAAATCGATATCCTGCTCGACCAGCAGGATCGCCAGCCCGCGCTCGCGGCGCAAATGGTGCAGCACGTCCAGAATCTCGTCGCAGATCGAGGGCTGGATGCCCTCGGTCGGCTCGTCCAGCAAGATCACATCGGGCGCCCCGCACAGACAGCGCGCCAGCGCCAGAAGCTGTTGCTCGCCGCCCGACAGCATGCCCGCCTGCCGCTCGAACAGCCGTTCGAGCCGCGGAAACAGCGCCCGCGTCTCGGCCAGAGCCGCGCGCGTCCGGCCGAAATCCTTCACACAGCCCATGCGCAGGTTTTCCTCGACGCTCAGCTGCAAAAACAGCTGCTTGCCCTGCGGCACATAGCCGATCCCGCAGCGGGCGCGGGCTTGCGGCGGCAGGCGGTCCAGCGGCTGGCCGGATTTTTGCACCTGCCCCGACCATGCCGGAAGCCCGCCCATGATGGCGCGCAACAGCGTGGTCTTGCCCATGCCATTACGCCCCAGAAGGCCGAGACATTCCCCCTGCCCCAGCGAGAGCGTCACCCCGTTCAGCACCGGCACCCGCGCATAGCCCGATTTCAGATCGCGTATCTCAAGCATCCGCCTGCTCCTTCCGTCCCAGATAGGCGGCCCGCACCTGCGGATCGCGGGCCACCTGCGCAAAACTGCCCTGCGCAATGATCCGGCCCCGTTCGAACACCGTCACCTCCGCCCCGAGCAGGCGGATGAACTCCATGTCATGCTCGACCACGATTACCGCGCTTTCGCGGGTGATCTGCCGGATCAGCGCCACCGTCCTGAGGCTTTCGTCATGGGTCATCCCCGCCGCAGGCTCGTCCAGCAGCGCCAGCTTGGGCCGCGAGGCAAGGATCTGCCCCAGCTCGACCCATTGGCGCTGGCCATGCGCCAGCTCGGCACAGGGCGTCTCGCGCAGCTCATGCAGGCCGATCCGGTGCAGCACCGCCTCGACCTCGGCGGCCAGCTCCGCCCCGCGCAGCCTGCGGCTGGCGGCCAGTTCGATATTGGCGCGCAGGCTCAGCCCCTCGAAAAGGCTGGGCACCTGCGTCTTCACCCCGATGCCGCGCCGCGCGATCTCGAAGGGCCTGAGCCCCTGCAACGGCTGCCCGTCAAAGCGGATCGTGCCACGGCTGGGCGCATATTGCCCGCTCAGCAGCCGGAAGAAGGTGGTCTTGCCCGCCCCGTTGGGGCCGATCAGGCAGCGCAGCTCGCGCGGGCGCAGGTCGAAATCGACCGCCCCCACCGCATCGACCCCGCCAAAGCTGATCCCCAGCCCGCGGGCCTGCAACAGCGTGTCATGCGTCATGGCCGGACCCTCCCTCATGTCTTGCACTCCTTTGCGGCCCCGCCGCAGCCAATGGCCCGCCTTGCGCCCGCGCCGCCCGAAGAGGACGCACCCATTTGCCAAGGCTCGGCAGCAGACCCGCCGGCACCAGCAGCACAAAGGCGCTCAGCACCACGCCCAGCACCAGATTGACCTGCACCACCTGCTGCGTGCCAAGCTGGGTGGTGGCCCATTGCAGCGCGATACAGCCAAGGATCGGCCCGACCAGCGTGCCGCGCCCGCCCACGATCACCCAGATGATGATCTGCGCCGATTGCAGCAGGGCAAAAACCGTGGGGCTGACAAACGCGCCCCAATTCGCAAACAGCCCGCCCGCAAGCCCCGCCACCGCGCCACCAATGGCAAAGGTGCTCAGCTTGCTCAGCGCGACGTTATAGCCCAGCAGCTCGGCGCGGTGTTCGTTTTCGCGCACCGCCAGCGCCAGCTTGCCCGCAGGGCTGCGCAGATACAGCCCCAGCGCCGCCAGAACCGCCACCAGCAGCCCCGCCGTCAGCCGGAACAGCGCCGCAGGCGACAGCGGCGTGCCATCGGGCCATGCCAGCGTCGGAATGCCGGTAATGCCGTTGAACCCGCCCAGACGCGCCTGCCCGATATGGTAGTGCGGCCCCGAGGTGGAGTTCATCAGGTTGAACAGGATCAGGGTCACCGCCAATGTGATCACACCGACATAGATATCGCTGATCCGCCCGTAGAACATGAAATACCCCAGCAGCGCGGCCCCCAAGGCGGGCAGCGCGACCGCGGCAAGGCAGGCCACCACTCCCGGCCCGAAATTGAGCGCGGCAACCGCATAGGCATAGGCCCCCAGCCCGAAAAAGGCCGATTGCCCCAGACACATGATCCCGCCCTTGCCCCAGATGAAGGCCAGACTGAGGGCAAGGATCGCCATCACCAGATAGACCGTCGCCTCGTAGACGGTGTAAAGCTGCATCTGCGCGGGCAGCGCCATCGCCAGCCCGAACACCGCCACAAGCGCCAGTACCGGATATTGCTGTTTCGTCATCAGATGGACCTCTTGAAGAAGCGGCCGGTAATGCCCTTGGGCAGAAAGCGGATCAGCACCATCGCCGCCACCAGAAGCGCGACCTGCCCGATGACCGGCGTGTAGAGATAGGTAAAGACCTGCGAGACCACCCCATAAAGCACCGAGGCGCTGAGATTGCCCGCGATCACGGCCCCGCCGCCGCTGATGACGGTGATGAAGGCCTTGGCGATATAGCTGGCACCGATGGTCGGGATCACCCCTGTGATCGGCGCAAGCGCCGCCCCGCCCAGCCCCGCCAGCGCCGCGCCCAGACCGAAAGTGCTGGCATAGATCCGGCGCGGATTGCCCCCGAGCGCGGCCACCATATCGGCATTCTGGGTTGTGGCCCGCGCCAGAAGACCGAAGGTCGTGCGCTTGAACAGCGCGTAAAGCAGCGCGACCACCAGCCCCGCCAGCACGATCAGATACAGCACATAGCCGCTGGCCGAATAGGCCCCGATCTGCAGGCTGGGCAGCGGCGTGGACAGGCCCTGCGTGGTATTGCCCACCAGCATCGTCATCGCCCCGACCAGCGCCAGACTGATGCCCCATGTGGCCAGCATGGTGTCGATCATGCGCCCGTAGAGATGGCGCACCACCAGCCATTCCAGCCCCATACCGACCGCGCCCACCACAAGCGGGGCCACGACCAGCGAGCTGACCCAGAAATTCAGCCCCGCCCAGTTGGTGCCATAGATCGCCACATAGCCGCCGAGCATCAGAAACTCGCCATGCGCCATGTTGATCACTTTCATCATCCCGAAGACGACCGCCAGTCCGATGCTGATCAGCACCAGAATGGCGATCGACCCGAGAAATTCGATTGCGAGAACCGCCACGAAATCCATCTTGTCTTTTCCTTATGGCTCGGAGGGGCTTAGAATTTGACCACATATTGCTGTGTGTCGCCGGGATGTTCGCGCAGGTTGCACGAGACCGCCGTATCAACCGGTGCCTGCTGGGCGAAGGTCTGCACGGGGATCAGCCCGCCATTCTCGACGCGGGCGATATGCACATCCATGATCGTGTGATGGGTCTGGGGATCAATCGTCACCTGCCCGCTCGGAGCGGCCAGCGACAGCCCCGTCTCGAGCGCCTCGATCACCGGCATACGCTCGGCACTGCCCGCCTTCTCGACCGCGGCAGCCCAAAGCAGGAAGCCCTGATAGGCCCCCATGCCCAGCTCGGTGATATAGGGATAGTCCGCGCCATACATCTTGTGGAACGCCTCGACAAAGCGCGCATTCTCCGGCGTGGCCAGCTCTTGCAGGTAGTTCTGGCAGACCATGAAGCCGTTGCATTCCTCGGGCGTCAGCACCACATGTTCGTTGCCACCGGCAAAGGTGGTCGAGGAAAGCGGGATCTTGCCATGCATCCCCGCCGCCTGCCATTGCCGGTAGAACGAGATATGCGCCCCGCCCACCAGCGCCGACCAGACATAATCGGGTCTGGCGCTCTGGATCTTCGAGATCGAGGTCTTGAAATCGGTCACATCAAGGGGGAAGAATTCGACCTCCAGCACCTCGCCGCCGCCCTGCTGGGTATATTTGCGCACCCAATCCGCGACGATCTGGCCGTAATTGTAATCCGCCGCCACGATATAGACCTTCTTGCCGAAATTGCGCAGCGAATACTCCACCAGCTTGTCGACCGTCTGGCCCGGGGTCACGCCGGTGGCGAACATGTTGCGGTCGCAGACCCCGCCCTCATACTGGTTGGCATAGAAATACAGCCTGTTGAACTGGCGCAGGATCGGGCGCACCACCTCGCGCGAGGAGGAGGTGATACCGGCAAAGACCACATCGGGCGCATCGGCCAGCGCCGCCTGACGGGCGAATTGCGAATAAAGCTGCATGTTGGATTGCGGATCATAGACCTTCAGATCGATCTCGCGCCCCAGAAGGCCGCCCTTCTCGTTCTGCTGCGCGACCGCGAATTTCAGCGTATCGACGATCGGCTGGCCATAGACCTCCAGCCCGCCCGACAGATCGTACAGGGCGGAAATGGTGATCGGGCGGGTTTTGGCCAGAAGCGGGCTTGCCAGCGTAGACAGGCCAGCGGCACCGAACGCGCCAAGCACATGGCGACGGGTCATAGTCATGGAACTTCTCCACTGTTGGGATTTTTTGTTATGCGCCCGCCAGACAGACCCTGCGCGGCCCCCTGCCCCGCGCCAAAGGCGGACAGGTCAGGACGGCCAGAGGCGCAGCGACCGGCCAAAGCCATCGCGGACAAGCCTCACGGGATCTGGAACAGGAAGGCGACGCCGACATATTGTCTGCGCGGATCGGGACACCGGATGGCATTATTGGCAGGCGGTGTCAGCAGGTGCCAAAGGCACATCCCTGATCTTCAATAGAAACGCCAGAAAGTAAACCCTGTTTGTGCAGCCATGCTGTCAAACACGCAAGGCGGACCGCAAACCGCCTGCAAAACGGGCACCCCGCCCCCTTTGCGTGAGGGACCCCTTCGCCCTATTGTGCAAGCGTGGGGTGCGCGTGGTGTGCGGGGCAAGCCCCAGAGACGGCAGCGAAAGTGACAGACCACGCCCCAAATTGGAAAAGAGCGTTTCCTTTCTGCGGGCACAGGGCGCCCCCCCTGCCCGCAAAGGCCCCCCTGCCCGCAAAGGCCCCGCGTGACCCCGATGCCACGCTGCCCCCGCGCGGGAAAAAGGCATATTGTCGCCGCCCCCCTGCGGCGGTATCTGCGCGAGACCCAGCCAGCCAAGGCCTCTGTGACAGAGCCGCGCCAGCCATCCTTTCTCGGTAACCAAGGTAGAAACATGGCTTCGAAATCTCGTTATGCAACGGGTGTCCTCGCCTCTGTCGGGGCGGCAGGGCTGATCGGTACCTCCCCCTCGGACGCGCTGGCGCAGGATACATCCACCACCACCACATCCAATGCCGGTGCGGTCACGCTGGACCCGATCTATGTCGAGGACAGCAGCGGCAGCAATGCCAATGGTGCCGTCGTCGAAGGGGCGGGGCGGATGCTGGGCGGGTCGGTCAAGGACACGCCGCAAACCGTTTCGGTGGTCTCGGCCGAAACGATGAAAGAGCAGCAGATCACCACGCTTGAAGAGGCGCTGAGCAATGTGCCGGGGGTGACGCTGTCCAGCGGCGAGGGCCGTGGCGGCCTTGAGGGCGACCAGTTCAAACTGCGCGGCATCTCGGCGGCGGGCGACATCTATACCGATGGCCTGCGCGATTTCGGCACCTATGCGCATGACACCTATAACACCGAATCCGTGGCCGTGATCCAGGGGCCCACCGGCGAGGCCTTCGGCGTGGGCAATCTGGGCGGCGTGATCAACCAGCAGACCAAGAAAGCCCATCTGGGCGATGCCAATTCGGTTTCGGGCAGTGTCAAATCGGGCCTCAGCACCCGCGAGACGCTGGATATGAACCGGCAGCTTTCCGAGACATCGGCCGTGCGCGTGAATATCATGAACCAGAATGGCGATGCGGCGGGGCGTGACAATGTCTCGGTCGATGCGCGCGGGCTGGCGGTGGATTACGGCATGGGGCTGGGCACCAGCACCACCTGGCATCTGGGCTATGAATATTACCACGGCGACGGCACCCCCGATCAGGGCCAGCCGATGGCCACCGGCTCGGACGGGATCGCCCGCCCGCTTCTGGAATACGACATTCCGGGCTATGACAGCAGCACCTCCTATGTCCGCGACAGCGACAAGGACGAGACCCGCAACCACACGCTGACCTCCAGCTTCGAGACCACGCTTTCGAACGGGGTCACGCTGACCAATGACACGCGGCTCAAAAACTATAACCGCGATTTCGCGATCACGTCGCCGGGCTCGGTCAGTGCCGCCAATCTGGCGCTTCTGCAGGCGGGCACCAATGTCGATATGAGCTATGGGGCAGGCGGCGGGGTTGCCTACAGACAATCCGGCTGGGGCTTCGAGAACATGCTGGCCGCCCATGCCGAGGGCGAGCTGTTCGGGATGCGTCACAAGGCGCTGCTGGGGCTGGACCTGACCTATCAGACCGACCGTCGGGTGCGCGGCAGCACAACGGGCCGCGTCACGCAGACGGTGATCGACCCGTCCCATTCGGGCGCCGGTGTGTCGCGCAGCTATGATTACGATACCGCCTCGGATTCCACCGCGACCGATATCGGCATCGTCGCCGCCGACCGGATCTCTATCGACAAGCAATGGTCGGTGCAGGCCAGCGCACGGGCGGATTATTTCCGCAGCACCTTCGACGGCTACACCATCGGCTCCAGCACCGAAACCAACACCGATACCAGCGCGGGCCGCATCAGCCCCTCGCTGAGCGTGATCTGGGAACCCAATGCCGATACGATGGTCTATGCCACCGCCTCGCGCTCCTATCGCCCGATCGGCACCGATATCGCGCAAAGCTCGCAAGGCACCAGCGCGACAGTGGCCAATGATGCCTATGACCCCGAGCGGTCGGACAATCTGGAAATCGGCGGCAAGATGGACCTGTTTGACGGCACTCTGGGGCTGACCGGCGCGGCCTTCCAGATCCGCAAGAAGAACTCCTTTACCGTCAATGATGACGGCACCGTCTCCACCGGCTTCTCGGATGCGGGCAATGCGGTGCGGATCCGTGGCGTGCAGCTGGGGGCGACCGGCCAGATCAGCGACGACTGGACCGTCAGCGCCAGCTATGCCTATCTTGACGGCGAGGTGATCAACGGGCGCGGGATCGATGCCGCAACCATCGGCAATGACGCTCCGGGCGTGTCGAAACATAACCTTACGCTGTGGACCGCCTATCATTTCGGCCCCGAGAAGACCCACCTGTCGGGCGATCTGTCGGTGGGCGGCGGGATCAAATATGCCTCGGCCTATTATGTGAACGCGGCCAATACCGCCGAGATCCCCGAAACGGTCAGCCTTGATGCGGCGATTTCCTACACCACCGACAGCTACCGTATCGGCTTCAACGCCTATAACCTGACCGATCACGACAATTACAGTGCGGCCTTCAACGGCACACGGGCCACGCCCACCGGCGGGCGGTCCTTCGGGCTGAGTTTCACCAAGAACTTCTGACCGGACGGGGCAGGGCCACCCCCTGCCCCTTTTTCTTTCCAGACGAGACATCCCATGTTGATCCATGTTCCCAATATTCTCAGCGCCGAGGACGTGGCGCAGTTCCGCCATGCGCTGGAGACCAGCCAATGGGCCGATGGCCGCCTGACCGCCGGCGATCTGGCGGCGCAGTCCAAGCACAATCTGCAGATCCCCGCCGACAGCGAGATCGCGCAGCGGCTGGGCGAGCATATCCTGCGCGCTCTGGCCCGCAACGATCTCTATAATGCCGCCGCCCTGCCCCTGCGCGTGCTGCCGCCGATGTTCAACCGCTATGACACCGGCATGACCTTCGGTGCCCATACCGATAACGCGATCCGCACCGTGGCCGGAGGTGCAAGGCTGCGGGCCGATGTCTCGACCACGATTTTCCTCACCGATCCCGAGGCCTATGACGGGGGCGAGCTGGTGATCGAGGATACGTTCGGCCAGCAGCGGGTGAAATTGCCAGCCGGCGATATGATCGTCTACCCCTCCTCCAGCCTGCATCACGTCACGCCGGTGACCCGTGGCAGCCGCTGGGCCTCGTTCTTCTGGGCGCAATCCATGGTGCGCGAAGATGACAAACGCGCCATGCTCTACAATCTCGACACCGCGATCCGCCAGATGCGCGCCACCTATGGCGACGAGGGCGAGGCGCTGCAACGCTTTGTCAGCCATTACCACAACCTTGTCCGGCTATGGGCGGAGCTATGAGCGCGCCGGCCTGCCGCGCATCGCTTTGCGAGGTGCAGCTTGGCCTCGGGCAGATGCTGCTGAGCGCCGGAAATCCCGAAGCGGCATGGGAGGCGTTTTCGGCGGCGGCCCGTCAGGACGAGCCACGCGCCTTCAACATGCTGGGCCGGATCGCCCATCTGGGGCTGCGCGGCGGGCGCCCAGACCTGCGGCTGGCAATCGCCATGTATCGCCGCGCCATTGCCCGCGGGCATGTCTGGGCGCGGTTCAATCTGGCGGATCTCTACCTTCAGGCACCGGCCCCGTTTGGCGATCCGGCAGAGGCTGTCGCGCTCTATCATCAGGCGGCAGAGGCGGGGCTGGACAAGGCCTATAACATGCTGGGGCAATGCTATGAAACCGGCCGCGGCGTGGCCCCCGATCTGCCGCGCGCGCGGATGTATTACGACATCGGGGCAGGGGCGGGCGATTGCTGGGCCAGCTTCAATCTAGGGCGTCTTGCGGCGCTTGCAGGGCAGGAGGCGCGTGCCTGCCACTACTGGACCGAGGCGCTGGGGCAGGGGTTCAGGGGCTTCTGGGCGGGGCTGGCCGAGGCCATCGAGGGGTTCGGATTTCCCGCCGCTGCCGCTCTGGCGCAGAAAGCCCGTGCCTTGGAGGCGCAGGGCCGGAACGGGGGCTGACCGGTTCCTTTGTGACAGCGCGGCCGTACAGGGGGCGGGCAGGCGCTTGCGTCTGGCCAAAGCGCGCAGTCCCGACGCCGGACAGGAATTGTCAGCTGACAATTCTCCCCGTTTCCCGCAGCAAGCGTGCCACCACCTGCCCCCGCGATCCGGATCTGTCGGAACGGGCGCACTGCGTCAGATGGCGCAGGAACCCGCCCGGATTTTGCAGCCTCTCGAAGCGTTCCAACAGGCATAGCACGGCGATAGAGGCGATCTCGGCTCCCATGATATGCTGCGCCTCTTCATAGACCTGTGCGTCGATCCCCATCATCGCGACAAGCTGGGTTGTCTGCTGGTGCAGCTCTCGCCAGTCCCGAGCGGTTTCGGGATACATCTTGCAGTATTCGGTGAAGTCCGCGAGCACCGGCAGAGCCGACCCTATCCGGTTGCCGCGATCCGCCTTCCCATAACCTTGCTGTGTGGCACCTTGCCGTTCAGGGCTTGAGATTTCGGGCGCTGAAGCTTCGCGGTCCGGATCTTCGGGCCGAATATCCGTTGCCCCGCTTGTTCGAGGCTCTGGATTTTTTTTATTGATTACCCTCTGTTGGTGCCGCTCATTTTCGCTGTTGCTGGCATCCATTTCCGCTGCTTTTTCAACATATCCCATTTGCGGATGACCCGTTTGGCCCAGCTTTGCGAGCGCCTCGGTATAGTCCTGCAACAGGGTCTTGAGTGCGGCGGTATTGTTCTTGTGGCGCAGGATCAGCTTGGTCCGTGCCAGAAGCGCGCTGTGGCTGTGATGCGCGCCCTCGTCCCGATCCGCCTGCGGCAGATGGCTCAGCAGGTCGTGCCGCGCCACAAGCACGTCCTGACGCAGGGCCGCATGTTCCTGCGCGCGGGCCTGAGCGTCACAGGCTTTCTGGTGGATGCGGCGCGCCAGTTGGGCCAGCGGCGCCAGATCGAAACCGAAGGCCCGCGCGATCGTACCGCCGATGCGCTTGGCATAGCGTTTGCGGTTGGGGCTGTCATGGCGGGCAATCACACCGGCGCTGACCAGCGCGGCCAGATGACGGCGCAGGGTGCTTTCGGGCATGCCGCCCAGACGGGTGCCCAGACTGTCATTGGAGGCAAAGACAATCGCGCGTCCGGGCAGGGCAGGGAGGGTGCGCTCGGGGAAAAAGGTCAGCATCGCCCGCAGCACCGCAATGCTGCGATGCGTCAGACCGAAATCCGCCGCAGCCTCGGTCAGATCCTCGACAATGGCCCATTTGTCAGCTGACAATACTGGACCGTCGGGCAGGGCCTGAACCGGCTGCCCGTGCATACGCGTGGAGAAATATGTCATGAACGTTCACGCAGGACGCAAAAAATCAGGCCCTGTCCAAGCGGCAGAGTTGACGTGGCGCGAAAGGCAAGGTATCCCGTAGGTGCTAACGACGAGAAGGGCCTTCCAATTTGCTTGGGGGGCTTTTCTTATTTGGGGGTCCCGAGATGTGCCTCCTGTTCTGGTTTCATTGCTCTTGCTCGGCCTGCATTATTTTTCGGCTTGCCAGCGGGCAAACCATTCATTGAGCAGGTCTTCGGCATTCTCCTCGATCCACGCATCAAAGCCTTCGGTCTTCACCGACAGGCTCAGCCCCTTATCGGTGGCCCTGAGCTGGGCAAGCGGGGTGCCCTGTGCCGTGGTGATCGTGGCCTTGCGCGGCTCTGCCTTGACGGGGGCAGGGGCGGCGCGGTGTTTGTTCTGGGCGGCGGCCAGCACCGCCTCGAAGCGCGCATCCGTCTGGAGCACCACAAATTCGGGGCGGTTCATGAATGTATGGGCACGGCTGCGCGCGGCGGCATCCTCGAACAGCTTGACCAGCGTCATCCAGCGTTCGCGCCCGATCGATGGCGCGCGCCCGATCTGGCGCAGGAAGGGCAGGGGGAAGGCCTGACCGACCTTCAGCATCCGGCTGACCATCGGCAGATCCATCGCAAGGGCTGCGGCAATCGTCGGGCGGTCATAGCCCGATGCCTGTAACTGCGCGGCAAAGCTGGCTTTTTCGATAAAGCTCAGATCCGTGCGGGTGTTGTTTTCCTGCCCCTGCGCAATGACCAGCGCGTGATCATCAAGCTGGCGCACCATCGCCTTGACCGGCAGACCCAGATCGCGCAGCGCGGCCAGACGGCGGCGCCCATAGACAATCTCGAACCGGCCCGGCGTCTTGGGATGCGGGCGCAACAGCACCGGCACCTGTTGCCCATAGGTCTGCAGGCTTTCCTTCAGCCGCGCCTGTTCCACAGGGTCCAGCCCCAGACGGTCTTCCAGACCGGCATTGTCGATCAGCGCAGGGTTGATTTCCTGCACCGCATTCTCTTGCAGCTTGGTCAGGCTCGATTGCAGCGCCCCCACCGCCCCTTGCGGCATAAGTCTTTGACGAGGCTGGGTTTCTGCCGCCGGCGTGATGTTGCTATTCAGGATACCTTTGCGTGCCATCTCGGTGTGTTCCTTTCTCAGCGACCCCATGCCGCCTGAATCAGCGATTCAAGCTCATCATTCACTCCATTGAGTGACTCTAGCGCACGATCATAGGTGTTGCGGTGGAATTGGCTGCGTTCGACCTCGTAAATTGTCTGATGGGTCAGACCGGCATCCGAAATCGCGGTCGATTTCAGCATCGCATTGGTCATCACTTCCTTGCCGAAGAGATTGCGCAAAAAGGCCACAACCTGCTGCTGCGGCCCGTCATTGGGTTCCATCCGGTTGATCAGGAAGCGCATGAAATCATATTCCATCGGCGCACCGGCATCGCTGACGACATCCAGCAGATCGGCGCTCATCTGCAAGAACTGCGACATCGACGCGACATCGAGCATGTTCGGCACCACCGTGATCAGCAATCCGGTCGAGGCACACAGCGCCGACATCGTCAGATAGCCCAGCTGCGGCGGGCAGTCGAACAGGATCAGGTCATAGGCCGCCTCGACCTCGGCCAGCGCCATCGCCATCCGGCTGAAAAAGGCGGGCTGGACATTGTTCATCAGCGCGCGCGGGGTCTCGTGTTCGAATTCCTGCAGGATCAGACCGGCGGGGGCGAGGTCGATCCCGTGGAAGAACGTCTTCTGGATCACCTGCGCCAGCGGTACCGGATCGTCGTATTTGATCGCGTCATAGATCGTGCCGGTGGTCAGGAAATCCACCTCGGGGCGGTATCCGAACAGCGTGGTCAGCGAAGCCTGCGGGTCGATATCGACACATAGGACCCGATAGCCTTTCAGCGCCAGCCGCTGTGCGGCATGGACCGTGCTGGTGGTTTTGCCCGACCCGCCCTTGAAGTTGAGGAAGGACAGCACCTGCACCTTGTCGCCCGCGCGCCGCCCCTTGAGATAGCTTCCGGGCACTTTGGCACCGCTATCGAGATGGCTGCGGATGCTGGCCAGATCCTGCGCGCTGTAAAAACGGCGTCCGCCGCCGCTGGTCTGGACCTCGTGGATCTTGTCCTCGAAATGCAGTTTGCGCAGGAACGAGGTGGAGATCCCCAGCAGATCGGCGGCCTCACCGGCCGAGAACAGGCGCAATTCCTTGCGCGCATCGGGCGCGAAGACCGAAAGCATATGGTTTTCCAGCGCAGACGCGATATTCTCCGCATTCCGGCGAATGCGCTCGTTGATGCGGATCGTGGTCTCGCTCATCGGATCACCTGTTCTGCGCGCGGTTTTTGCGCCGCTCTTCTTAAGAACGCTGTTTAGCGTCATGCTCGTTTTTACCGTTTCTATGGCGAGACTCGGCATTTTAGCAAATCTTTTTTTACTTTGAATGGCGTAGCCACGGCGGCCGTTGCGGCCCCTCTGCGCGCCAGAACGCGCCAGACCCCTTACAAGCCGTTGGAAAATAGTCTAAAAAACAAAGGGTCTGCGGTTTTTCCGCCGCCGGTCATGGCCGCAGGGCGCGCGCCATATTTGCGACATACCCGCGCCCTCCACCCTTGCGGGGCGCGTTGATTCTGTTTGCACGCATCGGGCGACACCGCCCCCTGCGCCGGTTTCGGGGCGCAGGAGGGCACGCTCTTGCGCCGTTCCCCCACACACGATTCCCGCCTTGCACGGGGCAGGGGGGCTGCCCCCCTCGGGAGGATCTCGGGTCATCGCATCAGATCACACGACCCGCCGTGATAGGTGTTGGTTTGCGCCAATCCAGCGGCGGCCTATACCGGTTTGCAGACCGCGCCCCGCTCATGCCACACAAGGAGGGCAGCGGAGGAGGACGACCATGCTGATATATCTTGTGCTCGCTCTGGCGGGGCTGGGGGCGGGGGCGCTGAATGCGGTGGCGGGGGGCGGGACATTCCTGTCTTTTCCGGCGCTGGTCTGGGCCGGCGTGCCTCCGGTCATGGCCAATGCCACCGCGACCTTTGCCGCGCTTCCGGGCTATGTCGGCAGCGCATGGGCCTATCGGGGCGAGATCGCGGGGGCGGGGCGGCCCTCGCTGGCGGCGCTGAGCGGCACCGCGATTGCGGGCGGTCTGGTCGGGGCGGGGTTGCTGCTGGTGACGCCCGAGGCGCTGTTCTCCGGCGTCGTCCCGTGGCTCTTGCTGCTGGCGACACTGGCCTTCGCGGGCGGTCCGCTCCTGATGCGCGGCTTGGCGCGGCGCGGGCACAGCGCCTCGACGCCGGTGGCGCTGGCGATCCTCTTTGGCGTCTCCGCCTATGGCGGCTATTTCAACGGCGGGTTGGGGATCATGCTGCTGGCCGCGTTCGGGCTGATCGGCATGACGGATCTGCACCGGATGAACGGGCTGAAAAACCTGCTGTCTCTGGTGCTGTCGCTGGTGTCGGTGGTGACCTATAGTCTGGCGGGGCTGATTGCATGGGAGAGCCTCGTGCTGGTCGGGCTCTGTTGTGCGATTGGCGGCTATATCG
The DNA here is from genome assembly GCF_045291555.1 of Thioclava sp. GXIMD4215. Taxonomy (NCBI): domain Bacteria; kingdom Pseudomonadati; phylum Pseudomonadota; class Alphaproteobacteria; order Rhodobacterales; family Paracoccaceae; genus Thioclava; species Thioclava sp. GXIMD4215. Next base: position 75,799 of record NZ_CP149518.1, on the reverse strand, counting down.
GGGCCGGACTGGCCCGCCGGATCGGCAATACCGTGCTGTTGCGCCGCTTTATCATTCTGGTGGGGCTGGGCATGAGCGCACTGTTCTTCCTGAAAGGGGCCGCCTGAGAGGGGAGGGCTCGGGGGCGGCAGCCCCTTTGCAGGCGGGACCATGCGCCGCTCCGGCGCGCGATCTCAGGGGCCCTGCACGTTGGAGGATGCGTTCGGGAGCGAGGCCTCGGATCGGGCCGCCGCTTCCTTTTTCTGACGCTCTTCCTCCTCGCCATCACGATGCGATTTGATGGACAGGAAGATCGTGGCCCCGAGCGCGCCAAATTTGAACACACCAAACAGGATGGGAACCCAGATCATTGTCGCTCTCCTTCTGCCGGAGCAAGGCCGCGTGGCGCGGACGTGCTTGCGGATTGTATGGGTATTGTATGAATTCACGAGTCGTCACGATCCTACAAATGCGCAAAGGCTGGGGCAAGGCGATTCCCTTCCTTAGGAAAAATACAGCGATATAAGGCGGAATCAGGCCTTTGGCCGGTGTATCGGCCCCGCTATTGTATGCACATTGACTGCACAGGCACCGCATTGCAGGGCCTTGCCGCCCGCAAGGGCCGCTCAGCCCATATAGCCCTGCGCCGAAAGCGCGTGGCCCAGATGGCACAGCGCTGTCTGGAGCTGCGCGCGCGAGATCGAGCCCCCCAACGAGACGCGCAGCCTGTCCTGCGGGACGGCCCCCACGGTGAAGGCATCCGATGGCATCAGCCCCAGCGGTTGCCCCGCCATCCGCGCGATCACATCCGCCCGCCCCAGCCCCAGCCCCTGCGGCAGCTGCAGCCAGATATGGAACGCAGACGTGGCGGTGGCATAGTCGCAACCCTCCAGCGCGCGCCGCGCAATGGCCTGACGGGCGGCGGTCTCGTTGCGCAGCGCCTGACGCAGCGCCTCGGCGGTGCCCTGCTCGATCCAGCGCGTCGTCAGGGCCAGCGAGAGCGGCGCGGGCATGACCGATAGCGCGCGGATCGCCTGTGTCAGCCGGTGGGTGGCGCGCGCATCCGGCGTGACGGTAAAGGCCAGCCGCAGCCCCGCCCCGAGGCATTTCGACAGCCCGCCGATATACCATGTCAGCTCCGGGATCTGCTGCGCCAGCGGGGCGGGCGCCTCGGCGGGCACGAAGCCATAGGCATCATCCTCGATCAGCGCCAGCCCCTCGGCGCGCAAAATCGCCGCCAGCGCCGCGCGGCGCTCGGCGGGCAGGGTCAGCGTGGTCGGGTTGTGCAATGTCGGGTTGAGATAGAGCGCCTTGGGCCGATGGCGGCGAATGGCCGCCTGCAGCGCCTCCGGCACCACGCCGCGGGCATCGGTCTGCAGCCCGACCAGCGTCACCCCGAACCGCGCCGCGATATTGCGGATGCCGGGATAGGTGACCTGTTCGCACAGCACATGGTCTCCGGCCTTGCAGAGCATCGACAGCACCGCCGCCATTGTCGCATGCGCCCCCGGTGTAACCGCAATCCGCTCGAGCGCCACATCCAGGCCGCGCGGCGCCAGCCAGCTTCGGGCGGCAAGGCGGTCGGGCTCGGTGCCGATGGGGGATTGATAGCGCAGCAGGTCGACCAGTTGGCCCGACACCGCCATAAGCCCCGCCTGCATTCCGGCCAGCAGATCCGGGTCCGTCGGCTCGGGCGGCATATTCATCGACAGGTCTTCGGCGGCACGGCGCGCAGGGTCCGCAAGCGGCGCGGCGGGGAGGGCGGCGGGGGGGTCGCTGACAAAGCTGCCGCGCCCCACATGGCTGGTCACCAGCCCCCGCGCCTGCGCCTCGGTATAGGCCCGCGAGACGGTGGTGAAATCGATCCCCAGCGCTGCGGCAAGGCGGCGCTGCGGCGGCAGACGGTCCCCCGCCTTGAGGCGGCCCGCGGCGATATCCGCCCCGATGGCATCGGCGATGGCAAGGTAATGCGGCTTGCCGCTGTCATTCGGCTTGGGGGTCCAGTCGGTCATCTTGCACTCCTGTCGCAAGATGCCTAGTCCAAAGCGCCCCGCGATTGAAGGGAGAATTGTCTGCCCCCGCCCCGCACCTGTCCCGCGCCTTTCCCGTGCCCGCCCCGCACCTGTCTCATGCCGCTTTGCGCCCTGCCGGAGCGGGGTGCCGGTTGTCCGGCTTCGGGCGGCGGTCAGCTGACCTTGGGCACGAACACATAGCCCGCGCCATAGACGGTGCGGATGATCTGCGGCGCGCGCGGGTCGTCGCGCAATTTGCGACGCAACCGCGAGACCCGTGCATCCATCGCGCGGTCGAACGGGTCGTCGCCGCGGGTGGCGGCGGCATCCAGAAGCTGGTTGCGGGTCAGCACCCGCCCCGCCGAGCGCACGAAAACCTGTAGCAGATCGGCCTCTGCCGAGGACAGTTGCAGCACCTCGCCATCCTCGTGGCGCAGCGCGCAGGCATCGAAATCGGCGGTCCATGCGCCAAAGCGCACAACGGGGCGCTGCGTGTCGGGCCGCGCGGCGCGCTGCTGGTCGCTGCGGCGCAGGACCGCATGGATGCGGGCGGTCAGCTCGCGCGGCTCGAACGGCTTGACGATGTAGTCATCTGCGCCGATTTCCAGCCCGAGGATGCGGTCCTCGGCCCCGCCGCGCCCGCTGACCACGATACGCGGCACCGAGCGCGGCAGGCTGGCCGAGCCCAGAAGGCTCAGCCCGTCCCCGTCGGGCAGGCCCAGATCGATCAGGCACAGATCGGGGGCCCCGCTTTTCATGGCGCGCAGGAATTCGGCGCGATGGGAGAAGCACTGCACCTCGAACCCGTCCGCCTGCAACGAGCGCTGGATGGTCTGGCGGATATCGGCATCATCTTCGAGAAGGAACACATGGGTCATGGTGCAGCGTCGCTTTCCAGAGGCCAGGGAGAGGGAAGGCGGTCCAGCAGGATCGCCGGATCGAAGGGCTTTTGCACAAAGCCCACATGCTCGGGCCAGGGCTGCAGCGGCTTGGGCTTGCCGCTCATCAGTGTGACCGGAAGATCGGGGCGATGGCGGCGCAGATGCACGGCCAGATCAAGGCCGGTCATGGTGCCGGGCATGTCGATATCGGAAATCACGGCGCGGATGTCCTCGATCTGTCCGATCAGCGCGAGCGCCTCCTGCGAGGAGGCGGCATCGATGACCGCATGGCCCGCATGGGCCAGCCTGCGGCAGAGCAGGTGGCGCAGATCGGCATCATCCTCGACAATCAGCGTCACGCCGTGGCGCGGGGGCGCGGTCTGCGCGGCGGGCGGGAAGGGCGGGCGCGCGGGAGGGGGGGCCGAACGGGCGCGGGGCGGGGCGGGCGACAGGTCCACACTGGGCAGCAGGATGGTGAAGCTGGTGCCGATGCCGGGGCGGCTATCGACATGGATCGTGCCATTCGACTGCTGCACGAAACCATAGACCATCGACAGGCCCAGCCCCGATCCGGCCCCGCCCTGTTTCGAGGTGAAGAAGGGCTCGAAGATCCGTTCGAGGATCTCGGGACGGATGCCGCAGCCATCATCCTCGAACAGGATGCGCAGATAGCGACCGGCGGGAATGCGCGAGACCTCCGCCTCTTCGGCGGGCAGGTCATGGGCCGACAGGCAGATGCGGATCGTGCCGCGCCCGCCGGTGGCGTCCCGCGCATTCAGCGCAAGGTTCAACAGCGCCATCTCCAGTTGCGAACGGTCCACCAGCGCGGCCGGCAGCACAGGGTCGTGCAGCAGCTCCAGCGTCAGTGTCGAGGGAATGGACGAGCGTAAGAGCGCGCAGATCTCCTGCGTGGCCTCGCCGATATCGGTGGCCAGCGGGTCCAGCTCCTCGCGGCGCGCCAGCGACACCAGCCGCCGCGTCAGGTCCGAGCCGCGCCGTGCGGCGGAAATGGCGGGGCGCAGGAATTCCTCGCGCAGCGGGCTTTGCCCGAGCTGCTCGGACAAGGGCACCAGATTGCCCAGAATGATGGTCAGCAGGTTGTTGAAATCATGCGAGATCCCGCTGGCCATCCGGCCAAGCGCATCCATCTTCTGCGACCGCATGAGCGCGTTCATCGTTTCCTTGCGCCGCGTCACATCGATCGACACCAGATAGAAGCCGATCACCTCCCCGCTTGACGGTCTGGCAGGGCGCAGCAGGGTGCGCACATCCTTGAACCGCGCGCCGGGCAATTCGACGCGCATCTCGAAATCCACCACCATACCGCGCCGCGCCTGTTCGAAAAACCGCGCCGATTGCTCCATCGTGTTGCAATGCAGCACATCGCGGGTATTGCGCCCGATCATCGTTTCGGGGGTCAGCCCGTAGGCGCGGGCAAAGCGGCGGTTGGCATAGAGGATCGTCAGATCCTCGTCGATATGGGCAATGCCTGCGGGCACCTCATTGGCGATGATGCGCAGCCGTTCCTCGCTGGCGATCAACTGGCGGGTGCGGGTTTCGATCAACCGTTGCAGCGCGCCGGGGTCCTGTGCGGGCGGGCGGATCTGGCGGCAGGTCACGATGGTTCCGGCCCCGCCCATATCGTCGAGCTGCAATTCCAGCTCGGGCAGGCGGTACAGCCCGCCGCCCATCGCCTCGGGCACCGCCCCGAACAGAGGCCCGTCCAGCACCTGCGCCAGATCGGGCGCCGCCCCGTGGGCGCGATAGAGACGCGCGAAAGCCGCATTGCACCAGATCATCCGGTGATCGGTGCCAAAGGTCGCGATCGCCTGCCCGATCCGGCCCTCGCCTTGCGGATATGCCTGTGCCTTGCCCATTCTGCCCCTTCTCCCCGCCGCCATGATTGCCAAAATCGCGCGCAACTCCAAGCGGATTCAGAGCCGCGTCACAATTCGTTACATTTGGGGCAAATTTGCGGAAGATTTCTATGTCCTGCTGGCGCGAGGCACCGTGTGCAGGGAGCGGCACCGGAGGACCCGAGGGAGGAAATTTTGGATCTGCACAGCATTTATGACGCATCTCTGGAGCGGGGCGCGGCAAATTTCGAAGCCTTGAGCCCATTGAGTTTCGTTGCGCGCACCGCGCATATCTATCCGGAGTTTCCCGCCATCATTCATGGCGATCTCCGTCTGACTTGGGGCGAGAGCTACGCCCGGATGCGGGCGGTGGCCTCGGCGCTTGTGCAGCGCGGCATCGGCAAGAACGACACCGTCTCGATCATTGCCGCCAATATCCCCGAGATGTTCGAGGCCCATTTCGCCGTGCCGATGGCGGGCGCGGTGCTCAACACCATCAACACCCGTCTCGATGCCGAGGCCATTGCCTTCACGCTGGCCCATGCCGAGGCCAAGGTGGTGCTGGTCGATCCCGAATTTTCCGAGCTGGTCGCGCGGGCCATCCATATGTCGGGCCTGACCGATCTGCTGGTCGTCGATATCGAGGATGCCAGTTTCGAGGGCGGGCACAGGATCGGGGCGCTGACCTATGCCGATCTGCTGGCCGAGGGCGATCCGGCCTTTGACTGGGCGGGGCCGGCCGAGGAATGGGATGCGATCTCGCTCAACTATACCTCGGGCACGACCGGCAACCCGAAGGGCGTGGTCTATCACCATCGCGGGGCCTATCTGAACGCGATCTCGCAGATCATGACATGGGGCATGCCCCATCATGCGCGCTATCTGTGGACGCTGCCGATGTTCCATTGCAACGGCTGGTGTTTCCCTTGGGCGATTGCCGCCAATGCGGGGGTCTGCATCTGCCTGCGCCATGTCCGCGCCGAGCCGATCTTCCAGCTGATCCGCGACGAGAAGGTCAGCCATTTCTGCTGCGCGCCGATCATCCTGAACATGCTGGCCAATGCCCCTGCCGCGCTGCAGGCGTTCGACCACGAGGTCAAGGCGATGACGGCAGGGGCCTCGCCGCCTGCCGCCGTGCTGGAGAAAATGGAGGCGATGGGGATCGCAGTCACCCATGTCTACGGGCTGACCGAAACCTACGGGCCCTCGGTCGTCTGTGCATGGAAGGATGACTGGAACGCGCTGCCGCCCGACCAGCGCGCCACCAAGAAGGCGCGGCAGGGGGTGCGCAATCTGGGGCTGGGCGATCTGATGGTGGCCAATCCCGACACGATGGTCCCCGTGCCCGCCGATGGCACCACGCTGGGCGAGGTGTTCATGCGCGGCAATGTGGTGATGAAGGGCTATCTGAAAAACCCCTCGGCCACGCAGAAAAGCCTGCGCGGGGGGTGGTTTGCCTCGGGCGATCTGGGGGTTCTGCATGGCGATGGCTATATCGAGCTGAAGGACCGCTCGAAGGATATCATCATCTCGGGCGGCGAGAATATCTCGTCGATCGAGGTGGAGGATGTGCTGTATAAACATCCCGCCATTCTGGAAGCCGCCGTTGTGGCGCGCCCCGACGAGACATGGGGCGAGACCCCTTGCGCCTTTGTCGATCTGCGCGCGGGCGAGACCGCCAGTGCCGCCGAGATCATCGCCTTCTGCCGCGAGCGCATGGCGCATTTCAAAGCGCCCAAGGCGGTGATCTTCGGCCCGCTGCCGAAGACCTCGACCGGCAAGATCCAGAAATTCGTGCTGCGCGAGCGCGCCCGCCATCCCGAACAGGGGGACGGCAGTGCTGCGGCAACGCAGGATCTCAGCGGCACGACCGCTTGAACAGGCCAGAATTGGGTGAGGCCGAAATTTGCGTAAGGCCAGAATTTGCTTAAGGATTGAAGAATGAAGGTTTTGGTGCCGATCAAACGGGTCATCGATTACAACGTCAAGCCGCGGGTCAGCCCCGACGGGTCGGGCGTGGATCTGGCCAATGTGAAAATGTCGATGAACCCGTTCGACGAGATCGCCGTCGAGGAGGCGATCCGGCTGAGGGAACAGGGCGTGGCCCATGAGGTGGTCGTTGTCTCGATCGGCGAGGCGAGGGCGGCAGAGGTGATCCGCACGGCGCTGGCAATGGGCGCCGATCGCGGGATTCTGGTGCGCCATGACGCCCCGCTCGAGCCGCTGGCGATTGCCAAGGTGCTGGCGCGGCTGGCGCAGGAGGAAGAGGTGCGGCTGGTGATCGCGGGCAAACAGGCGATTGACGATGACATGAGCGCGACGGGCCAGATGCTGGCCGCGCGGCTGGGCTGGGGGCAGGCCTGTTTTGCCTCCGAGCTGCGCATTGTGGACGGTGTCGCGCAGGTCACCCGCGAGGTGGATGGCGGTTTGCAGGTGCTGTCGGTGCCGCTGCCTGCCGTGGTCACCACCGATCTGCGGCTCAACGCGCCGCGCTATGCCTCGCTGCCCAATATCATGAAGGCCAAGAAGAAACCTCTGGCCGAGCGGGACTTTGCCACGTTCGGCGTGCCTGCCGACCCGCGCCTGCAGGTGCTGGCAACCGACGAACCCGCCGCCCGCGCGGCAGGGCGGAAGGTGGGCTCGGTGGCCGAGCTGCTGGAGAAACTGAAAGAAGGGGGGCTGGTCTGATGGCGGTTCTGGTCATGGCGGAAATGCAGGGTCAGGCGCTGGCCCTTGATGCAACGGCCAAGGCGGTCACGGCGGCGCAGGAACTGGGCGCGGTCGATCTGCTGGTCTGCGGGCCGGACGAAGCGGCGCAGACCGCCGCGTGCCTGACGGGGGTGGCGCAGGTCCTGCAGGCCGGCGATGCCGCCTATGCGCAGGGCAGCGCCGAGAATATCGCCGCCCTCCTTGCGGGGCTGGCCACGGGCTACAGCCATATTCTGGCCCCCGCGACGGCCTATGGGCGCAATATCCTGCCGCGACTGGCGGGGCTGCTGGATGTGATGATCATCCCCGATGTGGTCGAGATCCTCGATGCCCAAACCTTCCGCCGCCCCGTCTATGCCGGAAACGCGCTGCAGACGGTGCGCTCGCAGGAGGCGCTCAAGGTGCTGACGCTGCGCGGCACGGCCTTCGCGCCTGCGCCCACGGGGGCAAGCGCGCCGGTAAGGGCCGTGGCGGGGCCGGGCGATCTGGGGCTGTCGCAGCCAGTGGAGGACCGCGTCCTTGCCAGTGAACGCCCCGAGCTGACCTCGGCGAAAATCGTGGTGTCGGGCGGGCGCGGGATCGGCTCGGAAAGCGATTTCGCGCTGATCGGCGCGCTGGCCGACAAGCTGGGCGCGGCATTGGGGGCCTCGCGGGCGGCGGTGGATTCGGGCTTTGCGCCCAATGACCTGCAAGTGGGCCAGACGGGCAAGGTCGTGGCCCCCGATCTCTATATCGCCATCGGGATTTCGGGGGCGATCCAGCATCTGGCGGGGATGAAGGAGTCCAAGGTGATCGTGGCGATCAACAAGGATGAGGACGCCCCGATCTTTCAGGTGGCCGATTACGGGCTGGTCGCGGATCTGTTTCAGGCCGTGCCCGAACTGACCGACGCCCTTTGACCCTGTCCCGTCCCCCGAGCCTCTCCGGCCAAAGCCTCTGTGGCACCGGATGCGGCATTGTCTGGGGGGGCGGTGTTTTCTTACCCCTTATCCGAAGAGAGCCTGATGACCTATACCGCCCCGATCGAGGACATGATGTTCGTGCTGGAAGAGCTTTGCGGCCTTGACGACATCACCCGACTGCCCGCCTTTGCCGATCTCGACCCCGAAACCGCCCGCGCCATCCTGCAGGAGGCGGGCAAATTCGCAGGCGAGGTGCTGGCCCCGCTGAATGCCGCCGGAGACCGTGCCGGACTGGGCTTCGATCAGGGCAGGGTCACCCTGCCCGAGGGCTGGGCCGAGGCCTATCACAGCATGTGCGAGATGGGCTGGAACGCGCCCGTGGCCCGCGACTGCGGCGGGATGGGCCTGCCGGCGCTGGTCAATTCGGCGGTGCAGGAGATGTTCTCCGGTGCCAATACCGCCTTCCAGCTCTGCTCGATGCTGACACAGGGCGCGGTGGAGGCGATCGACCTCTATGCCTCGCAGGCGCAAAAGGCGCTCTATCTGCCCAAGCTGGTCAGCGGCCAGTGGAGCGGCACGATGAACCTGACCGAGCCGCAGGCGGGCTCCGATCTGGGCGCGATCCGCACGCGGGCGGTGCCCGAGGGCGATCATTACAGGGTGTCGGGGCAGAAGATCTTCATCACCTATGGCGCGCATGACATGACCGAGAATATCATTCATCTCGTGCTGGCACGCCTGCCCGATGCGCCGGCGGGCACCAAGGGGATTTCGATGTTCATCGTGCCCAAGCGGCTGGTCAATGCCGACGGCACGCTGGGGGCGGCCAATGACCTGCGCTGCGTCTCGCTGGAGCACAAGATGGGCATCCATGCCAGCCCGACCGCCACGATGTCCTTCGGTGACGCGGGCGGGGCCATAGGCTATCTGGTGGGGGCCCCCAATCAGGGGCTGCATTACATGTTTGCCATGATGAACAATGCGCGTCTGGGGGTGGGGCTGCAGGGGGTGGGCATTGCCGAACATGCCACGCAGGGCGCGGTGGCCTTTGCGCTGGAACGCCGTCAGGGGCGGGTTCCGCAGGGGGCCAGCAGCACCGCGATCATCAGCCATCCCGATATCCGCCGGATGCTGGGGCTGATGCGCGCGCGCACCGAGGCGGCGCGGGTGCTGGCCTATCGCGCCGCGCGCTCGCTGGATCTTGCCCGCCATAGTGACGATGCCCGCCAGCAGCACTGGCACCAGCAGCGGGTGGATCTGCTGATCCCCGTGGTCAAGGCATGGTCGACCGAGCTGTCGCTGAGCACCGCCTCGCTGGGGGTGCAGGTGCATGGCGGGATGGGCTATATCGAGGAAACCGGAGCCGCCCAGCATCTGCGCGATGCCCGTATCACCTCGATCTACGAAGGCACCACGGGGATTCAGGCGCTGGATCTGGTCGGGCGCAAGATCGCGCTGGACAAGGGGGCTGCGGCCTTTGCGCTGGTGGCCGATATGCGGGCCTCGGCGGCGCGTCTGGAACGGGCAAATCCGGAACAGGCGGCTCCGGGTGGCCCCGATTGGGCCCGCCTCGCGGCGCAGGTCAACGAGGCGGCGGCGCTGGTCGAGGAGGTGACGCAATGGATCATCGGCCAGAACGGGCAGGAACCGCAGGCCTCGGCCTGCGCGGTGCTGGAGCTGTTCGGCCTGTGTCTGGGGGCGTGGGCGATGGGCGATGCGGCCTATCACGCGGCCAAGCGGCTGGCGGCGGGGCGGCAGACAGCCCACGCCCGCGCGAAACTGGCGATGGCCGATTTCTATATGGCGCAATGTTTCCCGATGGCGCGCGCCCTGCGCAGGATGGTCGAGGACGGGGCCGCCAGCATCCTTGCGCTGGAGCCGGAGGATTTCGCGATCGGCGCCTGATACAGGCCAGATATGGGCCAGATCCGGATCTCGCGCTGACGGGAACGCCGTGGCGCGCCGTGGCGGGGCCGCACGCCCCGCGATGCCGGTATCGGGTGCGGGCCTACCCTTTGACCCTGCCCGCCTATCGCCCCCCGCGCGCCGTGAAGCGGGCGGGGGAGAAGGGGGTGAGGTCGATCTGCGGGCGCGCGCCTTGCGCCAAGGCGCAGACCAGCTCGGCGGTGCCTGCCGATTGGGTCAGGCCCAGATGGCCGTGGCCGAAGGCATAGATCACGCGGTGCGTGGCGCGCGCATGTCCGATGGCGGGCAGGCTGTCGGGCAGCGAGGGGCGGTAGCCCATCCATTCGGTGCCGCCCGTGCCCTGTAGCCCCGGCAGGAAGGTCATCGCCTTTTGCAGCAGGGTCCTGGCGCGTCTGTAATCGGGCGGCAGGTCCAGCCCGCCCAGCTCGACCGCCCCGCCCACCCGCAGGCCATTGCCGATTTTCGTCACCACGAAGCCGTGCATCGGGAAGGTGACATGGGTGCGCAGATCGACTGTCGCGGTGGGGAAGGTGGTGTTATAGCCGCGCTCGGTTTCCAGCGGCAGGTGATCGCCCAGATGTCTGGCAAGCCTGTGCGACCACGCGCCCGCCGCCAGCACCACCTGCGCGGCATGGCGGGGGCCGCGATCGGTGGTGATCTCGACCCCCGTCTCGGTCGGGCGCAGGCGGCGCACCTCGGCCCGCTCGATCCGGCCGCCGAGCCCGCGCAGGGCCTGCGCCAGATGCTCGGTCCACAGGGCAGGGTCGGTCACGTTGACCCAGTCGGGGGTGAAGCCCGCGCGGGTGAAGCAGGGGTTCAGGCCGGGCTGGATCTCGGCAATCTCGGCGGGGCTGTGCAGATAGGTGCAGCGGATGCCGTGGCGTTCTTTCTCGGCCCAGTTGGGCTGGCTGGCGCGGAACTCGGCCTCGGTCGCGTAAAGCTGCAACTGGCCCTCGCGGCGCAGCATCGCCTCGCCGCCGACCCGCGGGACCAGCCGCTCCAGCGCGGCGCGCGAATGCTGCATCATCGCGCTTTGCGCCGCCACCCCCGCCGCATAGTTGCGGGCAGAGCTGGCGCGCCAGAATTTCCACATCCACGGCAGCATCCGCATGGCATAGGCGGGCGGCATCGACAAAGGCCCCAGCGGGTCCAGCAGCCATTTCGGCGCCTTGCGCAGGATACCGGGCGTGGCCAGCGGCTCGATATCGGCAAAGGCGAAGGCACCGGCATTCCCGCGCGAGGTCTCGGCGGCCACGCCCTTGCGGTCCAGCACCGTCACCCGAAACCCCGCGCGCGCCAGCTCCAGCGCCGAGGTGATGCCCACGATCCCCGCGCCGATGACGGTGATATCGGTCGTATTGCTGTCTGCCATAGGGCCTATGCTCCGGTCTGTGCGGGGCGCGGCGCGCCAGCAGGGCCGGACCGCGAATGGAAAGAGGGGATGCCGTTCACGAAAGGATCGGCGGGATCGAAGACCAGCCTCGTCTCGGCCATGATGAAGGCCTGACCGGTGATCGAGGGGATCACCCCGCCCGTAGGCCCCCACTGGTAGGACAGCCGGTAGGGGCTGCCGATCACGCTTTCCTGCACGATCTCCTGCCCCGCCGCCAGAAGGCCATCGGCGGCCAGACAGGCCAGCCGCGCCGAGGACCCCGTGCCGCAGGGCGAGCGGTCATAGGCCCCATCGGGGCAGAGCACGAAATTGCGGCTATGCAGGCCCGGCCTGTCGGACGGCCCGTGCAGGATCACATGGTCGATCACCCAGCCATTGCCCGCCTGCGCATTGCCCACCTGCGCATTGCCCGCCTGCGCATTGAGTGTCTCGCGCAGCGCCACGCCCAGATCGGTCAGCGCGCGGAGATTGTCGGGGCGCACCGGCTCGGGCGAGGGATCGACGATATAGAACCAGTTGCCGCCATAGGCGACATGGCCCGAAACCGTGCCGTAACCCGCGATCTCGACGCTGACATCGCGCGCCACGCGGCGGCTTTCGATATTGGTGAGCGTCACGGTATGGGCATCGTGCAGCACGACCGTGACCACCCCCGCAGGCGTCTCGATGCGGTGGCGTCCCGGCCCGATCCGGCCCAGATGCGCCAGCGTCACCGCCAGCCCGATCGTGCCATGCCCGCACATGCCCAGAACCGCATCGGCATCGAAATAGATCACGCCCGTCACGCAGCTTGGATCGACCGGTTCGACCAGCAGCGCGCAGACCATCGCCACCTGCCCGCGCGGCTCGCCGATCACGCCCTCCAGAAAGCCCCGATGCTGCCGGGCCAGCCGGGCCGCGCGTTCGCCCAGCGGGCCGGTTCCAAGATCCGGCCCGCCCGCAAGGATCACCCGCGTGGGCTCGCCCACCGTATGGCTGTCGATCACATGCATTCGGCAATCACCCCGCCCTGTGTGACCCATGCGCCGAACCAGCGGGTGAACCGGTGGAACTGCTCTTCGCAGAAGCTGGCCTGCGAGGGCGAAAGCACATCGGTCCGGTTGATGTTCAGGCGGTATTCCTCATGGCCTTTGAGCACCATGAGATGTTTGAAATAGAGCACCAGATCCACACCCTCGTCGAAGGCCGCAAGAACCGACAGCGCGTTTTCCAGCTCGCGCGCGCGCAGATCCGCCTCGGGGCAGCCCGCGGCGGCTTTCTTCGACAGCGCCACCTGCAACAGCACCTCTTGCGGGAAAATCGTGCCTATACCGGTGATCGCGCCAACAGCGCCCGCCTTGACGATGCCGTGATAGACCTCGGTATCCACCCCCACCATCAGCAGCACATCCGCCTCCTGATGGGTGATATGTTCCGCCGCATAGGACAGATCGGCCTTGCCGCCGAACTCCTTGAACCCGATCAGGTTTTTATGCTCGGCGCGCAGCGCGAAGAACAGGTCGGCCTTGGTGCTATAGCCGTAATAGGGGCTGTTATAGATGATCGCGGGCAGATCGGGGGCCGCCGCGAGGACGGCCTTGAAATGGTTGCGCTGCGCCGCGACCGACTGGCCACGCGACAGCAGGCGCGGGATCACCATCAGACCGGCCGCGCCCACCTTCTGCGCATGGGCGGCCAGTGTCACGGCGGAATTGGTGTTGACCGCGCCGGTGCCGACGATGACCGGCACACCCGCGCGGGTCAGACGCGCGACGCCCTCCATCCGCTCCGCCTCGCTCAGAAGCGGCCAGTCCCCGCAGGAGCCGCAATAGACCACGCCCGACATGCCCGCCGCCATCACCTCCTGCGCCCTGCGCACCAGCGCGTCGAAATCGGGTTTGCGGTCGGGGGTGCAGGGGGTCAGCAGCGCGGGAAGGGTGCCGAAGAAGACGTCTGTGTTCATGGGGCTCTCTCTATCTGTGGTGCGGTGTTTGTACGGGGTCTGTGCGGTGTTTGTACGGGGCCTTTGGCAGCTTTGGGGGAGGGTGGTGAGGTGGCAGAAACGGGCGCAGGGCCGAAGAACGCGGTTGTTCCCGCGTCAGGAATATGCTTAAACAACCATAATTGGTAAGAAAAGAAAAATATGACCGAAATAGAAAAATCCCCTCCGGCCATGCCCGAGGAAAGCTGGGAACAGGAGCGCCAGCAGCTGCGCAGCGATCTGGGGGCGCGGATGAAGGCGGTCCGGCAGGAATGCGGCTACACGCTGGAGGCCGCTGCACAGCGCACCGGTCTGGCGCTGTCGACCATCCACAAGATCGAGAATGGCCGCGTCTCGCCCAGCTACGAGAACCTCGTGCGGATCGCGCGCGCCTACGGGATCGGGATGGAGCGGCTGTTTTCCTCGGGGGAGGAGATCAGCCCCACCACCCGCATGACAGTGACCAAGGCGGGGCAGGGGCGCAAGGTGCGCACCACCAATTTCGAATATGAGGTGCTGTGTAACGCCTTGTCGGAAAAGAAGATCATTCCGCTTGTGACGCGGGTCGAACGGCGCGCGCCGCTGACCCTTGCCGATCTGGAGGCGCATAATGGCGAGGAGACGCTGTTTGTGCTGAGCGGGCGGGTCGAGCTGTATGTCGAACATTACGCCCCCGTGGTCCTGGAACCCGGCGATTGCGCCTATTTCGACAGCACGATGCGGCACGGGCTGCGCGCGCTGGAGGATGGCGAAACCAAGGTGTTCTGGGCCTGCACCTATATCGATGTCTGATCCCGCCCGCCGAGCCCCCCAAACCCCACCCCGATTGCGCGCCCGCACAGGCGCTTGAACATGATGAGGCGCCGCCTGTCGCGGTGACCGGCAAGGAGACCCTGATGGAACAGATGCAGACCGTGACGGTCGAGGCGCTGGAGCGCCGCGTGGAGACGATCCTGCTTGCGCATGGCATGAGCGCGCCCAACGCGCAGGCCGTGGCCCATGTGATTGTGGCGGGCGAGCGCGATCACTGCAAATCGCATGGTCTTTACCGGCTGGAGGGCTGCCTGAAGGTGCTTGCGGCGGGCAAGGCCTCGGGGGTGTCGGTGCCGGTGGTGCAGGACGCGGGCGGGGCCATTGTCGAGGTGGATGCGGGCGGCGGTTTCGCACCGGCCTCGTTCAACGCGGGCAAGGCGGCGCTGGTGGCACGGGCGCGCGACTACGGTCTGGCGGCGTTGGTGATCCGCGACTGCCTGCATTTCTCGGCGTTATGGCATGATGTCGAGGCGCTGGCCGAAGAGGGGCTGGCGGGGCTGTCGATGTGCCCGAGCTATGCGTTCGTGGCCCCGTCGGGCGGGAAAGTGCCGCTGTTCGGGACCAATCCCTTTGCCTTCGGGTTCCCGCGCAAGGGCGCGCATCCCTATGTGGTGGATTTCGCCACCTCGGTGGCCGCGCGCGGCGAGATCGAGCTGCACCGCCGCGCGGGCACGCCGATCCCCGAGGGCTGGGCCATCGACACCGAGGGCCGCCCGACGACCGACCCCGACGCGGCGCTGGCGGGCGCGATGCTGCCCTTTGGCGGGCATAAGGGCTCGGCCATTGCCACGATGATCGAATTGCTGGCAGGCGCGATGCTGGGCGAATTCATGAGCCGCGAGGCGCTGGACTTCATGGGCACGGGCGATCTTCTGCCGCGCCACGGGGCGCTGATCCTTGCCTTTGATCCGGCGCGTTTTGCCGCCCGTTCGGGGCGCGACCCGATTGCCGAGGCGGAGCGGCTGCTGGGCGCGATCGAGGATCAGGGCGCGCGCCTGCCCTCGCAGCGCCGCTTCAAGGCCCGCGCACAGGCGCTGGCAGAGGGCATCGCGCTGACCGGGGCGGAGCTGGCACTGCTGGAGCGCCTGTCCCAGCCCGACGCCCTGCGCTGAGTGGCGCGTTTCCGCGCGGGAAGGGGGCTCCTGCGCCGCCCTTCCCCTGCGGCGCGGCTGCAAGAGGCGTATCGGGGGCCCTTCTCAAAGCCCCGTCCCGCAGGGGCCGTCCCGCTGGTCCCTCCGGAGCGCCCCTGAAAAAGGCGCTTGCAAGCGGCGCGTATTTCAGCCAGCAGTTGATCCTGTCGCCTGAAAATGCGGCCGCTTCGGGGCCGGTTTTGCGGGACATGGACAGGCAAGAGACAGGCAAGGTTTTACAGGCAGATCCCCGATGTCGCCCGATGACGAAGATGATTTCTGGCAGCGGCTGTCCCTGCCGCAAGACGGCCCTGCCGATCCGGCGCAGCCATCGCCTGCGCTGTCTTTTGCCTGCCTGCCACTGGCCTGCCCGCCACTGGCCGACGGGGGGCCGCGGGCCGACGGGGGGCCGCTGCCCTCCGGTGATCTGCCGCCTGCGGTCGGGGCGGCGCTGGCCCCGCTGCTGGCCCAAGGCCACCATCTCTATGCGGTGCTTGACGGGGCCGCCACGCCCAATCTGCGGATGAGGGTCGAGACCACGGGGCTGGACTGCCGCTCGCTTCTGCAGGGCCGCAAGGAAAACGAGCTGGCCGAGGTGGCGCCGATGCTGGTGCGCCTTGCCCCGCCCGACCGCCTGACCCGCGCGCTTTTCGCCCGCACGGGCGTGCCTGGCCCGCTTTGGGGGCGCAACGCGGCCAGCCTGTTCGTCTCGCCGCTGGACATCGACGACCTGCGCGCGCATCTGCGCAAACTGACGATGCTGCAGACCGAGACCGGCGGGTGGCAGTATTTCCGCTTCTATGTGCCCTCGGTGCTGCATGGTCTGCGCCCGCTGCTGCACAGCGACCCCGCCTTTGGCCGCGCCTTCGCGGGCGAGGCGCTGCGGGCGGTGCTCTATCAGCCGCCGCTGCGCGATCACCTGCTTATGCTGGGCTTTGCCCCGCAGCCGCGCGGGCCCGCGCCGCTCTGCACCGCCCCCCTGCGTCAGGCCGCCGCCCGCTGGGTGCCGCTTGTGCAGATCGACGGGCTGGGCCGCGAGATCAGCGCCTTCCTGCACAAGGAGGATATGGCGCTGCACCTGCAATTCGAGCGGCTGGACAGGGTCCGGCGCTTCGGTCTGGTGAAAGACCTCTGGCGGCTGGGCATCCGCGATTTGCGTCAGGCCGCGGCCATCGTGTCGATCATCCTGATGACCGGTCTTGATCTTCTGCGCGAACCGGCCTTTTTCTATGCCACACGCAATCCCTTCCTGTCAGGGCGTGCCAAGGCGCGGCAGCTGATCAGCGCCTATCAGATGATGTCCAACTGAGGAGACACCCAAAATGGGGGCAGCAGCCTTACCTTTGACAGTCGCGGGCCCGCCGGGCTGGGCGGTGCTGGCGGTGGTGACCGTGGGCAGCGTGGCCTGGTTTGCCGCGACCCGCGACCGCTCGGACAGCGTGCCCGCCACCGGCACCGACACCCAGACCAAGAAATGCGACCGCCCCTGGACCGCGCATGTCCATGCGCAGGGCGAGGATTGCGGCGGCTCCTCGGCCTCAACCATCGGCGCTCCCACTTTGGTGAAGACCGCCGCGCCGGTCACCCGTGCCGAAGGGATCGCGCTGTCGGAGGCGACATGGGCGATGCTGAACAAGAACCAGCAGAAAATCCGCATCAAGGCCAAAGAGCAGCTTGAACGCTATCTCCAGAACCGCCCGCCCTTGGGCCAGAGGTCCTTTCCGGCCTCCGACCGCAAGGGGGGCAAGCGACTGGATCTCGACAATTACGGCTGTTCGCCGAATTTCATAGGGTAACGCATGGACCGTCACGCCATCGAAGCTTTGGCAAGCTTTCCGTTTTCCGGCTTCCGCACCAATACGGCAGAGTTCCTTCTGCTGGAGCTGTACTGGCCTGCGGTCCTGCAGGCGGCGCTTGGCGCCGACCTCAGCGCGCAGGTGGTGCCTCTGGCCGAGGCCGATCAGGATGTCGAGCATTTTGGCACGCCGACCCTGCTGAACGTCTGGCTGCCGCAGAAGGGCCGTGGCCTCAAGCTGCTTTACAACGACCCGCCGGAAGAGGATGTCGCGCCGGAAAGCCCGCTGTTCGCGGCGGTCTCGATCCGCCAGCAACCGCCCGGCTGGGATCTGCCAACGGGCGGTCAGCCCGCCCCCGCGACCGACCGGATGGAGGAGCTGGTGCTGATTGCCGCGACCGACCCGCAGGTGGCCGATGCCGTGGCCGAGGCGGCACGGCGGTTCCTGATCGATGAGCTGCCGATGGCGGAGATGGAGGCCTATTGCACGGCGCTCGAAGCGGAATGGGCCGCCCGCTAGTGGCGCGGCTCCCCGAAAGCTGGCCCGAAAGCTGGCCTGAGGACTGGTCCGAAAGCTGGCCTGAGGGTCGGCCCGAGAGAGGGCCTGCCTATTGGTCGCGCGCTGACACCTTTCTGGCCAGCGCGCCGATCGCCCCCGAGCTGCGCGACTGGCTTGCCCCCGGCGTGGTAGACGGGGGCCAGAGCCTTGTCTGGTGGGCTGCGGCGCCCAGGACTGCGACACCAAGGACTGGGGAGCCGGTTGCAGACCCCGAAGCGGGATTCGCGCTGATCTACCATCCCGCCGCGCTCCAGTTCGGCTTTTTCCTCTCGAGCCGCCTGCGGGGGCAGGGTTGGGGCGCACGCGCCCTGCAGCGCGCGCTCGGCCAGCTTCCCGAGGACGGGGTGCCCTTGGCACTGGCACAGGTCGCGCGCAGCAATCACGCGGCCTGTAGGACGCTGACCGCCTGCGGCCTGCGTCTGCTTGCGGAGCAGAAGGCGCGGGTGGTGTTCTGCCTCGACCGGCCCATGCGCCAGAGCCGGAGGGCCTGCGCGGGGATGTGAGGACCGGCCGCCCCTCGGAGCCACCAAAGGGGCAGCCGGTCTGCGCCCCTCACAAGGGGGGCGCATCGCCACGGCACAAGCCACCGCACGGCACCCACGGCATGGGCCCGCCCGTGCCCGCCCGTGGCGGCCGGTGGCCCTAGAGGCTGAGGAAGGTCACATTGGCGGCGGCGTTCTGCGCCACCCGTGACACCTGCGACAGCGTGCCATCCTCGGCCACGGCCAGCGTCAGGATCTCGTCGCTATAGAGGCAGGGCACGATGAGGAAACGCCCGTCGGGGCTGAGCGCACAGCCGCGCGGCCAATGGGCCTCGAGTTCGAGCGTTTGCAGGGGCGACAGCATCCCCGTCTCGGGATCGATGCCGAAGACCGAGACGCCATCGAAACCGTGTTCGTAATGGCGCTTGCCCCCCTGCATGTAATCGCGCGAGCCGCGCGCGACGCTATAGAGGAAGCGCCCGTTGGGATGCAGCCGCATATCCTGCTGTTCGAAATGCCCGCCAAGGGGGATCTTGTCCAGCAGGGCCTCGGGCACCACGGGGGCCTGCCCGACCCGCTCGAGCCGCCCCGTGCTGTCATAGCGCAGCACCGCGATTTCATTGGCGCGTTCGAAATTCACATAGACCAGCCCGTGATCGGGGTTGAACCGCGCATAGCGCGGCATCGCGCCGGCCTCGAAGCGGAACGGGGCGGCGGCCTGCACCAGACGGCCCTTTTGCGCGTCGATGCGCATCGAGTAGATGACATCGCGCCCCTTGTCGCAGCTGATGAAGAAATCCGCATCGGGGGCAAAGACCACGCAATGCGGGTGCGAGACGCGCTGGTTTTCGGCGGGGTCCTGCGGCTTGGTATGGAACACATCAATCGGCGCCGCCACTGTGCCATCGGCATTCAGCGGAAACAGGTTGATCGAGCTTTCCGGCATATCGATCGCAATATCATAGACATGGGGCACCCGTTCCACGATCTTGGTCAGCGGGTCGCCGCTGCCATGAATGGAGACCACCATGAATTTGCCGCTGGGATCGACCGCCATCATCGACGGGTTGGCCCCGAAGGCGCGCTGGACCGGCAGCGCGGTCAGATCGCCCGTGGCCGGATCGATCCGGAAGGGCGCGATGGTGCCGCCCCCGCCCACGCGGAAATCCGGCTGGTGGTCGTCCTCGTCGGCAAGGTAGAGGGTGCGCGTCCGGGCATCTATGGTGACGCTGCCGACGCTATAGCTGTCGGTGACATGGCGGAGCTCCGTCAGCGTGCCGGTCTCGGGATCGAAGGCATACTGCACGAAGCTGCGCTTGCCGCCTTTCCAGTTCCACGATCCGGCATAAAGCGAGATCGGGGGGTGGGCGGTGCTGGCACGGGCGGGCGTGGCCAGCGGTCCCAGCAGGGTCGTCGCGGCAAGGGCCGCGCCCGCGCGCAGGATCTGGCGACGGTCGATATCGGATGTCATGGTGTTCCTCCCCAGTATGACAGTAACGGGTGCGGGCCGCTCCCTCCCCGGAGCATCGGGCCACCCCCGCGCAGATGGCGCCGCATCGCGCCGCTTCGGGCAAGGCAAATGCCGCGCGCCTGTCATATGGTGGACAGATCGCCGCCTGACGGGGCTGTGCGGGGACGGTGTGGGGGGGTGTTCAGGCGCGGGGCGGGGCCGCAACGAGCCCCGCCGCCAGAGGGTCCTGCCGTGCGATTGCCACCGAGGTCAGCCCGAGCCCCGCCAGAGGGTCCAGAAGGTGGGCCACAAGACGGACCAGATTACGGGCCAGAAGGGGGGCCACAAGACGGGCCAGACTACGGGGCAACTGTGGGCCTTGGCCGGTCAGGGGGCAGCTCCTGCGGCGCAGCCCCTCCCGCGCGGTGAACTGCCACACCTGCCGCCCCGACGCGCGCAGCAGCGCATCGACCCGCGATCGGGGTCGCGCAGGGCACAGACCCCGCGCGAGATGCCAGAGGCGATGATCGCGTCGGTGCAGGGCGGCGTCACGCCCCAGTGGCAGCAGGGTTCCAAGGTGACATAGAGCGTCGCCCCCTTGGCACGCGGTCCGGCCAGCACAACGGCCTGACGTTCGGCATGGGTGGCGGCCGCCGGCATGGGGACGGCCCCGGCGACGGCCTGCTCCCCGCGCACGGTCACGCAGCCCACCGGCGGGTTGGGTCAGACCCGCCCGCGCCGACGCGCGCCCGGATCCAGCGCGCGCCGCATCCACAGGCGATCCGCGCTGGCGCCGTCACAACCGTGTGGGGGTCGGGGCATCGCCATAAACCTCCTGCGGCTCGAAGGTCTTGCGGGATTCGGTAAAGACCAGCGGCGCACCGGCCTCGGCCCGCAGCGGCACCGCGCGATAGAAGCACGAGCGGTAGCCCACATGGCACGACGCCCCCGACCCCGCGACCCTGACCCGCAGCCAGAGCGCATCCTGATCGTCGTCGATCCGCGCCTCGACCACCTGCTGCACAAGGCCGGAGCTGGCGCCTTTGTGCCACAGACAGCCCCGCGCGCGGCTGAAATAATGGGCCTCGCCCGTGCAGAGCGTGCGGCGCAGCGCATCGGCATCCATCCAGCCCAGCATCAGCAGCTCGCCGCTTTGCGCATCGGTCGTGATACAGGGCAGAAGCCCGTCGCGGTCGAATTTCGGGGCCAGTTGCGTGCCCTCCTCGACCTGCGCCACGGAGCGGCGCGTGTGGAAATCCGGTTGTGTCATGGGAAAGGCCTCGGGGGTTGGTTTGGGCAGGAAACAGGGGATCAAAGGCAGGGTGATCGTCAGGGCTGATAGGGCAGCGAGGAGTGGTGCAGCACGATCCGCAAGGCCCCCATGTGATCGCGCCGGTAGCCGAAGCTCTTGTCGACCGTGGTGACCGAGCCGTCCTTGTTGGTCAGCTTGATCCAGCCCATCCACATCGCCACATCGCCTTGGATAAAGCTGGCAGACGTGATGCTTTCGGTCGAGACCCAGCCCATGATCGCGAAGCCGTTATCATTGGGGTATTCCTGCGAGTGCCCGCAGAAATAGGCCAGAGCGCCCGCTTTGGTGGGGCGGAAAGTCTGGTCGCCTCCGGCCATTGTGGGCTTGAACAGCACCGGCCCCAGATCATAGCCGTAATAGGCATCGATATTGGCCGAGGCCACCTTGCGCGCGGCCTCGATGCCGCCCTCCGCATAGGCCCTTGAAATGGCGACCTTGCCATCGCCCCATGTTTTCAGGGCCTTGCGGATGTCATCTTGGGTGATCGTCATCGGGTTTTCCTTCCGTGGTCATCGCTATGGCGAGGGGGGCGGGCGGCGGCCAGCAGCGTCTCGACCGCCGCCTCCAGAGCAAGGGTCTGCGTGTCATTGCTGCCGTGGCGGCGCAGCGTGAGGGTGCGGTTTGAGGCCTCGCGCCCGCCCAGCACGATCTGCAACGGGATCTTCTGCAGGGCATGTTCGCGCACCTTATAGCCGATCTTCTCGTTGCGCAGGTCGGTCTCCACCCGCAGCCCCGCTTGGCGCAGCGCCTGCGCGGCGCAGGCCGGGCGCGGGGGTGGTGCTGTCCTGCCGTCTGGGGTGATGACCGTCATCTGTGTCTCCTGCCATATCGGGCTGCCTTACTGTCCGGAAGTGTTATAATATAACATTTGTGGACGCAAGACAGTCGTGCCCCCCAAAGGCACAGGCGGCGATGCCATCGCAGGAGGTGCCATATTTCCCCGCCGCATCAGAGGCTTGAGGCGCATACCCTTGGGCCTCAAGCGGTCAGGAAGGCGCGCACGAAGGCCGTGGCAGGACGCGCGCGGATCTCGGCGGGCGGGCCGATCTGCTCGATCCGGCCCATCGACATCACCACCACCAGATCGGCCAGTTCCATCGCCTCGTCCTGATCATGGGTCACAAACAGCGTGGTCAGCCCCGTCGCCTCATGGATCTGGCGCAGGCTGCGGCGCAATTCCTTGCGCACCTGCGCATCCAGCGCGCCGAAAGGTTCATCCAGCAGCAGCATCCGCGGCTCGATGGCCAGCGCGCGCGCCAGCGCCACCCGCTGGCGCTGGCCGCCCGAAAGCTGGGCCGGATAGCGCGGGCCGATCTCGGGCAGCCGGATCAGCGCCAGCAGGCGGTGCACCCGACGGTCGATCTCGGCGCGGGCGGGGCGGGTCCTGCGGGGCCGCGCCCGCAGCCCGTAGGCGATATTCTCGAACACCGTCATATGGTGGAACAGCGCATAATGCTGGAACACGAACCCCGCGCGGCGCTCCTGCACCGACAGCCCCGTGGCCGCCACCCCGTCAAAGCGCACCTGCCCCGCGCTGGGGGTTTCCAGCCCGCCCAGCAGGCGCAGAAGCGTGGTCTTGCCAGAGCCGGACGGCCCCAGCAGCGCCACCAGCGCCCCCGAGGGCAGCGACAGCCGCAGCGGATGCAGCGCGGGCTGTCCATTGCCATAGGTCTTGGCGAGATCTTCGATATCGATCCTCATAGCGGTTCTCCGGTTGGACAGGGGTCAATGGCGGCGGGTGGCCGACAGCATGTCGGCATAGCGCCATTCCAGCAGCGATTTCAGGGCAAGCGTCACCAGCGCCAGCCCCGCCAGAAGGGCGGCAAGGCTGAAGGCGGCGGTGGAGAGATATTCGTTATACAGCATCTCGACCATGATCGGCAGCGTCGTGGTCTCGCCACGGATCTTGCCCGAGACAACGGCCACCGCGCCGAATTCGCCCATCGCGCGGGCATTGCTGAGCAGGACCCCGTAAAGCAACGCCCAGCGGATATTGGGCAGCGTCACCGTGCGCAGCATCCGCCAGCCCGACGCGCCAAGCGTCAGCGCGGCCTCTTCTTCGGCGGCGCCCTGTTCGAGCATGATCGGGATCAGCTCGCGGGCGACAAAGGGAAAGGTGATGAACAGCGTGGCCCAGACAATCCCCGGCAGGGCGAAGATCAGCCGCAGATCATGCGCGGCCAGCCATGCGCCCAGCAGCCCGTTCGACCCCGCCAGCAGCACCAGCGCCAGCCCCGCCACCACCGGCGAGACCGAGAAGGGCAGGTCGATCAGTGTCATCACAAGGGTCTTGCCGCGAAAGTCGAACCGCGCCACCGCCCAAGCGGTGGCAAGGCCCGCAAGCGCGTTCAGCGGCACGGCCAGCGCCGAGACCAGCAGCGTCAACCGGATGGCCGAGCGCGCATCGGGCGTGCCAAGCGCGCGCCATGCGACAGCCACCCCCTCGCGCAGCGCCTCGACAAAGACCAGCACCAGCGGTGCCAGCAGCACCACGGCACAGACCAGCAGCACCGCGCCGGTCAGCAGCAGGCGTGTTGGTCGGGATTCGGTGGTGACCGGCGGGGGCTCGGGGGCCGGGAAAGCGGACATGGGCAGGCACCTTTCGCAGTGCAGGAAGGGAGGAAGGGGTAGCGGCGGGACGGCGGGCTCAGCCCTGCCGCCGCGCCCAGAGTTGCAGCAGGTTGATCACCAGCAGCATCCCGAAAGAGACCGCCAGCATGGCCAGCCCGATGGCGCTTGCGCCGTCATAGTCGAACTCCTCGAGCTTGATGACGATCAGCAGCGGCGCGATCTCGGTATGGAAGGGCAGGTTGCCGGCGATGAAGATGACCGAGCCATATTCCCCCACCGCGCGCGCCAGCGCCAAGGCAAAGCCCGTCATCAGGGCGGGGGCCAGCATCGGCAGCACCACATGGCGCAGCGTATAGCCACGGCTGGCCCCGAGCGTGGCACTGGCTTCCTCGAGGGTGCGGTCGATCTCTTCCAGCACGGGCTGCACCGTGCGCACCACGAAGGGCAGGCCGATAAAGACCAGCGCAAGGCAGATCCCCGTCTGGCTATAGGCGATCTGTAGGCCCAAGGGGGCCAGCATCCGCCCCAGCGCGCCATTCGGGGCGTAAAGCGTGGTCAGGGCGATGCCCGCCACGGCGGTGGGCAGCGCGAAGGGCAGATCGACCGCCGCATCCAGCGCCCTGCGTCCGGCAAAGCGGTAGCGCACCAGCACCCATGCCAGCGCCAGCCCGAAGACCAGATTGAACAGCGAGGCCAGCGCCGCCATGCGGAAAGACAGCTCCAGCGCCGCCCTGATCCGGCGGGTATCGACCATCTGCCACAGCTCCACCGGACCGATCGCCACCCCGCGCCCCAGCAGCGCCGCCAGCGGCAGCAGCACGATAAGCGTGAGCGCGCAGACCATCGCCCCTGCGGCCAGACCGAAGCCCGGCAAAGGGGAGCTGCGCAACAGCAGGGCGCGCATCTCAGTTATCCTCATAGATCTGGTCGAAGATCCCGCCCTGCCCGAAGAAGGCGGGCTGGACCTTCTGCCAGCCCCCGAAATGGTCGATCGGGACACGTTTGAGCGGCGGGAATTGCGCCAGATCGGCAGGGTCGGCGGCCGCACTCTCCCATGCGCGGTAATGGTGCTTCATGGCCAGCGCCTGTGCGGCAGGGCTATAGAGCCCCTCCAGATAGGCCTGCGCGGCCTGCGCCTGCGCGGGCGAGGTCAGATTGCCCGTGACCACCGCAACGGGCGGCTCGGCCAGAATGGAGACTGACGGCACGATGATGTCGAACCCCTGCCCGCCGGATTTCTGTTGTGCCAGAAGGGCCTCGTTCTCCCAGGCCAGCAGCACATCCCCGATCCCGCGCTGCACAAAGCTGTTGGTCGCGCCACGCGCGCCGGTATCGAGCACCGGCACATGGGCGAAGAGCGCCTTCAGATAGGCGCGCATGCGGGGCGTGTCGCCGCCGTAATGGTCCTGCGCCCATGCCCATGCCGCCAGCACGTTCCAGCGCGCTCCGCCGGAGGTTTTGGGATTGGGGGTGATCACCGAGACACCGTCGCGCACCAGATCATCCCAATCCCTGATCCCCTTGGGATTGCCCTTGCGCACCAGAAACACGATGGTCGAGCTATAGGGGGCCGCGTGATGGGGCAGGCGGCTTTGCCAGTCGGTGGGGATCTTGCCGCTTTGGGCCGCGATCGCGTCGATATCGGCGGCAAGCGCCAGCGTGACCACCGTCGCGTCCAGCCCGTCGATCACCGCCCGCGCCTGCCCGCCGGAGCCGCCATGCGATTGCCGCAGGATCGGCGCGGGATGGCCCTGCGCCTGCCAGCTCTGGCGGAACATCTCGTTATAATCGCGGTAGAATTCCCGTGTCGGGTCATAAGAGACATTGAGAATATCGACCGCTGTTTCTTTCGCCGTCTCGGCACGGGCCAGCGTGCCGCCCATCACGATGCCAAGCCCCAAAAGCGCGGCCCCGAAGGCCCATTGCACCAGCGTCGATCTGCGGTCTGGCGTGGCGGGTCTGGGCCGGAGTTTGGGACTGGGTCTGGGACTGGGAGGCGGGATTTCGTGCACCCAGTCGGGCCGGATCTGGGCCGAAAGCGGAAGGTCGGGCGAATAGCTGCGGGTCATGGGACCCTCCTTTGCGATTGTTTACACGACAATTACGACAGAGTCAGTCGTGTTTTACAAAAGCAAATCCTCGGCCTTTTGTCCCCCGATGGGAGAAGTTTATTCTCCGGCGGGGGGCAGGGGCAGGGAAAACCGTTCCAGCGGCTGCGCGTCTTCTTGCAGATCGGCCAGTGTCAGCGATTCGATCATCAGCAGATAGGCCGCATAATAGCCGCCAAACACCGCCCGCACGCGGCAGGTGGCCTCGTCGCAATCCTCGCATTTGCGATAGGCATTGCGCGACAGGCAGGGCAGCGGGGCCAGCGGGCCGTCGATCAGGCGCAGCACCTCGGCCAGCGAGACCTGAGCGGCGGCCTTGATCAGCTCGTAGCCGCCATGACGCCCGCGACGGCTGCCGATGATCCCCGCCCGTTTGAGATCCAGCAGGATATGCTCCAGAAAGCGTTTCGGCGTGCCCGAACGGGTGGCGATGGCCTCGATCCGCAGGGGCTGCGCCTCGGGCAGGGCTTTCTCGTCTGCCAGAACAGCCAGCGCCTTCAGGGCATATTTGGTCTTCAGGGTCAGCATGGCGGCAGGTCCTCTGGCGGCGTTGACGGGGCGCGGATGGCCCTTGGCCGGGGCAAGTCTAAAGCCTTGCACGGGGCTTGGCGAGCCATAATCCCTAAATCACGATAAAGATGGTCGACATTAAGGAAAAACCTGTCATGCTCTGCTTCGGGCAAGAGATGTCTTGCGAAAAGGGGAGGGTAAAATGCCATTTGACCGCATCGATCTGAAGATCCTCGATCTGCTGCAAACCGATGCCACCCTGCCGGTGGCCAGAATTGCCGACCGTGTGGGCCTGTCGCAGACGCCGTGCTGGAAACGGATCCAGAAACACGAGGAGGCCGGCACCATAAGGGGGCGTGTGGCGGTGCTGGACCCGCGCGCCTTCGGGCTGGATCTGACCGCTTTCGTCTTTGTGGAGGCGGCCGAGCATAGCGCGCACTGGCGCCAGAACTTTCTGGACGTGACCGACGCGATGGAGGCGGTCCGCGATGTCTACCGCCTTGCCGGCAGCCATGATTTCCTGCTGCGGGTGCTGGTGCGCGACATGGCCGCCTTCGACCGTTTCTACGAGGAGCTGGCCGCGCGGACCGGTCCGCGCAGCGTGAATTCGTCTTTCGTGCTGGAGCATATGAGAACGCGCCCGTCGCTGCCGCTGGGGGCTCTGGCGCCGCAGGCGCGCTAGCGGCGGCGACGCCCCCTTGCGGTCGGTTTTGTTATATTATAACAGGTTTCGGACCCCGCGCCCTGTGCTCCTGCGGCGCGGCCCCCGCCTGTTTCCGGCCCGAAAGTCCCTGCCATGCCCGCCCCGATCCCCTGTCCCCTCACCCTGATCACCGGCTTTCTGGGCAGCGGAAAAACGACGCTTATCAAAGAGATGCTGGCCCATAAGACCTTTGCGAACACGATGGTGATCGTGAATGAATTCGGCGAGATCGGCATTGATCATAGCCTGATGCGCGCCAGCACCGAGGAGGTCATCCTGCTGCCATCGGGCTGCCTGTGCTGTACGCTGCGGGGCGATCTGCGCGATCTTCTGCGCGATCTGGTCGCGCGCCGTCTGGCCGCAGAGATCGGCTTTGACAGGGTGGTGCTGGAGACGACGGGGCTGGCCGATCCGGCACCGATCCTGCACACGCTGCTGACCGACCCCGTGCTGGCCGAGCATTACCGGATGGACGGGGTGGTGACGGTGGTGGATGCGGTGACAGGGGCGGCCAATCTGCGCCGCTCCACCGCCGCACAGCGGCAGGTCGCGCTGGCCGATCTGGTCGTGCTGAGCAAAACCGACCTTCCCGAGGCGCAGCCACAGGCCCGGAGCCCGCGGCCGCAGATCGCGCGGCTGAACCCTGCCGCAGAGATCGTGCCGGTGGTGCAGGGCCGCCTTCCCCCCGACAGGCTGCGGCATCTGGGCCATTTCGATACGGCCATGTCCGAGAGCATGTCCGGCGTATCGGCGCGCGCATGGATCGCGACACGGGTGCCGGCTGCCGACCCCGAGCACCTGTCGCGGATCCGCACGGTGTCCTGGGAGGTCGAGGCCCCGCTTACGGCCAGCCGGTTCGATCTGTGGATGGATGTGCTGATGGCGCGCAGGGGCGCGGATGTGCTGCGCTTCAAGGGGATCGTGCATCTACAGGATATGGCCTATCCTTTTGCCGTGCATGGCGTGCAGCATATCTTCCATCCGCCCCTGCCGCTGACCGGCTGGCAGGCCCCCGACAGGCACAGCAGATTCGTCATGATCGTGCAGGATTTCTCCGATGACGAGGTGGCCGCGCTATGTGACGCGCTGGCCATCGTGCCACTCACCGAACATCTTCTGACCACGGGCTATCTGGGCGAGAGCACCGCCTGAAATCCCGCCACCACCGCCGGAGATTGCACTTTTCCGCCGCTCTGCCCATATGGCCGGAAGCGGCCCACCGCGAAAGGACCTTCCATGACCAGAGCCTCCCACCAGATCCCCGTTTTCCTGCTGACCGGATTTCTGGGCGCGGGCAAGACCACATTGCTCAACCGCCTGCTACAGGACCCGAGGTTTCAGGACTCGGCACTGGTGATCAACGAATTCGGTCTGGTGCCGGTGGATCATGATCTGGTGCGCAAGGGCCGCGAGACGCGCGCCACCGTCACCACGACGGGCTGTATCTGCTGCACGGTCGGCAGCGACCTGCGCGCCTCGCTGGACGAATTGCTGGTCGGTCGGCGCAATGGCAGCCTGCCGCCCTTTGCGCGGGTGATCGTGGAAACCACCGGCCTTGCCGATCCCGCCCCGATCGTCAACAGCATCATTCCGGGCGGGCTGGCGGCGGTGTCGCTGGCCGATCATGCCGTGGCGCGCGCTTTCCGCCTGTCGGGGGTGATCACGGTGGTCGATGTGCTGGGGGTCGGGGCCGCGCTGGAGGCCCATCCCGAAAGCCTGCGCCAGATCGCCTTCGCCGATCATGTGGTGCTGAGCAAAACCGATCTTGCCCCCGCAGGCGATCTGCCGCAGGCGCTGCGCGCGATGAACCCCGCGGTTCTCGTGCATGATACGCAGGCGGCAGGGTTCGATCCGGCCGTGCTGCTGCAACCGGGCAGCTATACCGCCCTTGGCAAGGGCGAGAAGGTCGAGGACTGGCTGGCCGCCGAAACCGCGCAGGAACCGCAGGGGGGCGGCCATTTCCACAGTCTCAACCGGCACGGGCAGGTGCTGGCGGTGCCGCTGACCAGCGACGCACCGCTGGACGAGACGGCGCTGCGGCAGTTTCTGATGCGCCTGACCGCCCGTCCCGATAACGGGCTGCTGCGGATCAAGGGGCTGGTGGCGCTGCGCGATGACCCCTCGCGTCCGGTGGTGGTGCATGCGGTGGGCCACAGGCTCTACCCCAATCTGCGGCTGGAGGGCTGGCCCGAGGGGCAGGCAGGAAACCGTCTGGTGGTGATCGGCACGGCACTGGACGAGGCGGGCCTGCGCCAGCAGTTCGACGCCCTGTGCGGCAAGGCCCCCCTTTTCGGTCTGGCAAGTTTCGCGGCCCTGCCGAAAGCGTGAAACGGACAGCCCCCGCCGCGCCACATGACAGGCCGTATGCCGCGGAAGACCTTCTGCGCAAGACAGCCCCCGCTTGCCTGTCGATGATGCGGAGCAAACCATTCCTTCTCGGCTTTGGTTATCAGGGGTCACAGGCGAGCTGGCCCTAGACGACTCTGCGCGAAATAGCATATGGTAGCGAAAGGTATTACCTTTCGATACGGAGGAACGCATGGCATCGGCAACATCCATCAAGCTCGATGATGACATGAAGGGCCGCGTTCGGAATCTGGCGCAGGCACGGCAGCGCACGCCGCATTGGATCATGCGGGAGGCGATCTCGCAATATGTCGAACGCGAGGAGAAGCGCGAGGCCTTGCGCCGCGACACGGCACAGGCTTGGGAAGAATTCCAGGAGACGGGCCTTCACGCAACGGCGGAAGAGGTGGACCGCTGGCTGGAAAGCTGGGGAACGGATAACGAGCTGCCCGCGCCTGAATGCCACAAGTAAGATTTGCCCCCGCAGCCATTCGGGATCTGCAACGGCTCCGCGATTTCCTGCGCCCCAAAAACCCTGATGCGGCCCGCCGTGCTGGTGAGGCCATTCGTCAGGGCGTGAAGATCCTTGGCGCGCACCCCCATCTTGGCCGGATGGTCGATGATCTGCCCGAAGAGTTTCGGGAATGGCCCATCGAGTTCGGTGACAGCGGATATGTCGCCCGATACCGGATCGACGAGGATGCCGTGACCATTCTGGTGATCCGGCACCAGAGAGAGGCGGGGCAGTAAACCGGCGTCCCCCTCTGTCAGGCCCTCGGCCCCTTTGGTGCACAGCCCTTTGGTGCACAGGGGGCCTGCCGCGACCATCTGGCCCGAAAGGCGCCTGTCGGGCTTCCAAGACCCCACCATACGCGCTTCGGACCGTTTTGACAGATCGCGCCGACTGGGGAAGCCTTCGTGTAAAACTGCCTTTTGGGCTCTTTGCGCGCAGGTCGACCCCGGTCGTGGTGCCTGAGGATGTCTGGTCAAGCGCCTGATTGCCCCGCATATTCCGTCTTCTCGATCGGCTGCTTCAGGACCAGATTGAGGTATTATATCGATAATGAATATACATAAGACGGATTATAAGGCTTATAGGATTGCCTTGGACACATTCCAGACCGGGTTGCGCCCCCCTGTCTTGCTGAGAAGCAAGGAAAACGGGCATGGAGCACGCAGAACTTGGTTTGCGTGAAAGACGCGCGATCAGAGGCCTGCTGAACGTAAAAT
The DNA here is from genome assembly GCF_045291555.1 of Thioclava sp. GXIMD4215. NCBI lineage: Bacteria > Pseudomonadati > Pseudomonadota > Alphaproteobacteria > Rhodobacterales > Paracoccaceae > Thioclava > Thioclava sp. GXIMD4215. The sequence continues at coordinate 45,172 of NZ_CP149518.1, read as the reverse complement.
GCCGGTCAGCAAGATCGCGGCTGAAATCAGCAAGCATCGCTCAACCGCCTGGCGTATGACCGAGCAGAACCATTTTGAAGACGGAGAACTCTTGTATCTGAGTGGCCACTCTGGACTGAATACTCGCAGACACGCCCCTCACGCATATGAAGCCCCTGACCCTATTTCTGCAATGAGACGGAGCTGCATGGTTTTTTACATCAAAGTTGTCGGCTGTTTTCTGACCGCAGCATAGGTCGTCCGATCCCAGTGGAACGCGTTGGGTGACGAAGTCATCCTTAAAAGAAATGGTTTAGTTTACGAGCGATCTATTGACGGACAGCGCTTTTATTGAAGTTCAGGGCCTGTGCGCCGCGCGCGTATTTTTGAAAATCGAAGCGCTCAACCCCGCTGGATCTATCAAGATAAAGGCTGCACGCGGGATGATTTCCGCCCTTGCGCTTGCAGGCCGCATTGGTCCGCAAACACGGCTGATTGGAGCGTCTTCGGGCAATCTTGGTGTGGCTTTGGCGATGATTTGTGCCGAAGGCAGTGTGGTGGATGTTTCAGATCTGATTATCCCCACAGGTCATGACGCACACGATGATCTGCAAAGCCGAAGGAAAGCGATTGCGGCTGCGGAGCCGGTCGTTGTGCAGGGGCTTGGATTGACGGCAATGGACGTGCTGGCCGAACCCACTCAAGGACGCGGCGGACGCCACCATCCCCGCCAGAAGCCCGCAGCAGAGGGTGCCGATGAAGAGATCGGGAACCCTGCGCAGCGCCGCCGTCAAGATCAGCACGCTATCGGGAATGCATGTCGTAACCATAGTATTTTGCCACCTCGCCATGGCGCGACCGTCAGGGCATATTCGTTAGTCTCGGCGCCATCGAGCACGCCCTGCTGGATCGAGGTATAGACCTCGCTCTGGTCCATACGCGATCGGGGCCGCCCCCCAGTATCGTGACAATCTCGACAAGCTCGCGCTCGCCGCCAAGCCGGCCATCGGGGAAGATGGTCACCGTGACCTTGCCGCCCGTCTTTTCGGCCACCAGATCGCCGAATTTGGCCATCGCCTCCGTGGTGGGCGTGCCCTCGGCCAGCCGCGCCCCGAACCAGTCATGGATAATCTGCATGGGTCGCGCCTGCCCCGTCAATCGAGCGTAGCGGAAGAGGCCATAAAGCCCGATCCCACGGGCTCATTCCCAGCCCGCGGACCTCCTCCCGGCGCCCCATCCTTTATATTTATGGAACGCCATTTCATGAATTAAGGAAGTATGGGCCATATTCAGATTCAAGAAAAACAAAACGTCAGTCTATTTCTATAAATCTTACTAAAAACAATTACTTGATATGCCTTCTGAGGAGTTGATTTTTTATAACTTTTTCAGAATTACAGAAATGTCCGGATGGACGCAAAAGCTCAGAAATCCGGCAATGTCGCCCCGGTGCTGAAGGTGCTGAAGGTGTTGGCGGTGCTTGAGACGCTCTCGCAGGACCGGCAGGCCAGTCTGGCCACAATCGCACAGCACGCGATGGCCACGAAGAGCACGACCCACAGGAAATCGAGGAGTGTCTGGCGCAGAGGCCGTTCGAGCCCTGCACGCCCAACACGATTGCCACGCCCGAAACCCTGTTCGAACAACTCGGGGCCTTGCGGGTGCAGGGCATTGCCGAGGAGATCGAGGAAAGCGGGGCCGGGATGCGCTGCGTGGCAGTGCCACTGCGCAACCATCTGGGCAAGTCGGTCGGCGCGCTCTCCATCTCCTTCCCGCTCTTCCGCTTCGACCCCGCACGGCGCGAGGACTATATCACCCTACTGCGCGACGCGGGCGCGGATGTCTCGCGCGTCTGGGCTTTGAGGCCGACTAACCCCTCGCCCTCCGCGCGCGAGACCCCCTCTCTCAGGGCGCGGCCACGAGATCCCCGACCAAAAGCGCCGCGGGGAGGTTCTGGTAGGAGACAGGCCGCAGGAAGCGGCGGATGGCCAGTGTGCCCACCGAGGTCGCGCCGAAATTGGTGGAGGCCGGATAGGGGCCGCCATGCACCATGCTGTCCACCACCTCGACCCCCGTCGGGAAGCCGTTCACCAGAACGCGCCCCGCCTTGCGTTCAAGCACCGGCAGAAGGGCGCGGGCCAGATCGGTATCGGCCTCTTCCATCAGGATCGTCGCGGTCAACTGCCCCTCGAAGCCCTTGGCCAGAGCGCGCATCTCTTCGGCCGCGCCCACGCGCACCACAAGCCCGAGCGGCCCGAAGACCTCCTCGCCGAGCGCATGATCCTCGAGGAAAGCCCCTGCCGCGACCTCGTAGAGATTGGGGCTGGCCTCGCGGCCCGTGCTTTCGGTGGTCATCACCGGCCGGACCGAATTGCGCGCGTCAAACCGTGCCTTTCCCTCGGCATAGGCGCGCGCGATCCCTTGGGTCAACATGACCTGCGGCCCGACCTTGGCCAGCGCCTCGGCGGTGGCGGCGACAAAGGCATCGCCCGTAGCGCCCGCCGGCACCACCGCAATCCCCGGATTGGTGCAGAACTGCCCTGCCCCCATGCTCAGCGAGGCCGCCCAGCCCGCGCCGAGCGCTTCCGCCTTGGCCGCAAGGGCCGCAGGCAGCACGAACATCGGATTGACCGATCCCAGCTCGCCAAAGAACGGGATCGGCTCGGGCCGCTTGGCGCAGAGGTCAAACAGCGCCCGCCCGCCTGCCAGCGAGCCGGTAAAGCCCACCGCCTTGATATCGGGATGCTCGACAAGGGCTTGGCCCACATGGCGGTTGCCGCCCTGAATGAGGCTGAAGACGCCCGCATCGAGCCCGCAGCGCGCAATCGCCGCAGCCACCGCCTCGGCGATGATCTCGCCGGTGCCGGGATGGGCGGAATGCCCCTTGACCACCACGGGGCAGCCCGCCGCAAGGGCGGCCGCCGTATCGCCCCCCGCCGTCGAGAAGGCGAGCGGGAAGTTGGAGGCACCGAACACCGCCACGGGGCCGATGGGGCGCTCGATCAGGCGGATCTCGGGGCGCGGGGCGGGCTGGCGCTCGGGCTGGGCGGGATCGATCCGGCGGTCGAGATACTCCCCCTTGCGGATATGGGCGGCAAAGAGGCGCAGCTGGCCCGTGGTGCGCCCCCGCTCGCCCTGAAGCCGCGCCACCGGCAGGCCGGTCTCCTGCGTGCCGATCTCGGTGATCGCCTCGGCGCGGGCCTCGATCTCCTCGGCGATGGTCTCGAGGAAGGCGGCGCGGGTTTCGCGCGGGCTATAGCCATAGCTCCAGAACGCCTCTTCGGCGGCCTTGCAGGCCTGATCGACAAGCGCGGGCGTGCCAACCGAGAAGCGATGCACCGGACCATGCGCGGGCTCGGAGGCAAAGCTCTCCTCGGTGCCGATCCATGCGCCTGCGATCAGATGTTTGCCATGCGGGGTGAAACTCATGTGAACTCTCCGTCTCGTTCGGAATTGGGGAAGCTTTGGAGGCGCGGCCCTCAGAGGACCGCCTCCTCGCGCCGGTGGATCGGCTCGGCGGTGAACATGCCGCCCTGATAACGGCTGTTTGGGTCATGGGCGGGCGGCTTGGGGCCCATCGCCTCGACGGCGGCACGGAAGCTCTCGGCATTGTCCTTGGGATGCCAGCCGATGGCGTCGGCCCCCATGCCCTCCCACCATCCCGCGCTATTGTCCGAGGCGCCCCAGATCACGGGGCAGCCGAGTTCGGGGGCGCGGAAAACGCAGGAGACGAGACCCGCGAAATCGTCATAGGAGAGCCATGTCGAGAGCATCCGGTGATTGGCAGGCGTCTCGAAGCACGAGCCGATGCGCACGATGGCGGTCTCGATGCCGAATTTGTCGTGATACATCGAGGCCAGCGCCTCGCCGAAGCATTTGGACACGCCATAGAGGCTGTCGGGGCGCATCGGGTCGGTGGTCTTCAGGCGCTGATCCTGCCCGTAAAAGCCGATCGTATGGTTCGATGAGGCAAAGAGCACGCGGGAGATCCCTTCGGCCCGCGCCGCCTCGTAGAGGTTATAGGTGCCGCGGATATTGCCCTCGAGAATGGTCTCGAAATCCCCTTCGGTGGATTTACCGCCCAGATGCAGAATGCCATCGCAGCCCCGCACCATCTCGCGCACGGCCTGCGCATCGTTGAGATCGCAGCACACGGTTTCCTCATGCGCGCCCGCATCGGTGATCGCGATCATATCGGCCAGACGCAGCGTTTGGGCCAGATCGCGCAGACGGGGGCGCATCGCACGCCCGACCCCACCGGCAGCCCCTGTGATCAGAAGTCGTTTCAAGGTCATCTCCTTTGTCAAAAGCGGACCGGCCCGCAGGAAGGGCCGGTCGGGCCGGATGGCTCAGTGGAAGAGCGCGGGCAGCCAGAGCGAGAGCGCGGGGATATAGGTCACCAGCAGCAGCACCCCGAAAGCCGCCAGATAGAAGGGCCAGATCGAGCGCAGCACCTGCCCGATGCCGATCCGGCCCACGGCGCAGCCCACAAACAGCACCGAGCCTACGGGCGGCGTACACAGGCCGATCCCGAGATTGAGGATCAGGATGACGCCGAAATGGATCGGGTCGATCCCGAAGGCCTGCGCCACCGGCAGGAAGATCGGGGTGGTGATCACGATCAGCGGCGACATATCCATGAAAGTGCCGAGGATCAGCAGCATCACGTTGATCAGCAGCAGGATGACGATGGGGTTGTCGGAGACGCTGTGCAAAAAGGCCACCATCTGCGCGGGCACCTTGAGATAGGCCAGAAGCCAGCCGAAACAGGCCGCGCAGCCGATCACCATCAGCACCATCGCGGTGGTGCGGACGGCGGCAAGGGTTGCCTCTTTGAAATCGTGCCACGAGAGGCTGCGATAGACCAGAAGCGTCACGCCAAGCGCATAGATCACCGCGATATTGGAGCTTTCGGAGGCGGTAAAGACGCCCGAGCGCACGCCGCCGAAAATGATCGCGATCAGGATCAGGCCCGGCACCGCCGACAGAAACAGCTGCCCCAGCATCGACCAGCCCGGAAAGGCCTCGCGCGGGTAGTTGCGCCGCTTGGCCACAAACCATGCCGCCCCCATCAGCGCCAGCGCCAGCACAAAGCCCGGAATGATGCCTGCGGTGAAAAGATCGGCAATCGAGAGCCGCCCGCCCGCCGCGATCGAATAGATGATCATGTTATGCGAGGGCGGGATCATCAGCGCGATGATCGAGGAAACGACGGTAATATTGACCGCATAATCCGCGCCATAGCCGCGTGCTTTCATCTGCGGCACCATGAGGCCGCCCACTGCGGAGGCATCGGCGGTGGCCGAGCCCGAGACGCCGCCAAACATCAGCGAGGCCGCGATATTGACCTGACCGAGCCCGCCGCGCAGATGCCCCACGAGGGCGGCGGCAAAGGCCACGAGCCTGCGCGCGATATCGCCGCGCACCATCAGATCGCCCGCAAAGATGAAGAAGGGGATCGCCATCAGCGAATAGACCGAGACGCCGGAATTGAGCCGCTGGAACACCACCACGGGCGGCAGGCCCATATAGGCCACGGTGGCAAGGCTAGCGATGCCCAGACAGAAAGCGACCGGCGTGCCGATCAGCAGCAAAAAGACGAAGCTCCCGAAAAGGATAACGAGTTCCATGGATTACTCCTCGATCGCATCGTCGCCGAAGCGGACGGTTGGCAGGCCCGCGCCACGGCGCAGGATGCGTTCGACACAGAAGAGGGCGAGAAGGACGCCGCCCCCGATGAGCGGCGCGAAATCCCATGCCCGCGAGAGGCCCAGCGTAGGGATCACGTTCTTGGCGACCTTGGCGGCGAGTTCCCAGCCATAATAGGCCATACCGACCCCGAACGCGCCCACGACGAGTTCCGAAATGGTGAAGAGGACGGGTTTGAGCCAGCTTGGCAGGATATAAAGAAGCACATCGAAGGACAGGTGATAGCCCTCGCGGATGCCCACGGCGGCGCCCAAGAAAATGAACCATCCCATGATCAGCACCGCGCCGGGCTCGGCCCATTGCAGTGAAAAGCCAAGGAGATAGCGGCACACCACCTGCAGGAAAACGATGGCCGTCATCAGGACGAGGCCGGTCCCTGCCACCCAGAGCGCCGCCGTGCCGATCCAGCCGGTGACGGTGGCCAGGCGAAGCATCGCCTGGCGGTAGGCAGAGGCCGCCCGCGCATCTGGGGCCGAGCGGGACAGGAACGGATCAGACATCTGCGGGCGGGCCTCCATCACTGGGTTTCCTGAATGCGTTTCACCAGATCCTTGAGTTCGGGCGTGTTGGCATATTTGTCATAAAGCGGCGCCATCGCGTCGATATAGGGCTGCTTGTCGACATCCATGATCACCTCGGCCCCACCGGCCTTGACCTTCTCGATCGAGGCCTGAACCTGCTTGGCCCAGAGATCGCGCATCACCGGCACCGAGGCCTTGGCCGCCTCCTTGACCGCCGCCTGATCCTCGGGCGAGAGCCTGTCGAAGGTGCTCTTCGACATGGCAAGCACCTCGGGCATGATCAGATGCTGGTCATTGGTATAGTATTTGGCGACCTCGGCATGGCCCGAGCTGTCATAGGAGGGGAAGTTGTTCTCGGCCCCGTCGATCACGCCGGTCTGGATCGCGGAATAGACCTCGCCATAGGGCATGGGGGTCGCATTGGCGCCAAGCGCATCCATCATATCGACGAAAACATCCGATTGCTGCACGCGGAACTTGAGGCCCTTGAGATCCGCGATGCTCTTCACCGGATGCTTGGAATTGTAGAAGCTGCGCGAGCCGCCATCATAATAGGCCAGCACCACCAGATCATTGGGCTCGAAGGCCGCCGCGATCTCGTCCCCGATCGGGCCATCGACGACATGGTGCATATGGTCTTCGGAGCGGAAGATATAGGGCAGCGAGACGACCTGCGTCTCGGGGATCATATTGTTGAACGGCCCGAGGCTGGAACGAACCATATCGATGACGCCGAACTGGGTCTGCTCGATCGAGTCCTTTTCCTCGCCCAGCTGCGCCGAAGGGAAGACCTCGATGCAAAGCCGGCCTCCGGTCTTTTCCTCAAGCTGTTTGCCCATATATTTGACCGCCTCGACGGTCGGATAGCCATCGGGATGGGTATCGGCCGAGCGCAGCGTCGTCTCGCAGGCCATTGCCCCGCCCGCGCAAAGCGTCGAGGCGGCAAGTGCTGCGATCATTGTGGTGTGAAGTGTCATAATTTCCTCCCTTGATCGGCCCTTCAGGGGGCCTTTTGCAGTTTCCGGCAGCCGCAACCGACCGGTGATCTTGCGGACAAGGGGCATCCCCCTGCCCTGCGGCGCCACCCTTGCGCGTGGCGCCCGACCGGTGCGCGCCCCTCCTCCCGAGGCGCCCACCGGACTGTTCATGGCCGCCCCTCAGCCGATGGGGGCAAAGCCGTAAAGCTCCTGCGGATTGTCCACCAAAGCCCGCTGGCGCGCCGCCAGATCGGGCAGCCAGCCAAGCGCCGTCTCGCAGAGCGCCTTGTCGCAGGGGTAAGCGTCGGTGGTGCGGGCGGCGTTATGCGGCCAGTTGGTGCCCCAGACGATACGCTCGGGCGCATGGGCCGCGATCTCGCGGGCATAGACGGCCACATCGGCAAAATCCGGCCCGCCCCTGCGCGAGCTCTCATAGGCACCGGCGAATTTGTACCACATCCGCCCGCCATCAATGAGCCGCTTGAGCGCAGAGGTCTCATCGGCCCCCGCACCGGCAAAGAACTTGCCGTGATGATCCAGAACCCAGCGCGATTTCAGCATCTTGAGCCGCGGCTCTAGATCAAGGAGACGGTTGCCATCGAATTGCACCGCCAGCATCCAGCCCATCTCGGCGGCGCGCGCATCAACGGCCTCAAGCGCCGAAAGCCCCTGCGCGCCGCCCGGCAGATCCATGATCCTTGCGCCCACGACACCGGCCTGATCCAGTCGCGCCAGCTCGGCCTCCGGCGTCGCGCCCGAGATCACCGCGACCCCGCGCGCCACATCGCCCATCTCGCGCAGGCAGGCCAGAAGATTGCCATTGTCATTCTGATGCGCATTGCCCTGCGTGATCACAACACGGTCGATCCCGAGCCAGCGCATCACGCGGCGATAGGCTCCGGCATCGGGCAGCGGCGCGGGCGGCAGGCCCGGCCCGCCCTCGCGCGCCGGAAATCCCGCCAGATACATATGCATCTGTGTGTCGATGGTGCCCTTGGGCAGAGCGGGCACAAGGGCCGCACCGTCGAGTTTGCGGGTGATCATGCGCGATCCTCCTTGGGCGCGAATTCGGCCAGAGCGGCGCGGTCGATCTCGATCCCGAGGCCCGGGCCATCGGGGATGGTGAGGACGCCGTTCACATGCTCGATCGGCGTGGTGACGATGGCCTGACGGAAAGGGTTATGGGTGCGGTCGAATTCCATGATCGGCTCGAGCGGCGCACGGCGCATGGGCGAGGGAACCATCGCCGCCATGAATTGCAGCGCCGCCGCGATATGCACCGCCGTCCCCCAGACATGCGGCACGACCCGCACGCCATGCAGCGCCGCCAGATCCGCGATGCGCCGCGCCTCGGTAAAGCCGCCGCAGCCGGCCAGATCGGGCTGGACGATATCGACCGCCCGCGTCTCGATCGGCTCGCGAAATCCCCAGCGCGTATGCCATGTCTCGCCACCCGCAATCGGGATCGGCTGACGCGCGCGCAGCTCGCGATAGGCGCCAAGCTGTTCGGGCACGACCGGCTCCTCGAACCAGTCGATCCCGTATTCCGCCGCGGCCTGCCCGACCCGCATCGCCTCGATCGCGTCATAGCCATGATTGGCATCGATCATCAGCCGCATCTCGGGACCGATCGCCTCGCGCACGGCGCGGATTACCCGCAGATCCTCCTCGACATCGAAGCCGATCTTGATCTTGCAGGCATGGAAGCCCGCCGCGCGGTGCCCCGCCATCTCGGCGGCATTATCCTCCACGCGGTCCACCCCGTCGCGCTTGAACGAGCCCGTGGCATAGGCGCGGATCGTCTCGCGGAAGCGCCCGCCCAGAAGGGTCGAGACCGGCACGCCGAAATGCTTGCCCTTGATGTCCCACAGCGCCATGTCGATGCCCGAGAGCGCCGTGACCGTCAGCCCGCGCTGGCCCTGATCGCGCAGCGCGTTATAGAGCGTGGCCCAGATCTTCTCGGTCTCGAGCGGGTTCTGCCCGATCAGCCATTGCGTATAGGTGGCCACCACCGCCGCATTGGGGCGTGCGGGCCCCAGACATTCGCCCCAGCCGATCGTGCCATCGGCGCATTCGATCTCGACCAGAACATGGGTCCGGCGGTCAAAACGCATCGAGGCGCTTTCAAAGGCCGTTGTCAGCCTGTGGTCCAGAAGGTGCGTGCGCACCGCCACGATCTTCATGTCATCCTCCCTCCCGCAGGCCCCCGAGCAAGGGGCCTGCCCTGCGGCGCAGAGCGTGTCCGCACCGCGCCTTGTCAGACAAGTTCACCGCACCTCAGGCGGCGATCTTCCGGCGATAGGGCGCGATCAGCGCCTCCATCATCGCCATTTCCGCGCCGTCGAGATCCTTGAGCGGCGATCGCACCGCGCCTGCGTCAAAGCCCTGCGCGCGCACACCGGCCTTGATCGCCGAGACGGCATAGCCCTTGGCGCGGTTGCGGATGGCCATGAACGGGTAGAAGAACTCGTTGAGGATGCGCTCGCAGGTGGTGCGCTCGCCCGCCCGCAGGGCGCGGTAGAATTCGACCGCCAGCTCGGGCACGAAGTTGAACACGGCCGAGGAATAGGTGGTGAAGCCCGCCCCCAGATAGGCCTCGGCAAACAGCTCGGCCGTGGGCATCCCGCCCAGATAGGTCAGACGGTCGCCCATCTTGGCGGTGATCTGGCGCACAAGCCCGATATCGCCGGTGCCATCTTTGAAGCCCACAAGGTTCGGGCAGGCATCACACAGCCGCGCCAGCGTATCGGCCTGCAGCACCGCATTGTCGCGGTTATAGACCATCACCCCCATCGCGGTCGCATCGCAGACCGCTTTCACATGAGCATAAAGCCCCTCCTGCGGCGCATCGATCAGATAATGCGGCAGCAGCAGGATCCCCTCGCCGCCCACCTTCTCGACCGAACGGGCGATCTCGGTGGCCATCTCGGTGCCATAGCCGCAGCCCGACACGATGGCCGTGCGCCCGTCGGCGGCCTCGATCGCGGCCTCGACGATGGCAGGAATCTCGCGCGGGGCCAGCGAGAAGAACTCGCCCGTGCCGCCTGCGGCAAACAGCACCGGCGCGTCATAGCCCGACAGCCAGTCGATATGGGCCTGATAGCTTTCGGGGGCAAAATTGCCCTCGGCATCGAAATGGGTGACCGGAAATGACAGCAGTCCGGACCCGAGGGCCTCTTTCAAATCTTGCGGGGTCATATCGCCTCCTCCTCGCGACTACGCCCGCTCTCCTCGGGCTTGTATGACAAATAATCCCATAAATCCGAATCTGTCAACCAACTTGTATGATGTATATGCAGGATCGCGCCGCTTACCGCAGGATGGCCCGATAGCGCAGATAGCTGCCCTTCAGATGGGTGCGCATCGCTGTGCGGGCGGCCTCTTCATCGCGGTCAAGGATCGCCTGCACGATGCGGTCATGCTCGGCACTGATCTGCGCAAGATAGTCGCGGGAACTCGGCTCGTCTTTCGGCTCGCCCGCGCCCAAAGCTGCACGCGGAATGATGCCGGTGCCGATGAATTCCAGAAATTCGGGAAAGCGGGGATTGCCGGTCGCGCGGGCAATAGCCAGATGCAGCCGGTAATCGGCCTCGCCGGTCGGCAGCCCTTGGGCCACCGCCTCACGAAAGCCTGCATTGGCCTCCAGCAGCACCTCTTCCCATTGCGGAACAAGCCTTTGGGCGGCAAGGGCTGCGGCCTCGGATTCGATGGCATTGCGCAATTCCAGCAGCTCGATCGTCGAGGAGACACGCTGCGGATCAAGATTGCGGAACGGCATGGCCACGGGCGCTTCGGGGGCCAGCACAAAGACCCCCGCCCCCTGCCGCGCCTCCACCAGCCCCTCCGAGCGCAGCGCCGCGATGGCCTCGCGCACGACCGTCCGGCTGACCCCATGCGCCTTGGTCAGCGCACTTTCGCTGGGCAGCCTCGCGCCGGGAGCGACATGCCCCGCCGCGATCTCGGCACGCAATGCCTCCGCCAGCTTCGCGACAAGGGTCTGGCGTTGCCCCCGTTCGCCTTTGGCCGGAGCCGCGTCGGTCTTGCTCATGAACATCCTCCCTGAACATGCGGGGAGGTGGAGGCAGGATCGCCCTCCGCTCCCTCACAGATAAGTCAGACAACTTATCATACAGGATCGGGGGAAAACGCAACCTTTTCCTTGCCCCGCCCCTGGGCGGTCCGGCCTTGCAACCCGCCGGAGGAGCCGGTGCGCATACAGGGCCGAATGGCGGGTAGATGACGTTTTTTACAAAAACAACAGGGCCTTAGACGGATATGGCCTGCGGCACCCAGAATGTATCCTCCTCCAGCCGCCCGAGCCGCTGGAGCGTGTCGAAGACCGCAGGGCTTGCGCCCAGCACGGGGGCAGGGATCATCAGCCCCTCGTCCAGATCGAAGGGGCGGACCCTGCCACCGGCTTCCTCGATCAGGCAATGGGCCGCGATACAGTCCCAGACATTCATGCGCGGCTCCAGATAGGCAATCAGCCGCCCCGCCGCGACCCAAGCCAGCATGAGCGCGCCGGACCCGTAGCGCACCCACGCCCCGCCTGCCGCGCCGAATTCGGCAAGGAAGGTGCCGAAACTCCGGTTCGAGATGCGGTCATTCGCCCCGATCCCCACCAGCCCGTCGGCCAGCGTCCGCGCCTGCGCCACACGGATCGGGCGGTCATTCAGCGTGGCCCCCTGCCCGCGCAGGGCAAGATAGCTCTCGGCCAGCATCGGCACCTCGATCGCCCCGACCAACGGCCCCTGCGCATCGACAAGCCCGATCGAGACGCACCAGCCGGGCATGCCCGCAAGAAACGGTGCCGTGCCATCGATCGGGTCGATGATCCATGTAAAGCCCGAGCGCCCGGCGCGGCACCCGTCTTCCTCGCCCACCAGCGCATCCTCGGGGAAGCGCGCGGCGATGGCGGTGCGGATCATACGCTCCACCGCGCGGTCGGCCTCGGAGACGAGGTCATGGGCCGAGCGTTTGGTCTCGATATCCAGTTCGGAGCGGCGCAGGAAATAGCTGCGCGCCAAGGCGCCGGCATTCTGCGCAAGCTCTTTGGCAAAGCGCGCGCGGTCTGCCACCGTTCCGGCGGTGGCCGCAGGGTCTGTAGCTGTCATGATATGTCTCGCAATCTTTGGAAATGTCAGGGCAGGAGCGCCAGCCCCGTCGCACGGAAGCTCAGCGCCAGATGACTGCCCACCGCATAGGGTGTGGCATTGGCACGCACGGAAAGACGCGCGGGCATGACCGCCTTCACCACCCTGCGCCGCGCCGGATGCCACAGGCTTGCCCTTGTGTCCTCGGCGGCGGGCACGCCCAGCCTTGCGGGGCGGGTCGCGGGCTTCCGGCAGGCCGCCCTCGCGGTGCCCGAGGCGCTGTCGGTCATCGGCTTTGACGATATCGCGCAGGCCGGTTGGGAAAGCTATGCCCTGAACACCTTTGCCCAGCCCACCGCCGAGATCGTCGCGAAGGCGGTCGAATGGCTGACCACCCCCGAGAGTGACACGCGCATGGTCCAGCTTCCGGTCCGGATGGTCTGGCGCAAAAGCGTGCGCCTGCCCCAAGCGGGCGGGGGGCTGCGGCGCGGGGGTGTTCAGTATGAGAACATCTCCCGCCCGTATTTGAACAACGCTCAACATACGAACGATACAGCTTCTCCGCCCCGCCCCCGCGGCATAGCCTTGCGCAAGGAGGAGGGGCCTGCGGCCGTCCGGCCAAGCCGGAATACGGCACCTGCCGCCGCCATGCCCCACGGGACCGGAGGAGGAACCATTGGATTTTATAACACGTTTTTCGGTACGTCTTGTCGAACGTTACCTGCCAAGCGCCTTCGTGCTGGCACTGGCGCTGACCGCGATTGTCTTCGTGCTGGGGATCGGCGTCGAAGGCCGCTCGGCGATGGAGATGGCCCGCTATTGGGGCGACGGCTTTGCGGGGCTGTTCAAATTCGCCATGCAGATGACGCTGGTGCTGCTGACGGGCTATATTCTGGCGATGACACCGGTGGTGCAGCGGATGATCGGGGCCTTGGCGGCACAGGCCAGCACGCCGCGTCAGGCGCTGGTCATCGTGATCGTGACGAGCTTTGTGTGCTATTACCTCAACTGGGGGTTCGGCATGGTGGCAGGCGCGGTTCTGGCACGCGAGGTCGGGCGCCGTGTCGCGGTGCATTTTCCGCTGATCGTCGCGGCGGCCTATGGCGGCGAGCTGGTGCGCGGCCCGTCCTCCTCGATCCCGCTGGTTATCGCCACACCGGGGCATTTCATGGAAAGCAAGATCGGCATCGTCTCGGTGGCACAGACCCTTTACGCGCCGTGGAATATCGCGCTGACACTGGCGCTTCTGGCGGTGCTTGTCGGGTTCTTCCTGATGCAGAAGCAGCCGCCCTGCCCGCGCCTGCTACATGAAGAGGCCCCGAAGGCACCGCAACAGACCCCCGACAGGGCCGCCCCGAGCCCCGCCGAACGGGTCGAGCATAGCCGTCTGCCCACTCTGGCATTGGGGCTTCTGGTGCTGACCTATCTGGCCGGCCAGATCGCCGAGAGCCGTTTCGCGATCACCTTGGACACGGTGATCCTGCTCTTTCTGGCGCTGGGGCTGGTGCTGCATCCCAATGCCGATGCCTATACCGCCGCCGCCCGTAAAGCCGTGACCGCTGCGGCGGGGATCATCGTGCAGTTCCCGCTTTATGCAGGGATTGCGGGGATGATGACGGCCTCCGGTCTGGTGACCAGCTTTTCCAACACGATCATCTCTGTGGCCACGCCCGAAAGCTTTCCGCTGCTGACCTTCCTCTCGGCGGGGCTGGTCAACCTGTTCATCCCCTCGGGCGGCGGGCAATGGGCCATTCAGGGGCCGATCGTGATGGAGGCGGCCTATGCGCTCGGGGCCAATCCCGCGCATACGATCATGGCCTTCACATGGGGCGATGGCTGGACGAACCAGATCCAGCCCTTCTGGGCGCTGCCGCTGCTGGGGGTGGCGGGGCTATCGGCACGCGATATCATGGGATATCTGGTGATCTGGCTGGGCCTGTCGGGCGTGCTGATCGCGGGCACATTCACCGCCCTTGCCGTCTTGGGCTGAACCCCGCCTGCCATCCGGCCCCGCCTAGCGCCGCAGCAGCGCCGCCAGCGATACCCCCAGCACCGAAAGCAGCGCCAAGGCCGCCACCGGCATCAGCACCGCCAGGGGCGCGCGTTCGACATAGGGCAGCATATCGGCCAGAACGAGCCCCCATTCCGGTGCCGGAGGTCTGGCCCCCAGCCCCAGAAAGCCCAGAGCCGCCAGCGCCAGCGCGATCCCCGGCAGGCGCAGCATCGCGTGGCGCGTCACGGGGGCCAGCACCTCGGGCAGGATCGAGCGCGGGATCAGCCGCAGCGGCCCCACCCCCAGCACCGGCGCGATGGCGATATGCGGCTTGGCGCGCGCCTCGGCCACCAGCGCCGCCGTATGCGCCGCAAGCGGGGCCCAGGCAACGGCGCTCACCGCCACCAGCGCGCCCATCGCGCTTGGCCCCATCGCCGCCACGGTGACCAGCGCGGCCATCGTGGGCGGCGTGGCCTTGGTGACCTCGATCAGGCCGATGCTCAGGCGCGGCACCATCCCCATGAGAAGCCCCAGACACAGCGCGATCCCTGTCGCCAGAACCGCCATGCCGATGGTCGAGAACGCCCCATGCGCGATGCGCGCCAGCACGTCGCGGCCCAGCCCGTCCGCCCCCAGCGGCAGCGCGGGGCCAGGGGCCTGCAGCCGCAGATACTGCGCGCTGAACGGATCGCGCGGCCACCCCCAAAGCACCAGCCCCGCCAGCAGCAGGACCACCAGCAGTGGCACCAGCCACAGGCGCCGGTCGGGAGGCGCGCTTTGCGGCGGGGTGACCGGCAGCGCCCCCAGCGTCAGCGCCCGCCCCAGCAGCGCCACGCGGATCAGGTTGGCCAGAATGCCGATGGCCAGCGCATTGAGCAGCAAAAGCAGCAGACCGGCCTGCAAGGCGGGCAGATCCTGCGCCGAGGCCGCCCCCAGCGCCGCCCGCCCCAGCCCCGGAATGGAAAACACCTTTTCGACAGCGATCGCCCCTCCGGTCATCGCCACCATGATCATACCGATCTGCGGCATCAGCGCCGGAAGGCTGCGGCGCAGCACCGCCCGCGCGATCCGCGCGCGGCTGATCCCCGCACAGGCCCAGCTGGCAATCCATGCCTCGTGGAAACTGGCCGCAAGCGCCTGCCCCAGCAACCGCCCCAGCAGACCGCCCCCCGGCAGCCCCAAGGCCAGCGCAGGCAGCACGACATGCGACCATCCCTGCCAGCCATAGGGTGGAAACCAGCCCAGCCAGACCGAGAACACCACCAGAAACAGCGCCGAGAGCATGAATTCGGGCAGCGCGGTCAGGGTGGCGGCCAGCACGCCCGCGGTCTGTGTCGGGCGCCCGTGAAGGCCCCGCAACAGCACCGGCAGCGCGATCAGCCCCGCACAGCACAGCGCCACGCCGAAGGCCGCCGCCATCAGCGTCCATGACACCGCAAGCGCCCCCAGCATCCCCTCCAGCACGGGCGCGCCCGAGATCCACGACACCCCCCAATCGCCGCGCACCAGCCCCGCCAGCCACTGGCCCAGATGCACCCAGGGCCCGTCGGCCAGACCCAGCTGGGCACGGATCGCGGCCAGCGCCTCGGGGGTGGGGGTCTGCTCGCCCATCCGCGCCCGCAGCAGGCTCGCCGCCGGATCGCGCCCCGAGATCCACGGCAGCATCCCCACCAGCCCCATCACCGCACAAAGCGTCCCCGCACGCGACAGCGCGGGGAGCATCGCCCGCCCCCTGCCGGTCATTCGAGCAGCGTCGTCTGCTCGGTGATCAGCTGGCGCTCGCGCGGGTCGCGGATCGCCCCCGACACCGTTGCCGCCTCGCCCTGAATCACCCGTTCATGCAGCAAAGGCACCGCCGCCCCCGTCGCCAGAATGGCGCGCTCTGCCGCGATGATCGCCGCCTGACGCGCCGGCCCCGGATCGGTGGCGGCGGCCCGTTCCAGCGCGGCATCGACACCGGCATCGCAAAGCTGGGCGATATTGAACGAGCCCGCACAGGAGAAATCGCTGACCATATAGGACACAGGATCACCGGAATCGAGCACGGTCGCCCGCGACAGGATGAACAGGTCGAACCTGCCCGCCAGCATATCGGCCTCGATATGGGCATATTCGCGCACATCCTGCTTGACGACAAACCCCGCCCGCGTCAGCGATTGCGCCACCAGAACGGCCACTTCGGGCAGCTCGGCGCGGTCGGTGAAGGTGCCCAGCACGATCGTCTCGCCCGCCGGTGCACGGGCGGCAGGATAGGCCACCGGCTGGCGCAGCCCCTCGGCCCAGGGCAGGGCCGGACCCAGAAGGCCCTTGGCGATATCGGCGCGCCCCTCATAGACGGTGCGCACAAGCGCGGCAGGGTCCAGCGCCGTGCGCAGCGCCGCACGCAGCGCCGGATCGGCCAGCGGCCCACGGGCGGTATTGACGTAAAGCGTGTTGGTGCGGGGCATCGGGACTTCGTGGATCAGCGCCGGATCGACCAGAGCCGCCTGCGACACCGGCACCGCCTCGACCACATCCGCCGCCCCCGTGCGCAGCGCCGCGCCGCGCGCGGTGCCATCCCCGACATAATCGGCATCAATCCCCGCCAGCCGCGCAGGCGTCCCCCAATAGCCGTCGAACCGGTCCAGATGGGCGCTGCTGACGCCGTTGATTTCGGTCAGCACGAAGGGGCCGGTGCCGGCCCGCGTCGGCACCACCGTGCCATCGGCATGATAGGCGCGCGCGGCCAGAATGGCCAGTTGCGGGCTGGACAGGCGGTTGGGCAGCAGCGGGTCATCCTTGGCGGTGGTAACAATGACCCCCCCGCCCTCGGCCCGCACGCCCAGATCCACCCCGTCCAGAATGCGCGGGCGCGGCACGGCGGCAGTGGCGGCCTGCAACGCGGCGGCCACACGCTCCGGCGTCAGATCGGTCCCATCGTGGAATGTCACCCCCTGCCGGATGGCAAAGCGCCATGTCCGCGCATCCAGCCGCGTCCAGCCGGTGGCCAGAAGCGGCTGCGGCGTGCCCTCGGCATCCAGCCGCACCAGCGTTTCGGCGGTGGACCAGCGCGACAGTTTGAACGCGTCATCCGACAGGGGGTTCAGCCCCGAGCGCGGCGGTTGCAGATGCGCAATATGGATGCGCCGGTCCCCCGCCTGCGCGTGCGGCGCGAGAAGGGCAAGTGCCAGCCCCGCGATCAGGGCTCTGCTCAGCAGTCTCATTGGAAAATCCTTGGGAAGAGGCCGCAGCTATCATTGGCGGCGCGGCATTGAGAAGACGGCGGGTTTGCGGGTGATGGGGGGCGGCCAGAAGGGCCGCCAGCGGGCGGTCCTCGACCAGGGCGCCCGCCTCCATCACCATGACGCGGCGGCACAGCGTGGCCACCACGGACAGATCATGCGACACCATCACCAGCCCCATGCCCTGCTCGGCACAAAGCCCGCGCAAAAGCGCGGCCACCTGCGCGCGGATGGTCATGTCAAGGCCGCTGACCGGCTCGTCGGCCAGCAGGACCTGCGGCCTGAGCACGATGGCACGGGCAATCGCCACCCGCTGCGCCTGCCCGCCCGACAGCTCGTGCGGGCGGCGCGCCAGATAGCGGTGATCCAGCCCCACGCTTTCCAGCGCCTCGGTGGCGCGGGCCAAGGGCGCGGTCTCGCCGGTCAGCCTGCGCAGCGGCTCCATCACGATCTGCGCCACGCTCATGCGCGGCTCCAGCGAGGCCACCGGATCCTGCGGCACATATTGCACCGCCCGCCGGTACCAGCCAAGCGCGCGCACGGACCCCGCCCGCAGCCGCCGCCCCTGAAAACGGATGCAGCCCTGCGCGCGCGGCTCCAGCGCCAGAAGGCAGCGCAGCAGGCTGGATTTGCCGCTGCCCGACGCCCCGACAAGCCCCACGGTCTCGCCCGCCGCGATGGTGAAGGACAGATCGCGCAGGACCTGCTGCACCGCATGGCCGGCAAACAGACGACGCGCCGGATAGGCCAGCCGCAGGGACTCCACCGTGTAAAGGCTCATGCGAAGAGCCTTTCGCAGGCGATCCCGCACTGTCTGGCCGAGGCGATCAGCGCCTGACTGGCCGGATGGCGGGGATGCGACAGCAGCGCCCGCATCGGCGCGGCCTCGACAATCCGGCCCCCGGCAATCACCCGCGCCTCGTCGCACAGATGGGCCGCCGCATGCAGGTCATGGGTGATAAACAGCAGCGCCGGTCCCTGCGGCCCCTGACAGATCGCGCGCAGAAGCGTCAGGATCTGCGCCTGCGTGACCACATCGAGCGCCGAGGTCGGCTCGTCGGCGATGATCACCCGCGCGCGCGCGGCCAGCGCCATCGCCAGACAGACCCGCTGGCGCTGGCCCCCCGACAGCTCGGGCGGGCAGCGCGACAGCAGCGCCCCCCCGCCCTCCAGCCCGACCCGCGCCAGCAGATCCAGCGCCGCCGCCCTGATCCGGCGACGACAGGGCCGCGGCCCCTGCGCGCGCGCCTGACGGCGCAGCGGCTGTTCGATCTGGTAGCCGATCGTGGCCAGCGGGTTCAGCGCGGCCAGAGTGTCCTGCATCACCATCGCGGGCCGCGCCTGCAACGGACGGGCCAGAACCGGCGCATGGGTCACCTCCTGCCCCGCCACATGGATGCCCCCCGTCAGGCGCGCGCCCTCCGGCAAAAGCCCCAGCGCCGCCCGCGCGGTCATCGATTTCCCCGAGCCCGACAGCCCCAGAAGCGCGATCCGCTGCCCCGCCCGCATCCGCAGGTCGAGCCCGTTCAGAACCGGCTGATGGCGCAGCGTCAGGTGCAGATCGCTCAGGCACAGCACATCGGGGGGCATCGGATCGGGCGGCGTGAGGGCAAGGGGCATGGGAGGGGGGCAGTCCGGCTGTTTTGACCGGATATATTATAACATATCAGCCTCGGTCAATGCCGCTTTCGTGATCAAGGCACCGCAATACCGGCCATGATCTATTGACTAGGCTGAATGGGTTTCATGCGCGCCAAGGATCTGCCCGCGCAGATAGCTGACCGCGCGCGACAGCCGCCCCGTGCGGGTGGCCAGCTCGATCCCCGCCGTGTAATCATCGTCATGCACCGGCAGCGCCCGCAGCCGCCCCGCCGCCACCATCGGGGCTGCGGCATGCTCGGGCAACAGCCCCAGATAGGCCCCCGACAGCACCAACAGAAGCTGGGCCTCGATCTCGTAGACGATGCGGTCCGCCTCGATGCGCTGGAAGCTCTGCTGCCGCCGCCCGCTCCAGTAGCCGCGATGCACCCAAGGCGCGGCATAGGCCAGATCGCGGGTGATCTCGGCATCGGGGCGCGCAAAAAGCGGATGCGCCGCCCCGCAGTAAAGCCGGTGCGCCTCGCGGTAAAGCGGATGGTAATGCAGCGCCCCCAAACGGTTGTCAAAGCTGCCGATTCCGATGTCCAGCTCGTTGGATGACAGCGCGGCGCTGATCGCGCCAGGCCGCAGGATCTGGAGCGCGATCTCGATCATCGGCGCCTCACGGGCCACCTGCGCCAAAGCTTCGGGCAGGCGGCAATTCACGTCGCTTGCGACACAATCGACAATCGCGATGCGCACGCTGCCGGCCAAGCTGCCGCGCAACTGGCTGAGCCGGTGGGACTGCTGGTCCAGCCCGCCCAGCACCTCGAGCGCGATCTGGTGCACGATGCGCCCCTTTTCGGTCAGCGCAAAGCCCCGCCGCCCCCTTTCGCACAGCACCACCCCCAGACGCTGCTCCAGCGCGGTCAGGTGGTTGGAGATCGTGGGCTGGCTCAGCGACAGCTCCATCTGCGCGGCAGACAGCCCGTTATGGCGCACGACAGAGTCGAACACGCGGAAGAGATGCAGATCGGAACCGGATATTTTCATAGATACATTTGTTCCAGCAAATGTATCTATTGGCAAGTCGCGATGGGAGAACAGCCCGCGCTTTGTCACATAAAGCCCACGCCCTGCCGCGCCCGCCAATCGACACCCCGCCCCTGACCGACACGAGGACCCCATGCCCTGCCCCGCCGCTCTGGCCGATACCCGCTTCTACCCGTTCTGGCTTGACCGCCCCGATATGCCCGAGGCCCTGCCGCCCCTCAGCGGCGTCAGACGCGCCGATCTCGTGGTGGTGGGCGGCGGGTTCACGGGGCTCTGGGCGGCCATTCAGGCCCGCGAGACCGACCCCGACTGCCATGTCATCCTGATCGAGGCCTGCCGGATCGCCAGCGGCGCGTCGGGCCGGCCGGGGGGGATCGTGTCGACCTCGGTCATGCATGGTCTGGGCAATGCCGCACGGATCTTTCCCGCCGACATATCGCGGCTGGAAACGCTGGGGCAGGACAATATCGCGGGGTTTTCGGCAACCCTTGCCCGCCATGCCATCGAGGCCGATCTGGAATGGACCGGCGAGATGACCGTGGCCGTCAGCCCCGAGGGGCTGCCGCTGCTGCGCCACGAATACGACCTGCATCGCAGATATGGCCATCAGGTCAGCCTGCTGGACGGGCCGCAGACCCGCGCGCAGATCCACTCGCCGCTTTTTCAGGGCGCGCTCTGGTCGCATCGCGACAGCGGCACGGTGCATCCGGCGCGGCTGGCATGGGGGCTGTTGCGCGCGGCGCGGGAACTGGGCGTGGAGATCTACGAGACCACGCCGATGACCGCGCTGGAAGAGCGGGGGTCGCAGCTGGAGATCCGGCTGCCGCAGGGCCTGATCCGCGCGCCAAAGGTGCTGCTGGCCACCAATGCCTTTGCGGCGGGACATCCGCGCATCCGTCGGCGGGTGGCCATGCTGCGCGACCGCATCGTGACGACAGAGCCGCTGAGCGCCGCGCAGAAAGACGCGCTTGGCTGGGCCGGACGGCAGGGGATCTATGACACCCGCACGCAGCTCAATTACATGCGCCTCACCCCCGATGACCGCCTTCTGTTCGGCGGGCGGCTGGGCTATTACCATAACAGCCCGCGCGACCCGCAGCCCGACCGGACCGCTACGCCCTATGTGCCGCTGGCCGCCGCCTTCTTTGCCACATTTCCACAGCTTGAGGGGATCCGCTTTTCCCATGCATGGAGCGGCCCCATCGCGCTGACCACCCGTATGGCGGTGCATTTCCAAAGCTATTTCGGCGGCAAGGCGCTTTATGCGGGGGGCTATTCGGGCTTTGGCATCACCGCCAGCCGCTTCGGGGCGCGGGTCGGTCTGGCGCGGCTTCGGGGGCAGGACCTGCCCGAGACACGGATGGATTTCGCCGCCACGGAACCGCGCTGGATCCCGCCCGAGCCGCTGCGGACGCTGGGGGCGGCGCTGACCATGCGCGCGCTCGACGGGGCCGATAGCAAGGGCGGCTGGCGCAGACCGTGGCTGAAGCTCTGCGGGCGGATGGGCTTTCCGCTGTCGTGAGGGTCGCGCACAACTAGGCCGCACACGCCGCGGGCGATCGCTACGCGCGGGGCCTGCCGACCGGCGCGGGGGTCAGGGCGTGGACCAGCGTGGCTCCGGCCTCGTAATAGGCCCCGAGCGTCTTGCAGAACGGCTCGGTATAGCAGGCCCGCGGCGGCAGGGGCAGCGCATCGGGGCGCTGCTCCAGCAGGGCTTCGGCACAGGCCGCACCAAACACCGTTCCGGGCACGATACCGCGTCCCGAATAGCCGAAAACCGCATAGCCCTGCGGCCCGCATTCGACGATTTTCGGGATATGGTCGCGCGTCATGGCAATATCGCCCTGCCACTGATGGACGAAGGGCAGATCGGCCAGCGCCGGATAGAGGTGGCGCAGCTTGCGCCTTGCCCAACTGGCATGGATCCGCGCCCCCGCGCCCGAGGCATCGCACATCCCCCCGAGGATCAGCCGACCGGCCTGATCCATCCGGATCGAGGTCATCACCAGCGCGGTATCCCAGCAGCCCTCGCCCCCCGCCAATACCCGAGCGCGCAGCTCCGGCGGCAGCGGCTGCGTGGCGAACTGGCTGTAGCGGACCTTGACATAGCGCGGCGCGGGCAGGCCCGAAAGCCCGTGATGATAGGCATTGGTCGCCACCAGCAGCGCCTTGGCCGTGACCCGATGGCCATTGGCCACAACCTGCCAGCCCCCCGCATCGCGGCTCACCGATGTGACGGCGCTATGCGCATGGATCCGCGCGCCCGCCGCCTGTGCCGCCCGCGCCAGCCCCGTGCAATAGGCCCGCGGTTGCACCGTGCCCGCGCGCGGGTCCAGCAGCGCGCCGTGAAAGCCCGCGCTGCCGGTGCGGGCGCGGGTCTCCTGCGCCCCCAGCAATTCCAGCGGCGCGCCGATCGCCCTGCCCTGCCGCAGGCGGCTTTGCAGATCGCGCAGCCCTGCGGGCGCATGGGCCAGATGCAGCGTGCCGTTGCGGGTGGCCTCGCAGTCGATCCCATGCGTCTCGATCCGCTCGAACACCGCAGCGGGGCCCGCGCCCAGAACCTGTAGCAGCCGCCCGCCCACCTCGGCCCCCAGCGCCTTCACCACCGCTTCGGGCGGCAGCCAGAGACCGGCATTCACAAGCCCCACATTGCGCCCCGACCCGCCATGCGCAAGGGTCTTCGCCTCGAGCACCACCACCGAGGCCCCGCGCCCCGCCGCCTCCAGCGCCGCCGAACAGCCGGTAAAGCCCGCCCCGATCACCACCAGATCGGCCCGAAGATCCTGCACCAGCGGCGGGCAGGTGACCCTTTCGCGGCAGGAGGTCGTCCACAGGTTCGTCTCGGCACGCATCTGATGCTCTCCTTTTGCTTTTGCGGCGCTTGGGCCGGTTGCGCTGGCAGGGGCGGACATCCGACGGGCGCAGACTTCCGACGGGCGCAGAGTTTCATAAATCTCCACACAGGGGGCCCTACCCCGATCCGGCAAAGCCCTGACGATCCGCGGTAGAAACCCCCTGCCTGTAAGGCTATAGTCCCTGAAGGATACGCCGCATTTTCGCGCCACGAAAAGCGAGTTAAACTCACCATGATTGGAGTTTTTCGTCTATGTCGACCCAAAGACGCTTCCTACCCTCGATCAGTTGCCTGCGCGCGCTGGAAGCCGTGGACCGGCTTGGCTCGGCGGTGGCCGCCGCCGAGGATCTGGCGCTGACGCCCTCGGCGGTGAGCCGCCAGTTGAAAGTGCTGGAAGAGCAGATGGGCGTCACGCTGCTGGTGCGCGATGGCAAGGGGCTGAAACTGACCGCCTCCGGCGAACGCTACGCGCATTCGATCCGTGCCACGCTCGATGATCTGGCGCAATCGAGCCTGCGCCTGAAGGCGGGCGGCGAAAGCAACAGCCTCAATATCGCCCTGCCCACCACCTTCGGCCTGCACTGGATGTGGCCGCGCATCGCACGGTTCCTGCGCCACCATCCGCAGATCCTGATCAACCAGAGCACACGGCTGGCGCGGGTCGATTTCGCGCGCGAGAAATTCGATATGGCGGTGTATTTCGGCATTCAGGACTGGCCGGGGGTGGCGTATCTGCCGCTGGCCTATGACCGGCTCGTGCCGGTGGCCGCTCCGGCCCTTGCACCGGCAGACCCCACCGAGGTCGCGGCGCTGCTGAACGTGCCGCTGCTGCATCTGGAAAGCCGCCCCGGCGCGTGGGAGACATGGTTCGAGCGTCAGGCCGTCAGCCCCGGCCATTTGCACGGCATGCTGTTCGACCAGTTCCTCAGCCTGCAGGCCGCCGCCGTGGCGGGCTTCGGCGCGGCCCTTCTGCCCGAGTTTCTGGCCCGCCCCGAGATCGCCAGCGGCAGGCTGGTGCAGCTTGGCCCCGCACAGCCCGATCCGCCAAACGATCAGGAGGGCGATGCGATGTATTATCTGGTCTGGCCGCGCGACCATGACCCCGACCCCGCGCTGGCGCGGTTTCTGGACTGGTTCCGGCAGGAATCGGAGGTGCTCGACTGAGCGCCCGAACGCGCTCTGCCGGACCTGATGGCCCGGCAGCACCCCCACGATCGGAAGGCCACAGCGCCCGAAGGCCTAGCCGATATCGAAGACAACCCCCTGCGCCAGCGGCAGGTCTTTCGAGTAGTTGATGGTATTGGTGGCGCGGCGCATATAGGCCCGCCACGCATCCGAACCGGATTCGCGCCCGCCGCCGGTTTCCTTCTCGCCCCCGAAGGCGCCGCCGATCTCGGCCCCCGATGTGCCGATATTGACATTGGCGATGCCGCAATCCGAGCCACGCGCCGACAGGAAGGTCTCCATCTCGCGCAGATCGGTGGTGAAAATCGCCGAGGACAGCCCGCCCCCCACATCATTATGCGCCTCCAGCACCGCGTCGAAATCGCTGTATTTCATCACATAGAGGATCGGGGCGAAGGTCTCGCGTTTGACGGGGCCTGCCTGCGCGGGCATCTCGACCAGCGCGGGCTTGACGTAATAGGCGGTGTCGGGGCCGACGCTCTCGCGGGTGCCGCCATGCACCACACCGCCCAGATCGCGGGCTTCGGCCAAAGCGCCAAGCATGCTGTCATAGGCGCGCTGGTCGATCAGCGGCCCGACAAGGGCGGTGCTTTCCAGCGGGTTGCCGACGCTGACCGAGGCATAGGCCTTTTTCAGCGCGGGCACGAGCTGGTCATAGATGCTTTCATGCACGAACAGCCGGCGCAGGGTGGTGCAGCGCTGGCCCGCCGTGCCCATCGCGCCGAAGGCGATGGCGGGCAGGGCCATATCCAGATCCGCCGAAGGGCAGACGATGCCCGCATTATTGCCGCCAAGTTCAAGGATGCACTTGCCAAAGCGCGCCGCCACTTTCGGGCCGACGGTCCGGCCCATGCGGGTCGATCCGGTGGCCGAGATCAGGGCGACCTTCTCGTGCTCCACCAGCACCTCCCCCAGCTCCGGCCCGCCAATCAGCACCTGGGACAGCCCCTCGGGGGCCTGCGCGCCAAACCGCGCCAGAGCCCGCTCGAACACCGCCTGACAGGCCAGCGCCGTCAGCGGCGTCTTTTCCGAGGGCTTCCAGATGACCGGATCGCCGCAGACCAGCGCAAGCGCGGTGTTCCAGCACCACGGCGCACAGGGGAAGTTGAAGGCGGTGATCACCCCCACCACCCCCAGCGGATGCCATGTTTCCATCATCCGGTGACCGGCGCGCTCGGTGGCGATGGTCAGCCCGTAAAGCTGGCGCGACAGGCCGACGGCGAAATCGCAGATATCGATCATCTCCTGCACTTCGCCCAACCCCTCCGAGGGCGATTTCCCCGCCTCGATCGAGACCATCCGGCCCAGATCCTCCTTGGCCTTGCGCAGCTCCTCGCCATAGAGCCGCACCAGCTCGCCACGGCGCGGACCGGGCACCAGACGCCATTGGCGGAAGGCCGCCTGTGCCTTGCCCACCATCGCCTGCGCCTCGGCCACGCTATGGGGTTTCAGCGAGGCCACGGCCGTGCCCGTCACCGGCGACAGCACGGTCATGTCTCCGGCATCGAGGCCGCTGGTCACGCCACAGGCGGCCATCGTGTCACGGGTGACGGTAGAGAGGGGTTTGCTCAGCATGATCGGTCCTTTCATGATCGGGAGCGGCCCGCGCAGCGCCCTGTGGGGCGGTATTTTCGGGGCGGTATTTTCGGGGCCGTATTGTTGGGGCCGTATTGTGGGGGCCATGTTGTGGGAGAGGCAGGGCCGCGGGTGGCCCGCATCCTGCCAGCGGGGTCAGTCCGGCCCTGCGTCCCGCGCAGGCGGGCGGGCGGCGGGCGGATGGGGGCTTTGCGCCAATGCGGCCCGTGCGCGCGCCAGAGAGGCGGCCTCGGCCTCGGCATAAAGCTGGTGCAGGTCGATGACCGGCGCGCCCAGATCGGCCTCGAAACGGGCGCGGTTGGGATTGGCCTCGAAAGTCTGCGCCGCGCTATCGCCCAGATTGGACTGGAAGATCCCCGCCGCCGAGACCGGCAGGAAATCCTCGTAGGTGATCGGATCGGCGCGCAGCACCCCCGCCGCCACCAGCTCGGCAGCCGGTCGCGTGAGGTCGGTCCGGGCCGCAAGGCCGGTGGGCGTATAGCGGAAATAGCCCAGCCCCTGCAGCCGCAGACTGTCCAGATCATCGGGGAAAGCGGCGAAAACCTCACTGAGCGTGGCAAGATACTGCGCCGCATTCGAGCCATCGGCCTTGGGGGTGACGCGGGCGCGGGTCTCGGCCAGCAGCCGGTCATACAGCGCCTGCCCCTTGCTGGTCAGCGCCAGACCCCGCTGCTCGATCTCGCCGAAACGGGCGGTATGGCGGCCCCGGCTCATGCCCTCCGGCGCCTTCCCTTCCTGCGCCACGCCCTCCGGCGCCAGAAACGCCACCGGCTCCTCCAGCGCCTTGAACGAGGTCTGGCGCAGCAGGATCGGCACGCGGCGCGCGGGCGGGCCCTCGATCACCGCCTTGGGGGTGATGCCTTCGTCCGGCATCCGCGCCTGCACCGCATCGATATCCAGCGTGCGCGGCGTCAGGTGGTTGATATGCGGCCCCCTGAACGCCACCACATCGGCCACCAGCCGGTGCGCCTCATGCAGGCGGTGATAGAGACCGGCGGTGACATTGGCCTCTTCGTGCCAGCGGAAGGTCTCCAGCGCCTCGGTGACAAACTGCCGCGCCTCGGCCGCCGTCAGCCCGCCCTCGGCCTCGGCCCGCGCGATCAGGGCCAGACAGTCGGGCGTGAAAATCCGGCGCTGCGCCAGAATATCGGCCGCCGCCTCGCGCAGCGCCACATCTGCGATCAGCTCCAGCCGCAGCAGCGAGGTGAACACGCGGAACGGATTATGCGCCAGCGCCGCCGGATCGACAGGGCGGAAGGCCGTGGAATGGACCGGCACCCCCGCCACCGACAGGTCGTAATAGCCCACCGGCACCATGCCCATCACCGCAAACAGGCGGCGCATCGTGGCCAGCTCGGCGGCGGTGCCCAGACGGATCGCGCCATGACGCTCCTCGGTGATGCGCGCCAGCTCGCCGGTGGTGGCAAGGCGGGCGGCAAGGGCGGCATCCCCCGCCAGCGCCTGCGCGTTCACCGTCTCGACCAGCGTGACCAGCGTGCCATAGGCGGGCACCTCGGCGCGATACATCGCCGACATGGCGCGGGCGAACCGCGCGCGGATCTCGTCGGGGGGGGTATGGGTCCGGGTCATCGCCTTGCTCCGCTTTCGGTTCGGGTCTTGCCGTGGTGGTTTTGCTGCGTTGGTCTTGCCGCGTTGGCCCCCACCCTAGCCGCCTTTCTCGCGCGCGCCCAACAAGGGTTCGGACTACCCCCATTCCGGAACCGCATGGCAAAGCCGCAGGCCCGTCTAGCCCTCCGCGCCCCCCTCCCCCAAACAACCGGCCCCAAACAGCCTCCCCCAAACAACCGGCCAATACCACAGGACAGCGGCGGCAGAATCTGCTAGGCCGGACCGCGCAACCACAAGGAAGACCGGCCCCTATGCTCGCGCGTCGCAACCTGCCCGATATGAAGATGCTGCAAACCTTCGAAAGTGCGGCACGGCATGGCAATTTCACCCGCGCCGCCGAGGAACTGTCGCTGACCCAAAGCGCGGTCAGCCGCCAGATCCGCGAGCTGGAGACGCAGATCGGCTTCGACCTGTTCGAGCGCATGCCCGGCAAGGTGGCCGCCACCCCCGAGGGCCAGCGCTTCCTGCACGCGGTCGAGCGGCTGCTGAAAATGGCCGAAAGCACGATGCGCCATGCGCAGTCGATCCCCCCGGGCCGCCGCATGCTGGCCATCAACGCCCTGCCCACCTTTGCCGAGCGCTGGTTGCTGCCACGGCTTGGCACCTATCTTGCCGCCCATCCCGACACCACCGTCGATGTCACCACGCGGCGCGATATTTTCGATTTCGCCGCCACCCAATGCGATCTGGCGATCCATTACGGCCAGCCGCTCTGGCCCGGGGCGGTCTGCACCTATCTGTGCAGCGAGATCGTGCTGCCGGTGGCGGGGGGCGCGCTGCGCCAGAACCGCCCCGTTTGCGTGGCCGATCTGGTCGCAGCCCCCAAGCTGCATCTGAACGACCGCCCGACGCTCTGGGCGGACTGGTTCGCCACCGCCGGCCTGACCCCGCCCACGGTCAGGGAGGGGCATTGGTTCGACCAGTTCTCGCTGACCATCGAGGCCGCCAAAGCCGGTCTGGGCTATGCGCTTTTGCCGCGCTATCTGGTAGAGGCCGAGCTGGCGACAGGCGCGTTGCAGGTGGTGCTGGATCTGCCGCATTCGACCGAACAGGCCTATTACATCGTCACACCGGAAGGGCGCGGCGCGGCGGTCGAGGCGTTCCGGTCGTGGTTGCTGACGCAGGTCAGCTTCCGCCCGCTCGCCCGCTAGACCCGCGCCCGCAGACCTTCGCACCGCCACACCTTCGCACCGCAGGGCAAGACGCGGGCGGCCCTGCGCCTAGTGTGCCGCGAACGGGTTCGTCCTGTTGGCCGGACCGCCCGCTTTCAGCGCCTGTTCTCCGCCTGCCATCTCTTTGGACCTATCCCCCAGATCCGAGCTGGCCTCATGCGGGTGGCGCACCACCGCCCCCCGTTGCGGATGTCCTGCCACGACTCATAGGCCACCCTCCTGCCCGACAGAGAGACATAGCTGGGCATGGACGCCCGACCAGCCGCCCGGAGACCGGGGGAAACAGGCGGGATCGGACCATCGCGGCCCTCAAGAGGGGTGGCGGCCTGCCCCCGGAGCCGATGCGCCCCCCGCACGCCTGCCCCGACCTGTGACCTGTGGGCACGCCAACGGCACGCCGTAAACGCGGGGTGCAATTTATCTTGACGTCAAGCTTCCGGCGATTTATCTCGACGTCAAGATGAATCGCCGGACGGGCAGGCGCCCCCGTCCCGCCAGCCTTCCCCAAAGGAGATCCCTATGAAACTACTCGTGCTTGGTGCCAGCGGAATGGTCGGGCAATGCTATCTGAACGAGGCGCTTGCGCGCGGGCATCAGGTGACCGCCTGCGCCCGCAATCCGGCGGCGCTGGCCCCTTTGCCGCCGCAGGTCGCAGCCGCAGCCCTTGATGTGCTGGCCGCGCCAGAGCCTCTGGCCGCGCTGGTGGCCGCGCATGATGCGACCCTCTCCGCCTTGCGCCCCGCCGAAGGCTCGGAAGCGGCGCTGGTGCCGATGACACGCACCGTTCTACAGGCCGCGCAGGCGGCGGACCGGCGCGCCTATATCACCGGCGGGGCGGCGTCGCTTCTGCTGGCCGATGACAGTGGGCATACCGTGCTGAGCGCCCCGGATTTCCTGCCCGAGGCGGTGCGCCCGATCGCCACGGCCTGCGCGGCGCAGGACAGGCTGCTGGACACATATCCGCAGGCCGACTGGATCTGCCTGCGTCCGGCGGCCCTGCTGCTGGAGGCGGCGCGGACGGGCCGCTATGCCTTGGGCCGCGACCGGCTTGTGACCCGAAGCGACGGGCGGTCCGCGATTTCCTATGCGGATTTCGCCGTGGCGATGCTGGATCTGGTCGAACTGGCCCCCCGCCCGCGCCAGAAACTGACGGTCGGCTGGTAAGCCGCCCTCAGGCGGGGGCCGCGCGCAATTCCTGCAACAGTCTGGCCACAAGGGTGGCGGCGGGCAGCGCACGGGCAAGGGGCGCGCCCTGCCCCGCCCAATAGGCCCCGAACCCCGAGACCCCGCGGGCGCTGGCCGCAGCATGCAGGGCCTTGCCCGCATCATAGGCCAGCGGATAGGCCGCAGGCCGCTGCCCCGCCAGAGGCCGCGCCAGATCTGAAAAGCGGTTGGCCAGCACCCGCGCCGGTCGCCCTGAAATCAGGTCGGTCAGCACGGTATGGGCGGTTCCGGTCTCGCAGGCGGGGGGCTCGCAGGCGGCCCCCCCTTCTCTGACGGCCTCAAGCGCCGCCCGATAGGCGGGGTCCGCCGCCGATTCCGGACAGCCGATAAAGGCCGTGCCAAGCTGTGCGGCCACCGCGCCAAGGCGCAGCGCCGCCCCGATCCCCGCCCCGTCCATAATGCCGCCTGCCGCAATCACCGGCACATCGCAATGGCGCACGCACAGGCGGGTCAGCGCCAATGTACCAAGCCCCTCATCCGCGCGCTCGGGGGCGAACACCCCGCGATGCCCGCCCGCCTCGATCCCCTGCGCGACAATCATATCGATGCCCGCCGCCGCGATCTGTCGGGCCTCGGCAAGACTGGTCGCACTGGCCAGCAGCACGATCCCCGCCGCCTTCAGCGCCGCGATCACGGGGGCGGGCGGCAGGCCGAAATGCAGGCTGACCACCGCAGGCTTTTCCTCCAGCACCATCGCCAGCATCTGCGGATCCTCGGCAAAGCTGCGATACAGGCTGCGCAGGCGGACCGGCGGGACCGCCCCGAATTGCGCGAAATAGGGGCGCAGCGCGTCACACCATGCGGCCTCGCGCGCCGGATCGGGCACAGGCGGGCGATGGGCGAAGAAATTCACGTTGAACGGCGCCTGCGTGCGCGCCCGCAGCGCATGGATCATCGCCCGCGCCTCCTGCACATCGCAAGCCCCCAGCCCGAGCGCGCCAAGCCCGCCCGCATTCGACACCGCCGCCGCCAGCGCGGGCGTGGACACCCCCGCCATCGGCGCCTGCAGCACAGGATGGGAAATCCCCAGCCGCGCCAGAGCCTCGGTCCGTTCCATTCGCGCCTCCCTCCCGCGCGCCCGTCCCGAAACACCGGAGGGCCGAAACACCGGAGGGCCGGAAGGGGCGCGGTTTTTGTTCATATATCAGGAATCATATTTTACTTTCGTTTCGTATTAGAGAATACTAACCGCGCATTAACAAGGGGGAGACCGCAATGGATCTGGCCGCGCTCGACATTTTCCGCACCACGGCTGCCGAACAGAGCGTGACGCGCGCCGCCACCCGTCTGGGGCGCGCGCCCTCCAATATCAGCACCCGCATCCAGCAGCTTGAAAGCGATCTGGGGGTGGCGCTTTTTGACCGCGACGGCAAGCGGATGGGCCTGACCGAGCAGGGGCGCCTCTTTCTGACCTATGCCGAGCAGATCCTCGGGCTTGCGCAGGAGGCCCGCCAGCAGCTGCATCCCGACAGCCCGAGCGGGCGGCTGCGGCTGGGGGCGATGGAGGCCGCGCTGGCCAGCCGTCTGGCCGCGCCGCTGGCGGCATTTGCCAGCGCGTGGCCGGACGTGGCGCTGGAAATCTCGGCCGCGCCAAGCGCGCCCCTGCTGGCGGCGCTGCGCGCGAACCGCGTGGATTGCGCGCTGGTGGCGGCCCCGCCCGAAGGCTGGGGGCCAATGCAGGATCTCGATCTCTGCCCGCTCTACCGCGAGGATCTGCGGCTGCTGCTGCCGCCCGATCACCCGCCGGTGCAAAGCGCGCAGGATCTGCGGCTTGACCGTCTGGCCGCCTTCGCGCAGGGCTGTAGCTATCGTCGCTATGGCGAGGACTGGCTGCATCAGGCAGGGCGCAAGGCGCAGGTGCAGGAGGTGGGCTCGTATCACCTGATGTATGCCTGCACGGTCGCCGGAAGCTGCCTGTCGGTGATGCCGCAATCGGTGGCCGGTCTGCTGGGCCATCTGGGGCCGGTGAACAGCCTTGCGCTGGGGCCGGTCGAGACCTGTCTGGCCAGCCGCAAGGGCTATGCCACCGCCGCCTTCCGGGCGTGGCGCGGGCAGCTTCTGGAGACCGCCCGCCCCGCAACCAGACCTGCAGCCCAACCCGCAACCCGACCTGCAACCCAACCTGCAATCCCGCGCCCTCTGCCCTGAGCGCGCCCGCGGCCCCGGCCCCCACCCAGCCTGCCGCCAATGGACGCCACCCGACGCCACTGAACGCTGGTGGCAAAAGCCGTCACTCCGCGCGCCATGACGCTGATCGAACCCCACCGTTTCCTACCCGCAGAGGTAGGCCACCGCACCAAGATCACCCTGCGCTCTGGCGGGGGACAGGGCGCGCCGCGCCGCGCTTCCAGAGCCTGAACCTGCGGGTTTGCGCGGGCACGACCCTGCGCCTGTGCGGCCCGAGCGGTGCCGGAAAAACCAGCCTGCTGCGGGTGATCGCGGGGCTGTCCGTCCCGAAGGGCACAAGGCTTACCGGCTGGAGATGGCCCGTTATGCGACAGTGCGCGCGCCGAGCCTGTCAAAGGGGCAGGCGCAGCGCGCAGCCCTGATCCGCGCGCGGCCTGTGCGCCCCGATCTGCTGCTGCTTGGCGGGGGCGCATGATTGCCCGCCCGAGCGGCCCTTTGCAGGACAGAGGAGAGGCGGTTCAGGGTGCCACAACAGGCGCCACAACGGGTGCGACGGCGGGCGCCACAACAGGTGCGGGCGTCTCGATCCGGGTGATCAGCCCCTGATCCATGATCGCGATCCGGTCCGCCAGCGCATCGGCCTCGGCGCGGTCATGGGTGACCATGATCGCCCCCACACCGGCGCGGCGTTGCAAGGCGCGCACCTGATCGCGCAGCGCCACCCGCACCTCGGCATCCAGCGCGCTGAACGGCTCGTCCATCAGCAGAAGCTGCGGACGCGGGGCCAGCGCCCGCGCCATCGCCACCCGCTGGCGCTGACCGCCCGACAGCTGGGCCGGATAGCGCGCGCCCAGATCGGGCAGTTCGATCATCTCCAGCAACTCGCGCACCCGCATGGCGATCTCGGCGCGCGACGGCCCGTTCTTCATGACCCGCAGCCCGAAGCCGATATTCTCCGCCACCGTCATATGGCGGAACAGCGCATAGCTCTGGAACACCATGCCGAAATGGCGCTGGCCCGCAGGCAGCCGCGTGATATCGCGCCCGTCCATCACCAGCCGCCCCGCATCGGCATGCGCAAGCCCCGCCACGATATTGAGAAGGCTGGTCTTGCCCGAGCCGGACGGGCCCAGCAGGGCGATGAACTCGCCCTTCTGCAGGCTCAGGGAGACGCCCCTGAGCACCTCTGTCCCGCCGAAGGATTTGCGGATATCGTGAATGTCGAAGCTCATGAATGTGCCCTCCTCGGGCCGAAACGTTCCAGCAGGCCGCGCAGCGCCAGCGTCACCAGCGCCAGCCCCGTCAGCACCGTCGCCGCCGCAAACGCGCCGGTCGCGTTATAGTCGTTATAGAGAAGCTCGATCTGCAGCGGCAGGGTCATCGTCTCGCCACGGATCGCCCCCGAGACGACGCTGACCGCGCCGAATTCGCCCATCGCCCGCGCCATTGTCAGCACGGTGCCATAGGCCAGCCCCCACGAGATATTGGGCAGCACGACGAAGCGGAAGATCTGCCAGCCATTCGCGCCCAGCGTCAGCGCGGCCTTTTCCTCGTCCTCGCCCGTCACCATCAGCACCGGAAGGATCTCGCGCATCACGAAAGGCGAGGTTACGAAAAGCGACACCAGCACAATGCCGGTGAGGTTGAACATCAGCTGCACCCCCAAGGGCTCCAGCAGCGCGCCCACCGGACCATAGGCGCCATAGATCAACAGAAAGCACAGCCCCGCCACGATCGGCGAGACGGCAAAGGGCATCTCGATCAGCACCAGCAGGATGCGCCGCCCCGGAAAACGGTAGCGCGCGATGGCCCATGCGCTGGCCACCCCGAAGACGATATTGAGCGGCAGCACGATCAGCGCGGCCACCACCGTCAGCCGGATCGCGGCCAGCGTCTCGGGGTCGAGGATCGCGGCCACATACCGGCCCCAGCCCTCGGCAAAGGCGCGGTAGAAGATGGCGGCCACCGGCAGGCCCACCATCGCGGCCAGAAACAGCATCGCCACGGCGATCAGAAAACGACGTGCCACGGATCAGCCCTCCACGCGCAGATAGGATTGCAGACGGGTCTGGGCGATATTGATCACCGCCAGCAGCACCAGCGACACCGCCAGCAGCGTGCCCGCAATCGCCGCCGCCGCCGGATAATCGAACTCGTCAAGCCGGATCAGGATCAGCAGCGAGGCGATCTCGGTCTTGTAGGGCAGGTTTCCGGCGATAAAGATCACCGCGCCGAACTCCCCCAGCGAACGCACGAAAGACAGCCCCGTGCCGGTCAGGATCGCGGGCAGAAGCGGGCGCAGCGCCACCAGCCGGAACCGCTGCCACGGGCTTGCGCCCAGCGTCAGGGCGGCGGCGTCCTCGGCGGGGTCCAGCTCTTCGATGGCGGGCTGGATGGCGCGCACGGCAAAGGGGATCGAGGTGAAGATCATCGCAATCACGATGCCCCACCACGTATAGGCCACCTGCAGGCCCATCCTGTCGAGCACCCCGCCAACCCAGCCGGATTTGTCATAAAGCGCCACCAGCGCGATGCCCGCCACCGCCGTGGGCAGTGCGAAGGGCAGATCGACCAGCGCATCCATCACCCCCCTGCCCCGGAAGCGGTAGCGCGTCAGCACCCATGCCAGAAGCAGCCCGAAGACCGCATTGACCGCCGTCGCGGCGGCGGCGGCCGTAAAGGTCACCCGCAGCGCGGTCAGCACACGCTCCGAGCCCATGACCTGCAGATAATCGGCAGGGCCGAGCTTGCCGAGATTCCACAACAGCCCGCTGACCGGCAGCAGCACGATCAGGCACAGAAACAGCACCGAGACCCCCAGCGAAAGCGAGAATCCGGGCAGGATATGGGGGGCAGACCGGCTTCGGGGGGCAGAACGGGCGCGCAGCATCGCAGACCTTTCAGAGGGACAAAGCGTATGGGGGGGGCACAGCGTAGGGGGGCACAGCGCCCAAGGGCAAAGCCCCGCCCCTGCAGGATGCACGGGCGGGGCCTATCGGGCAGGATCAGCGGCGCATCAGCCTGTCAAGCGTGCCGCCATCCCCGAACTGGGTCTTCTGGGCCTCGTCCCAGCTACCGAAGACATCCTCGACCTTGATCAGCCGCACCTCGGGGAATTTATCCGCCGTTTCCCGAACCACCTCAGGGTCGTGGACGCGGTTGTTGAACGAGGCGATGATCCGCTGGGCCTCGGGCGAATAAAGGAAGTTCAGATAGGCCTCCGACACATCGGTGGTGCCTTTTTCCTCGGCCACCTTGCGCACCAGCGCCACGGGGAATTCTGCCAGCAGCGACACTTTCGGCACCACGCGCTCATAGGCACCGGGGGCTTCGGCGGCGCGGATATTCTCGACCTCCGCCTCGAAGGTGATCAGCACATCGCCCAGACCGCGCTCGACAAAGCTGGTGGTGGCCCCGCGCCCGCCGGTATCGAAAACCACGACGTTTTTCAGCATCTTGCGCACGAAATCCTGCGCCGCCGCATCATCGCCGTTGAATTTGTCCAGCGCATAGGCATAGGCGGCCAGATAGGTATAGCGCCCGTTGCCGGAGGTTTTGGGATTGGGGAAGACGATCTTCACATCGTCGCGCACCAGATCATCCCAGTCCTTGATGCCCTTGGGATTGCCCCCGCGTACCAGAAAGGCGGGCAGCGAGTAATAAGGCGAGGCGTTATTGGGCAGGGCCTGCTGCCAGTCCTTGTCGACAAAGCCCCGATCGGCCAGCACCTGCACATCGGTCACCTGATTGAAGGTCACCAGATCGGCCTTCAGGCCCTGCAAGATGGCGCGGGCCTGTTTGGAGGAACCGGCATGGCTTTGCTTGACCTCGAGGCTTTCGCCATGCGTGTCCTGCCATTGCTTGATGAACACGGGATCGAGCGCGGCATAGAGTTCGCGCGCGATATCATAAGAGACATTGAGAATTTCGCGGTCTTGCGCCGCGGCGGGGCTGACAAAGCCGCAAAGCACAAGCGTCAGGGCCGCAAGGCCACGCGGAACAGCGCGCAGGGAACGCGCGCCAAAGACTTTCGGCAGGATCATATCGGGCTCCAACTCGCAGAAGGGTGAATGCCGCCTATAAAAAGATTTTCCCGAATTAACGCAAGTTATGCCGCGTATATAAGGAAAATCACCCAATATGGATCATAAACCGCACCATATGTTCCGCGTCAGGCAAAGCAATCGAAACGGAATCTCGCGCGGGGCATCGCGGCTCGCAGGCCGGTCACAGGCGCGTGCGGGCCTTTGCCGCCCTTCCCTGCCGTCTTCCTCCCTGCCACCTGCATCCTGCCGCAAGCCGGTCCCGCCTCGGGGCCCCGCCAGATCCCTGCGCCGCAAGGCCGCCCCGCGAAGGCCCCTTTCGGCCTGGCTCAATGCGCGCGGTCGGCCCCGCCAAGGCGGGCCAGCCCCCGATCCAGACTGCGATCAAGACTGCGATCAAGACTGCGGGCCATACGGCGGGCATGGATCTCGCCCTCGCGGTCAAGCACCTCCTCGACCGGCAGGGTCGAGCCTTCGATCGTCTGCTGGACCAGCCCGTGTAATCGCAGGTCGATATAGCGCAGGCAGCAGACCCGCAAAAACGAGGTGAAATTGCCGATATCATGACCCTCATCAAGGCTTTCATTATAAAGCTGATGCAGAAGCTGCGGCACATTCATGCTGTCACGTTCGGCGATTTCCTCCAGCACCATCCAGAACGCCTTTTCCAGCCGGACCGAGGTCACCATGCCCTCCATGCGGATCGACCGCGTCTGGCTTTCCCACAGATCGGATCTGGCTCCGACGAAAAGCTTGCACATCTTCCTGTCCTCCCTTGGCAAAAAGCGGCGGGCCGGATGGCCCGACCCGCGTTACAGGTTGCCGCGTTTCAGCGCGCCCGCCAGATAATCCGCCTGACGCATGGCCAGCGCGACAATGGTCAGCGTCGGGTTCGCCGCCGCCCCCGTGGTCATCTGCGACCCGTCCGAGACAAAGAGATTGGCGACCTCATGCGCGCGGCCATTGCGGTCCACAACGCCCTCCTCGGGCCGTGCGCTCATGCGCAGGGTGCCAAGGTTATGCGTCGAAGGGTAAGGCGGCGTGCGATGCGTGCCGGTGCTGCCCACCGCCTCATAGAGCTTTTCGGCATGGGCATAGGCATAGTCGCGCATGGCGACATCATTGGGATGGTCGTCGAAATGCACATTGGCCACCGGCAGATCCCACTGGTCGCGCACCGTGCCCGAAAGCGTCACGCGGTTGCCGGCCTGCGGCATGTCCTCGCCCACGATCCACATGCCCGCCGTATTGGCATAAGCCTCCATGATCGCGGCAAATTCCGGCCCCCAGGCCCCCGGCTCGACAAAGGCCGCAAGGAAAGACGGCCCCAGCGCGATGGTCTCCATATAATAGCCGCCGACAAAGCCGCGCGCGGGGTCAAAGCGGCTCTCGTCGGCAATGATCCCCGCCATCGTCTCGCCGCGATACATCCGCACGGGCTTGTCGAAGCGCGCATAGACCGAGCCGGTGAGGTGGCGCATATAGTTGCGCCCCACCTGATCCGATCCATTGGCCAGCCCCGTCGGAAAGCGCGGACTGTCCGACAGCAGAAGCAGCCGCGCGGATTCGATGGAATTGCCCGCAACACAAACCACCCGCGCCGCCTGCCGCTGCAGATGGCCCGCGCCATCGATATAGATCACCGCATCCGCCCGCCCGTCCTTGCCGTGGGTGATGCGGATGGCGGTGCTGTCGGGGCGCAGATCCAGAAGGCCGGTCTCCAGCGCGCGGGGGATCTCGCGCACAAGGGTGGACCATTTGGAGCCGTTCTTGTCGCCCTGAAAGTTGAACCCGTCCTGCACCGAGGCCGGACGCCCGTCATAGGGTTCGGCATTGGTGGCATAGGGGCCGGTGGCATACATCCTGTAGCCCACGCGCTCGGCCCCGTTGGCGAAGACCTTGTAATTGTTATTGGCCGGAAGCGCGGGACGCCCGTGCCGGTGGGTGCTGCCCATCGCCTTCTCGGCGCGGTCGTAATAGGGCTCCATCTCCTCAAGCGTAATCGGCCAGTCCAGCAGCGAAGCCCCCTCGACCGCGCCATAGGTCGAGGCGGCCCTGAACTCATGCGCCTTGAAGCGCGGGGTGGCGCCCGACCAATGGGTGGTGGTGCCGCCCACGGCCTTCACGATCCATGCCGGCAGATTGGGGAAATCGCGCGCCACCCGCCACGAGCCCGATGTGGTGCGCGGGTCCAGCCACGCCATCTGGTTGAAGGCTTCCCATTCGTTATTGATCCAGTCCTCGGGCCTGAGATGGGGTCCCGCCTCAAGGACCACGCATGCGATCCCCTGACGGGTCAGCTCATAGGCCAGCGTGCCGCCGCCCGCGCCCGAGCCGATGATGACCACGGCCTCTTCATCCAGTGCGATCTCTTTCAGCTTCGGCTGTGTCATGGCTGGCCTCCCTCTTGCCCGTCATATTCCTCGATCCGTGGCTCGGGCAGCCAGTCGAGATCGTTGAACCCGCGGTTGATGTAACCGCCCTGATCGAAGCTCGCGCCCTCATAGCCAAGCGCCTGCCAGACCTCCGCATCGTCATAAAGCGTGACCACCGCCTTGGCGCGGACAAGCTGGAAAAAGCCGGTTTTCTCGATCTTGCGCAGATAGGCCAGCGCCGCGTCATCGCCCAGATCGGCAAAGCCCTCATCGGCCAGATTGTCGAGCGCCGCCGCAAAGGCGATCTTCTGTCCGGGCGTCTGGCGCGCATCGGCAATCAGCGCCTTGGCGCAGCGCTCGTAAGGGGCATCGCTGAAGGACGGGTGCGGGAACATCACCCGCAACATGCGCAACAAGATGATGCGGCTTGACTCATGCCGGCCCAGCCCCTGCCCGACATTGGCCGGTGCGGCACTGCCGAACACCGCCGCGACAAGCGCCGTTGACGTGCTGCCCAGCAACACGTTTTTATTCTTCGTTTTCATTGGGTTCCTCCTCCCGAAATCCGGCGCCTCCTACGCCGGTCCTCCTATCCTATCTGAAGCGGCCTCCTTTCCCGATCACCTCGATCTGGTAGCCGTCAGGGTCCGCGACAAAGAAGAAG
The DNA here is from genome assembly GCF_045291555.1 of Thioclava sp. GXIMD4215. Taxonomy (NCBI): domain Bacteria; kingdom Pseudomonadati; phylum Pseudomonadota; class Alphaproteobacteria; order Rhodobacterales; family Paracoccaceae; genus Thioclava; species Thioclava sp. GXIMD4215. Next base: position 6,179 of record NZ_CP149518.1, on the reverse strand, counting down.
CGCGCAACCCGCCCGGTCCCGTTCTTGAAATCGACGATCTGGCGGGGCGCGAACCCCTCGGCTGTCAGACGGGCATGTTCGGCCTCGAGATCCTCCACCACGAAAGCCGCATGACCATAGCCATCGCCCAGATCATAAGGCGCGCGGCGCCCCTTGTTGATGGTCAGCTCCAGCTCGAAGTCGCTGTCCGCATTGGACAGATAGACCAGCGTGAAATCGTCAAATTCCAGCCGGTCCGCCACCGCCAGCCCGAAGGCCGTGCTGTAAAACGCCACCGCGCGCGCCTCGTCCGTCACGCGGATCATACTATGGACGAATTTCGCCATATTCCCTCGCTTGTCTGTTTGTTTCCAAGGCGTTGCCACCCTTGACGGAGGCTGCGGCCGGTTCGGGCCACAGCGCCGCATCGCATCCCGATCGGGGCGTCACGAAAACTGGATGCCGCCGTCGATCATCACCGATTGGCCGGTCATGTAATCGGAATCATCCGAGGCCAGATACGAGACGTATTTGGCCACATCTTCCGGCTCGGACACGCGGCCCAGCATGATCGAACCGGCATATTTGCGCAGCGCCTCGCCCTTGGCCAGCCCCTCCTCGGCGCCCAGTTTCTCGTCGATCAGATCCCACATATTGGTGCCGACGATCCCCGGACAATAGGCGTTCACGGTGATGCCATATTTGGCCCATTCCATCGCAGCGGCCTGCGTCAGCCCGCGCACCCCCCATTTGGAGGCCGAATACGGCCCCAGAAGCGCGAAGGGCCGATAGGCCACAATCGAGGCCGCGCCGATGATCTTGCCGCCGCCGCCCTGCGCGACCATCTGCCGTGCCGCCGCCTGATAGCACAGGAAAACGCCGCGCAGATTGACATTCATCACCTTGTCCCAATCCGCGATATCAAGGTCCAGCAACCCCTGGATATGCGCGATACCGGCATTGGCGACCAGCCCGTCCAGCCGCCCGAGCGCGGCCACCGTCTCGGCCACCATCGCGCGCACCTCTTCGGGGTCCGAAACATCGGCAATCGCGGTGCCGGATCTGCGGCCAAGGCTGCGGATCTCGGCGGCCACGGCCTCGGCCGCCGCCCTATTGGCGGGAATATCGTTGATCACGACATCATGGCCGTCTTCCGCCAGACGCAGCGCGATGGCGCGGCCGATCCCGCGGGCGGCACCGGTGACGAGTATCGAACGTGATGTGGTTTTGGGCATGTCTGGTCCTCCTCCTGACCTGTCCGGCGGGGCAGGCCCTCAGGAACGCGCGCCGCCGGAGCCCCAGTCTGGGACGGCCCCGCAGGCAGGAGGTAGCATCCGGTTACTACCTGTGTTCACGATCGCGTGGGGGGACGCCAAAGCCGCAGAACCGCCGCAAACGCCGCTTTTGCAGGCAGAATGCCGTAAAACCCCGCAAATCGCGCAAGGGCCTGCCTGTGCCAGACGGCCGCAGAGCCGTTGCCAAACGCCCTATCGCCCCCCAAGGGCCGCGAGGGCCGCGCCCGCGCGCAGAGTAATGTGCTTGTGGTCACAACCCCGCCCGAACCGCGCCAGAAGGCCCCAAGAATATCGCATATTTTCAGTGCCTTGCGGCCCTTGCAAAACCGCACATCCGGCCTCGGCCTGCCGGAACGTCACCGCCTCGCAATTGCGCGAGCCCCCCCGCTGCGGCCTTGGATCATCGGGGAAACTCTCCTAGATTCCCCTCCATTGCGGATCGGTAACGATCCTTGAAAGGAGTTTTCCATGAGCAAGACAGTGATCCCCCCCGCCCCGACCCTGCGGCTGTCCAATGGCGTCGAGATGCCGCGTCTCGGGCTGGGCACCTGGCCGATGGATGACCGTGAAAGCGCGCGTGCCGTCGCCCAGGCCATCGAAACGGGCTACCGGCTGGTCGATACCGCCGAGAATTACGGCAATGAGGCGGGCGTGGGCGAAGGGCTCAGGGCCTCGGGTGTGGCGCGCGAAGAGCTGTTCGTCACCACCAAATTCAACCGCAAATGGCACAGCCGCGAGGGCGTGCGCGAGGCCACCGACCGCGCGCTGAAAACGCTGGGGCTCGACTATATCGACCTGATGCTGATCCATTGGCCCAACCCCGATCAGGACCGCTATGTGGAGGCCTTCGAGGGACTTCTGGAGATGGTCGAGGCGGGCAAGATCCGCGCGGCGGGCGTGTCGAATTTCAAACCCGCCCATCTGCAGAAGCTGTTTGACGCAGGCATGGTGCCGGTGCTCAACCAGATCGAGCAGGACCCCTATCACCGCCGCGAGGATCTGGTGAAACTGCACGAGGCCAAAGGCATCGCCACCGAAAGCTGGAGCCCGCTGGGCCGTGCGGGCGCGCTGCTGGATGACCCCGCCATCGTGGCGATCGCCCGCGCGCATGGCGTGAGCACGGGGCAGGTCGTGCTGCGCTGGCATATCCAGAGCGGCTTTGTCACCACGCCGAAATCGGCAGATGCCCGTCGTCAGGCGGAAAATCTCGACATTTTCGGCTTCACCCTGACCGAGTCGGAATTTGCCGTGCTGAACGGGCTGGGCCGCGAGGATGGCAGCCTGACGGATGCCGACACGTTCGGCCACTGATCCGCAGGCCCTGCCCGCTCCGTTCCGGGCGGGGCTGCGGGCTGTCCGGCAGGGGCAAGCCCCCCGCCGGCGCAGTCGCCCCCCCTTCTTCGCAAGGGCGTATTCGGCCCGCCCCACCGGCCGGGGTCTCACGCCCCGCCCGCACGCCGGAAATCATAGCGCCGCGCCGATCGTCACCGGCCACCAGATCCAGCAGCCATTCGTAGTTTAAAGCGCCGATTATCGGCAGATCTCGCACGAAAGCGGGGCTGGCACGGGGCCGCACGGGCGGCCACAGGCGGCACGGGGCCGCACGGGCGGCGGGTCAAAGGCATGGATCATCCGGCACCAGCTCTTGTCTGATATCGGGCAGCGCGCCCTTGCCCGACCCTGAAGGTCTGCGCATCTTGCACCATCGCGTAAGGCGCGGGGACAGCGGCCCCGTCACACCCGCGTCACGCCCGCGTTACCCGCAAAGGTTGAACTGATCGCGCGCAGCTCACGCGACTTCACTTTCACTCTTTGCACAACAAATGCCCCACTCATAAGCTTGCTTATAAACTCGGTCTGGGTCACCACTTGCCCGTCGGCCTGCCTTCGCCCGCAGCGGGGCATCCGGCAGATTTCCAGATGGAGGAATAGGATGAACGATGTTACCCGCAGGGCCTTTGTGGCCACCGGCATGTTTACAACCGTTGCTGTCGCCTCGGGCGCTCTGGCCGATACGGTGCCCAATGCCGGACGGGACGATCCCGGCCCGCGCAATCCGGTCATCAACAACGACAACCCGCAGCTGATGAACCCGCCGAAAACCGATAACGGCACCCTGCCCAATCTGCGCTTCCCCTTTGGCGATGCCCATGTGCGCTATGGCAGCGGCGGCTGGACCAATCAGGTGACCGAGCGCGAACTGCCGGTGGCCACCACCATCGCCGGTGTCGATATGCGGCTTCAGGCGGGCGGCATCCGCGAACTGCACTGGCACAAGGAAGCCGAATGGGCCTATATGACCTTCGGCAAGGCCCGCATCACCGCAATCGATGCCGAGGGGCGCTATTTCATCGATGATGTCAGCGAAGGCGATCTGTGGTATTTCCCGCCCGGCATTCCGCATTCGATCCAGGGGCTGGGGCCGGATGGCTGCGAATTCCTGCTGGCCTTCGATGATGGCGATTTCGACGAAAACAGCACCTTCCTGCTGAGCGACTGGATGCAGCATATTCCCAAGGATATTCTGGCCAAGAACTTCGCCGTTGCAGCCAGCACCTTCAACACGCTGCCCGCCCCTTCCGACGAATATATCTTTGCCTCGACCGTGCCCGACGCGCTGGACAGCGTGCGCCCGAAAGGCGCCAGCACGGTGCCCAACCCGTTCAGCCACAAGCTGCTGGCGCAAGAGCCGATCACCTCGCCCGGTGGCACGGTGCGCATTGCCGATTCCAGCAATTTCAAGGTCTCCAAAAGCATCGCCGCCGCTCTGGTCGAGCTGGAACCGGGGGCGCTGCGCGAATTGCACTGGCATCCCAATAATGACGAATGGCAGTATTATCTGGAAGGCACCGGCCGGATGGGCGTGTTCGGGGCCAATGGCAATGCGCGCACCTTCGACATCCATGCAGGCGATGTCGGCTATATCCCCTTCGCGATGGGGCATTATATCGAGAATACCGGCGATACGCCGCTGCGCTTCCTTGAAATGTTCAAAAGCGACCATTACGCCGATATCTCGCTCAATCAATGGCTTGCCCTGACCCCCGAGGCGCTGGTGCGCGCCCATCTCAACCTTGATGACACCTTCATGGCCGCGCTGCGCCGCACCAAACAGCCGGTTGTCGCGCGTCAGGCAAACACCAACTGACCCACAGGTGCCCTCCCCGAAGGGGGGGGCGCAGCCATGCGGGCAGGGGCTTTCCGCCCTGCCCGCATGCCCCTATAACGGCCCCGTCCCATTCCCAGCCATCCAAGGGGTCGCCATGTCCGCGCTGCATGAACTGGAAGATCTGGCCCGACCGGTCCTGTCCGCGCCCGCCTATGCCTATATCTCGGGCGGGGCCGGAGACGGGGCGGCCATTGCCCGCAACCGCGCGGCATGGGGCGCGTCTCTTCTGCGGCCACAGATCGGGCGGCAGATTCCGGCGCTGCACTGCGGGCTGTCGCTGCTGGGCACGCCGCTTGAGATGCCGGTGCTCATCGCCCCGATGGCCTATCAGCGCCTTGCCCATCCCGATGGCGAAGCCGGTATGGCGCGCGCGGCGGCGGCGCAGGGGGCGGGGTTTGTGCTGTCATGCCAGAGCACGCAACCCGCCGAGGAGATCGCCCCCGCGCCGTTCTGGTTCCAGATCTATCTCCAGCCCGATCCCGAGGCCACGCAGCAGCTGGCCCTGCGCGCGCTCAACGCCGGTGCCACGGCGCTGGTGGTCACGATGGATGCGCCGCTCAACGGGATCCGCAACCGCGAAATCGCGGCGGGCTTCCGCCTGCCCGAGGATCTGCGACCGGTGATGCTGGATGCGCTGCCGCCGCCCGTCCCACAGCCCCCGCCCGCCCCGACAGTTGCCGCCATTCTCGCGCAGTCCTCCGGCTGGGAGGGGCTGGCACAGCTTTGCGCGCGCTCGACGGTGCCGGTTCTGGCCAAGGGGGTGCTGACCCCCGAGGCCGCGCGGCAGGCGATGGCCTGCGGCTGTGCGGGGGTGATCGTGTCCAATCATGGCGGGCGCGTGCTGGAGGGGCTGCCTGCCACCGCCACCGCGCTGCCCGCGATCCGCGCGGCGCTGGGGCAGGCCCCTGTGCTGGTGGATGGCGGCATCCGCACGGGCGAGGATGTCTTTCGCGCGCGCGCGCTGGGGGCGGATGCGGTGCTGGTGGGGCGGCCTTTCTTCTATGCGCTGGCGCTGGAGGGCGCGATGGGCGTGGCCAGGGCGCTGCGCCGCCTGAAGGATGAATTTGCCGTCACGATGGGGCTGATGGGCTGCGCCCGCCCCGAAGAGATCGGCCCCATCCATCTCTGGCCCATGCCTGCCTGACCGCCCGTTCCGGGGCCTTCCCCAGCGCCTTCCCCAGCCCCTTCCGGAGGCGGAACATTTCGACGGGACTTATCTTGACAAAAACAGTCAGAAAAGCGAAAAGCCGATTTCATTGTCTCCAAAGAAGAGGGCAGCCCGAACAGGCTGCCCTCTTTGTCATGGATGGCCCCCTCAATAGGCTGCGGGCCAAGGACCGGCCCCCCGCCCTTGGTCGGCCATGCCTTATTCGGCTTCGAAATGGCCGCACCAGTCATCGGTTTTCACCACCGGCCACAGACCATGCGCCGAGGCTGCGGGCTGCGAGACCGGCGGGTTGAAACGGCACAGGCCCGCATCCTCGCTGGTGGCGGCCGCCGCATTGGTTTTGTGATCTTCGAAGAAGGCGCAATCGGCGCAGGACTTGCTCATGATGTGTTCCCTTTGTGCTCATGGGGCAGAGTTTGCGCTGCGCCCGTCATGGGCAGACCCTAGGGAAGACAAAAATAAAAGTCAACAAAACCAAATAGTTGATACGTTTTGTCGGGCATTTAAACCCGACAAAATCACTTTCCACAGCGCCCGCTTATCGCCACAGCCCCCGAGCCATAAGCCG
>NZ_CP149517.1:0-427962 GCF_045291555.1 Thioclava sp. GXIMD4215 | reverse complement strand
TCTTCGGCCACTGTGGTTTCCCAGCGGATCTCGCGGCCATTGGGGCCGTAATCATGGCACATGAACAGGCGCATCTCGTCGGGCAGAGACAGGACTTTTTGGATGCTGTCATACAGGGTCGCGGCATCGCCGCCCGGAAAATCGGCCCGCGCCGAGCCGCCATCGGGCATGAAGAGCGTATCGCCCACAAAGGCGGCGTTGCCCATTACATGCACCATACAGGCGGGCGTATGGCCCGGTGTATGCATGGCAAAACAGGTCATGCCGCCCACCTGATAGGTGTCGCCATCCTCGAACAGCTTGTCGAATTGCGAACCGTCACGCTGGAATTCGGTGCCTTCGTTGAAGACCTTGCCGAATGTATCCTGCACCACGGTGATCTGGCGCCCGATTCCCAGCTTGCCGCCCAGTTTCTTCTGGATATAGGGGGCTGCCGAGAGGTGATCGGCGTGGACATGGGTCTCGATCAGCCATTCCAGCTTCAGCCCCTGCGCCTCGACATAGGCGATCAGCTCATCGGCATGCTCATAGCTGATCCGGCCTGCGGCATAATCGATATCCATGACGCTATCGACAATGGCGCAGGACTGGCTGGCCGGATCCTTGACGATATAGCTGATCGTATTGGTCGCCGGGTCGAAGAAGCCTTTGACCTCGGGGGTGACGGACATGTCGGTCGGATAATTCATGCGCATAGTTCCTTGTGCAGGGGGCGTCGCGGTTTCAGGAGCGCGGGCAGGTGCGGATGCCCACGATCGTATAGAGCGGACAAGTCCCGATCAGCGAGGTCACGATGAAGACCAAGGCAACGATGACGGCCAGAATCTTCAGGAGCCCGGCAGGGATTATCCCCGCTATGGCCAGAACCAGAAGCACTACGGCGACAATGACCCGTAAGGCACGATCCGTTTTTCCCATATTTCTTGTCATCACATCCTCCCGATGAGCAGATGCATGATCATAGACCCGCGCGTGTCAGGGTAACGGTGACTTCGTCACACAACTATGAATTTCGCGCTTAAATTGTGCCAGCAGCCTTAACAAGACGTTCCAGCCCGACCTTTCCTGTCAGATGCACCTCGCCGCGCGCCTGTTCGATCCAGCCGCGCCGGTGGAATTCCGAAAGCGTCCGCGAGATCACCTCGCGGGCGGTGCCAAGTTCGTTGGCAAGCTGCTGGTGGGTGGCCCGTATGGTATCGGTCGCATCCGCCAGTTCCAGCAGGCGCTGCGCCAGCCGGACATCCATCCGCTGGAAGACGATGTCATTGATCAGCGTGAACAGATCGGTGATCCGGCGCGAATAGGCCTTGAAGATGAACTCGCGGAACAGGGGCGAGCGTCCGGCCAGATCGTCGAAGGTCGCACGCGGAATGGCCACGGCGGTGACATCGGTTTCCGCCACGCCATCGGCGGCATAGTCTTCGAAGGCCAGCATGCAGGCGGTGGTCAGAACGCAGCTTTCACCGGCATTGACCCGATACAGGATCACCTCGCGACCGGTCTCGGATTTCTGCTGGACCCGCACTGTGCCGTCCAGCAGCAAAAGCAGGTTGTCGGCCGATTGTCCGGGGGCGAAAATTTCGGTGCCGGCGGGCACGCTGAGCACCTGACTGCCTGCGATCAGCACGGATTTGATGTCTTCGGGCAGGCGGCGCAACCCTTCGAATTTCTCGATCCAGCCGGTGGTCTCGATAGTCATGTCGGAAGGCTCCCCCTTTTATATGGCGTAATCTTTAGTCAGCTACCTTAGGGAAATCCAGCCTTGCCCCCGCGATTGTGGGACAGGGAACCGTTTGCGACGTGAGGTGTTGGCAGGAATGATGCCTTATCCCGTGCTGTTCCGTCGCCCCCTTCGCTGTGCTGGCCTGTTTTTGCTGCTTGTCTGTCTGGCGCAGGCCCTGCCGCACGCGGCACATGCCGAGCAAACCGAAAGCGCCTCGTCGGAATGGTATGAGGCCGATGCGCTCAATCGCGGTCTTGGCACGCCGCCGGACGGGTTGGACCGCAGCACGCCGCGATCGTCTTTGGAAAGCTTCCTGATACAGGCCAATGACGGCAAGTGGCTGGCGGCGGCGCATATGCTGGATCTGTCGGATGTGCCCGAGATGGAACAGCGGACCAAGGGGCCGGAACTTGCCCGCGATTTCAAAACATTGCTCGACCGGAAGATCGTGATTGACTGGTATGCGCTCAGGGACCGGCCTGACGGGCTGGATGAACGTGCGGTCGGGGATGCGCCTATGGCGGGCAAGCCGCGCCGTTCCATCCTGCTATGGTATGTCGATCTGGGTAACCGTCCGGTGCCGATCCGTATCAACCGTATCAAGCCGAAAAACGGCGAGGCGGTCTGGGTCGTGTCGCGCCAGACGGTCGATAATCTGCCTGCTCTGGGACAGGCCTATGCGCCCTCGGCACTGGAAAAGGCGCTGCCATCCGTTCTGCGCCGCGAGGCCGTCTGGGGCCTGCAATGGTGGGAGGCGATCGGTTTGCCGCTGGCGATTGCGATCACCGCACTGGCCGGATGGATCACGCAGAAGCTCCTGTCGCGCGGGCTGCACCGCAACCGCCGCGTGGCCCCCGCCTCGTTTCTGGTGGCGATGCGCGGGCCGGTCGTGCTTTTGGTGATGACCGTCACGCTGGCGATGATCTCGAACCGGTTGTTCATCTTCTCTGGCCGGATCGACACGGTGATCTCGCCGCTTGTGGTGCTGGGTGTGGTGGCGGCGGTGCTGTGGCTGATCGTCAATATCGCCGATGTGATCATCGAGAGGCTGGTCTCTTTTGACGGGGCCGAACTGAGTGCCATCGGCGAAGGCCAGGAGCTGCGCCGCGCGATGGCCACGCGCGTATCGGCCTTGCGGCGCGGGGCGATTGTGCTGATTGCGATGGTGGGGGTGGGGATTGTCCTCAACGAGGCCAGCGTCATGCAGTCGCTGGGGATCTCGCTTCTGGCCTCGGCAGGGACCATCGGGATCCTGCTGGCTTTTGCCGCGCGCAATATCCTGTCCAATATCATGGCCTCGTTGCAGATCTCGATGAACCAGTCGGCGCGGATCGGTGACAAGATCCTGTTCCGCGATTATGTCTGCTCGGTCGAGCGGATCAATTTCACCTATGTCCAGCTGCGTGTCTGGACAGGCAAGCGTCTTGTGGTGCCGGTGGTGGATTTCGTGGCCGAGCCTTTCGAGAACTGGACCATGCAGGAGCATTTCACCCTGTTCGAGGTGATTTTGCGTCTTGATCACCTCACGGATGTCGCGCCGCTGCGGCTGGCCTATCACCGCCTGCTGGACGATTACGGGTTGAGCGATGCGCCCGATAGCCGTGGGGTCTATGTGACGCAGCATGATATCTGGGGCCAGACCGTGCTGTTTCTGGTGCCAAGTGACGACCCCAATACCGGCTGGGCGACGTCTTGTGATTTGCGCGAGGCGCTGCTGGCCGAGGCCCGAAAGCTTGATGGCGCGGCCACACCTGTCTTTCCACGGATCGCGCCCCCGCCGGAGACGGGCGCTGCGCTCGGCAGTTGACCTGCCACGGGGGGCCTGCCAAGGATTGGGGCAGACAGTTTCAGGAGAGTTCCGATGACCCCGGCAGAGATCGCAGCCTATATCGACCATACCGCGCTCAAACCCGAGACACGGGCGGCGCAGATTGACGCGCTCTGTGCCGAGGCGGCCAGCCACGGGTTCAAATCCGTCTGTGTGAATGCCCTGCATGTGCCGCGCGCGGTCAAGGCGCTGGCGCAAAGCGATGTGCTGGTCTGCACCGTTGTGGGGTTCCCTCTGGGCGCCTCCCCGAGCGAGGTGAAAGCGGCAGAGGCCCGCTGGGCCATCGCGCAGGGCGCGCGGGAGATCGATATGGTGATCCCTGTCGGTGCGCTGATCGACGGAGATCTGGATGCCGTGCGTGAAGATATTGCAACGGTCAAAGCGGCTTGCGGTCCGCTGTGTCTGAAAGTGATCTTGGAGACCTGCCTGCTGACAGGCGCCCAGATCGCCACGGGCTGCCATCTGGCCAAGGATGCGGGGGCGGATTTTGTGAAGACCTCCACCGGGTTTTCTTCCGGCGGTGCCACGATCGAGGCGGTTTCGCTGATGCGCAAGACGGTGGGGCCGGAGATGGGCGTGAAGGCGTCGGGTGGGATTTCGACCACCGCAGAGGCGCTGGCGATGATTGCCGCAGGGGCCAGCCGGATTGGCGCGTCGAAGAGCCTCGCGATCATTGGCGCTTAATATATTTCGAATCAATCATTAAAATGACAGAATTGTGACTGTGCATATATAAACATAAGCTTGCTTTCTTTCTAGCGTTTACCGGTGAAAGTCACAGGCGTAGAGGGGCGTCATCACTAGGCAGGTGGCCTGAATCACTAAGGGCCATCCGCAATCATTGGAGATGACTATGAAAAACGTTCTTATCGCAGCCGTTGTTGCCCTTTCCGCTTCCGCAGGGATCGCTTCGGCAGAATCCGCAGGTCACGCACAGCTCGCAGCGCAGCTCGGCCTGAACGGCGCAGATTTCACCACCGCTGAATTGACCAATATCCGCGATGCAAAAATCAACGGCGACACGCAAACCGCGAATTACTTCCTGAAGCACGAAAACCGTACTTCGGAAAATACCTCGGTTTCTCAAGGTAAAGCACAGCTGGCAGCTCAGCTTGGCGTTGATGCATCGAAATATTCGATGGCAGAACTCGTGTCGATGTCGACCGCAGATGATGACCAAGAAGCGCGCTTCATCGAAACCGGCGCATCGCGCAATACCGTTGCGCCGATCGAGCGCCCCTATCGCGGCGCTGGCCGTTCGTAATCGGCTCCGTCGCTACCGTTGCACATCACTGATGTGCATCTCCAGTGAGGAAGGGTGATCCGGTTTCGGGTTGCCCTTCTTCCAATTCCGGCGCCCCCCTCTGCTTCGGCAATGTGATGGCGGGGTTTGTGGAATATTCAACAGCGCGCTAACGAAATTCGGCCGATATCTTTGGCCACCGGCCTGAAGGGCGCTGCGCCCCTTCGGTCCTGCGTAATCCCTGTGCCCCATTGTGCCGTCCGGTTTGATACCTATATCCAGTTGACCCCCTCCAGAGGAGACCGGATTAGGATCAAGGCAATGGGATATGTAAAAACCGGAATGTTGATGGCCGCTGTCACGGCGCTGTTTTTGGGCCTTGGCTATCTGCTTGGCGGCAGCACGGGGATGGTGATCGCATTGGCCATTGCCGCGGCGATGAACCTGTTCAGCTACTGGAATTCCGACAAGATGGTGCTGCGGATGCATAACGCCCAGCCTATCGGTCCGCGTGATCCGTCGGGACTGACCGAGCTGGTGGCGGGGCTGGCGCGCAATGCGGGCCTGCCGATGCCTGCGGTCTATCTGATCGACACGCCCCAGCCCAATGCGTTTGCGACAGGGCGCAACCCCGAAAACGCCGCTGTTGCGGTGACCACGGGTCTGATGCGCGTGCTGTCGCGCGAAGAGCTGTCGGGCGTGGTGGCCCACGAACTGGCCCATATCAAGAACCGTGACACGCTGATCATGACCATTACCGCGACCTTCGCGGGGGCAATTTCGATGCTGGCGAATTTTGCGTTATTCTTCGGTGGCAGCCGCGACGAGAACCGGCTGGGCATTGTGGGGACATTGGCGATGATGTTCCTTGCCCCTCTGGCGGCCTCTCTGGTGCAGATGGCGATTTCCCGCACGCGGGAATATGCCGCCGACAAGCAGGGGGCGCAGATCTGTGGCCATCCTTTGTGGTTGGCGTCGGCTTTGCAGCGGATCCAGCAGGGGGCTGCGCAGGTCGATAACCTGACCGCCGAGCGCAATCCGGCCAGCGCGCATATGTTCATCATCAATCCGCTGCACGGGGGCGGGCGTGACAAGCTGTTCTCGACCCACCCCGCCACCGAAAACCGTGTGGCCGCGCTGCGGGAACTGGCTGTGCAGATGGGCGATCGGGGCGAACGCTCTGGCGCGCCTCGCGCGACGGCGCCCCGTCCGGCCGAAGCCGCCAGCCCTTTGCAAGCGCGCCCGTCATCGTTGCCCAAGGTGAACCGCCAGCGGGATAAAAACAGCCCTTGGACCTGAGCTGTGCAGGCCTGCGCCGCTATCTGCGGCGCGGGGCGGAGTGTCGGGCGGCCCAGGCCGCAAGGGGCGGTCCGGCAATCAGCACGACAAACAGCCGCAGGATCTGCAAGGTCATCACGAAAGACATATCGGCATTGCTGGAATAGGCGAGCGCGGCCACGGCATCGATGCTCCCGGGCACGGCGGCCAGCACCCCGCTGAGCGGGTCGAGCCCGACCGTCCAGCCCAGAGCCAGCCCGATCCCGCCGCCCAGCAGCACCATCCCTATCGCCGCACCGATGATTGCGGGCATGGCCCGACCGGCCTGACGCAGAAGGGGGCGGTCGAATCGCAGGCCGACATTCGCGCCGATGACCAGATAGGCGGCGACCAGCATCTCGTGGGGGATGCCGACCGGAACGCCTGCGGATTTCAGCGCGATGGCGGCAATCAGTGGCACCATCATCCCTCCTGCGGGGACAAAACGCAGGAAGCGCTGTGATAGCGGGGCCAGCACCACCAGCAGACATGTGATCCAGACCGGCCCGTGCGGGGTGCTTCGGGCGGGGGCTGCTTGGGCCGGATCGGACAGGTCCGTCACATGCAGGCCCGTCATATGCAAAATCGCCGCCAGTGCCGACATCGACAGGATGACCACCAGAATCCGGAGCACCTGAATGATGGCAACGGCCCGTGCATCCAGATTGCGTTCCTCGCTGATGGCGATGACGGCGCTGGCCATGCCCGGCAGGAACCCCCAGATCGCCTCTTCGCGGGCAATGACCCCGAGCCGTCCCACAATCACCCCTGCGAGGATCGCCACCAGCATCGTGCCCGCCAGTGTGGCCAGCGCCTGAGGCCAGACCTCGCCAAGACGGGCAAGGGTGTCGGGGCGGTAGCTGGTGGCAATCAGCACTCCCGTCGCCCCTTGTGCCAGCGCCCGCAGGTCACGGTTGAAGGTCAGCACATGGCCGGACAGGCCGAAACACATCCCCACAAGGATCGGCCCGATCAGCAGCCCTGCCGGCACCGCCAGTGCCGAAAGGACAATGCCCGAGAGGATACAGGCCGCCCCAAGCCCTGCCCAGTGGAGGATCTGCCTTGCCTGTCTCGGAGTGGTCTGCATCACGTTGGGTCTGCCCCGTTTGGGTGGGTCGTTCTTTTCTCGGGCCATCTTGCAACATGACAGCCTGACGGACCATTCCATCCGCCGCGCAGGGGCGGCCCCTCTTGCGCACAGAAAAGGGCGCGGCGTTCCGCCTGTGGTTGTGATGTCACGTTGCGGCACGGAATGCCTTCGCCCCCTTGATCACATTCGGGTGACGCGGTTACTTCGCGTCATGAAAAAAGCGGCGCATATCGGGAAGGGATTTCACGGCATTCTGGCCGTTCTTCTTGCGTCGCTTCTGGGGCTGCAGGTGGCATTTGCCTATCAGCCCGCCTTGCCCGATGCCAGTCTGCGCGCCGATGAGGTAATCTTGCAGCTCTGCGACGGGGCGGGGCTGCATCGTGTGGCTTATGATCCGGTCACCGGCGCGGTGCGCGATCTGCCCGAGACCGAGGGCAGGGCGGCTGCGAAATGTCCGTTCTGTGTTCTTGGCCTGACCGCCTTGCCGGTTCTGGGCGGCCCGCCGGATTTCGTGGCACTGGCGCGGGGGATCGGTTTCGGACCCGTGCGGCTGGCGGGGATCGTTCCGGCGGCCCATCCTGTGCGGCTGTGGATCCGTGGCCCTCCGTCTGTGGCGTGACATCAACTGACAACCGCTGACAGGGCAGGCTCTGCCCTCAAGATGTCTTGCGCAGCAGGGCGTGGCCCCCTTGTGCATGTTTCGTTACTTTCCGGAGCTTCTCCATGACTATTCTGTCCTTCACGGCACGCCGTAGCGTGACCGCCTTTTTGCTTTGTTCCATTGCCCTGCCTGTCTTTGCGGAAACCGCAAAGAAGGACGCGACAACCGTCGATCTGGACACGATCTATGTCGAAGGGGCTGCGATGCAGACCGATGGCACCACCGTCACGCTCGACAAGGAGGCCCTTGCCACGGCACCTGCGCTGGATGGCGGGGCGCTGATGTCCACCATTCCCGGCATCGAAGGGTCGCGTATGGGGGGGCACGGGATCGACATCATCTTGCGGGGCATGTCGAAGAACCAGATCAATATCATTGATGCGGGCTCGTTTACCTATGGCGGCTGCCCCAGCCGGATGGACCCGCCCACCTCGATTGCCAGCTTTTACCGGGCGGACCGGATCGTGGTGGAAAAGGGCTATTCCAGTGTGACCAACGGGCCGGGAGCACCGGCAGGCACGGTGCGGCTGGAGCGCGACGCCCCCGAATTCGAGGCGGGCAAGAAGGTCTCGGGGTCGTTGACGGTTGGCGGGTCCAGCAATTCCGAGGCGAAAGAGATTTCGGGCACGCTGGCCTTCGATCTGGGGCACGGGTTCTATCTGGAAACCTCGGGCGAGTATAAGACGGCCAATGACTATAAGGACGGCAGCGGCAGGGATGTCCGCGCGGGCTATACCCAGAAAAGCACCGGCGTTACGCTGGGCTACAAGAACAATGGTGTGGATCTGGCGCTGGATGTCGAACATGACCGTGCCGAGGATGTCGAATTTGCAGGCGCGGCGATGGACAGCCCGCTGTCAAAAACCGAAACGATCCGTCTGCGGGGCGGTGTCGACCTCAGCTACGGGCCGCTGACGCGGATCGAAGGCTCGGTCTACCGGTCGGATGTCGATCACCGGATGGATAACTACTCGCTCCGCAGCCCCACAAATATGGCCATGCTGTCGCCCACCACTTCGGATACGCATGGGGGGAAACTGGAAGGCAAGCTGGATTTCGGGCGCACCAAAGCGACGGTCGGCATCGACTACCAGTCCAATTCCCGCACGGCCTTGGGCTATATGGCGATGTCTTCGGCGATGATCGACCTGGACAGCCCCTATTCACTGACATGGCCCGATGTCACCATCGCCCAGACCGGCCTTTATGTGCAGACCGAAACCATGCTGAGCGCCAGCGACACGCTCAGGGCGGGGCTGCGCTATGATCACGTGCATGCCGATGTGGGCAAGGCCGATCAGTCGGTCAATGGCTATTCGCCCAACGACTATTACACCGAGGTGTATGGCACCAGCTATGATCATGCCCGCAGCGAGGACAATGTCGGCGGGCTCTTGCGGTACGAACACCAGTTCGATGCGCAGACCAAAGCCTTTATCGGCCTGTCGCGGGCGGTGCGCACGGCGGATGCGAATGAACGCGCGATGGCGCGCGGGTCGATGGGGGTTGCAAGCTATGTCGGCAATCCCGATATCGCGCCGGAAAAGCACAACCAGCTGGATATCGGTTTCCAGACCACGCGGGAGAACTGGTCGCTGAATGCGTCCGCTTTCTATGACCGTGTGGATGACTATATCCTGCAAGAGATCGTCACGACCTCGACAGGCAGCTCGCGCACCCAATATCGCAATGTCGGGGCGGACCTCTCGGGGGTCGAGGTCTTGGGAAGCTACAGCTATGGCGCATGGCTTTTTGCAGGGGATGCGACATGGACGCATGGCGAGAATACCAGCGATGACACGGCCTTGGCGCAGATCCCGCCGCTATCGGGCAGCCTGAGCGCGACATGGTCCGCCGATCTGTGGTCGGCAGGGGCGCGGGTGAACTGGGCCAGCCGCCAGAACCGGATCGACCCGTCGATCGATCCGGGCAAAACCGCGGGCTGGGCGACGCTGGATCTGTTCGGCAGCTACCAGTTGCGCGATAATGTGCGCCTGATGGGCGGGGTGGATAACCTGCTGGACAAAACCTATGCCCGCCATCTCAACCGCAAAAGCGTGTTCGACACCACCGTTCCCCGCGTCAACGAGCCGGGCCGGACGGCGTATCTGTCGGTGCAGATGACATTCTGATCTGCAATCGCCTCCTGATGGAGCGTTTGTAAGGGCAGGCAGGGGGATGGGCCCACATCTCCCTGTCTTTGCCTTCGGGGGCATCCCAAAGCGGTTCTTATGGGCGTGCGGCTTGGGGATTGGGTGACGTTTTGCAAGTGAAATGGTCGGGTTTTTATCCCTGACGTTTACACTCAAGTATTTGTTTTTGTTGACTTTTATTTTCTGTGCCATATATCTTCCCTATGCAAGGCAGCGTCCTGTCCGGACCGCCATAAAAAGGAGAGGAAATATCATGAGCAAGTCCTGCGCCGATTGCGCCTTCTTCGAAGACCACAAAACCAATTCCGAAACCGTTGTAGCCGCCGATGATGCGGGTCTGTGCCGTTTCAACCCGCCGGTGTCGCAGCCGGAAGCCTCCTCGCACGGCCTCTGGCCGGTTGTGAAAACCGATGACTGGTGCGGCCATTTCGAGGAAGAATGATCCGCGTTCTTCTTTAAGGTATTGAAATGCCTATAAAAGGCCTCCGTTCGCGGGGGCCTTTTTCGTTTTCTCCGCCGCAAGGAAATCGCCCCTTGATTTTTCCGAGTATTTTTGTCAAGTTCTGCCCGCAACAATGGAGTCACAGATCTTGTCACATATCCAAAGCACCCACCATTCGGATCAGACCCAAGCAGAGTTTCCGCAGGCCGAGTTGCTGCGATTGTTCCGGTTGCAGATGCAAAGCCTTGATAATCCGCCCAAAAATGGCTGGTTGCGGGGGTTGGCTTTTGCCCAGAAGATCTGGGGGCGTGGCAAGGGGGCCGAGGTCTTCGCCGATATGGCCGTGCTGATGGATCGGGTGCTGACGGCGCGCAAGTCACCGATGCGCTATGGCAATCCCGATTGCGACTGCTGCGCGCATAAGATCAATCCGCTGGAGAATTATCTGCTGCGGGTGGTTGCGGCCCATTGGGAAGGCAAGCCCGCCAATGCCGAGCCGTTCGCGATTTTCCTGTCGGAAGCCAATGCCCATGAGCAGATCGTGAAAACGGCGGCACGTCTGGCCGCTCTGCTGCCGAAACCTGCCGCCTTATAAGGCAGACCGGCTTGGCGCGCAGAGGCCGTCTTTTCTGTATGCGCTTTATTTCGCCTTGGGGGGCGCCCCTGATGGGGCATGGGAATTTTTCCCCATGTCCGGCGCCTGATCCCGTCCTTTTCCAGATGAAACCGCCAGCATATTGATTGCGAGCCCGATATTTTCACATGAGGGATATCATGCGAACGGTGCAGAGTATTCGGGACTTCCGCAAGGCGTCGGGCAAACGGCAACGGGATATGGCGGCAGAGCTTGGCCTGTCCGAGGCCGCTTTCGTGGCCGCCCATATCGGGGCGGCGCTGGATGTGCCGGGGGATTATGCGGCCTCTCCCATCACGGCCCATCCCGACGAGGTCATGCCGCTTCTGCCCGATCTGGGCGAGGTCATGACGCTGACACGCAACGGGTCTTGCGTGCATGAACGCGTCGGGCGCTTTGGCACCTATAAGGCGGGGCCTCATGCCGCGATGGTTCTGGGCCGCGAGATCGACACGCGGATCTTTCCCAAATACTGGGCTTATGGCTTTGCCGTGACCGAGCTTCGTCCCGAAGGTCCGCGCCGCTCTTTGCAGTTCTATGATCTCTATGGCGAGGCGCTACAGAAGATCTACCTCTTGGCACAATCGCAGCTTGCGGCATGGCAGCCGCTGGTTGACCGGCTGCGCCTGCCCGACCCCGCCACCGAGCTGGCACCGCTGCCGCTGCCCGCCCCCGAAGGCCCCAAGGGCGATCCGGCCAAGCGGCCCGCGCTGATTGCGGGCTGGCAGGAGATGACCGACACCCATCAGTTCAACCGGCTCACCCACAGGTTGGGCATGAACCGTCTGGGGGCCTATCGTATGGCTGGCCATCCCTTCGTGCGCGCGGTGGATCCGGCATCGGTCGGCGGCTGGTTGCGGGATCTGTCGATGGCGGGCCAGAAGGTGATCTTTTTCGTCGGCAACCGTGGGCATATCCAGATTCATTGGGGCGCAATCCGCACTGTCCGCCCGCTGGGACCGTGGCTGAATGTGCTGGATGAAAGGTTCAACCTGCATCTGCGCGGCGATCATATTGCGGAATGCTATGTGGTCGAAAAGCCGACCCGTCGCGGTCTGGCGGTGTCGCTGGAGGCTTTCGATGCGGCGGGCGAGCTGATCTTCCAGTGCTTTGGCGAGCGCGAGAGTGACAGCGACGATCTGGCGCAATGGCATCATCTGCTGGATGCGCTGCCCTCCTGTTCCGCCGAGGCCGCAGAATGAGCCGGAAACTACGGGCCGCCGTTCTCGCCTTGGTCAGCGTCGCCTTGGTCTGTGTCGGGGCGGCTCAGGCGCAAGAGCCCGCGCGTATTCTGCCGGTGGGCGATGCGGCGACAGAATTTGTCTTCGCGCTGGGGGCGGGGGATCAGGTGGTGGCGCGTGACAGCACATCGCGTTTCCCGCCCGAGGTGCTGTCTTTGCCCGATATCGGCTATATGCGCCAGCTTTCACCCGAGGGCGTGCTGTCGGTGACGCCCGATCTGATCCTCTTGCAGGCGGGGGCGGGACCGCCGGAAACGCTGCAGCAGTTGCGCGCCACCGGCCTGCCGCTTGTGACGCTGGAAGGCGGGTTCGATCCGGCACAGGTGCTGGACAATATCCGTCTGATCGGGGCGGCGCTGGGGCGTGCGCCACAGGCCGACGCATTGGCCCGCTCGCAGCAGGCGGTCTTTGCACAGCTGGCCGATATGGTGGCCCAAGGCCCGCATCCGCGGGTGATGTTCGTGCTGTCCGATCAGGCCGGACGGTTGAATGTGGCAGGGGCCGGCACCGGCGCCGACGGGATCCTGCGCCTTGCGGGTGCGGAGAACGTGATGGCGGACGCTTATACGGGCTATCGCCTTGTGTCGGACGAGGCGATCCTGCAGGCCGCCCCCGATATCGTCGTGATGCTTGATCATACCGGCCGCCCCGAGATGGACGCCCCTGCGGCCGATCTCTGGCGCAATGCGGCCTTGGCGGGCACACCGGCAGGGCAGCGGCAGGCCTTGGTGCGGGTCGCGCCTGCGGCCTTGGCCTTCGGGCCGCGCACCGCCGAGATGGCCGCGCATTTGCGGCAGGACCTTCTGGCCGCGGCTGCACCGCAATGATCCTGCGCTGTGGCTTCGGGGCCGTTTCGGGCCGGTGGCGCATGGCTGCGCCGCGCCCTGCGGGGGACCGGCATCTCCGTGCCCGTCTGCTCGGGCTGGGATTATGCGCGACCCTGATCGGGGTGATGGCGCTGTCGCTGCATCTGGGGGCGGCAGGGGCCAGCGATGTGCTGGGCGTTCTCGCCGCCAAGGCAGGGCTGGGTGTGGCCGATCCCCGCGACAGTCTGATCATCTGGAATATCCGCCTGCCGCGCACGGTGACGGCGGCGCTTGTGGGGGCGGCGTTGGCGGTGTCGGGCACCGTGATGCAGGGGCTTTTCCGCAACCCTCTGGCCGATCCGGGGCTGGTCGGGGTTTCTGCGGGGGCCGGGCTCGGGGCGGTGGCGGCCATTGTGCTGGGCGGGCTGCTGCCGGTTGCGCTGCTCGGGCCTGCAAGCGCGGGGCTGACCCCTGTGGCGGCCTTTCTGGGCGGCTGGCTGTCGACCTTCGTGCTGTATCGGATTGCCACACAGGGCGGGCGGACCTCGGTCGCGACCCTGCTGCTGGCGGGCATCGCGCTTGGCGCGTTGACGGGGGCGCTGACCGGTGTGCTGGTGTATCGCGCCAGCGACAGCCAGCTGCGCGATCTGACCTTCTGGAATATGGGATCGGTGGCGGGGGCCAGCTGGGCCAAGCTGGTGGTGGCCGCGCCGGTGATCTTGGCGGGGCTCTGTCTGGCCCCCGCTCTGGCGCGCGGGCTGGATGCGGTGTCTTTGGGCGAGGCGGTGGCCGTGCATCTGGGGGTTGATCCCCAGCGGCTGAAGCGGCGGGCCATCGTGCTGGTGGCGGCCACGGTGGGGGCCTCTGTTGCGCTGACCGGCGGGATCGGATTTGTCGGGATTGTGGTGCCGCATTTGCTGCGGCTGGTTCAGGGGCCTGCACACCGGTTTCTGCTGCCCAATGCCGCCCTGCTGGGCGCGATCACCCTTTTGCTTGCCGATTGCCTGAGCCGCGTGGTGATCGCACCGGCGGAATTGCCGATCGGGATTGTGACAGCCGCTTTGGGCGGGCCGTTTTTCCTGTGGATCCTGCTGCGCAATCGCGCCTTGGTGGATGTCTGATCATGCTGGTGGCAGAAACGGTTTCGGTGCAATTCGGCAGGCGGCAGGTGCTTGAGAGGGTCAGTTTTCAGGCCCGACCTGCTGCGGTGACGGCCATTGTCGGCCCGAACGGGTCAGGCAAGACGACCCTCTTGCGCTGTCTCGCGGGGGAGCTGTCCCATCAGGGGCAGGTGTATCTGAATGGCAGGGCGCTTTCCGCCCTGCGCCCTGCCGAGCAGGCAAGCTGGCGGGCGGTGCTGCCGCAATCGGGGCAGGTGGCCTTTCCCTTTACCGTGTTCGAGCTGGTCCGGTTGGGGCTGGGCGCGGGGCTGAGCCGCCATATCGCCGAACAGGGGGCAGAGGGGACCGGCCCTTTGGGGATCGTCGAGGCGGCGATCCGGCGCGTGGGGCTGGCGGGCTATGGCGGGCGGCTGGTGCAGGAACTGTCGGGGGGCGAACGCCAGCGGGCACAGCTGGCGCGCGTTCTGGCGCAGATCTGGCACCCCATGCATGAGGGACAGCCGCGCTGGCTCCTGCTGGATGAACCGGTCTCGGCGCTCGATATCGGCCATCAGCTTTCCATCATGCAGATCGCGCGCGACTTTGCCGATGCAGGCGGCGGTGTGGTGGCAGTGATGCATGACCTCAATCTGACATCGATGTTTGCCGACCAGATCGCCTTGATGTCGCAGGGCCGGATCTACCGGCAGGGGCCGCCGCAGGCGGTGCTGACCGATGGGGATCTCAGTGCCTGCTACGGCTGCCCGTTGCGCATCAATACCGCGCCGCAGGACGGACGGCCCTGGTTGTTGCCGCAAACCGCACGGGACCGCTAACGCCGTCCCCCGATGATCCTGAAGGCCAGCCATCGCCAGCCGAAACAGCAATACCGCCGCAGAAAAGGCGGACCCTATGGAGAGACAGATATGGCCTGTTCGACACAGCCTTGGCACAGAAGCACCGCTTTGGGGCTGATAATGATGGTGGCATTCGCGCCGCAGGCAATGGCGCAGGAGGACGACCCCGTTCTGCTGGAGACGATCCGCGTCGAGGATATGTCGCAGGCGCCCGCGGGCGCACCGGCGACCGAGCGTGTCACCGCACAGGACATGGCGCACCGTCAGGCCCAGTCGGTGGCCGAGGCGGTGGCATCGGTGCCCGGCGTGTCGGTCACGCGCGAGAACGATCTGCTGACCTCCAATATCTCGATCCGCAATTTCGGCGGGAATGCCGCCATGCCCAGTTCGCAGCAGGTGGTCTATGCGCTGGACGGCATCTCGATTGCGGGCAGCTCGATCTATCGCAATTCCAGCGGACAGGCGATCGATCCGGCCCTGCTGAAATCGGTTTCTGTGCTCAAGGGGCCACTGGCCTCGCTGGAATACGGCTCGGGGATCGTGGGGGGCACCATCGCGATGGAGACGATCAATGGCCGTGACCTGACCGGTGCGGAAGGCGGGTTCCGCTATCGTCAGGTGCTGGGGGCCAGCTCCAATGGCGAGGGGTGGAAAACGGCGTCCACGCTGGCATGGGCCCCCAATGAAAGCGTCGATTTTCTGGCAAGCTATGCCCGCAGCGCCAAGGATAACAGCAAGGATGGCAAGGGCGAGGAGATCGATCTGGGGGCCTATAACGTGCCCTCCTATCTGCTGAAGGGGCGCTACCGCTTCGGGGCCGCAAACGAGCAGGCGCTGACCTTTACCTATGACAGGTCCGAAAGCGTGCAGCAGAATGTGCCCTTTGCCACCTCGTCCGAGATTGCGGCCTTCGGCAATGTCAACCGGACCCGCGATGGCCATGTGGCCTCGGTCGCCTATAGCTACCAGCCGGAGGCCAATCCGCTGGTGGATTTCAAGCTGAGCTATTCCCAGTCGCGGCAGGATTTCGACATCGAGGGGCTGGGCGGGGCGTCCCTTGCCTTTTCGGGCAGCTATACGGTCGATACCGATACGCTGCAGGCAACCAATACCGCGCAATTCTCCACCGGCGCGATCCAGCATAGGCTGCGGGGCGGCGTGGCGCTGATCCGGCAGGAACATGACGGGATCATGCGCGGCGTCGCGGGCGAGGGCACCTCGCGCCGCACCGCCCTTTTTGCCATTGACGAGATGGATTTCGGGCGTGATCTGACGGTGTCGCTGGGCGGGCGGGTCGAGCATCAGCGGCTGAGCGATCTGTCCTCCAACACCGGTGCCGCGCTGGAGGATATGTCAAGCACCGCGCGCAGTCTGGGGGCGGGGTTCGAGAAAGGGCTTGGCCATGATCTGAGCCTCTATGGCTCTTTCACCTATTCCGAAGCCTTGGCCCTTCCCGAATATGCGGGCCGCCAATGGGCGGATGGCACCTATTGGGGGGAGACGGTGTCCAAGAGCCGTTCGTGGGAGATTGGCGTAAAGCAGCAGTCAACCAACACGCTGCAGCAGGGCGACCAGATGACGGCGTCCATCGGGCTTTACCGGACTGATATCGATGACAATAATGCCTATCCCAGCACGACCTATCAAGACCTGCGCAGCGCGGGTCTGGAAGCGGCGCTGCAATACCGGCTGGCAAACGGGGTCTATGCGCAGGCCAGCCTGACCACCAGTTTCTACAATGACTACAGCAATGACAGCCTGTCGGCATATAGCGCGTATAACTATGCGCTGACCGATCAGGCGCGGCTGACCTTGGGCCGTCAGTTCGCCTCTGGCTGGGATCTGAGCTGGACCCTGCGGGCAGGGCGGGCACAGACGATTGACGGTGTCGAACAGGCAGGCTGGGGCGTGAACGATCTGGCCGTGGGTTATACGGTTGCGCAGGGCCGTCTGGAGGGGCTGCGGGTCGATTTCGCGGTCGATAACATCTTCGACAAGCAGTATATCCGCCAATATACCACCAGCAGTGCCTCCTATCCCGAAGCGGGGCGCGATGTCCGTCTGACGCTGTCGAAAACCTTCTGACGCGGCGCGGCCCGCCGGACGGGGTTCGGGACGGGGCTTCAGACGGGGGCGGGCCCGATTGCTGCAATGGGCGCATCACTCTGTAGACCTTATGAGTGGTGCGCATATATCCTTCGGAAGACGCCCCCGCGAAGGAGATCACGATGCTGCGCGAGAATATTCAGGACCTTATCGCTTTGGCAGCGGTTGCCGAAGAGCGCAGCTTCACGCGGGCGGCGGCGCGGCTCAATGTCTCGCAATCGGCGCTGAGCCACACCATCAAGGCACTGGAACACCGTCTTGGGTTGCGCCTTCTGACGCGGACCACGCGCTCTGTGGCACCGACTCTGGAAGGCGAGGACCTGCTGGCCACATTGACCCCCTGTTTCGAGACTATCGAGGCGCGGTTGCGGGCGCTGGACGAGGGGCGGCAACATCCGACAGGTACGGTGCGGATCGTGGCCACCGAATATGCGATCGAGACCTTGCTCTGGCCCAAACTCTCTCCGTTACTGAAGCAGTACCCCTCGATCCGTCTCGAACTGGTGATGGATTACGGCTTTACCGATCTTGCATCGGCGCAATGTGATGCGGGTGTGCGCTATGGCGAGGATGTCAGTGACGGGATGATCGCTTTGCGCATCGGTCCGGACGAGCGGATGCTCTGCGTGGGGGCACCCGCCTATTTTGCCGCAGCCGGTGTGCCGCAGGTCCCGCAGGATCTGACCCGTCATGCCTGTATCAACCTGCGTCTCAGCACGCATGGCGGCCTCTATGCGTGGGAGTTTCAGGATGCGGCGGGCCATGACATCCGTATCAAGGTGTCAGGGCAGCTCTGTTTCAATACGGTTGGCGTGCTGCTGCCTGCGGTGCTTGACGGGCACGGTCTGGCTCTGGTGCCGGACTGTCTGGCGGCGCCCTATCTGGAAAGCGGTGCGCTACAGTCCTGCCTCGAGACGTTTTCTCCCGCTTTTCCGGGGTTCCATCTGTATTACCCCAGCCGCCAGCGCCCCTCTTCGGCCTTTGGCGCAGTGCTGGAGGCGCTGCGGTTGTGAAGGAAGGATTTATGCGGCTGGCTCATTAGTCCTATAAGTATCGCGCCGATTATCCCTCTTGGCTTATCGCTCTAAAGTGCCGTGCAGAGCCCGCTGGCCCAGCCTGCGCGGGCGCCATAGGATGATGTGAGGACTGCGAGATGGGAATGACCGAAACCCTGACTTTGCCGAACGGGGTCGCGATCCCGAAGCTTGGCTTGGGCACATGGATGATCGAGAATGCGGAGGCGGCCGCCGCGGTGCAGGCCGCGCTGGAACTGGGCTATCGCCATATCGACACCGCGCAGGCCTATGCCAATGAAGCGGGCGTCGGGAAGGGTGTGCGCGACAGTGGCATCGCGCGCGACGAGGTCTTCGTGACCACGAAGCTGGCCGCAGAGATCAAATCCTATCCGGATGCCGTGAAGGCGATTGACGGGTCGTTACAGACGCTCGGGCTGGATTACATCGACCTGATGATCATCCATAGCCCGAAACCCTGGGCCGCCTTCCATGAGGCCGATCCCTATTCCGAGGGTAATCTGGCCGCATGGCGTGCCTTGGAAGAGGCTTACGAGGCAGGCAAGCTGCGCGCGATCGGGGTGTCGAATTTCCAGCAGGCGGATCTGGACAATCTGTTGCAAAATGCAAAGATCAAGCCGATGATCAACCAGATCCTTGCGCATATCTCGAACACGCCCTTTGATCTGATTTCCTATATTCAGGGGCACGACATGCTGGCCGAGGCCTATTCGCCTATCGGGCACGGGCAGATCCTGTCGCATCCCGATCTGCAGGCGATGGCGGAAACCTACGGGGTGGGGGTCGCGCAACTGAGCATCCGCTATGTGCTGCAACTGGGAATGATCGCCCTGCCCAAGACCGCCAATCCCGACCATATGCGCCGCAATGCGCAGCTCGATTTCACCATCACGCCGGAAGATATGGCGGTTCTGAAGGCGTTCGAGACGATCCGCGATTATGGCGAAGCTGGCGTCTTTCCCGTCTATGGTGGCCGGTTGTAATCTGGGGACGTCCGATAGAAACCCCATAGAAAGGAAAGCGTTATGAAAATTACCCGTTCCGGTGAGACCCCGTCGATGCAGGGGCCGGAAGACTGGTTCAGCGGCACCGTGCGTATCGATCCGCTGTTTCAGGCCGAAGCGCCCGGTCGCTGCTCGGGGGCACATGTCACATTCGAGCCGGGCGCGCGCACGGCATGGCACACCCATCCGGCGGGGCAGACCCTCCTGATCACCTTCGGGCGTGGGCGCGTGCAGCGCGAGGGCGGTCCCGTGGAGGAGGTCTCGCAAGGGGATGTCGTCTGGTTTCCTGCCGGAGAAAAGCACTGGCACGGGGCCTGCGACAGCACGGCCATGAGCCATATCGCCATTCAGGAAAGCCTTGATGGAACCGCTGTGACATGGCTCGAGAAGGTGCGGGACGACGCGTAGAACGGCGCGCATTCTCGGGCAGAGGGCCGCGACACCACGGCAGAGGTCGCGGCCAAAGAGGTGTGGTCTATAATGTGCGCATCAGGCGTAAGGCATCATAGATGGCCGCATGGGTATTGCGGGCCGAGACGGCATCGCCAATGCGGAACAGGCGGAATGCGGCCTCGGGGTTGGGTGTCCGTTCCTGCAGGCCACCGGTTGCCAGCGCGTCGTAATCGACCGCGCCCAGATTGCGGGAGCGGGGCTTGAGCGCAAAATAGATCTCGTCCAGAGGACGGGTGCCATGATTGACGATGACCTGATCCACCTGTCGTTCGCGGGTGATGTCACCGTAATCGGACCCGAGACAGGCCGTCAGCTGATTGCCTGCGCGGGTCACCGATCTGAGGCGCCATGTCACGGTGAAGGTCGTGTCGCGTTTTTGCAGGGCGCGCATATAGGGCACCAGATTCATGGCCATCACCTCGGGGGCGAAGGCGCGATCGGGGGTGACTATTTCGACTTTCGCGCCGCTTGCGGACACAAGATCCGCCGCCTGAAGCCCTGCGTGATCGCCCGCATCGTCGAAGATCAGAACATTCTGTCCGGGCTTCACATCCCCTGCAAGAATATCCCATGCCGAGACAACAAGATCATTGCCGCGCGCCAGCACCTCGGTATGGGGCAGGCCGCCCGTCGCGATGATCACCTCGTCGGGCTGCGTCGCCTCGACATCGGTTTCATCGGCGAAGCTGTTGAAATGGAATGTTACGGCGTGTTTGAGGCATTGCTCGTAACGCCATGCGATGATCGATGACATCTCGCGGCGGCGGTCCTGCCGTGCCGCCAGACGGATTTGCCCTCCGGGCTGGTCCGCCGCCTCGAAGACCGTCACATGATGCCCGCGTTCTGCCGCGACGCGCGCCGCCTCAAGCCCTGCAGGGCCCGCCCCGACAATGGTGACCCGTTTCGCGGTCTCGGCTTTCGCAATACTGTGGGGCTGTTCGATTTCGCGTCCGGTCGAGGGATTGTGCAAACACAGCGCCATCCCGCCCTGATAGATCCGGTCGAGGCAGTAATTCGCGCCGACACAGGGGCGGATATCGTCTTCGCGGCCTTCGATCACCTTCCGCGCCAGATGCGGGTCCGCCATATGGGCGCGGGTCATCCCGACCATGTCGATCTTGCCACTGGCAATCGCGTGGCGCGCGGTGGCCACATCCGGAATTTTCGCGGCATGGAAGGTCGGAAAATCGGTCGCGGCACGGATCCGTCCGGCAAATTCCAGATGCGGCGCGTTTTTCATTCCCTGAATCGGAATGGTATCGGTCAGGCCCGCATCCGTATCGATATGGCCGCGCACCACGTTGAGAAAATCGACCAGACCACTGTCTCGCAGGCGGCGCGAGATCTCTATCCCGTCGGTTTCGGTCAGACCACCCGGCAGGTCCTCATCGCAGGTATAGCGCAGGCCCACCAGAAATTCCGCGCCACAGCGCTGGCGGATCTTGGAAAGGATGTCGAAGGTAAAGCGCAGCCGGTTGTCCACAGAGCCGCCATAAGGCCCGTCAAGCGTATTGGTCAGCGGTGACCAGAACTGGTCCATCAAATGGCCATAGGCTTGCAGCTCGATCCCGTCGAGCCCCGCCGCCTTCATACGCTCTGCCGCATCGACATAATCGTCGATGATGCGGGCGATGTCCCAGTCTTCCAGCTTTTTCGGAAAGGCACGATGGGCGGCCTCGCGTTCATGCCCCGCCGAGACAACGGGCAGCCAGTCGGCCTTGTCCCACCGGGTCCGGCGGCCCAGATGGGTCAGCTGGATCATCACCGCACAGCCCTCGTCATGGCATTCCTGCGCGAGCTTGGCCATATGGCCCACCACCTCGTCTTTCCACGCAAGGATATTGTTGAACACCGGCGGGCTGTCGCGCGCCACAGAGGCCGAGCCTGCCGTCATGGTCAGGGCCACCCCCGCCTTCGCCCGTTCCAGATGATAGGCCCGATAGCGCTCTTTCGGCATGCCGTCTTCGGGATAGGCCGGTTCGTGGCTGGTGATCATGATACGGTTTTTAAGAGTGAGATGCTTGAGCTGATAGGGCTGCAACAGCGGATCATGCGACATCTGGGTACCTTTCCCTGCGGTGCCTTGGGGCCATAGCGGGAGGGTGCGGCAAAATGTTCATATGTGTCAACTATGAGTTCATGCATGTACTCTATTCCGGGATGGCATTCATTGCGCGCGCCGGATTTTTGGTCACCGGCGGGATGGGGCCGCCTTGTCGATCCTGAGGGGAAATGCCTCTGGACAGTATTGCACATTTTATAGACAATTTGCCTCCACCCATGACGAGAATGCCTGATGACAGATGATCCCCCCCCCGAGCGCGGCTGGCGCGGCTCTTCCGAGCTATGGTTGGATGCCGCCTATCAGGCCCTCGTTGCCAAGGGGGTGGATGCCGTCAAGATCATGCCGCTGGCCAATAGCCTGAAATTGTCGCGCACGAGCTTTTACTGGTTTTTCAAAGACCGCGGGCAGCTTCTGGCGGCGCTTCTGGAGCGTTGGGAGAAGGCCACGACGGCGGCTCTGATTGCCGCGACCGAAAGCTATGCCGCCAGCCGCCCCGAGGCGATGCTGAACGTGATCGCGATTTTCATGTCGGAGGCGCAATTCGATACCGCCCTCGAACTGGCGGTCCGGGCATGGGCGCAGCGGGATCCGTCCGTGCTGGCGCGGTTGCAGGCCAATGATGCCCGTCGCCTTGAGGCCCTTCGCGCGATGTTGCTGCGTTGGGGGTTCGCACCGGCAGATGCCGATGTCCGTGCCCGCACGATCTATCTGGTGCAGATCGGGTATATCTCGATGCGGGTGCAGGAGGATCTGGCCGAGCGTGTGGCGCGCCATCCCTATTATGTCGAGGTCTATATCGGCGAGCGCCCGAGTGCGGAAGAAATGGCCCGCTTTTGCGCGGCAATCGGGTATGATACCCCCACGCCGACCTGAGCGCTCGGGGATGTGGCGGCCTGCGCGCGGCATCGGTCCGGTCGCGCCGCAGGCCTATGCGGGGCCTTAGTTATAGGCCCCCGCCGAATAGGTCAGCTCGTAGCTATGCGAATATAGCTCGAAAACGATGCCGAAAGGATCCTCGACATAGACCATGCGATAGGGTTTCTCGCCCGGGAAATAATGGCGCACGGGCATACGCTGCTTGCCGCCTGCCGCCACGATCTTGGCCAGCAGCCCTTCAAGGTCGGGATCCTGAATCGCAAAGTGGAACAGGCCCGTCTGGCGATAGGGCAGGGGGTTTTCGGGCTGGTAGTTTTCGGGAAATTCGAACAGTTCGAAGCCGATCCGGTCGGCGGTCGAAAGATGGGCGATGCGGAATTTGCCCCAGCCCGCGCCGAAAACATCATCACACATGATGCCGATATCGCTATCGTCCTGCGCAATCTCGGTCGGTTCCATGATGACATAGAAGCCCATGACATCGCGGTAGAATTCGACAGCGCGATCAAGATCGGGGACCGAAAGGCCGATATGGGAGAACGTGCGGGGGGTTGGTCGGGTCATGGAAAGCTCCTTGATTGGTCCCGTTGATATGTGTTGCAGCACAAAAATCATCAAATTATCATTCATTCTGAATTTCATAACATGCCGGAATGATCTGATGTTGAACGCCCGCTGGCTCGAAACCTTTGCGACGCTTTGCGATATCGGTCATTTCACACGCGCCGCGCAGGCCCTGAACATGACCCAGCCCGGTGTCAGCCAGCAGGTCCGCAAGCTCGAGGCACAGGTCGGGCAGCCGCTTCTGTCGCGCGACGGCAAGAGCTTTGCCCCGACCCCCGCCGGAGAGACGGTTCTGGCCCTTGCGCGCCGCAGGCGTGCGGAAGAGGCCGATTTGCGCAGGCGGTTGCAGTATGACGATCCGGATCATGGCGATGTCTGTGTGGCTTGCTCGGGGTCGCTTGCCCTGCTGCTCTATCCGCGTTTCATGGATCTGATGGAGCAGGCCCCGGGCCTGTCGATCCGCCTTGAGGCGATGCCGCAACCGCGTATCATTGACGGCCTTCTGGGCGGGCAGTGTGATATGGGGATCGTGGATCACTCGCCCGCCCATATGCGGCTCGACGGAGATATCGTCGGGCAGGACGAGCTGTGTCTGATCCTGCCGGAACAGGTCTCGCCGCCGCAGGATCTGGCAGGGTTGGACGCTTTGGGCTTCATTGCCCATCCAGACGGGTTCGCCTATGCCGAAGAGGTGCTTGGCGCAAACTTTCCGGACAGTTTTCAGGGCGCTGAACATATCCGGGCGCGGAGTTTCATCAACCAGATCGGTCAGATTCCCGCGCCTGTCCTCAGGGGCTTGGGCTACACGATCCTGCCGCGCAGCGGGGTTCAGGCCCATCCGCAGCGCCACCGCCTTCAGGTGATGGTGCTGCCGGTTCCGGTCCGGCACGCACTCTGGCTGACCTATCGCCGCAACCGGCAGCTTCCGGCCCGCGCGCGCCGTGTCCGTGACGTGATCGCGCAGGTGCTGGCAAAGCTATAGAGGCCCGCGACACGTCCCGTCTTTCCGGCTGCGGCCCGCGTGTCGGCAGGGCCTGCACAGGCGGGCAGATGGCGCGCGGCGGTGCCGGCCTCACAGGCGCTTACAGGATGGGCTGATGGGGTCCGGTCGTGTCCGCCACGCGCGAAATCATCTGGCGCAACAGGGCCTCCTTACGCCGGAAGACCGCCTCGCTGTCATAGAGATCGAGCATCTGCTGCCGTGCCCGCCGCCGGATCGCCTGTGCCTCTTCGGGGTGGTCGAAGACCCAGCTGATCATGTCGGAAACCTCCTCGGGGTCGTCCATGTCCACCAGAATGCCTGTCTGCATGTCCTCGACCAGCTCCATCACCGGCCCCGTGCGTGACCCGATCACAAGGCAACCGCTTGCAAGGGCCTCCGAAAGCGACCAGGAGGTGACGAAAGGTTCGGTGAAATAGATATGCGCGCTCGAGGCCTGTAGCGTGCGCAGATAGTCGCTGCGGGGCTTCATGCTTTCCAGATGCAGCCTGCTCCGGTCAAGGTCCAGCGCCGCCAGCGCGCGTTTGCCCCAGCTTTCCCCTTCGGGCAGGCGCGGACCATAGGAGACGCTGTCCTGCGCCAGCACCACGGTATGGAAATCCTGCCGCTGTTTTTGCAAACGGGCCAGCGCCATCATGAATTGCGGAAAGCCGCGCAAAGGCTCCAGACCACGGGTCGCATAGGTCAGCAGCTTTGGCCGGTCGGGCAGGGAGAGCCAGTCGAAATCCATCTTGGCGGTCGGATCGGGGTGATGGAACCGGCAATCCACGCCATCCGCCAGAACGGAAATCTGCTGCCGCAGCGGGGGCGGGAAACGGTTGGCCTGAAACTGTGTTGGACACCAGTTGGCATCGGCGCTGTCGAATTCGGCCGAGATCGGCAGGTTCCGCATCCGGTTGGTCATCGCGACGGGAGGCGTGCTGGGGCGCTCGATCCTGCCGGTGGTCCAGTCCAGATCGGTATAATACCACTCGTGATAGGCGATGTAGCGGGTCTGCGGCCAGATCTGCCGCACCCCGAGCCCGATCCCCCAGCCTGCATGCGCCATGACCACATCGGGGCGGTAGCCCTCGTGATTGCGCAGATGCTCGAACAGCACCGCAGCTCCCATCGCGGTGGCGGCGGCATAATCCAGCGCATAGCGGAAATCGGTCTCGGGGCGCTCCATGGCCGCCACCGGAAAGCGCAGCGTGCGGATGCCGAGCGCATCCGTGCTGTCCGAGGCGGGTCCGGCATGGATATAGGTCACCTGCCAGCCCCGACGGGCCAGCCACCTGCCGAAGAATTCGAACTGCGCGGGTTGGTTGCGGTGGAGCAGCAGAATGCGCGGGCCGTCAGCCATCCGGCGCCTCCTGTGCGTGCAGGCGTGTCAGCAGCGCAACGGCGAAGCGCGCGGGGGTCGTGCTTTCGGACAGCGGGAAGCTTGCCAGTTGCAGCCCCAGTCGCCGTTCGATTTCCAGCCGCAATTCCAGTGCCATAAGCGAGTCGATCCCATAGCGCCCCAACGGGCGATGCGGGTCATATTCTGCCGCTGGAAGGCGCAGGATATCGCATAGGATATCGGCCAGTTCCCGTTCGACATGGGCCAGAGCCTCGGGCCATTCGAGGCCGCGCAGAGCGCGCGCCAGATCGCCGGGTTTTGCGGCCTGTGCCGCGCCCTCGGGCACGATCCACGAGAAAGGCGGGGCGGCAAGCGCCGGTAGATGCGGTGCCAGACGCGCCCAGTTCAGCGGTGCGAAAAGGCGGTTTCGGGCGGTGGGGTCGCGCAGGGTCGACAGGATCTCTGCCACGGCGGTGCGCATCGGCAGCATCGCAAGCCCGTCCAGCCGTCCCAACTGCGCCGACAGGGCCGCATTGCGTGCCAGTGCGCCCCCGTCCCCGATAGGGCCCAGTGCCAGCACCGAGGCCGGGTGGCCATCGGCGCGGCGGCGCTCGGCCAGCGCCTCCATCGCCGCATTGGCAGCGGCATAGGCGGCTTGTCCCGGATTGCCGAGACAGGCCGCCACGGAAGACAGAAACAGCACCGCATCGGGGGACTCCGCCCGCTGGCGCAGCACCTGATCAAGGCTGCGGGCCACCCCCAGTTTGGCGCGCAGCACCAGCGCCGTCTCGACGGGGTCGAGGTCGCGGATCAACCGGTCTCGCAGCACCATTGCCGCATGGATCACGCCGCCCAGACGGTGGCCGTCGGCATCGATCTGCGCCATATAGGCCGAAAGCGCGGTGGCGTCGCGACCATCCAGCGCGTGGAGCACCGTGCCCTGATCGGCGGCAACCCATGCGCCCGCCGCCCCGCTGCCAAGGTTCGGCGTGCCCGAGCGTGACAGCAGATGGACCCGTTTGGCCCCGTTCTCGCGCAGGGTTTTGGCCAGAGCCAGCCCCACGCCCCCTGTGCCGCCCAGGATCACCCAGTCGTCGCGGATGGGCCGGTAGGGTGCTGCGGGGCCCGTGGGAAGTGGCGGCGGGGTGATGATGATCTTGCCCACCTGTCTTGCGGCAAACATATGCCCGAAGGCTTCGGCGGCGTCTTCTGCCGCAAAAGGGGTCACCGGTAATGCGGGCAGGCGGCCTTCGGCAAGCGCCGCGCCGATCTTGTGCAGCGTTCCGGCCAGTTGTGCGGGGCGGGCCGCCAGACGCCGGTCCAGATCGAAGCTGTGATAGCTAGCCTCTTCGGGCAACTGTCCGAGCGGCAGGATCGCATTCTCGACAAAGCCACGCTTGCCCAGTTCGATGAAACGGCCGAAAGGGGCCAGTGCCTCGACGGAGCGCAGCATCGCCTCCCCCGCGAGGCTGTTGAGCACGATATCGGCCCCATGTCCGCCGGTCGCGGCGCGCAGCGCATCGGCAAAGTCCAGTGTGCGGCTGTCAAAACAGGCCTCCGCCCCTGCGGCAACCGCCAGTGCCTGCCGCTCTGCGCTCGAGGCTGTGGCAAAGACCCGCGCCCCGAAAAGCCGCGCCACACGGATCGCCGCCAGCCCCAGGCCCCCCGCGCCGCCATGCACCAGCACGATGTCGCCATCCGAGACACGCCCCACACCCCGCAGTGCCTCCCATGCCGTGACATAGGCCACCGGCAGGGCCGCCGCCTGATGCAGGTCCAGCCCCTCGGGCAGGGGCATGACTGCCGCTGCGGGCACGGTCAGATGTGTGGCGAAGGCATCGGCTGCAAAGCCCATGACGGCCATGCCTTTCGCCAGCGGGGCATCGCGGCCCACCCGCTGCACGATACCGGCAAATTCCATACCCAGACCGCCACCGGACGCCCCGCTACGGATCAGCCGCTCGGGCAAAAGACCTTTGGCCAGCATCACATCGCGGAAGTTGAGCCCTGTCGCGGCCACCGCGATTTCGACCTCGTCGGCGCGGGGACGTTGGCGCGGTCTGGGTTGCCACGAGAAGGCAGAGCTGTGGGTTTGGCCCCCGTTCAGGGCCCCGTTCTGGCCCCCGTTCGCTCTGTCATTCAGGCCCAATGCTGCGGCGGGTTCTGCGGGGCGGGGCTGCGGCAGCAGGCGCGGCGCGCGCAAAGCGGAACCGGCGCAATCGACCCAGGGTTCGCGGTCGGCAAGGGCAAAGAGCGCCTCCCAGTCCGGCAGACCGTCGGTCTGCACCGAAATCAGTGAGGCAGCGGCTGCCGGAGCCTCGTTGCGCAGCACCATCACGGCGGCCGCGAGGCCTGCTGTCAGCTGCGCAAATCCGCCCGTATCGCCGTCCCCCATCACCACCAGACGCAGCGGGCGCATGTCGTCTGCATCCAAGGTGGCACGACGCAGCTCCGCCAGCATATCGGCCAGCGCCGTGACCGGATCATCTGCGCCCTGATGCAGCCGCACGATGAGGCGCAGATTGCGTCCGCCGGTATCCAGCCCGCGCAGCTCGGGCGGGCCCTGAGGCGGCGTGGCTGCCGCTGGCCTGTCTGTGCTCGTTGGTGCCACGGAGAGGGACGGGGGCTTGGGGACGGGGCTGCGGCAGGCGGAAATGGTCACCGGCACGGGGCCTGTTCCATCGTAAAACAGCGGCTCGGTCGGTGGCGGTGCGACCGGTGGCGTCGCCCCGTGTTGATCGCGCCCGTCGGGCGGGGACCCGCAGACCGGCTCGGTGGAGAGCGCGACGCAAATGCCACCTGCGGCCAGCGGTGTCAGGAGAGGCGGGCTATGGGGCAGGGCCGTCACCATGATGTCGAACATCCCTGCCTCGGGAGGATCGCGCAGCAGGGGCGCGCAGGCCGCAGGCAACAGGCGGCGCAGGCTTTCACGCGCCGTCTCGTCGGGATGGGACAGCCTGAGGTCGTCAAGGCGCGGATCGGCGGCAAGACGGGTGACAAGCCAGCCGGGGGGCAATCCGACCAGCAGCAAGGCGCAACGTTCTTCTGCGGGCCATTGCCCGAGCAGATCGTCGAGCAGCCGCTCTGCTGTCTGCCAGCAGGCGCGCGTTGCCGCAGAGTGGCGGCGGATATCGGGCTGGTCCATCCCGCGGGCCTGAAGCATGGCCAGTTGCAGGTCGCTGGCGCGGTCGGGGTGCAGACGCAGCACGGTTCCGGCATCGGACAGGTCCGTTTCGGCGCGGGGCGGGGGCGTGCCATAGCCCAGACGGGCCAGCGCGGCCTTGGGCTCATGCCAGCTTTCGGGGCCTATGACCGGCTGTTCTGGCGGGCGCAGCCGGACGGCGCGTCTGTGCCATAAGGCGGGGGCGATCGGTAAGGCATCGGGCCGCGCAAGGGTGAACTCCACCGCGTCCAGCGCCGCCAGTGTCCGGCCGTCAGCGGTTTCAAGTGTGAAGGACGCCTCTAGTCCGCGCTGCCATAGCCGCCCCGGAACAAGCCGCACAGTGGCCGCGGGTCCGGCCTCGGGCCAGAGGGTCAGCCGCCCGATACGGGTGGGCAAAAGCGCCGCACCCGCCGCAAGGGCCTTGGCCAGTGCAGGCGGTGTATCCCCCGCAAGAGCCACCTGTCCGGCATAGGGGGCCAGAAGGTGGAACGCGGCATCCAGCGCCGTCGGGTCCAAAAGGAACTGTCCCGCTGGCGGGTCTCCCGTAAGGGTCGCGCCCAGACCACCGGCTTCCTCGGCCCAGATCCGGCCCAGCCGCCGGAAGGCCGGACCATAATGCAGCCCCTGCGCCGCCAGTGCCGTATAAAGCGCCTCGGTGGGGATGCTCTCGTGGGTGGGTCTGTCCCGACGCGGCGGCGGGGCAATCGCGTCGGGGCGCAAGGTGCCACGCGCGAGCGGCGTCCAGTCGGTTTTTGCAAGCCGTGGGCGCATGTCGATCCCGACACGCCCGCCATCCAGAAGCTTGGTGCGCAGGCGGAGGCCCTCGCCCGCGATATCGGCAGGGTGCAGCAGATCGAACCCCGACAGCGTCAGCGGCGTCTCGGGCCATGTTTCCTGCGCGGCAGACAGGGCCAGCTCGACCAGCGCCGCAGCGGGCAGCACCTGCGCCCCGCCGATCCGGTGATCGGCCAGCCATTCGGGGGCGGTCGGGGTGATTTCGGTTGTCCAGACCGGCAGTTCGCGGTCCGGCCTGCGTCCGGCGAAATGCCTCTGTCCGGCCTCCCCCCAAGCGTCATAGCCGTCCGGCGAAAGCTGCGTGGCATGTTCCACCTCCTGCCACGGGTAAAGCGGCAGATCGGGCGGGGGGGCCTCGGGGAGGCCCGAAAGCTGCGTGCGGTCGATGCGCGCGCCGTGGCACCAGCAGCGCAGGACGGTGGCCTCGGCAGGTTCTGTGCCCTGTGCGGGTGTCGCCGCGCAATAGCTGAGCGGCTGCCCCTCAAGCCGTGCCAGATCGCGGATATTGGCCGCCAGCAGGCGACGGGGCGAGAGTTCGACCACCACGGCGGGCGCTTCGGCACACAGGCTTTTCAGCGCATCGGAAAACCGCACGGTATCCCGTGCATTGCGCCACAGATAGTCGGCGGTCAGATCCTGCGTCTCCAGAAGGCGCCCCAAGGCCGATCCCGCAATCCGGCAGGTCGGCGCGGCAAGCTGTAGCCCCGCGATGTCGGCCATGAACGCGGCGCGCAGCGGTGCGACGGCGGGGGAATGGTAGGGCACCTCGACCCCGAGCGGCATCATGGCAATCCGTTTGCCGCCGATACTGACCTTTGCCAGTTGTTCCAGCGCCTTCTGCGGCCCCGAGACCGTGACCGAGCGCGGGGCATTGACGGCGGCAAGGGCCAGCAGCGGTGCCCCCAATCCGGCAATGGCACGGCTGGCCTCGGCCTCGGACAGGGCCAGCGCGGCCATGCCGCCGCTGCCGCGCAGCGCCTCGAACCGGCGCGAGCGCGAGGCGACAACCCGCGCCAGACCTTGGGGAGTGAGGCATCCCGCAACCGTCAGCGCCGAGAGTTCGCCCACCGAATGGCCGATCACCGCATCGGGGCGCAGCCCTGCGGCCATAAGGCTTTGCGCCTGTGCCACCTGACAGGCCACCAGCAGCGGCTGGGCCACCAGCGGGCTGGCCAGACGCCGGTCGAGATCTGCGGCAAAGAGCTGCTCGGCCAGAGCGTCGATCCCTTCCTGTGCAAAGGCCGCAGCGATCTGGTCGAACCCGTCGCGGAAACGGGCATCATGGCGATAGGCGTCCTGCCCCATCCCCATGATCTGCGCCCCGTTGCCAGGAAAGGCGAAGACGGTCTGCGGGCGCTCGAAGGCCGCGCGCCCGCCAAGGGCTGCGGCCTGACCAAGGGCGATGTCGCGCAGCCGCGCGCTGGCGGTTTCATCGCAGCGCAACGCCAGCCGGTGCGGTAGGGCGGTGCGGCGCGTGGCGGCGGCGGCAAGGGCCTCGCGGGCGTGCGGGCTGGCGTCCAGTCGGGCCGACCAGTGCCCCGCAAGCTTTGCGAGGCTGTCGGGCGAGGCGGCAGACAGGCACAGCCAAGGCGTCCCCGATGACACCGGCACGAAACGGCGGGCAGGCGTGGCTTGTGTCCCGCCCTCGATCAGGGCAACGGCATTGGTGCCACCAAAGCCGAACGCGTTGACCCCCGCCAGCAGGGGGCCCTCCGGCAAGGGCATTGGCGTTGCGGCCACCGCCAGATTGAGACCGTCGAAATCGATATTCGGGTTCGGCGTGTTGAAATGCAGCGATGCGGGCAGAACCCTGTGCTGCATGGCCAGCAAGGCCTTGACCAGCCCGACCAGACCGGAGGCGGGCTCGGTATGGCCGAAATTGCTCTTGGCCGAGCCGATCAGCAGCGGAGCCCGCCTGAGCGATGCGACCGCCCGACCGATGGAGTGCGCCTCGGCAGGGTCGCCGACCTGTGTGCCGGTGCCATGTGCCTCGTAGAAGGCAAGGTCTTCGGGGGCCCGGCCCGCCTGGTCCAGCACCGAGCGGATCAATGTCTCCTGACGGTCGCTGGAGGGCACCAGAAGCGGCGAGGCCCCGCCATCGGTATTGACGCCGGTTGCAAGGATGCGCCCCCTGTGCCGTGCGTGCAGGCGGGCCGCGATTTCGGGCCGCAGAAGGACCAGTGCGATCGCCGCTTCCGAACGGACATAGCCATCCGCGCCCGCATCAAAGGCCCTGCAGCGCCCGCTGGGGCTGAGCATCCGCGCCTGGGAAAAGCCGACAAAGCCGCCCGGTGCGCGCAGCACATGCACGCCGCCGACAATGGCGATATCCAGATCCCCCCGCGACAGCGCCTTTGTGGCGGTGTCCAGCGCCGTCAGGCCGGAGGAACAGGCGGTATCGATGACCTGACTCGGGCCGCCGAAATCGAAACGAGCCGAGATCCGGTTGGCGATGATGGCCAGCGTGTTGCCAAGTGTGAAGGTCGAGCCGCCGCGCGCGGTGTCGTAGTAGTAGGACGAGAGGTTCTCGACGATGGAAGACCCGATAAACACGCCGGTGCGCGGCCCCGACAGGTCGGCCATGTCAAGGCCCGCATCCTCTACCGCTTCCCATGTCGCAACCAGCATCTGGCGTTGCTGGGGGTCCATTTCGGCGGCCTCGCGCGGGCTGATGCCGAAGAAGGCGGCATCGAAATGGTAGAGGTTGTCCAGTTGTCCTGCGGCCAGCGAATAGGTCTTGCCGCGACGGCCCTGCGCCGGATCGTGGTAGAAGGCCGGATCGAAGCTGCGCGCGGAAACGGTTGTGACGGTGCAGCGCCCCTCGGAGAGCACGGACCATGCGGCGGCCAGACCACGCGCGCCGGGCAGGCGCAGTCCGATTCCCGCCACGATGGGCGCGTTGTCATGGTCACAATTCATCGGGCCGCCTTCATGTCAGATCCGCATGAAATAGTTGCCGCCCAGATGGGTGGCCCCACCAGAGCGCAGCACCGTATCGGTTTCTTCGATCGCGATGCCGGAGGTGACGTTAAACATCACCCCTTTCGACCCGCGCGGGGCCGACCAGCCACGCACGGCCATCATGATGCGCTGCCAGATATAGCTGCCGACGGCTGTCGACCGGATATCGGCCCGCAGATAGAGCGTATGCATCACCGTGACCCATGATTTCCGGCTGCCCATGAAGGGGCGGAAGACGTAATAGGCAAAGGCCACCGGCTCGCCGTCATATTCGACATAGAGCGCACCGTTATAGCCGGGATTGTCGCGGATGAAGCCGATGATCTGGTCGAATTGCGGCTGGTCGAAGGGCAGATCGGAAAACAGGCTTTCCTTGTGCATTTGCCGTACCAGCGGCAACACATG
This sequence comes from Thioclava sp. GXIMD4215, assembly GCF_045291555.1. Lineage (NCBI taxonomy): Bacteria > Pseudomonadati > Pseudomonadota > Alphaproteobacteria > Rhodobacterales > Paracoccaceae > Thioclava > Thioclava sp. GXIMD4215. The sequence continues at coordinate 395,120 of NZ_CP149517.1, read as the reverse complement.
CGGGACATCGGCGACATCCTCGCCCAAAACGATACGGACTTTGCCGCGCTCTTCTTCGGAAAGGCTGCTTTCCAATGGCTGTACCTCGCAGATGGTGCCCGACCGGTCCTGTGTGTGGTTTCATAAGGTTACCTTCTGGTTCATCTCATGACCAGAGGGGTTTGGCATTGCGCCGATGCCGTTCGACCAGCGCCCGCGCCTCGCGGTTTTTCACGAGGGGCAGCGCGGGAACGGCCTGATGTCCGGGATCTGCCAGTTCGGGAAAGAGAGACAGGACTTCGGCGCGCCCGTCCGGTGTCAGGAAGTTGAGCGCATGGAGGCCGGGATAAAGCGTTTCGGCCTCCATGCCCTCGGCCATGACCACCGCATGGTGATCCAGCATGAAGTGGTAATACCGGATCTCCTGTGTCTCGCCCTCGATACGGATATCGCCCACGCCCACCAGCAGCTTGGCGGGAACCAGAACTTCGGGCGTGCCGAAGATCCGCTCGGCAATCTTTGACCGGACGGCCAGCCGGTGCTGCGGCGATACGCGCAGGTCGCTATGCGGACGGCCTGTGCCGAAGGCTCCGGCGGGGATGCGGATCGGCAGGAGCTTGGGGTTTGTCATCAGATCGATCAGGTCCAGCCGCCTTTTGCCGATCCAGCGGATCGGGCGCGGCCCGTTGCGGGTAGTCACCAGATCGCCTTCGCGAAGCTGCTCCACGGCGATCTCTCCCTGCGGTGTGGCGATGCGGGTGCCCGCGGCGAAACATACCGCCTCCAGCGCCTCGAAATTCGAGAATGTCGCCTCGGCCAGAACCGTGTCGCCATTGCTGAGGGTGATCGTGTCGCCCCAGCGCACGGTGCCCGACAGCACCGTGGGCATGCCCAGCACCTGCCCGTATTGATCCGAGCGCAATACATTGGTGACGCTGTCGCCAATGCCGTCATTATTGGTGTCGAGCGTGATGCTGCCCGCCGCCAGTGTCAGCGTCCAGTCTCCCACCAGATTGAGCGTATCCGACCCCGTGCCGCCATCCAGATCAATCGCGGCCTGTCCGACTTTCTGGGCCAGTTCCTCTTCCGAGGCGGCACCGGCTTGCGACATATCGAGCTGCACACGGTCATTGCCTGCCCCCATGACGACATCGCGGCCACCGGAATTGTCGAGGATCAGCGTGTCATCGCCATCGCCCATATCGAGCGTGTCGTAAAAGGCGCTGCGATGCAGTTCGACAAGGTCATTGCCGGTGCCCATGCTGATATTGTCAAACCCGATGGTCGATCCGCTATCGGGATGCACCCAAGGCATGTTGGTGGCCACAAGCGTGTCATTGCCACCAAGAAAATTGACGTCATAGAAACGACCGGTGCCGGTCACCGTCGCGCTGGAGGTCTGCAATGTGACATCGGACTGGTTCTGGGAGGGCTTGCCGCTGCCATCGGCGGCGTTTGTCAGCGTGGCGCCATTGGCCCCGCTATTGCCGGTCAGTGTTGCATTGGCCATCCCGAATTCCGCCTGTCCCCTTGAGGTCGGCCCCTCGGGTCAAAGCGACGCGAAAGGTGAGATGAATAGAACGGGAATAGGGTGACTATTCAGTTAACTACGCAGCGCAGGCCCCCTGTGCAGACCGATTTTCCGCCCTGCGGCCTTGGCCTGTGGGGGGGCTTTTAGCCGAAGACGGACCAGCCGGTGAATTTCGCGATCTGTTCTGCGGCATATGTGCCCATATGGGAATTGCCGTAAAGATTGAGGCCGGGCGACCAGACGGCAATCGAGGCGACGCCTGGGGCGATCACCAGAATGCCGCCGCCCACGCCGCTTTTCCCTGGCAGGCCGACACGGAACGCGAAATCGCCCGACCCGTCATAATGGCCGCAGGTCATCATCAGAGCATTGAGCCGCCGCGCCTTTTCGGCGGTCAGCAGCGGCGAGACCCCGGGCAGTTGTGCAATGATCCGGCCTGCGCGTGCCAGTTGGTCTGTGGTCATCTCTATGGCGCATTGATGGAAATAGGTGCCCAGTGTCAGCTCGGGCGCGTTTTGCAGGTTATCGAAGGATTTCAGGTAGTTGGCTAATGCGATATTGCGAAACCCGGTCCGTTCCTCCGAGAGGGCCACTGCGGGGTCGATATGGATGTCATCCTCTTCCGCGGCCTCGCGCAGGAAGGCCAGCACTTCGCTCAGTGCTTCGCGCGGCGCACGCCCTGTCAGCAGGGCATCGGTGGTCACCAGCGCGCCCGCATTGATGAACGGGTTGCGCGGGCGGCCTTTCTCCTGCTCCAGCAGCAGGATGGAATCGAAGCGCGTCCCCGAGGGTTCGCGGCCCACGCGGGTCCAGATCTGTTCGCCATGCCGCCCCAGAACGCAGGCCAGCGTGAAGACCTTCGAGACGCTCTGGATCGAGAAGCGGCGCGCACTGGCGCCCGCATGCAGCAGGCGGCCATCGGCCAGCGCAATCGACACGGCGAATTGCGCCGGATCGACCTTGGCCAGTTCGGGGATGTAATTGGCCACTTCGCCCCAATCGTGGCGGGCGTGGATATCGGCGGTCAGCCTGTCCAGAAAAGCCTGTAGGGCCTGAGCGTCAACGGTCACTTCCGACCTCCTGTCTGAGCGCATCCCAAAGCGCCTCGATTTCCGGCGCAAGATCGCGGCGCGGGCGATAGGCGCAGATCTCGACATCCAGCGCCCATTCCGGCCCGCCAATCGGCCCGATGACCTGCGCGGCCGAGGCATCCACCGCAGAGGCGGGCAACCAGCCGACGCCATGCCCCTCCATGATGATCTCCTTGAGCACGTCGGACATGTCGCATTGCACGGTGATCTTGTAGGCGGGCAGGGCGGGCGCGCGTTCAAGGACATGTTCGAACAGGCGCATGAAATAGGCCTTGTGCGAATAGGAAATCAGCGGGAAAGGATGGCGCGCATTGCCCGGAAAGCCGAAGGTGGTGCGTTTATCCTCGTTCAGCACGGCATAGGGCATGAAGCGGTCGCGGCGCACGACAAGCCGCTCCTGTGCGTCCGAATGCACGGGGCTGGGCAGGGCCAGATTGTCATGGCACAGCAGGATATCGGCATCTCCGGCCATATAGCGGGCCGTCACATCCTGCGTATTGCCCACAATCACCGAGAAAGAGGATTTGACCCGCCCGCGCAGCATCTGTAGCACGCGCTTGAAATCCGACCGTGCCAGACAGTTGGGCGTGGCGATACGCACCTGTGACATCAGCTCGAACTGGTTGCAGCGGATCTTGGAACGCGCCCCCAGCAGGCGCTCGACAGAGGCGGCGGCATCCTCGCGGAACTGCTCGCCCGCCTCGGTCAGGCGCACGGGCACCGCCCCCTTGACGATCAGGGCGGAGCCGACCCAGTGCTCCAGTGATTGTATGCGCCGGCTGAAGGCGGCCTGCGAAACATTGCGGAATTCTGCCGCACGGGTGAAATTCCGCATTTCGACAAGCGCGAGGAAATCCTCCAGCCAACGCATATCCATTCAGTGCACCCGTTACAGTCCGATCGCGCGATAATAATCCGCAATTCGGGCAATGGAAACGGCATAGGCGGCAGTGCGCAGATTTGCGTCGGGCAGGGCCTGTTTCTGGGTGGCGATCTCGTTGAAGGCGCGGGTCATGATCTCTTCCAGACCCGAGCGCACAAGGTCGATTTCCTGCGTGTCGCGGGCGATGCTGGCGCGCAGTTCCTCGGCCAGAGTGTGACCTGAGACCTGCTCGAGCGCATTCACCATCGACAGCCCGTTCGCGATTTTCTGGCGGCGTTCCATCAGGCCGAAGGGGATATGGGTGATGTTTTTGACCCATTCGAAATAGCTTACCACAACCCCGCCCGCATTGACGAAGAGATCGGGCAGGATATGGATGCCACGGCGACCAAGGCAGTCTTCGGCGGCAGCGGTCACCGGCCCGTTCGCGGCCTCGACGATCAGCTTGTAGTTGATGTCTTCGCAATTCGCCTCGGTGATGGCGGCTTCCTTGGCGGCGGGGATCAGGATATCGGCGGCCATATGGGTCAGGCCTTCGGCGCTTGGCACGGTTTCGGCACCGGCAAACCCGCCGATCGAACCGGTCGCGCGGCGATGGGCGGCCACGGCCTCGACATCCAGACCTTCGGCGGTGAAAATGGCCGCGTCATGCTCGACGATCCCGACGATCTTAGCACCGTCCTCGGCAAGGAATTTTGCCGCGTGATAGCCCACATTGCCGAAGCCCTGTATGACAACGCTTAGGCCCTCGACGGTTTTCTGGCCCGAAACGGCGGGCATTTCGGGATGGGCGAGATAGGCGCGCACGGCATATTGCACCCCACGGCCCGTCGCCTCGACACGGCCTTCGATGCCACCACGCGCCACGGGTTTGCCGGTTACGCAGGCATTGACATTCATGGCATCGGCACGGCCGGTCTTGCGGTATTCATCGGCGATCCATGCCATTTCGCGTTCGCTGGTGCCCATGTCGGGGGCGGGAACGTTGCGACCGGGATGGATCAGGTCGCGGCGCGCCAGTTCCTGTGTGAAGCGGCGGGTGATGCGCTCCAGCTCGTCCTCGCTCCAGTCGGAGGGGTTGATGCGCAAGGCACCCTTGGAGCCGCCGAAGGGCACATTGACCAGCGCGCATTTAAGGCTCATGAGCGCGGCCAGCGCCTCGACCTCGTCCATATTCGCGTCGGGCGCATAGCGGATGCCGCCTTTGGCCGGTTCGATATGTTCGCTATGGACCGAACGCCAGCCCTCGAAGCTGTAGATCCGGCCCCGCAATTTCACCCCGAAGCGCACCGCATAGGTGGAATTGCATTGGGTGATCCGCTCGTCCAGTCCTTCGGGCAAGGCAAGATGCGGTGTCGCGTTGGCGATGAAACGTTCGATATTGGCGAAGAATTTTTGATCCGACATGCGTCTGGTCCGGTCCCTGTGAGAAGCGCGATGCCCTGAGCGGGCACCGGTTGCGCCACCAAGCGCGTGGCCGGAGGTAAAGTCTAATGCGTATCCTGCATGGTTGATGCAGGAAATAGCGTTAGCGGCTGAACTTGCGCGGTTTTCCACCCGCCAGCAGAGGCCGGATGCCTGGGCCCCCGCGTGCGCCGCCTGTATTTTTGTGCGGGCGGGGCGCGGGGATAGGTATTTGTTACCTTGCGGCACATTTCCGCCGGACGGGCGGGCAAAACGGGCGGCTGCTATGTGCGACCGGCGCTAAGGGATTGCCTCGAAACACAGAAATTTTCCCACAAAACCGATCAATTTTGCTTTTCAAACTGTGAACATGCCCTAAAACCAGCCTTAGCCAGACAATTTGTCGCAGCTTCTGACGGGAAATGCGCCATGTTGCAGGGCGCGCCACATAAGACCCAACCTATTGTCAGAAAGGTATCCGATGCCCAGTTCCTCTTTCGCCGCGACACGACGCGGGTTTTTGAAAGCGGGCGCTGCGGGTTTCGCCCTAAGCCAGGTGACCAACCCAGCTGCCGCCCAGACCAAGGACGCTCCGCCGCTTGACCAGTACGAACCCGTTTATCTGACGGCGGCGGAATGGTCGTTCCTGATGGCGGCCTGCGCACGGCTGATCCCCGGTGACGAGGCGGCTCCCGGCGCGATCGAGGCGCGGGTGCCGGTGTTCATCGACCGGCAGCTTGCCGGTGAGTATGGCAATGCCGATGACTGGTATATGGACGGCCCGCATGATGCCGCCGCCGATCCGCTGCTGGGCTGGCAGACGCCCCTGACCCCGGCTCAGGTCTATCGCAAGGCCATTCCGGAATTCGACACATGGTGTCGGGCCCAATTCGGCGCGTCTTTCGTTGAGCTGTCTTCTGCCGATCAGGATGCCGCCCTGACCGCCTTGCAAAACAACAAAGGAGACGGCACCGGAGGCGGGCGCGCCGAGATCCTTCCCCCCGAGCTGCGTGACTTCTTCACCATTTTGCTGAGCAATACCAAAGAGGGGTTCTTTGCCGATCCGATGTATGGCGGCAATTACAAGATGGCGGGCTGGAAGCATATCGGCTTTCCCGGCGCGCGGGCGTCCTACACCGAATGGGTGGAGATGCGCGACCAGCCCTATCCGCTCGGGCCGGTGTCGATCAAAGGCGAGAGGGGGTAATCCATGACACGTCAGGCACCCAAAAAAGACGTTGTTGTGATCGGGCTTGGCTGGACCGGTTCGATCCTTTCGATAGAACTGTGCAAGGAAGGGCTGGATGTGCTGGCACTGGAACGCGGCGAGGACCGCGATACCGTGCCCGATTTCAAATATCCCGATGTGGCGGACGAGCTGAAATACGGCATCCGCTACAAATTCATGCAAAAACCGGCCAAATCGACGCTGACCATCCGGCGCACGCTGCAAGAGACCGCCTTGCCCTACCGGCATCTGGGCTCTTTCCTGCCCGGGGATGGTGTGGGCGGTGCGGGGATCCACTGGAACGGCCAGACATGGCGTCCGCAAGAGGTGGAATGGCGGCTGAAATCCTATGTCGAGGAGACCTTCGGCGCGCAGACCATCCCCGAGGGCATGACCATTCAGGATTGGGGTGTGACCGCCGAAGAGATGGAGCCCTATCTGACGCGTTTCGAGAATATGGCGGGGATTTCCGGCAAGGCGGGCAATATCAACGGTAATATCATTGAGGGCGGCAATCCGTTCGAGGCCCCGCGCTCGACCGATTACCCGCTGCCGCCGCTGGTGCAGAACCTTGATGGCGAGATGTTCGCGCAGGCCGCCCGCGCGCAGGGGCTGCATCCCTTCCCGCGCCCCTCGGCCAATGCCTCTGCGGCCTATGTGAACGAATATGGCATGCAGCTTGGTCCGTGCAATTATTGCGGCTTCTGTGAACGGTTCGGCTGTCTGAACTATTCGAAATCCTCGCCGCAGACATGCGTTCTGGGGGCTCTCAAGCGGATGCCGAATTTCGAATATCGGGTCAATTCGGAAGTTCTGAAGATCGAGAAGGCCGAAGATGGCAAGACCGCAACCGGCGTCACCTATTGGGACGAAAAAGCCGGTGAGGAAGTCTTCCAGCCCGCAGATCTGGTGATCGTGGCGGCCTTTTCGCTGCATAACGTGCATCTGATGCTGCTTTCGGGCATCGGCCAGCCTTACGATCCGGTAACGGGCGAGGGGGTGGTGGGCAAGAACTATGCCTATCAGGTGACCGGCGGCACGAGCCTGTTCTTCAAAGAGCATAATTTCGACCCCTTTATCGGCACGGGATCGGTTGGCTATTCGCTGGATGATTATTCTATCGGCCAGATCGATTTTGCCAAGGAAGGCTTTATCGGTGGGAGCTATATCACCGGCGGGCATACCGGCGGTCGCCCGATCCAGCAGATGTCCCTGCCGCAGGGAACGCCAAGCTGGGGGGCGGAATGGAAGGCGGCGACGCAGGAATGGTACGGCCATTCGATGTCGATTGCCTCGCACGGGTCGAATATGGCCTATCGCGATGTCTATCTGGATCTGGACCCGACCTATAAAGACCGTCACGGGCGCCCGCTGATGCGGATGACCTATAACTGGCAGGACAACGATATCCGCATGACACAGTTCATGAAATCGAAGATCGAGCCCATCGCCCAGAGCCTCAATCCCGATATGATGAAATCCTCCTACAAGGAGGCGGGGGCGCAATATGATGTGCGTCCGTACCAGACGACGCATAATACCGGTGGCGTGATCATGGGCACCGATCCCAAGACTTCTGCGATCAACCGCTACCTGCAAAGCTGGGACTGCCACAATGTCTTCGTGATGGGGGCCTCGGCCTTCCCGCAGAACCTGCAATACAACCCCACCGGAGCAGTCGGCGGGTTGGCCTATTGGGCGGTGGATCACCTCCGTAAGGACTATCTGCCCAATCCGCGGCCTTTGATGTGAGGAGGATGAAAGATGCTTAAGTTTCTACGCCTCATCATGTGGCTGGCCATTGCCGCGATCATTGTGATCGCCGCCATGATTCTGGTGCCCCAGCACCGTAGTTCGGCGAAGGACCTGTCTTTCGATGCGCAATGGTTGCCCGCGCATCAGGATAAGACCGGCGAATATGTGGCGCGTGTGGCCGATTGCGCGGCCTGCCACACGGCGGAAGGCGGCACGCCCTATGCGGGCGGGCGCGCGATCGCCAGCCCCTTCGGCACGATCTATGCCTCCAATATCACCCCCGATAAGGCGACGGGGATTGGCGACTGGACACTGGACGAGTTCCGTGCCGCCTTGGTGGACGGCATCGGTAAACATGGCGAAAACCTTTATCCGGCCATGCCTTACGACAATTATCGCAAACTGTCCGAGGCCGATATAGAGGCGCTCTATACCTATTTCCATGACACGCTGGAACCGGTCGAGAACAAGGTGCAGGCGACGGCGTTAAGCTTCCCCTTCAACCAGCGTTGGGGCATTCGCGCATGGAAATGGGTGGGGCTTCCGAAGGTCGGTTTCGTGCCGCCCTCGCAGGATGCGCAGATCGCGCGGGGGGCCTATCTGGTGGAAGGGCCGGGCCATTGTGCGGCCTGCCATAGTCCGCGCAATCTGGCCTTCGCGCAGAATGGCACGGACGCCTCCGATCCCGATTTCCTGTCGGGCGGTGTGATCGATGGCTGGACCGCCCCCGATCTGCGCAGCGCCGATGCGACGATCAAATCGTGGTCGGCGGCCGATCTGGACCTGTTCCTTGCTTCGGGGCGCAATGCCCATGCGGGGGTCTCGGGCGAGATGGCGCTGGCGATCCGCGATTCGCTGCAATATCTCAGCGATGAAGACCGCGCCGCGATGGTCGCCTATCTGCGGTCGATCGCTGCATACCAGCCCGTGGCGGTGACCGGCGAGGCGGCCCCGAAAGCGGCTGTGGCACGACCGGCAGAGCTGAAAGCCGATCTGGATGACGCCACGCGCAAGCTGTTGTTGACGCCCGAGAACCAGCCTTTGGGTGCGCGCCTGTTCATGGATAATTGCGCGGCCTGCCATTTTGCCGATGGTAAGGGGGCGGCGGGGATCTTCCCGGCTCTGGCAGGCAATGCCACTGTGACGGCGAAACAGTCAAACGGGCTGGTGGACACCATTCTGCATGGCGCGGCCATACCGTCGACCGCGCAGCGACCGGCAGAGCTGAAAATGCCCGGATTTGCCGACCGCCTGTCCGATGACGATGTTGCGGCACTGGCCAGCTTCCTGCGCAGCGCATGGGGCAATTCTGCCGATCCTGTCAGCGCCAAGGATGTCAGCGCCTTGCGCTGACCCGCGCCATAGGGATCGATTGCAACAGGAACGGGGCGCCCAGCAGGCGCCCCGTTTTCAATTTCCGGTCTTTGTCCGTTGGCGTGTTCCGGGCCATATCGGCAGGCCCTGCGCCCCAAGCCGGTCAGTCCTAGTTGGTCAGTCCAAGTTGGTCAGTCGGCGCAAGGACGGGGCCTTTCGATTACTTCGACAACTTGATCCATGTGGTCTTGAGCTCGGTATATTTATCCAGCGCATGCAAGGACTTGTCCCGCCCGATCCCGCTTTCCTTGAAACCGCCGAACGGCACGGTCATGTCGTCGCAGTCATAGCAGTTCACATAGGTCAGACCGGCCCGCAATTCCTTCGCGGCGCGATGGGCGGTGCTCAGGTCATCCGTCCAGATCGAGGAGGCCAGCCCGAAGGGCGTGTCATTGGCCACGCGGAGTGCCTCGTCCACATCCTTGACAGTGATGACCGACAGCACCGGCCCGAAGACCTCTTCCTGCGCGATCCGCATGTCATTGCGCACATGGTCGAAGATCGTGGGTTCCAGATAGCAGCCTCCGCTGTCCATGCAGACACGTTTGCCCCCCGTTGCAAGGGTCGCGCCGTCTTCTTGCGCGATATCGACAAAGCCCAGAACGCGCGTCGTGTGGCGTTCGTCCACCATCGCACCAAAACGGGTTGCCGGATCAAGCGGATGACCGGGGGCGAAGGCTTTGCTTTGCGCAAGAAGCACATCGACCACCTCGTCATGAACGCTTTCCTCGACGATCAGGCGGCTGGGGCAGGTGCACATTTCCCCTTGGTTGAAGAAGGCGGAATTGGCCGAGGTTTCGGCGGCGTGGCGGATGTCGTGATAGCTTGACAGGATGATATTGGGGCTTTTGCCGCCCAGTTCCAGCCCGATCTTTTTCAGGTTCGAACGCGCGGCATATTCCATATAGAAGCGCCCGACCGCAGTCGAGCCGGTAAAGAACAGCCCGTCCACATCCATATGCAGCCCCAGCGCCTTGCCCGTTTCCGGGCCCCAGCCGGTCACCACGTTGAACACGCCGGGCGGCACACCCGCTTCCAGTGCCAGTTCGGCCAGCCGGAGCGCCGAGAGCGACGAGTTTTCCGATGGTTTCAGCACAACCGAATTGCCTGCCGCCAATGCGGGCGCGACTTTCCAGCTGGCCATGAGCATCGGGAAATTCCACGGCACAACCGCAGCAACCACGCCCAGAGGCTCGCGGCTGACCAGCGCCAGCGTGTCCGAAGGGGTGGGGGCGATCTCGTCATAGATCTTGTCGATCGCCTCGCCATACCATGCAAAGCAATTCGCCACCGCGCGCACATCAATCGAGGTGCTGTCGGCAATCGGCTTGCCCATGTCCAGCGTTTCCAGCAGGGCCAGTTCGTCGCGATGGGCGCGGACCAGATCGCCCAGACGGCACAGCACGGCCTTGCGTTCGGCAGGCGCGCGCTTGGACCAGCGGCCATCCTCGAAGGCGCGTCGTGCTGCCGCGACGGCCAGATCGACATCTTCCTGACCGCAATCCGCGACCTGCGCGAGGGTGCTGCCATCAACCGGCGAGACCGAGGCAAAGCTGCGCCCCGAAGACGCCGCCACAAATTTCCCGTCAATCAGCGCCTGTGCACGGATCGTCAGATTCTGACGGGCATCAAGCCAGTCCTGATGCGTTTTGAGTGCCATCTGAAGACCCCCATGTTGAAATTGGTATTACATTTTCAAAAATAGTATCACATTTTTTAGAAAGCAATATCATTATATCCGCTGCTCATGGCTGCGGTTTCGGGTCAAACATGGTGATCCCGATACGGGCGGCGCGGTTTAGTGCAAAAGCGGCTGGGTGCGCTGCGCCTCTTTTTGTAGCTTCTCGCGACCCGAGCGCACAATCCCGTCGCGGATATCATTCTCGATGGCCACCACAAGCGCCATCGGGTCCCGCTGGCGCAAGGCATTCAGGATCTCTTTATGGCGGTCCACGCTGTAATATTGCTTTACCTCGCGCACCACCTGCCGCTGGAACGGCCCTAATTGCAACCACACACTTTCAATCAGCGGGATCGCTTGGGAATTGGGGTTGGCGGCATAGAGGCGGCGGTGGAAATCATGGTTCAACTGGGTCAGATCTTCCGTGCGATGCTCCAGAACGGCCTGATCCATTTCATCGTCCATTCTGGTCAAGTCGTTGATAATGACGTCAGAAAAATAGGGAAGGGCACGTTCGGCCGCGTGGGTTTCCAAGGTGATCCGGAGTTGGATCAGCTCCTCGAAACGCCCCGCTTTCATATGCGGGATCGACAGGCGGCGATTGTTGAGAACCTCGAGCGCATTCTCCGAGCTGAGCCGCCGGATCGCCTCGCGCACAGGGGTCGGGCTCAGATCCAGATAGGAGGCCAGACCGCGTATGGTCAGGTTGGTTCCCGGAGCAATCGCGCCCAGCATGATGGCATTGCGCAAGCGCAGATACGCGTATTCCTGCACGGTCAATCCGGGGGCTGCTTTGATATCGGGGAGGTTCAGGTCGCTTGTCTTGCTCATTAAGCGCTACGCTTTTCCGTGCCTTGAAATGTTATGTCACCACCGTGTCAGTTGACTGGAAGTGAAAAGAAGATACAAGTCAGAAAAATGATATCACATTTTTCGAATCAGTATCGCATTTGGGGGGAGCGATGGAACGACAGGATGCGAATCTGTGGTTGCAAGACCATCCGGAGATCGAAAGCGCCCTTGTGACGGTCTGCGATCTGAACGGGATGCTGCGTGGAACGCGCGTTCCTGTGGCGCAGATCGGCAAGCTCTGCGATGCCGGATTGCGGATACCTCTTGCGGCTTTGGGGGTGGATGTCTGGGGGGAGGAGATCGCGCAGCAAGATCCGCTTTTCCCCTCCCGCGAGGCCATCGGACGCGGTGGCATGATCGAGCGCGGGCTGTTACCGATGACATGGGCCGATCCGCCCGCCATCCTTGCCCCGATGACGCTTTCCTGCGCGAATGGCGATCCCTTTCCGGCGGATCCACGGCGCGCCCTTGAAGAGATCACCCGCCGTTTCGCCGCGCTTGGCCTGACCCCCGTTGTCGCGACCGAGCTGGAATTCTACCTCGTCAATCCCGAACCCGATCTGCCGGAACCTCCGAATTCGCCGGTTTCGGGCAAGCAGCTTCACTCCGATGATGTCTATTCCGTCGATGAGCTGCTGCATTTCGATGATTTTCTCAGCGATGTTTTCGATGCCTGTCGCGAGCAGGGCATTCCCGCCGATGCGGCGATTTCCGAAAATGGCGCGGGACAGTTTGAAATCAATATGATGCATGTCCCCGACCCGCTGCGCGCCGCCGATGATGCGATCTTGTTCAAGCAGACGGTGCGGGGGGTGGCCCGCAAGCACGGCCTTGCGGCGACCTTCATGGCCAAGCCCTATGGTGCGCTGTCGGGCAGCGGCTTCCACGTCCATTTCTCGCTGATCGACAAAGACGGTCGCAATGTGTTTGACGATGGCGGGCCGCAGGGCACGGATCTGCTCTGGCATGCGGTGGCGGGGCTTTTGCATACGATGGCCGAATGCACATTGACCTTTGCGCCGCACGAAAACTCCTATCGCCGTCTGGCGCCAGGGTCGCACGCGCCTTCCGCCATTGCATGGGGCTATGAAAACCGCACGGTCGCGGTGCGTATTCCGGGCGGCAGCCACAAGGCACGCCGGATCGAACATCGCGTTGCCGGTGCGGATGCCAACCCCTATCTGGTGCTGGCCAGCATTCTGGGCGGGGCCCTGATGGGGATCGAGGGCAAATGGGACCCCGCCGCCCCGATTACCGGCAATGCCTATGATCAGGATCTGCCGCATCTGCCGCTGGACTGGGCCTCTGCAATCGAGGCCTTCAAGGTCGGGGCGCATGTGCCCGCGATCTACAACCCGCAGCTTCAGCGTATGCTGACGGCCTGCAAGACGCAGGAATTGCGTGTGTTCAACCGCCGCGTGACCGATTTCGAATATCACACCTATCTGGAGACCGTCTGATGAATGCGATGACCGCTTCCTATGCTGGCGCGGGCCAGCACACCGGCAGCTATTATGCTGCCTCGGCCAACCCGTCGCCCCGTCGCCCGCAACTGACCGGCGATCAGGATATCGATATCTGTATTGTCGGTGCGGGATATAGCGGGCTGTCGGCGGGGCTGTTTCTGGCCGAGAAGGGCCATCGTGTGGCGATTGTCGAGGGCGCGCAGGTCGGCTGGGGGGCCTCGGGGCGCAATGGCGGGCAGATCGTGAACGGTCTGAACGCCTCCTTGCAGACCATCGAACGGCGCTATGGCCGCGATACGGCCTCTTTCGTGGCGGGGCTCGTGCAGGAGGGGCAGGAGATCATCCGGGACCGGATTGCCACTTATGACATCCGTTGCGATCTGAAAAACGGCAATATCTTTGCGGGCTATACCGCTGCGCATATGCGCGAACTCGAAGAGCGCAAGGCGCTTTGGGAGAGCTATGGCCATCATAATCAGGAAATCCTGAGCAAAGCGCAGCTGCGCGAGAAAATCGGTTCGGATGTGTTCTCCGGTGGGATGATCGACCATACCGGCGGGCATATGCATCCGCTCAATCTGGCGTTGGGAGAGGCTGCGGCATTCGAACAGAATGGTGGCGTGATCTACGAGCATTCGCCGGTAACCTCTGTCGATACCGAGGCCGCGCGGCCCGTCGTGCGCACCGCCAAAGGCAGCCTGACCTGCAAGACGCTGATCCTGTGTGGCAATGCCTATCTGGGGAAGGTGGTGCCGACGCTGGAATGGCGGGTGATGCCGGTCTCGACGCAGATGATCGCCACCGAACCTCTGGGCGAGGCACTGGCACAGGAAATCCTGCCGGGGGACGAATGTATCGAAGATATCCGCTATATCCTCGATTACTTCCGCCTTTCGGGGGATAAGCGGCTGATTTTTGGCGGCGGGCTTGTCTATGGCGGCACCGATCCGGCGGATATCGAGGCCAAGATCGTGCCGAACCTCAAGAAGGTCTTCCCGCAGCTGTCCAATGTGAAGATCGATTACCGCTGGTCGGGCAATTTCGCACTGTCTTTCTCGCGCGTGCCGCAGATGGGCCGGATCGGTAGCAATACCTATTTCGCGCATGGCTATTCCGGTCACGGGGTCACTGGCGCGCATCTGTTCGGGCGGATCCTGTCCGAGGCCGTGGATGCCGATCTGTCGCGCTTTGATACCTTTGCCAAAATCCCGTGGATTCCGTTCCCCGGCGGGCGGACCTTCCGCGTGCCTTACACGGTCATGGGCGCGTGGTGGTATGCGCTGCGCGATCGTCTGGGTATCTGACCACCGTCCGTTACCTCGTTTTTCAACCCTCGCGCCCCGAAGGGGCCGACACCCCAAAGCGGCACGCCACTGCCCGACGCGTGCCGCAACAAAAACAAAGGGCCAGAGAGGAACTAACCATGGAACAAATGACGCGCACCATTCTTGCGTATCGTAATCATCCGAAAGCGGCATGGGTTCTTGCCAGTGTGCTCGCGGTGATTGCCTTTTTCTATTATCTCTACGTCACCCATACCCCTGACACGTCCTGGGGCGCGCTGAGCCTTTTGCCCACGCTGCTGGTTCTTGTCATGGCCATTGTCACGCGCCGTCCCTTCGAGGCGCTGATCATTGGCGGCTTTGCCGGCCTGATCATGCTGGGCGGGGGCGATCTGATCGCGCATTTCTCAGACCGGCTTTCCAGCGTGATGGGCAGCGAGACCATCGTCTGGATCATTCTGGTCTGCGGCTTGATGGGCGGGCTGATCGCGCTGCTGGAGCATTCGGGCTGTCTTGGCAGCTTCTCGTCATGGCTGCGCACCAAGATCAAATCCCAGCGCCAGTCACTGGTGGTGACGGCCATGATCGGGGTGATCGTATTTATCGATGACTATCTGAACTGTCTGGCCGTCTCGTCCTCGGTCAAGAAGCTGACCGACCATTACAAGGTCTCGCGCGAGAAGCTCGCCTATATCATCGATTCCACCGCAGCGCCGATGTGCGTCATCGTGCCGGTCTCGACTTGGGCGGTGTTCTTTGCGGGGCTGCTGGAAGAAAACGGGATTGCCGCAAGCGGCAAGGGCCTGTCGCTCTATCTCTCGGCGATCCCTTTCATGATCTATGCATGGGTCGCGCTGATCCTCGTGTTTCTGGTGGCTTTCGGCGTCATCAAGGATTTCGGCCCGATGAAAAAAGCCGAAGCCCGTGCCAAGGCCGGACAGCCGATCCCGCCCGATTTTCAGGGCACCGAAATCGAAGCCGTGATCTATGACGGCAAGAAGATGAGCAATGGCGTCGGCATGTTCAACTTCCTCTTCCCGATGGTGCTGCTGGTTGTGGCGACGATCTATTACGAAATCGACCTTCTGCGCGGCGTGCTGCTGACGCTGGTGGCCACGGTCGGACTGTATTACCTGCAGGGCCTGCTAAGCTTCGAGCGCCAGATGGAAGCCATCTTCGACGGTTTCAAGGTCATGCTCTATCCGTTGTCGACGGTGATCGCGGGCTTCCTGCTCAAGGATATCAATGACGCTCTGGGCATGACGCAATATGTCATCGAGTCGCTGACCCCCTTGATGAGCAAGGAACTTCTGCCCGCGCTGGTCTTTGTCTCGCTGGCTCTGGTGGTGTTTGGCACCGCATCGAGCTGGGGCGTGTTCATCATCGCCATTCCGATTGTCGCACCGGTTGCACAGGGCATCCATGCCAATATGGCGCTGGTGATCGGCGCGCTCCTTTCCGCATCTTCCTTCGGCAGCCACGCGTGTTTCTTCAGTGACTCGACCGTGCTTGCCGCACAAGGGGCAGGATGCTCACCCATTTCCCACGCCTTCACGCAATTCCCCTATGCGTTGTTCGGCGCGGTTGTCACGGTGGGCGTCTTTCTCGTGCTGGGCTACGTGATGGCCTGACACGAATGGGGCGGAGGGCTGCGCGGGCAGGTCTCCGCCTCTGGTCTTTCTGGCAGTGAGTTTCAAAGGAGTGGCCATGAAAATCGGAATTTTGCAGACGGGCACGTCGCCCGATGAGCTGAAGCCTATTCACGGCGATTATGATGACCTGTTCAAGCGGCTCTTGGCAGGCAAGGGCTTCAGCTTCGCGACATGGCGCGTTCTGGATGGCGAACTGCCGCACTCGGTGCATGATGCGGATGGCTGGCTGATCACGGGGTCCAAATTCGGGGTCTATGAGGATCACCCCTGGATCGCCCCGCTCGAGGCCTTTCTGCGTGCGGCCTATGCGGCGCAAGTGCCGATTGTGGGCGTGTGTTTCGGGCACCAGATTCTGGCGCAGGCCCTTGGGGGCAAGGTCGAGAAATTCGCGGGCGGCTGGTCCGTCGGGGCCACCGAATACCGGATGGAAGATGGCAGTAAGCAGATGATGATGGCCTGGCATCAGGACCAGGTCGTGGTGCCGCCGCCCGAGGCGCATGTGATCGGGCAATCCGACTTCTGTGCCAATGCGATGCTGGCCTATGGTACGAAAGCCCTGAGCGTCCAGCCGCATCCCGAATTCAGCCCGAGCTTCCTGAGCGATCTCCTCGAAGCCCGTCAGGCGGTCCTGCCGCCCGAGATTGCAGAACGCGCCTATCAGCGTCTGGATGTCCCGCTCAGCTCGGACCGCTTTGGCGAGAAGATTGCGGATTTCTTCAAGATGCCCAGATAGGTTCTGCCGGTTTGAAAACGCGATGCGCGCGGTCTTGCCAAGGACCGCGCGCATTTTTGTGTCTGCCATAGGGGCCGCTGTCTGGTGCGGATCGGCGCTGTTGCAGGACGGGGGGCTGGCCAATCTGGGGACAGCCCCCGCGCCCGACAGGTGCGGACCGGCGGGGGGAGCGCCGATCGCACGGGAGTGTCTTGGGCCGCGCCCTTACACGCTGGGGAAGGTCGCCACCGCCAGCACGGCAGAGGCCGATCCCAGCAGCAGGACTGCAGACGAGAACAGCGTCACATTCGCATCGCATTCGCCCAGAATGGGCAGCATGAAGGGGGTGACACCGTTCACCTCGTCCACCAGCGAAAGCTGAAGGCGCTTGCGCAGGAAAACCGCTGTCCAGAAGCCGCCATAGGCGCAAAGGGCCAGAATGGCGGGCACCCAAAGCCGCCAGCTGTCATCGCCTGCCGTCCAGATCAGATACAGCGAGACAAGCCCGATATACACATAGGACATCACCTGCCAGACGCAGTGGAAGCGCGCATGCGAGGTCCAGGAATGGTTGAACCAATGGGTTTTATTGGTGTCGAACGCGAAGGGAATCGCGCTGTAGCCCAGCGTCGATACGGTCAGCAAAATCTTGGCTGCCAAAAGCATAGGTGATCCTCCCAGATGCTATATATGGGCCGCTCCTCAACGGCTCTGCACCGTAATGTGGTGCACTGTATCGCAATGTGGTAAAATCGCGAAGTGATGTCAAGCGACAGTTTTTGAGATAGATCAAATTTCTCCGCGCCGGTGGGGACGCGGAACGGGGCCTGTTGCTGCCTTGAATCTCGGTAAGTTGCGAAGAATTCGCCACAAAAAAGGGCCTTTTGCCCTATGCGGGGCGGCGGCGCGGCGGAAGGATTTTGGGGCCCGCAGGGTGCGCGCAGGGCGCAGGACAGCCCCGCAGGGCACGAGGCTCTGGGGGACCGCTTGGCAATACAGTGGATCGGGGGCGGGCGTTCAGACGGTGGCGCCGAAGGCGTCCTGCACCCGCTTGCGGAACAGCAGAAGCGCCGCCTTGACGGCAGCGGCATGGCGTTCAAAACGGAATTTCGGCATCGCCACGCCCAAGGCGAGGTTCTGGCCGTTGATCACCGGCAGGGTGATCGCGATGGCGCAGGTCTGTTCCGAGAATTCCTCGTTATCCAGAAACAGTCCCGACTGCGCCTGGGTGCCGACCTGGTCCAGAATGGCCTGCGGATCGGTCAGCGTGTGTTCGGTAAAGCGCTCGGGAGCCGCGCCCAGACGGGCAAGGGCGCTTTCGCGGCCCATCTGGGACAGATGCGCCTTGCCATTGGCGCTGGAATGGATGGGGTGTTCGCGCCCGACATAGGACAGCACGCGGATGCCTTCATGCGCGGCCAGCTGTTCGATCACGATGGCCTTGCCATGATCAAACAGGGTGAGGTCGATATTCTCGCCCACCTCGCGATGCAGGTCTTCCATCAGCGGGCGCAGAAGCTGGCGGATGTCGATCTGGACCTTCGCCCCGAGACGCGCCAGTTCCATGCCCAGCGAAACGCCCTGATGGCCTGCCGTCTTGGCCAGAAGCCCCTCGGCATGCAGGGCGGCGACCAGTCTTTGCACGGTCGATCGCGCCAGCCCTGTGGCTTTGGCGATCTCGCCCAGACTGGCTCCCGGATTGTCCGCTACCACGCGCAGAACGAAGACCGCCCGACTGATCGACTGGCCATCTCTGACCCGGTCCTTATCGCTCACCTGACTCTCCTTTGCGCGGCTTGATCTGTGTTCCAGCTATCGCGCCCCTAGGGTGAACGCAAGCATCCCGCCGCCGGAACGCAGAAAACGCGCCGGATTCTTGCCGCAAGCGCCGGAAACCGGCAGGATCTTACAAGAATTGCGGTGCAAGCGCCTGAGTCAACGCATCCTGCCGCCCCTCAACGATCTGGGCCAGAATCTCGCCTGTGGTCGGTCCAAGGGTGAAGCCCTGATGGCCGTGGCCGGTATTGAGCCATAGCCCCGCCTCTCCGGCGACCGGCCCGACCATCGGCAACATGCCCGCAAGGCAGGGGCGGTGCCCGTGCCACAGGCTGTCGGGAACGGCCTCGCCGATCTCCATCAACTCACCCGCCGCCTGACGGCCGCGTTCCAGCTGCCTGAGGCAGCGCGGGGCCGAGGCGGCGGTCAGCTCGGCGCCGGTGGTGATGCGCAGCCCGCGCGTCATCGAACTCAGCACGATGCCGCTATCGACATCCACATAGGGGCGGCTCAGGGTCTGGGCGGTCCGGTAATGCCCGTGATAGCCGCGTTTGAGGATCATCGGAACCCGCCGCCCGAACCGCGCCAGCAGCGCAGGCGACCACGGCCCCAAGGACACTACCGCCTGTTCGGCATGGATCTTGCCGTCGGAGGTCATGACCGACCAGCCCTGCGCAGGCTCTCGGGTCAGGGTCATGGCCTCGCCGGTGACGATCTGCCCGCCGCGTTCCACGAAGAGGTCGGCATAGGCGCGGGTCAGCGCGCCCGGGTCCATGCTGCTCCACGGGCTGGTCCAGAGCACCATACCCGCGACCTCGCCGGTCAGGGCGGGTTCGGCGGCCTGAAGCTCGGCGCGGCTATGGGTTTCGAAGGGGATGCCATATTCCGCCTCGATCCTTGTGGCATGGGCCTGTGCCGCCTCCAGCGCCTTGGGGCTGCGATACAGTTCGCCCATTCCGCTGCGCCGGATCAGCGGTTCCGCGCCCGAGGCAGAGATCAGCGGCGCATGGTCGAACAGCGCGCGCCGGATCAGCTCGACATAGCTGGCCGCTGCGCGCTTATGCGCGGCCGGAGCCGAGGCACGGAAATAGCGCCACAGGTTCGGCAGCATCGGCAGCACATGTCCGAGATGCCAGACGACATCATTGCTTTGCCCGCTGGCATAGCTCCACAATGTCGCCAGATCGCGGGGGATGGCATAGGGTTCGACCGCTTCGGACTGGATGACGCCCGCATTGCCGTGGCTCGTCTCCAGGCCGGGGGCCTGACGGTCGATCAGGCATACCTCATGTCCGCGTGCCTGCAGGGCAAGGGCCGATCCGACGCCCACCATTCCTGCGCCTAAAACAATAAAGTCAGTCATCTATACAGTCTTTCCGGCCTGAATGCGGCTGAATATGTATCCCTGTATTCGCCATAACCATCAAGCCGATTGTTTGCCGCCCCGTCACAAGGCGCGGTAATGGGCCGGACCACGCCGCCACAGGCAGGGTGTGGCGGCGTGGTCCGCGCAGGGCGCAGAGCTGTGTTTCAGGCCCCTATGGCCCCGTCGTTTATACCCGTCGTTTAAAACAGATGCTCGACCTCTGGCGCGGGGACGAAGCGCCAGTTGCGGCGGGGGCCTGCCATGACGTTGAGATAATACATCTCGAACCCGTGCGGCGCACCGCAGGGATGGTGTCCGCGCGGCACACAGACCACATCGCCATCCCTGACCGCCATCACCTCGTCCAGGGTGCCGTCATCGGTATAGACGCGCTGCACCCCCCAGCCCTGCGCCGGATTGAGCCGGTGATAATAGGTCTCTTCGAGATAGGTGATGCGGGGGAAGTCATCCTCGTCATGGCGGTGGCTGGGATAGGAAGACCAGTTGCCCGCAGGGGTGAAGACCTCGGTCACCAGCAGGCTGTCACAATACGGTTCGGCCTCCATCGCGATATTGTTGATGAACCGGCTGTTGGACCCTTCCCCGCGTTGGGTGAGGGTGATGTTGTCCGGCCCGATCCGGCGTGCTTCATGGCCGCCCTTGCCCGGTGCCTGACAGACGGCGATGGTGCAATCGGTCTGAGCGGCGGCCTCCCAATCGCTGCCATTGGGCAGATAGAGGCAATGCGGCGGGGTCTTCTCGAAGACATCCATCCGCTCGCCCAGAACCCCCCAGTCCTTCCCTGCGCCGCTCACCGCAGCGCGGCCCTCGACCATGACAAGGATCACTTCGTTTGACCCTGTCGCCTCATGCGCGCGGTCGCCCGCTTTCAGCCGGTAAAGCGAGAACCCCACATAGCGCCACCCTGCCGAAGCCGGTGTGATGTCATGGACCTTGCCGCGTGTTCCGAACGGCTTGTGCTGCAAATTCGACATTCTACTCTCCTCTTGCTCCGGCGCGTTTCCGCTGCCGGGCCTCCTCCTGTTTCAGGTTAGAACATGGGGTCCGCGTGGCTTCAACCCGCGCAGGGCGGGTATCGCAAAGGTGTCGTTGGCCTGTTTTTGCAAAGCCCGATTGTGGAAGGTCGTTTTGGAAGGCCCTATCAGCAAGGCGCCTTCAGCAAGGTCTGTGAGGAAGGCCCATGCAAAAGCTCACGCAAAAGCCCGGCCAAAAGGCCGGGCTTGCGTCTGAAAAGCAGGCGGGTTTGCCCGCAGGGGGATCAGTTGGTCGTGGTGGTGGTCGAGGACGAGTCGTCTTCAGCCACAGCGATCCCGACAGCAACGGCCAGAACCAGACCGCCCGCAATATAGGCACCAGCGCCCACGCCCGGCAGGCTGGTCGGACCGGCAAGGCTGTCTGCGCCTTGAGCATGTGCGGTGGAAGCGGCAGTCAACAGCGCGAGAGCGGCGAGAACTTTTTTCATGGGTACACTCCAGTTTGGACAGCAATCACGATTAGGGTAGCAGGCTTAGGGTCACTTTCAATTTTTCTTGTGCGGCGGCGCGCGTTTTTTCGCTCATGCAGAAAATGCCTGTGTCCTATTGCCCGGTCTTTCAGCGGATAATCTGCCGGAATCGGACATAGCCAAGCCGCGGCCCGCCCCATTGGCGGGACTGCCAGAGCGCCCCATCCGCCTTGCCCAGCCAGTAATCATTGACGATCCGCCCACCCTCGGGCGATGTGCAGCGTTCCTCAAGGTGACGCGTGGCGTGATTTTCACCAAGAATTTCAACCATCTCGTCTGGTTGTGCCGTCAATGTGCATTGTAGCGTCAGGCGGATTTCGGAATAGTCGTCGGCGCGGATGACGTAGTGGCGTTCGCCGCCATGTGCCGGACCCATCCGGCCCTGTGCGCCGATCGGCGCGGAGGCTGAGAGCAGATCGAAGCCCAGCCCGCGTGACGCAATCAACACACCATTCCGAAAAGTAAAGGTCGCTTTGTCGGAGCTTTGCCATGTCACCACGGTTCCGGGCAGCGAATCACTCTGCCGCGTGGCGGGGGTGACATAGCCTGTCAGGCCGGTCCGGTCGGGGGTGACCTCCATGACCGGCAGGCCGACCTGTGCAAGCTGGGTGCGCGAAAGCTGCGGCGGGGCAGGCTGGCGCGACTGTTTCAGGGCGGTCATCAGGCTCTTGCCGATCACCTCTTCGCCTTTGGGGGCCTCGACCCCGCCCGAGCAGGCGGCAAGGGCGGCCAGCAACACGACCGGTAGGAGAGCGGAGAACTTCATTGCCAGAACCCTGCCTTCTGTTGTGTCAAGCTCGTTGCATCCTTGCCACGAACAGAGTTGTAAAGCCGTCTGGGCACATCGAGCCGCTGACCGCCATCGCGCTGGACCGGACGGATGGTCAGGCCATAGTTGCTGCGATTGGCATCCCCCGTCAGCCAGTCGATCGGAATGCTGAAGCGGATCCCCTTGTCAAAAGACCCCTCGCCGAAGTCGTCGGACGAGACATCGGTCACGGTCACAAAACCACCCACGGACCAGCCATTGTCGAAGATGCGGTCAATCGACAGGGTCGCGCCATAATCGCCTGCCAGATAGCGCCCGGCATCGACCTCCAGCAGATAGTCGTCAAAGCGGTAATAGGCCGAGACATGGCCGGTCACCACGTCATAATCGCGGAAGCCCAGAAGCTGGTCATAGTCGCGTTGCTTGGCATAGTTCAGCTCGACCCCCAGCCCGAGGGGATTGTCGGCCTGTTTCCACAGCACTTCGCCCGAGACCCCGCCATACATCTGTTCAAACAGGCCCGCGCTGGCACGGGCGTAAAGATCGGGGGCCAGTTTCCAGTTATGCTGCAGATAGAGGTTCTGCACCGTGCTGTCATATTTCGCATATTCGGTCTGGTCGGTGCGCACATGCGGCAGCACCGAATCCGAGCCGCGCCCGTCCTTGATATTGCCCCAAGCGCGCTGGCGCAGCGTGCCCGCCAGCGTCCAGCCCTGTGCGAATTGCCAGCTGGCGCCGAGCTGCGCCCCGACATCCAGCCGGAACGGTTTGGAAGGGTCGAAATAGCCGGGCTTGGTATAGGGGGTCAGCGACCACGAGAATTTCGGGTAGAGATCCTCGTTCCGGCGTGCCTGTGCGGCAAGGGCAGGGGCATCCGTGATGCGGGCCTTGGCCCAAAGCGCGTCGGTTGCATCGGGAAGATATTCGGTGTTCTCCAGCGTGCTGCGGTCAATGTTGAACGCCGAGCCCGCCATCCCGTCCACCATCGGAACGATGTGGAATTCCTCAACCGTCGCAGGCAGATAGCGCGCCAGTGCCCGTGCAACCCGCCCGACAGCCAGCGTTTCGGCCTGATGGCGGGTATTGCGGTAGCGCAGCTCGGCGCTGCGCAGATGCAGCGTCACCGATTCAAGGATCAGGCCGTCTTTGGCAAGCGCCGCTTTCAGATCGGTGTAGATTTCGTCATGCACCGCCTCGCTCTGGACCCAGGAGGGATCCCAATCGCTGGCATCGGCCCATTGGCGGCGCGGCGGCACCGGATCGGGGGCGGCCACGGCAATCGGGGTGATGGCATGGCGCGGATTGAGCTGGAGTTGCGCATTTACCCCCACGATCGAGCCGTAAAGATAATAGGCCCCGACGCGTAGCTGGTCCGAGACCTGATACTCGGCCCCGAAATTGAAGGCGCTCTTGCGCTCGAACACATCCGAGGCCTCTGTTTCGGTTTCATAGCGGTCCGAGGAATATTCGGCCTTCACGCTCCAATTCGCGCCGCTGTCCCATTCCAGCCCCGCAAAAGGGGCGACATCGCCACGGAACCACTGATCGGTCGACAGTTTGCCGCCGCGGCTGTTGCTGTCATAGGACGGACGGTCGCCGGTCGAGGTGATCGCCCCGAAAGACCCGAGCCGCCCCCAGCCAAGCCCCGCGCTGACATGCAGGCGGCCTTCGTTATTCGGGCCGAAGCCGGGCGTGGCAAAGCTTTTCCCCGCGACAATATATTCCGAGGCATTCAGGCCGGTTCCGGCGAAATCCTGTAGCCCCAGCGTGATCTGGGGCGTGTAATGCCCCTCTTTCAGCAGGCGCAGGCGCAGATCGAAGCTGCGGTCGTAATAGGTGTCGAACCCGTAAAGATCGAGATCCTTGATCCCGCTATAGCGGAAGGTGGCCGAGAGCCACGGGAAGGCTTGAAAGGTCAGGTTATAGCGCGAAATGCCACTGGTATAGGAATAGCTGAATGCGGTCTGGCCGTCGGGCAGCATCTCGGCGGATGGCATGTCGATTCCGCCGGGCACCCCGTACATGTTCAGCGATGCGGCCGGAGGCTGGGTGAAATGCAGGTCGCGACTGTCCTGTGCCCGCGCCGGCAGACAGGCCCCACAAAGAAGGGCAGCCGTGATCGCGCTGCGCCATGCGGACGGGTGGTTTTTCACAAGGTTCAACCTTCATTGCCAGACGTGCTGTTCACCATAGAGCACGAAGCCGTGAAGCAGCGCAACCGCTGCTATGCGTTTTCGCCCTTCGCAGGGGCCTTGCTGGCGGGGCGTGTTGTTGTGGCGCCGATAAATGAAGCGGTTGAATTCGGGGACAAAGCCCCCGATATCTGGGCGGATGATGGACAGGAGGCCCGACAATGACCGTGCAAGAGGCAGCAATCAATCCGGCAATCATGCATCCGCAAGTGCTGGAGTTTCTGAAAACCCGCCGTTCGCGTCCGGCCAAGACGCTTGTGGCGCCGGTGCCCGATGACGCGGCATTGCAACCGATGCTGGAGATCGCGGCGCGTTCGCCCGATCATGGCAAGCTGGAGCCTTGGCGCTTTATCGTATTGCGTCGTGCGGCGCTTGAACGTCTGGCCAAGGCCGCGACGGCGGCTGCACAGGCCGAAGGTCTTGCCCCCGTTGACGTCGAAAAGGCGGCCAAGCAGTTCGGGGACAGCCATCTTTGCGTGGCCGTGATCAGCGCCCCCGTTGACAGCGCCAAGATTCCGCAGATCGAGCAGACCCTGTCGGCAGGGGCTGTCTGTTACGGGCTTCTCTGCGCCGCGCTGGCGTCGGGGTGGGGGGCAAGCTGGCTGTCGGGCTGGGCTGCGCATAATGCGGTTTTCGGGCGCGATGTGCTGGGGCTGGCAGACGGGGAATGGGTGGCGGGCTTTGTCCATATCGGCACCGAGGGCGTTACGCCCGTTGACCGCCCGCGCCCCGATCTGGCGCGCATCACCAGCTATGTGACCGAGTAAGGGCCAGCCCATGATCTTTTCGTCGATCCGCCATGCTGTGGAAGATGTGTTCCGGCCCGGCGCCTTGAAAGTGCTGGGGCTGGGCGTCGGGCTTTCGGTCGGGCTGCTGGTGCTTGTCACGGTGCTGTTCACATGGGTTGTGGGGGCGATCACCCCCGACCATTTCACCTTGCCTTTCACCCATTACCAGATCGGTTTCGTCAATGATGTCGCGTCGCTGGCCACCATCGGGCTGATGCTGGTGCTGTCGATCTTCCTGATGATCCCCGTTGCCTCGGCGTTTACCGGCCTCTTTCTGGAGGATGTGGCGGCGCTGGTCGAAGAGGCCCATTACCCCGACCTGCCGCAGATCCGCAAATTCACGCTGGCCGAGACCATCGCCGATAGTTTGCGCTTTCTGGGCGTGGTGATCGTGGCGAACCTTGTCGCTTTCACGGTCTATTTCTTCATTCTGCCCTTTGCACCGCTGCTGTTTTTCGGGCTGAACGGCTATCTGCTCGGGCGGGAATATTTCCAGATGGCGGCGGCGCGCCGTCTGCGCAAGGAACAGGTGCAGGCGCTGTATCTCAAGCATCGCTGGACGGTCTGGATGACCGGCGCGCTGATGGCCGTGGTGTTGACCATTCCGGTGGTCAATCTGGTGGTGCCGGTGCTCGGGGCGGCGACCTTTACCCATCTCTATCACCGCCTGACGGGGCAGGTGCCGAGGCCGCGGGTTCTCTCCTCGCTCTAGCTGCCTTCACGGCAGGGGCCTGCGCCATGTTGCCATTTTCTGGCGGTCGCATAAAACTGGCCGCCAAGGGGCGGTTTGGGCCCGTTTGGAGGATCATCTATGAAACGACTCGAGGGCAAATCCGCCCTGATCACCGGCTCGGCGCGCGGCATCGGGCGGGGCTTTGCCGAAGCCTATATCCGCGAAGGCGCAAGGGTGGCGATTGCCGATATCAATCTGGCCGCCGCCGAAGCGACCGCCGCCGAGCTGGGGCCGCAAGCCTATGCGGTCGAGCTGGATGTGACCTCGCAGGACAGTATCGACGCCGCGATTGCCGCTGTCGTGGCGACGGCGGGCAAGCTGGATATCCTGATCAACAATGCCGCGCTGTTCGATGCGGCGGAAACGGTTGATATTACCCGCGCAAGCTATGACAAGCTTTATGCCGTCAATGTCGCGGGGACGCTGTTCACCATGCAGGCGGCGGCAAAGCAGATGATCGCGCAGGGGCATGGTGGCAAGATCATCAATATGGCCTCGCAGGCGGGACGCCGTGGCGAGCCGCTGGTGCTGGTCTATTGTTCGACCAAGGCGGCGGTGATCTCGATGACGCAATCGGCAGGGCTGAACCTCATCAAGCACGGGATCAATGTCAACGCCATCGCCCCCGGTGTGGTGAATGGCGAACATTGGGCGCATGTGGATGCGATGTTTGCCAAGCTGGAGGGCAAGCCGCTTGGCCAGAAAAAGGCCGAGGTCGAGGCCGGTGTGCCCGC
The DNA here is from genome assembly GCF_045291555.1 of Thioclava sp. GXIMD4215. Lineage (NCBI taxonomy): Bacteria > Pseudomonadati > Pseudomonadota > Alphaproteobacteria > Rhodobacterales > Paracoccaceae > Thioclava > Thioclava sp. GXIMD4215. Next base: position 368,346 of record NZ_CP149517.1, on the reverse strand, counting down.
AGGCCGCTATGCCGAACCGTCGGATCTGTCGGGGATGGCGGTGTTTCTGGCCTCCGAAGAGGCGAATTACATCGTCTCGCAAACCTATAATGTCGATGGTGGCCAGTGGATGAGCTGAGGCTCTGACGCGCTGCGGCGCATCCAAGGCACGGCAGGCCTTCTGCATGTCGTGCCTTTTTGCGTTTCCCGAAAGCGTTCGGGGCCGCGTGCGCGCAGACCGATCGCCTCGGGGCGCGTCAGGATGCAGTGACGCTGGCCGCGTTTTCGCGAAAGACAAGATCGGTGTGGTCTACCATGTCTGCGGCCCGTGAGGAAGCCGGTGAGGGAGCCTGTGTGGAATACTGCTCCGCGAGGGCCTGCATCTGTGCATGGGCCGGAGATTTCTGGCAGACAGGGTCTGCGGCGGCCGCATCTCCGGCGATGGCCAGCGCCTGACACCGGCAGCCACCGAGATCCTTGAGCTTGTGTTCACAGGACCGGCAGGGCTCCTGCATCCATTCGGTGCCGCGATAGGCGTTGAAGGCGGGGCTGTCATACCAGATCTCCCGCAGCCCATGGTCCCTGATCGACTGGAAGGTCAGATGGGTCAGGGTCTGGGCCGCATGACATGGCAGAACGGTGCCCTCCGGCGTGATGTTCAGCCCGACAGAGCCCCAGCCATTCATGCAGCGTTTCGGGAAGTCACCGTGGTAATCGGCGGGCACGAAATCCACAACCAGCGTGCCTTTCAGCCTGATGCGCGCCTCGCGGACAAGGCGCTCTGCCTCGCGGGCCTGTTCGCGGGTGGGCATGAGAGGGGCGCGGTTGCGCATGGCCCAGCCATAGAACTGCACGATGGCCACCTCGATCCGGCGCGCGCCCAGTTCGACGGCCATCTCCAGGGCACGGGGCAGCTGGTGCAGGTTCTGACGATGCAAGACGCAGTTCAGCGTGAGCGGCAGGCCAAGCGCACCGATCCATTCTGCCGTCTGCATCTTGCGGTCGAACCCGCCGCGATAACCACCGATCCTGTCGGCCGTGGCGGCATCCATTCCCTGCAACGAGAGCTGCACATGGTCCAGCCCGGCCTCTGCGAGCGCGGTCAGCCGCGCTTCGGTCAGGCCGATCCCCGAGGTGATGAGGTTGGTATAAAGCCCCGCAGCCCGCGCCCCTGCAACCAGATCGGCCAGATCCCGCCGCGCGGCGGGTTCTCCACCGGAGAGATGCAGTTGCAAGACGCCCAGATCTGCGGCCTCGTGGAAGACACGCAGCCAGTCCTCTGTCGCAAGCTCGCGATCTTTCGCGGTCAGTTCCAGCGGGTTGGAACAATAGGGGCAGGAAAGCGGGCACCGATGGGTCAGTTCGGCCAGCATGGCCATCGGGGGCGGGATCTGGCTCATGCAACCTCCAGAATACGGCGCGCGGCAAGCGTGGAGATGAACCCCGCCACATCCGGTGCGATTTCGTCTTCTGGCGCATCGTATTTCGTGGCCAGCCGCCCGACAAGGGTTGCGAAATCTGTGTGGTTGTCGATCTCGGTCAGGATGGCATGGCCGATCTCGTCCAAGGCAATGGTTTTTTCCGGTGCCAGCAGGACCCAGCGGTCGCGCACGCGGTCACGGTGCAGGCGCACACCGCGCGGGATCACCGGCACGGCTGTCGCCGCGATCATGCCGCCACCGCCCGCAGATATGTGCCGGGCTGCCAGCCGCCGGGGGGGATGCGAGCAGGCGTGACATAGGCCGAATAAAGCGCGTCCAGCTGCGCCCAGAGCACATCCGTCTTGAACTCCAGCGCCGCCGCCGCCGCATCCTGTTTTTCCTGCGTATCGGCATGGTCCAGCACCCATTGCAGCCCGAAGGCCACGTCTTTCGGGGCCTCGGACAGGCGGCGCTTGAAATAGGACAGGGCGCGTTCATCCGCAAAATCATAATGTTGCAGAAGCCCTTCGATCCTGTTGGCGTGAATTTTCGGGGCAAAAAGTTCGGTGAGCGAAGAGGCCACCGCCTCCAGCAGGGTCTTGTCCCGCACAAAGCGCAGATAGGCGTCGCAGGCGAAGCGGGTCACCGGAAGCACCCCTTCCCGCGCGGCGACATAGGCGCGGTCGAGGCCGACGGCATCGGCCAGACGCAGCCAGCGTTCAATCCCCCCCTCGTTTTCGCCATGCCCGTCATGATCTTCGATGCGCGAGCGCCAAGCGCGGCGCAGGGCAGGATCTTCGACACGGCTCATGAACGCGGCATCCTTCATCGGGATCGTGTGCTGGTAGTAATAGCGGTTGATCACCCATGCCCGCACCTGATCGGGGGTGCACCGGCCCCCATGCAGCAGGTCGTGAAAGGGATGTTTGTCATGATAGCGTTCGGCCCCGATCTGGCGCAGGCGGGCTTCGAACTCTTCGCGTGTCTGGGTCATAAGGACACCTCCATCCCGTCCCGTCCGATGATCCAGCCCTGCGCCTGAGCGATGGCGGTCTGGGGCGAGGCGGGGTCCAGCACGGGATTGCTGTTATTCATATGGACGAAAATCTTTTTCGCGATATTCAGGCGGGCAAGCTGCGCCATGCTGCCCTGTGGCCCCGAGATGGAGATATGCCCCATGCGCTGTCCGGTTTTCTGGCTGAGCCCCGCCGCGATCATCTCGTTATCGGTCCATAAGGTGCCGTCGAACATCACCAGATCCGCCCCTGCCAGCTTTGTGGCCAGCCAGTCGGGCACATGGGCGCAACCGGGAATGTAATAGGCGCGCCTGCCGCCCGCACGCAGCTCGACCCCGACGGTCTGTTCGCCCAGAAGGCCGGTCTCGACCTCTGCGCCTTCCAGATAGAGCGGCACTTTCCCCGGCACGGCGAAGAGTGTGGCGCTTAGGTCTGGGGCCAGGTCGAAAGGCTGGTCAAGCCGCACGGCGGTCCGCGTCACACAATCGGCGCGCAAAGCATCAAAGACCGGATTCGCGGCCAGCGTTCCGTGAATATCGGCTGTGGCGAAAAGCGTGAAAGGCTGGCTTTCGCGCAAGACCAGCAGGCCCGCCACATGATCGATATCGCCATTGGTCACCAGAACCGAGCGCAATGGCATCTCCCGCAGCCCTGTCGGATGCAGTTCGGGTGTGGCCGCCAGCTGCGTACGGATGTCGGGAGAGGCATTCAGCACCGCCCAATCCCGCCCGTTCCCGCTGACCGCGACCGAGCTTTGCGTCTGTGGCGCAATGCGGCCTTCACGTGCCGCATTGCAATTATCACAACCGCAGTTCCATTGGGGCAAGCCGCCACCGGCTGCCGCACCGAGGATGCGTAGCTTGATCGACATGGTGCAGGCCCCAGCGTTCAGGCGGATTTAGAACAGAACGCCGCCTTCATCCCCGGAATCCGGGCCGTACATGTTGATTTCCATGCCGCAATCGATCTCGCGCAGGACAGGTTTCTTCCAAGCCATGATGTCTCCTCCCATAAGGCTCCCGTTTGATGATTTCTGCATATCGGCACTGGCGCGACAATAATACCAAGGTCGCATGTTCGGCTTCACCTTCGGGCAAGGAAATCATGTCGTCCTTCGGAAGATTCGGGGTCATCCCGTGCATGGGCGGTCCGCTGCGCCTGCCTTGACCATCCTGTTACGACGATATTCCCTCAGGTCATCTGTGGGCATCGGCTTCCTGCAAGGCAAGCGGTTCGGCCCGATAGCTGCCGATTTTTCATGATGAAAGACTTTTTCCAACGTCTTCGCCGGCATTGTGCCCTGTCGGGCAGGATGCGCCCATGTCTCTAGTTAAGCGGATGATTTGCGGCTCCGCGGCGCAACGTGCGGTGGTCTTACGCTTTGTTCAGCCGCCCCTCTGATCCTGAACCGGATTTCCACGCAGGAGGCTTTCATGGCGGACGACTATCACGGAATTACAAGCCTGACCGGACCGGCGCTGAACGGATTTGCGATCGCGCCCGATGACGACGCGGATCTGGCGCAGGTCACACGCGGTATCTATCTGGGGCAGGGCGGGGATCTACGGGTGACGCTGGCCGGTGGTCAGACCGTGACATTCACCAATATTGCGGCGGGGGGCATTCACGGGTTGCGTATCCGCCGCGTCTGGGCCAGCGGCACCACTGCCACCGAGATGGTGGGGCTGTACTGATGATCGGGATCGGATCTGGATTTATGTCGGGCGGCGCGGGCGTGTCGTTGCGCCGCAACGGGGATGGCACGGTGACGGTCGGCGGGGCGGGGCTGGGGTTCCGCTGGTCGGTCGATGGGGGCGGCAGCTGGACCGAGGAAACCACCCTGCCCTTGACCCTTCCGGTCGCGGCCCATCAGGAAGTGCGGGTCGTCGCGTTGGGACCGCCGCGTGTTCTCTTGGCGCAGCAGGTGCCTGTGTTCCTGCTGTTGGGGCAATCCAATATGGTCGGGCGCAACCTCTATGACGGGCTCGGGCGGTTCCCTGCGGGGGTGCGCCAATGGACAAGGGCGGGGGAACTGGCTCTGGTCGAGGAGACGTCCGAGCTGGATTTCGATGACCCGTGGTTGTCGAATGGCGAGGTTTTCGGCCCTGCGGTGACCTTTGCCCGCGCCTATATGGCGGCAAACCCGCGCGAGCCGCTTGTGCTGGTGCCGCGGGCGGTGGGCAATACCGGCTTTGTCGATAATCGCTGGAATCCCGGCGATGATCTTTATGCGGCGACGGTGGCCGATACCAATGCGCTTTTTGCGGCACATCCCGAATGCGTGCTGGCGGGGGTTTTGTGGCATCAGGGCGAAAGCGATGCGCAGGCTGCGGCGGCGGCCACCGCCTATGAGGCCCGCTTTGATGCCATGCTGGCGGGGTTGCAAAGCGAGATCACCGTGATGGAGGCCAGCACGCCGGTCATCGTGGGCGGGTTCTCCTCGGCGGTGGGCAGCGGCTGGCCCTATCTGTCGCAGATTGCCGCGATCCATGCGGATCTGCCCAACCGGCGGTCCTATAGCGCCTATGTCGACGCCTCGGATCTTACGCTGAAAACGGATGGCATCCATCTGGACGCGGCCTCGAGCCGTGTGCTGGGTGCCCGCTATGCGCAGGCCCTGACCCGCGCGCAGAGCCATCAGATCACGCTGGTTGCCGAAGCCGAGGCCGATGCTGTGGCGCATTATCTCTTTGGGGAGGATAATGTGGCCGATACCGATTTGCGGGGCGCCAATGCGCTGAGCGAAACACCGGGTGCGCGGGCGCAGGGCTATATCAGCACCCGCACGGGCGATGGGGGCGGGCTGAAAACGCCGCTGGCCGAGACGGCGCAGATGACGCTGTGTGCTGTGATCCGCAACCCGTCAAGCGATCCTTCTACCGTCTATTTCGGCACTCTCGGGTCCAACACCAGCTTGGGCGAGGGGTTCAACGGGGCGGGGCTGTTTGACAATGGGGCGGCCTCGGCGCTGTATCTCAACCAGAAGAACGATGCGGGCGGCAATACCCTCATGCCGCTGGCCACGCCGACGCCTTTTGTCGAGAACGGCTGGAACTTTGTGGCAATGGTGCTCGATGCGGCCAGCATGTCGGCCTATCTGCATGATGGGACCGCTGCGCAATTTGCCACGCAGGCCATCGCGCGGGCAACGCCTACGGGGAAAGCCATCGCGATCGGGTCGCGCTATTATACGGGTATCAGCGATGCGGTCGATGTGGCGGAGTTTCTGGTCTATGACCGTGCGCTGTCCGAGACCGAACTGGAGGCGTTGGCGGCACGCTCGACCGCCCGTCTGGCGGCGCGCGGGATCACGATCGGTGTCGCACAGCAGAGCCTGCCGCTGGAGACAGCGGCCACAGCGCATTACCTTTTTGGCGCAGACAATCCCGGCCACAGCGATATCGCGGGCGCAAACCCGCTTCTGACAGCCCCCGCATCCGTGTCGCAAAGCCATATCACCACCATGCAGGGTGATAATGGCGGCGTCGAGACACCGGTTCTGGATGCGGAGAGCTTCACGCTCTGTCTGGCGTTACGGGCGACAAGCGGGGCCAGTGGTCAGGGCATTCTGGGCGGCTCGCTGTCCGGCCCCGGGACGGGCAATCACGGCTGGGGCATGTTCGAGAATGGCGGGGCGCTGTATTTCAACGCCAAGACTGCGGGGGCCAATGATGCCATCGTTGCCGAGGCGGCATCGCCGCTTGTGACCGAAGGGTGGAGTTTTGTCGCCATGACCGTGTCTCCCACGGGCAAGAGCTATTTCCGTGGGTCTTCGGGCGGGGCGGTGTTCAAAAGCGATACGCAGACCCGTGACATTGCCACCATTGCCACAATCGGGCTGGGGCCGCTGCGCTATGCCGGATTTGCGGATGCCTATGATATTGCCGAGGCGATCCTGTTCCAAGGGCAGGCGCTGGATCAGGCAGGGTTGCAGGCGGTCTATGAGCGTTCGGTGGCACGTCTGGGCGCGCGTGGGGTGACGCTGGGCTGAGTGTTGGTGACAGGAAGAGCGGGTCTCCTCCCGCAGGGCATTGCCGGCCCTGCGGGAGGATCGTCCTTTTCAGGGGGCGCTTGCGGCGTCGGGCAGGGCCGCCAGTGCGGCCTGCGCCTTGGGGTTGCCGAAGGCCGCAGCCTTCGTGTAAAGCGCCTTGGCCCGTGCCGGATCTTGCGCCACACCCAGTCCGCGTGCGTAAAGCCCCGCTTCTCCGACCATGCCATTGGAGCCGATCAGATCATCGCGTGCGGCGGATTTCCGATACCAGTAAAGCGCCTGCGTGTAGTCTTGCGGGACACCTGCGCCCGTTTCATAGGCCTGCCCGAGATAGAACTGGCTGGTGATATCCCCTGCCTCGGCCGCTTCCGCAAACCATGTGGCGGCGGTTTTGTCATCGCCTTCAGCCTTGGCGATAAGCCCCAGATAACGCGGAGCTTTCATGTCACCGGCTGCCTCGCCCTTGTGGAAATAGTCCTTGGCTTTGGCGGTATCCACGGGCACGCCCAACCCGTCCATATAGATCTTGCCAAGATAGAGATAGCCACGGCTATCCCCGCCCTGTGCAGCGCGTTCCGCCCAGTCTGCGGCGGCTGCATAATCGGGGGTCAGGCCGGTCCCGCCCTCCAGATACAGGCGGGCCAGCTCGCTTGCGGCACTGGCCTGTCCCTGATCTGCGGCCTCTTTATACAGCGTCACCGCCTGCGCCAGATCTCCCTGATCCGTTGCGGTTTTGGCCGCGCGCATGGTCGGATCCGAGGGCGTGCGCATATCGGCCAGAGCAGGGGTGGTCAGGCTGACCAGCACGGGGACGAAGACCGGCACCAGCACGCGCACCAGCATGCGGGAGGGGGGATCAATCGCGAAAGCTTTCATGTTCGGCCTCATATATCGGTGCGCATGATCCATGCGCGGATCGGCGCGATGGAATAGGCCAGGCGCCATGTGTTGCGATGACCGGCGGCGCCCTGCCCGTTATCGGTTGCGGGAATGACGGTGCCTTTGGCAAAGCTGACATAATTGATCCGTGCCCCCTGCGCGATCAGCGCATCGAAGGCGAACTGGAACTGGTCGTCATCCCAGCGGCCATCCCAGATGGCACGGGCCACATGCGCCCCTGCGGCTTCCAGGGCTTCCGTGTCGGCATTCTGGCCGGGGAACGCGCCCGGGTCATCTTGCGAGGTCACGATAAACAGCCGGTTCTGCGCCATAGGGGCAACAAGTTCCGGCCCCCACTGACAGGCAACAAGGAAACTTGCCGCGAAGAAATCGGGATATTTGATATTCATCGCCATGGACAGCATGCCACCGCCGGACTGCCCCGTTGTGTAGCGCCGCGCAGGGTCGATCGGGAATTCCTCGCCCAAAGCCTTGATCAGATTGAGCGTGGTCTCCAGCATGGACGACGTCCGGTTGTCATCATCCGCGATGATTTCCGCATATTGCGGGGCCAGCACAAAGGCAGGCCGTGCCGCCTGATCTTCCGGCGAGGCCCAGCTGATGGCCCCCAGCCCCTGTTTCAGCGTCATCAGCGGATCGGTGCTGGTGGCCCCTGCATCGGGCACGAAGTTGACCAGAGGATAGGTCTTGGCGGGGTCATAGTCTTTGGGGATGAACAGGTTATAGGGCAGGCTATCGCCTGTCTCGGGGTCGTTCCAGACCCGTTGTTCGAACGCATCCAGAACCAGATTGACGACACCAGAGGTCGTGACATCCCCTTCGGGCGTGGCAATGGTGGCCTGCGGAGTGGCCCATGTGACGCCGCTGTCATTGGGGTCGCCCGCCGACCAGTGCGGCTTCTTGCCCGCGGCGGCTGCCCCGTCGGTCTGGGAGGCCGCCGCAGGCATGGCTTGGGGTTGGTCTTCCTGTTTCAGGCGGGCGGCCGCATCATCGGGGGACAGCGCGATGATGAGGAACTTGCCGCTCTGGCTGCGGCTGTCCGGATCTGCGGCCGTGGCGGGAAACACATCGGTAATATTGCGCCCCTCGACGGAGAAGTCCGATGCCTTGATCATATCGGCGCTGAGGCTTTGCGGATATTCCAGCGCGATGGCGACAAATCGCAGACCGTCACCATAGACTTTCGTGATCGCAATGGCTTTAAGCGGGGCGGGAGTGCCGGCCAGAGCCGGAAGCGAAAGGCTGGTGACAAGGCCGCTTGCACCAAGGCCGATAAGAAAGTTACGACGTGTCGTCATGCTGGGTCCTTTCCAAACCGTGTCAGGCCGACCGGCTACCACCTGAATAAACCGGAACCTGATCGGTTCCTTAAATGAGGGACATAGAAACGATGTCAATGGGCGGCGAGGATGGGGCGAAGGCCAAAACAGCCTCGCGCGGGCGTCCCAAAAAACGTTCGGACGAGGCCCGACAGGAGCAGATCCTTGCGGCGGCCATGTCAGCGTTTATCGATAAGGGGTTTGCCCGTGCCACCATGTCCGATATCGCGCGGCAGGCGGGCATGTCGAAGCGCGATCTTTACAAGCAATTCTCGGATAAACAGGCGCTTTTTGCCGCCACGATCGAGTCCCGCCGCCATCTGATCCTTGGTCTGCCCCGCCCTGACGGAGAGACCCTGCCATTGCGCGACCTGCTGCGGCGGGTGTTCCGGCTGGATCTTGACGCGCGCCATGCTGACGAAAGAGATACCCTTATGGCATTGATCCATCGCGAAAGTTTGATGCTGCCCACGCTGAACGCGCTGCTTTACGACGGCCGGATCCTGCAGTTTCGCGAAACGCTTGTGGTCTGGCTGAAAGACGAGATGCAGACCGGACGGGTGGCGCAGGCGCAGCCCGAGCGGGTGGCAGGGATGATGCTGGATCTGGTGTTCGGGGTGTTGTTGCCCAAACGCCGCCCCACGGTCCCCGTGGATCGCCACATGCAGGCCGAAGAGATCCTTGACCGGCTGGAGATCCTGCTGGCGGGGCTGGCGGCCCGTTCGGCGCAAAAACCCGTGTGACGGGCTGTGTGGGAACAAAGGCCCCCGCACCGGCTGGCGGGGGCCTTCGATCTAGAGGGGTTTAGTAGCCTGCGCGTTTCATCTCGCGTTCGGTCAGGGTCTGGGCCTGCGACAGCGCCTGTTCTGCCGTGATCTGGCCGGACAGCGCCGAAGAGAAGACCTGCCCAACCGCCGTGCCGATGCCCTGGAACTCGGGGATACCGACCCATTGCGTGCCAAGATAGGGCACGTCCTGCACCGAGGGATGTTTGACATCGACCGCTTTGATCGAGTCCAGCGTCACATCCGCGAAAGGTGCGGATTTGCGGTATTCGGGATTGGCATAAAGCGACTGGCGGGTGCCGGGCGGAGCATGGCCCCAGCCATCCTCGCGGGCCACCAGATCGGTGTAGTCCTTCGACGTGACCCAGCTGATAAAGGTTTCGGCGGCCTGTGCGTGTTTGGAGCTTGCCGGAACCGACAAGGTCCATGCCCAGAGCCAGCTGCCGTAATTGTCCACGCCGTCTTTATGCGGGAAGCGCGCAAAACCGACATCCTTCGCGAATTTCGCCTCTTTCGGATCGGTGATCACCGAAGCACCGACGCTGGCATCGATCCAGATGGCGCATTTGCCGGTTTCGAACAGCGCGAGATTGTCGTTGAATTCATTGCCCACGGCGCCGGGCGGGCCGTAGTTTTTCATCAGCTCCAGATATTTATCCAAAGCCTCTTTCCATTCGGGGCTGTCGAATTGCGGTTTCCAGTCCATATCGAACCAGCGTCCGCCATAGGAATTGGTCATGGAGGTCAGGAAGGACGTGTTGATCCCCCAGCCCGGTTTGCCGCGCAGACAGATGCCGTAGACCCCTGCCGACGGATCGTTCATTGCCTTTGCCGCCGCAGTGATTTCGGCCCATGTCGGCTTTTCGGGGATGGTGACGCCCGCTTTCTTCGCCAGATCGGTGCGATACATCGTGATCGAGGATTCCGCATAGAAGGGCAGCCCGTAGAGCTTGTCCTCGTAGGAGGCGCTGGCCGCAACCGACGGGATCAGGTCATCGACATCATAGCTTGCCGGAAGGTTGTCCAGCGGCTTCAGCCATCCCTGCTTGGCCCAGATCGGCACCTCGTAATTGCCGATGGTCACCACATCGAACTGGCCGCCATTGGTGGCGATATCCTGTGTGACGCGCTGGCGCAGGAGGTTTTCCTCGAGGACCACCCAGTTGATGTGGATATCGGGGTGTTCTTTGTTGAAGACGCCGGTCAGCCGCTGCATACGCGTGACATCGGCGTTATTGACGGTGGCAATGGTGATCGTTTCTTCGGCAGAGGCCATGCCGGCCCCCAGAAGGACGAGCGCGGTTGTAACAAGCCCGAGATGGGGCATGCGAAGGGTCATTGGTAATATCCTCCCTGATATATCGTGACAGGTGATCCGCTTCGGGCTGGCATATAGCAGGCTATATGCGGCCCAAGGCTCCTCCGGATCAGACTGTCGGGTCGTTGTTCGCCTCTTTACGCTATTGTTTGTTGCTTTTTGACGCAAATAAAAAATGACGTCTGGTGTGATTTAAAAATATGACTGAAATTCTTGACTTTTGTCGCTATGAGCGGTGAGTGAATGCTATTCATAACTCAAATTATGCATATCTCTTTAAAGGGGAACTGATGATGCAACAAATATCCAGCTCTCCGAAGCGAATCCGTCAGACCAATATTCTGGGGGCCTTGCAGGCCTTGCACGAGCACCGCTCGATGAGTCGCGCGGATCTGGCACGGCTCATGGGCCTGAACCGGTCCTCTTCGGGCAAGATCATTGGTGACATGATCGCGCGGGGGCTTGTCCGCGAGGTCCGCGCCACCGCCACGGCAGAGCCGCGCGCGCAGGCCGGGCGTCCGGGGATCTTGCTGGAGCTGATCCCCGAGGCGCTTTGGGTTCTGGGGGTCGAGATTGGTGTCGAGCATATCACAACGGTGCAGGTCGATTTCACCGGCGCGCTGCGCCACTGCCGGACAGAGCCGTTCGAGGGGGACAGGGTTGGTCCGGCAGATGCGGTGCGCCAGTCGATCGCGCAATTACTTGAAGATTTCGATCCGGCTCTGATGGAGCGCTGTGCGGGGGTGGGGATCTCGGTTCCGGCCCAGCTGACCACCGAAGGCGACAGCCGCAAGGTTCGCTCGGCGGCCCTGCTGAAATGGGAAAATGTCGACCTGCGGGAATTGGCGCTGTCCAGCCTTCCGGAATGTTTTCCAAAGACAATTCCGGTGGCCGTCGAAAATGACGCCAATGCATTTGCCATCGGCACGTCCTATTCTACCCCCGATGCGGCCAGCGGTGTCACCTTGTTTCTGCTCCTCGAAGCGGGGATTGGCGGCGGCCTTCTGGTCGAGGGAGAGTTGCTGCGGGGCGGGCATGGGCTGGCGGGCGAGATCGGCCATTTGCATATGCCTGACAGTGCGTTGAATCTGGAGCAAACGATCGGGCGCGCTGCGGTTCTGCGCCGCTTCCGAGAGGTTTCGGGGCTGGCAGAGGCGGATCTTGCGACATTGGAGCAGGAGGTGCGCGACAGGGTGCCCCGCGCGGTGGAGATCGCAGAGGACTGGGCGCGCGGTCTGGCTTGGGCGATCGTGCAGGCCAGCCGGTTGATCGATCCCAATCAGGTGGTGCTGGGGGGATCGCTGGCCTTGCTCTATCCGCTGATTGCGGCGCGCGTGCTGGCCCATATTCGCGATCTGCAGGGCGAGGACTTTCCGGTTCCGGCGATTCATCTGAATGACAAGGCGATGGCCGGATCTGCATTCGGGGCGGCCTGTATGATGCATAAGGCGATCTTCACAAATGCCGAAGAGCGCCCGGCCATTTTGCTAGACAGTTGAAACGGAACGTTTTTTAGCAGAAAAAATATTTGTTGCTAAAAGATGCAAATATGGTCATGCTACGTCCCGCGAATGGAGGAATTCGCGAGGGGGGAAGGTCGGAGCGACAGATGCGTGGCATCTTGTCGGTCGGCGCGGCATGCAGAAATCGTCGGCCCCTCTTCCAGACAGATAAGCCTGAGGAGGACTGCCGCCATGACAGCCTACGCCCCTTGCCATCGGCATTTCGGGTGTCGCGACCGGCGCGATATAAGATCTTGCTTCTATCCCGCGCGGCACTGGCGCATCCTTGCAGGAAGGATGCGCTAAGATGGCCACGAAGCATTCCCGCGCCGCTGCGAGGTTGATGATTTCTCCTGCCGTTATTCTTCTTCTCGGCTGGATGATCGTCCCTCTGGCGATGACGCTCTACTTCTCCTTCCTGCGATACAACCTTCTCATGCCCGGCATGGAAGAATGGACAGGCTTCCTCAATTACGAGTTCTTTGTCACGGATCCTGCCTTTATCACGGCGCTGCTTAACACCGTGTTACTGGTGGTGGGGGTTCTGGCGATCACCATCGTGGGGGGCATTCTTCTGGCGCTGCTGCTGGACCAGCCCTTCTTCGGGCAGGGGATCGTGCGCATTCTGGTGATCGCGCCGTTCTTCGTGATGCCCACCGTCTCGGCGCTGGTGTGGAAGAACATGTTCCTCAATCCGGTCAACGGGCTGTTTGCGCATATCGCGCATCTCTTCGGGCTTCCGGCCTATGATTTTCTGGCCCAGGCGCCGCTGGCCTCGATCATCGGGATCGTCTCGTGGCAATGGCTGCCCTTTGCGACGCTGATCCTGCTGACGGCCCTGCAATCGCTTGATCAGGAACAGCTGGAAGCGGCCGAGATGGACGGGGCCTCGAAACTGGCGCGGTTTTTCTACATCATGCTGCCGCACCTGTCGCGGGCGATCACCGTGGTGATCCTGATCCAAACCATCTTCCTGCTGTCGATCTTTGCCGAGATCCTGGTGACCACCAATGGCGGTCCGGGCGTGGCCTCGACCAACCTGACCTATATGATCTATGTGCAGTCGCTGCTGCAATTCGATGTCGGCGGCGGCTCGGCGGGCGGTGTCATCGCGATCATTCTGGCCAATATCGTTGCGATCTTCCTGATGCGGATGATCGGCAAGAATCTGGAGGCCTGAGATGTCCCGTATCGTCACTCCCCGCCGCAAGGCGCTGACCACCGTGCTTGCCTGGGCTGTGGGCATTGCGATCTTCTTCCCGATCCTGTGGATCTTCATCCTGTCGTTCAAGACGGAAGGGAATGCGATCGCCTCGCCGCTCAAGGTGCTCTTCTCGGGCTGGACGCTGGAAAGCTACCATACCGTGCTCGAACGCTCGAACTACCCGCTATTCTTCATGAATTCGGTCATCATCTCGGTCGGTTCGACCCTGCTGGCGCTGATCATCGCGGTGCCCGCCGCCTGGGCGATGGCCTTTGTGCCGGGCCGTCGGACCAAGGATATCCTGATGTGGATGCTGTCCACCAAGATGCTGCCGCCGGTGGGGGTTCTGGTGCCGATCTACCTGATCTTCCGCGATCTGGGGCTGCTGGACAGCCGCATCGGTCTGGTCGTCGTGCTGACGCTGATCAACCTGCCGATCATCGTCTGGATGCTGTTCACCTATTTCAAGGAGATCCCCGGCGAGATCCTGGAGGCGGCGCGCATGGATGGCGCGGGGCTGAAGGAAGAGGTGCTTTACGTGCTGACGCCGATGGCGGTCCCGGGCATGGCCTCGACGGTGCTGCTCAACATCATCCTCGCCTGGAACGAGGCGTTCTGGACGCTCAACCTCACGGCTTCCAAAGCCGCGCCGTTGACGCAGTTCATCGCCTCCTATTCCTCGCCCGAGGGGCTTTTCTACGCAAAACTCTCTGCCGCCTCGATCATGGCCATCGCGCCGATCCTGATCATGGGCTGGTTCAGCCAGAAACAACTTGTCCGCGGCCTGACCTTCGGCGCGGTGAAATAAGGACATAAGTCATGGGACAAATCACTCTGAAGGGCGTGCGCAAGACCTTTGGCGAAGTCGAAGTCATTCCGCCGCTGGATCTGGATATCAAGGACGGCGAATTCGTGGTCTTCGTGGGCCCGTCGGGCTGCGGCAAATCCACCCTGCTGCGTCTGATCGCGGGGCTCGAGGATCTTTCGGGCGGGCAGATCATGATCGACGGCACGGATGCCACCGAGGCCCCCCCCGCCAAGCGCGGCCTCGCGATGGTGTTCCAGAGCTACGCGCTTTACCCGCATATGTCGGTCAAGAAAAACATCGCCTTCCCGATGAAGATGGCCGGTGTGCCCACCGACGAGCAGGAGCGCCGCATCGCCTCGGCGGCCGAGGCGCTCAACCTCACCGATTACCTGCACCGCAAGCCCGGCCAGCTTTCGGGCGGCCAGCGCCAGCGGGTGGCCATCGGGCGGGCTATCGTGCGCGAACCGGCCGCCTTCCTGTTTGACGAACCGCTCTCGAACCTTGACGCGGCGTTGCGGGTGAACATGCGCCTCGAGATCTCGGAGCTGCACCAGAAGCTCAAGACCACGATGATCTATGTGACCCATGATCAGGTCGAGGCGATGACGATGGCCGACAAGATCGTGGTGCTGCGCGCAGGCCGCATCGAGCAGGTGGGCAGCCCGCTCGATCTCTACCGCAACCCCGATAACCGCTTTGTCGCGGGCTTCATCGGCAGCCCCAAGATGAACTTCATCGAAGGCGAGCGCGCCGCGGCCCGCGGGGCCCATGCCATCGGCATCCGCCCCGAGCATATCGACCTCTCGACCACGCCGGTCGACGGCGCGATCGAGGGTCTGGTTGGCGTCTCCGAGCACCTTGGCTCGGACACCTATGCCCATGTGCAGGTCGAAGGCATCGGCCAGTTCAACGTCCGCGTCTCGGGCGAGGTCGATGTCCATGCCGGCGACACCGTCTGGCTCACTCCCCAAGAGCATAACATCCACCGCTTCGACGAAAACGGTAAAGCGATCCGGTAAACGTATCGCCTTGCGGAAAACATGCATGTGCCGTTTGCAACAAAACCGGCATATGCGTCGTGCTGCCTGATCTATAGAAAGCGCATCTGCCAGATTTATGGCAAAAATTTTCCGATCCTCTTTCTTATTTGTTGCTAGAAGAAACAAAAAGAGGCACAACCTGTTCTGACATGTGATTCAGGGAGGCACTGAACATGAGACGACTTGGTATCCACTCTTTCGTATGGACCAACGGCCAGACCCAGGAAGGGCTGGAAATGGCGCTTGATAAGACAGCCGAGCATGGCTACCGCATGATCGAATTCGCCTATCTGCGCCCCGAACTCTTCGATCTGGACCGGTTGGCCCGGAAGGCGAAGGCGCTGGATGTCGATATCGTGGTGACGATGGGCCTGCCTGCGGCGGCAGATGTCTCCAGTGACGACAAGGCGGTTGTGGCCAAAGGCCGTCAGCTTCTGTCCGATGCGGTCAAGGCGGTGCGCGATATCGGTGGCATCCGTCTGGGCGGTATCCTTTACTCGATGCATGGCAAATATGACAGCATGCCGACCCGCACCGGCTGGATGCATAGCGCCGAGTCCATCGCGGCCACTGCCGAGATCGCCAAGGATTGCGGTGTCGAGATCGCGCTTGAAGTGGTCAACCGCTTTGAATCGAACCTTCTCAATACCACGGCACAGGGTCTGCAGTTCATCAAGGATACGGGCCGCGATGACGTGTTCCTGCATCTGGATTCCTTCCACGCCAATATCGAGGAAGCCGACCCCGCTGCCGCGATTCGCATGGCGGGTGACAAATGCACCTATTACCATTTCAACGAGAATTATCGCGGTTTCCTCGGCACCGGCACGATCGACTTCGCGTCGATCTTCAGCGCCCTTGTCGATATCAACTACGACCGCGATATCGTGTTCGAAAGCTTCTCCAGCGCAATCGTCGACGAGAGCCTGTCGCGCACCTGCGGGATCTGGCGCGATACGTGGACCGATAACAACCCGCTGGCCGCGCATGCCAAGCAGTTCATCGAGCAACGTTGGGCCGAGGCGCAGCGCAAGCGCGAGGTCAATATCACGGCGTAAGGCCGTCGGGACCGTCGGAACAGGGCAGGGGCTTCGGGCCTTGCCCGTTCTTCGCACAGGAGGAGCTATGCGATGAACAATTCTCATCTTGCGCCCGATGCTTTGGGGCCGACCCTTTGTATCGGCGAGATATTGGTGGAAATCGTGGCGACCATGCCGGGGGAGGGGTTTCGTAACGCCCTGCCGCTGATCGGCCCGTTTCCCAGTGGCGCACCGGCGATTTTCATCGACCAGTGCGGGCGTATCGGCGGGCAGGCCGCAATGATCGGCGCGGTCGGTCGCGATGATTTCGGTCAGGTCAATATCGACCGGCTGGTCCGCGATGGCGTCGATGTCTCGGGGATCGCGATCGATCCCGATTATCCCACGGGCAGTGCCTTCGTGCGGTATCGCGAGGATGGATCGCGTGATTTCGTTTTCAATATCGAACGCTCGGCTGCGGCGCGTTTCGGCTGGACGCCTGCGGTTGCGGCGCTGGCCGCGCGGGCGGGACATCTGCATGTCATGGGGTCGGCCTTGTCGATTTCTGGCGCGTGGGAGGTGATCCGGCAGGTGCTGGCGCAGGTCAAGGCGCGCGGTGGCACCCTGTCGCTCGACCCGAACCTGCGCAAAGAGCTGACACAGGACGTCGAAACGCGCGAACGCTTCCTGTGGCTGGTGGGGCAGGCCGACCTGCTTCTGCCCTCGGGCGAGGAGCTGGAAGATGCGGCGGGCGTGGCCGGAGAGGAGGCCGCTCTTGCCGCCCTGTTCGCGCGGGGCATCAAGGAGATCGTGCTCAAACGCGGCGAGGCAGGGGCAAGCTGCTTCCTGCCCGATGGCCGCCGCATCGATGCGCCGTCTTTCGTGGTCGATGCGGTCGATCCCACAGGGGCGGGCGACTGTTTCGGTGGGGCCTATCTGACCTGCCGCAGGCTCGGCCAGCCTGTGGAGAGTGCGCTTGACTATGGCTGTGCCGCAGGTGCGCGCAATGCCACTCTGCGCGGCCCGATGGAGGGCGCAGGCACCCGCGAGGAGCTGGATGCCTTTATCGCAACCACCCAAAGGAGAGCATCATGAATGTCATGTTGCAAGATCTGGCCCCGTCGCGGGCGGCGGGACATCCGGTCGGAATAAGCTCGATCTGTTCGGCCCATCCTGTTGTTCTGCGCGCGGCCCTGCGTCATGGCGCGCGGACACGGGCGACGGTTCTCATCGAGGCGACCTGCAATCAGGTCAATCATCTTGGCGGCTATACCGGTATGACACCGGCGGATTTCGCCGAAATGGTCTACCGGATCGCCGCCGAGGAAAACTGCCCCGAGGATCTGATCCTGTTGGGGGGGGACCATCTTGGCCCCAATCCGTGGCGCGACCAAGACGCGGAAACCGCGATGGCCGAAGCCGAGAAGATGGTGGCGGCCTATGTGGAGGCGGGCTTCCGCAAGATCCATCTGGACGCCTCTATGGGCTGTCGCGGCGAACCCGTCGCGCTGGATGACCATCAGACGGCGGATCGGGCCGCGCGTCTGGCGGCTGTGGCCGAAAGAACCGCGTCGGGTGCGGCGGGGCCGATGCCCCTTTATGTGATCGGCACGGAGGTTCCGCCTCCCGGTGGTGCCGATCACGCGCTGGAGGCCATCACCCCCACCGCGCCCGACGGGGCCAAGACGACCTTGGCCGTCCACCGCGAAATCTTCGCCGCCCGTGGTCTGGACGCGGCCCTGTCGCGCGTGATCGCGATTGTGGTGCAGCCGGGGGTGGAATTTGGCAATCATAACGTCATCGCCTATGACCCCGCACCGGCGAGGCCGCTGATCGATGTCCTGCCAGCGCTGGACGGGCTGGTTTTCGAGGCCCATTCGACCGATTATCAGGGGACCGCGCCCTTGGCACAACTGGTGCAGGACGGCTTTGCCATCCTGAAAGTCGGGCCGGAGCTGACCTTTGCGCTGCGCGAGGCGCTATATGCGCTGGATCTGATCGCCTCGGATCTGCTGCCTGACTATGGCGCGCGGCCTCTGAAAGTGGCGCTTGAGGCGCTGATGCTGGAAAAACCCGCTAACTGGGCGCGTCATTACGGCGGCAATGCGGCCGAGCAGGGTGTCTTGCGGCATTATTCGCTGTCGGATCGTATCCGCTATTACTGGGCCGAGCCGCAGGCACAGGCCGCTGTTGCCGCCCTTCTCGAGGCGCTGCAGGGGCAGGTTGTGCCGTTGCCGTTGATGTGGCAGCACCTGCCTGCCGCGACAGCTTTTGCCGACAGGCCGCTCGACCCCGAGGCCCTGCTTCTCTGGCGGGTCGAAGAGGTGATCCGCAGCTATCATACGGCCTGTGCCGTCTGAGGCCTGCCCGCTGCACGGCGCGCAAACGGGCGCCGCGCGGGGCTTTGTCATTTGCACAGGCACGGGGCTTGTGCCAACACCGCTTGATCCGCGTCCCGATCGGGGCGGAAAGGGAAAAACGTGGAGGAGATGAAGATGAGCAATGAACTAAGCGGCAAGGTCGCCGCAGTGACGGGTGCGGCCTCGGGGATCGGTCTTGCCAGTGCGCAGATGATGCTGGAGGCAGGCGCTACGGTGGTCTTTGTGGACCGTGATGGTGCCGCATTGAAGGCCGTGACCGAAAAGCTGGGCGAGAAAGCCCTGCCGCTGGTCATCGACCTGCTGGACCCCGAAAGCTGTGCCTCGCTTCTGTCGGGCGTGATGGAACTGGCGGGGCGGATCGATATTCTGCACTGCAATGCGGGCAGCTATATCGGCGGCGATCTGGTCGAGGTCACGGACCCCGCTGCGATTGACCGCATGCTCAATCTGAATGTGAACGCGGTCATGAAGAACGTTCATAACGTGATCCCGCAGATGATCGCGCAGGGCTGTGGCGATATCATCGTCACATCGTCGGTGGCAGGGCATACGGCTGTGCCGTGGGAGCCGGTCTATTCGGCCTCGAAATGGGCGATGACCAGCTTTGTCCAGACCATGCGACGCCAGCTGAACAAACATGGCATCCGTGTGGGTTCGGTCTCGCCCGGTCCGGTGGTTTCGGCCCTGCTGGCCGACTGGCCCGAGGAAAACCTGCGCAAGGCCAAGGAAAACGGCGCGCTGATCGAGCCGTCGGATATCGCCGAGGCGATCCTGTTCATGTTGAGCCGTCCGCGCACGGTCACCATCCGCGATGTCGTGATTTTGCCCAGCAATTTCGATATCTGACAGGATCTCCCCGCCGCAGCCGTCATCCGGTTGCGGCGGGGACTGTCTTTCGGGCGCTCAACGATGCGTCAGCATATGCGGCACGAACACCGCATTGTTCTCGCTGTCGCGCAGCCATTCCGGTGCGACTTTCCAGAACCGGCGGATCGCGGGCGCGTTCAGCGCCCGTTCCGGCGTCTCCTCGCAGATCAGACGCCCTTCGGCCAGAAGAAGGGCATGGGTGCAAAACCGCGCGGCAAGGTTCAGATCGTGTAGCGACAGCACCACGGCAGTGCCGGTGCGTTCGGCGAAATCGCGCAGATAGCCCAGAACCGCCAGCTGGTGGTGCAGATCAAGCGCCGATGTCGGCTCGTCAAGCGCCATCACCCGTCCGCCCCGAAACAGCCGCTGCGCCAGCAGGACCCGCTGTTGCTGCCCGCCCGAGAGTGCCGACATCGCCCGCGTTGCCAGATCCCCCAGCCCCAGACGATCAAGAAGGCTGCGGGCCTGTGTGACCGCCTGTTGCGGCACCCGCAGCCCCAGCCGTTCGCGCTGTCCCAGAATGACGCAGTCCAGCACGCTGAGTTCGGAGACGACCGCAAAGGCCTGCGGCAGGTAGCAGATGTCGCGCGGGCCAAGCTGCCTGCGCCCGTCAAGGATCTGCGCCCCCGCGGCCTTGCCCCGCGAAAGCGCCTGTAGCAACGTGGATTTGCCCGCGCCATTCGGGCCGAGAACGGCGGTCAGGCGACCGCAGGGCAGGCTGAAACGCATCGGGGCCAGAATGGTGCGTCGCCCGCGGGTTTGTTGCTCGAGGCTTGCATTCAGCATCCGCGATCTCCGTGACGCAGGATCACCACGGCCAGCATCGGAATGCCGGCAATGGCGGTGACGATGCCCACCGGAATGGCGGCACCGCTGGACAGAAGCTTGGCGGCCACCGATGCCGAACACAGGATCAGTGCGCCGATCACGGCGGCCAATGGCAGCCCGAAGCGGTGATCCTCGCCCACCATTGCCCGCGCCACATGCGGCGCGATCAGGCCGACAAAGCCGATGGTGCCGGTAAATGCCACGGCGGCGGCGGTGAGTGCTGCGGTCAGCAGGAAGACCCGTCGCCGCAAGGCATCGGTGTCCAGCCCCAGACTTTCGGCATTGGCCTCACCCATGCGCAGCGTGGTCAGCGCCCATGTGTCTCTGGCGATAAAGGGCAGGCATAGCAGCACGATACAGCCCGAGACTTTCACCGCCGTCCAATTCGCCTTCAGCAACGACCCGAACAGCCAGAACACGATTTGCTGCAAGACCTCCGGCGAGGCCATGAACTGCACAAGAGACAGCATCGACTGGAAGAAGAACAGCACCGCAATCCCCGCCAGCACTAGGAGCTCCGGTTTGGACCCCTTGAGCCGCGCGACGGCCCAGATCATTGCCGTAGCGCCGAGTGTCGCCAGAAAGGCGCAGGCCGGTGTCAGCAGCCAAGGCGGCACCGGCAGGGCAAGGCGGGTGCCGAACAGGATGGCCAGCGCCGCGCCGAATCCCGAGGCTGCCGAGAACCCTAGCGTGAAGGGCGAGGCCAGCGGATTGGCGAGGATGGTCTGCATCATCAGCCCCGAAATCCCCAAGGCCGCACCCACGATCAGCGCCAGCACGGTTTGCGGCAGCCGGATCTGGAACAGGATCACCGCCGACGCCCTGTCGGCCCCGTCCGGCCCGTCCAGCAGGGTCTGCCACAATTTGGCAGGCCCCATACCCGACGGGCCGGTGCCCAGATCCGCCAGCACCAGAAGCCCCAGCACAACACAGGCAAGCCCCAATGCGAGGCGGCGCTTGCGGGCACGGATTTCCCATGCCCGCCAGACAGTTGTTGCCGCGCTGGTCATGGCATCTTCGTGATGAAGGTGCCCTGCGCCTCGATCGGCATCCAGTCATGATAATAGGCGCGCAGCTCCTCGGCAGGGTCGATATCGGCAAACAGTTTCGGATAGAGGGCTTTGGCAATGGCCCGCGCATAGACGAAATCCGACAGGGTGCGGTTGCCGCCGTGATAGATGCTATACACCTCATGCTGGCGCACTGCGGGCAGGTCGGACCAGCCGGGGCGGGTGAGATAGGCCGCCAGACGGGTCTGGGCCAAGGCCTCCTGTGCGCCGAAACCCAAGCTGACCGCCTGCGGCGCATTGCGCCATTCCGACCCTGCCAGCAAGATCACATCCGGTTGCTGGGCAAGGACATATTCGGGCGAAAGCGGCCCCCAATTCTCGATCTGCCCTTTGGCGATATTCTGGCCGCCCACCAGATCGATCACCCCCGCCCACATGCCGGAGCCATAGGAATTGCCAATGGTTTCCGGGCCTTTCTGGGCCAGTTCCACATAGATCTTCTTATGCGACGGGCCTGCTGTGGCAATGCGCGCCAGCGTGTCGCGGGTTTTCGTCTCGTAAAGATGCACAAGCCTCTCGGCACGTTCGGGCTGGCCCATGACAGCCCCGAGAACACGGGTCGAAAGGACATGGCGCTCTAATGTCTGGGCGTTGTAATCCAGCGCCACCACCGGAATGCCTGCCGCTTCGATCTGTGCCACTCCGGCCTGCCCCAAGGCGGCGGTCTGCCAGCTTGACAGGATCGCCACATCGGGGCGGGTGGCAATCAGCGCCTCGGCCGACAGGGTGTTATCATCGGCATTGCCGAAATCCGGCACTTGTTCAAGGGCCGGAAACCTTGCGGTATAGGCCGCCCATTGGTTCGGGCGCCAATCGGCCCAGGGCGCGCGCGACAGAGCGACGATCTTATCGGCTGCGCCCGCACCGGCAACCGCCAGATAATCCTCGTAGTAAAACCCCAATGCGACACGTTCGGGCACATGTTCCAAATGGATTTCACGCCCGTCGAGATCGGTCACGGTGATGTCGGCCTGTGCCACCAGCGGGCAGAGGGCAAGTGCGGCAACCGCCGCAAAGAAAGTCGTTTTCATATTGAGTTCCAAACCTGTTGCGCAGACCCGCAGATCCGCATGCCAAAACCTGCCGCAGGGCCGCAGACCCGAAACGGCGGTGCCAGAAGACAGCGGAATGCCGCGCAGCACGGCCTTCCGCGATCAGGCGGCGCGCGGTGGTGCACGCGGCTGGACCGGCGCATATAGGCGCAGGATCACAGGCGGCGCGGGGGCAGGGTCGGGACGATAACGGCTGAATTCGGCGGTGCTGAACATCAATTCCGGCACGGCCTGCACCGCAGCCAGAGACAGCGACACGGCAAGGCAGGTCGAGACCTTATGGCGTTGCGGCGCGGGGGCATCGGGGTCTTTGACCGAGCCGTCAGGCAGCATCACCAGTTCTTTGGGGCCTTCGCCGGTGCACAGCACAAGCGTCGTGCCTTCCGCATCGGGGTTGCGCATCATGCCCTGCGGTACGATCCCCGAGAGAAACAGCGCGCAGAGCAGGCACAGACGCAGCAGCCAGACGCCCGCCCCCGCAGAACATGCGGAGCGGCCTCCTGGGGCGCGGGGCGGAGAAGATCGGCCGGACTGCATCATGGGGGCATCTATAGCGGGCAGGTGGGGCCGAGCAAAACGGTTTTTACCTGCCGGAGACTGTGACGGAGGGTGCAAAATGCCGCAGGGGATAAGGCGCGTCCCGAACTGGCCTGTCGAGCGCGGCTTCCGTCCGGACGGGGGCCATACGAAAAACGCGAGCCCGTCAGGGGGGCTCGCGCGGAGAGATCTCAGACGTCTTGCGCCGGTTGTGCGGCAGGGGCTGCCGCGCTGGCCTCGGGCGGGGCAGAAGGTTTGGGCATCACCTCGTCGAACAGCCCGCTCATGCCCTTTTCCATATTCAGCCCGACCTGCTTGCCGATGCTGTCCAGCGCCGGAAGCTGGAAAGCCATCTTGCGCATCTCGTCAAAGGCCTGATTGACCAGCCCGTCACCGCCCGAGGCCTTGGCCCCTTCGGCCGCCGTGGACGCATTACCCAGACCATCGACCTTATGGATGGTGATGCCGCCGATCTTCTCTGCGGGTTTGACCATCTCGGCCACGATCTTCGGCATCGCCTCCAGACGCGCCTGCGCTAGACGGTATTCGACAATGGCCTCCGACAGACCGTTCTCGGCCTCGGCCAATGCGCGGGTGCCTTCGGCCTCGGCCAGCTTGCGCGCGCGCATCCCCTCGGCCTCGGCCAGAGCCTCTTTCTTGGCGGCTTCGGCGCGGATGGTGATCTGGTCGGCCTCGGCCTGCGCCAGTTCGCGCATGGCGGCGGCGCGGTCATCGGCGGCCTCGCGCTCGGCCTTGGCGGCCACACGGATCGAGGTTGCCTGACGCTCGGCCTCTTCCTGCGCGGCAAGAATGGTCAGGCGCTTCTGACGCTCACCCTCGGCCACGCGGCGCTCGGTCTCGATCGCCTCGGTCGCCTTGATGGCCTCGGCTTTGGCCAGATCGGCACGGGCGCGGGCCTGGCTTTCGGCCTCGGATTTCTCGGAGACGGCAATCTGGCGGTCCTGCTCGGCCACTTCGATGGCTTTTTCACGGGCGATACGGGCCTGTTGCGCGGCCATCTCGGCCTCTTCGTGCTGGCGGGCTTTCTCGGCTTCTTCACGGGCGGCCAGCTCTTCCATCTTCACACGCTGGGCAACACGGGCCTCTTCCTGCTCGCGCTCGACCTCATAGCGTTTGACCTCGGCCTCCTGACGCGAGCGGGCCACGGCGACCTCGGCATCCGCCTCGATGGCGGCGCGCTGCTTGCGGCTTTGGGCGATGCGCTCGGCCTGGTTCTTCATCCCTTCGGCGTTGAAGACGTTATTCTCGTCCAGCCCGCTCAGCGGGGTCTGGTCCAGCGCGGTCAGTGAGACGGACTCCAGTTCAAGGCCGTTCTTGCGCAGATCCTCGGTAACGGTCTGCTGCACCTGCTGCACGAAGTTGGCGCGGTTCTCGTGCAGATCGTCCAGATCCATCTTGGCGGCCACAGCGCGCAGACCATCAACCAGCTTGCCTTCCACCATCTCGCGCAGGGCGCGTTCGTCAAAGGTGCGGTCGCCCAGCGTCTGGGCCGCGCGCGCGATGCCCTCTTCGGTGGCCTGAACGGTGACGTAGAATTCCACGCCCACATCGACCCGCATCCGGTCTTTGGTGATCAGCGCGGAATTGCCGTCACGACGCACTTCCAGACGGGTGGTGCGCATATTGATCCGCGTCACTTCATGCAGCACCGGAATGACCAGCGTGCCGCCGTCGATGATGACCTTGCGCCCGCCTGTGCCGGTTTTCACAAGGCTGACCTCGCGGGTCGAACGATTATACATCCGTGAGAAAATCATCGCGATCACCAGAAAGGCCACCACGATCAGTAGCACAGGGATCGCTACACCTAGAATGAGAGTCATTTAAACATTTCCCGTCTCTTACAAACTTTGACGGCAGAAAGCTCTGCCGGAATTTTACGCAATAGGTACCAGACGCAGATCGCCGCCCGGAAGTTTCAGAACCAGCACCTCGGTGCCTTGCGCGATGACATCGCTTTCCGATAGCGGTTCCAGCATGGCATAATGGGTGTTGCCGAAACTGTCGGTCACCCGCACCTGCGCGGGGCTGCCGCGCCGTGCCTCGCCCACCGTGACGACACCGCGCCGCCGCCCCAGACTGCGCTCCGAGATCGCGCTGGTTTCGTCGCGTGGCAGCAGACGGGCGATGACCGATGACAGCCCCCGCGTCAGCGCCAGGGCCGGAACCGCGATCACCGGCACGGCCAGAAGGCGCGGCATGGCCTGCCCGACGATCTGCCACAGGCCGGTCTGGACCGCCAGCCCGAGCCCCGCGAAGAGCGCGCAGAACAGGGTCAGCCAGATTGTGAGCGGCAGTTTGTTCAGCCCCAGCATATCGGTCATGATACCGCCCGCAGAGGGTGTGGCCTCCAGGGCGGCAGGCGAATGGCCGTCAAACGCGCCTTCGATCTGGACCGCGACCTCGGTAGGCAGATCAAGCTCGGCGGCAATTTCGGGGGCGCTCAGTCCGATCAGGTCGGCATCTGCCTCCATATCCAAAGCCAGATCGCCGCTGTCACCCGTTGTCGACAGGCCGGTGAGAAGCATCACCACCTCAAGCAGGAGAAGGGCCACCACAAGGCCTGCGGCAATCAAAAACGGGGTAAGCCCCGGATCATAGAGTAAAGTCATGGATACAAAAGCCAGAAGAGTTGTGTGGTACAATTGCGAAAGATGCCCGCGGGTTCAAGGCAAAACTCTGGCAGGTCACGGGCAGGTTTCCGCCTTTGGTAGAACACAAGGCCATCCGCTCATCCCATGCGGGCCAGAAGCGCGCAGAGGCGGCGGGCCGCGTCCCCAAGCGTATCCTCGTCAAACCCCGCATAGCCCAGAAGCAGGGCTTCTGGTCCGTGCGGCAGGCTGCAATGATCGGAGAGGGCGGCCACGCATAGCCCTGCCTTGGCGGCCTCGGCACTGATCTCGCGGTCGCTGACCCGCCCTTGCAGCTTTGGTCCGAGCCCCGCGCAAAGATGCATTCCGCCCGCATCGGGCGCGAGTTCTACAAACCCCTGCGCCGGTGCCATCGCCGAAAGCAGATAGGCCTGCCGGCGCGCATAAACCCGTCGCATCCGGCGCAGATGCAGCGCGAATTCACCGCTCTCCATGAAACTGGCGAGCGCGGGCTGCGGGGTCAGCGAGGCCTGCCCTCCGACCGCGTCGAAATAGGCCGCGATCTGTGGCAGCATGCGCTGGGGCACCACCATATAGCCGATCCGCAGGGCGGCGCTGAGCAGTTTCGAGAAACTGCCCAGATACAGGACATTCTCCAGCCGGTCGAGCCCCGCCAATGCCGGCAGCGGCTGGCCACGATAGCGGAATTCGCTGTCATAATCATCCTCGATCACCACCCCGCCGGAGCGACCGGCCCATTCCAGAAGCGCCAGCCTGCTGGACAGGGGCATGCTGCGACCCGTCGGGTAATGGCGCGAGGGCGTCACTATCGCGGCTCTGGCGCGGGCGGGGATCTGCGCGGGGTCCAGCCCCTCGGGGCCGATGCGGACCGGATGGGCTCGCGCTCCGCAGGACATCAGGGTGCGTGCCATTTTCGGCCAGCAGGGATCTTCGATGGCCACGGTGGTTTTGGGCGGCAAAAGCGCGCGGAAGATGATCTCGAAGGCGTCGCGCGCCCCCGAGGTGATCACCACCTGCTGCGGGTCGCAGGCAAGCTGACGCCATGCCAGAAGGTGATCGGCGATTGCAGCGCGCAGCGGATACCACCCCAGCGGGTCGGGGCGGGCCAGCAGATCGGCCGAGGGCGCGCGCCAGGCGCGGTCCAGATGACGCGCCCATTGGGCATGGGGCATCAGGGCCGGATCGGGCAGGGCGCTTTGAAAGGGCCGCCAGCTGGCGACCGGTGCGGGCGGGTGACGCGGCACGCTGGCCACCCGTGACAGATGCGGCAGTTCCTGCGCGACAAATGTGCCTGCCCCCTGTCTGGTGACCAGATAGCCCTCGGAAATCAACTGGTCATAGACAATCTGCACTGTCGTACGCGAGACCGATAATTCGGCCGCCAGAACGCGGCTTGCCGGAAGCCTGACGCCGCAAAAGGCGTTGGAGGACAGGATCTTGCGCCGTAGCCCGTCCAGAAGCTGGGCCTGCAGGCTTTCGGCGGCCGCAGGGTCCAGCAGCAGTGCAAACAGGGCGCTGTCCAGATTGGACTGATATGATTTACCGAAATTGGCCATTTATAAAATACCAATATGCCGCCAGACCTGAGGCGGCAAGTTCAATTTCGGATCTCTTCCCATGTCAGATACCCTGCCCGTCACCGAGCGCACCCGCCTTCGCCGCAGCCATGAGCGCGGCTGTTTCGACCGCGAGGCCATTTATGCCATCCTTGACGCGCAGCCGATGTGCAGCGTCGGCTATGTAATTGATGGAAAACCCTTTGTTACGCCCACGCTGCAATGGCGCGAGGGCAATCATGTCTACTGGCACGGCTCCTCTGCCAGCCGTGCGCTGCGCCATTCCCGCGATGCCGACGTGTGTCTGAGCGTCGCCATTCTGGACGGGTTCGTGCTGGCGCGCTCGGGGATGCACCATTCGGTCAATTCGCGTTCGGTCACGCTATACGGGCGGGCGTTCAAGGTGGAAGACCCTGCCGAGAAGCACGCGAAACTGGGGCGCTTTGTCGATACGCTCTTTCCGGGCCGTTATGGCACCCTGCGCCCCGATCATGCGCAGGATCTGAAAGCGACGATGGTGCTGGGGCTGGAGATCGCCGAGGGCAGCGCGAAGACGCGGAGCGGCGGTCCGAAGGACGAGGATGCCGATTACGAGCTGCCGATCTGGGCGGGCGTCCTTCCGGTGCGCAGCGTGGTGGGGGCCCCCGAACCCGATCCGCGCAATCTGCCGGGGGTCGAGATGCCAGCGCATGTGAGGGGGTTCCGGCTCTGAGCTTTGGGCCCGCCTGACGGTTACGGATCGCGGCGGGCCTGAGGACGCATTTTGGTGAGCCACTGCGGAAGCCTCTTGCCGGACAGGGGGGCGCATTGTAGCGAACGGGAATGCAGATCGATATTGATATTGACGATTCCCGCTGGGCGGAGCTCGGGCTTGAGGCGCTTTGTGAAAAGGCGACAGAGGCCGTATGCGCGGCGCTTGGTCTTGAGGCTGACCTTTGCGAGCTGTCGGTGCTGGGCTGCGATGATGCCCGCATCAAGGAGCTGAATGCGGAATTCAGGGCAAAGGACAAGGCCACCAATGTGCTGAGCTGGCCTGCCGAAGAACGGGGGGCCGAAACCGAGGGCGATGTGCCACAGGTGCCGGAGCCCGATATGTTCGGCACGATTGCGCTGGGAGATCTGGCTCTGGCCTATGAAACCTGCATCCGTGAAGCCACAGAGCAGCAGAAATCCGCGCAAGATCACGTTCTTCATCTGATTATTCACGGGTTATTGCATCTTTTGGGCTACGATCACGTGAGGGATGCAGATGCGGTCTTGATGGAAGCGCTGGAAATCCGCATCCTTGAAAAGCAGGGTATCGCAAACCCATATGAATTTTGAGGCCGCCACGCGCGGTGTAATTTTGGAAAGGACGAATGGGACAGGCCGCTGACGGAGCTCTCTCCGCCGAAAGCCCGGTTTCCGAAGAGGAACCGGGAGAAAATTCCGAACCCCGATCGCGGGGTTTTCTTGGACGTTTGTTCGGGGGCTCTGCCGCGGTCGAAGACGCGGTGTATGACGAACCTGCGCAAACACCGCAACACGCCCCGCTTGGCTTGGGCAATCTGCGCCGCATGCGTGTCGGCGATATTGCCATTCCCAAAGTCGAAATCGTGGCCGTTCCGGACGATATCCCGCCCGCAGAACTGGTCGCTGTTTTCCGCGAACATGGTTATTCCCGCCTGCCGGTTTTCCACGAGACATTGGACCAGCCTCTTGGCCTGATCCACCTCAAGGATCTTGCCTTGCAATACGGGTTCAACGACCATCAGCCCGATCATGTGGTGATGCAGGATCTGATGCGCCCGCTGCTTTATGTGCCGCCCTCGATGCCGATCGGGGTGCTTTTGCAGAAGATGCAGGTGCAGCGCATCCATATGGCTCTGGTGATCGACGAATATGGCGGGGTGGACGGCCTTCTTACGCTGGAGGATCTGATCGAACAGGTCATTGGCGAGATCGAGGACGAACATGACGAGGTCGAAGGCGGAATGTGGCGGCAGGAAAAGCCCGGCCAATGGGTCGTGCTGGCCCGTGCGCCGCTCAGCGATTTCGAGGCCGAGATCGGGCATGTGCTGGCCGATCCGGAAGAAGAGCAGGAGATTGACAGTCTGGGGGGGCTGGTCTTCATGCAGATCGGGCGTGTTCCGGCACGGGGCGAAGTGATCGTGGCCGAAAGCGGGGTCGAATTCGAAGTGCTCGATGCCGACCCGCGCCGCATCAAACGCCTGCGTGTGCGCCTGCCCGGAGTGGCTCCGGCAGAGTGAATGTGCTGGATTAAGATCGGCAGGTAAGGTCAGGATTTCTTGCGTATTTTCGGTTTCATGAGATCTCCGGCTCGACCGGTCTGGAACGTGTTGGGTCTGGCCTTTCTGGCCGGTTGTGGCATCGGTCTGGGGCAGGTTCCTGTGAGCCTGTGGCCGGTGGCAATCCTCGCTTTGGGGCTGCTGCTGCGCTTTCTGTCGCGCCAGCGCCCCGCCCATGTCGCTTGGGCCGCCTTCATGGCGGGGGGCGGCCATACCTGTGTGACGATGTACTGGATCACCGAGCCGTTCTTTGTCGAGCCCGAGGTTTTCGGCTGGATGGCCCCTTTCGCGCTGGCGCTGATGGGGGCGGGGTTCGGGGCGTTCTGGGCGGCGGGGGCCGGTCTGGGGGCGCGGCTCGGGCATGGGCCGGTGACACGGGCTTTGGGGATTGCGCTGGGGCTGGGGCTGACCGATGCGATCCGCAGCTACGCGTTCACCGGCTTTCCCTGGGTGCTGTTCGGCCATATCTGGATCGGAACGCCGGTGGCGCAACTGGCCTCTCTGACAGGGCAACTGGGGCTGAGCTGTGTCACCCTGCTGCTGGCGGTCACGCTGTCTTTCCCGGGCCGCTACAGGGCGGGCAAAGGGGGCTTGGGCGCGGGGCTGTGTCTGTGGCTGGGCACGGCGGCGATCTGGGGCTGGGGGCAGGCGCGGCTGGCCACCCCTGTCGACTATCCCGCCCGCCCCGCCGAAATCCGCATTGTCCAACCCAATGCCGAGCAGAAGCTGAAATGGCTGCCACAATATCGCGCCCTGTTCTTCCAGCGCCTGCTGGACCAGTCCTCGGCCCCCGCCAAGACGCCGCTGGATCTGATTGTCTGGCCCGAGACCTCGGTGCCCTTCTTGCTCAACTGGCCCGGCGATGGTCTGGAGATGGTGGCGCAATCGGGCAAGGGGGTGCCGATTGCGCTGGGGATCCAGCGCAGTGACGGGGACCGTTATTACAATTCCCTTGCCGTGCTGGACGGGCAGGCAAGGATCACCGCGCTTTACGACAAGGTGCATCTGGTGCCGTTCGGGGAATATATCCCCTTCGGGGATGCATTGGCGAAGCTGGGGATCAGCGCCTTTGCCGCGCAAGAGGGCAATGGCTATTCGGCAGGGCGCGCCGAAACCGTGCTTGATCTCGGACCGGCAGGGCAGGTGCAACCGCTGATCTGCTACGAGGCGGTGTTCCCGCAGGATATCCGCCATGCGCCCGAACGGCCCGACTGGATCATGCAGATCACCAATGATGCGTGGTTTGGCCAGCTGTCGGGGCCGCGCCAGCATCTGAGTCTGTCCCAGATGCGCGCGATCGAATTCGGGCTGCCGGTGGTGCGCGCGGCCAATACCGGCATTTCGGGGCTGATCGATCCCTATGGGCGCCTGCGGGAGCGTATCGGTATGAACCGCGAGGGGCATCTGGATGTTGCCGTGCCTAAGGCCTTGCCCGTAACGGTTTATGCCCGTCTGGGGGATTGGCCCAGCATCACGGCGATGCTTGTGGCTTTACTTCTCTTAAGGGGTTTTGGGCTAATTATCGTTGACCGGCCCCGCGCAGAGGTCTAGGCAACGGTATCGAACCATCACAACGGCTTCCTGGCGTGGTGGGGATATAACCAACGGAGCACGTCTTTCATGACACGTAAGAACTATATTTTCACCTCCGAGTCGGTCTCCGAAGGCCACCCGGACAAGGTATGTGATCGCATTTCCGACGCCATTCTGGATGCGTTTCTCTCGGAAGAGAAAAACGCGCGGGTCGCTTGCGAAACCTTCGCCACCACCAATCAGGTTGTTGTTGGCGGCGAGGTCGGGCTGACCGACAAAGCCAAACTGGCGCTTTATATGGAAAAGGTTGATGGTCTTGTGCGCGATTGCGTAAAAGACATCGGCTATGAACAAGACGAGTTCCATTGGGCCACTTTGAAGGTCGCCAATTTCCTGCATCCGCAATCGGCGCATATCGCGCAGGGCGTGGATAAGGATGGCGCGGGCGATCAGGGGATCATGTTCGGCCATGCGGTCGACGAGACCCCCGAGCTGATGCCGGCGCCTATCCATTACAGCCACGCGATTCTGCGCCGTCTGGCCGAGGCCCGCAAATCCGGTGCCGAGCCGACCTTGCGGCCCGATGCCAAATCCCAACTCTCGGTGCGCTATGAAAACGGCAAACCGGTCGGGGTGACCTCGATCGTGCTGTCGACGCAGCATGCAAGCGAAAGCCAGAGCTCGGATGATATCCGCGCGATTGTCGAGCCCTATATCCGCGAAGTCCTGCCCGAGGGCTGGATCTCGCCCGAGACCGAATGGTGGGTCAACCCGACCGGCACCTTCGTGATTGGTGGCCCCGACGGGGATGCGGGTCTGACAGGGCGCAAGATCATCGTGGATACCTATGGCGGCGCGGCCCCGCATGGGGGCGGTGCCTTCTCGGGGAAAGACCCGACCAAGGTGGACCGTTCGGCGGCCTATGCCGCGCGCTATCTGGCGAAAAACGTGGTGGCGGCCGGGCTTGCGCGCAAATGCACCATCCAGCTGAGCTATGCGATCGGTGTGGCCAAGCCGCTTTCGGTCTATGTGGACACTTTCGGCACCGGTCAGGTGCCGGACGAGGTGATTGAACAGGCGCTGGTACAATGTATGGACCTGACGCCTTTGGGCATCCGCACCCATCTGGATCTGTGCAAACCGATCTATGCCCGCACGGCAGCCTATGGCCATTTCGGCCGCGCGCCCGAAGCCGATGGCGGTTTCAGCTGGGAAAAAACGGACCTTGTCGAGGCGCTCAAGAAGGCGGTTTGATCTTTGGTCGAAAAAAACGCTAATAAAAACGCGCCTCCAATGTGGGGCGCGTTTTTATTAGGATGATTACATGATCAACGATTTGACCAAGTTGATGGAAGCCAGCCGGTTTTCCCTAGGCGCATTCAAAGGAAACCGTCGAGATGTTTACAAGCAGGAGCTGCGCAAGCTTTTCGCAGATCCTTCGCCCGAAGCCAGAGAGGGCACCTATAACTGTTTCGAGCTGGATCTTTATTACGATTTTCGATCCTACGGCGAAAAGGCGATCAGGCTGCTGTCCGCGATTATCATGACGGACATTATTTGTTTGACCATCTTCAGTCAGGATAAGCTGACCGAGTATCATTCGATGAATGATAAGGCCAAGCCTTGGATGTATGATCATTTTCAGACCCGTTACAAGGAACGGCTGACGCATCTTCTATCCTTGGATCCGGCCCCAGATGAGGAGTGGCTGCTGAACGATTTGTTTGACTGGCCGCAGGTGCCGCAGACCGATCCGCTGGAATTCGCGCCCGAGCGGATCAAACCACTGGCCGAGCAGTTCCTAGCACGGTTCCCCCGCCATGGCGGCGAGGCGCTGAGCTATTTCTTCGACCACCTCCCGCGCGATATCGCGATCGATCTGGTGCTGGATCTCGAGGTCGAGGATGCGGCCCTTGCGTGGCTGCGTCTGGAGCTGGTGGGTTTGGCGCTCTCTTATGAGACTGCGAATGCCGAAGAGGTCGATCTTCCCGGCTATTGGATCGCCTGTCAGTGGGATTTCCCCTATAGTCAATTCTGGCCGCGAACCTCTGGTGGGGCCTGCATTTCCGACGATTATCTCGCGGGGCTTTGGTTCCGAAGCGCGCTGGACATCGGCTTGACGCCTGCGCAAATGATTATGGAGCATATGATCCTCACGCGTAAAGGCACGATCGAATTGGTCAGGCCAGAGAATGCTATGCCCTATGTGGTTCTGCATGACGCGGAGGATTACCGCACCGCGCTAGAGGCCACATTTGCCGCTTATGATCCGGCGCAGCCCATTGAGGCGCGTTATGACCGCGCCTTTGCCGCGATGGATGCCGTGCCGCTTCCTTCGACAGGACAACCCGTAGCCCCGCCTGCCGCCACCGTCTCCAAGGCGCCCCGCCCGGATCGCGGCTCTAAAGGCCTGCTTCCCCTTGTTCTGGTCGCGCTCACCTGTGTGGGTTTGGCCGTGGCGCTTCTCTTTGTGAAATGGTGATCCTATGACGTCTTTCAAAGCTCTTTTAGATGCGAACCGCCATTGTTTCGCGCTACCCGATCCGCATTTCCGCACGGAAACCGAGGCTCTGCTGCGCCAGCTTCTGGATGCGCCCGATCCGGCAGGGGCCGCCATGCGCTATACGTCCTTGGAGCTGGATGTTGCCCGTAACTTCCGGCCCTACAGCCAGAAGGCCGCAGCCCTTCTGGCGGCATTTTTACAGGCGGTGCCCGATTTTGCCTTCCTGTTTCCTCTGGGCCGCCCCGCCGAGGCATTGGTCGGCCCGCATCCGGCCAGTGCGAAAGAGGTCAAAAAGCTCACATCGGTGTTCGAGGATCGCTACCTCAGAATGATGGCCTATGCGCTCTATGAGGACACAGAGGGCGACCTCGACAAGATGCTCGCCAATATGTGCGATTGGCCGGCCCCCGATGATGATTTTTATATTGATGCGTATAAAAATCCCGAATGGCCGCCCGAAGTTGATCGGCTGTGCGAGGAATTCCGTGCCCTGTTTCCCGAGCACGGCGGCGAAGCGCTGGATTACTTTTTAGGTGCGTTGTTTCAAAGCGCAGAAGATCCGGACGGCGCGCCTATCGAGGATTCCGCAACCTCTATGGCGGTTCAGGCGTGGCTCCGGCTGGAACTGGTCGGGCTGGCGGCGCTGTGCGAGGCAATGCGCATCGAAGAGGACGATATTCTGGGCTATTGGCCCGCTGCCTTGTGGGAATATAGCCTGCTGGATGTCTGGGTCGGGCCGGTGCTGCCCAAACCCGATGCGCATGATGCGGTTGTCGCGCTGTGGTACGAGCGCGCCGCCGAGATCGGCATCCGCCCCGCGCGCGAGATTTTCGGCATGGTGAAGACGACGATGCCTTGGCTCTTCGCCCCCGAGGCCCCTTTGGAGCACGGGCAGATGCCTTTGCAGGCCGAGCACGCCGAGGCCTATCGCATAGCCTTCGAGGCCGCCGTTACAGCCTATCGCGGCGCTGACACCCAAGAGGAGGGCCTTGCCAAGGCGCAAGCCGTGCTCAGCAGCCAGCCCCGCCCCGCCCAGACCAGCTACACCCGCGCCGAGGTCCATAAGGTTGCTGCAAAACCGGCCCCTCGTGCCGTACAGCCTGCTGCGGGTGGCATGGGCATGGCGTTCATGCTGGGGTTCGCGGTGCTCTGCCTTGCGGCGGCTGGCGTATTTTTGCTGGCGTTTTAAGGAGATCGAGGTGATCCGGCAAAAACCCTTGGAAGAGGTTCTGGAGCAGAATCGCGCGTATTTCGATCTCTACAGGGACGCTGGATTTGAAAAAGACAGATCTCGTGTCAGTCAGCTTTTCAGTGAAGCGCGACCGACGTATCAAACGGTCGCGCATCCGCAGATAGAGCCCGAGTTCATCGCGCGTATCGCGCCTTTCGGCGCGCGCGGGGTGGATCTTTTGGCCGCTTGTCTACAGGTGCCTGAATTCGCAAGGCTTGTCAGGTTTGGCATTGACCCGAGGGATGATCGCCAATGGTGCAGCGCCGACAAAGAGCTGCGTGCGCTTGCGCCATTTCTGGACCGGATGGTGTCGGCGCTTCAAAGGATGCCTGAGCAGTCGTTGAACGATATGCTCTCTGCGGTGTTTAGCTGGACGCCAGTCGAAATGGTCAAGCCGGACGATACGATGCCGCTCTGGGCCTTGCAACGTGAATTCATCGAGCTTTTCCCTGCAAATGGCGCGCCGCTATTGGGACAGTTCTACCATATGTATCTACAGGGCGGGCAGCAGGAATGTAGTGGCGAACTTCACTGGCGCGCCGAAGTGATTGCCTTTGCGGATTGGTGCCAGAGGATCGAACTCAATCACTATCACTGGCCGTCCCAATGGGTGCTTCAGCAGTGGCGCTTCAAGTTCATTTCGAAATGTGTCGAAACAGAGCTTGGGCCGGTCGAAAGCGGGGAAACTCCCAGCCTGTGGTTTGAACTGGCGGAGAATATCGGTTTCGAAGCGGCGGAACAGGTGCTTCACTATATTAAGGAAGATCGCTCCGACCTTCTTCTCAATAACAAAATGGCCTTCAATACTCCCCTTCGGCTGAAAAGCGGCACTGCACGCCAATATGCTCTTCTTCTAAAACGGGCGGAGCTGGCCTTTGGTCTTGATCCGCAGGTAGAGAGAGGTCTGACGCTTGCGCGGTTGATCATCGGCACGCCGACGGTTGAGGATCTTCAGGCGGCACGGATAGTCCCAGCGGCCAGAAATCCCCAAGCCATGCCGCCGCTCGAAAACCGGGCAGCGAATGATGGCTCGAACCAGACCAGTCTGAAGCCAACCGACTTGCTGATCATCCTGCTTATGCTGGCGGTCGTCTGTGGCACGCTCTACGGAATTGTCGCGATGGTCGCCAAAGTCATTCTGGCCTCGATTATGGCATGAGGATACGCCACCATATTCCTGTTTTACGTATGGCAGGTTTGTGCGTATGGGGCCTTCCCCATGCCCATCGGCTGCCGCGTGTTTATAGCCGCTGCGATATTCGCAAACCTTGGGGGAATGCGTTGTCATCGTGATAACATGCCGTTGAATGGACGCACCATGTCTGAAACGCTCATCGAACTTGCACATGCCAATCGTCCGTATTTCGATGCCCATTTCACCTATCGGCTAGACGCGGATCGTATAATATATCGGGAGAATATATACAGATGGCGCATGGCCTATGCGCATGGTGGCTACCCCGACGATATCGTCGAAATCAGCCAGTCAATCTTGGATACGGACCGCGTTGGCATTGATTTGCTTCTGGCGTGTCTACAGGTGCCGTCTTTCTCCGACGTCTTCCTTTGCCCGTCGGAACTGGCAAGGGGGCGCGTCACAGAGGTCCCCAAAAGGAAGGCCATTGTTGCTATCTATGCCAAAAGGATACGGACCGTTCTCGAAGAAGAACCACGTAGATCGCTGCCGGATATGCTGTGTCAGGTTTTCGGTTGGAAACGGATAAAGCAGCCCTCACCATATCTATGGCAACGCGGCGAGGGGCGCGACTTTCTGAACCAGT
Organism: Thioclava sp. GXIMD4215; assembly: GCF_045291555.1. Classification (NCBI taxonomy): domain Bacteria; kingdom Pseudomonadati; phylum Pseudomonadota; class Alphaproteobacteria; order Rhodobacterales; family Paracoccaceae; genus Thioclava; species Thioclava sp. GXIMD4215. The sequence continues at coordinate 331,784 of NZ_CP149517.1, read as the reverse complement.
TTATGGCACGTTTCCCAGAACGAGGCGCCGAAATTCTGGCTTTTTTTGCGGCGCAGTTCGAGGCGGGGCGTAGCGGAACTGGCATCTCGTATTTACGGTTTCGTGCGGAGCTGGCTGGGCTTTTAGCGTGGTGCGAGAGGATCGACCTGAACCGGATGAACTGGCCTGCGCAATGGGTCATGGCGCAGTGGACACCAGCTTTCAGTGCCTTCGATCTTAAATGCGACATCGGTTCGCCAGAGGCCGAGGAAGCCGCTGATCTGTTGTTTGCTATGGGCGAACGCATAGGCTTTGCGCCTGCCGCCGATATGTTTCGTTTTGTGCAGGCCCATCGGCCGTGGCTGTTTTTCACGGATAGCATGTGTTCAGATGGTCACCCGAAGCTCAAGATGGGCGCTGCACCGGAATATATGCAAACGCTCAGACGGGCAGAGCTGGCCTTCTGCTTGGAGGATGATATCTCGAAGGGGCTTTATCGGGCAGAGTGGGCAGTCACGCAGCCTTCGGGTCTCGATCTACAGGCTTTGCGCGCAAGCACACGCAATAGCCTGCCGTCCCGTTTTCTGGAATGTGTCATGGCGGTTGTCTTCGGTGTGCTCTTCTGCGCCGCGCTCTACGGCATTGTTGCCGCCATCGCCAAGGCCGTGGTCGCAGCGGCTGGCGCATGATGGGCCTTGACCAGAGGGCATGGCATTGGCTATGCGCGCGGGCATGAGCGATGATATCAAAACCCCGGATCACCCCGAACGCGGCTGGCGCAACTTCTATGGTCGCCGCCACGGACCGACGCTGAACAAGGCCCAGAAGGATTATCTGGACGAAGACCTCGAGGCTCTGTCTCCGGGGGCGGTGGATTGGGATGTGAACCCCGAGCGCACGCCCATCGACATGGCCACCCGTTTCAAGGGCAAGCCGGTCTGGCTTGAGGTGGGCTTCGGGGGCGGCGAGCATATGATCCATATGGCCGAGACCTATCCTGAGGTCGAGATCATCGGCTGCGAGCCCTATATCAACGGCGTTGCGATGCTTTTGGGCAAGATCCGGCGGATGGCGGTGCAGAATGTCGCGGTCCATCCCGGCGATGCGCGCGATGTGATGGATATCCTGCCCGCAGGCAGTATCTCGAGAGCCTTCCTTAACTATCCCGATCCGTGGCCCAAGACCCGCCATCACCGCCGCCGCTTCGTGACGCAGGAACATCTGGTGCCTTTGTTCGAGGCGCTGGCCCCCGGGTCCGAATTCCGCATTGCCACCGATATCTGTGACTATGTCCGTCAGGCGGTGCAGGAGGTCCCGAAGGCGGGCTTTATCCCGCAATTCGAGGTGCCCGCGGCTTTTGATTATGACGATCCGCAGGAAGTCTCGGGCGATTGGGACACGCCTTGGGATGACTGGCTGTCGACGCGCTATGAGCAGAAGGCTCTGCGCGAAGGCCGCAAGCCGCATTACCTGACCTATCGCAAGCCCGAGGCATAAGCGCCCAAACCCGTTGCCTGCCGCCCTGTCATGCGCTAGCAGAGGGGCGACAAGACAAGGGAGGTCCATATGTCCGGCCATGGTGATCCGATCCGTATGAGTTCGCAGAAATGCGGGCCGCTTTCTGGTGTGGCCGAGGTGCCCGGTGACAAGTCGATCAGCCATCGCGCGCTGATCCTTGGAGCGTTGTCAGTCGGCGAGACCAAGATCACGGGCCTGCTGGAAGGCGAGGATGTGCTGGATACCGCCAAGGCGATGCGGGCTTTCGGGGCCACCGTGACCCAGCATGGGCCGGGCGAATGGTCGGTGCAGGGCGTGGGGGTTGGCGGCTTTGCCGAGCCCGAGCAGGTGATTGATTGTGGCAACTCGGGCACGGGTGTGCGGCTGATCATGGGCTGCATGGCGACCTCGGATATCACCGCGACCTTCACGGGCGATGGCTCTTTGCGCAAGCGCCCGATGGGCCGTGTGACCGACCCGATCGCCTTGTTCGGGGCCAAGGCCTATGGCCGTCAGGGCGGGCGTCTGCCGATGACGGTGGTGGGGGCGGCCGATCCCGCGCCTGTGACCTACACCACGCCCATGGCCTCGGCGCAGGTGAAATCGGCGGTGCTTCTGGCGGGGTTGAATGCGCCCGGACAGACGGTGGTGATCGAGAAGGTCGCCACCCGTGACCATACCGAACGCATGCTGCGCGGCTTTGGCGCAGAGGTCACCGTTGAAGACACGAACGAGGGCCATAAGATCACCCTGCAAGGCCGCCCCGAGCTGGTCGCCCAAACCGTGGCCGTGCCGCGTGACCCGTCTTCGGCGGCCTTTCCCGTCTGTGCGGCGCTGATCGTACCGGGATCCGATATCACGGTGCCCGGAGTCAGTCAGAACCCGACCCGCAACGGGCTGTTCACCACGCTCAAGGAGATGGGCGGCGATATCGAGTTCCTGAACGAGCGCGAAGAGGGTGGCGAGCCTGTGGCCGATCTGCGTGTGCGTCACTCGGCGCTGCATGGCATCGAGGTGCCGGAAGACCGTGCGGCCTCGATGATCGACGAATATCCGGTGCTCTCGGTCGTGGCCGCCTTTGCGACGGGTAAGACCGTGATGAAGGGCGTGCATGAGCTGCGCGTGAAGGAAAGCGACCGGATCGACGCGATGGCACGCGGGCTTGAGGCCAATGGTATCACGATCGAGGAAGATGAAGACACGCTGATCGTCCACGGCATGGGCCAAGATGGCGTGCCGGGTGGCGGGGTGGCGGCAACCCATCTGGACCACCGGATCGCCATGAGCTTCATGATCCTTGGCTTGGCCGCGCAAAAGCCGGTTTCAGTGGATGATGGCTCGCCGATTGCGACCTCTTTCCCGATCTTCGAGCCGCTTCTCAATGGCCTTGGCGCCAAGATCACGCGGGACTGATATGAGCTTTACCGTCGCCATTGATGGCCCCGCCGCCGCCGGTAAAGGCACGATCTCCAAGGCCGTCTCCGCGCATTTTGGCTTTGCCCATCTGGATACGGGGCTTTTGTACCGTGCCGTGGGCGCGAAAGTGGCCGAGGGGCAGGACCCGTTCCGCGCCGCCGAAGGGCTGGTGCCCGAGGATCTGCAACGTTCGGACCTGCGCACTCTGGGCGCGGGGCAGGCGGCCTCGCGCGTGGCGGCCCTGCCGACGGTGCGGGTGGCTCTGGTCGATTTCCAGCGTCGCTTTGCCGAAAGCCCCGAAGGGGCGGTTCTGGACGGGCGCGACATTGGCACGGTGATCTGCCCGCGCGCGCAGGTGAAGCTGTTTGTGACGGCCTCGCCCGAGGTGCGCGCCCATCGTCGCTGGCTGGAAGTCGGCGGGGATGAGGCGCAGGTGCTGGCCGAGGTCATCGAGCGCGACGAGCGCGACATGAACCGCACGGACGCGCCACTGCGCCCCGCGCCGGACGCGCATCTGCTGGACACCTCCGATCTGAGCATCGAGGACGCCATCGCCCAAGCTATCGCCCTGATCGAGGCCAAGCGCGGTTAGCGTCGGAGGGCCAAGGTTGCAGGCTTTGGCGGGGTTCGTCGATGAAAAATTGTCTTAAATGGCTCGCCAAGGCTGTAGCCGAAAATTTGTTGAACTGGGCGCAGCTGATTGCGGCGGTGGTGCTCGTGCTGGTCTTCGGGCCTGAAGACCCTGATCCTCTGACCTTTTTCTTGGCCATTCTAGGAGTGACGGTCGCGCTGGCTATCCTGACGGGTCTGCTTTGGGGCTTTTGTCGCAAGCTATGGTCAGCCTGTAAGCGCCGAGACAGCTAGGCCGGATTGCCAACAGAGGTCTGTTGCGGCATCATCGGGGCATGCGCCTGATCCTCCTTCTTTGTCTGCGTGCATCGCCCCTTCGTGCCGAGACCCCCGAGGGTTGATGGCCTATCATAGCGATCTGCCGCGCAGCTTTCCGTTGATCGTGAAGACCCCTCCGGAACGGGATGTCTATATCGAGCTGTCCTCCTCTGCCAGCGGCGCGTTTGTGCTGGGTGCGGACCTTTGTCCAGCAACCGGCTGAACCGCTTGATTTCGCGGTCGCGAGGATCTCGTGCAAGGAGGGGTAGGTGCCGGATCTGGCCACCCCCGACAGCCGCCGTCCTGTCGCCATCTGTCAACGCTATCGCCCTACACGAACGCGGTTCAAGGCCGGTCGCCGCCCGCGCCCGCATGCGCCCGATAAGCGGGAAACAGCCGAATGCGACGGAGCATCACATTTGAGGCGTTACAAACGCATCTGCGAGTGAAATAATTTTCACATAGAGGTGAACCATGCGTGAGCTTTTGCGTTAGATGACGAAGGAGATCGGATTATGCGCAAAGTTGTTTACGGCGTTATCGGGCTTTTCATGCTGATCGGCTTCGCTCTCAGTGCTACGGGTGCCGCCGTTTCCGCCAGTTCGCGCAGTCCGATGCCGGATGTGACATTTCAGGGGATCGAAGGGCAGAATTTCCGCCTTGCGGATTGGTCGGACAAGGTCGTGCTGGTGGTGAATACCGCCTCCCGTTGCGGCTATGCGGGCCAGTTCGAGGAGATGCAGGAGCTTCTGGACCGCTATGCCGATCAGGGCTTCACGGTGCTGGCGGTGCCCTCGGATGATTTCCGTCAGGAGCTTCCGACCAATGAGGAGGTGCGCCGCTATTGCGTGATGGCCTTCGGGATCGAGGATATGCCGATGGCGCAGATTACCGCGATCACGGGCACCAAGGCGCATCCTTTCTATGCCTGGCTGCGCGACCGGTATCACTTCGAACCGGACTGGAATTTCAATAAAGTGCTGCTGGGACGCGGTGGCGAGGTGCTGCGCACCTATCGCGCCTCCGATGCGCCGATGTCCGAGGCGATGCGCCGTGATATCGAAACCGCGCTGAAAGGCTAGGGCGGACAGGGCTGCGGGCCGTATTCAGGCTTGCCTGAAAAGGAAAATGCGCTTATATGGGCGCGTCCGAACTGGGGGGCGAGTCTGTCGCGCCCCTTTTTGACTATCCAACGACAAGACCGGTGGAGCCAACCATCAGGCCTGAATAAATCTGTAAAGGAAACTCTAAACGCATGTCGCATAACGCATCCATGGACGAATTCGAAGCGCTTCTTAACGAAAGCCTCGAAATCGACACCCCGAACGAAGGTTCGGTTGTTAAAGGTAAGGTCATCGCAATCGAAGCGGGCCAAGCCATCATCGACGTCGGCTACAAAATGGAAGGCCGCGTTGATCTTAAAGAATTCGCAAACCCGGGCGAAGCTCCGCAGATCGAAGTCGGCGACGAAGTCGAAGTCTTCCTCGATCGCGTTGAAAACGCACGTGGTGAAGCTGTTATCTCGCGCGACAAGGCTCGCCGCGAAGCAGCTTGGGACCGTCTCGAAGCAGCCTACGCAAAAGAGGAGCGCGTCGAAGGCGCAATCTTCGGTCGCGTCAAAGGCGGTTTCACCGTGGATCTGGGCGGCGCGGTTGCGTTCCTTCCGGGCTCTCAGGTCGATGTGCGCCCCGTGCGCGATGCCGGCCCGCTGATGGGTCTGAAGCAGCCCTTCCAAATCCTGAAAATGGACCGTCGCCGTGGCAACATCGTTGTGTCGCGCCGTGCGATCCTCGAAGAGTCGCGTGCTGAACAGCGTGCCGAAGTCATCGCGAACCTCACCGAAGGTCAGGTTGTCGAAGGCGTGGTCAAGAACATCACCGAATACGGTGCCTTCGTTGATCTGGGCGGCGTTGACGGCCTGCTGCACGTCACCGACATGGCATGGCGCCGTGTGAACCACCCGTCCGAGATCCTGACGATCGGCGAGACCGTGAAGGTCCAGGTTGTCAAGATCAACAAAGACACCCACCGCATCTCGCTGGGCATGAAGCAGCTGCAAGCGGATCCGTGGGATTCGGTCGAAGCGAAGTTCCCGCTGGGTTCGGTGCATTCGGGCCGCGTGACCAACATCACCGATTACGGTGCATTCGTCGAGCTGGAAGCAGGCGTCGAAGGTCTGGTTCACGTCTCCGAAATGTCCTGGACCAAGAAAAACGTCCACCCCGGCAAAATCGTTTCGACGAGCCAGGAAGTCGACGTCATGGTTCTGGAAATCGACACCCAGAAGCGCCGCGTTTCGCTTGGCCTCAAGCAAACCATGCGTAACCCGTGGGAAGTCTTCGCAGAGACCCATCCGGTCGGCACCCAGATCGAAGGCGAAGTCAAGAACATCACCGAATTCGGTCTGTTCATCGGCCTCGACAACGACATCGACGGCATGGTTCACCTGTCCGACCTGTCGTGGGAACAGCGCGGCGAAGACGCGATCCAGAACTACCGCAAAGGCGATATGGTTTCGGCCGTTGTCACCGAAGTGGACATCGAGAAAGAGCGTATCTCGCTCTCGATCAAAGCTCTGGACGCAGACACCTTCTCCGACGCAGTTGACGGCGTGAAGCGTGGTTCGGTGATCACCGTGAACGTGACCGCGATCGAAGATGGCGGCATCGAAGTCGAATATAACGGCATGAAATCCTTCATCCGTCGTTCGGACCTCGCACGTGACCGCGCTGACCAGCGCCCCGAGCGTTTCCAAGTTGGCGATCACGTCGATGTGCGCGTGACCAATGTCGACTCGAAAACCCGTCGTCTGGGCGTCTCGATCAAAGCGCGCGAGATCGCAGAAGAGAAAGAAGCCGTGGAACAGTACGGTTCGTCCGATTCGGGCGCATCGCTGGGCGATATCCTCGGCGCAGCTCTGAAGGGCGAGGAGTAATCCTCCTCTCCGGATCTGGTTTCAGATCTTTACCCCGTCCGGTTGTACCGGGCGGGGTTTTTATTTATAAAAGCTTCACATGTGCAGATTTTGCCCAAGGAAAAGGCATTTGGGGAAGGGAAGACAGGTAAATTTTCGCGCGCAAGGCCGCTTGATCGCTAATCAGGTAGTTATTACAGTGCTTTGCTGTTTGTCATGCCGAAAATTCTGCCTATAGTCAGAACAGCACCGCCAATTCTCGCAGGGGGAATTCTTACATGATCCGGTCCGAGCTGATCGCAAAAATTGCCGAAGATAATCCGCATCTCTTCCAACGCGATGTCGAGAAGATCGTGAATACGATTTTCGAGGAGATCATCGAAGCGATGGCCCGTGGAGACCGGGTCGAGCTGCGCGGTTTCGGTGCCTTTTCCGTCAAGAAACGGGATGCACGCACGGGACGGAACCCGCGCACTGGCGATTCCGTTGATGTCAACGAGAAACATGTCCCGTTCTTCAAGACCGGCAAGCTGCTGCGCGACCGTCTGAACGGGGTGGAGGAAGAATAAACATGATCCGCGCCCTGCGTTACGCCATCCTTGCGATCCTTGCGGTCGTTCTTATCGTCATCGCTCTGTCGAACACGCAGATCGTCACGCTGCGCCTGCTGCCGGAAGAAACGGCAGGGGTGCTGGGATTTGGCTGGTCGTTACAGGTGCCGTTGTTTGTGGCGATCATGACGGGCGTTCTGCTGGGGCTCTTGATCGGCTTCGTGTGGGAATGGGCGCGGGAATACCGCATCCGCTCGCGCGGCGCACAAGAGGCCCGTAAGGCCAAGGCGCTGGAGCGTGAGCTGGGGCATCTCAAGCAGCGCCATGAAGGCCCGCAGGATGATGTTCTGGCGGTTCTGGAGCGCGCGCCCTCGGCCCGCTGATCCTCTATGGCCCCCCGCGTCAAAATCTGCGGTCTTAGCAAGCCCGCCCATGTCGAGGCCGTATCCCGGAGTGGTGCGGCCTATGCTGGTTTTGTCTTCTTCCCGAAGTCGCCGCGCCATGTGACGATTGCTCAGGCGCGCGAGCTGGCGCTGATGGTGCCGCTGGGCGTGGCCAAGGTCGCGCTGGTGGTCAATGCAACAGATGCCGAGCTTGATGCCATCACGGCGCAGGTTCCCCTTGATATGCTCCAGCTTCACGGCAAGGAAACGCCCGAGCGTGTGGCCGAGATACGTGCCCGCTATGGTCTGCCGGTGATGAAGGCTCTGGGCGTGGCCGAGCCTTCGGACCTTGAGGCGATCCCCGCCTATGAGGCCGTGGCCGACCAGATCCTTGTGGATGCCAAAGCCCCGAAAGGGGCCGCTTTGCCCGGCGGTAACGGGCTGCCGTTCGACTGGACGCTGATTGCGGGACGCAAATGGTCCAAGCCGTGGATGCTGGCGGGCGGGCTGACCCCCGAGAATGTCGCCTTGGCGATTGCGCGCACAGGGGCCAATCAGCTGGATGTGTCTTCGGGTGTCGAGTCCGCGCCCGGAGTGAAAGAGGCGTCTCTTATCAAAGACTTCGTTGCGGCGGCGGGCGCTGCCTGAGCGGTTTTGGCCAGCCTTGCACAGCGCCAATCTGTGAATAGCCATTGACGGCGCATCTTATTTCGGCAAATCTCCGGCCCTGTCAGGGGAGTCCCGCCTAAGGGACTGAGAGGCTGATTGGAAGCAATTCCGGTGACGCGACCCTTTGAACCTGACCCAGTTGATGCTGGCGTAGGAAGACCGAAGGGCAATTCCGCATTCCATATCCTATGGGCGGTCCTTTCGGGCCGCTTTGGCCCTTGCGGCCCGCAGTGGCCTATTCCCTCGCAGTTTTTGGTTGGGTCTTTTCGAAAGAGGAGACCGACATGAAAGATATCGTCCCGACGATTACCACCGGCGCGCTGATCGGCTCGCGCAAGGTGCATAAGGAAGGCCAGATCCACGCGCTGCGCGTGCCCATGCGCGAGATCGAGATCTCGAACGAGGAGGCGCTGTGCGTCTATGACAGCTCGGGCCCCTATACCGACCCGCTGGCCGAGATCGACATTACCAAGGGCCTGCCCGAGACCCGTGGCGGCTGGCTGCAGGCGCGCGGCGAGATCGAGGAATATGAGGGCCGCGCCATCACCGATGCCGATAACGGCTTTGCCAAGGGCGACCGCCTCGTGGCGCCGTTCCCCGTGCAGCGTCCGCCGCTGCGCGCGATTGGTGACCGCGCCGTGACGCAGCTCGCCTATGCGCGGGCAGGGGTGATCACCCCCGAGATGGAATTCGTCGCCATCCGCGAGAATGAGGGCCGTATGGCCGCCTATACCCGCGATGGTGACCCGATGGGTGCAAACCTCCCCGATCTGGTGACGCCGGAATTCGTGCGTCAGGAAATCGCGGAAGGCCGCGCGATCATTCCCGCCAATATCAACCACCGCGAGCTTGAGCCGATGATCATCGGGCGCAACTTCAAGGTGAAGATCAACGCCAATATCGGCAATTCGGCAGTGACCTCTTCGATGGAAGAGGAAGTCGAAAAAATGGTCTGGGCGATCCGCTGGGGCGGGGACACGGTGATGGACCTCTCGACGGGGCGCAATATCCACAATATCCGCGACTGGATCATCCGCAACTCGCCGGTCCCGATCGGCACGGTGCCTCTGTATCAGGCGCTGGAAAAGGTGGGCGGCGTGGCCGAGGATCTGACATGGGAGATCTTCCGCGACACGCTGATCGAACAGGCAGAGCAGGGGGTCGATTACTTCACCATCCATGCGGGCGTGCGTCTGCATATGATCCCGATGACCGCCAAACGCGTCACAGGGATTGTGTCGCGCGGTGGGTCGATCATGGCGAAATGGTGCCTGCATCATCACCGCGAAAGCTTCCTTTACGAGCATTTCGACGAGATCTGCGATATCTGCCGCCGCTATGATGTCAGCTTCTCGCTGGGGGACGGCCTGCGTCCGGGCTCGATTGCCGATGCCAATGACGAGGCGCAATTTGCCGAGCTGCGCACCTTGGGCGAGCTGACCAAGATCGCATGGGCCAAGGATTGTCAGGTGATGATCGAAGGGCCGGGCCATGTGGCAATGCATAAGATCAAGGCCAATATGGACGAGCAGCTCAAGCACTGCCACGAGGCGCCCTTCTATACGCTTGGACCGCTGACCACCGATATCGCGCCGGGCTATGACCATATCACCTCGGCCATTGGTGCTGCGATGATCGGTTGGTTCGGCACGGCGATGCTGTGCTATGTGACGCCCAAGGAACACCTTGGCCTGCCCGACCGTGACGATGTGAAGACGGGGGTGATCACCTATAAGCTGGCCGCCCATGCCGCCGATCTTGCCAAGGGCCATCCGGGGGCGCAGCGGCGCGATGACGCGATCAGCCGTGCGCGGTTTGAATTCCGCTGGGAAGATCAGTTCAACATCGGGCTCGACCCCGATACCGCGCGCGAGATGCATGACGAGACCATGCCCGCGCAGGCGCATAAGGTGGCGCATTTCTGTTCGATGTGCGGGCCGAAATTCTGCTCCATGAAGATCAGCCATGACATCCGCGCCGAGGCCCAGCGGCAGGAGGGCATGGGCAAGATGGCCGAGAAATTCCGCGAGGGCGGGGCGCTTTACATCCCCGAACCGACCGAAGGCTAACGCCTAAAACTGTGGGCGCAGAAATTTTTGTGCGCCCACAGTGCCGCATTCGAAATATTGCTCTCGTTTTTATGACTGAGGCGCAGGTTTTCTGTGCGCCAGATCACGGCTGCCCGCCTTGCGAAGGCTTCCGTTAGGCGCTAACGCTGCGTTCAGGCCCTTTGGGCATTCTATTTCACGCGGCCACGCAAGGGCGTGATCCGCCAGACGAGACGCAGGAGACGAAAAATGGACTGGACGAAAGTGCTCGCACGCCGCGCGGGCCGGATGAAAGCCTCGGAGATCCGTGAGCTGCTGAAACTTCTCGACCAGCCCGATATCATCTCTTTCGCGGGCGGTATTCCCGACCCCGATCTCTTCCCCAGCGCGGCCTATTCCGACGCTTTTGCCGCCACGATGGCCGATAATAACGGCCATGCGGCGTTGCAATATTCGGTATCCGAAGGCTATCGCCCGCTGCGCGAATGGCTTGTGGGCGAGATGGAAAAGATCGGCGTGCCCTGTGCCGTTGACAATATCATGATCACCTCCGGTTCGCAGCAGGCGCTGGATTATCTGGGCAAGCTGTTCCTGACCGAAAACGATACCGCCGCCGTGATGCGCCCGACCTATCTGGGCGCTTTGGGAGCGTTCAACGCCTATGAGCCGCGTTATATCCCGCTGGATCCGATGTCGAATATCGACCCCGAGACCCTGAAGACGGAGGCCAAGGCCGCCGGCGGCGCGGTAAAATTTGCCTATCTCTCGGCAGATTTTGCCAACCCGACGGGCGAGACCCTGCCCCGTGACGGGCGCGAGCGTCTGCTGGATCAGGCCGAGGCGCTGGATTGCGCGATCATCGAGGATGGCGCCTATCAGAACCTGCGTTTCGATGGCGAGGCGATCCCGCCGATCCTTGCGCTGGACATCGAACGCAAGGGCGGTATCGAGAACACCCGCACCATCTATTGCGGGTCTTTCTCGAAAACGCTGGCGCCCGGTCTGCGCGTGGGCTGGGTTGTGGCGGCAAAGCCGGTGATCGACCGTCTGGTGCTGATGAAACAGGCCGCCGACCTGCATTCGCCGACCCTCAACCAGATCGTGACAAACCATGTGGCGCGCGCGATCTTCCACGAGCATGTGGCCAAGATCAAGGCGGTCTATGCCAGCCGTCGCGACCGGATGCTGGCCGCGCTCGAGCGCGAGATGCCGGCATCGGTCAGCTTCACCCGTCCCGAAGGGGGCATGTTCATCTGGCTGACCTTCGACCCCAAACTCGACGGGGCCGATCTGCTGGCGAAAGCGGTACGCGATGAAAAAGTCGCCTTCGTCCCGGGCGGGGCGTTCTTTGCCGATGGCTCGGGCCAGAACACCCTGCGGCTCAGCTATTCCTGCGCGACCGACGCCCAGATCGACGAAGGGATCGCACGGATCGGCCGCATCCTGCGCTAAGCCATTGCCAGAAAAACGAAACCCCCTGCCATCCATCGATGGCGGGGTTTTTTTTATTTGGGGTGCAGGCGGCTTTGCCGACAGAAATTTCCTTGGGTCATCTTCACGCGAGCGTGTTTTGACAGGTCTTTGCCAAGGGCGCAGAAGCCATTGGTAAGTAAATTGGTCAGGAATTCAGGGCCAATCCGGTATCTCGCAGGAGGGATGTGTCTGACGGCCCAGACCCGTCCTTCCGGCCAAGTCGAAAGGTCTGGTCGATGTTGGCAACCTTGGTAATCGCGCTGCGTGAAGGGCTTGAGGCCTCGCTGATCGTGGGGATCATCGCGGCTTTCCTGCGTCGCAACGGGGTGGGTTTGGGGGCGATGTGGACCGGCGTTATTGCCGCACTCGTGCTGTCACTGGCGGTAGGGCTCGGGCTAAACCATCTGGAACAGAGCCTGCCGCAGGCCCGACAGGAGGCGCTGGAAACCGTCATCGGGGCAGTGGCGATTGTCTTCGTGACCGGCATGATCTTGTGGATGGACAAGCATGGCCGCGATATGCGCAGCAGTCTGGAAAGCGAGGCTGCGGCAGCCCTTGGCGGGCGGCGGGCCTTCGCCCTTGCGCTGATGGCCTTTCTGGCCGTGCTGAAAGAGGGGTTCGAAACTGCCGTCTTCTTTCTGGCAACCTTTTCTGCGGCACAATCCACATTCTGGGCCGCCTGCGGGGCGGTGATCGGGCTGGGTCTGGCGGTGGCCATCGGCTGGGGCATCTATGCCGGTGGAGTACGCCTGAACCTGTCGCGGTTTTTCCGTGTGACGGGGGCATTCCTGCTATTGGTGGCGGCGGGGCTGTGCGTGACCGCGCTGCGCACCGCGCATGAGGCGGGTTGGATCAATGCGGGCCAGCAGCTTGTCGTCAACCTGTCTTGGCTGGTGCAGCCGGGCACGGTGCGGGCGGCGTTGATGACCGGCGTTCTGGGTATCCCTGCCGATCCGCGTCTGATCGAGGTGCTGGGTTGGCTGGCCTATCTGGGTCCGGTGGCGCTGATGGTCTACTGGCCCAAATCGCGTCCGCTTGCACCCCGGACCGCGGCGCGTCTCAAACTTGGTGCGGGGGCGGTTCTGGCGCTGGTCGGGGTCGGGCTTCTGCTGACGCCGCAACCGCGGGCCCGTCTGCGCCAGACCGCACCGCTTACAACGATACAGGGCGATATGTCCGGTGAGTTGCGCCTTGCCCATGCCGATCTGCTGGCCCGTTTCGGTACGGCCGAGCTGCGCCTTGCCCCGATCCGCAGTCAAGATGCCAGCCATAACGGGCAGGCGCTGAATATGGGCGATTACGCGGCGACCCTAGCGATCCCGACAGCGCCCGATAGCGTCAGCTTTGCCGATCTGGTGGCACTGAATGGCGGGCGTAGGCCGATCGGGTTGAACCCCACGCGCTATCCCGGACCCTATGCGGCACAATGGCAGGCCGATATCCAGGCACAGGCCACAAGCGGGCAGGGGGCTGTTGTGGCCGCGCAGGCCCGTAGCAGCGTCAGCGTCACCCTGTCGGGCGGCGGGCTCCAGACCCCGCGCAGCCTGCGTGTGCGCGAGGTGCCGGACGCCGTGCAAAAGGCCATCGGCCCCGCCCGCTGGGCCATCCCCGAAACCTACACGACCCAAGCCAAAGCCGCCTATCGCGATTTCGCGGCGGCCTTGCAGGAATGGCAGTTCTGGTGCCGCCAGTTTCCGCTTGTTCTTCTGGGGGCGGCGCTTGCCTGCGCGTTGCGCGGTGCACGTCAGCGCCGCCGCCTTTCTCCCGAATCTTTCCACTCTACAGCCGGCGCACGCGCCGAACCCGCAGCAAAAGGAATGCCGTAATGCCGTTTTCCCGCCCGTCCTCTCTTGTCCTTCCGCTTGTCGCAACGCTGGCCGCCAGCACGGCTTACGCACAGACGGCACAGAAAAACGATGCTGGTGCCGCACAGGTTGCCATCACCCTGACCGGCGATAATGGCGGCACCTGCGCCCTGAGCGCCAAGGAAGCCGTTGCGGGTCCGGTCACGTTCACCGTCACCAACCAGACAGCCACAGCCCTGACCGAAGTCGAGCTTCTGTCCGGCAATCGCATCATCGGTGAAAAAGAGAACCTCGCCCCCGGTCTGCCGCCCGTGTCCTTTACCGTGACCCTTGGCGGCGGCGATTACGAGATCTACTGCCCCGGCGCGGCAGAGCAGAAGGTGGCCTTCAGCGTCAAGGGCCAGTTGGCACAGCGCCCGCAAGGCAGCGCCTCCGAACTGCTGGCAAAGGGCACCAAAGACTACAATGCCTATGTCAACGAGACCGTTGATGCGATGCTGGTTGCGGTGACCAAACTCAAAACCGATATCGATGCCGGAAATCTTGAGGCCGCCAAGATCGATTATGCGCGGGCCCGCCCGTTTTACGAGCGGATCGAATCCGATGTGGACGGGTTCGTGATGGACGGGTTCGATGCCACGGACAACCACGGCAATCTCGATTACCTCATCGATATGCGGGCCTCGAATGAAGACCCCGCTGTGGGCTGGTCGGGCTATCACGCGATCGAGCGCGATCTGTTCGAACGTGGCGCCATTACCGATGACACCAAGACGCTTGCGGCGGATCTGGTGAAGAATGTCACGCTGCTGGACAAGCTTGCCCCCAGCCTCGATTTCTGGCCCGAGGATCTGGCCAACGGGGCTGCAGACTTGCTGGAAGAGGTCCAGAGCAGCAAGATCAGCGGCGAGGAAGAAGCCTATAGCCATATCGATCTGGCCGATTTCGCGGGCAATGTGGAAGGGGCGGAACAGGCCTTTGCCTATCTGCAACCGGGTATGGAGCAGATCGACCCCGATCTGACCGCGCGTGTCAGCGATGAATTTGCCAAGGTCCGCGCCCTGCTGGACCAGTATCGCGACAATTCGGTGCCCGGTGGGTATGTGCTGTATACGCAAGAGCTGAAAGCGTCGGATAAGGTTAAGCTCAGCAAAGCCATCCAGTCGTTGCAGGAACCGCTGTCGCGTGTGGCCGAGAAGGTCGCGACCGCAGGCTAAGACGCATCTGGGGGCGGGTGGCCTTGTGCCGGCCCGCCCCGTGAGACATCTGTCAGACCGCCTTCTCCCAGCCTGACTTGCAAAGGAGACATCATGGACATCCCCGATTCCCGCCGCCGTGGCCTTCTGTTCGGCGCGGCGCTTTCGCCTTTTGCCGCCCCCGCGTTGGTGTCCGCCGCGCAAGCGGGCGATGACCCCCAAGGCCCGCCCACAGATCAGATAGACCTGACCCATGCCTATCCGTTTTACGGGCCGGGGCCGCAGGCGGGCATCGCGACACCGCCGCAGCGCCATATCGTCTATATGACCTTCGATCTGACCTCGACCGACCCGCGCGATTTGCAGATATTGCTGGCCCGCTGGTCGGCCTCGATCGCCCAGATGATGAAGGGCGAGCCGATCAGCAAGGTCGATCCGGGGCGGCCCAATGCCGGTGCGCTGGATACGGGCGAGGCGCTGGATCTGGCACCGGCCTCGCTGAGTGTGACCGTGGGCTTGGGGCCGGGGGTGTTCGATGACAGGCTGGGATTGCAGGCCTTCCGTCCCAAAGCCTTGCGCCCGCTCAAACATCTGCCCGGAGACGCGCTTTTGCCCGAGATTTCGGGGGGCGATCTTTCGCTACAGGCCTGTGCGGATGATCCGCAGGTGGCCTATCATGCGGTGCGGGTGCTGGCACGGCTGGCCAAATCCACCGGAACGGCGGCAACTCGCTGGGCGATCATGGGGTTCGGTCGGGCTTCGGCAGGGGTCGGGCAGAGCACACCGCGCAATCTTCTGGGGTTTCGGGATGGCACCCGCAATATCGTCACCGAGCAGGACCGCGCGAAATTCGTGTGGTCCGACAATCCCGGCTGGGGGGCGGGGGGCAGCTATCAGGTGGTGCGTAAAATCCGGATGTTCATCGAAAGCTGGGATACCGACCGCGTGGATGACCAGAACGAGGTCTTTGGCCGTTTCAAGGTGTCGGGAGCGCCGCTGACGGGCACGCATGAATTCGATACGCCCGATTTCAAGGCACAGGGGCCGCATGGGCCCGTGATTCCGGCCAATGCACATATGCGTCTTGCGGCGCATGAGCATCATAACGGGCTGAAGATCCTGCGGCGCGGCTATAACTATACCGACGGGATCAACAGTCTGGGCATGCTGGATGCGGGGTTGTTGTTCCTGTCCTACCAGAATGATCCGCATGCGTTCGAGACGCTACAGACCCGTCTGGGGGCGTCGGACGCGCTGAACGAATATATCTCGCATATCGCATCGGGCGTGTTCTTCGTGCCGCCCGCCCCGCCCGAGGGCAGCTATATCGGTGCGCATATGTTTGCGTGAGCGAAGCACCTTCCCCAGCTGCATAAACCCCGCGGCGGTCTGTCGCGGGGTCTTTTTGAGAGACGCGCGGGGGATGTGGGGGCGCAGGGCCGTGGCCCGCACCGTGCCCAGGGCTGCGGCCCGCACCGTGCCGGAGCAGAATGCGGGCCCGCCTTCCGTTGCGCGCCGTCTGTCACGGCGCGGCGGGATCAGCGTTGCGGCTTGGGGGGTGTCATCTTCGCCAGAAAGGCTTTGAATTCCTTTTTCGAGATGATGCCATCGTGGTTGCGGTCCAGCTCTGCGCCGCTTGGCGGTCGGGGATGGTCGGCCTTGCCTTTGGGGGCCGCGCCCTTGGGAGACGCATGGCCGGATTTGGAAGGCGGCGGGCCATCGGGGCGGGGGGCATGTTCGGCCATGAACATGTCGAATTCCTTTACCGTGACCCGTCCGTCATGGTTGCGGTCCATCTCTTTCAGGCTCGGCGGGCGGGGCGGTTCGTCTGCCTCTCTGGCCGGCGGCTTGGTCTGGGCTAGGGCCTGTGTGCTGACGACCGGCCCGCAGGCCAGCAGCGCGGCCAGAGCCACGGTGCCAAAGGGGAGAACACCCGACTGTTTCATGCGTTAATCCTATATGCTTCGACATCCGGCCTTTGTCAGACAAAGGCCGTCTTTTCCGAACGGAACGGGCAGGGGCTTCCGTCGGGCCGGACCGGCCCATGTGGTTGTTAGCGATGGCGGATCAGTAAACTCAGCGCGAGCAGGCAGAGGGCGGTTGCCAGAATGGCAAAACCCGTTGCCAGCGGTGCCAGCGGCAAGGCCAGTGTCAGCAGGCCAAAAATTACCACGGGCACCGAGATCGCCAGATAGCTCACCACGAAATACAGCGAGATCACTCCGGCGCGGTCGGTGTCCGGTGCCGCCGCTCCGATGGCCGCCAGACCGGAGCGGAAGGCGAGGCCATGCCCGAGACCGGCGACCAGCGTGGCCAGAAGGAGCAGAGGCAGATTCTGCATCTGGAAGGCGAAGGCCATGATCGTCGTGCCTGCGCCCAGCACCAGACAGCCCAGTGGCCCGCGCCAGCCTGCGCCGATATGGCCGACCAAGGCCTGCCCGAGGGTCGAGGCAAGGAAAATGAACCCCGCGACGAAGCCGATCAGAAGCGGGCTGTGATAGCCCATGATCTGCCCCAGAAATCCGGGAATGACGGCCGAGTAGAAGCCGAACACCATGAACCCCGCCACGGCGGCAATCGCGGCGGGCAGGAAGGCGCGGCGCACTTCGGGGGGAGTGCGAGCGATTGTGGCGACCAGTCCGGACGGGCCGCTTTCGTGACGCGTTCGGGCACATGGCGGAAACAGAGCGCGGCCAGACAGATCAGCGCCAGATGCAGCAGATAGGGTGTCAGCAAGGGCAAAGGCATCAGCAGGGCGGCGGCTCCGGCCAGCAACGGGCCCGCGCCGAGCCCGCCCATATTGGCGGCGGTCGCGACCAGCACGCCCAGCTTCACATGGCGGGGCGGTGCAAGGTCCATGACGGTTGCGGTGGCCGTCGAGGCAAAGATCCCCGCCGACAGCCCCGAGATCATCCGCGCCAGCAGAACCAGCCAGAGCGGCCCTGCCAGACAGAAGACCAGATCGCTTGCCACCGAAAGACCGACACCGGCATAGAGCATCGGTTTGCGCCCGATCTG
Source organism: Thioclava sp. GXIMD4215 (assembly GCF_045291555.1). NCBI lineage: Bacteria > Pseudomonadati > Pseudomonadota > Alphaproteobacteria > Rhodobacterales > Paracoccaceae > Thioclava > Thioclava sp. GXIMD4215. Next base: position 313,947 of record NZ_CP149517.1, on the reverse strand, counting down.
GTCGGACCAGCGCCCCGTCAGCACCAATGCGGCAATCACCCCGCCCGCATAGACCGCAAAGATCACGGTGATCATCGCCTGCGACAGATCCATCTGCTGCCGGTAAAGCGTGTAAAGCGGCGTCGGCAGGGTGGTGCCCGACATCGCACAGAAGAACAGCAGGGCCGCAATCAGGAACAGGCCGATGCCTGCGCGCGCGTCGCGGGGGGAAGAAACGGCATCGGTCATCAGGCGTCCTCGCATGGGGAGGGTCAGCATGACCGAGCTTATCATTTCGGGCAAGCGGTTCCGATGCGCCTAGAACCACTGGCCCGGTTCGATCAGCCCCAGATCGAGAAGCTGCTGCGAGTTCCACTGGAAGGGCTCGGCATTATACCAGCGGAAATCCTGAATGGCCCAGGACGAACCGGGATTGGTTTTCAGCGCCTTGGCCGCGCGGAAGGACAGGATCGCGCCGGTCAGGTTATGATGCCACGGGCAGGAATAGGTGTTGTATTCCTCGTCGCTGAAGGTGTGATCGGCACGCAGCGTCAGCCCCTGTGCCGCCGAGAACAGGCCGATGCGGTCGATCTTGCGACGGTTCTCGCGCACATGTTCCTCGAAGCGCCAGCGCAACCCGCCAAAGAAATCGAGCTGCCGCTCCTTGGGGTGATTGTGGTTTTCAGGGTCGAGCCGTGCCAGCGCGTAATAGCCCGCGCGGTCCAGCATCGCATCCTCGCGGCTGACGCCATTGGGATTGGCCTCCAGATCGGCGGTATAAAGGTCGATCACATAGGTCAGCATCGCGGGGCGCCGCTCTTCGGTATGGAAGGCCAGCATTTCGCCCACGCGGCGGGTCTCGCTGAACGGATAGAAGAGATATTCGGCGTTATAGCAATAATACAACCAGACCTTGGGCGGGGTCAGGCTGATGGCCAGATTGACCGCCGCCACCGTCGCACCCGGTTCATGGGTGTCGTAATCGACCCTGTGAACCCGCGCCTCGAACCCTTCGGGCAGGGGCAGGGCCTGCGGCATGAAGGCGATCACCTCTCGGAAGCCACAGTTCAGATGATGGGCCAGCGTGCTGTCCAGCTCGACCTCGTCCTCGACAAGAATCAAGGCCACCGGCCCTTTGGCAAACAGGGACTGGCCCTTGCTGGCAAGATCATCAAGAGAAGAAAATAGCATGGAGCGTCCGGTCTTTTGCGCCAGATTTCCCCAAGAGGCAGGTGATTACAAGAGCGTGATCGCCCGAGCCTGCGGCGCGGGGCATTCTTGCACCACCTGCCATTGCCTTTCTGGTCTGTGAAAACATCACTTTTGGCCGCAGCTTGACGGGCGATGCTTGCTCCATAGGGCAATCTCCGGTATCGGGCAGGCTGCCGATCCGCCACATCCGCCCCCAATCTGTCCGCCAGGAGGTTTCTCTGATGCCCGATTCCAAGCTTGATACCGTTGAGACGCCCGCCGTTCCGGTGCTGAAGAAGCTGCATATCAAGACCTACGGCTGCCAGATGAACGTCTATGACAGCGAGCGTATGGCCGAGGCGATGGGCGGCGAGGGCTATGTCCTGACCGACAGCCCCGAAGAGGCCGATATGGTGCTGCTGAACACCTGCCACATCCGCGAGAAGGCCGCCGAGAAGGTCTATCACGAGCTGGGCCGCCTGCGTCCGCTCAAAGAGGCCAATCCGAACCTGAAGATCGGGGTGGCGGGCTGTGTGGCGCAGGCCGAGGGCGAAGAGATCCGCCGCCGCATGCCGCTGGTGGATATGGTGGTGGGCTCGCAAAGCTATCACAAGCTGCCCGCGATGACCCGCGCGGTGGATCGCGGCGAGAAGCCGGTGGATACCGATTTCCCCGTCGAGGATAAATTCGAACATCTTCCCGAGCGCCCCGTGCAGGCGCGCCCCACCGCCTTTCTGACGGTGCAGGAAGGGTGCGACAAGTTCTGCGCCTTCTGCGTGGTGCCCTATACCCGCGGGGCCGAGGTCTCGCGCCCTGTGGCCCGTATCCTGGGCGAGGCGCGCAAGCTGGTCGAGAAGGGCGTGCGCGAGATCACCCTTCTGGGTCAGAACGTCAACGCCTATCACGGCGAGGGCGAGGAGGGCACCTGGTCTCTGGCGCGTCTGGTGCGCGAATTGGCCAAGATCGAGGGGCTGGACCGGATCCGCTATACCACCTCGCATCCCAACGACATGGAAGATGATCTGATCGCCGCGCATGGGGATGAACCCAAGCTGATGCCCTATCTGCATCTGCCGGTGCAATCGGGGTCCGACCGTATTCTGAAGGCGATGAACCGCAAGCATACCGCGGCGGAATATATCCGCCTGATCGAACGTATCCGTGCCGCCCGCCCCGATCTGGTGCTTTCGGGCGATTTCATCGTGGGCTTCCCCGGCGAGACCGATCAGGATTTCGAGGACACGATGGAGCTGGTGCGCAAGGTGGGCTATGGCGCGGCCTATTCGTTCAAATATTCCGCCCGTCCGGGCACGCCTGCGGCAGATCGCACCGATGCCGTGCCTGCCGAGGTGGCCGATGAGCGTCTGCAACGTCTGCAGGCGCTGATCACCCAGCAGCAGCGCGCCACCCAAGAGGCGATGGTCGGGCGCGAATGTTTCGTGCTGTTCGAAAAGCCGGGCCGTCAGGAAGGCCAGTGGGTCGGCAAGTCGGATTATCTGCAAGCGGTTCACGTTAAAGGTGAAAATATCCGCCCCGGCACATTGGCACGGGTCCGCATTACGGCGTCGGGCCCCAATTCGCTTGCCGGAGAGCTGATCTGATAAAACCGGTTTTGGCGGATCACGTAAAAACCATGCGAATCCGCCAAAATAGAAACAATCCGTGGTTTTTTGGGGACTTGTTTCCATAATCACTACTACATCTTGCGTCTTTACCCTTCCATTGCGTCACTTTTTTGCTAATCTGCCGTGAGTTGGACATTTTGCCGCCCGCTGCATGAAAAATGCCGCTCGGGATGGCATTTAGGGGGACGAGACGGTGATCAGCACTCTCTTGCAAAAAATGAAGCCGGTGGCCGGCTTTGCCCTGGCGGCTGGCATGGTTTTCGCCATTGGCTTTGCCCCGGCACAGGCGCAGCAGACGCGCGCCGAAAAATATATTCCCGGCATCTGGATCGACCCCGATGGCTGCGAGCACTGGGTCATGGATGACGGTGCCGAAGGGTATATGGACAACCGCATCACCCGCGACGGGCGTCCGGTCTGCCACCGCAATGTCTGCGGCATCATTCCGACCGATACGCTGTTTGCCACCGACCGTTCTGCGATCTCGGTTGCGGGGCGTGAATATCTGCGCAACTTCTTCCGCACCGCGCAGGCGCGCAGCTTCATCATTACGGGGCATACCGACAGCCGCGCCTCTGACGAGTATAACATGAAGCTTTCCAAGCGCCGCGCCGAAGCCGTGGCGGGTGTCGCCCGCGAGGTCGGGGCGCCGGTGCTGGCCGTGAACTGGTATGGCGAGCGCCAGCCGCGCGCAACCAATGCCACCCGCGAAGGCATGGCGCAGAACCGCCGCGTTGAAATCATCTGTGTGAAATAAGGGGCCGGTATCATGACTGCCATAAAGACACTCGTGTTGCTGGGGCTGGTTGGGGCAATGGGTGCCTGTACCGCCGTCGGTCCGGACAAAAGCCGTGACCGCGGTTGGGGGTCGAAAGATCTCAGCCAGTTGAAAGCCGGTATCTGGATCGATCCGGAAGGCTGTGACCACTGGATCATCGATGACGGTGTCGAGGGCTATCTCTCGGCGCGGCTTGATGATTACGGCAAGCCGATCTGCTCGGGGGCTGGTCCTGCCGCCACGGCTGTCGGTCCGTTCAAATCGGGCTCGGATATTCCCGACCCGACGCCGGGCTACTGATTCTGTGTGACTTTGCCGGAACTTTCGGGGTCCGGCGCGCAATTCTTGAACCGCACGCCTGTCGTGCGGTTTTTTTTGTCTCAGATTGATGAAATCTCGCGGCATGGATCGTTGCAGACAAAAAGCAAGACTTGCGCAACACACATCTTGGGGGCACCATATTTACTAGGAATCCAGCCAGGAGGATGTATTTGGGCTTCAGTGCGATAACCCCCCCGCCCAGCTCTCAGGATGCCCGCGAGACACTTCTCGAGTTTCCTGATAATAAACTTCTGATCGATCTTTGCGGCGAGTTTGACCGCAATCTCGCACGGATCGAACAGGCCTTATCGGTGCATATCCTCCGACGTGGCAACCAGCTTGCCGTCGTGGGTGCACCAGAGGCCCAAGCCCAGGCGGCTGCGGTTGTGCAGCACTTATACCAGCGGCTGGAAGCCCAGAAACCCATTGAAACCGGCGATATCGATGCCGCCCTGCGCGCCACCGAGCTGGGGGGGACCACGAGCTTCGAAGACCAGCTCGAGATGTTCGCCAAAGGGCAATATGAAATCCGCACCCGCAAGAAACAGGTCGAACCCCGCACCGAGGCGCAGAAAGCCTATGTGCGCAACCTGTTCGAGAACGAGATGGCCTTTGGCATTGGCCCCGCAGGGACCGGCAAGACCTATCTGGCGGTGGCTGTGGGTGTGACCATGCTGATCTCGGGCGAGGTCGACAAGATCCTGCTGTCGCGTCCGGCCGTGGAGGCGGGCGAGCGTTTGGGCTTTCTGCCCGGCGATATGAAGGACAAGGTCGACCCTTATATGCAGCCGCTTTATGACGCGCTGAACGACTTCCTGCCGCAAAAGCAACTCGCGAAGCTGATGGAAGACAAGCGCATCGAGATCGCGCCTCTGGCCTTCATGCGCGGTCGCACGCTATCGAATGCCTTTGTGGTGCTGGACGAGGCGCAGAACGCCACCACCATGCAGATGAAGATGTTCCTGACCCGTCTGGGGCAGGGGTCGCGCATGGTGATCACCGGCGACCGCTCTCAGGTCGACCTGCCGCGGGGGATGCCCTCGGGGCTTGCCGATGCCGAGCGTATTCTGGACGGGGTCGAAGGGATTTCCTTCAATTACTTCACCTCGAAGGATGTGGTGCGCCATCACTTGGTCGCGAAGATCATCAACGCCTATGAAAAAGCCGAAGGCTGACGGCGTCTCTATCACAACCACGAGAGCGGGCCAAAGGCCCGCTTTTTTATGCCCGTAGCCCGCCAGCTTGGCATTGAACAGCGATCAAATCTTGGGCAGTCTTCCCCTGCCTGCGAAAGAATGCCTAACTTCTCGTAGAAAAGGGACAATCTTCTCTTTCTCGTTATTTGTTATCCGTGGCAGCGTGCAGGGATAAGAACTGTCATCTAGACGTCAAAAACGGCGCTTAAACGCGGCGGGGGCAAACCCACGCTACGACCGACTTCGGGGAGAACGACTTTGAAACGAGTGATGCAAAAGTCCGCAATGTTTGCGGCAACCCTGCTGGCCAGCACCGCGCTGGTCCATGCGCAGGACCTGACCGAGCTGGAAGCTGCCGCCAAGAAAGAAGGTATGCTGACCACCATCGCCCTGCCGCATAGCTGGTGTGGCTATGGTGACGTGATTGCGGGCTTCAAGGCGAAATATCCCGAAATTGAAGTGAACGAGCTGAACCCCGATGCGGGCTCCGCAGACGAGCTGGAAGCTGTACGCGCCAATAAGGGCAATACCGGCCCGCAGGCCCCCGATGTGCTGGATGTGGGGCTGTCTTTTGGTCCGCAGGCCAAGGACGAGGGGCTGTTGCAGCCCTATAAGGTCTCGACCTGGGACGAGATCCCCGACACGATCAAGGATGCCGACGGCTACTGGTATGGCGATTACTACGGCGTCATGTCCTTCATGATCAACAAGGACCTCATCGACACCAACCCCGAGGACTGGTCCGATCTGCTGAACTCCGATTATGCGGGCTCGGTGGCGTTGGCGGGTGATCCGCGTGCCTCGAACCAGGCGATCCTGTCGGTTCTGGCGGCCGGTATGGCCGAGGGCGGTGCTGCCGGTAAGGACGCGGGCGAGAAGGGGCTCGAGTTCTTCAAGAAGATGAACGAGGCGGGCAATTTCGTCCCCGTTATCGGCAAGGCGGGCACGCTGGCACAGGGGGCAACCCCGATCACCATCATGTGGGACTATAACGCCCTCGCTGCGCGCGACACGCTCAACGGCAACCCGCCGGTTGATGTTGTGGTGCCGAAATCGGGCGTTCTGGCGGGCGTTTATGTGCAGGGGATTTCGGCCCATGCACCGCACCCGAATGCCGCCAAGCTCTGGATGGAATATCTTTACTCGGACGAGGGGCAGAACCTCTGGCTGAAGGGCTATTGCCACCCCGCGCGCTTCAACGCGATGTCGAAGGCGGGCAAGGTGCCGCAAGAGCTTCTGGATGCGCTGCCCCCCGCAGAAGCCTATGAAAAGGCCTATTTCCCGACCCTTGACGAACAGGCGGGCAATAAGGACGCCGTGGTGGGCGGCTGGGATAGCGTCGTTGGCTCCAACGTCCAGTAAGCATTGATCTGTGATGCCCCTGCACCTGTAGCGCGGGGGCATCCACCTGTTTCGAAATCGGAAAACCTGTGGCCGACCACTCTTCTGCCAAACGCCGGATCCGCCTGACATGGCTGGGGCTTTTGCCCTTTATCGCCTTTATCGTGCTGTTTCTGGCCCTGCCGACGATGAAGATCGTCATCGGTGCCTTCCAGCGGCCCGATGGCAGCTTCACCCTGTCAAACCTTGCGGGGCTGTTTACGCCCACAATCCTCAACTCCTACTGGATCTCGATCAAGATCTCGCTGGCCTCCTCGGCCATCGGCTGTCTGGTGGGCTTCCTGATGGCGGCGGGGATGGTGCTGGGCGGGCTGCCCAAGGCGATCCGCGCGCCGCTTCTGACCTTCTCGGGCGTGGCCTCGAACTTTGCCGGTGTGCCGCTGGCTTTCGCCTTTCTGGCCACCCTCGGGCCGCTGGGCCTTGTGACCATGTTCCTGCGCCATGAATTCGGCATCAATCTGCGCGCGATGGGGTTCAACATCCTCAGCTTCTGGGGCCTGACGATCACCTATCTCTTCTTCCAGATCCCGCTGATGATCCTGATCATTACCCCCGCGCTGGATGGCCTGAAACGCGAATGGCGCGAGGCGGCCTCCTGCCTTGGCGCGACAGGAGCGCAATACTGGCGCATCGTGGCACTGCCGATCCTCTTCCCGACGATCCTTGGCACTTTCGCGCTGCTCTTTGCCAATGCCTTTGGGGCTGTGGCCACCGCCATCGCGCTCACCGGCTCCTCGCTCAATATCGTGCCGATCATGCTCTTCGCGCAGATCCGCGGCGATGTGCTGGGCGACCCGCATTTGGGTTATGCGATGGCCTTCGGGATGATCCTCGTCACGGGGCTCGCCAATGTGATCTATATCGTGCTGCGCATGCGTTCCGAGAGGTGGCTCAAATGACCAAGGCAGCCTCATGGGCTATCATGATCCTCGGCCTTCTTTATTTCATCCTGCCGCTCTGGGGGATGGTCGAGTTCTCGCTCTCGATGCGGCGCGGCGTCTATAGTTTCGACGCCTATGCCGCCGTGCTCTCGGACCCGCAATTCCGCCAGACCTTCAGCTATTCGGTGCTGATGGCGCTTCTGACCATCCTCTTCGGCATCCTGCTGGTGGTGCCCACGGCGTTCTGGGTGCAGCTCAAACTGCCGCGCCTGCGCCCGCTGATCGAGTTTATCACATTGATGCCACTTGTCATTCCGGCAATCGTCACGGTCTTCGGCTATATCCGGCTTTATAATACATCAAGCTGGCTGCCGCTGACCGGCACCACTTTGGGCACCAATTTCCTTCTGGTCATGGGCTATGCCACGCTGTCGCTGCCCTATATGTACCGCGCCGTCGATACGGGGCTGCGCAGCATCGATGTGGCCACGCTGACCGAGGCCGCGCAATCGCTTGGCGCGGGCTGGGTGCGCATCATCGGGCAGATCATCTTGCCCAATGTGCTGGTGGCGGTGCTCTCGGGCTCGTTTGTGACCTTTGCCATTGTTATGGGCGAGTTCACGATGGCAGCGCTTCTCAACCGTCCGGCCTTCGGGCCCTATCTGCAGCTTATGGGCGCCAATAAAGCCTATGAGCCCTTTGCATTGGCGACCATCGCCTTTGTCATCACTTGGGCCTGCATGGGGCTGATCCAGCTGGTCACACGTTTCACCAACCATACCAAGGCGGGTCGATGAGTTTCCTAACGATTTCCCATCTGGAGAAAAGCTTCGGCGCGACCCGCGTTGTCAAAGACTTCAATCTCGATATCGAGAAGGGCGAGTTCATCTCGCTTCTCGGGCCTTCGGGCTGTGGCAAGACGACCGTCTTGCGCATGGTTGCGGGGTTTGAAACGCCCTCGGCGGGTTCAATCACCATCGACGGGCGCGAGGTGTCGTCGCTCAAGCCCAACCAGCGCAATATCGGCATGGTGTTTCAGGCCTATGCGCTGTTTCCCAACCTGACGGTGGCGCAGAATGTGGGCTTTGGCCTGAAGGTGCAGGGCGTGCCCGCCCGCGAGATCGCGCCGCGCGTGGCCGAGATGCTTTCGCTTATCGGCCTGCCCGAAATGGGCGAGCGCTATCCCTACCAGCTTTCTGGCGGCCAACAGCAGCGGGTGGCTCTGGCGCGGGCCCTGGCGCCCAAGCCGCAGGTGCTCCTGCTCGACGAACCGCTTTCGGCGCTTGATGCCAAGGTGCGGGTGTCCCTGCGCAACGAGATCCGCGCCATCCAGAAAGAGCTGGGCATCACCACCATTTTCGTGACCCATGATCAGGAAGAGGCGCTGTCGATGTCGGACCGGATCGTGGTCATGCATCAGGGCATCGCCGACCAGATCGGCACGCCCTTCGAGATCTACAACACCCCCGCCACCCGCTTTGTGGCGGGCTTTGTGGGCACGCTGACCACCGTGCAGGCGCAGGTGATCGACGGGCCGTCGGGTCATGTGAAAATCGGCGGGAATGAGATCTGGCTCTACCGCGAGGTAACGGGCCCCGAGGTAACGCTGGGGCTGCGCCCCGAGATGCTGCGTGTGGGACCGGCCGATTTCAATGCGGGCGAGGCCGCGCTGGCAGGCACCATTCTGGATGTGGATTTTCTGGGATCGGTCATCCGGTTGCGCGTCGATCTGGGCGGCGAGGTGCTGGCGGTGGATCTGTTCAATACCACCCGCGCGGCCCCGCCTCAGGTGGGCGAACGGGTCAGCCTTGCGCTCCACCCGTCGGATGCCTTGGTGATCGGGGCCTGACGCCCCGACCCTTATCTCCCCGCCGCGGGGCTGTGTGACCTCAGTGGAACCGGGTGGGGCGTTCTTCCCAAGGGTCGATGACCAGCAAAAGCCGCGTCTGGCCCGTGCCGGAAATCGGTGGGGAGCGGTGCAAGACGCCGGAGCCTTCCTGTCCGGGCCAGAGCGTGCCGCGCATCAGCCCGACATCGCCCGTGCCAAGCTGGGCCATGATGTCGGTGGCGGTCCCTTGCGTGCCGGACGCCAGCGCGAATTGCGTTGCCTCGCCGCGATAGGTGCACAGCATTCGCGCTTGTAACCGGTCGATATGGAACCGGCGGCAGGCGTCGTTTTCGATGACATCAAGGCGCAGGTTCAGCCGTGTGACGGGGAAAATATCGACAAACACCCCCACCAGATATTCGATATCCGCCTGAAATGCGCGTCGTTCCGGCCCGTCCGGCGTGCGGGCGTCGGCAAAGCTGCGCTCCAGCACCCGCGTCACATCGCGCAGCGCAAGACATTCGGCGCGCAGGGCGGGCAGGCGCGCGGGCGGCAGGTGGTCCAGCCAGTCCAGCAGACCCGCCGGCAGGCGACGCTGCCAGAGGCTGGCCCCGACCCCCGGCGCCTTGAGGCTGCGCAGCACGTTCGCGGTGCTGCCTTGCAAGATGCCCTGTGCCAGATAACGGGCCTCTGGGTCTTCGGTGCTCAGGCGGTCCAGCAGATCATGGGTCATAATAGCCTCGGATTTTACGTTATAGTATAACATAACAAAATAATCCGGTGAGGCAAGCCCGAAGAAGGGCCGCCTTTGGCTGGGGCGTGCCGGGATCGGGTGGCCCGATCACATCCCGCTGGCCAGAAACCCGCCAGATTGCCGCGCCCAGAGACGGGCATAAAGACCGTTCCGCGCCAATAGATCGGCATGGCTGCCCTGTTCCACAATGCGCCCCTGATCCATGACCACAAGCCGGTCCATCGCAGCGATGGTCGATAGCCGATGGGCAATCGCGATCACCGTCTTGCCCTGCATCAACAGATCCAGACGGGACTGGATCGCGGCTTCCACCTCGCTGTCCAGCGCGCTGGTGGCCTCGTCAAGGATCAGGATCGGCGCGTCCTTCAAGGCGACCCGTGCAATGGCAATGCGCTGGCGCTGGCCGCCGGACAGCTTCACACCGCGTTCCCCCACATGGGCCGCAAGCCCCTTGCGCCCCTGCGCATCCGACAGGCGCGGCACGAAACGATCGGCCTCGGCCATTCGCAAAGCGTGGGCGATGTCCTCTTCGGAGGCGTCGGGCCTGCCATAGGTGACATTCTCGCGCACCGAGCGATGCAGGAGAGTGCTATCCTGCGTGACCACCCCGATTGCAGCGCGCAGGCTTTCCTGCGTCACCTGTGCCACATCCTGCCCGTCAATGGTGATCCGCCCCTCGGGGAGATCATGAAAACGCAAAAGCAGGTTGATCAGCGTGGATTTGCCCGCACCGGACCGTCCCACCAGCCCGACTTTCTCGCCCGCGCGGATGGTCAGGTCCAGGTCGTCCAGCACCGCCAGCGGGCGCGCCCTGTCCTCCTGTTCCCCTGCGTCCTGCCCGTAGCGGAAGGTCACATGATCAAACCGCACGGCCCCTGCGGTGACCTGCAGCGGCTTGGCATCCGGCTTGTCCTGCACCGCGCGCGGCAGCGCAAGGCTGGAGATCCCGTCGCGCACGGTGCCGATATTCTCGAAGAGGGCCGAGAATTCCCACATGATCCAATGGGCCATATTATTGAGCCGCAGCGCCAGCGGCACCGCAATCGCGACCGCGCCCACGGCCAGTGTGCCCTCGGTCCAGAGCCAGAGCCCCACCCCCGTGACCGAGGCCACCAGCCAGACATTCAGCAGGCTGAGGGTGATGTCCTGAACCTGTGCCAGCCGCATCTGACGGTAAACCGTGTCGAGGAAGCCGTTCATTCCCTCCCGCATCCAGCGCTCTTCGCGGTCGGAATGGGAAAACAGCTTGACGGTGGCGATATTGGTATAGCTGTCGACCATGCGCCCTGTCATGGCCGAACGTGCATCGGCCTGTTGCTGTGCCACACGCCCCAGACGCGGCACGATCTTCGACAGCATGAGGGCGTATCCCAGCGCCCAGAGCGCAAAGGGCAGGGCCAGCCGCCAGTCCTGATGGGCGGCCAGCGCCAAAGCGCCGAGGAAATAGATGACGACATAGCTGCCCACATCCATCAGCTTCATCGCCACTTCGCGCACGCCAAGGGCTGTCTGCATCAGGCGCTGCGCGATGCGGCCTGCGAACTCATCCTGAAAATACCCGACCGACTGGCGCAGCAGATAGCGATAGGCCAGCCAGCGCACCCTTTGGGGGAAGTTCCCCAGCAGGGTCTGGTGCATCAGCAGACCGCCCAGCAGGTTCAGCCCCGGCAAAAGCACCAACAGCCCCAGCGCCATCAGGGCCAGCCGTGCCCAATTCTCGGCCCAGAACGTCTCGCGCGGGGTGTCGGCCAGCCGGTCCACCAGATCCCCCAGCCAGCCATAAAGCGAGACCTCCACCAAGGCGATCGCGCCGGAGGTCACCCCCAACAGCGCCAGCCAAGGCAGGGCACCACGACTGTAATGGCGCATGAAGGGCCAGAACCTTTCGGGTGGCATCTGCGGCAGCTCTGCCGGATAGGGATCGATGCGCCGCTCGAACCAGGAAAACATCGCGCCTCTTTCGGGTTGGGGTGACAGGGGGGCTGTAGCAAACGGCCCACACAGCCGGACCGGCGGCATTGGCCTGAGGCCGCCTAGGCGCGCGCCTTGCGCACGGCCCGTTCGAGTGCGTCCAGAAAGCGGGACCGATCGGCTTTGGTGAAGCCTTTGTTACGGCCCTGCAAGAACGGGTCGGCGGCACGCATATCGGTCATCAGGTCGCGCATCGCCAGCGCCTGCCCGACATTGTTCTCGGTCAGGGCATCGCCATCATGGCGCAGCACCTGCGCCCCTGCGGCCACGCATTTCGCCGCCAGCGGAATATCATTGGTGATGACGATATCGCCCGCCCCCGCACGTTCGGCGATCCATTTGTCGGCCACATCAGGGCCGGCATCCACCACGATCGTGTCCACCAACGGGTTTTGCGATGGCCGGATGCCACCATTCGAGACGATCTTCATCGGCACCTTATGGCGCGTGCCCACCCGTTCCACCTCGGCTTTCACGGGGCAGGCATCGGCATCAACAAATATGGTCATAAGCGGGTCTCCGTGCGGTCTGTGACAGCTCTAGCCGAAATTCCGCCGCGGGCCAATCCGCCCGAGTAGTAGCGCGAGTAGCGGCGCGCATGGACATCCCCCGCACGGGGTGCGGCAGATTCCGGCAAGGGCTGGGATTTGGCGCTGAATTTTCATGCGACCCATGAATTTTTTGCAAAATAGGCAAGTTATTTGCGTCATATGCAAATTACCCGCTATGCCTAGACATGGCCGGTCCCGCACCGGCCCAAGAAGACTTCCCCAAGACTACTTCCACACAAACAGGGAGCTTTGGACGTGGAACAGGACCTAGCAAATCTGGCGGCAACTGTTGCCGAGTTGAAGGCAAAGGCCGACGGAACCGGCACCACCTTCTCCGAGACATTCTATTTTCTGACGATCCCGCTGATGGTGCTGATCCATGCGGGATTTCTGGCCTACGAGATGGGGGCATCGCGGTCTAAAAACGCGCTGGCCTCTGGGATCAAGAACATTCTGGCCTTCGCGCTGATCGTGCCGTTTTTCTATTTCATCGGCTGGTGGGTCTATTGGGCCTTTCCGACGGGTCTCGACCTTTCGGCGGGGCCGACCGGCGCATCCGGTCTGGCCTATGCCAACGAGGTGGCCGCGCCGTGGTCGCCCAATATGGGGCCCAATCTCGACGACCGGTCCTCGGGCGTGTTCTGGGGCGCCTTCGTGCTGTTTGCGGCCACCACCGCCTCGATCCTGTCGGGGGCACTGATCGAACGGATCCGCCTGACGGGGTTTGTCGTTCTGGCCACCATTCTGGGCGCTTTCGTGTGGATCCTGGCCGCCGCTTGGGGCTGGCATGCGGATGGCTGGCTGGTGACCAAATTCGGCTATCACGATTTCGGAGCCGCAGGCGTCGTGCATATGATCGCGGGGTTCTTCACCTTGGGGGTGACGATGAATCTCGGTCCGCGGATCGGCAAGTTCAACCCCGACGGCTCGGCCAATGCCATTCCCGGCCATTCGATGCCGATGACGCTGATCGGCCTGATGCTGATTATCGCAGGCTTCTGGGGCTTCCTGATGGGCTGTGTGATCGTGCCGGGGGAATCGTGGTCGTGGTCGGTGACGCAGGCGGCGTCGATCTATGGCACGCCGATGACCCTTTCGGGGATGACCTTCAACACGCTGATGGGCATGGCTGGCGGCATTATCGGGGCCTGGATGATCACCCGTGATCCGTTCTGGATGATGTCGGGCGCGCTTGGCGGGATCATCTCCTGCGCGGCGGGGATCGACCTGTGGTATCCGCCGATGGCCTTCGTGATCGGGTTTGCCGGTGCGGTGGCGATGCCGTTCATCGCGTCTTTCGTCGAACGGCGTGGCATTGACGATGCGGTGGGCGCCTTCGCGTTGCATGGCTGTCTGGGCATGTGGGGGCTTCTTGCCGTGGGGCTTGCCGCACAGGGCTATCCGGCGCTCTCCGGACCGGATGTCATTGAAACCAGCTTCACCGGCCAGTTGGTCGGGGCGGTGGTCATGGCGCTTCTTGGCTTTGTGCCGGGCTATGGGGTGTCGTGGTTGCTGAAAATCACGGGCCAGCTCCGTGTGCCTGCCGAAGCCGAAATCACCGGTCTGGACAAGACCAAAGTGCCGGTCGAGGCCTATCCCGAAGCGCTGCATGGCGCGGTTTCGCCCGCCGAATAACCTTTCCCAACAGGAGATAGCCTATGGAAGCCCCCTTTGTTGCAAAATCCTGGGACGGTGTGACCGGCCCGATCTTTGCAGGCTATGGCAGCACAGAGATGCCGTGGCTGGTTGCGACCTACCTTTGCGTGTTGATTGCCGTCATCCTTGGCTGGCGCCACGAGCGTCATGCCTATAAGGCCGCATCGACACATCCTATGTGAGTGCCCTGAGTACGAGTGTCGCGGGGCCACGTCTGACGTGGCCCCGTTCGATATGGCCTTTCTGGCGTAAAGCGGCCGGAGGCTTTCCATTTCCACACCGATGCGCCAAAGTTCTACCAAGCGACCCTGTAGGACATCCCGATGCCGAAATCCGCCAAGACGCGCGCGCCTGCGTCTGTCGACCCCGCCCCGGACCATCTGACCGCTCAGGCGCATGTGCCGATCGACCAGCGCATCGGCACGGCCATCCGGCGCAAACGTCTGGCGCTGAAACTGACGCTGGCGGATGTGGCAGCGGGGGCCGAAATGTCGGCGGCCATGCTGAGCCGGATCGAGAACGGTCAGGCCAGTGCCAGCCTTGATGCGCTCGAGCGGATCTGCGGCGCGTTGGGCCAGTCGATTGCCATGCTGTTTGCCGAGGTCGAGAACAAGAAGGGCGCGGCACAGCTGATCCGTGCCGCCGACCAGCTGGAGGTCGTGCGCAGCGGCACCCGACATGGCCATACCTACCGGCTGCTTTCCTATAATCGCGGGCCGCAGAAATCTTTCGAGCCGTTCCTCATCGAGATGGACAAGGACAGCGAGAGCTATCCCCGCTTTGCCCATCCGGGCACGGAGTTCATCTATATGCTTGAGGGGGAGATGGATTACCAGTTCGGCACGCAGCGTTTTACCCTGACCGCAGGCGATGCGCTGACTTTTTCGGGCGAGGTCGAACATGGTCCGGCCGAATTGCGCTGTGACAGGGTCAAATTCATCTCGATGATCGTCTATGGCGATTGAGCGCGGGGCTTGCCGCATGCCTGCCGCTTTATTGGGGCCCGTCACCGCATAGGACCCGTCACCGCATACGACCCGTCACCGGATTGCGGATGCCTTCAACGGGGAAGGTGCCCATAAGGCGGTACTGGACCTTTGACACGGATCGGCCCATCCTGCGGCCAAAGCGGATCGGGCAGGGGTCACAAGATCATGACGCAAGACGGAAAACGGCAGATCAGGGTCACCTCCAGCCATTGGGGGGCCTTCGAGGTTGAAACGGAGGGCGGGCGCATTCTCTCTGCCCGTCCGTTCTCCGAAGATCCTGCCCCGTCGGCCATTCCTGCCGCCGTGCCTGCCGCAGTGCATCACGACAGCCGGATCGCCCGCCCGTCCATCCGCAAGGGCTGGCTGAACGGGCGGCAGGGCCGGCGCGGCGAGGACAGTTTTGTCGAACTGCCTTGGGACGAGGCGCTGGACATTGCCGCGCAGGACATCGACCGCATTCGCAAGACCTACGGGAACGAGGCGATCTTTGGCGGCTCCTATGGCTGGAGTTCGGCCGGCCGTTTCCACCATGCACAAAGTCAGGTGCACCGTTTCCTCAATAGTATCGGCGGCTATGTGGCCTCGTTCGGCAGCTACTCCACAGGCTGCGCGCAATCGATCATGCCGCATGTCTTCGGCACCGATTTCATCAGCCTGCTCTACCAGCATCAGCAAAGCTGGCAGACCCTGCATGACCACACCGAAACGCTGGTGATGTTTGGCGGGATAAATTCCAAGAATGCGCAGGTCAGCATGGGGGGCATCACCCGGCACGACACCGCAAGCTGGCTGGAGCGGTTCCGCGCCAAGGGGATCTATTGCCTCAATATCGGGCCGCAGCGCGGCGATGCCCCCGAGGGCTGCGACTGGCTGGCGCTCCGTCCCGGATCGGACACCGCGCTTATGCTGGCACTGGCCTATGTGCTGGTGCAGGAAGGGCTGGCGAACGAGGCGTTTCTGGCTCGCTACTGCACGGGGTTCGACCGCTTCCGGCCCTATCTTATGGGCGAAAGCGACGGCTGCCCGAAAGACCCCGAATGGGCGGCGGTGCTGTGCGGGGCCGATCCGCAGCAGATCCGGATTTTGGCGCGGCGCATGGCCCGCACCCGCACGTTGATCACCGTGGCATGGTCGCTGCAACGCGGGGAACATGGCGAGCAGCCCTATTGGATGTCCGCCGTGCTGGCCGCGATGCTGGGCCAGATCGGCCTGCCCGGTGGTGGGGTCGGCTATGGGTACGGCGCGATTGGCGGGGTCGGGAAATCGTTTCGGGCGCTGCAGGGTATGACCCTGCCGCAGCTGGACAATCCGGTGAAAACCGTCATTCCGGTGGCGCGCATGGCCGATATGCTGCGTTTTCCGGGGGCGCGCTATGACTTCAACGGCCAGCAGCCCTGCTATCCCGATATCCGGCTGATCTACTGGGCGGGAGGAAATCCCTATCACCATCATCAGGATCTGAACGCCTTGCACGAGGCATGGCAGCGCCCCGAAACCATTATCGTGAACGAACCTTGGTGGACCGCTACGGCCAAGCGCGCCGATATCGTGTTTCCGGCAACGACCCCCTACGAGCGCGAGGATATCGGGCGCTCGTCAATGGATGACTACCTGTTCTACATGCCCCAGCTTATTCCGGCGGTGGGTGAGGCACGCGACGATTACGCGATTTTCTGCGGGCTGGCAGAACGGCTTGGGGCGGCAGAGCGTTTCAGCGAGGGGCGCATGGCGGCGGCATGGATTGCCGATCTGTATGCGGAGTTCCACCAGACGGCACAGGCGCAAGGTCTGGAACTGCCCGATCTGGCCACGTTGAAAGCGCGCAACTGGGTGCGTCTGCCTCTTGCGACCGAGGGGCCGGACACAACGCTTTTCGCCCGTTTCCGCGCCGATCCCGAGGCCAGCCCCTTGGGAACGCCCTCGGGCAGGATCGAGATTTTCTCGGACACGATCGAGGGCTTCGGTTATGCCGATTGCCCCGGTCATCCGGTCTGGCTTCCTCCCTCGGAATGGCTGGGCACGGCAACAGCGCAGACGCCCCTGCATCTTGTGTCGCCGCAGCCCGGTGACAAGCTGCACAGCCAGTTGGAATGCGCGCTGGCCGATAGCGAGGACGCGCGCCCCGTGGCGTTGATGATCCATCCCGAGGATGCCGCGGCACGCGGGATTGCCGATCGGGATCTGGTGCGCCTTTTCAACAGCCGCGGCGCCTGCCATGCGCGGGCACGGGTGACGCCGGATATCCTGCGCGGTGTCACCGCTTTGCCGACCGGAGCGTGGTATGGCGACCCCGGCAGTGCCGCCGATGCCGATGGCAATCCGAATGTGCTGACGAGAGATGTCGGCACCTCGAAACTTGGGCAGGGTTGTAGCGCCCATACGGCCTTGGTCGAGGTCGCGCGGCTGACACAGGCGCGGTAAGATCCCTTGCGGCGGTTGCCGGATAAAAATGCGATAACCGTGGTTATGTAACAAAAGTCAAACCAACTCCGGCATTGATCCCGGACAAGATTTCGTGCCAATAAAATTTGGCGACACACTATCTGAAGGCATAGGCCTATGATCTCAACTAGGCTGCGCGGGGCGGTCCCGTATCTTGTTACCGCAGTGCTATTCGGCCTCGGGGCTTTTGCCCTGTATCGGCTGATGGCCCATGTCAGTATGGTCGAGGTCGTCCGGCTGATCCGTGCAACGCCGTTTCATGATGTCGTGCTGGCCGTGCTTTGCACCTGTGGCGGCTATGCGGCGCTGGCGGGCTATGACTGGTCGGCCCTGCGGTTCATCGGCAAGAAGCTGCCGCTGGCGGTGGTGCTGACCGGCAGTTTTCTCGGATATTCCATCGGCAATACGGTCGGGGCCGGACCGGTGACCGGCGGTGCCGTGCGCTATCGTATCTATTCGGCGATGGGGCTTTCCGCCTTTGATATTGCGGGGATCTCCCTTTTCTGCTCGTTGTCGTTCGGTATCGGAGCCACGCTGATCGGGCTTGGCGCGCTGGCATGGCACCCCCATGCGCTGGGGGCGGTGATTTCGGTGTCGCCGCATCTGATCCGCTGGGCCGCGATCGGAATTGTCGTGCTAAGCTGTGGCGTGCTGGCGGTAATGTCCATCCGTAAATCCAGCCTGACCCTGCGCGGCATCTCGTTGCAGATGCCGGGACCGGCGCTGTCTGTCGGGCAGTTCTTCTTTACCGCGGCCGAAACGATCCTGTCGGCTGCGACGCTCTATATCCTGCTGCCCGCCGACCAGCTGGGGTTCGCCACCTTCCTCGCGGTCTTTTCGGCGGCCGTGATGGCGGGGGTGCTGTCGCATGTGCCCGGCGGGGTCGGGGTCTTCGAGACGATCATCGTGGCGGCCCTGCCGCATAATGTGCCCGCGCAGGAAATTGCCGCCGGTTTGCTGCTGTACCGCCTGATCTACTATATCCTGCCATTCGCGCTTGCCATGATCCTGATGGCATTGGGGGAAGTGCGTCTGGCCAGCCGCAAGATGATTGCGGGCCGCGCCGATCTGCTGGCCCCCGCGTTTCAGGCGATCAGCGCATTGGCCCCTCTGGCAATGTCGGCCATGACCTTCGTCCTTGGGGCGGCGCTGATGATCCTGCCACTGCTGCCGCCATCCGCCCCGATGGCCGATGGCCTCAGTGATGTCGTGCCGCTGGTGTTTCTGGAAAGCGGGGCCTTGGTGTCAAGCGCCATCGGGGCTTGCCTTGTCGTGCTGGCGCATGGGCTGTTGCGGCGGGTTTCGGGCGCATGGTGGCTGACACAGGTCGCATTGGCGGTTGGCATGGTGGCCAGTCTGGCACATGGCTTCGACTATCCGACCGCGCTTATGCTGCTGGTCGCTTCGCTGATCCTGCAATCGGCGCGTGGTGAATTCTACCGGATGACCCGCCTGACCCGCAATGTGCTGGGGCTGCGCTGGTTCATGCTGATGGTCTGCCTTGCCCTGACCATTCTGGCGACCCTGTTCTTTGTACATAAGGCGGTGCCCTATAACAGCGACCTGTGGTGGCAATTCGCCACCGATAAGGCCGCCCCCCGTGCCTTGCGCGCGGCCTTGGTGGGCTTTCTGGTGATGACCCTGCTTTTGCTGCGCTATGCCCTGCGTCCGGGCAATCTGCATGCCGCCCCCGCAAATGCCGAGGAAATGCAGCGCGCCGCAGCCATTATCGCGCGGCAGGATGACCCGAAGGCCAATATCGCCCTGAGTGGCGATAAGGCGCTGCTGTTCTCGCCAAGCGGCAACAGCTTCCTGATGTATCGCATTCAGGGCGGAAGCTGGGTGGCCTTGCATGAGCCGGTGGGGGACAGGCAAGAGGCCTCGGGGCTGGTCTGGTCGTTCCATGATGCCGCCCAAGCCGCCGGAGCCCGCCCTCTTTTCTACGACGTGCCCGCCACCTCGGCGCATCTGTGGATCGATATGGGGCTGGCCCTGCACAAGCTGGGAGAAGAGGCGGTGGTGCCGCTTGAGAGGTTCAGCCTTGAAGGCAGCGCGCGCAAGCGCCTGCGCACCACCCATGCCCGCGCCCTGCGCGACGGTCTGCGCATGGAGGTCGTCCAGCCGCCGCATAGTGCCGCGCTTTTGCAAGAGCTGCGGCAGATTTCACAGGCGTGGCTTGCGGTTAAAGCCGGTGCCGAAAAAGGCTTTTCCGTCGGCTATTTCAGCGAGGCCTATCTGCAACAGACGCCCGTTGCGCTGATCTACAAACACGACGCCATCGTGGCCTTTGCCAATCTGTGGACCACGCAGACGCAGAGCCGCGCCACCATCGACCTGATGCGCCATCTTCCCGAACGCGCTTCGGGGGTGATGGAATTCCTGTTCACCGAGCTTCTGCTGCATTTCAAGGCGCTTGACTACCAGAGCTTCAGCTTGGGCAATGCGCCGCTTTCGGGGCTGGAAAACCGTCGTGGCGCGCGGCTGAGCAGCCAGCTTGGTGCCTTTATCTACCGTCATGGCGGGCATTTCTACAATTTCGAGGGGCTTCGGGATTTCAAGCAGAAATTCGACCCTGACTGGGAGCCCGTTTATGTGGCCGTTCCGCCACGCGCCAATGCCATCGCCACAGCCACCGATCTACTGACCCTGATCAGCGGCAGCCGTCCCAATCTGCCATCTTTGGGGCCGCAAGCCGAAGCTCCCCAGCCCTAGCCCCAGAGCGAGCCTTGCGTCAGGGTGCAGGGGGCTATGCAATTTGCAACGATTGTCCCTGTGGCAGAGGCTGGCATAACGGTACAAACGCAAAACGCACCGGATTTTTATGCTCTTTACATCTTCCGCCTACGGGCTGCATCTCGACCGTCTTTGCGGCATTCTGGCGGTGGTGATGATCGCCGGTCTGGTCACCGGCCAGATTGGTGCGCATATCTGGGCCGGGTTTGGTGCCCTGACATGGCTGGCCGCCGCTGCCGCTGTGGTGCTGGCCCTTTTGCGGCTTGGCTCGGTGCAGCGTATGGCGCAGATTTTCGCGCTGCTTTCCGTGCTGGTGGCCTTGGCGATTGCGCTGCTCCGGCCCGAGGCGCTGCCGCATATGCAGACCGCCCTGTTCCAAGGCACCGCGTTTTCGGCTTTTCTGACCTCGCTCGGGTTGATCCGCGCGCCTGTCAGGGCCTCGCGCCTTGTCGCACAGGCGGCGGCGCGGCTGTTTGCCGCCTCGGCCAACCGGCGGGCCGGTGCGGTGACCTTTGGGGCGCAGGGTCTTTCGGTACTGTTCAATATCGGCACGATCGGAATGATGTCCGATATCGCGGAAAACCACGCGCGCCATGCCACAGAACAGGGGCGTCCGCCGATCAATACCCGCGTGATGACCCTATGTGCCTTGCGCGGCACGGTTCTGTCGACCATCTGGAACCCGATTGGCGTCGGCTTTGCCATTGTCACCACGGCCATTCCGACGCTCGATCCCGTGGCGTTCCTGCTTCTGGCGCTGGCGTCGGCCTTTGTGATCACATGCGGCACGCTCTGGGCTTTGCGTAAAGAAACGGCGGCCGATCACAGCCCCGATCCGGACCGGAGCACCGATCTTGCAGGCGGGCGGGCGCTGGCGGTTATTTTGTCGGTGGTGCTGGGCCTGATCATCGTGACGTTGGTCCTGCACCGTTTGCTGGAGATCAGCTTTCTGGTGGCGGCCTGCGTGGTGCTGCCGATCCTGTCATGGAGCTGGCCATTTGTCGAACCCGAGATCCGCGCCGCGATGAAAAACAGCGACCCGTTGGGCGGTCTGGGCAAGGCCTCGGCCTCTATGGCCAATGAAGCCACGATCTTTCTGGCGGCGGCGGTGATCGGCGCGGGGGTCACGGTCGGCTTTGCGCTTCTGGGGTGGGGGGCGGGCCTTGGCGGTGAGGGTGTTCCCGCGCTTGTGCCGATCTTGGGCTGCCTGTTTCTGGTGCCGCTGGCGGCGGCGCTGCTGATCCCGCATTCGGTGGTTGTCGTAATGATCGCGCAGTTGCTGGGCGCAGGCCCGATTGGCGCGGCGCATCCGCTGGCACTGGGGCTGAGCCTGTGCCTTGCTTGGGCGCTGGCAATTTCGGCCTCGCCAATCTCGGCCATGTCGATCATCACCGGACGCCAGCTTGGCGTGCCTGCCGCCCGCATCCCCTTCGATCTCAACCGCCGCTTCACGCTGGTTGCACTGGGGCTGGCCGCCGCTCTGCTGGTCGTAACCTATTTCTGGCTTTGAAACGGGCCCTGTAACGAAACGGGGCTTATGAAAAAGGGCGCCTTGCGCGCCCCCTTCCCTTATTCCGCAGCGGTGCTTTCTTCCGCGCTTTTCTCGGCTTCGAGCTTCTCGGCCCGTTCCTCGACCAGCTCGACGATATGGTCGATCATCTGGTCATTGGACATCTTGTGGCTTTGCTTGCCCGCCATATAGATCATGCCCGACCCCGCCCCGCCGCCGGTAAAGCCCAGATCGGTCATCAGCGCCTCGCCAGGACCATTCACCACGCAGCCGATGATCGACAGCGACATCGGCGTCTTGATATGTTCAAGCCGCTTTTCCAGCGTTTCGACGGTCTTGATCACGTTAAAGCCCTGACGCGCGCAGGAGGGGCAGGAAATGATCTGCACGCCACGGGTGCGCAGGCCGAGGGACTTCAGGATCTCGAAGCCGACTTTGACCTCTTCGACCGGATCTGCCGACAGGCTGACGCGCAGCGTGTCGCCAATGCCCATCCACAGAAGGTTGCCCAGACCGATGGCCGATTTCACCGTGCCTGCGGTCAGCCCGCCCGCTTCGGTGATGCCAAGGTGGATCGGGGCATCGGTGACCTCGGCCAGCGCCTGATAGGCCGCCGCCGACAGGAAGACATCCGAGGCCTTGCAGGAAATCTTGAACTCGTGGAAGTCGTTGTCCTGCAACAGCTTGATATGGTCCAGACCGGATTCCACCATCGCATCGGGGCAAGGCTCGCCATATTTCTCAAGCAGGTGCTTTTCCAAAGACCCCGCATTCACGCCAATGCGGATGGAACAGCCATGATCCTTGGCGGCCTTCACCACCTCTTTCACGCGCGAAGCATCACCGATATTGCCCGGATTGATCCGCAGGCAGGCGGCACCGGCTTCGGCGGCCTCGATGGCGCGTTTATAGTGGAAATGGATATCTGCCACGATCGGCACGGGGCTTTCGCGGCAGATCTCGCGCAGAGCCTGCGTCGAGGCCTGATCGGGGGTGGACACCCGCACGATATCGGCGCCCACATCGGCGGCGCGGATAATCTGGTCCAGAGTGGCCTTCACATCCGATGTATCCGTATTGGTCATGGTCTGCACGGAAATCGGCGCATCCCCACCGACCGGCACATTGCCAACCATGATCTGACGGGATTTGCGGCGTTCGACGCTGCGCCACGGACGAACCGGGTTCAGGGACATTGGAGACTCCTTCGGACATGTCGGGGGCAAAGTAAAACAGCCGTCGCACAAGGGCAACGGCTGTCGAGAAGGATTGATCGCCTGACGTGTTTATCTGGCGTGTTTATTCGGTGGCCGGTTTCGGCTCGCCGATCACCTGCCCTGCATCGGCCACCGCAAACATGCTGGTCAGCGCCGCATCTTTCTGCGGATCGGCCACGGCGAAACGTTGCGACAGCGCATCAGGGCTGAGCGTGATATTCTTGGTCACCGCCCCGCGCGCGCCCACCGGCCCATGCGCCACACCATTGACCGCAAAATAGATCGCGCCGGATTCGCCGGTGCGCAGGGTCGGCGGCTCTGCCAGTTTGGGCAGCGTGAAACGCTCGCCTGCATTCATGACTTTTTCCAGCAGGATCGACCCGTCAGCGGCGCGCACCCGCACCCATGAAGGCCGCACAGCCAGAATTTCCACATCCGCCGCATTGGCCGCCGTCACCCGCACCGCATTGCCCGGCGCGTTTTCAGGAGCAGGCTGCGCCTGTCCCTGCCCCATCGCCTGCGCGATGGCCTGATTGATGGCGGATTCGGTGTTGGGAGGGGTCGAGGCCCGCCCCTGATCGACAGACGCGGTCTGGGTCTCGCCGGACAGCACGCCGGTTTTATTGGGATCAATCGCGGCAATCGGCCCGTCGCGGGCAATCAGCACCGGCGTGTCAAGCGTTGCCGGACGGAACAGCCGGTCCAGACTGTCGCCACCGGTATCCGCATCCGCGCTTTTGACGGGATCCGCCGCTTGGGTATCGACCGAAGAAAGCGGGTCCAGCTCGGCCACGACATTGGGCTGCTGGTCCACCGGCGTCAGGTTGACGCGCTGCACCTCTTGTAGCACAGACCAGCCGCCATACCCGATTCCGCCCGCCAAGAGCGCCAGCACAAGCAGCGAGCCGATGGCCCGCGGCTCGATCCGCGACCAGAGGCTGTCGGTTTTCGGAATAAAGACCGCATTGGGATTGCCCAGAGCATTGACGGGCTTTGCCGCAGAGCTAGCTTGGGTTTTAGGGGCCGATGCCTGCGGGGCCATGCCGTGGGTCGGCACAAAGCCCGATTCAAGGCAGAACCTCTCGAACGCCCATTCGGGATCGAGGTTGAGATAGCGCGCGTAGGAACGCACATAGCCGGAGATGAAAGAGGGCGCATCGAAGGCGGAAATGTCGCAGCTTTCGATCGCCGCAATATAGGCCGCCCTGATGCGCAACTCGCGTTGGACATCAAGCAGCGATTTTGAAAGCGTGGCGCGCTCGCCACGCATCAGATCGCCAAGACGCAGATCATAGTCCTCAAAGCCTCTCAGCCCGACATCCTCCTGCGTCGAAGGAGAAGTCCTTCGCCCGATCATTGCTATACTGCCCCTATCGCACTCGAGTGGTCCGATTCGGTTTACTCCGAACTGGTTATCGCAAAGTTATCACAGGCTAGAGAGGTTTACACCGCTAGTTATCGGTCAACCCGCCATTTCGGCGCGATTTAGCTCACAGCGCGACCAGAGGCTATCCAGCGCCCGCACCAGCCCGTCGATCTCCTTGAGCGAGTGCACGGGCGAGGGCGTGAAGCGCAGCCGCTCGGTGCCGCGCGGCACGGTCGGATAGTTGATCGGCTGGACGTAAACGCCGAATTCTTCCAGCAGCATATCCGACAACGCCTTGCAATGCTTGGGATTTCCGACATGAACCGGAACGATATGGCTGCCACGGTCAATGAAGGGAAGCCCCATCGCCTTCAGGCGGGTTTTCAGGATACGTGCATGCTCTTGCTGTTTGTCACGCAGGGCCTGCCCCTCTGCCGTCTTCAGGAAAGCGATCGATGCCGCAGCCCCTGCCGCCACAACCGGAGGTAGCGAAGTTGTGAAGATGAAGCCCGGCGCATAGGACCGGATCGCATCCACCATTTTCGCCGAGGCCGCGATATAGCCGCCAAACACACCGAAGGCCTTGCCCAGCGTGCCGTTGAAAATGTCAATGCGGGTCTCGCCGATCGCCTCGGCATAGCCTGCCCCGCGCGGGCCATACATGCCCACGGCATGCACCTCGTCCAGATAGGTCAGCGCGTTGAACTCTTGTGCCAGATCACAGATTTCCTTGATCGGCCCGAAATCGCCATCCATCGAATAGACCGACTCGAAGGCAATCAGCTTGGGCGCTGCCGGATCATCGGCGGCCAGAAGCTCGCGCAGATGGGCCAGATCATTGTGACGGAAGATCCGCTTGGCCCCGCCATTGCGGCGGATGCCCTCGATCATGGAGGCGTGGTTCAGCTCGTCCGAATAGATGATCAGACCGGGAAAGAGGCTGCGCAGCGTCGAGAGCGTGCCGTCATTGGCGATATAGGCCGACGAAAAGACCAGCGCGGCTTCCTTGTCATGCAGATCCGCCAGCTCGGCTTCGAGACGTTTGTGATAGACGGTCGTGCCCGAGATGTTGCGCGTGCCGCCCGAACCGGCCCCTGTCGCGTCAAGCGCCTCGTGCATGGCTTCCAGAACCACCGGATGCTGCCCCATGCCCAGATAGTCGTTGCCGCACCAGATCGTAATCTCGTGCTTCGTGCCATCATCTTTCGTCCATGTGGCTTTCGGATAGGCCCCTTTTTCGCGTTCAAGGTCGATAAAGACGCGATAGCGGCCTTCTTCGTGAAGCCGGTTGATCGCTGTGTCCAAAGCCTGATCGTAATTCATGGGTTCTGTCCTTGCATCCGTTCGCTGGGTCAGCGTTAGGCCTCTTTAGCACGCCTTACATTGACAAAGGTCAAATTACAGATGCGTGTTTTCAAAGGCTGCTCTTTAAATACGCAATTTTAGAATGATTTCAAATGCACCTATGGTCGCAGCCTATGCATATATGGCAAAGCCGCCATGCCCGTGCTTTGCGCCCGCCTGGGCGGGCGGCACTGGACAGTGCCGCACACGCTGCTAGGGTCGGCCCAAACAAGGAGTATGTGATGTCTGTGGATGCTGTCCTGAACCAAGTCGATGCCGATCTCGACAATGCCATGAACCGCCTGATGGAGCTTTTGCGCATCCAGTCGATTTCCACCGATCCGGCCTGTAAGCCCGAGGTCGCCAAGGCGGCGGAATGGCTGGTGAAGGATCTTCAATCTATTGGCTTCAAGGCAGAAATCCGCCCCACCACAGGCCATCCGATGGTTGTCGCCCGCCATGAGGGCGCAGGCCCGCATCTGCTGTTTTACGGCCATTACGACGTGCAGCCCGTCGACCCGCTGGCCCTGTGGAACACGCCGCCCTTCGAGCCGCAGATCGAGGATACCGCCAAGGGCAAAGTGATCCGTGGCCGTGGGGCGTCGGATGACAAGGGCCAGTTGATGACCTTCATCGAGGCCTGCCGCGCCTATAAAGCGGCCACTGGCACCCTGCCCGGCAATATTACAATTTTCTTTGAAGGCGAGGAAGAATCGGGGTCGCCCTCGCTTGTGCCTTTCATGAAAGACAATGCCGCCGAACTGACAGCCGATCTGGCGCTGATCTGCGACACCGGCATGGTGTCCCCGGGAGTGCCGACAATCGCAGGCAGTCTGCGCGGGATGCTGAAAGAAGAATTCACGCTGAAAGGTCCGCGCATCGACCTGCATTCGGGCTTTTATGGCGGGCCTGCGCTCAATCCGCTGCGCGAAATCTCGAAGCTGATCGCCTCGCTGCATGACGAGACGGGCCGTGTCGCGGTGGACGGGTTCTATGAGGGTGTCTCCGAGGTTCCGGCAGAGCAACTCGCCATGTGGAAGACCTGCGGTTTTGACGAGGCCGCTTATCTGGGCGGTGTCGGCATGACGAAGGCGCATGGCGAAGAGGGGTATTCGACGCTCGAGCAGCAATGGTCGCGCCCGACGGTCGAAATCAACGGCCTCTGGGGCGGCTATCAGGGCGCGGGCTCGAAAACCGTGATCCCCGCCGAGGCCCATTGCAAGATCACCTGCCGTCTGGTGGGGGATATGGACCCCGTCGATGTGCGGGCGAAACTGCGCGCGCATCTGGAAGCGCGCGTGCCGCAGGATGCCGAAATTCACTGGGATAGCAGCCTTGACGGGGCGAAAGCCGCCTTCATGGACACCTCCCGCCCCGAATTCGAGAAAGCGCGTCTTGCGCTGACCGATGAATGGGACCGCGAGGCGGTGATTACCGGCATGGGCGGGTCCATTCCGATTGCGGGCTATTTCAAGGATATCCTCGGCATGGATGCGATGCTGATCGGCTTTGCCAATGAGGATGACGCCATTCACAGCCCGAACGAGAAATACGACGTGACAAGCTTCCATAAGGGCATCCGGTCCTGGGTGCGTATTCTGGACCGCCTCAACGGCTGACCCTTCACGGCTTTACGGCAAACCCGCGGGGCGGAGGCCATGGCCCCTGCCCCGCGCGGCCTCAACGCCGTTTCTTGGCCTGCACGGCCAGATCGCGCAGATGGCGCATCGCGGCGGTGTCGCGCTGTCCGGCCCGCGAGATCAGCGAGACCTCGAAGGTGACCGAATAGTTATCCGTCACGCGCCGGATCTCGTTGCGGGTCACGAAAGAGGCCGCTGCATGCGAGGGCAGATAGCCCAGCACCGGCAGCGCACTCAGGATCACCCCCACCGCTTCCAGATTGGCTGCCGTGGCGGCGGCAGGCCCCAAGGCCAGCGGGAAACCCGCTTCGGGGTCCAGCCGGTAGCTCCGGCGCACCCATCGCTGCGCTTCCAACGTCTCGGCATCATAGTCCTGCGGCGCATCCTTGAAAAACGGGTGGAGCGGGCCGCAATGGATAAACTGGCGCTCTTTATAAAGCGGCAGGCGGTCATATTGTGCATCCGACGCCGGAAACGCCCCGATGGCCATATCGAGACTTTTATTCAGGATCTGGTCCACCAGCACCGACTGGATATCCTGCACCACCTGCAAATTGACCTCGGGCGCAAGCTCGTGAAAGCCGCGCAGCAGTCTCGAAACCGAAAAACTGGGCGTGTTCGACAGATGGTCCATCAGCCCCAGCCGCAATGTGCCCACGGTCTTGTTGGTCAGCGCCGCGGCCGTCTGGGTGAAGCTTTCCACCGCCAGATTAAGCCGCGCGCTGGCCTCCAGAAGGGTGCGCCCCCGCTCGGTCAGGCGCAGCCCGCCGGGCCCCCTGTCGCACAGCCGGAACCCCAGACGGCGCTCCAGATTGGCGATCTGCACACTGATGGTGGATTGCCGGACATCTAACTTTCGTTCAGCCGCGGCAAAGCTTCCGCATGCACAAATCGTCTGAAATACGTGCAAAGCGCGTAAATCTGCCCCTGTCAGGTCAGTTAGCATCGGCCCCCCGAAAATAAGCATTGATGTTTATCTATGAATTCTTTCGTCCGCAAATGATAGCCCCCTGTCGGCAGAGCTGATAGCCCGAAGCTCTCAATGACAAAGATGATGCGCCGCTTTGCGGTCAAGACATCATCATGCAACAGGATAATGGTATGAAACTTTCCCCCGAGATGCGGGCCGAGCTGAGCTATCGGCTTGAGCGCAAACAGCAAGAGGCCGCAACCGACCCCGCCCTGCGCCCGCTGCCCAAAGCCGATTGGCTCGTCCTTTTCGCGATCACCGCCCTCGCCCTTCTGGCGGCGCTGGTTCTGTAAGGGAGGCGCGCATGACATCGGCATCTTCCCTCCCGTCCCGCTCAGCCCTGCCCGGCGCCCATCACGGGGCGATGCGCGACTGTCTTCCGGTGCTGGCCGAAGACCGCAGCTGGGGCCTTCTGGATTTCGTCTGGGTCCAGAGCGGGCTGGCCATCGCCACATGGGCCTTTCTCTTTGGCGGTGTGACCGCCCTTTTTGTCGGCTTCTATGACGGGCTCTGGACAATGCTCGTGGGCAATATCCTCGGCGCGGTCGTGATGATGATGGCCTCGGCGATCATGACCTGCAAATGGGGCACCGAGCATTTCGTGATGCAGCGGGCCATTTACGGCGCAATCGGTGTGCTGGTGCTGGCCATCGGTCTGATCGCGCCCTTCATTCTGGGCTGGACCACCATTCTGGCGCTGATGTTCGGACGCGCCTCGACACAGGTGATCAGCTATATCGGCGGCACCGATCTGAGCGGCAACACCACCGTGATCACCGGCTTTGCCTTTGCGGCTCTGGCCTTTGCATGGCTGATCGTGGCCAAGGGCGACAAGGCCGTGCGGCTTCTCAACCGTTTTGTGGCACCGGGCCTGATCGTGATGAGCGCGATCCTGTTCGCGATGATCTTCACACAGCATAGCTGGGCCGAAATCGTGGCCGCAGCCCCCATCGACCCCGCCGCAAGCCACGCCACCAACCTGATGCTGGCCATCGAACTCAATATTGCCGCCGGTGCGGGCTGGTGGTGCGCGGTGGGCAATATCGCCCGCGGTGCCAGAACCCAGCGCAGCGCCACTTGGGGCAGTTTCATCGGGTTGGTGCCGGTGGCGGTGCTGGCGCAGATGGTGGGTCTGACGGCGGCGCTGGTGATGGGCGATAGCGACCCGACCGTGTGGATGCTGCCGATTGTCGGCCCTGCCGTGGGGGCGGTCCTGCTGGCCTTTCTGGCCTTCGCCAACCTCACCAGCATGTCGAGCTTCGTCTTCTCGGGCGCGCAGACCTTTACCCAGCATCTGGGCAGCTGGACCCAGCGGATCGGCTGGACCGCCCTGACGGGGGCCATGTTCGCCATCTGCGCGCTGTTGATCCTGTTCACCGCCAGCGAGCTTTATGACCGCTTCTTCGTCTTTGTCGCATGGACACAGGCCGTGCTGATCTCGGCCATCGGCATTGTCATTGCCGATTACTATATCCTGCGGCGGCAATGGGTCGATCTGGAGGCGCTTTATACCACAGGGCCGCAGGGGCGCTATCACTTCTGGGCGGGCATCAACCCTGCACCGCTGGTCGCTCTGGCCGCAGGGATTGCCACCTATGCCGCGCTTTTCGACCCCTATGCCCTTGTCGGCAACGCTGTGTTCACCGCGTTTTCGGCCTCGATCCCCGCCTTCATGGCCGCCTTCCTCTGCCACCTCCTGCTTTCGGTGCTTTGGGTCATTCCGGCAGGCAAAGGCGGCTATCGCAGTATTTCCGACCGTAAAGGACCACGTCATGACTAATTCTTCTGCGTTCAACCAGCCGCTGGGAGGCAACACGATGCCGCGCTTTGGCGGACCGGCCACGATGATGCGGCTGCCCGCTCAGGACAGCGCCAAGGGTCTGGACGCCTGTTTCGTGGGAATCCCGATGGATATCGGCGCCTCGAACCGCGCGGGCACCCGTTTCGGCCCGCGCCAGATCCGCGATGAAAGCCGGATGATCCGCCCCTATAACATGGCCACGGGGGCGGCCCCTTTCGAACGGATGCAGGTGGCCGATATCGGGGATGTCCCGATCAATACATTCGATCTGAAGAAATCCATCGGGATTATCGAAAGCTTCTATGACGAGATCCTGTCCCATGACACCATTCCGCTGACCCTGGGCGGCGATCATACGCTGACATGGCCGATCCTGCGCGCGATGCGCAAGAAACACGGGCCGGTTGCGCTGATCCATGTGGATGCCCATTCGGACACCAACGAGGACATGTTCGGCGAAACGGTGGCGCATGGCTGCCCGTTCCGCCGCGCATGGGAAGACGGCTGTCTGCTGAATGACCGCGTGACCCAGATCGGGCTCAGGGCGACAGGCTATGCGGCGGATGATTTCGACTGGGGCCGCCAGCAGGGCTGGCGCGTGGTGCAGGCCGAAGAGTGCTGGTACCAGTCCCTCAAGCCCCTGATGGAAGAGGTGCGCGCCCGCGTGGGCGATGCGCCGGTCTATCTGTCCTTCGATATCGACAGTCTCGATCCGGCCTTCGCACCGGGTACGGGCACTGTCGAGCCGGGCGGTCTGTCGACATGGCAGGCCTACGAAATCGTGCGTGGATGTGCGGGGCTCAATCTTGTGGGCTGCGATCTGGTCGAGGTCTCGCCGCCCTATGACCCCTCGGGCAACACCGCCGTGATTGCGGCCAATCTGCTCTACGAGATGCTCTGCGCCCTGCCCGCGCGCCGCTGACCCCGAAGCGCGGCCCTGTGGCAGATGCGATGCCACAGGGCCGCCCGTCCTTTTCCCGAAAGACCGTTAACGCATGACCGACCTTACCCACCGGCCCCGCCCGCTTTTCATTGATGGCCTCTGGCATGAAGGCCATGCCGAGGCACGGATCACGGTGATGGACCCCGCGACCTCCGAGATCTTTGCCCGTATCGGTGCCGCTGATCGTGACCAGACCGGCATGGCCTGCGCCGCCGCCGCGCGGGCATTTCCCGCATGGCGGTCTCTGACAGGGGCTGCGCGGGCGCAGGTTCTGGAGGGCTTTGCCCAAGGATTGCGGGCGCGCCATGCGGCGCTTGTGTCGTTGCAGATGCGCAATAATGGCAAACCGCGCGCCGAGGCCGAGCTGGATCTGGCCGATGCGGCGGCCTGCTTTGACTATTACGCGGGACTGGCGCGTGCGCTGGACAGTCCCGCCCCTGTGCAGGATCTGTCGGAGGACGGGCTGACTGGGCGGGGGCTTGCCCATGCTGTGGGGCCGGTCGGGCTGATCGTGCCGTGGAATTTCCCTCTGGTGACAAGCGCATGGAAAATTGCCCCGGCGCTGGCTGCGGGCTGTAGCGTGGTGCTGAAACTCTCGGAGATGACACCGCTGGCCGAACTGGTCTATGGCGATATCGCGGCCGAAATGGGCCTGCCCGCCGGTGTGCTGAACATTCTCACGGGCTTTGCCGAGGTCGGGCAGGCGCTTTGCGACCATCCGCAGATTGCCAAACTGTCGTTTACCGGCTCGAACCCCGTGGGCGCGCAGGTGATGGAAGCCGCCGCGCGCAGGATCGTGCCGGTCTCGCTTGAGCTGGGTGGAAAATCCCCGATTGTGGTCATGGCCGATGCCGATCCGGCGCGGGCGGCAGAGCTGGTGCTGGACGGGATCTTCATGAATGCGGGCCAGATGTGTTCGGCCACCTCGCGGCTGATCGTCGAGGCTCCGATCGCGCCGGATCTGATTGATGCCGTGGTCGAGGGCGCGCGGGCACGCCGCCTTGGCGCGCCGGACGGGGCACAGATGGGGCCGATCACCACTGCGCCGCAATACCGCCATGTGCTGGAGCATTTCGCCCGCGCCAAGGCCGAAGGCGCGCGATGTCTGACCGGCGGTGCCGCGCGCACGGATCTGGCCGGACAATTCGTCGCGCCGACGGTTTATGCGGATGTGCCGACAGACAGCTTCCTCTGGCGTGCGGAACTCTTCGGGCCGATCCTGTCTGTCCGGCAGGCCGCATCGGAGCATGAGGCCATCGCGCTGGCCAATGATACGGAATTCGGGTTGGCCGCGACGGTGGTGACCGCCGACGCCGCGCGCGGCCAGCGGATAGCCAGCCAGATCGCCGCAGGCCATATCTGGGTCAACGCGCCACAGATCATCCTGCCGCAAAGCCAGTGGGGCGGCTTCCGCGCCAGCGGCATCGGGCGCGAATTGGGACCGGCCGGATTGCAGGCCTATCAACAGCGCAGCTTTATCACCACACAGGGCTAGACCGCCCGCCTTCCCTGCCTTTCCCCGAGTTGCGGGCCCTGCCGGAAGCGGGGCCCGCAATTTTATATCCGCCCCTTCCGGTGACGGGCCTCGGGTGTGCGGCAAGGGCCCTATCTCTTCAGGCAGGGGTCTCGGGCCTCCCGCCGCCCGAATGAGAGTAACCCAAATGAGAACAGGCGGGGAGATCCCCGCCTGTTCTGCGTCCGTTTGACCGGATCGTGGCTTGCTCAGGCTTCCTCGGCCACGGGCTCGGCGCCCTCGGCGGCAACGGGCTCGGCCTCGTCCTTGGCAAGCGGGGTGATGGTCCAGCCCATATAGCCAAACAGCACCGTCACCAGCGGCGAGAGCCAGCAGAAGAAGGTGAAGGGCAGATAGGCCAGCGTCGCAACGCCCAGCGTGGTCGCCTGATAGGCCCCGCAGGAGTTCCACGGCACCAGAACCGAGGTGACCGTGCCGCTATCCTCGATGGCGCGCGACAGGTTCTGCGGTGCCAGCCCACGGGCACGGTAGGCATCGGCATAGCTGCGGCCACTGATCACGATCGACATATACTGGTCACAGAGCACCAGATTGGCGCCGACTGCGGTCAAAACGGTGGACAGGATCAGCGAACCGGTCGATTTCGCCCGCGACAGGATATGCAACGCCACGACACGGATCTGGCCGGTACGTTCCATCACGCCGCCAAACATCATCGCAACGAGGATGATCGACACGGTATACAGCATGCTTTGCATCCCGCCGCGCGAGAGAAGGCTGTCAACATCCTCGACCCCCGTGCTTGCGCTGAACCCGTTGAACGAGACCGTCATCAGATGCGCGAAATCCGCGCCTTGGAAAATGACACCGCACAGGGCACCGGCCAGAATCCCGACCGTAATCCCCGGAATGGCGGGCAGTTTGCGATAGCTGACCAGCATCACCAGCACCGGCGGCAGAAGCAGGATCGGCGAGATGGTGAAGTTCTGTTCAAGCGTGCTGAGAATGGTCTGGATACGGGTCAGGTCGACGGCGGTCGCGCTGTAATGCAGGCCCAGACCGATCTCGATCAGCAGCGTCAGGGTGATGGTGACGCCGGTGGTGTAGGTCATATGGCGGATATGGGTGAACAGGTCGGTGCCCGCCATCGCCGGAGCCAGATTGGTGGTATCGGACAGCGGCGACATCTTGTCCCCGAAATAGGCCCCCGACAGGACGGCCCCTGCAACGATGGGCAGCGGGAAGCCCAGACCGGCCCCGACCCCCATCAGTGCCACGCCGATGGTCCCTGCCGTGCCCCAGCTGGAACCGGTGGCCAGTGACGAGATCGAGCAGATCACCAGTGTCGCGGGCAGGAAGACGCTGGGCGACAGCACCGTCAGCCCGTAATAGATCAGCGTCGGCACCACACCGGCAAGGATCCAGACGCCGATCAAGATCCCCACGACCAGCAAAATCATGATTGCGGGCAGGGCATTCGAGATGCCACGGACCATGCCCTGTTCGATATCATGCCATTTGAACCCTGCCCGCACCCCGATCAGGCTGGCGGCAATGACCCCCAGCAACATGGGCACTTGCGGGTCGAGCCCGTAGAGCACGATTGAAACACCGATTCCGACGGTAAGCGAAAGCAAGGAGAACACCGCTTCCCACAATTTGGGAAGGCGCGCCCCTTCGGGCAGGTCTGGCATCATCGACTAATTCCCTGTCTAGGCCCGAACGGCGGGCCCCTGTCTGACGCCCCTATTGCGGGGCTGTTGTGGTTTAGGACCCGAGGATGGAATCCTCCAGCCCTTTTCGGGGCGTTGCAGCCGGAAATTTCAGGCGACAACGCAGGTTGTGAACGCTTTCGCCCCTCACCGCATGTACAGGATGTCGCCCTGATGCGGGTGCGGGGCGCGCAGGCTCAGTTCGCGGGGGCCACTTCGGCGCGCGTGACCATGCCGAACAGATCGCGCGGATCATCGGGGTCTGCCAGCATGTCGAGGCGCTCGGAGAACGCGGTGCCCGCAACCTTGTCGCGCACGTAACGCAGCGCCGAGAAATCCTCGATGGCAAAGCCCACGCTATCGAACAGCGTCAGCTGTTTCGCATCGCGACGGCCGGGGATCTCGCCGCGCATGACCTGCCACAGCTCGGTCACCGGATAATCGTCATCCAAGGCCTGGATCTCGCCCTCGATGCGCGTTTGCTCGGGATATTCCACAAAGATGTCGGACCGCAGCAGGATGTCGCGATGCAGTTCCGTCTTGCCGGGGCAATCGCCGCCGATGGCGTTGATATGCTGACCCGCGCCGACCATGTTGTCGGTCAGGATCGTGGCATATTGTTTGTCTGCGGTGCAGGTCGTGATGACATGCGCGCCTTCCACAGCTTCCTGCGCCGAACGGCAGGTCACCACCTCGAAGCCGCGCGCCACAAGGTTGCGCTGCGCTTTTTCGGTCGCTTTCGAATCGATGTCATACAGGCGCAGCGTGTTGATCCCGCAGAGCGCGCGGAACGCCATCGCCTGGAACTCGCATTGCGCGCCATTGCCGATCATCGCCATCACCGAGGCGTCTTTGGGGGCCAGATAGGTTGCCACCAGAGCCGAGGTGGCCGCCGTGCGTAGCGCGGTCAGCACCGTCATTTCGGTCAGCAGCACCGGATAGCCCGTCGTGACTTCCGACAGAACGCCGAATGCGGTCACGGTCTGGTGGCCGGTTTTGGTGTTCTTGGGGTGGCCGTTGACATATTTGAAGCCGTAAAGCGACTTGTCTGCCGTCGGCATAAGTTCGATCACACCGCCGGGCACATGCGATGCCACGCGCGGGGTCTTGTCGAATTCCGGCCAGCGCTTGAAGTCTTCTTCAATATAGACGGCCAGTTCTTTCAGAAAATCTTCGATTCCGATGTGGTTCACGAGGCCCATCATATTTTCTACGGAAACGAACGGCACATAGGCCAATGCGGAAGGCGCGAGTGTCATCAGCCAAAACTCCTTGTCATACGGTCCATTACGCGGCGGCCGAACAGGCTCGCCGTGAGATCACATAGCAGCACGGCCGTCCGGCCGCGTTCGTCGAGGAACGGGTTCAGCTCGACCAGATCGAGCGAGGTCACAAGCCCGCTGTCGCAAAGCGTTTCCATGATCAGATGCGCTTCGCGGAAGGTGGCGCCGCCGGGCACGGTGGTGCCGACCGCCGGTGCGATCGACGGGTCGAGGAAATCGACATCGAAAGACAGGTGCAGCATACCATTGGCCGCCTTCACCCGTTCAAGGAAGGCCTGCAGCGGCGGCAGCACACCGGTTTCGTCGATGGCGCGCATGTCATGCACTTCCAGACCGATCTTCTTGATGCGCTCACGCTCGGCCTGATCGACAGAGCGGATCCCCATCATGCAGATATTGGCGGGATCAACGGCATGGCCCAAAGCCGGATAGGCCTCGCAATCTTCCTGCGCCGTGAAATAGGCCGCAGGCGTCCCATGCAGGTTGCCGCTTTCGGTGGTTGCCAGCGTATGCATGTCGGGATGCGCATCCAGCCAGAGCACGAACAGCGGACGTCCTTCATCGGCGGCACGACGCGCCATAGCCGGCACGGTGCCTGCCGCCATCGAGTGGTCGCCGCCCAGAAAGATCGGGACATCACAGGCTTTGCCTGCTTCGAATGCCGCTTTCTGCAGGGCC
The DNA here is from genome assembly GCF_045291555.1 of Thioclava sp. GXIMD4215. Lineage (NCBI taxonomy): Bacteria > Pseudomonadati > Pseudomonadota > Alphaproteobacteria > Rhodobacterales > Paracoccaceae > Thioclava > Thioclava sp. GXIMD4215. The sequence goes on along the minus strand of NZ_CP149517.1, from coordinate 277,713 downwards.
GTAATCCATGCCGAGGTCTCGGCCAGATGGTGCAGCGCCGGATTGGCATGGGTCTGCGGTGCGACCGGCGCAATGGTGACATCGCCCAGATCCGTCACATCCCAACCAAGCGCGCGTAGCTCGGAATCGATTTCGGCAGTCCGCAGGCTTGCAGGCCCCATCAGACAACCGCGCTGCGATGCGCCTGTTTCAATCGGCGCGCCAAGGATGGCGCAGGTTCTGGACATTGTCTCGTCCCCTCTTCGTCAAATCTTTTGTAAATCATGCACAGGAAAAGATCTTATTTGACAATTAAATTGACCATATAGAAAGTATATCTGATCATTTTGAAAATACTGATGGGCATAATGACGAGTTTACGAAAAAATGGTGACATCCTCGGGGCGGATATTTCGGCCAGCGACCACGCGCTGATCTCCGCCCTTCGCGACAATGCACGCATGTCGGTTACCGAGCTTGCGCAGGTCACCGGATTGTCGCGCACCACGGTGAAGGCGCGGCTTGACAGCCTCAAGGCCAGCGGGCGAATCCGCCGTTTTACCATTGAAACAGATGTGGATGTGGAAGGCGGGGTGCGCGCCATCACGATGGTCGAGCTGCAAGGCCGCATGTCGCGGCAGGTTGTGCATACGCTCTCGCGGATCAACGGCGTCAGCACCGTATGGTCAACCAACGGGGCATGGGATCTGGTGGTGGATATCCGCACCGACACCCTTGTGTCCTTCGACAAGGTGCTGCGTGCGATTCGCGAGGTGCCCGGGGTGATCAACTCGGAAAGCTCGCTGCTGCTGACCCATGTAGCAGGCTAGAGGCGCGCCCGCCGGAACGGGCGCACAGGATGCAGGGCCACAAAATGCAGGGGCCGGAAAGACGCCCTACCCGACCAGCGCGGTCACCAAAGCCGCCACTTCGGATTGCAGATGCTCGCGCGGGACGCCGACGAACCGCCCCTTGAACGACAGATGCACCACCCCCTGCACCGCCGCAAAAAGGGTGCGCCCACGCATGGAGAGCTGATCGCCGCTCAGTCCCGGCACCAGTTGCGACAGCGGGCCGTTGATCTGCGCGATCAACTGCTCGTGGTCCTGTTTGTGCCAGTCGGGGATGTCGCGCCCCTCGGGCAGACGATGCTCGAACAGCGCAATCCACAGCCGTTCATTCTGCGTGGCAAAGGCCACATAGGCATGCGCCAGAGCCAGAAGAGCCGCTTTGGCCGTCATATCGGGCCGCACCGCCTGCGCAAGCTCCTGCCCCAGACGCGCCAGCGTCTTGGAGTTGACGTGCAGCACGAGCATGTCGAGATCTTCCACCGCATTATATAGCGCCCCCAAAGCACATCCCGCCTGTGCGGTTACGGCCCGTGCCTTCAGCCCGCCCAGACCATGCTCCCTGATCTGGTCTTCGGCGGCTGTGATCAGGCGCTGCTTCAGATCTTCACGTTTTGCGTCTTTGTTCATAGGTCCTCGATTTTTTTGAACAGCGTTCACAAAAGGGCTTGAACATCGTTCATGACTCTCGTAAACAGTCCTCATGAACAGCGTTCATAACGAAAAACGAATGCAAGTCAACGCGTTCCACGGCGCACCCCGCGTCAGATAAGAAAGAAACGAGGTCTTCGATGTTCAAATTTATCAGCACGCTCGTTCGCGCCCGCAGCCATGATGCGGCCGAAGCCCTGAGCGATGCCAATGCCATGTCCATCCTGCGCCAGCAGTTGCGCGATGCGACCCAAGGGCTGGAGGCCGCCAAGCGCTCTGTGGCGGTGACAATGGCCTATGCCGAGCGCGAGAAAACGAATGCCCAACGGATCGAAGCGCAACTGGCCGATCTGGAAACCCGTGCCTGTGCGGCTTTGGCCCAAGACAAGCTGGATCTGGCGCAAGAGGCCGCCGAGGTGATTGCCCAGCTTGAAGAGGAGCGCGCCGTTAGCCAGCAGGCGATTGCGACCTATACCGCGCAGATCCGGAAATTGCGGGAAGAGATGTCGCTTGCGGAACAGCGCCTGCGCGCCCTGCAACGCGGCAAGCAACTGGCCGAGGCCACCGACCGCACCCAACGCCTGCGTGGCGCGGCCCCTGCCGGTGTGGTCTCCTCGATCGCCGAAGCCGAAGCGACGCTGAAGCGTCTGCAGGACCGCCAGTCCCTGACCGAAAGCACCGAAACCGCCCTTGCCGCGCTGTCGCTGCCCAACGAGGCCGAAACCACCCGCGACAGGCTGGCCGCAGCAGGCTGTGGCCCTGCCCAGAAATCCTCGGCCTCGGCGGTCCTTGACCGCCTGAAAGCCAAAGCCCAATAACCCTTATTCCCGAAGGAACAGACCCATGAACAATTACATCCCGCATGCTTCGAAAGCCTGGAACTACTTCACCTATTTCAACTTCGCTCTGGCCGCGATCATGATGGCTGGCGGGATTTACTCCCTTGAGGCCAGCTTTGCCGCGAAAGGGTTCTATAGCATGGCGGCCATCATGCTGGTCTATTCGACCGCCTCGATCACCAAAGCCCTGCGCGACAAGGAAGAAGCCGACCGGATCTATAACAAGCTCGAGGATGCCCGCACCGAGCGCCTGCTGTCCGAAAGCTCGCAACACGATTGATCCCGATAGCTGCCGGCCCGTCGACGGGCTGGTGGCTTGCTCCAGCCGATGGTGGTTCCCATGACCTTCTTTCTCAAAACCTTTCGTATCATCTGTTTCAGCCTTGTTCTTCTGGCTGCCACCGGCTGGAGCGCCTGCGCCCTTTGGTTCCATCTGGACGGACCGCTGCGGGTGGCCGCGCTCTGTCTTCTGGGCGGGGCCGCCTGCGGTCTCTGGGGGCTGCGCCTATGGCGCAAACGCTGGGCCTATGCCGGTTTTCTGGCCGCGGCCTGCATCATGGCCGGATGGTATAGCACGATCCTGCCCCGTCAGGACCGCGACTGGGCTCCGGAGGTATCGCGCGGGGTGATCGCCCGCCGCGACGGCGATCTGGTCCAACTGGCCAATATCCGCGATTTCGACTGGAAAACCCGCGACACCGCGACACCGCGCTGGATCACGCAGGAATATGACCTGACCCAGCTTGAACGGGTGGATATGCTGACATCGGTCTGGGACAATCCCGATATCGCCCATCTCATCGTCAGTTTCGGCTTTGCCGACGGGCGCGAGGTCGCCTTCTCTGTCGAAATCCGCCGCGAGGCCGGTGAAAGTTTCAATGAGCTGGGCGGGTTCTTCCGGCAGTTCGAAATGGTGCTGATTGCCGCCACCGAAGAGGATATCGTCAAGCTGCGCACGAATTACCGGCAGGAAACGGTCAGCCTCTATCCTGTGAACCTGACCGCTGCACAACGCCGCACGCTGTTCCTGTCCTATATCGACCTGGCGCAACAGCTTGAGGAAAAGCCTGCCTTCTACAATACGATCACCGCAAACTGCACGACAACCGTCTACCGGCTGGCCAAGACGCTGGATGCCGACCTGCCGTTGGGCAGCGATCTGATTTTCTCGGGACGCCTGCCCGAATATCTCGACCGTCTGGGCGTGCTGGACCCCGCCCCTTCGATGCAGGCCCGCCGCGCCAGTGCCGAGATCAGCGCCCGTGCCCGTGCCCTGCCGGAGGGCGGTGACTATTCGGCATGGGTGCGCCGCCCTCAACCGGAACCAGAGCCGCAACTGGCTGCACAATAACGCTCAGGTCTTCAGGTGATTGGTCGGTAGCGCGGTGGTGTATTTCACCTGATCCAGCGCGAAGCTGGAGCGGATATTGGCCACACCGGGGATCTGGGTAAGAAAATTCATCACCAGATCCTGATAGCGCAACAGATCCTCGACCACGACGCGCAGCATGAAATCCTCGGAACCGGTCATCAGATAGCATTCCATGATCTCGGGCCGGTTCCGGATGGCATCGGTAAAGGTCTTGAGCGTCTTTTTCTCCTGCTTTTCCAGCGTCACATGCACGAACACATTGACCAGCAAGCCAAGGCTCACCGGATCAACCAATGCGACCGACCCACGGATCACCCCTTTCTCGCGCATATCGGCCACCCGCCGCCAGCAGGGCGAGGCAGACAGATGTGCATGGGCGGCCAACTCGGCCGTGCTGAGTTCCGCATTCTGTTGCAGCGCCTCGAGAATGCGCAGGCTGGCCATATCCAGATCTTCGGGCTTGCGGTTCAATTTTTCCCTCATTGGCAGATAAGCGGTGAGATATACCTATAAACCGCCATTCCGCAGCAAGAAAGAACAGCTTCACCCGCGATGATACGAAAAGATGGGCCGAACCAGTCACACCGGATATCCCATGCTCAGTTCCCCAGCCCTTCACCTGTTTCCACCCTCCGATCTGTCGCGCACGGGGGGCGCTCTGGGGATGATGGTGCTGCTTTGGGGGCTCAGCTGGCCCGCGACCCAGATGGCATTGCAAGAGATCCCGCCGCTCTGGCTGGCGACATTCCGCTTCGGCTCTGCCGCCCTATGCCTGTTTGCGGTGCTGGCCGTGCGGGGCGCGATCACATGGCCCAAACGCGCCGACCTGCCGATCGTGCTCAGCATCGCCCTGTTGCAGATGACCGTGTTCACCGGTCTCGGGATGATCGCCATGACGGTGACCGATACCAGCCATGCGGTGCTGCTGGCCTATACCACCCCGCTCTGGACCGTGTTTCTGGGCGCTGTGATGTTGCGCCAGCGCCCGAGCCGCGCCCAGCTTGTCGCTTTGGGGCTTGGCCTTTCGGGCATCGCGCTGGTCTGTTCGCCGCTGGAAACCGACTGGACGCAGCCCGATGCCTTCATGGGGGCGGGCTTCCTGCTGATCGGGGCGATCTGCTGGTCGGGGGTCATCGTGCATATCCGCCGTCACCGCTGGCACAGCAGCCCGCTGGCCCTTGCGCCGTGGCAGATGGCGCTGGCGGCGCTCTGCCTTGGTCTTGGGGCCTTCTGGCTTGAGGGCCCGCCCCGCCAGATCCGCTGGAGCCTGTCTCTGGTCGGGATGCTGGTCTTTATCGGCCCTGTCGCCACCTCTTTGTGCTTTGTGATCGCGGCAGATTATGGCCGCCGCATTTCGGCATTCGCCATGTCGAATGTCACGCTGGGTGTGCCGCTGATCGGCATTGCGGCGTCGGTGCTGCTGCTGGCAAACCGGCTGTCACTTCTGTTCCTGACGGGGTTGGCGCTGGTATTCTGCGGCATGGTCCTTGCCGCCCGCGCCACATCCAGAGCCTGAGATCAAAACCCGAGGTCAGAGGCCGACACCGGAGTGGGCGGACGGCAGCAGGAAGCTCATCTTATGGCCCCGCACCGTCTGCGCGCAGACCAGACGACAGCCCAGAAGCGCGAGGGCATCCGATGTGATGGCCAGCCCCAGCCCGCTGCCCAATCCGCCAGCAGCGGACGGGCGCAGGAATTTCTCGCCAATCCTTCCGGCCAGCTCTGGCGGCAGCCCCGGCCCGCCATCATAGACGGCCAGTTCAACCCCCTCGGGCCGCAGGCAGACCTCCACGCCGATCTGCCCCCCGGCGGCTGTGGCATGAATCGCGTTTTCCACCAGATTGCGGATGGCCAGCCCCAGCAGGACAGCATCGCTGCGGATCATCGGCCGCTCGGGCGCTTCCAAGGCATAGCCCACCCCTTTCGCATCCGCCATATCGGTCAGCGAGATCATCTGCTCGCGCGCCAGTGCCGCCAGATCCAGTGCTGCGGGTTCCAGCGGGCGGTTCTCGATCTGCGCGAGATCCAGAAGTTGCCGCACCATCCGGTCCGTGCGGGTCACCGAATACTCGATCGCCTGCAGAGCATGAAGCCGCGCGGCCTCGTCAGGGGCATGGCGCGCGACATAGGCCTGCATCTTCAGCCCCGCCAAGGGGGTCTTCATCTCATGCGCGGCATAGCTGACAAAATCCTTCTCGCGCCGTCGCGCCCGATGGAGCCGTGCCAGAAGATCGTTCAGCGCGGCAATCACCGGACGGATTTCGCGCGGCGTGGCGGGTTGCTGCGGGATCTGGCCCGCATCATCGATATGACGGTGCCCCAGCGCCTTGGCCAGACGTTCCAGCGGTTTTAGCCCACGCCCTGTCGACCACCAGATCAGCCCGCCCATCAGGGGCAGCACAACCAAGGCAGGCAGGGCCAGACCTTCCACCACGCCATGCACCAGCCGGTCCCGCATCTCGAGGCTATCGCCCACCGTCACCTGCACCCGCAGATCGGGATTGACGATCGCATAGACCCGCAACGCCTTGCCCTGACTGGTCACATCGTGAAAGCCGGTCTGGTCAAAGGACAGAAGCCGCCCGTCCGGCGCATCTTCCGAACGTCCGATCATCTGCCCGCTCAGCGACCAGATCTGGCAGAATTGCTGCTGCGTATACCCCGCTCCCGTCAGGAGTGCCCCCGCCGCCTGTCCCCCCTTCGCCTGTGCCCCCCTCGACAGTGCCCCCGCCGCCTGAGCGCTGTCACCCCTGCGCATATCGCTGCTCTCGACCAAAGAGGCCACCATCCGCGCCGCTTCCATCAACCGCGCGTCCAGCACCTTTTCCACCTGCGCACGGGTGACATGTTCGATCCAGACCACCGCCGAGAACCAGACGATCAGCGTCGAGGCCGTGAGGATCAGGAACAACCGGAGCTTTATCGACATGACCGGCCCTCCTCGGGGCGGATACGGTAACCGATGCCGCGCAGGGTTTCGATGAACCCGCGCCCGAGCTTGGCGCGCAGATGATGGATATGCACCTCGACTGCGTTGCTTTCGATCTCTTCCCCCCAACCATAAAGCCGGTCCTCCAGATCGGATTTCGCCAGCACCCGCCCGGGGCGTTCGGCCAGCGCCAGCAAGACCGCATATTCGCGCCGCGACAGGGACAGCTCGCGGTCCAGATAGACCGCACGCCGCTCGGCCGGAAAGAGACAGAGCCCCTGCACCTGCAGTTGCGCTTCGGCCCGCCCGTCCGAGCGGCGCATCAGCGCACGCAACCGCGCGGCCAGTTCGTCAAGCTCGAAAGGTTTGCCCAGATAGTCATCCGCCCCGCAATCCAGCCCTGCCACGCGGTCGGCCACCTGATCGCGGGCGGTCAATAGCAGGATCGGCACCTGATTGTGCCGCCTGCGCTGTTCGGCCACCAGATCCAGCCCGCTACCGTCCGGCAGCATCAGATCCAGCACAAGCGCGGCATAGGCAATGCCGGCCAGCGCATGGCGCGCATCCTCCAGCGTGGCGACCTGATCCACCGCAAACCCCGCGATCCTCAGCCCTGCCACAAGCCCGTCGGCCAGCACATGATCATCTTCAACCACAAGTAAGCGCATGATGTCTCCTTTGGCGTCAGGGGCGGCACCAACCTTAAGACTGACTTAAGGTGGATTTCCTGTCTGCCCCTTATGAAACACACTCCGTCCCTTCTGGCCATTGCCCTGACGCTGACTGTCGCACTTGGCACCGCCGCTTCTGCCCAGCCGGATCTGCGGCACAGCCTGACCCCGCGCGCCCAGCCCCTGCCCCCCGATCAGGCGTTCGGGGTGCAAACCCGCTGGCAGGGGGACAGGCTGATTGTCACGATGGACATCGCCAAAGGCTATTACCTTTATGAGGACAGGCTGACGCTAAGCCCTGATGCGCCTCGGGTGGAGGCCAGCCCGACCCAAAGCAAGCAGGACCCGAATTTCGGGCAGGTCGAGATCTGGCAGAACCATGCCCGTGTCGTTTTCGCCCCTATCAATCATACCGCAACCCTCAGTTGGCAGGGCTGCGAGGAAGCAGGGCTGTGCTATCCGCCGCAGGCGCGTCAGGTGGTTCCGCCCGCAGCTTCGGCCTCCCCCCCGACAGGGCCGCTCCAAAGCACGCCGCACCAAACAGGGCCGCTCCAAACAGAAGCCCCGCAGGCAGTCCTTCCGCCCACAGACCCTGCATTGGCAGACACTGCGAAGACAGGCATTCCGGCGAAAGAAGCCTCGGGGCTGGTGGCCTCTTTGGGGCAGTCGGGCGGCGCGCTCTGGGTGGTGGTCGCGTTTTTCGGCTTCGGGCTGGCTTTGGCCTTTACCCCCTGCGTGCTGCCGATGGTGCCGATTGTCGCAGCCATGATCGGCACCCGCATACAGGGCATCACGCCGCGGCGCGGATTGGGCCTTGCCACGGTCTATGTGCTGGCAATGGCACTGGCCTTTGCGCTGATCGGCGCCGTGGCGGCCGTTTCGGGGGCCAATCTGCAGATCCTGCTCCAACAACCGCTGGCGGTCGGGCTGATGGCGGGGGTCTTTGTGTTGCTGGGCTTGGGCAGCTTCGGTCTGTTCACCATGCAAATGCCGCAGGCACTGGCCGCACGGGTCGGGCAGATCGCGCCACGACCGGGATCTCCGGCCCGCGCGGCCCTGTTGGGGTTCTCGTCGGCCCTGATCATCGGCCCCTGTGTCACCGCCCCTTTGGCGGGAGCCCTGCTCTATATCGCGCAAAACGGGGATGTCGTGCTTGGCATGGGGGCGCTCTTTGCGCTGGGGCTCGGGCAAGGCATGCCGCTTCTGGCCGTCGGGCTGTTCGGGGCCAGTATCCTGCCGAGAATGGGCCCGTGGACGGGGCTGGTCAACCGCGCGATGGGGCTGCTGTTTCTGGCCCTCGCGATCTGGTTGCTGGGGCGCATCCTGCCCGGTCCACTGACGCTTGCGCTTTGGGCGGTGCTTCTGCTGGGCCTTGGCGGCAGCCTGCTGGGCCGCGGCGCAGGCATGGGCAATGCGCTGGGGGCCATCGCCCTTTGCGGCGGTGCGCTGCAGGGGGTCGGGGCCGCACTGGGCGGCACGGACCCCCTGCAACCGCTGGCCGCGCTACAGGGCCGGACCGAAAGGCCCTTGACCGAAGACGCGGCGGCGGCGTTTCAGGCGATTGGCACGCCGGAGGCATTGGACGCCGCGCTGGCCCACGCCCGGCAGACCCGTCTTCCGACGCTGATCTATGTCACCGCCGACTGGTGCACATCCTGCCGGACCATCGACCGCAAGGTTCTGACCGACCCAGCCATTCGTCACGCCCTGCAGAACTGGCAGCGGCTGGTCGTGGATGTCAGCCACCTTGACCAGAACCGTCAGGCCCTGATGACGCAGCTTGCGGTGATCGGCCCGCCGACCATGATTTTTGTCACCCCCGAGGGCGAGACGCGGCTGCTGGGCGAGATCACCGCAGACCAACTGCACAGCGCACTCGCGGCGCATCCCTCCTAGTGGCCCCCGCCCGGGCCCCAATGGCACAGGCCTGCGCCTGATGCCCCCCTTTTTCAAATGAAAGATCCCAAGATGACCCGATCCCCTACAGGGCTTGCCCTGATCTGTATCGCCTTTCTGGCCGCTTGTGCGCCCAGACCGGACCCCTCCGCCACACCGCCCGCCCCTGCGGTGCCTGCCGATGTCCTTGCGAAATACGGGGCCGAGCAGGATGGCACGCGCGTCATCCCTGCGGTGGACCCGAAATATCTTTCCGCCGAGAAAGCCCGTCAGGAGGTCGATTACTGGACGGAGGAGGCGCCCGGCACGATCATCGTCGACCCGTGGGCGCGCAAACTTTACTTCGTGCAAAAGAACAACCGCGCCCTGCGTTATACCGTGGCCGTGGGCGAGGAAGGGCGCGGTTTCACCGGTGAGGCGCATATCCCCTATCAGCGCGACTGGCCCAGCTGGCGGCCCACCCAGAACATGATCAACGATGACCCCCAGCTTTACGGGCCGGTCAAAGACGGGCTGGAGGGCGGGCTGGAAAACCCGCTCGGGGCACGGGCGCTCTATCTGCACAAGGGCAATCGCGACACCTTCTACCGCATCCACGGCACCAGGCAGCCGTGGAGCATTGGCGAGGCGACCTCGGCGGGCTGCATCCGGCTTTGGAACCAAGACATCGTCGATCTGGCCGCACGGGTCAAATCGGGCACCCATGTCGTGGTGCTCTCGCAGGCCGAAAGCGGCAAGGGCACCGTCCCGCCCGGCACGCCCCTGCCGCACCATCCCCAAGATCCGATCCCCAGCAAAGGAGCCGCCCTATGATCGACCGTCGAAATTTCCTGATCCTGTCAGGGGCCGCAATGGTCCTGCCCGCCGCCGCCAAGGCCGAAGCCGAAACAGGGGCGCTTGACCCGCAGATGGTCTTCCACGACCCCGATGCCCCCGCTTTGGGCAACCCGCAGGGCGATGTCACTCTGGTGGAGTTTTTCGATTACCAATGCCCCTTCTGTAAAAAGAACCATCCCGTTCTGGAAGAGGTGATGGCCGAAGATCGCGGTTTGCGGGTTGTCATGAAGGACTGGCCGGTCTTCGGGCCGGTCTCGCTGCGGGCTGCACGGCTGGTGCTGGGCGCGCAGGAAAACGGCGCCTATGCCACCGCCCTTGAAGCCCTGATGGCCACCAAAGGACGGTTGAGCGATGCACAGGTCGACAAAACCCTGAACGCGGCGGGCGTTTCCGTGCCGAAGGCGCAGGCGGGCTATCAGAGCGCCCGCCAGAAGATCGACGCCGTACTGGCGCGCAATGACCGACAGGCCAGCGGTTTGGGTTTGTTCGGCACACCGGGTTTTGTGGCGGGGCGCATGATCTATCCCGGCGCGCTGGACAAAGCCGCCCTGACCGAGGCGATCCGTGTGGCCCGCCATCCGCAAGGATGACATCTCACGCCCCCGTGAGGGCCGCGCGTGACAATGTCACCGTCGCGGCCCCGCAAAGGGTCTTATGCCGGACCCCGAGCCACCCTCACGACCCCGCCGCGTGCGCCGCGCCCAAGGAGCCCTTCCATGCGCCCTGATCATCCTGTCCGGTTTGCAGCCCCCTCCCCCGCCTCCTCGCTGGGGGCCGCGCAGACCCCGTCGGCGGGCCCCGCCGCACTCCCCCCCGAAAGCTCCGGCTGGCTGGCACATTTTCCGGTCAGCCTGTTCGGCATGACGATGGGGCTTATGGGCTATGCGCTGGCGCTGCGTTCGGCCGGAGCGATGATGGCGTCGCATATGGTCTTCGGGCTGGCCTGCGCTGTCTTCGGGCTTCTGGCCACGCTGTTTGTGGCCAAGGCCCTGCGCCAGCCACAGGCGTTGAAAGCCGAATGGAACCACCCCGTGCGGCTGGCATTCTTTCCGGCCATCGCCATTTCGGGCCTGCTCTTGGCGCGTCTGGTGCTGGAATATGCCCCGAGCCTGGCCAATATCCTGTGGATGCTGGGGGCTGCGGCGCAATTCGGCCTGACGCTGGTGATCATCTCGGCTTGGATCTCGGCGCGTCCCTTCGGTCCCGAAAGCCTGTCACCGGCGTGGTTCATTCCGGCGGTGGGCAATCTGGTGGTGCCGCTGGCAGGGGTGCCGCTGGGCCATATCGAAGCCAGCTGGTATTTCTTTGCCGCAGGGCTGACCTTCTGGATCATCCTCACCACCTTGGTCATCAACCGGCTGATTTTCCATGCGCCCTTGCCGGGCAAGCTGCGCCCCACACTGGTGATCCTGATCGCGCCGCCCGCGATGGCCTTCCTGTCATGGCTGCTGCTGACCGGCCCCAACCCCGATGCGCTGGCGCGGATCTTGCTGAATGTCGCCTATCTCTTCGCGGCGCTCGTGCTGTTCCAACTGCCGGGCCTGCTGCGCCTGCCCTTCTCGATCTCGTTCTGGGCGCTGTCTTTCCCGCTGGCGGCGCTGACCACGGCGAGTTTCCGCTTTGCGGCCATGACGGGATCGGTCTTCCACCAGAGCTTGGGCCATGCGGGTCTGGCCCTGCTGAGCCTGACCGTAATCCTCCTGCTGTGGAACACCCTCCGCCTCGCGCTGCGTGGCCAGATCTGCCTACCCGAATAAAGGACCGACCCGATGTATGACACCCTGCACTACTCTCTTGGCGCGCTTTCGGGCGGGCTGGTCGGGCTGACGTTAGGCCTCGTGGGCGGCGGCGGCTCCATTCTGGCCGTGCCGTTGATGGTCTATGTGGTGGGGGTGGCCAGCCCGCATGTCGCCATCGGCACCTCGGCGCTTGCGGTGGCCGTGAATGCCGCCAGCAATCTGGCGCTGCATGCCCGCGCCCATACCGTCAAATGGCGCTGCGGGGCGATCTATGCCGGTGCGGGGATCATCGGGGCTTTCGGCGGATCGACGCTGGGCAAGGCCATCAACGGCCAGCACCTGCTGTTCCTGTTCGCGCTGGTCATGGTGGTCGTGGGAGTGTTGATGCTGAAAAACCGCCATGCCGAGGGCATTCCGGGGGCGCAATGCGGCCGCGAGAATGCAGGCAAAGTCGCCGGTTTCGGCTTTGGAACGGGGGCCTTTTCAGGGGTGTTCGGGATTGGAGGCGGGTTTCTGATCGTGCCCGGGTTGATGGCCTCGACCAGAATGCCCACCCTCAATGCCGTGGGCACAAGCCTTGTGGCCGTGACCGCTTTCGGCCTGACCACCGCGCTGAATTACGCGTTTTCGGGGCTGGTGGCATGGGGGATCGCCGCGACCTTCATCGCAGGCGGGTTTCTGGGCGGGATCGCCGGCACGGGCCTTGCGCGGAAACTTTCGGGCAAAGGCACCCTGACCACCGTCTTTGCGGGCCTGATTTTTGTCGTCGCGGCCTATATGTTATGGAAAAGCTGGACCGCGTTGTGATCCGGCTGGAAAGGAGATCTGTCATGCTTACCAAAATCAGCCCCTCCCGTGGGTCCGGCTCGCCGGTCGTGGTCGGATTTTACGAACCGGTTTCAGGATCGTGCCAGTATCTGGTGATCGACCCTGACACCCGTGCCAGCGCCCTGATTGATGTGGTGCAGGAATTCGATGTCACCGCCGCGCGCAGCGGCACAGAATCGGCGGATCATGCACTGGCGCTGGTCAAGGACCATGAGGCCGATCTGAAGCTGATCCTTGACACGCACCCCCATGCCGACCACCTCACCGCAGGCCGCCTGCTGGCCGAACGCACCGGTTGCCCGCATTGGATCGGCGAGAAATGCACCGATATCGCGAAAATCTGGACCGAAATCTATCACCTCCCGCCCCAGACGCTGGACCCTGCCACGCTGTATGACAGGCTTCTGGCCGATGGCGAGGAATTCACGCTGGGCCGGCTGCCGGTCAAGGTGATGCTCTCGCCCGGCCACACGCTTGGCTCGATCACCTATGTGATCGGTGATGCGGCTTTCGTGCATGACACGTTCATGCAGCCCGATGCTGGCACCTCGCGCGCGGATTTTCCCGGCGGTTCGGCGGCAGAGCTATGGGACAGTCTGCAGGCCATCCTTGCCCTGCCCGACGAGACGCGGATCTTTGTGGGCCATGATTACGGCACCAAAACCCGCGAGGAACCGGCATGGGAAAGCACCGTGGCGCAGCAGAAAGCCGAGAATATCCATATTGGCGGCGGACGCAGCCGTGCAGAATATATCGCATTGCGTGAAAAACGGGATGCCACGCTGAGCCTGCCCAAGCAGATGCTGCATGCCCTTCAGGTCAATCTGCGTGGCGGTCGCCTGCCCGAGCCGGAAGCCGACGGGCATCGCTATTTCAAAATCCCCGCAAACAGGTTCTAGGACCGGTTGCGTCTTGGGTCGGGCACCGGACAGCCCGACCTGCCGCCCCGACCTCTGGCATGGGCAGTCATGGCCCGCGCCCCCTTTGGCCCGAAGAACAGCCCCGAGGGGCGCGTCAGGGGGAGGACGGACCCGGGGCCTCGGGGCCGACAAACAGCTGGGCGATTTCACAGATGGCGCGCCAGCCCTGTTCCAGGGCCATGTCGGATGTGACCCTGTTTTCCAGCCACGCCATGATCCCGTTCCAGGAGGCGCTCATCAGCATCTCCGCAAGCACCGCGCGGAAAAGCTGGGTGGATTCGGGCAGACGGTCCTCCAGCATCTGGGCCAGCCTCTCGCTCATGGCAGCCCGCTCGGCCATATAGACCTTCAGCACCTTCGGCTGCGTCTGCAAGGCAGGGACGATGATCGCCAGTTCGGCCTTGCGCGGCACCGCCCGCATCATCATCGCCCGCAAAAGCTGGTAGAGATCGTCCGCCAAAACCCCGCTGCCCGGAACAAGTGTGCGGCAGATCTCGTCCGTCAGAAACGGAACCTGCCCGAAAAGCGCGGCTTCCTTGTTGGCGTAGTAGTTGAAAAACGTCCGCGCACTGATTCCCGCCTGCTGGCTGATCATTTCGGTCGTAATGGCGTCAAAGCCGTAATCCCGCGAGAGATCGATCGTCGCCTGCTGAATCACCTGCGCCATTTCCGCCTTACGGCGCGATCTCAAATCACTCATGCCTCTCCCCTGAGCAAGTCGGCACATCCCGCTTTATAGGAAGCCTTGGCCGCGTATCAGAACACCTGACCCTTGCTGTTTTTACGTGCATCGGGCCGAAATATTTTCAAAAATCAAGCGCTCGTTATCGCGCCAGATATTTACACTTTCGGCAAATTTTGCACACTCTGCAAGAATTGACCATAGACTTCGTCGCCAGGCCATCGTCAAGAGCGAGTGACAGCGGAACGATAGAAACGAGCGGATATGATGAACACAAAATTACGCATGCCTCTGGTGGCGGCCTTCCTTGCACCGGCGATGGGGCTGGGCACCACAGGGATCGCCTTTGCACAGGCCTACCAACAGCCGAATGCCGAAGTCGGGTATGTCGTGCTGCATCCAAGCGACGTTCCGCAGACCATCGAGCTTCCGGGCCGCGCCGTGGCCTTTGAACAGGCCGATATCCGTCCGCGCGTGGACGGGGTGATCATGCAAAAGCTCTATAAACCCGGGGCAGAGGTGAAAACCGGCGATCCGCTGTTCCAGCTGGACGATGCCAGCTATCAGGCCACGGTCGAGGCGGATGAGGCGACAGTGGCCGAAGCCGAAGCCGATCTGCCTGTCAAACAGGCCGCCTATGACCGTGCCGCCAAGCTTGAGGGGTCGGGCTATACCGCAGCCGATGTGGAAACCGCCCGCTCGGATCTGGCATCGGCAAAAGCGACGCTGCAATCGGCGCAAGCGGCGCTGAAATATGCCAAGATCGAGCTTGGCTGGACCACGATCCGTTCGCCGATTGACGGGGTGGTGGATGTGGCCGATGTCTCGACCGGCGACCTTGTGACCTCGGGGCAGGACACCGCCCTGACCACGGTCACGACGCTTGATCCGATCGATGTCGAATTGCTGGAACCTGCCGCCGATATCCTGTCGCTCCGCTCCAAGGTCAAGAACGGCGAATTGCAGCTTTCCGACAAGTTGCAGGCCAATCTGGTGCTTGAAAACGGCGAGACCTATAAAGCGACTGGCGAGCTGGTCACCCCGTCTCCGACGGTGTCCACCACCACCGGTTCGGTCACGGTGCGCTTCCGCTTCGACAATCCCGACCATATCATCCTGCCGGGCATGTTCCTGCGCGGGAATGTGCAGCTCGGCTCACTCAAGGCCTTTCTGGTGCCCCAGCGCGCAGGCGAGCATGATACCAATGGCAATCTGAGCTTCTTCGTGGTCGATGCGGACGGCAAGGCCAAACAGGTCAGCGTGCCGACCGAAGGCAGCACCGATACCGCGTGGATTGTGACCTCCGGCCTTGAGGACGGGGTGAAAGTGATCGTGGACGGGCAGAAAACCCTGCAGGACGGTGCCACAGTGAAGGCCGTGCAGGTGAAGATTGCCGACGACGGCACCACGCAGGATGTCGCCACCGACGCCGCCTCTCAGGACAGCGCCGAGAGCGCAGCAACGGCGGACTGATCCGATGGCACAGTTCTTCATTCACCGGCCCGTCTTTGCTTGGGTGCTTGCGATTGTCCTGATGATCGCGGGTGTCTTCGGGCTGAACTCGCTTGCGATTTCGCAATATCCCGAAGTCTCGCCGACCACGGTGCGGATTCAGGCCACCTATACCGGAGCCTCCGCCCAGATCGTGGCCAATTCGGTGACATCCGTCATCGAGGACGGCATGACGGGGCTGGATGGTCTGCTTTACATGACCTCGAATTCCTCGCAGGGCAGTTCGCAGATCTCGCTTGTCTTCAACTCCAGCACCGACGCCGATATGGCGCAGGTGCAGGTGCAGAACAAGTTACAGCTGGTCGAGAGTTCCCTGCCTACAGCCGTGACCCAGACGGGGGTCTCGGTCACCCGCTCCACCAGTTCGATCCTGCTGGTGGGCGCGCTTGTCTCCGACGATAACAAGCGCAGCAATGTCGAGTTGGGGGATCTCTTCTCGAACCAGATGGAAGATACCGTCCAGCGTCTGGAAGGCGTCGGCTCGATTCAGGTCTTCGGGTCGGAATATGCCATGCGCATCTGGCTCGATCCGGCAAAGCTTTACAAATACTCGCTGACCCCTTCGGATGTCACCGATGCCGTTTCGGAACAGAACACCAATGTCACGGTCGGGTCGCTGGGCGATCTGCCAAGCAAGAACGGGCAGGAAGTCACCATCTCGCTGAAGGCCCAAAGCCAGCTTTCGACGGTGGATGATTTCCGCAAGATCCTGCTGAAAACCAATGATGACGGCTCTTCGGTCTATCTGGGCGATGTCGCTACGGTCGAGCTGGCCGATGACGATTACTCGGTGCTGGGCCAGTATAACGGCAAGAACGCCACCGGTTTCGGCGTCAACCTGCAAAACGGTGCCAATGCCGTCGAGACCTCCGAGCGCGTCCATACCGCGCTTGACAAGCTGGCCAAGTCGCTGCCCGAAGGCGTGACGCTGGTCTATCCCTATGACACGACCCCGTTCATTCAGGAATCCATCCACCAGATCTATCACACCCTCTTCGAGGCCATCGTGCTGGTCTTCGTGGTGATCATGGTCTTCCTGCAAAGCTGGCGGGCGACCATTATCCCTTGTATCGCCGTGCCGGTGGTTCTGCTGGGCACATTCGCCGTGCTTGCCGCCACGGGGATGTCGATCAACACATTGACGATGTTCGCCCTTGTGCTGGCCATCGGGCTATTGGTGGATGACGCCATCGTTGTGGTGGAAAACGTCGAACGGGTGATGGAAGAAGAAAAGCTGGGCCCTGTCGAGGCGACCGAGAAATCCATGAAGGAAATCTCGACCGCGCTGGTGGGGATCGTGGTGGTGCTGTCTTCGGTATTCCTGCCGATGGCCTTCATGTCCGGCTCGACCGGTGTGATCTACCGGCAGTTCTCGGTGACCATCATTTCGGCAATGGTGCTGTCGTTGCTGGTGGCGCTGATCCTGACGCCGGCCATGTGTGCAAGCCTGCTGAAACCCTCGCATGACAAGCCCAAGATCTGGCCCGCGCGCAAGTTCAACAAAGGCATGGACCGCGTCAATTCCGGCTATACCGGCACGGTCATCCGCCTGATCCGCCGTCCGTTCCGGATGCTGGTCGTGGTGGTGGCGGTTGGCGTGGGCATCTATGGCGTCTATTCCCGCCTGCCCTCGAGCTTCGTACCGACCGAGGATCAGGGCGTGCTGATGGCGTCGATCTCGCTGCCGCAGAACGCGACGCGGGCGCAGACCCAGCAAAGCGTTACGGCCATCACCGACTTCATGAAGCAGAACTACCCCGACGCGACCAAAAGCGTGTTTGCGGCGATCGGCTTCGGCTTCTCGGGGTCCGGCCAGAACAATGCGATGATGTTCGTCAAGCTGTCGGATCTGGAAGACCGCAAGGGCATCACGGCAGCCTCCATCGCGATGAAAGCCAATATGTTCTTCGGCTCGGGGCGTTACGGGCAGGTCTTCTTCCTGCAACCGCCGCCGATCCACGGGATGGGCTCGTCTGACGGGTTCGAGATGTATCTGATCGACCAAGGCAATGAGGGGCTCGACAAGCTGCGCGAGACGGCCGCCAAGGTGGCCCAGAAAGCGCAGGAATCGGGCAAGGCAACCGCCATCCGCGGCTATGAGGCCAATTCCAAGACGCAGCTTGCGATCAATCTGGATGCGGCCAAGGCGCAGTCGATGGGGCTGACGATCTCGGATATCAACTCCAACCTCTCGACCATCTTCGCGGGCAGCTATGTCAACGACTTCACGCTGAACGGCAAACTGCGCGACGTGCGGGTGATGGGCGATCAGGCATACCGGATGCAGCCGGGCGATATCAAGAAATGGTATATGCGTAACAGCGATGACGAAATGGTTCCGATGTCGGCCTTCTCGTCGCAAAGCTGGGGGCAGACCTATACCAAGATCGCCCGTTATGGCGGCGTCAACGCGATCGAATTGCAGGGCTCTCCGGCATCGGGCGTCTCGTCCGGGGATGCGATGGCCGAAATGGAGAAAATCGTCGATAGCATGGATGGCAATTACCAGAGCGCCTGGGTCGGCCTGTCCTATCAGGAACAGCTCTCGGGCAATCAGGAACCGATCCTGTATACGCTTTCGGCAGTGGTCGTCTTCCTTGCGCTGGCGGCGCTTTATGAAAGCTGGTCGGTGCCCTTCGCGGTGATGCTGGCCGTGCCGATCGGCCTGCTCGGGGCGCTGATCGCGGCTCTGGTCTTCGGGCAGTCGAATGACGTCTACTTCAAGGTCGGGATGCTGACGACCATCGGTCTGGCGGCGCGTAATGCCATCCTGATCGTGGAATTCGCCGAGACACTCCGCGCCGAGGGGCTGGGCCTGTTCGAGGCGGTGAAAACGGCCGCGCGGATGCGTCTGCGCCCGATCCTGATGACCACCTTTGCCTTCGGGCTGGGGGTTCTGCCCCTTGCCATCGCCAGCGGCACAGGTGCAAATGCGCAGAACTCCATCGGGATCGGCATGTTGGGCGGGATCCTCTTCTCGGCTGTCTTCGGTATCCTGATGGTTCCGGTATTGTATGTGGCGGTCCGTCGTCTTGTTGACAGAAAATCCGGCGCAGGCCGCAAGGAGAATGCATGATGCGCTTTATGAAACTGGTTCCGCTAATGGTTCTCGCGGGATGTGCGGTCGGGCCGGATTACAAAACGCCCGCCGTGCCTGTCACCACCCAATTCGTGGGCGGGGACACCAGCCCGCTGGCGCAGGTGGCCTATCGTGCATGGTGGCGCGATTACCGTGACCCGCTGCTCAACGAGCTGGTCGAGACGGGGATGAAACAGAGCCTCGACATCCTGCAGGCGCAAGAACGCATCCGTCAGGCACGCGCCCAGCTTCGCCAGACCGGCGTGAACGAGGCGCTCAGCGGGTCGGCCAGCGGGTCCAAGACCCGCTCGGGCGTCACCAAAGGGGGCGGGTCCGGCTGGGACAATGCCACCGGCACGCTGGATGCGGATTTCGTGCTCGACCTGTTTGGCGGATTGCGCCGCGAACGCGAGGCGGCCAAGGCCAATCTGGCAGCCAGCCAGGCCAATGTCGGCACCGAGCGTCTGGCATGGCTGGCCGAGCTGGTCGCCGATTATGCCGATGCGCGCTATTACCAGCAGGCGCTGGAGCTGACGCGCAAAACCATCGCGACCCGTCAGGATACGTTCAACATTACCCAGCAGGAGGTGAATGCCGGTGCCGCGACCACGCTGGAACAGGCCGAAGCCGAAGCCGCGCTGGAATCGGCCAAGGCCGATTTGCCCAACTACCTTGCGCAATTCCGCGCCAAGGTTTTTGCCATCGCGACCTTGCTGAACGTGCCCGCAGGCCCGTTGATGGACCGGATGGAAAAAGGGGCCGCCCCGTTGCGGATTCCGACCGACAGCGCCACCGGCGTTCCGGCGGACCTGCTGCGCAACCGTCCCGATATCCGCTATTACGAAGCGGTGCTGCATCAGGAAGTGGCCACCGTCGGCGTGGACACGGCAGCCCTTTACCCCTCGCTCAGCCTCTCGGGCACCGTGTCGGGCACCAGCAAATCCACCAGCTGGAGCTTCGGCCCCACCATCACCCAGGCCATCTTCAATCAGGGGTCCCTGCGCGCCGCCCGCGATGCGCAGGTCTCCGCCGCCAAACAGGCCGAGATCGACTATCGCTCGGCCATCACCTCGGCGGTGGAAGATGTGCAGGTCGCGCAGTCCAACCTGCGTCAGTACCGCGCGCAGGCCGCACAGCTTAACCGCGCGGCGCAATCCTATTCCAAAGCCTTGGAACTGGGGCGCACCACCTATCGCAATGGCGGCATGACCCTGCTTGACCTGCTGGATACCGACCGTTCCGAAGCATCGGCACGGATCTCGGCAGCCTCGGCGGCCAATAGCGCGGCACAGGAATGGGCGACCTTGCAGATCGCCATCGGCGCGGGCGCAGGCTATGCCGAAAGCCCCGAAGAGGCTCCGGCCCCCAAGGCCGCCGCCAAATAGGCTTTGGGATAGGGGGGCGCGCCCCCCTGCACCACCAGAAAAGGGCGGTCCCGTGAGGGGCCGCCCTTTGTGGTTTCGGCAAGCCGCGCGGGCAAACCGTGCCGTCCCTCGGAACGGCGCTTAGGAGCAGCCCCTAAGAGCGGCGGGAACGACAGGCGCGCCGCACGGGCTATTGCGCCGGAAGGGCGGATCGTGGGGCGGCCAACACGGGCTGCGCCTCGGCAAGAAGTGCCTCCAGCCGGTCGACCAGCCCCTGCGGGTCAAGGCTGGAGCGGTGACTGAGCTTGCTGACCGGAAAGCCACATTCCTGCGCGGCAAGGAAGGGATCGAGCGTCGCATTCCCCTCCAGCGCGGCCATCAGATAATAGGCGGGCACGGCGGGCAGGCTTCCGGCGGCACGAAATGCATGGCGCAGCTTCGCATTGCGGATCATCGCCCATTGGAAGGTGTAGATCATCATGAAATACTTGCGCGGCGTATGGCGCAGGCGGGTCACATAGGCATCGTAATCGGCACACCAGCGCTGGATCAGCGGGTTTTCGGGATGGGCGGCGATAAACCAGTTATCCACCCAGCGGTCATGATAGGGGCCACCAAAGGTGAAAAAGCCGGTCTGCCCGCCCAGAAGCGGCATCCATTCATCCAGCGGGCGGTGGCAATAGGTGGTCACATCGGCCCAAAGCCCGCCATAGCGGGCCAGCAGGCGCAGCCGGAGCGCATTGGCATGCAGACGGAACGCGAGGCTGTCATCGATATCGGACAAATCGACCCATTCGCCGACCGTCTCACGCGTCAGCACGCGCAGATCCCAGCCCGGGTTCATTGCCCGCCACTGGGCAATGCAGCGCTGCACGACGGGGGGGGCGGCCTCGATCCCCTGTGCCCAATACATCCAGATGATCTTCGGGATCGCCCGTCCGCGATAGGGGGCGTAATATGCCGGTGTCGCCTCGGGGGCATTGAACATCATCTGCGCGGTCAGATGGCGGTTATGACGGTCGATATGGCGGGCGTAAAGTTCAAGCCCCGGCGCATAAGGCAGCTCCGAACGCAGCCATTTCGCGGTGAACCGCGCGGATTTGAGAGCTTTGGACAGGCAGGAAGGAAGGGGCATGGGAGATCCTGAAAACGGTTTTCAGAAGGAATTTAGGGAGAGATGGCGCGCGGGCTACAGGATTGCGTCGAGTTCGCGCCACACACGCAGGGCATTGGTTTCGAAATAGGTTTGCGAATACCGCTCATGGATTCTGGCACAGGCGCGGGCGCAAAGCCCATCGAAAACCTTCGGGCTCTCCTCGAAAGCGGCAATTTGTTGCTCGACCGTCAGCACCATGCCCGCGAAATCGCCTTCGGGGATCGGGAAGCCGGTGCTCCGGTCGAAATATTCCGCAGCCCCCAGCCCGTCATAGCCAATGGCCACCGCCCCCGCAGCCATCGCTTCCGCCGCCGGAAAGCCAAGGCTTTCGCGCCGCATGAGCGAGATGAAAAAGCGGCTTTTGCGCAACTTGTCGATCACCTGTGCGCGCGGGATGCCATCAATCGCTTCCAGCCGGTAGCCCTGTAGCTTGCCGCGTTTTTCCAGCATCTCGACGATCTGGCGCGCCTCTTCGGGACGCTTGCGCGGCATATAGGTGATCAGCCGCTCCTTGTCGGGCATCGGCACGAAACCGATCTCTTCGGGCTTCATGCTGACCGGAAATTTCAGCACCGTCTCGGCCTCGATCAGGTCGAGATGGGTATGGCAGACCTCGGAGGTGCTCAGATAGGCCCGCACCGAGCGCGCCGGATCAAGGCCGCGCTCGACCGCGCGTTGATAGCTTTCCATCAGCAGGAACGGGTTCTGCACCAGAATGCACAGTGTCTGGCCGGGGAACGCCTCCAGCGCCTCGGCCAGAAAGAGTTCGGGCATCACGATCACATCCTCCGGCCGCGCCACGTAACGCGGATTGGGGCCGGCAAGGCGCACCCGACGGCGCGTCTTGAGATAATATCCCAGACGGCTGCGGCGCGGCTGGTAACGGCCATAGATACGGTCGAATGCGCCGGTCCAGAATTTGGGCAGATCCTGCGGATGGTCGGGATAGCAGCCGGACGGGCTGTTATGCAACAGCGCGCAATCCAGCCCATTGCGTCGCAACAGCGCCACCAGATCATAGATCACCGCGACCCCGCCTGCAGCTTTTGTGATGTCCGGGCTCCAGAAAAGATAGCGACGGGTCATTGAATATCCATGATAAGGAATAAATTTAACCCTGTTTTGGCCTTTTGCTGCGCAGTTGACAAGCATGTAAGCGGATAATCGTCAAGGTTGTGCCGCGACGCAGCGACAATCGTGTGAGGTCTCTTGTCATGAGCGCGCCAAAGAGTCAAACTGCACCAAAGTCGCTTCAATTTCAGCACGGAACCTTTCATGCCCCACTCAGGTCGTCGCTATGCACTGATCACCCCCTGCCGTGACGAGGCGCAATATATGCGCCGCACGCTGGACAGTGTTGTCGCGCAAACCGAACACCCCGCCCTTTGGTTGATCGTCGATGACGGTTCGACAGATGACACCCCGCAGATCCTTGCCGAATATGCCGCGCGGCATGACTGGATCCGCGTGGTTCCCAAACCCAATCGCGGCGCGCGCGCTGTGGGTCCGGGCGTGATCGAAGCCTTCTATTTCGGCCTTGACCAGATCGATATGGGCGCATTCGACTATATCTGCAAATTCGACCTCGATCTGGAAATGCCCAGCGGATATTTCGCGATCCTGATGGACAAGATGGAGGCCAATCCGCGTCTGGGGTCGTGCTCGGGCAAGCCGTGGTTCATGTGGAACGGGGCCAAGGTCTCGGAGAAATGCGGCTCGGAAATGTCGGTCGGCATGACCAAATTCTACCGTGTGCAATGTTTCCGCGAGATCGGCGGCTTCGTGCGCGAAGTGATGTGGGATGCGATCGATTGCCACAAATCCCGCCAGCTTGGCTGGCAGGCCCGCGCCTTTGACGACGAGGCGCTGTCTTTCGAGCATCTGCGCCCGATGGGGTCGTCGCAGAAGTCGGTCTATACGGGACGGATGCGCCACGGCTATGGCCAGTATTTCATGGGGTCGAGCTTCTGGTTCTTCACCGCAAGCTGCATTTTCCGCATGGCGCACCCCCCCTATGTCACCGGCGGGCTTGCCTCGTGGTGGGGATATGTGCGTGCCGCCCTTCAGGGCAAAGAGCAGCTCCCCGACCCCGAGTTGCGCGCCTTCATCCGGTCTTACCAGCGCCGCGCACTGGTCAAGGGCAAGGATGCGGCGATTGCCGAAATCGATGCAGCACAGGCACCGGTCTGGGATGCGCGCGCCGCCGTCTGAGGCGCGGCACTCCACGCCGGTTCCTGCCACCTAGCCGCTCAGTCGCCCTGGCGCCGCGACCGAAAGCCTCTGGCCACGCCGCCACAGGCCGCCCGCTCGAACAGCTCGCACAAACGGGGCGCTCAAACGGGGCGCGCTCCCCTTCTTTCCGGGTCAGAAAGGCACCGCGATGACAGGACCACAGAAACGCGAAACGCATGTGGAAACCATGCGGGGACTGGCCTGTCTGGCGCTGGTATCCTACCATGTGGTCGGCGCGACCCCGCAGGTCGGGCTGGAGGTTCCCGGCACCGACTGGCTGTTCCGGCTGCAACTGATGCTGGCGGATATGCGGATGCCGCTGTTCAGCTTCATCTCGGGCTATGTCTTCACCGCCGTGCTGAGTGCGCGCAAAAGCTGGGGGCAGGTGCTGACCAGCAAGATGCGCCGCCTGCTGGTGCCGATGATCTTTGTCGGCGGCCTGTTCTGGGTGATTGGCGATGCCACCGGACGGGTGCAGATGCCGTGGGTCGATACTCTTTTCCTGCCCTATGCGCATTTCTGGTTCCTGCAGGCGACCTTCACGCTGATGGTACTGCTTCTGGCGCTCAACTGGCTTTATGCGCAAATCAGGCCCGACGCCTTCGCCCGCGACCCCAAAGCGGTGTCGGTGCGCAATGCCGCGCTGATCGGCGCCCTCGGGGCGGCCATCTTCATCTCGGGGCGGCTGGACGGGTTCCAGATCTTTTCCTTCCCGCGTGCTGCCTATCTGGCGCCGTTCTTCATGGGCGGGCATATCGTTGCGCAGCGCCTGAAACCGGCACTGGCGGGGCTGTCGGATCGCGGCTGGCCGCGTGTGCTTGCCGGTCTCTGGCTGGGGGCGCTGGTTCTGTGGGGGGCGCTATGCGCCTTCCAGCTTCTGGGCCCGTGGCAGTCCGAGATCCGGCGCAGCCTGTCGGTGCTGGTCGGGCTGACAGCCGCCCTGTCCTTTCTGGTGCTGCGGGTCCATATCCGGTTTCTGGCATGGATCGGCGACAAGTCCTTTACCATCTACCTGTTCCACGTCTTTTTCACCGCGGCGGCAACCTTGGCGATGCAGCATCTCCTGCCCGCTCTTGACCGACACTGGATCTATCCGGTCTCGCTTCTATGCGGCCTGACCGGCCCGATCCTGTTGCATCAGGTGATCCTGCAGTCGCGCCTGTCGCGCTTCCTCTGTCTGGGGATCGGTATGCCCTTCGCACCGCGTCGCGTGGCCACTGCGGCACGATAGAACGGGACGGGCCTGCCCGACCCGCCCCGCATCAGAATGTCCATCCCCGCGCAGGGATCAGTCAGCGAAAACCTGCCCCGCAAACAGCTTGCGCGCCGTGCGCACAGATCCTGCGGCCACGGGATAACCCGCGCCATCGGTGCGCAGGACAATATCGGCCGCCCCCGTCGGATGCTCTATGCGGAAGGTCTCACCCTCTGGCAGCCGCGCAAGAGGCGCGGCCACCGTGCCTTCAATCGTGCAGGCCGAGGCCACACTGATCGCCGCGAAAACCCCGATAGAAGCGTGACAGCGATGGGGAATGAAACTGCGCGTCGCAATCACCCCGTCCTCTTGCGCGGCACTGAGAATGGTCATTTTCGGCACGGATTTCTCGGACACATCGCCAAGCCCCATCAAAGGCCCCACCTGCAGCCGCAGGGCCTCGAGCCTTGCGCGCAGGGGCATGTCCCCTTCCAGCGTCTCGCGGCTTTCCTGCCCTGTCAGCCCCAGATCCTGCGCGGCGACAAGCGCGACCGGCATGCCATAATCGATCAGGGTCATCGCTATGCCATCCACCCAATCGCGCGGCTGGCCGGTGGGAAACAGGTGACCGCACATCGACCCCGCCAGATTGGAAAACAGCAACCGCACCGGTGCCGCCGTACCGGGCACACCGTCAATCGCGGTCGTGCCCCGATAGCTGACCCGCCCTTGCGGTGTCTGCACAGTGGCCTCGGCAATCTCGCCGGTATTGCGCATATGGATCCGCAGCGATGTCTCGCCCTCCTGCGCGGCAACAAGCCCCAGCTCCAGCGCCGCAGGCCCGACACCGGCCAGAATATTGCCACAGGCCTGCGCATCCGACACCAGCGCCTGATCGACAAAGACCTGCAGGAAAAGGTAGTCGATATCGGCATCGTCGCGACTGGGCGGCGAAAGGATCGCCACCTTGGAGGTCAGCGGATCGGCCCCGCCGATCCCGTCAATCTGGCGCGGATCGGGCGACCCCATGATCCGCAGCAAAAGCGCATCGCGCGCCTGCCTGTCTGCGGGCAGATCGCTGGCACGGAAATACGCCCCTTTCGACGTCCCGCCGCGCATCCACAGACAGGCGATCCCCTCGGACGCCCCGCCGCCGCCGGACCCGCCGATCTGCGGCTCAGACATAGCGCAGGCCCTTTTCCTTCAGACGCGGGCGCATGTCATAGATATCCAGCCCCAATTCTCCGGCGGCAAGCCGCTGGCGCTTGGCCTCTTCGGCGGCAAGCCGTGCCGTGGCATTGGCCATCACCTGCGCGGCCTGCGCCCGCTTGACCACCACCACACCATCATCGTCGGCGCAGATCACATCCCCCGCCTCGATGCACTGCCCCGCGCAAACCACCGGAATATTCACCGATCCCAGCGTCTCTTTCACCGTGCCTTGCGCCGAGATCGCCTTCGACCAGACCGGAAAATCCATCGCCTTGAGATCCGCGATGTCACGCACCCCCGCATCGATGATCAACCCGCGACAGCCGCGCGCCTGCGCCGAGGTTGCCAGCAGATCACCGAAATAGCCGTTATCGCAGGGCGAGGTCGGGGCCAGCACCAGAATATCGCCGGGCTGGAGCTGTTCGATGGCCACATGCACCATCCAGTTATCGCCCGGCGCGGCGGAAATGGTCACGGCCGATCCGGCAATCTTTGCCCCCGAATAGATCGGGCGCATATAGCTTTGCAGACAACCGGTCCGCCCCTGCGCTTCATGGACGGTGGCCACACCGGCCTGCGCAAGAGCCGCGATCACATCGGGATCGGCGCGTTGGATATCTTGGACTACCACAGGCATCATTCTCTCCTTTTTTCAGGCTTTCCGGACCGGCGGGGTGCCATGCAGATGGAAGCTCTCGATGGTCTTCAAGCCCCAGGCCTGCCCCTTCTTGCGCTCTGTCTCGGTCCAGGTGACGGTCTCCCAGTCGGGGGCCAGAATGAGCCGCGCGCCGGAATTGGCCAGCTCGACGCGGTTGCCCGCAGGTTCCCAGACATACAGGAAGAACGTGCCCTGAACCGCATGCTTATGCGGGCCGGTTTCGATATGGATGTCGTTTTGCAGGAAGATGTCGGCGGCGCGCAGGATGTCCTCGCGCTGGTCGGTGGCATAGGTCACATG
This sequence comes from Thioclava sp. GXIMD4215, assembly GCF_045291555.1. Taxonomy (NCBI): domain Bacteria; kingdom Pseudomonadati; phylum Pseudomonadota; class Alphaproteobacteria; order Rhodobacterales; family Paracoccaceae; genus Thioclava; species Thioclava sp. GXIMD4215. The sequence goes on along the minus strand of NZ_CP149517.1, from coordinate 250,814 downwards.
ATGCAGCCGTCCCGTGCCGCCGCCATGTTCTTCCGTACAGGCAAGATCATAGGTCTTGTTGTTGACGGTGAACCAGCAGCCCCCCAGCCGACCGTTATCCAGCTGGATCTGTTCGGTCACCCGCGCGCCCAGACAGGTGGTCATGAAGCGGCGGAATTCGGTCACGTCTTCGGCCAGCAGGTTGAGGTGGTCAAGACGCCGCGGGGCAGCGCCGGTAAAGGACGACGCGGTATTCTTCAGCGCGGCCCGTTCTGCCGCATCCGGCGCGGTATACCAGTTGGTATCGTAATAGATTTCGAACACATGCCCGAACGGATCCTCGAAACGGAACGCCCGCCCGTGCGACAGGTCCCCGTCATTCCAGCCGATCACCTTGAAATCCGAGGCCTCGATGGCCGCAACCCGACGCTCCAGCGCCTCGGGCGAAGAGGCGCGATAGCCGATATGGGCCACACCCGTGACATCGGATCTGGTCAGTTTGAGCGTGCAGAATTCGTAATCATCCCATGCCCGCAGATAGGCCGAGTTCCCGTCCTGCGCCGAAAGCTTGAGCCCGTAGACGCGGGTGAAAAAATCGAGGCTCTCGTCGAATTTGTCGGTGAGCATCTCGACATGGCCGAGATGGGCAATGTCGAAGCTTGGATTGGTTGCCGGATGGCTCATGATAGTCTCCTCCCGAAACGGCCCGAGGGCCGCCTCTCTTACAATTCGTCGACGGTGCGCGGGAAAACCGACTGGAACCCCTCGCCATACTGGCAGTCACGCCCTCCCGACATACCACCGGAATTGCGCTTGAAATGGTTGGCGCGCTGTTGGGCCACGCGGGTGTAATATTCCCACAGATGGACCTGCCCGTTCATGCATTCCATTGCCGCCCGCTTCTTGTCCCAGACCGATGTGATGTCGAGGAACGTATCGGGTTTCCAGCCCATCTGCTCGGTCTGATGCGGCTCGAACAGGTATAGTTGCGGCGCGCCCAGCACCTTCTCGCCCGGATTATGCCCCCAAGCCTGCGCCACCATCCGCGCCTCAAGCGCGATGCGGGTGGTATACATATGGTCGGTATTATAGGGATCATACTGGCTATGGCTGAGCATGAATTTCGGCTGCACCTTGCGGATCAGATCGACCAGACGGAATTTGTCCTCGCGGTCAAGCTCCAGCGGGTAATCCCCCAGATCGAAGCAGTGCAGATCGGCCACGCCCAGAACCGCGGCGGCTTTCTCGGCCTCGTCACGGCGGATCGCCTTCACCTCGTCAAGTGACTTACCCTCTTTCCAAAGCCGCGCGCTTTCTCCCCGCTCTCCGAATGACAGGCAGGCCACCGTCACGTCATAGCCAAGCGCGGCATGCAGCGCGATGGCCCCGCCGCAGCGCCACACGAAATCCGCCGCATGCGCGCTGATCACCAGCGCCGTTTTACGATCTGACATTCTTTCCTCCGAGATCCCCGAAACCTGTTGTCGCAAACTTCCGGAAATCCGGCAGCGGAGGCAATTCAGAAACATTCGCCAACCCATAAGAACGCGCTATAACCGCTTTGAAATACGCACCGATCGGCCCAAAATTCACACGAGTTTGCAAGGGGCCATGACAGGATGACACAGCTAACATTGATCGGGTTCGGAGAGGCCGCCCAAGCCTTTGCCAAGGGCTGGAACGCCCCGCGAGGCTTTGACTTGGGCTGCTATGACCGGAAGATGGGCGGCGCAGAGCGCGCCACGGTTCTGGAGCGGGCGGCGGTGCTCTCTGTCACCGCGCAGGACAGTCCCGAGGCCGCCCTTTCCGGCGCACAGATCGTGCTGTCGCTGGTGACCGCCGATCAGGCTGTCCATGCCGCGCGCGATTATGCGCCCTTCCTGCGCCCTGAGGCGCTGTGGCTTGACTGCAATTCCTGCGCGCCCAGCAGCAAGACACAGGCGGCGGGCTATGTGCAGGCGGCGGGCGGGCGCTATGTGGATGTGGCGGTGATGGCACCTGTCTATCCGAAACTGCATCATGTGCCGCTGCTGGTGTCCGGCCCGCATGCGGCATCCGCCCTGCCCTATCTTCAGGCGCTGGATATGCGTGCTACGCTGGCAGGCCCCGAAATCGGCGCGGCGTCTTCTGTAAAGATGATCCGCTCGGTGATGATCAAGGGTATGGAGGCGCTCAGTGCCGAATGTCTGCTGGCAGCCCGCCGCGCCAATCTCACCGATGCGGTGATCGCCTCGTTGCAGGCTTCCGACCCCGATACGGATTGGGCCGCACGGGGCAATTACAATCTGGAACGCATGATGGTGCATGGCACACGCCGCGCCGCCGAGATGGAAGAGGTCGCCAAGACGCTGGCCGATCTGGGGCTGCCCAACGACATGGCGCAGGCCGTCACGCGGTGGCAAAGGACCGTCGGGTCACTGGGGCTGGGCGCGGGCAAAGATGGTCTCGAATCCCGCAGCACCGCTGTGCTAGAAGGGTTGGCACATAAAGGGTAAGGGCAATGCTGGGCTCCAATCTGCGCCATTTGCGCGTCTTTCATGCGGTGGCCGAAACGGGCTCGGTGACGCGGGCGGCAGAGCTTTGCCTTGTGTCGCAACCCGCCGTGACACAGGCGATTGCCAAACTGGAAGCCGAGGCCGAACTGCCGCTGTTCCGGCGCACGTCACAGGGGTTTTTCCTGACCGAAGCGGGGGCACTGCTGGCGCGGCGCGGCAAACGCGCGCTGGACATGCTGGACGGGGCGCTGAACGAGATCGCCCCCCGCCTGCCACTCACCGCGACGCGGGCGCAGCTTCTGGCGCTGATTGCCACCTCGGAGGCGCAGAATTTCTCCTTGGCGGCCCGCCAGCTTGGCATTGCCCAGCCGACGGTGCATCGGGCCGTGACCCAGTTGGAACGCGAGGCGGGCAAGGCGCTTTTCCAGCGCAGTGCGTTCGGCATCGTGCCAACCCGCGCCTGCGCCATGCTGGCACGGATCGCGCGGCTGAGCTTCGCCGAGCTGGATCAGGCGGTGTCGGAACTGGGTGATCTGGTGGGGCGCGAAGTCGGGGAGATCACCATCGGAGCGATGCCACTGGCGCGGTCGCACCCGATGCCGAAGGTGCTGGCGCGGTTTCGCGAAAAACGCCCGAATCTGCGGATCCGCATTATCGAAGGCACGTATGACGAGCTTCTGGGCCAGTTGCGGCGGGGCGATCTGGACTTCCTGATCGGCGCGCTGCGCAGTCCCGCCCCCATCGAGGATGTGGTGCAGGAAAGGGTGTTCGACGATGATCTGGTGCTGCTGGCGGGCCATCACCATCCGCTCTTGCAGCGCCCGTTGTCTCTGGAGGTGCTGCGCCAGCAACACTGGCTGGTCACCCGCACCGGCACACCGACGCGCACCCAGTTCGACGCGATGTTCCATGCGGCGGGTCTGGCACTGCCCGACAGCATTATCGAAACGGGCTCTGTCATCCTGATGCGCGAGATGATGGAAATTTCCGATGTGCTGTCCTGTGTCTCGCATCTGCAGGCTCGCGCCGATATCGACCGCAAGCTGGTGGCGGTGCTGCCTTTCGCGGTGCCCCATTCCACCCGCGCCATCGGGTTGACCTATCGCCGTGACTGGATGCCGACGCCTGCGCAAAGCCTGATCATGGAAGAGATCCGGCAGGCCTCTGCCGAGGCGTTATAGCGTAAATTTATGAAGGGGCGCTTTCTTCTGATTGGTAGAGCCCCGATTTAAAATGTGATCTTTCAGGGCGAAGTAGCGCGGGGGGAGCCCGCTACACCAAGGGGAGGATGACATGAAAGCCGCTAATCTCTTGCTGGGTCTGATGATGGGATCCGGACTGGCCGTCACCGCACAGGCCGACGAAATGAAATTTGCCAATTTTATGCCTGCAGGGCATCCTTATGTGGCATCGACCTTCCAACCCTTTGCCGATCAGGTGGCGCAGGCCACCAAGGGCGATGTGACCGTCAAGCTGTATTCCGGCGGCGAACTGGGGGCAGGCCCTGCCGAGCAATATGGCCGTGTCGTGGACGGGGTGGCGGAATTCGCGGTCTCGCTTCCGGGCTATACCGCCTCGCAATTCCCGCTGACGCTGACCGCCGAACTGCCCGGACTGCTGGACGAGAAGACCGGCACGCAGGAGCTGAGCGCCCATCTCGACCTGTTCGCCAAGGAATACCGGCGCGCGCATCTGGTGGCGCTGTGGTCCAATGCCGAAAACATCCTGTTCACCGTGAAAAAGCCCGTTCATAGCCCTGCAGATCTGAAAGGGCTGAAGATCCGCGTGCCGTCGCGCAATACCGGCCGACTGGTCGAGGCATGGGGGGGCACGCCGGTCTCGATGCCGGTGTCCGAAATCTATAACAGCCTGCAGACCGGCGTGATCGACGGGGCGATGATCGATGGCACGGGGATCAATGCCTTCAAGCTGTCCGAGGTCACGAATTACATCACGATGGGCATGGAAACGACCATCTCGCCCTTCTTTATCCTGATGAACCGCGACGCCTATGCCGATCTCAGCGAGGCCGACCAGAAGGCCATCGATGCGGCAGGGCTGGAGGCGGCGAAGAACGGCCATGACAGCCAGCTTGCCGTTGCCAGCAAGGGGATCGCGGATTTCGCCGCCCTGCCCGGCAAGCAGGTGATCCATCTCACCCCCGAGGAAGCGTCCGCCTTTGACAGGCTGTCGGACGGGCTGGTGAAAACCATCGCGAAAGAAGAGGGCAAGGACGCCCAGCATATCGTTGACGTGCTTTCGGCGCAGTAACCGTGATGGAACCTGTATCTCGCCCGCTCTGGCTACAGATCTTCGACCGCGCCAATCTGGTTCTGGTGACCTTGGCAGGGGCCTTCCTGATGGTGGTGCTGGGACTGGTCTTTGTGGGGGTGTTTGCACGCTATGTCTTCAATGCCCCCATCCTTGGCATCAATGAGGTGGTGCAACTGGCCTCGGCGGCGGTGGTCATGTTGGCCCTGCCCTATTGCACCTCCTATTCGGGCCATGTCAGCGTGGATGTGCTGGACGGGGTCATCGGCGCATGGGGGCGCTTTCTGGGCGATATCGTCTCGCGCGTGCTGTCGTCTTTCGTGCTGTATATCCTGTGCACACGGGCCATCGCCAAGGCGGTGGATGCGTGGGACTACGAAGACACCACCAATATGCTGGGCCTGCCGCTTTGGCCGTTCTACGCGATCATCGCGGCGGGCGTAGCGCTGTGTATCGTGGTGATGGCCCTGCAAGCCATTGTTATTATGATTGAAAAGGTGCGCGCATGACCGATCTCTCTGTTGGCCTGCTGGGCATTGGCGGGCTCTTCCTGCTGATGATCTTCCGCACTCCGGTGGCGTTCGCCATGCTGATCGTGGGCTATTTCGGGCTATGGCAGCTTGAGGGCAGCCGCACGGCAGGTGCCGTCACCCTGACCGAGACCTATTCGGCGGTGACCAATTATAACCTGATCGTGGTACCCATGTTCATCTTACTGGGCAATATCTCCTCGGTCGCCGGATTCTCGCGCGCCTTGTATGATGCGGCCTTCGCATGGGTCGGGCGGTTCAGGGGCGGTCTGGCCTCGGCCTCGGTGCTGGGCTGCGCGGTGTTCTCGGCGGTGTCGGGCTCATCTGTGGCCACGGCGGTGACCATCGGCAAAGTGGCGCTGCCGGAGATGAAACGGCTGGGCTATGGCGATGCGCTCTCGACGGGGTCCATCGCCGCAGGCGGCACGCTGGGCTTCCTAATCCCGCCCTCGACCGGCTTCGTGCTCTATGCCATCCTGACGGAAGAATCCATTGGCCGCCTGTTCATGGCGGGAATCTTGCCGGGACTGCTGCTGATGGGCCTTTTCATCGGCACGATTGCCATCATCGCGACGCTCTCCCCCGAAACCGGCCCGCGCGGCGCTCGGGTGCCGCTGACACGGCGTCTGGCCCTGCTGGGGCGGGCGATGCCGCTTCTGTCGATCATCGGCATCTCCATTGGCGGGATCTATGCGGGGATCTTCACGCCGGTCGAGGCCTCTGCCATCGGAGCGGGGCTGGTGACCCTGCTGGCCTTCGTGATGCGGGCCATCAGCCTGCGCACCTTCCGCGATGCCCTCTTCGAGACACTGAAGACATCGGCCATGCTCTATATGGTCGTGATCGGGGCCAATGTCCTCAACCCGTTTCTGGCGGTCACCCATATCCCCGAAACGCTGGGCCATGCGCTGGTATCGATGGAGATCGGCCCTTATGGCACGCTGGCCCTGATCCTGCTGGGCTATATCGTGCTGGGCATGTTTCTGGACGGGCTGTCGATGCTGGTGGTCACCATTCCGATCGTCTTTCCGGTCATCGTCCAGCTCGGGTTCGATCCGGTCTGGTTCGGGGTCGTGGCGGTGATCGTGATCGAAATGGGGATGATCACCCCGCCGGTCGGGCTGAACGTCTTTGTGGTCAAGGGGGTCGCAACCGATGTACCGATGGCCACCGTTTTCAAGGGGGTCACGCCGTTCCTGATGGCGATGGTGCTGGGGCTTTTGCTGATCATCCTGTTCCCGCAGATCGCCCTGATCGTGCCCAATTCGATGTTCGGGCAATAACGGCGGCCTGTTCGTTCCGAACCAGGGCGCGGCACCGGAACACGACCGGTGCCGCGCCTTTTTCTGTGCGGGTGAATCAGCCCCGCCCGTAGCGACAGGACCTGTAAGGCCTCGGAAAAGGTGCCCATCTGCTGTGCAATTCCCCGCAGGCCGCAAATGGCGCGACACAAAATAGCGCGATCAAAGCGTGATCCATCCCGTATCTTTCGCACTCGGGATGCGTTTTGATATTTTGAGCAAAGATATAATAAGCCCGCCAATAACACCCTTGATGTTAGCGCAAAATCACTACAATCAGCAGGCAAGGCAAGGTTTTTCACGTCTTTCGCGCGCACGCGTGATCTCCTGAACGCGGATGGCATCGGGCAGATCCTGCAAGGGCCGCGGCGCCAACAGACGCGAAACCTGACCCAAACGAGAAAGGTACACTCATGATTTCCTCATTGTATGAGAGGACAGGACACGAGGCCGATGGGGCGGCTTCCGGTCGTCTGACGCGCAGGCGTCTTCTGGGAAGCGCAACTGCCATGCTGGCCGCTGCGGCAATGCCGGCGGCGGTCGGGGCTGCGGTGACACAGCCGCTTGATGCAGACGGGTTTACCCGCCTGTCGCAACTGCTGACCGGCCGCGAAACCCTGTCGCCCGTGGTGGGCGCGCGCGCCCTTGCCGCGTTATCGCAAGACGATGACGCTTTCGCCGCCCAGGCCGCCGAGCTTGCACAGGCCATCGAGGCCGCCGGTTTTTCGGATATGCGGCAGTTCAACAGCTTTGCCGAGGCCAATCCGGCGCTGCGTCCGGTGGCAATGAAGATCATCTCTGCATGGTATCTGGGCTATACCGGAACCCCGTCGATGAACACCACCAAAGACGATGCCCAGTTCGTATCCTATGCGGAAGCTCTGATGTACGAGCCCACCCGCGATGCAACGGTGATCCCCAGCTGGTCGCGCGGCCATTCCAATTACTGGAAAAACCCGCCCGCCTTCATGACCGGCAAGTAACAAGTTTTCGAAAGCAACCCAAATGGCAACTGAATTTGACGCCGACGTTATCGTCGTCGGCTCCGGTGCTCTAGGCAGCAATGCGGCATATGAACTCGCAAGTCGCGGCAAATCCGTGATCATGCTGGAGGCCGGCGAATGGATCCCGCGCTGGAAAGTGGTCGAGAATTTCCGCGCCTCGCCGCGCAAAGGCAACCATAACGACCCCTATCCGAACGCCCCTTGGGCGCATACCTCCTTTGACGGGGACTATCTTGAAAACACCGGCAGCTTCGAATTCAAGCCCGGTATGCTCAAGCTGGTGGGCGGCACCACATGGCACTGGGCGGCGGCCACATGGCGCTATATCCCCAATGACATGAAGCTGAAGACGCTCTATGGCGTGGGCCGCGACTGGCCGATGGACTATGACGAGCTGGAGCCGTGGTATACCAAGGCCGAATACAATCTGGGTGTGGCCGGTTCCGATACCGAGGACCAGTCGGGCCGCGGGGGCGATAGCGCCTACCCGCCCCGCTCGAAACCCTATCCGGTGCCGCCCGAGGCCGAAACCTATTACTTCCAGCGTCTGAAGGCGCGGATCGGGGCCGAAGGCTATAACTTCCTGCATGAGCCCAATGGCCGCACCAACCAGCCGTGGGACGGGCGTCCGGCCTGTTCGGGCAACAATAACTGCATGCCCGTCTGCCCCATCGGGGCGATGTATTCGGGCGATGTCCATGCCCGCCATGCACAGAAGGCCGGGGCCAAGATCCTGACCGATGCCACCGCCTACAAGCTGGAAAAAGGCGAGGGCGGCAAGATTGCGGCGGTGCATTACCGCTCGTCCAAGGGCGATGACGTGCGCCTGACGGCCAAGTATTTCATCATTGCCTGCCACGGTCTGGAAACGCCGAAGCTGCTGCTGCTATCGGATGTGGCCAACAGCTCGGATCAGGTCGGGCGCAACCTGATGGACCATAGCGGCATGGGGCTGCAATTCCTCGCCGATGAACAGCTCTGGCCGGGCCGTGGTCAGGTGCAACAAGGCGGCATTTTCAACCTGCGCGACGGCGATTTCCGCCGCGAGCATTCCGCCGTTAAACATGCGCTGACCAATACCGTGCCCAACCGCGCCATTGCCGAGCGCCTTCTCAAGCAAGGGGTCGTCGGGCCGGAGCTGGACGAGCGTATCCGCGACATGGCCGCACGTTGGGTGGATGTCTCGACCGTGTTCGAGATGCTGCCGCATCCGGAAAACCGCGTGACACCGTCGCAGAAGAAGGATGCTTTGGGCATTCCGGGACTGAGCGTGCATTATGACGTGGATGATTACGTCAAGGCGGGCGCGGTCAAGGCCAAGGAGAACTTCGCCGATTTCGTCCGCATCATGAATGGTGAGGTCATCGAGGATGATACCGGGTTCCAGAACCGCGACCATATCATGGGCACCGTCATCATGGGCGACGATCCGAAGGACTCGGTCGTGAACCACGAATGCCGCACATGGGATCACCCGAACCTCTTCATGGCCACGACCGGCGTCATTCCGGCCTCGGGTGTCATCAACCCGACCCTGCCCGGCGTCGCACTGGCGCTGCGTTCGGCCGACATCATCGCGCGGGAGATCTGATCATGCGTTACAGTCTTGTTCTGCCCCTTGTTCTGGCAGGGGCGCTGCCCGCCGCAGCCGACGGTCTTTATACCGGCGGTCCGGACGCCGCGCCCGATCTGGTGCAGCGGATTGCCGACGACAGCACGTTGGGCACGGAGGCGCTTCTGTCACCGGAGGGCGATCTGATCGCGCAGGGTCGCTATATCGCGACCGCAGCCGATTGCGCTGCCTGTCACACCGCACCGGGTGGCAAGGATATGGCGGGCGGCTATGCGATCGCCTCTCCGATGGGAGCGATCATCGCCTCCAATATCACGCCCTCGAAAGAGTTCGGGATCGGCAACTGGTCCGAAGAGCAGTTTGCCAAGGCGCTGCGTCAGGGCGTCGCGCCGGACGGGCATCTCTATCCGGCCATGCCCTATACCGCCTATGCGGGCATGACCGATGCGGATGTGCACGCGCTCTACAGCTATCTAATGCAACAGGTGCAGCCGGTTGATGTCGCGCCTGCGCAGCAAACACAGCTTGGCTTCCCCTATGACCAGCGCTGGTTGATGGCGGGCTGGAACCTGATGTTTGCCGGCGGCACACCGGCACAGGCCGCCGATGTCGCACCGGGTGCCGAGGGGCGCGGGGCCTATCTGGTCAATGTGCTGGGGCACTGCCAGACCTGCCATACCCCGCGCAACCTGCTGATGGGCGAGACCTCTTCGGCCTATCTGGGCGGGGCGGATCTGAATGGCTGGCACGCCCCCAATATCACCTCCGACAAGATTTCGGGGATCGGCGGCTGGAGCAAGGACGAGATCGTGTCCTACCTGCGCAGCGGGGCCGCACATGGCAAGGCACAGGCGGGCGGCGCAATGGCCGAAGCCGTCGGGAAAAGCTTCCGTCACCTTTCGGATGCCGATCTCGAGGCGATTGCGGGCTATCTGAAAACCGTGCCGGCCATCCATGCCGAGGGCCAGACCATTCCCTCTTATGGCGTGACCAAGGCGGCAGATGTGCAGATGATGGCCTTTGATGCGCCCATCGATCACGCGCCGCGGGCTATGGCCGATGGCAGCTCGACCGACGGAGCCGAGATCTATGCGGGCGCCTGCTCGAGCTGCCACCAGCTGGACGGCGCAGGCACCGCAGACCAGTTCTACCCCTCGCTGAGTGCCAATTCTGCAACGGGCGGGCTGTCGGCGGCCAATCTTGTGATGGCCGTGGCCAATGGCATCCATCGCGAGACCAATGGCTATACCGTCTCGATGCCCGCCTTTGGCGACACGCTCAGCGATCCGCAGATCGCGGCGGTCTCGAACTATGTCCTGACCAGCTTCGGCAACAAGGATCTCAGCGTTACCGCACAGGATGTGGCCCAGATGAAAGCCGGTGGTCCCACGCCTTGGCTGCTGCGCGCCACACCTTGGTTGCTGGGCGGGGCCGTGCTTGTGCTGGTGCTGCTTCTGGCGGCTCTGATCGGTGTGATCCGCCGCAAACGCTAACGGGTCTGCGGGCCTCCGGCCATCGCCGGAGGCCACGCGCTCCCCAAAAACACAAGCCCGAACGCGCCGTTTGTCCTGCGCGTTCGGGCTTTTTCATAGGCATTCCCATACGCCTTTGGCAGCTCCGGAGGGCGTTTGCGAAAACTCTGCCAAGCACCCTGCCCGAAGACCGCGCGATGTGCAAACCGCCCTCCTGCCCGCCATGACGGGGCAAGAAGGCTCGTTGTGTCCAAATACCGGAAGGCCCGCAAACGGCGCCTGCCTCACGCTCAGGCAGCGATCGCCCAGCCCGCAGCCGCCAGCACCTGCCGGATGAACGGCCCGACAGCCCCCCACCAATACCACGTCGCCAAAGCGGTGATCGCCCAGCCCAAGGCCAGCGCACCGATATCACCGATCGGGTCCCATGCCTGATAGCGCCGCAGAAGCTTGGCGCGGAACGGATAGACGCACAGCACCACGCCGACCGGCGCGAAGATCGCCCCCAGCAGGCCGAACCACGCCACGCCCACCAGCAAAAACACCAGTTGCAGCGCGGCAGACAGCGAGGTCAGGAAGAAGTGGTTGCGGCTGTCGCCTTTCGACAAATAGGCCCCGTCATACATCGACACAGAGATCTGTGCCGCCATAGAGAACCCCATCAGCACCACGATCGGACCGGCCTTGATGTATCGCTCGTCATACATCACGCCGATCAGCCCGACCCCGCCCAACGAGATCGCACAGGCCAGACAGAGCGTGAACAGCCGTGTCAGCCGCCGCGCCCGATGGACCTTGCGGCGGTTCTCTGCGGATTGATCCATCGGAAAACGGCGATAGAGCGGAAAGATCACCTTGCCGCCCGCCTGCTGCGCCAGCAGAAGCGGGATGCTGGCCACCGTATAGGCAATCGTGTAGATCCCCAGATCGCCCAGCGGAATATGCGCCCCCAGAATGGCACGGTCGCTCTGGTTGACGATGAAACCGGCAATCGAGCTGAGAAAGATGAACTTGCCGAAACGGATCAGCTCCTGCGCGGCGGGTTTGTCCCAATGGAAGCGGTTCGCAGGGCCCTTGAGCATGACATGCTGCGCCGAGACCTTGAACACCGCGGCGCAGACCCCGCCAATCACCAGCGCCCAGACATCGCGCCAGATGAACGTCAGCACGACCGTCACGATCAACCCTGCAAATTGCGCGGCCAGCTCGGTCATCACCTGCACACCAATCTGCAGGTTCCGGTTGGCCACGGCGATCTTGGTGGTGGTGAAGCCCGTGATCACCGCCGTCAGGGCCGCGACCGGCATCAGCTCCATCAGGCGCGGCTCGTGGTAAAGCTGGGCGGCAGGCCATGCCAGAGTGCAGGCAATGGCCCAAAGCAGCACCCCGCGCAGGATCTGCACGGTCCAGGCGGTGTTCAGGAACTCGGGCTCTTCCCCGCGTTTGTTCTGGATGATCGAGGCGTTGATCCCCAGATCGGAAAACATCTGCAGGCCGGTCAGGAACACCTGCACCAACGCCATAAGGCCGAACGCTTCCGGATAGAGAAGCCGCGTCAGGATCAGGTTCGAGCCAAGCCGCAGCACATTCTGCCCGCCGAACCCGACAACCACAAAAGCCGAAGACCGCATCGACCGCGCCTTGACGCTATCGCCCCGGATGAGCTCTCCGATTTTGCCGCGCATGGATATTCCTTTTCATGGTCCCCGCAATTTCCGGGGGCTGCCGTTCTGAAATCTTGGTAAGCTTTTCATCCGCTTTCACGGCGGGGACAAGGCCTGCCGCGCGCCCGATCACCCTTGCGCAGCGTCAAATACGTAAACAAAAGCCTCTGCCGGTGGTAGATCGGCGATATTCAGCCTCAATTTTCCGCTTTTGTCGGAAACAAGGTCCGGTTGTGGCTCCGCCACCAGCTTCGCCTCGGGGGCCAGATAGTTGCTGGCCCGATATCCACCCTCCATCCGGTAGCGCGTCACCTTGGGGCCGGTGCCTGCGGGCAGATCCACCGTCAGGGCCAGATGGCCATCCTGACCTTTCGGGATCTGCGGCAGCAGGCGCGAGGTCACCACCACCACCAGACGCGACCCGCGGCGCAGCGCATAGGCCCCGACCATCGGCACATCCTCACGTGCGGCCCGCCGCGCCATTTTGGGGATATCCATGCGGGGCAGGTCCGTGCCACGCACCTCCAGCATCTGCGCCCCCCCGGCCTCCGGCCCCTCCAGCACCAGCCGGTTGATCAGGGCCAGCCAGTCCCATGACGGATAGGCCTGCCCGCCATGATCCCAGCGCGCATGCGACGACCATGTGCGCCCTTCGCCGAAGGTGAAGAAATTCTGCACCTTATAGCCATCCGCAGCCTGCAGCAGAAACGCATCCAGCGTCGCAGTGCCCGCCACCACCCCTTTCATCGCCAGTTCCTGCTGGGCGGCCTGATCGGCACTGACCTTCCGCCCGTTCAGCCCGTTGATCGTATAGCCCGGCCCGGCCTCATAGGTTCCCAGAGCCAAGGGCCGTTTCCGTCCGCGGTCCAGCTGGCGCAGATCCTTCCCGTAGCGCTGCGCATTCGGCCCCCCCATCTGTGGCCCGAAACTGAGAATGGTCGCGAAATTGGCATCATTCGGGCGGACCACGCCCTCGCCCTGATCCCAACCGCCGATATATTCGGCATGGGTCAGCTCGGCGCTATGCGGCGAATGCGCGGCGGCATCCGGCCCGTAATCGCTGCCATTGAACCCGCCCAGCACAGGGATCAGCTCGGGTTCCAGCGCGGCCCAATAGGGGCTCTGGCGCAGGATGGACAGCACATATTCCTGATAAAGCCCGTAGACATCGCCATTGGAATACTGCGCACCGGTTGTGGCATCGCGCATCTTCGGAAAGGTCCAGGGCGCAAAAAGCCGGTTCCATGTCTCGTTGCCCAATTCCAGCCGGATATGCGGGAAACTGTCGGTCCACGGGGCCGGATGGCCTTGGGCTGCGCGCTTGTCTGCCATCGGGCCCGCGCCCTCCGGCCCTGCCAGATATTCCGCCAGCCCCAGCCATTCCGCGCGGGACAGATGCGGTTCGATCTGGAGCCAGGGCGACATGCCCGCCGCCGCAATCCCCTTGAGGCTCTGGTCCAGTGTCGCCGTTCCGGGCAGATTGCTGGACCCGCCGGTATTGGTCAGTTGCGCCAGATCATAGCTATCGCGCCCCGTGCGCACCAAAGCATGGGTGCGCAGATCCGACATGCCCGACAGCTTCAGACGCGCCAGATCTTCGGGGCTCCAGTCCAGAAAGCCCGCATCGGTGGCATAGATCCGCAGATTGTCCAGATCGACAGCCCCCTGCCCCGAAAGTTCCAGCTGGATCGCGCCGGGCTTGTCGCCCTGATAGATGCGGTCGGGGCGGAACTCGACGCTATAGCGCGTCCAGCCATCCTTGATCTGCAATGCGGCGGGCAGGCCCGTCACGCCCAGCTTGGCCAGCGGCCCCTGCAGGACAAATCGCGCCTTCACCCCCGGATCGGCACGCATCCAGACTTTGGCGCGATAGGTCTTTTCGGGGTTGAGCACCGGATAGAACGCCTGCCCCGCACCGGAATGGTTGTAATTGCCCAAAGCGGTTTTGCCGCCCGCAAGATCAAGGTGCAGATAGCTCTGGCCGCCAGCGCCTGCCGCCATACCGGCGGGCTGCTTGCCATCCCACATGCGCAGAGACCACGGCTGGCGGCCCTCCCACAAGGCCCGCCCGATCCCGTTTGGCGCAAGCAGGCGACGAGCGGGCCAAGAGGTCCATTCGGCATCGGTGACAAGCGCATCGCGCCCGCGCCCCGCAAGATTGGCACGCACGATCACCAGATCTCCGGCCTTCACCGAGGCCCCTGCCTTGTCAAAGACCAGCGCATAGCCCTTCTGGGCCTCGGGGGCCGTGTCCGAGCTTTCGACCACATAGCCTGTCGCGCCGCTCTGGGCCGCCCAGCTGAGCTGCGCCAGACCGGAGGCGGTCAGCCGCGCCGCCAGACGCGGTGCCGAAAGCCGTGACGCATGATCCATGCGCAGGTCCGCCTTGGCCAGTTGGGGACGCGGTGCCTTGCCTGCGGTTTTGGGCACATTCACCACCGCGACATTGGACGGCTCCGACAGGCGCCCCGCCGCATCCACCGCACGCAGCCGGAAATATCGCGCCGATCCGGGACGTGCGTCCTGTCCCAGATCCAGTTGCACACTGGTCTGTGTGCCGCGCAGCATCCGTCCCTCCGCCAGCGGCAGGAACCCGCTGGCATGGAACCCGCCCTGCGCCACATGCCCCAGCCGCACCGAGCGGAACTGGCCGTTCTCGATCCGCAGCACTTCAAGCTCGGCCCCGTCCAGCGCCCCGTCACGCAGGAGGCCATTGGCCGAAATCTTGGCGGGGTCCGCACTCACCCGATCCGTGGCATCCTGTGTTGCCGTCAACATGGTGCGGTAGATCGTGGGTTCGAACCCCATCGGTGCCAGATCCGCGCCATTGCCGAAATCGCCCACCGTCGCGGTAAAGGGGTGCAGATCCTGCTGCAGCACCTGCGGGCTTACCGTGATCTCCGGTCCGGCATGGACCGCCCCCGCCGGAACACTCCCCGCCAGAACGCCGCCCGCCAGCAGCCCGCCCAGCGAAACGGCCCCGAGAACCAGATGCCGGAGGCCATACCAGACCCGCCCGCCATCAGGCAGACGGGGCATACGGGAAAAACCGGACAGGGAAAGGCGCGACAGGATCATGGGGCATTCCAGAAAGCAGAGCGAAAGAGCGACAAACAAAAAGCACATAGGACCGGTCGGCAGAGCAGCAAGACCGCTTGCCTCCCCGCCTGCAAAGGTCACAGCTTTCCACGCGTCCGCGCGATTGTAAACGCGCAAAGGGTGCGGTTTCCCGCACCCTCACCCGCCGTTGATCGCCCTTGATAAGACCGCCTGATCCGGTCGGAGCACGGCGCAAAGCCGCCCTCTTCGCGCTATTCGAAAATCCAGTCGGCATCTTCGAGGCTGCATCCCGCAAATAGGATCGAATCCGTGCCGTTGCTTAGCAAAAGCCCCTCATCCGTCTCGCTCAGAGCCGAGGCAAGATCGGAAATGCCTTCCATGAAATCGCGCAGGATCAGGATATCCTCATCGGTGAAATCGGTGATGGTATCCTGCCCCGTGCCCTGATCGAAGATGAACTGGTCCACCCCCGCACCGCCGGTCAGCAGATCATCGCCCGTGCCGCCCACCAGACCGTCGGCACCGTCGCCGCCCAACAGGGTGTCATTGCCCCCGCCGCCCTGTATCCAGTCGTTATCAGCGCCGCCATCCACAAAGTCATTGCCGTCGGACGTGTTGATCGTGTCGTTGCCCGCCCCGCCATAGACCACATCATCGGCACTGCGCATATTGAAGCTATCCGCCCCCTGCGAACCGATGACCTGATCCACATCCAAAGCCACATCCCCCAGCATCTGCGCGGTGATCAACGCGCTGCTGGTCAGGGCCACCTTGCCGGAATCAAGGCTGTTTTCATTGGTCGTCCAGTAGCTGATCCCGAATTCCTGCCCGTCCACCGTCGCGGTACTGCCCCTTTCGGCGTAGAAATAGTTCTGCGAATCCTGCAACCCCAATTCCTTGCCAAGCGCGCTATAGCGGTTGATCGCGCTGATCGACTGCCCTTCGGTGAGATCCGACAGATCCAGAATATTTTCCGTGGCCACCACTTCGGTCTCGTCAGCCAACGGTTCGTTGACTGCGGTCGATCCGGCCTCCTCGACAAGCGCTGCAGCCACCAGATCCGGCTCTGCGGCGGCAATCTCGACATCCAGACCCACGACAGTATCGTCGAACTGCAATTCCTCGACATCGCGGATGTAGTCCAGCCCGTCGGCCCCCTCGACCAGATAGACGCCATCGCCCTCGGCGGTGATGGTGTAATCGGCAAAGTTCCCCGACAGAATCAGACGGTCCGTGCCTTCCCCGCCATTGATGCCGTCATTGCCCGCGCCGCCCACAAATGTGTCATCGCCATCGCCGCCAATCAGGTAATCCTCCTGATCGGTGCCGATCAGAATGTCGTCCTCGGCGGTGCCGCGGGCCACGATCCCCTGCAGATATTGCGTGCCGCCGGTGGCTTCCCACCATGTATCGCTGATCTCGTTCAGCTCGGTCAGCAGATCGGCGCGTTCATTGCTGTCGGAGAGGTTGGCATAAAGCCCCCAAGAGCCATAGGCCGTCACCGTCGAGGCTTCCTGATACTGCATGAAGGGCCCGTCGGACACGGCGGACCACAGGTCGAACGCGGTCTGATACATCTCGGCCATTTCCGGCGTGCGCACCAGTTCGGCCATGAAATCGATCAGGAGGGTCCGCTCGTCGGCGCTCAGCCCCGTGGTCGAGAACCAGCTGAACAGATGCTGCCCGCCCTCATAGGCCACAAGTTCCAGCCCCGCATCATGGGCAAGCTCGGCCTGCTTGGCCCAAGCCGCTGCCAGCGTCGGGATCGAATAGCTTTGTGACGGGTCCATCGTCAGCGCGACGATATAATCGATCGCCGCCTGCGTGCCCTGCGTCTGCAGCAAATCCAGCACCGCGGTGCGCCCCGCAGTGGTCTGCAGCGGGTTGGTGCCGAAGTAATTGGTGATCGCGAATTCCTCGAACAGCTCGGACGGATCGACATAGGCATCCGGCTCGTTCTCGGCCCAGACCGAGGCCTCCAGCAAGCGGGCCGTGCGCCATGTGTTATTGGCCTGACCGGACAGCACATTGACCAGACGGTCATCGGCCTCCTCGCCAAAGACCTCCTCCCAGATCTGCGCCACCTGACTGGCCATCTTCACATAATAGGCATCCTTGGCTTCCTGCCCGGTCAGCCCCCATTCGGACAGGGCCTGCTCG
Organism: Thioclava sp. GXIMD4215; assembly: GCF_045291555.1. Lineage (NCBI taxonomy): Bacteria > Pseudomonadati > Pseudomonadota > Alphaproteobacteria > Rhodobacterales > Paracoccaceae > Thioclava > Thioclava sp. GXIMD4215. The sequence goes on along the minus strand of NZ_CP149517.1, from coordinate 233,305 downwards.
GCCAGCCACGCATTGACGGCGTAATCGGTGTTCCAGGCCTCGTTCGAATATTCCACCCGCACCACCAGATCCGGATCGAGATTGTCGCGCACATATTCCGCAAAGGCGCGGATATAGCTCTCATCCGCCAGATAGGGGATGGAAAACCACGGGTCCGCCCCGACCTCATTGGCCAGCCGCACCATATCCTCCAGCGAGGCATCGGTGGTCAGCCCGCGCTCGTCGGTGGAAATCTTGAGATCCTCCACCGTGACCGCCGTCGAGCTGTTGGTGTTGAGCCAGTCCATGAAGCGCAACTGGCGGGCATCGTCGATCAGGTTGATCCAGTCGGGGTTATAGACCGCCCCTGCCTGAAACAGATCATAATTCTCCTCGGCCACCACAGTGACATCACGGATGTAATCGCCCGTGCCTTCGGGGTCGGTCTCGGTGATAGTCAGGGTCCAGCTGTTTCCGGACACATTCTCGAAGACGATCTTGCCATCCTCGTTCGACAGGATCGTCACATCGCCCTGAAGTTTCAGCGTCCCCTCGCCCTCGTATTCCACGATATAGACGCCGGCCCGTTGCTCGGCCAGGGCCGCATCCGCCGTCGAGGAGGTGGTCCAGTCGAACACCGTACCGATCCCGTCCGCCCCTTCGGGAATTTCCGTAGGCCAGCCGTTCTCGTCGAAAATACCGGCCTCGATCGCCTCCGACAGGCTACCTCCACCCCAGACACCGTCTTCATGGACAAGCCATTGCCGCATCATCTTCATCTGATCGAGAAACTGCGAGGCAGAATTCCAATCGGTGATACGCGACAAATTGAAAGCCAGTGTCGGATTATCATTTCCGGTCGCGGAAATGGTCGAATAGCTCGTCATCGGGCAGGCCCTTTCTGGTCTCGGAACAAGGAGTGGTTTCAAAATCCGTGAGACGCAGGCGCACCGGTGGAGATACGTCTACGTAAGAACAGGCTGCATGCGCGCGGCGCTAAAGCCGCGTCATGTTCGTGGCGATTATTGGGCGGATCACGACAATTAATCCAAACTATGCGCGTATTTTCTGCAGTATGGATATGCCTTTTGCATTCTCAGGTTGTGCGCCGCAACCGAGTAGATATTACGCAAAAACCAATAAAAAAAGGGCCATGCCGCGACGGCATGACCCCCTTTTTTGCGTTTTCCATCATCAGCCTATATGGGCGGATACGCGTTCCATAACCGAAGGCACCAGATCCTGCGCCGCTTGGGCGGTTCCGGCCTGGGCATAGATGCGGAATTCGGGCGCATTCCCCGAGGGCCGCAGATGCACGACAGCGCCCGAGGTGAAATTCACCCGAAGCCCGTCGGTCAGGTCGATATCGGCAATCGGGCCTTCGGGCGCGAAGAAGGCGGCCCGCGCCTGCATATCGGTGCTCAACCGGCTCAGGAATGCCCCCGCCTTGTCACGGTCGATATCCTGCAAGCGGTCTGCGGCGGTAAAGCAGGGCGGCAGCGCCGCAACCAGCGCCGCCAGCGACAGGCCCGCCGCACGCGCGGCAATCAACGGCACCACGATCGGCAACAGGCTGTCACGCGTCATCAGCGGCGCAAGCGGCTGGCGCTGATGGGCCTCGAACCCCAGAAGGAAGCCACCATTGGCTTCAAAACCACATATTTTCGCCTGCGGGTCCCGATCACGTGCGGCCTCCATGCCCGCAATCACGAAGGGCGAGCCGATCTTGGTCAGATGCACGTGATGGAATTCGGGGATCTGGCGCACCATGTCATTCGACGACACAGGCGTAACGATCACCTCGGCGCCCAGATAGCGCGCGCTCAGCACGCCCAGAATATCGCCCGGCACGACATTGCCCGCCGCGTCGGTCAGCATCGGGCGGTCGGCATCGCCATCGGTCGAGATCACCGCATCCAGCCCGTACTCGCTGCACCATTGCGCCAACTGGTGGCGGGTCCCGGGGTCCACGGCCTCGGTATCGACGGGAATGAAGACATCGGAGTTGGCAAGCGGCACGATCTCGGCCCCCAGCCCCGCCATCACGGCCTCCATGACATCGCGCGCCACCGAGGAATGCCGGTAAACACCGACGCGCAGCCCCGCCAGCGCCTGCGCGCCGAAGCCCTGCACATAGCGCGCGATATAGGCGGCACCGGCATCGGGGGCCGGACGCGCCTGCCCGCCGCTGCCCTGCGGCTTGTGCCCCGCCGCGCGGGCTGCCTTGATCGCGGCCTCGTCGGCTTTGGAAATCTCGCCTTCGGGGATGTAGAATTTCAGCCCGTTGCGATCTGCCGGAATATGGCTACCAGTGACCATCACGGCGGCACAGCCCGCCGCCATCGAGGCCATCGCCAGAGACGGCGTCGGCTGCGCCCCGCAATCCACCGTATCCATGCCCACCGCCTGTGCGGCAGCAATGACGACGGCGGCAATCTCGGGCGAGGACGGGCGCAGGTCACGCCCGACATAAAGCGCGCGTCCCTGCGGACAGGCCACAAGAAACGCTTCGATATAGGACGCCACAAGCTCGGGCGTCAGCTCCGTCACAAGGCCACGCAGGCCTGACGTACCAAAAGCGGGTGCCATCCTCGTTCCTTAATCCGCGTGGAAGAGATCGCGCGTGAAGATCTTGGCCTCGACATCGCTGATATCATCCGTGATCCGGTTGGCCACGATCACATCCGCCTCGCGTTTGAAGGCCGCCAGATCATTGACGACGCGCGAACGGTAGAATTCGGGCTCGTTCAGCACGGGCTCATAGACGATGACCTCGACGCCCTTGGCCTTCAGCCGCTTCATGATGCCCTGGATCGAGGACTGGCGGAAATTGTCCGAACCCGCCTTCATCACCAGACGGTAGATACCCACGACTTTCGGGCCGCGCATCAGGATCTGGTCCGACAGGAAGTCCTTGCGCGTGCGGTTGGCATCCACGATGGCGCGGATCAGGTTCTGCGGCACCTGATTGTAATTGGCCAGAAGCTGCTTGGTGTCTTTCGGCAGGCAATAGCCGCCATAGCCGAAGGAGGGGTTGTTGTAATGGCTGCCGATCCGCGGGTCGAGACCGATGCCTTCGATGATCTGGCGGCTGTCCATGCCCCCCGCCATCGCATAGCTGTCAAGCTCGTTGAAATAGGCCACCCGCATCGCAAGATAGGTATTGGCGAAAAGCTTGATCGCCTCGGCCTCGGTCGGACCGGTGAACATGACCGGCACGTCCTTCTTGATCGCGCCGCCCAGCAGCAGGTCCGCGAAGATCTTGGCGCGCTCGCTCTCTTCGCCCACGATGATCCGCGAGGGGTAGAGATTGTCGTAAAGCGCGCGGCCCTCCCGCAGGAATTCCGGCGAGAAGATCACTTGCTGGGTGTCCAGCTCTTCGCGGATATCCTGCACATAGCCCACCGGAATCGTGGATTTCACCACGATGGTCGCCGTCTTGTTGACCGCGATCACCTGCTTGATCACCGAATTCACCGAAGAGGTATCGAAATAGTTCGACTTGGTGTCATAATTGGTGGGCGTCGCGATGATCACATAATCCGCCCCCTCATAGGCCGGACCTGCCTCGGTCGTGGCCACCAGATCCAGATCCTTGTTGGCCAGATAGTCTTCCAGCTCGCGATCCTCGATCGGGGATTTCTTGTTATTGACCATCTCCACGCGGCGGGCATCCACATCGACTGCCACCACCGCGTTGTTCTGCGCCAGAAGCACAGCATTCGACAGGCCTACATACCCAAGGCCAGCAACAACAATTTTCATCCGGATTATCCTTTTTCACCCTGCCCGCGGGAATAAATATCCTCGTAGCGCACAATATCATCCTCGCCGACATACGAGCCGGTCTGCACCTCGATCAACACCATCGGCACCTTGCCCGGGTTTTCCATACGGTGCACCGATCCCAAGGGGATATAGACCGACTGGTTCTCGGTGACGAGGGTCACTTCGTCATCAATCGTCACCCGCGCGGTGCCTTCGACCACGATCCAGTGCTCGGAGCGGTGGAAATGGCTTTGCAGGCTGAGCGCCGCCCCCGGATGGACATGGATACGCTTCACCTGAAAACGCGCGCCCACCACAAGGCTTTCGAACCAGCCCCACGGGCGATGGTCTTTCGGGAAATGCGTCGCCTGTTGCGATTTCTTGGCCTTGAGCGCATCCACCGCCTTTTTCACATCCTGCGCGCAGTTCATATCGGCCACCAGCACGGCGTCATTCATCGCGACCGCCATGATGTTCTTCAGGCCGATGCCCACGACTTCCAGACGGTCGCTATCGGAACGCAGCAAGCTGTCCTCGCAGTCGATCGCGGTGGCCGCCCCCGAGAGCCCGACCCCGTTCTCGTCGCGCGCCCCTTCGCGCCAGACGGCATCCCAACCGCCCAGATCAGACCAGCCCGCCGAGAACGGCACGACCGATAGGTTTCCGGCTTTTTCCATCACCGCATAGTCGATGGAAATATCCTTGGCCCCCGCCCAAGCGGTCGGGTCCAGCCGCAGGAAGCCCAGATCGGGCTGCGCCTCGGTCACCGATGCCTGTACCGGCGGGATCAGATCGGGGGCATGGGTTTCGAAAGCGGCAATGATATCCGCCGCGCGGAACAGGAAGATGCCCGCATTCCACAGATAGGTGCCTGCGGCCAGCATCTCGGCGGCGCGGGCGGCATCGGGCTTTTCGACAAAGCGCTTGAGCGCGACAGGATCGGTGCCGGATGGCGTGCCGGTCAGCTCCAGATACCCATAGCCGGTTTCGGGGCGGTCGGGCGTGATGCCGAAGGTCACCAGATTGCCCTGCGCAACCGCCGCAAGCCCCGCCTCGACGGCGGCGCGGAAGCTGTCCCCGTCGGGGATGACGTGATCGGAGGGCGAGACCAGCAGGATCGCCTGCGGGTCCTTGGCCTGCGCATGAAACGCCGCCGCCAGCACGGCGGGGGCGGTATTGCGCCCCTCGGGCTCGATCATGATCGCACCCGGATCAATGCCTGCCTCGGCAAGCTGCTCGGTCACGATGAAACGGAAATCGGAATTGGTCAGCACCACGGGCGCTGCGAAATCCATAGTCCCGACCGCACCGACCATCCGCTTTGCGGAAGACTGGAACAGGGTTTCTTCCCCGACCAGTGGCACGAATTGCTTGGGGTAGGATTTACGTGATAGCGGCCACAGCCGCGTCCCCGACCCTCCCGCTAGAATAACGGGAGTGATCTTTTGACGGGAAAAGACAGTCATGAGAAAGTCCTTGGATAAACTCAGGCTTTTGGCCAAGAAACCCCACCTTGCGAGAAATGCCAAGAGCACTCGCCCGAAAGAGGATGAAAAAACCGTAGGGTAAAATGGTATTTGCGGGGTTTGCAGCCGCTTTCGGTGCCGTTTTGCTTATAGAACGGCCCCGATGCGCCAAGATCCGCCGCGTGATGCCCAACAGGCGGGCAGCGCCCGAATGACAGCCCCCGCCACAAAACCGTAAGTTGAATCACCTGCGCCCTCCCCGACGAACGGGACAGGCCGCGTGTGCCGCCACGTCAGCGCGAGGGAAGCTCCTGTTCGGACGTGCCAGAGGCGGGGGCGGTATGTGCCAGAACGGTCGGGCGATGTCTGGAGGGCCCCTTGCCCGTCATCAGAAGCCGTGCCACCGGCACATGCCGTGCCATATGTTGCAGCAGCCATGCGGTCACAAAAGACAGCGGATAATTCAGCAAGAACAGGAACAGGAACACACGGTCATTATCGGTGATCCCGAGATGGTCGAGAAGTCGCATATAAAGGATCGTCACGATCCAATGCGAGCAGAACATGAAGAACATGTAAGGCTCGCACCGTCCCAGCAGATGCGACACGGCAGGTTTCGTGGCCAGCGATAGGCAGACCCGCCACATCAGCATCGAAATCGCCAGACGGTGCAGAATGTCGCTCAGGGTTTGCGGCAGATAGCTGCGCCCCGTCCACAGATCCAGAAGATGTGCCGCATAGACGATCCCGATCAGCCAGAATGCAGGACGCGGCGGGGCCTTGGCAAATAGCGAGATCGCGACGCCAAAGAGAAAGAAAATGAAGATGCGGGATTTGATGAAGATCGGCAGCATCGGCAGATGCAGGTTATTCACCCCCCATGCGGCCACGTAGACCGCCAGCAGCACCCCCAGAAGCAAGGCCGGCGCATGTTTGCCCAAGGGCCAAAGCGCCAGCAAGACAACATTGCAGACCAGAAGATCGCGCAGGAAATACAAGGGTGTATTGGCGGGCATCTCGGTCAGAGCGGTGAACCAGCTGATGCGTTGCAGCCAGTCTGTCTGTGCCAGAGCCGCCTGTAAAGCCGCAGGGCTATAGGCCAGAAGCAGGACGAAACTGACAGAACACCAGAACAGCAGCGGAATGCCCAGCCGCGCCAGTTTGGAACGCAGGATCTTGGTGCGGGCGCGGCCCGAGGACATCGCCTGCGTGACCAGAAAACCCGAAACGATACTGAGCAGCGGCACGCTGGCACGGCCGAATTCATCCAGCACCAACCAGATCAGCCCATGCTCGAGCCGCGTCAGCGGCAGGGCAAGAAGCGTATTGATCCCCGGTGCGAAATGGATCCCGATCATCAGGGTGATACAGAGCACCCGCGCCAAACGGATCGCAAGCGAAGAAGTCGTGTCAAGATGGGCCATGAAACCTGTGGGATCCGTTAAAATGGACAACGTGGGCGGGAAGAGTTCAACAATATGCTCGGGAGCACAAATAACAGCCCCGACATTAACCATTCTGCCACGGCTTGCCCATGCCCTTCCATACCCAAATGCGATATTTCCGGAACGGCATTTCCCTCCTTGGTTGCAAAATGCGCAAAAACTGCCCATGCGCCCATCCCCGACGCGCGCTGCGGGATTGCACCGCCGGAGCGCGACGCTTTCTTATGCTTCGGGCGTTCCAAGTCCAGGCGATGGCGGCGCGCGCCATCAGGACAACAGCCGCAAGTCATCTTGCGGCTGTTGCGTGTCTTCACACTATCGCTTCGCGGCTATGCCGCCGCATCGTCGCCCTGCGCCGCAAGGATCAGGATCTCGACGCGATACTCCTCTGTCGCCAGCCGTGCCTCGCCGCAGGCGCGTGCGGGCGGATGCTCGGGGTCGATCCAAGCATCCCAGACCGCATTCATATCGGCAAAATCGGCCATATCCGCCAACCAGATCTGGGCTGACAGAATGCGGGATTTCGAGCTGCCCGACTGCCCGAGCAGGGTCTCGACACGGGCCAGCATATCGGCGGTCTGGGCGGCCACTGTGGCCCCTTCGCCCACCTGCCCCGCCAGCCAGACCAGACCGTTGTAAATGACGGCCTCGCTCATGCGGGGGCCGGGCTCAAGACGTGTAATCGGAGGAAACATGATTATCCTTTGGGAAGTGACGGAGAAAACTGCATGAGGCTGAGGATCTCGAACAGCATCTGGGCCGCGTTCTGCGCGGTATTCGTGGTGCTGTCATAGGCCGGAGCCACCTCGACGACATCCGCACCGACGATATTGGCCCCCTTGAGGCCCCGCAGCAAACGCAGCACTTCGCGCGGGGTCAGGCCACCAACCTCCGGCGTCCCTGTTCCGGGGGCGAATGCCGGATCGAGACTGTCGATGTCGAAACTCAGATAGGTCGGGCCGGTGCCGATCACTGCACGGGCACGGGCGATGATGTCGGGCAGCGATGCCTCGGTGATCTCCTGTGCAGGAATGACCGTCATGCCCGACAGGGTCGAGAATTCCCAGATATATCCCGCCGCCCCGCGAATACCGATCTGGATGGTCCGCTCCGGGTCCAGAACCCCTTCCAGCACGGCATTGCGGAACGGGCCGCCATGATGGAACTTCTCGCCCTCATAGGCCCCGCCCGTATCGCAATGCGCATCGATATGGATCATCCCCACAGGGCGTTCCCGCCCGATGGCCCGCAAGACCGGCAGGCTGACCGAGTGATCCCCCCCGACCCCCAGCGGCAAGGCCCCCGACGCGACAATCCCCGCCACGAATGCCTCGATATCCTCATGGCTCCGCGTCAGGTCGAAGCGGCTGCGGAAGGGCACATCCCCGATATCGGCCACCGCCATCTCGTGCACGGGCGCGCAGACCAGCGCATCGTTATAGGGGCCTATCCGCTCGATCGCGCGCAGCGCGCGCGGACCGAAACGTGCGCCATTGCGATTGGTCACGCCCAGATCCATCGGCATCCCGTAAAGCGCGACCTGAAGCCCCTCGGCGCTTCCATCCGCCCGTGCGGGGGCATCCAGCAAGGTCGGCAGGCCGGCATAGGGCGCGGTGCGGCGCCCCTGCGGATCAAAGATCTGCGCCGCAATCCGGCGGAAATCCGGATCGACCATCTCGCCGCCATTCGTATTGCAAAACTGCTGCCGCAGCTTTGCAAGTTTTTCGTCATTCCACATGGGTCCATTCCGGCAAACTGTCTTTATGCGGCCTATCCTAGCGGCGGCAAAAGTTTCTTAAACTTGCAAGAATCAAACATAAGTTGCATATTCATGCACGTCATTGCGCAGGAGAACTCATGGCACGGCGACGCAAGGTCTTTTCGGGGCAGATCAGTGATGTCGACATCCGGCTGATGCGCGTCTTCCGCACGGTGATCGAATGTGGCGGCCTGTCGGCAGCCCAGACCGAACTGGGGGTCGGGCGCTCGACGATCTCGCGCCAGATCGCGGATCTGGAAACGCGGCTTGGGTTGCGGCTGTGCCATCGGGGACGGGCGGGGTTCAGCCTGACACAGGCGGGGCGGCAGGTGCTGGACTATGTGGACCGCTTCCTGAAATCCGCCGATGACTTCAGCGCCAATATCGCCGCGATGGGAGACCGTCTGGTGGGACGGCTGGAAATCGGCCTGATGGATTTTGCGCTGACCGACGAGGCCAATCCGCTGCTTGGGGCCATCAAGACCTGTCGCGCCGATGCGCCCGGCCTGACCGTGAATATCACGGTCGGCACACCCGCCGAAATCGAGCGTGGAGTGCTAGATGGCCGCCTGCATCTTGGGGTCGTGCCGGATTACCACCGGACACCGGGGCTGCAATGCCACCCGCTTTACGATGAACCGGTGGGGCTATTTTGCGGCGGGGACCATCCGCTGGCGCAGGCGCTGGATCGGGGCGCGCCGCTGTCAGAGCGCGAGATCCGCGCACATGCACTGGTCTATCGCGGCTATTTCGAAAGCGATCTGCTGCGTCAGCGCAAACTGGCCTTTCCGCAAGGCAGCACCGCCTATCAGACCGAGGCGGTGATGGGGCTGATCCAAAGCGGGATCTATATCGGGTTCCTGCCCGTTCACTGCCAGCGGCATCTGCACGGGCGCAGCCACGAACTGCTGCCGGAACTTTTCCGCTACAGCACGCCGATCCATGCAATCTGGCGCAGCGATCGGGAACAATCGGCCACCTTATCGGATTTCCTGCCGCTGTTTCTGGGCTGATCGCGCACCGTTCGCGCGCACCCATGCCGTCTCAGCCGCCCGCGCGGGCCGGAGACACCGCTCCGGCCTATGGCGGCGAGGCCGGATCAGCGGATCGCCAGATAATCGGCAGAGACATAGCCCATGACTTGCGGCGCATTCACCAGCGAGACATGGCACCAGAGCTGCCCGACCTCGGTGACGCATTCATGCTTTTTCAACTGGGTGCCATTGGGCAGACCCATGATGATATTGTAGCCAAGGCCCGGCCCCGCACGCAGCTTCAAAAGCTCGTCCGGCCCTGCTCCTTTAACCACAACACCCCCCGACCCCATGCCGGTGCAGCCTGCCAGCAGCGCAAGCGCCATTACTTTGAGAAAGGTGTGACCACGCATTGATTTGCCTCATCGTCTTTTCTTATTGCCTGACCGCAGGACGTTCCGCGTACCCCGTCCGGCGAGAGCCGCCGGAGCGTTCCAATCGAAACGTCTTTGCGGGCACCAGCCGATCTGCGGGACCGGCCCGACGCGCCGAGAAGGGCCGCAAATCGCAGGATGCCCCCTTGGCTTATGCGATCATGCGCCCCCCGTCCAGAAGCGTAAAGGCCACCCGCCCCTGAACCTGTGCCACATGGGAGAGGCAAATCCCGCGGCACAAAGCACTGCGCCGGTCTCGGGAGGGGCCATAGCAGGGTTTCGCCCTCGCCGATCCGGCATGACAGGGTGGCGGCAACCTCGGGCCAAGGTGCCGCCATTGACCGGACGCCGCAGCACGGGTGCCGCAAGCCTCCGGCCAAATACCGAGCGCCTTTCGGTCAGGCCGTCTCTGCGATGACCTCCGCCGCAATCCGGCCCAACCGCTCGATCTCCAACTCCATCCGGTCGCCCGGTTGCAGGAACCGCCCGCTGGGCGCACCGATGCCGCTGGGCGTTCCGCTGGCCAGAATATCACCCGGCTGCAGCGTCATGACCGTGCTCAGATAGGCAATCTGGTCATAGATGTCGTAGATCATATCGCTGGTCCGGTCATTCTGGCGCAATTCGCCATTGACCCACAGTTTCATGGCCAGATCCAAAGGATCGGGGATCTCGTCATCGGTCGTGATCCACGGCCCCACCGGCCCATGCGTGTCAAAGGATTTGCCCAAGGTGAAGGTGGGCGATTTGGGCAGCCAGTCCCGCGCGGAAACATCATTGACGATCACATATCCCGCAATCACCGACCGCGCATCCGCGCGCGCGACATGACGGCAGGCCTTCCCGATCACCACGCCCAGTTCGATTTCGTAATCGACCTTCTCCGAGGCGTCCGGCTTGACCACCGGATCAAAGGGCGCATTCAGGCACGAGACCTGCTTGTTGAACCAGAACTGGCTGGTCGGGGTCGGGATACCGGCCTTTGCGGCCTCTTGGGCATGTTTGGCATAATTCATGCCGATCGCCATGAATTTCTGCGGGTCCGGCACCGGAACTTCCAGCCGGATATCGGCCAGCGCATAACGCGGCCCTTCCAGCGCCTCCAGAGCGGGGCGCAGGGCATCGAGATCGGCCAGCACGCGGCGCATCGAGGCCCCTTCGCCCAGCACAGGGGTCAGATCCACGATCTCGTCGCCAAGCACCTTGCCGATCCGGGTGCGCGACGCTTCGGTGAAGCGGGCAAGTTTCATTGATATCGCCTTGTTCTACATCGTTTTTCACAAAGGGCGGCCGGACAAGCGCCGGCCACCCGAACCTGCGGGCTTACAGCCCGAACAGCGTCTCGGCATTTTTCGAGAAGATCTTCTCTTTCGCGCTGTCCGAAATATCGAGCGCTTCGACCGTTGGCACACCGTCAAAGAACCAGTCCTTACGGATCGGATAGGAGGCACCGTAAAGGATATTGTCCTCGCCCAGCACCTCGACCGCGCATTCAAGCTGTTTCTTGCCCCATTGCGGCGGGCCGGAAATATCGAAGAACAGGTTGTTCCTGAGCTTTTCGCGCAGGTTGGAATTGCCGGTGTCGAAGCGGTCCACCGCATCGCCATAGGCATGTTTGGGCTTGGGCACCAACATATCGACGAAGGCAAAGAAGCCGCCGCCCAGCATCGAATGGCTCAGCCGCAGGTTCGGGAAACGGTCGAACAGCCCCGAGAACAATTCACGCCCGACCGCCGTGCCCTGCGCGATGCAACGGCCATATTGGCGACGCTGGTTGTTGAACGAAAGGATCGAGTCATAATCCACCGGCAGCGGTGTATGGTGGACAACGGCGGGGATCTTCCGGTCGTTGAGGAATTCGAAATAGGGGTAGAAGGCCTCGTCATCCAGATAGATGTCGCCGTATTTGCAGGCAAGCTGCACGCCCTTGAAGCCGAGCTGGTCGATGCAGCGCTCGACCTCGTCGATCATGGTCTTGTCGCCCCAAGGCGGGCAGACCGCCAGCGCGGTGAACCGCCCGTTCGAACGGCTGACATATTCGGCCAGACCGTCATTGATGCGCTTGGAGCATTCCAGATCCAGCCACTCCTGCCAGACCGGAATACGGAACACGGCATGGTCGATCCCCGCGCGGTCCATATCCTCAAGCTGGCTTTCGATATTATACTGCCCTTCGGCGTAGTTGATATTCACAAAGCCCTTCGGCTCTTCAATGATGATCTGGTTGAGGTTCTTGCCCTCGATCGGCACCATCTTGACGTGGATATTGTTCTGCCGCGGGATACAGCGCATCATTTTCTCGCGCAGGTCGTCATCGGTAAACAGCGTATCGGGGAGCCAGTGCATATTTGCGTCAATGACGCGCGGTTTCGTAACCATTTTCAGTCTCTCTTTCCTACTCACTCAGCGGATGTCTTCGGCAAATGCCGTTTTCTTCATGGTTTCTTCGGTGAAGACGGCCTTGAACGCGGCCTTTTGGGCATCGTCGGGACGTTTCATCCCGGCCATGCGGTGGTATTCCATGAACAGCGCCTCGACTTCGGCACGGGGAATGACCGTGTCGATATCGTCGAAGGGCTGCCCGCCGGATTTCTCTTCGACCAGCCGGCGGATCACCTCGGGGCCTTCGCCGCGATTGGCGATGACCAGACGGTTGACCCCCTCCAGACGGGCGTCCTGATAGGCCTGAAGGGCCGCAACCGGATCGTCGATCTCGTGCAGTTTCTCGGCAATGACGCGGGCATCGACCAGCGCCTGACAGACCCCGTTGCCGCCGCGCGGATACATGGCGTGGGCTGCATCCCCCACCAGAGACACCCGCCCGAAGGACCATTGCTCCAGCGGATCATTGTCGATCAGCGGGTAGATATAGATCTCGCGGGCCTCGCGGATCATTTTGCCCACATCCAAGAAATCCAGCTTCACGTCATCGAACACATGGGCGATCTCGTCGGGGCTGACGCGCACCGACCAATCCTCGACCCCTTTGGGCTTGCCGCGCTGTTCGCAGACCCAGTTGACCAGCACATTGCCCTGGCCATCCACATCGTTGCGGATCGGATAGACAATCAGGCTGCCCTGCCGGATCGGGTCCCCGATATGCAAGATCGTGCCGCCATCGCGATAGGCAGGCATCACCGTCACCCCGCGATACATCGCGATGCCGGAATAATGGGTGCGGGTGGAGGCGGGCAAAAGCTGCTTGCGCACCGCCGAATGGATCCCGTCGATCCCCAGCATGACATCGGCACGTACGGTCTGCGGCACCCCTTCGGCCTCGGCGAAATGCAGCGTGACGCCGGTCTCGTCCTGCTCGAAGGTCTGCAACCTAGCGCCATAGACAATCGCATCGGGGCCCAGACGTTCGATCACCGCCTCGCGCAGCAGAAACTGCAGCGTCCCGCGATGGACGAAGCGTTGTTCGTGATCATAGCCGATATGCTTGCCGCATTTCTCGCCGAAGATCTCCTGACCGTGGCCGGTATAGAAAATCGATTCCGTCGCCTCGACCGAGATCTCCTGAAACCGTTCCAGAAGTCCCATCTCGGTCAGTTCCTTGGTGCCATAGACCTTGATGTCGACGCCTACGCCAAGCGGTTGCAAATCGGGCACGGCCTCGTAGATTTTCGGACGGAAGCCTTTCTGTTCAAGGCGGAGGGCTGTGGCAAGGCCGCCGGGGCCTGCGCCGATGATGGCGATATCAAGCATAGGGTTCTCCTTTCGGGGGCTTGGTGCGGTGACCAAGCGTTCAATGAGTGGCTTCGACGACAACGGCACGGGCCGCAGAGGTCTTCGGAGCGTGATCGGCCAGACGGCAGACCGGATAGCGCAGTGCACAGACAACCAGCGCGCCAAGGAAGACGGCCACCGTGACGCCGGCCCCTGCGGCCTGTGCGGCGAAATAGGCAGGCGGGCCAAGCAGCACACCAAGCAGGGTGAACTGGGTCACAAGGCCGCTGGTGGCACCGTTGGTTTCAGGAGACGGCGCGGTATAGGGAACCAGCGTCCACATCCCGACCAGCAGCCCCGAGCCGAACATCAGCCCCCAGACCGCATAGATGGAATTCATGAAGCCCAGATCCGTGCCGTATAGCAGCGCCCCCGGAATGCCGGTGATCAGGATGCCGAGCGTGGTCACCGCGCGGCTGGACACACCCCGCCGGAGCAGCAGGCCCACGCTGAGGCAGGCCAGCGCATTGACCACCATCGAGACCGCATTCCAGTGCGCCACCGCCACTTCCGGCTGATTGTATTTCGCCGCCAGATAATGGCCGAGCGTGGCCAGAACACCGGTTTGCAGGAAGGAGTCCCCTGCGAAGGAAATCCCCAGCAGATAGACCATCGGTGCGCGCAGCACCTTGCCGACACCACGGCTGCGCACAGCGCGTTCGCCCTCGGTGCGGCGCGGGATTGCCAGCACCGCCAGCACCAGAAGCCCCAGCATCAGCGCGATATGGAAGCCGAAAGCCGCGCGCCAGGTGCCCAGTTCGGCGGCCAGCCCCGCCGACAGGAACGGCAGCAGGAAACTCATCGGCACGAATGTCGACCAGAGCGCCAGCGCCATCGTCCGCTGGTGGCCCTTGGTCAGGCGGATCAGCGCGGTGATCGCGGCGACCGCCGTCAGGACATATCCCACACCGGTCAGCGCACGGGCCGCCAGCAAAAGTCCCAGCGACGGCACCGCAATCGCGCAGGCATCGCCAAGGATCATCACGACCACACCGGCATACAGCACGCGGCGGTCTCCCAGACGGTCCACCAGATAGCCCGCCAGCAATGCCCCAAGGGCCACGACAAGCGACGGCATCGACATGATGAAACCGATTGTCGAATGCGAGCCCGGATGGAATTCCTGTGCAATCTTTCCCAGTTCGGTCACGGCTTCGCTGACGCACATCGCGGCAGCTACACCAAGCCCGTAGACGATCAGAACGCGCCCGAACGGCGACGTGATCACAGTCGACATAAAGTCCCCTCCCAAGATGAAGACGGGCGGTGCAAGCTTGGTCCAGATCTCTCCCGACCGGCAGTCCTCTCTGCGCTTGCGGCGCCCTCTAAAGGTAGTCTGTCGTGCCCTTGCGCCTTCCGCCAATGTTACTTCTGAGATATTTCATATTGCGGAACGCGGCTGGATATCGGGCCTAGCCCGTCAGGGTGAGCTGCGACAAAAGCACTTGCCACCCCTCCTCCCCGAGGGTCGCGACAACCGTGCTAAAGCCAATCAGATCAACGGTTTTCCCTGTATCAAGACGCCGGACGCGATTGCGGGTCGGGCCGCTGATAATGGCCCCCGCCGCCGCATCCGTTCCTGTCTGGCGCAGCTCGATCTCGCCCCGCTCGATCTCGACAAAGCCGCCCATACGCGCGACATGCGCCATGAACGCGGCCTTGTCATGCACCATCCCCGTTGAATGCACATGCACCAGATCGGGATGCAAAAGCGCGTGCAATTCGGCCGCATCCGCCGACACCAGCGCGTTACAGCGCCGCGCCTCGAACGCCAGAAGGGCCTGCGCGAGCGCGGTGTCATGAGACAGCCGCGCCATCAGATCAGCCCCTCATACGTGCCGCCATCCAGTTGCAGGTTCTGCCCCGAGATATAGCCCGCCTGCGCCGAACACAGGAAGGCGCAGGCATCACCGAATTCGCTGGCCTGCCCGAAGCGCTTGGCGGCAATGGTCGCAATCGTGCGGGCGCGCACCTCGTCACGGGTCAGCCCCTCGGTCTTGGCAAAATGCGCCGCCACCGCGTCCTGCCGCGGGGTGTCGATCTTTTCCGGCATCAGGTTGTTGATGGTGACATTATCCGCCACGACCTCGCGCGCGATGGCCTTCGAAATCGCTGTCAGCGCGGTGCGGGCCGCTGTTGACAGCCCCATGAAATAGCGCGGGCTTTTGACCATCGCCGAAGTGATATTGACGATCCGCCCGAATTTGCGCTCCCGCATCCCGGGAATATACTGCCGCATCAGCTGCACGGCAGGGATCATATTCATCTCCATCGCGCCCAGAAGCGCCTCCTCGGTCCACTCCTCCAGACCGCCGGGTTTCGGGCCTTCGTTATTGGTCACCAGAATATCGACCTCGGGCAGGGTCTTCAGGATGGTTTCGCGACCCTGCGCGCTGTTCAGATCGGCAACGATATACCCCACCACCGCATCGGGATGCGCGGCCTGCAGCGTTGCGACCGCGCGCTGCAATTTGGCTTCGGTGCGACCATTGATCGTCACCCGCGCCCCCTCGCGCGCGAGGGCGGTGGCACAGGCCAGCCCCAACCCCTGTGACGAGGCGCATACAAACGCGCTGCGGCCCTGTAATCCAAGTTCCATATAGCTATCCTCAAACGAGACAATGAGTGAAGAAATCCGCCATCGCCGCCCATGAACGCTGGTCGGCATAGGCATCGTATCTGGCAAAGGGCGGACGACCGGGGGCATCGGGTTCGGTGAAAGCATGACGGGCCCCGCCATAGATATCGGCCTCCCACGGGACCGCCGCCGCCGACATGGCCGCCGTCAGACGCTGCAGGTCCTTGCTCTGCGCCATCGGGTCATCGCTGCCGGTGCACAGCAGGACACGCCCCGCCGAGGCCGCGGACCAGTCATTCGCGACCAGATCCAGCCCTGCATGGAAGCTTGCCACACAGCGCACAGCCCCGCCCGTGCGGATGAATTCCAGCGCGCTACTGCCGCCGAAACAATATCCCAACATCCCGATCCGCGTGGCATCGGCCTCCGGCTGGGCCGCCAGCGCCTGACGGGCCGCCTCCAGCCGCGCCATCCATGCGGCCCGATCGGCAAGGCAGGCTCCGATGCGGGCCTCGATCTGCTGCGGCCCCTCCGGCAGGGCCCGCCCGCCCCACAGATCCACCGCCAGCACGGCAAAGCCCAGATCTGCCAGCCTCACAGCGGTGTCCAGCATGAACCGGTCCAGACCGTGGGCGCCGTGCACCAGTAGCAGCGCCGGTCGGGGCAAGGGGCTGTCCCCGCAGATAAACCGGCCCGACATGGTGGTTCCGGCAAGGCTATAGGCAAGATCTCTGGCGGGCATCGGGCGGCTCCTGTGGTTCGGGGTGTGCCCATTGGCCCGTGGCAGGGCGATAGGGGCAAGCAGGACGACAGGTTTTGTTCACATTGCGAAACCGCAGGCGAAATCGGCGGCGCTCACACGAAGAGGCTCCACATGATGAACACAACGGCGCGCAGGGATTGATCTCCCGCCGCGCCGCGCAAGACTACGAAAACCCTACCCTTTTCTCTGGCAAGTCAGGACATAGCCATGCCGCATTGCATTATCGAATATTCCAGTAATCTCGAAGAAAGCGGCCAGATCGACGCGCTCCTGCACAAGATCGCCGCGCATTTCCGCACCGCGCCGGAGGTCTTCCCCACAGGTGGCGTGCGGGTGCGGGCCTGGCCGGTGACGCGCTATGTGATTGCCGATGGCAATCCCGAACATGCGTTTGTCAACGTGATGTGCCGGATCGGCGCAGGCCGCCCCGCCGATATCCGCAAGGCCTTCTTTTCCAAGGCCTACGAGATTGTCGTCGCCCATTTCGAGGCCGAAAGTGCGCGGCGTGGTCTGGGCATCACCTTCTATGTCGATCAGGCCGATCCCGAAGGGTCATGGAAGACCAATTCGATCCATGCCCATATGGCCAAATCCCTCTAGGCCGAATATCCGCCCTTCACATCGCCGACCGCCGGAGCCTCGGGCTCCGGCGGTCATGTCCATGAAACGGGTCAGGCAGGACAGGGCCCTAGCTGGTCAGTTCCAGAAAACGCTCGAGTGTCGGAGCTTCGACCGACAGATCCGGCTCGACCGGCGCCGCACCTTCAAAAACGGTCGCCTCGTTGAACCATTTCGCCCGTGCGGGCATGCCCCATTGATCGGCCCGTTTGGGGTTATCGAGGCTCCATGCCACAGGCGGTTCCAGATCGATATGCTGGTAATGGGTGTTGAACAATTCGATGCGGTGGCCGTCAGGATCGCGGAAATACAAGAACATCGCGCCGGAAATCCCGTGACGGCCCGGGCCGCGCTCCAGTCTGCGGCCCAGCCCCAAGGCCCCCGCCACATCACAGGCATGCATCAGATCGGCGGTATCGCGCAGCAGATAGGCGAAATGGTGCAGGCGCGGCCCCGGCCCGTTGGTGAAAACCTGATCATGCGGATTACCCTTGCGCTGCATCCAGACCCCCCACAGGTCCACCTGCCCCTGCGCCCCGTCCGAATAGGTATATTCCGAGGTCCGGAAGCCCAGAGGGTGCCAGAAATCGAACGCCTTCCGCACATCCTGTGCCTGAATCTGCCAATGGTCGATGCGCTGCGCGGACGCCCCGCGATACTGGTCATAGGCCATAAACATGCGCTCGCGGATCGGCATGGAGGCGGTCAGCTCGACGGGCATCCCGATCGCATCGCGAAACTGCAATGTCTTGCCCTGATACGGCACATCGACCAGCTTTGCCTCGGTGCCGATGCTGTTGAAATAGGCTTCGGCCTTGTGGATGTCGTCTTCGGTCTGCACGCGGAACCCGAGCCGCTGACAGTTCGGGGTCTCGCCCTTGCGCAGCACCAGCGAATGATGCGCGTTCTCCTCGCGCCCGCGCAGCCAGACCGTTTCGCTATCGGCATCACTGACCACCAGCCCCACCAGATCGGTGTAGAATGTCCGGCTGGCCTCGAGGTCACGCACGCTCAGCACCACATGGCTTGAGCGGGTGATATTGAAAGGCGGGGTCAGAACTGGGTCCGGAATATGCATGCTTTCCTCCTCTGGACGGCGGGGCAACCCCGCGCTCGTATGAACCGAGCATTCGTTCCGGAAAGGGTTCGGGCAAGCGCTGCGGGGCGTTCTGTTCACATGCCGGAATACCCTGCCCCGAAACCGGCCAGACCGGTGCCGGAGCAGCACATGGCTCATCCCGCCAGACGGGTCTCGAAGAGCGAGGCGCTGACCTTGCGGCTGGCCTCGCGCAAGGCGGGCCACAGCCGGTTGACCCGTTCCGCCCCCAGCCGTGCCGCAGGCGCGATGACACAGAGCGCCCCGATGGCCCGCCCGCCGATATCGCGCACCGGCACCGCAAGCGCCCGCCGCCCGCGACCCGTCAGACTGTCCTCGACCAGATACCCCTGTTCGCGCGCGCGCGTGATCCCGTCAAGGATCAGGGCCTCGGGGCAGTTCCATTCGGCATAGCGTTCAAGGTTTTCCTGAAACACTTCGGTGGCGCGGGCCTCGCCCAGATAGGCCATCATGACCCGTCCCGCCACGCTGACCCCCAGCGGACGCCGTGCGCCCACATGCACCCCGCGCGCCTGCACGGGCCAGCTGCCGAAACGGCGGTCGGCATAAACCGCATCATTATGCGATGGCACCGACAGGAAGATCGAATCCTTGGTCAGCTGCGCCAGTTCGTCCAGAACAGGCGAAGAGATGCGGGTGATCGGGCAGCGGTTGAACGGGGCCACCCCGAGCCATGCGGCCTCCGCCCCCAACCGGTAACGCGACGTGCCCCCCGCCCGCTCGACAACGCCTTCCTTTTCCAGCGCCTTCAGGATGCGATGCGCCGTCGGATGCGACAGCTTGAGCGAGCCCGCAATATCGACAAGCTTCTCCCCGTCATGATCGCCCCCCGCCAGCATCCGCATGATGGCGAAACTGCGCCGGATGCTTTGCGTGCCGGTCACCTCGTTGCGCAGCACGCCCCCTGTTTCTTGATAGCCCATTCTGCCCTCCTCCTTTGCCGTCTCCACCCGGCATATGCATTCGGTATCCCTGTCCGGTTCAGACCAGCCCCGCATCCAGCAGATCCTGCGCCGTGCGATGCAGATGTGCCCCCAGAGCCTCGGCCGCCTCCTCGGCCTTGCGCTCCAGCACCAGCTCCATGATCTGGCGATGCTCGGTTTCGGTATCGCGGTCCTGCCGCGCATGGGGCAGCAGGATGCGGCGATACCTCTCGGCCTGCACGTAAAGCTGGTCGCGCAACCGCAACCACCACAGGCTGTCACAGGCCGAGACCAGATCATCATGGAATTGCGCATGCAGACGCGGCCAGTCGGCATGCGCCCGCCCCTCGGCAGAGGCACCGGTCTTCGACAGGCAGTGCCATGTCGCCAAGATCCGCGCCTCCCAATCCAGATCGCCCACCGCAATGGCCCGCCGCACACAGCGCGCCTCGATATCGATCCGCACAGCCGTCAGGTCGATCAGATCCTCGCGCGAGACCGGTGCCACGGTGAAGCCGCGCTGCGGCATCGCCTGCACCAGCCAGTCCGATGTCAGACGCGACAGGGCCTCGCGCACCGCGCTGGGGCTGACCTCGAAATTCGTCGCAAGGGAGTCGATCGCAAGCTTCGATCCCGGCGCGTAGCCACCATTCAGCAGCTCTTCCTTGAGGTCGCTATAAAGCGCCGCGGTCTTGCTGATGGCCATCCTGCCGCCCTCCGGTCCTGCGTTCATGAGGAAGCTCACCATAAAATATATATTTTTGTCAAAATCTATTTTGTCACAGATCCGAGATTTTCCGGAATATGGAAGATTCCCCCCGTGCCGCTTGCGCAGGCCCTCAGGGCTGGCCCTGATAGACGGCGAGGAGCAGCGGAGAGGACCAAATGACTGCACAAGACTATCGCGCCTATATTCTGCCCGAAAGCTATGATCGGGTCGGGAAATCGCATGGCCTCGACCCTGTCACCTATTCCCAGCCGGTTCTGGCCACCCCGCAAGCCATTGCGCTGAAAGAGGAATGGGCACGGCTACAGGATGCCCCCTATATCGGTGTCACCCATGACGGCACCGCAGAGACGGGCCTGTTCGACCTCGCGGATGAAGGGTTCGACGTGGCGCTTGCGGTTTCGGCAATGGAGGCGATGCTGGCCACGCTGCGCCCGCAGGAAAAGGCCGCCGCCATGAAGCCGATCGACCATCGCAACTGGCGCGGCTGGTATAATCCCGAACTGGTGTTCAACACCGAAGGCGTCCGGCTGGAACATCTCGGCCCCGCCTCGCGCGACTGTTTCTGGGATCTGCTGGCGGCCTGCACCTCGGCGCGGGGGTTCCAGAAGATCCGGCGTCTGATGAAGGCGAATCTTTTTCTGGGCGAGCTTTATGATCTGACGACGATCATGAACGAGTGGTCCTATCATTTCGAGATTTTCGGCACCCCATCCGTAACAGAGCCGTGGGGCTGGCATATCTACGGCCATCATGTCGGCTTCAACGTCTTCATTCTGGGACGGCAGATGGTGATTTCCCCCACCTTCATGGGCACCGAACCCAATGAGGTCGTGCTGCGCAGCGGCGAGACGTTTTGCATGTTCAAGGAGGAAGAGGCGCAGGGGCTGGCCCTGATGCGCAGCCTGCCGCCGCCCCTTCAGGAACGCGCTACGCTTTACAAGGAGATGGAAGATCCCGCCCTGCCGCAATGGCGTTTCAACTTTGCCGACCAGCGGCATCTGGGCGGAGCTTTTCAGGACAACAGGATCGTGCCACTGGAGGGCGTCTGCGCCGCAGAGTTCGACCCTGCGCAGCGGCAGGCCCTGATGGATCTGTGCGAAACCTTCCACATCCATTGGCCGGATGGTCCGCGCAAGGCCCGCCTGCAGCAGATCGAGGCCCATCTCGACCGGACGTATTTCAGCTGGATCGGCGGGCATGGCCCCGACGACCCGTTCTACTACCATATCCACTCGCCGGTCGTGATGCTGGAATTCGACCATCATTCCGGCATGTGGCTCGGCAATGAAGCCCCCGCCAAATTCCATATCCATGTCATCAGCCGCATCCCCAATGGCAATGACTACGGCAAGGCCTTTCTGGCCGCCCACCAGCAGCGGGCCTCCCGCTGACACAGGGCCAGCCCCTGCCCGCGCCACCGCAGTACCGCTTCTGAACGGGCCGCCCTGCTGCCCGTCTGTCCTATCCTTTCCTGTTTCGGAGATCCCCTATGAATCTGGTCTCATTCACCGCGCAGGGCACCGCCTTCTGGGGTGTCGCGCGAGAGGATGGCGTTCTGGCCCTGTCGCCGGAATTCCCGCAATATCGCACCCTGCGCGACGTGATTGCCGCGCAGGCCCTGCCCGACATCCTGACCGCCGCGCAAGGCCGCACCGCCAGCCATAAGGCGGGCCTGTTCCGCTATACGGTGCCGATCCCCGATCCCGGCAAGATCCTTTGTGTCGGGGTCAACTTCCCCGACCGCAACGCCGAATATAAGGATGGCAAAGAGGCACCGCCACATATGTCGCTTTTCCCACGCTTCGTGCAAAGCTTTGTCGGGCAGGGAGAAAACCTGATCCGCCCGCCCGAGAGCGCACAGCTGGATTACGAAGGCGAGATCGCGATTGTCATCGGCAAGGAAGGGCGGCGCATCGCAAGGGATCAGGCGCTTTCCCATATCGCCGCGTTGACCCTCTGCAACGAGGGCACGATCCGCGACTGGGTGCGCCATGCGAAATTCAACGTCACGCAGGGCAAGAACTGGGACCGTTCGGGGGCAATGGGGCCGTGGCTTGTACCCTTTACCGACCCCGCGCAGATCCTTGATATCGCCTTGGAAACCCGAGTGAATGGCGAGCTGCGCCAGTCTGACCGCACGGGGCGGATGCTGTTTCCGGTGGCCGAACAGATCGCCTATATCTCGACCTTCACCACATTGCGGCCCGGCGACATCATCGTCACCGGCACCCCCACAGGGGCGGGGGCGCGGCATGACCCGCCCATCTGGCTGACACCGGGGGACAGGATCGACATCACCGCCGAAGGCATCGGCACCCTGTCCAACGGAGTGGCTGACGAATGACCCTGACCCTGACCCACGCCGAGATCGCCGCCGCCGCCGCCGCCCTGTTCGAGGCCGAGCGCCGCAGACAGCAGACCGGCCTCCTGTCGCAGCAATATCCGCAGATGACGCTGGATGACGCCTATGCGGTGCAGGCCGCCCTGATCGCACATAAACGGGCGGCGGGGCTGGAGGTGATCGGCTGGAAAATCGGCCTGACCTCGCGCGCGATGCAGCAGGCGCTGAATATCGACACCCCCGATTCCGGTGTCTTGCTCAGCGATATGGCCTTTCCCAGCGGCGCGACCATTCCACTGGGCCGCTTCATCCAGCCACGGATCGAAGCCGAGATCGCCTTTGTCCTGAACGCTCCGCTGGCGGGGGCCGATGTCACGCGGGCCGATGTGCTGGCCGCGACCGATTTCGTGGCACCGGCGCTTGAAATTCTGGACACCCGCATCCTGCGCGCAGATCCGGTCACGGGCGTCTCGCGCAAGATCCATGACACGGTATCCGACAATGCCGCCAATGCGGGCATCGTGCTGGGCACGGCACGGCACGCCCCGCAGAGCATCGACCTGCGCTGGATCGGGGCCATCGTGCGACGCGATGGCATTGTCGAGGAAACCGGCCTTGGCGCGGGGGTTCTGGATGATCCGGTTGCAGGGATCGTCTGGCTTGTGCGGCGTCTGGCACAGTACGGCCAAGGGGTCGCCGCGGGAGACATCCTTCTGTCGGGCAGCTTCATCCGCCCGATAGAGGCCCCGCCGGGCAGTTGTTTCCATGCCGATTTCGGCCCCTTCGGCCATGTCGACCTAACCTTTGCGGAGAGCTGATATGCCTGCCCCTGTGAACCGTCTCAAACAGCGTCTGGCAGCCGGCGAGACCACGCATGGCCTGTGGCTGGGTCTGGCCGACCCCTATCTGGCCGAGATCGCCGCGACCGCGCGGTTCGACTGGCTTTTGCTGGATGGCGAACATGCGCCCAATGACATCCGCTCGCTTTCGGCCCAGATCGGTGTGCTGCAGAACGGGCCAAGCGATATCGTGCTGCGCCTGCCCGATGACGATCCCGCCAAGATCAAACAGGCGCTGGATATCGGCGCGCAGACCCTACTGGTGCCGATGATCGAATCCGCGGCGCAGGCACAACGCGCCTTGGCGGCCTGCCACTATCCCCCCAACGGGCTGCGCGGGGTTGGCTCGGCGCTGGCGCGGGCCTCGCGCTTTGCCGAGATCCCTGACTACCTGAACACGGCGGATGCGCAGATCTGCCTGATCGTGCAGGTCGAAAGCCGCGCGGGACTGGCCGCACTGGAGGACATCTTGCAGATCGAAGGGCTGGATGCCGTCTTTATCGGCCCGTCCGATCTGGCGGCGGATATGGGGCATCTGGGCAATCCGGGCCATCCCCAAGTCCGGCAGGCCGTGCTGGAGGCGCTTGATCGGATCAGCCGGTCCGGCAAGGCCGCAGGTGTCCTGAGCACCGATCCCGAATTCATCCAAGCCTGCACGCAGGCGGGGGCACGTTTTGTGGGCGTAGGCATTGATGTCACCGTTTTTGCCCATGCCCTGCGCCAGCTTGCCGCGCGCTACCGCAACAGCGCGGAGAGCACCCGCTAACGCCAGACGCCAGACGCCAGAGCGACAACCTGACCCGCCCCTATCCCCGCAAACAGCTTTTGCGGGCGCGTCGGGTCATGTCCGCAAACCGGTCGCCTCGGGGAGGAGAGCGGCCAGACCATCGTCACTATCAGGGAGGAAATAATGAAAGCACTTACTGTTCTGACAGCAGTCGCCACGGGGATCGGCCTGATGACAGCCGCCCCCGTTTTCGCCGATATGCCGGATGGCCGGACAACAGGAGCACAAACGGAACGCTCGGCCATCACATCCCGTTTCCAGCGCAGCTTCGGCCATGCCGGATTGCTGACGATCTGGAGCAGCAACGAGATCTTCGGCATCACGCAGGACAAGATCAATAACGGCATGCTGCATTTCAATCAGGCCGAGAATTCCGGCGTCCTGTCCGGTTATCGGGACAATATCTCGACGGCCGAGGTCCCGATTTCGGCGCTGGTGGGCATCAGCGATCACGCGATGGTCTATACGAACCTGTCGTTGAACGGCTTCTCGGCCTCGCCCGATCTGGCCTATGCCAGCGGCGGGATCGGCACGCTGACTGTCGAATATCTCAATATGCCCAGCGACAACCTGACATGGGGCATTGGCGCGATCGCGCAATATGCCCATACCAATCTCAAGCAGAATGACGGCAAGATCAACAACCCTTGGGGCGGCATTCGGGGTGACCTGCTTTACAAGATGAACGATCACTGGGCGCTGGCCAACCGCTTTGTCGCGCAATGGGGCAACGCACGCAGCGAAATCCCGCTGGGCTTTGCCACGCTGACCGACCGCCAGCACACCGCCCTGACCTATTGGCAAAGCGATCTTGTCGGCACCTATTCCGATGCCGAGATCGGCTTTCTGCCTGCAGGCTGGCTGATGCATCCGCGTCTGGGTTTTGCCATCGAGGAGCTGACCAATTCCTCCTCCATCAACAGCCTCGGCACCAAGGTCGACAAACAGAAAATCCATTACAGCGAAGGCATGGCCACGCTGCGTTTCGAAAAGCCCGTCTACGGTCCGGGCGCATGGTCGCCGCAGCTTGAATTCGGTCTCAAGCATGAATTCGTCAATAGTTTTGACAGCTACTCGAACGAGCAGAACTTCTATTACAGCTCCGTCGGGCTGGGACGGCAGATCGGCAAGGACCTGTTCTTCAACCTTGCCTATGTGCGCTATGACGGCTTCCGCGGCAATGTCCGCAACCAGACCTTCAAGGCGATCTTCTCCTATACGTTCTAGGCAAGCCCTGTCTGCAGGCGGCCCCCTCGGGCGCGGCCTGCAGACCCTTTTCCGGACGGCCCCGCAGAGCACGCGCCGCAGCAGCATCCAGCCTGTGTTCCTGCACACGGGCCTGTGACCGCGCTTTCGGGCAATCCGGCCCGTTCCGGCCTTGGCCAAGCCTGCGGCTTTCGCCTATGCTCTGCGGTGAAGGACCGGATGTCAGGCGTATGGCCGTGGCCCCCTCCGGCAGAAGACCCCCTTGTCCGCCTTGCAGCGGCAGGCCCGCGACCGACGAAGGAGGCAGTTCATGACACTCGGCCACGCCGCCATAACCCGGATCAGCGCCTATTTCGACAACGGGACATTCCAGCGCGATCTGGCCGGACTGGTGGCCCGCCCGACCGAAAGCCAGACCCCGCGCGGCAGGCCCCATCTGCATGCCTATCTGCACGAGGCCATGCAACCGATGCTGACGGAAATGGGCTTCACGACAACGATCCATGCCAACCCCGATCCCGAGGCGGGGCCGTTTCTGGTGGCCTGTCGCCGTGAAGACCCCGCCTTGCCGACCGTGCTGATCTATGGGCATGCCGATGTGGTGCGAGCGCAGGAAGACCAGTGGCGCGACGGGCTTGCCCCTTTCACCCTTATCGAGGAGGGGGACCGGCTTTATGGGCGCGGTGCCGCCGATAACAAAGCCCAACACCTGATCAATCTCCGCGCGCTGGAGGCGGTGATCGCCACACAAGGGCGGCTGGGGTTCAACGCGAAAGTGCTGATCGAGACCGGCGAAGAAACCGGCTCGCCGGGGCTGCGGCAGTTTTGTGAGGATAATCAGGCGCTGCTGGCCGCCGATGTGCTGATTGCCTCGGACGGGCCGCGCCTGTCCCCCAAAGCGCCCACCATCTTTACCGGCGCGCGCGGCGCGATCATGTTCGAGCTGGTCGTCGCGCTGCGCGAGGGGGCCCATCACTCGGGCAATTTCGGCGGGCTTCTGGCTGACCCCGCGATCTATCTGGCCCATGCTCTGGCCAGTATCACCGATGCGCGCGGCCAGATCCGTGTGCCGGAATGGCGCCCCGACAGCCTGACCCCGCGCCTGCGCGAGGTTCTGGCGGCCCTCCCGCCGGTAGAGTCGGGCTTCCCCCTTGATCCCGATTGGGGCGAGGAAAGCCTGAGCATGGCCGAGCGTGTCTTCGGTTGGAACAGTTTCGCCGTGCTGGCGATGGTGTCGGGCGTGCCGGAGGCCCCGCTGAACGCGATTTCAGGAGAGGCACGGGCCACCTGCCAGCTGCGCTATGTGGTGGGAACCGAGGCTTGCGAGATCCTGCCCGCCCTGCGCCGCCATCTGGATGCGCAAGGCTTCGACAAGGTCACCATCCGGCACACCGACCATGGCAGCTTTACCGCCACGCGTCTGGACCCGGACCACCCCTGGGTGCGCTTTGCCGCAGAGTCCCTCGGCCGCAGCACGGGCGAAGCCGTGCATATCCTGCCCAATCTGGGCGGCTCTCTCCCCAATGACTGTTTTTCCGACGCTTTGGGGCTGCCCACGATCTGGGTGCCCCATTCCTATGCGGGATGCAACCAGCATGCGCCCAATGAGCATGTGCTGAAATCCCTTTCACGACAGGCCCTTATCGGCATGACGGGGCTATTCTCCGATCTGGCCGAACAGGGTGCGCCTGTCCCCCTGACCGCGAAGGCCCCGACCTGAAATGGATATTCTGATTTTTGTTCTTGTGATCGGTGTCGCAGGGCTTGTTGCCGGACTGATCTCCGGCCTGCTTGGCGTGGGGGGTGGCATCATTCTGGTGCCCGCATTCTATTACGTCTTTCAGGGGCTGGGCTATGCACCCGAACAGCTGATGCAGATCTGCGTGGCCACATCGACAGGCACCATCATCGTCACCTCGCTGCGATCGGTCACCGCCCATCACCAGCGCGGCGCCGTCAGCCTCGCGCTGATCCGCAGTTGGGGGCCCTTCATCGCGATAGGATCGGTGCTGGGCGTGCTGGCCGCCGCCAGCCTGCGCAGCCATGAACTGCAACTGATCTTTGGCGGTATCGGCGTCTGTCTGGGCCTGTATATGCTGCTGGGCAAGAAAAGCTGGCGCCTGTCCGACAGCCTGCCCGGACGTCGCCTTGCCGCGCTTTATGGCAGCCTTATCGGTTTTTTCTCGGCCCTGATGGGAATTGGCGGCGGCAGCTTTACCGTGCCGCTGCTGACCGCCTATAACGTGCCGCCCCATCGTGCGGTCGGCACCTCGCCCGGCTTCGGATTACTGATCTCGATCCCCGGCTTCATTGCCTATCTGCTGACGGGCTGGCACCTGACCGGCAAGCCCCCCGGCACAGTCGGCTATGTCAACCTGCCCGCCGTCGCAATGATCATGGTCACCTCGCTGATTGCGGTGCCCTTCGGCGTGCGACTGGCGCACCAGCTAAGCCCCCAACGCTTGCGGCTGGTCTTTTCCCTGACCGTGCTAGTGCTTGCCGGAAACATGCTGCGCAAGGCCCTGATGGGGTAACCGCAATCAAGAACCGCCCCGCCACCGCGCGGGGCGTTGACCTGCCTGCAACGCAGATCGGACCCATCTCCGGAACGGATTGTTTTACAGCGCATGATATAAATTCAGTAAAATCAGCATATTAAATGGTGGATTTACTGCAAGGCCGTGCAGAGAATTGCTACAAAGTACACGCCGTCTGTGGGGTTTTACCTGTGGGGCTGGTGACATTTTGACGAAGACTAGACGACATGCTGAACCGACTAGCCCCACGCGGCATCCAGACCGCAGCGCCGGGCCGCCACGCAGATCCGCGCGTGCCAGATTGATTTCCTTGCTCTTGTCGAATTCAGCCGCATGCGCATTAAGCCCCAAGCCGCGCGCCACCATTGTCGCCCCGCACGAATGCCCTGCAAGCATCGTGTAAAACGCCTGCGTCGCGCCCAGCCCCTTCACGAAATCCGTTATCTTCCATGCATCCTCTTGCGTGTATCGAATGCACCGGAAGATGCGCGGAAATGGCGCGCGGGCAATGTGGTGTAAGCGCCGCGCGCCATTCTCATATTTAACTGATTTTATGACATTTTTGAGAAAATTGACTTTCCCTTAGCAGGAGAACGCCTTCGACCACTCGGCCACGTCTCCGTTGACCTGTATAGCCGAGCTGCCTGTTGCATACCGTGGCATGACGGCGCTTGGCGGGGCCTCGTCTTTTACGTCAAGGTCACATTGTCTGCCATATCGCGTCACGCGGTTCGACGAAGCGCGGCGTGACCGAGGGCTTGCTCGGCTGAAGGCGACGGTTCTACACAAAATGGCACGTCATCCATTGTGCTCTCCGTTTCGGTATGCAATTGCATGCGACAATCTGTGGCATTGAAAGGTGGAACAGCGACTTCCATCTTTGCGGCCCTAAATGATTCGTTTGTGACCCTGGCTCGGTGGTTAGTTTTTATGACCAGATGAAACGAGTCCGGTCAGTTAGCGATAGCATCACGGGCTGCGACAAGCTGACGCAGACCCCATAACGGGCAAGAGCTGCCCGCCTGATGCATAGCGGATTTGCAGATAAGGCGTGAAACGCATATCTCAGATCCAACTTGCGATGCTGCTTTTGCAAAGTAAAATGCTTCCCAAACATAGCTTTAGCCGTAAGACTTTGCGTTTCCTCACAATTTTGTTCAGGAATTCTCGGGCCGCTTATGCTGCAACGCGGCGGTTGCATCCTTTCGCCAAATTCATAGTTTCGCCCCATCGGATCCGCGAAGGGGGCGGTTATCATGGATTTCAAAAACAAAACCGCAGACCGTTCGGTCGACGTACTCCTTGTTGGTGGCGGCATCATGAGCGCAACTTTGGGTGTGCTATTGCATGAGCTGGAACCGGAATGGACAATCGAGCTGACCGAACGGCTGGATGAGGTCGCGTCGGAAAGCTCGAACGGCTGGAACAATGCCGGCACGGGCCACTCGGCGCTGTGCGAGCTCAACTATACGCCTGAAGCCGAAGACGGCACGATCAATATCGAGAAGGCGCTGTCGATTAACGAGCAGTTCCAGATTTCGCGCCAGTTCTGGGCCCATCAGGTGCGGCAGGGCGTGTTGACCAATCCGCGCTCCTTCATCAACCGCACCCCCCATATGAGCTTTGTCTGGGGCGAGAAAAACGTGAATTTCCTACGCAAGCGTTATGAGGCGCTGGTGCGGAGCCCGCTTTTTGCCGGCATGAAATTCTCGACCGATCATGCGGAAATTTCCAAATGGGCACCGCTCATGGGCGAGGGGTTGAACCCCGACGAAAAAGTGGCGGCCACGTGGGCCCCGCAAGGGACCGATGTCGATTATGGTGAAATTACCCGCCAATATATCCGCTTCCTTGAAAGCAGTCCGCGCTTCCAACTGAATACGGGCCGCACCGTGACCGGCATCCGCCGTCGCAAAGAGGGGGGCTGGCGCGTTGTGTGCACCAATTCGCATGGGGGCGACAAGCAGATCGTCGATGCGAAGTTCGTCTTCCTCGGGGCTGGGGGCGGTGCGCTGCCGCTGTTGCAGATGTCCGGCATTCCCGAGGCCCGCGAATACGCAGGGTTCCCCGTTGGCGGGTCCTTCCTCGTGTGCGAAAACCCCGACGTGGTGAACAAGCATAACGTCAAGGTCTATGGCAAAGCCTCGACCGGCGCCCCGCCGATGTCGGTGCCCCATCTCGACCGTCGGGTGATTGATGGCAAGGACATGCTGTTGTTCGGTCCGTTTGCGACCTTCTCGACCAAGTTCCTGAAGGAGGGGTCGCTGTGGGATCTGCCGTCCTCGATTACGCGGCGCAACCTTGTGCCGATGATGCAGGTGGGTGTGCATAACTTCAATCTGGTCGAATATCTGGCCGGTCAGCTGATGCTGTCGGAGAAAGACCGGATGAAAGCCCTGCGTGCTTATTTCCCGCAAGCCCGTGATGAGGACTGGCGCCTGTGGCAGGCGGGTCAGCGTGTGCAGATCATCAAGAAAGACCCGAAAAACGGTGGTCAGCTGAAACTCGGCACAGAGATCGTAGCCTGTGAGGACCGCTCGATTGCGGCGCTTCTTGGCGCATCTCCGGGCGCGTCCACGGCCGCTCCGATCATGCTCAAGCTGCTGGATCAGGTCTTCCCCGAGCGTGTCTCCAGCGCCGCATGGCAGGCCAAGCTGCGTGATATCGTGCCGAGCTACGGGCAATCTTTGCAAGACAGCCCCGATCTGATCGCCAGCGAATGGTCGGAGACCGGCAAGGTGCTTGAACTGCTGGATGCTCCTGTCGAGGACATCCGTAACTTCATCGATCAGTTCCTGATTTCTTCGGAAGCCGAGCTGAAAACGCAGGCGGCCTGACCCCCTGCCAGCGCGGCATAGCGTACCGGAAACCCCCGCCCTCCCTCCGGAAGGCGGGGGTTTCCCTATGCAAGGGGGCGCGTGATGTCCCGCCCACCTGCCAGATCAGATACGCGCCCCGCGCCATCCGGTCTTTTGTGCCAGGGAGGGCGGTTGATCCGCTGGCCTGCCTGCCGAAGAGTCCCTTTAAAATATGGGGTTGGGTCGGTTTGTCTGCGGGGCTGCGACTGACGTTCTATCGGGCATGCCCCCTGAAACCTATTCCGGAAATTCAGATATTTTACGACATAATGCTCTTGCGGTGCAAAGAAACTGTCGGTAGAAGCAGCTTCAGGCGGGCGGTTAGCTCAGTTGGTAGAGCGCTTCGTTTACACCGAAGATGTCGGGGGTTCGAGTCCCTCACCGCCCACCATGTAAAACAATCACTTACATGATTATATGACGCATTCAACGAAGCTTTCCAAAGTTCCGTGAACCCAAAATCGTCGGATCCGTCAAAAATCAGAGGACTATCCGCGCCGAATGTTCATGAAATCTAGCGCCGCAACGGCATCTTGCATCTGGTTCGGCAGGAAGCACCCATAGACCCGATACGTTGCCGACACGTTCGAGCGGCCGAGCACCTGTGCGACCTTCTCGATCGGGATTCCCGCGCCGAGCATATCCTAAGCCCTGCGGTGTCACAAAGCTGCGGGCAATCCAAGACAAGTCTTAGTTCAGGATTCGCAAGGATCGTGACGCCGGACGTCCATCCACTCAGATGGTCAAAGAGAGCCTTCCAATCGGCTGACAAACTTGGGGTAAGGGTATTGAGCGTGCGCCGCTTCTCTTCAACGCACAGCACGGAAATGTACTCTTTGAGCCACTTCTGAGCATGCTTGAGAGATTTCAGCTTGCACCGTGCTGGTAGCGGTTCTGTCGTACAGTGTTGATCGGCAAAATATCGAAGCTCATCAATTGTAGCAGGAGAGCACGCATCATCAGTTATATTTCCGGCCCAACGAAAAACTGCCGCGGCCTTGCGCAATGCAGCAACTTTACGTGGCTGGACTGAGCTTACCCAACACGCGCTGTAAAGACCCGCATTCCAATTTGCGAGTAAGATTTGCGGCGTTGGCGGCGTATTACACGACTGATGGGTTTCAAGCATAGGGACTTCCTTTCTTTTAACGAAAGCAGGTAATGAAGGAGGGGCCGACCCGCAGGGCAAGATATGCAGCGAATGCAGTCAAATCGGCGATTGTTGCGCATTTTGACTCAGCCGGGGTGCCGGACCTTTAAACCATGACCGGCATCCACAAGTGTCATTTTTTTGATTTAAAAATATGATTTTTATGCATTTTCTTGAGTGGGTCAGGCGCATTGAATGTCGGCATTGTCGCCTCGAGTCATTTTCGATTTTTCCTTTCGTGGACAGCGTGCGCGGGACGAAATCGATAAGATTTGCCTAAGCGAATAGAAGGGTGCTTTCCCGTTTTGAGCGCACGGTGATAATGGGAGGCATCAAGCCTCGTCTCTCGAATGACGGTCTCTCGCCATTCATCCAGCGTCAGAAGGTCAGCGCAGAAAATGGCACGACCAAGATCTGTTGTGTCGATCCATTCCCTGATCGGATCGTTGACGCCTTCGATCGATAGAACCTCAAGGAGATCGAAAGACTTCGGTAGGGTGCTGACGTTTGGGTATGCTGAAGCGAGAATTGCGCGCACGGTGTCAGGGCCAAGCCTCCAACGTTGACGTAACTCCTGTTGTGTGAAGCTTCTAAGCGTGTGACGCGATAAGGCGCGGGCATAGCTGCGTAAAAGCTTCGCATTTTCTATTGCAGCCTCTTTTTTTGTGACGTGCGGCACATTCGCCGCTGCGTGAATCCGAGTGCTTCATAAGACCTCCTTTGCGCTGACAAGGAGGTGGGATCGTTCTGGACGTCTCAGAAATAGAAGCGGCAAATTCTGGCGGAGCTTTTCAAATCCATGAGCAAAGAACCGAGGACCTATTGTGCGGTTGATCACCGTGGGGATAAATTCTGCACAAAATACAACCTTGAGGCGATGGCCAGATCCTGACCAAAAGTACCGTAAATCTGGGTGTTTTTCGGCATTTTCAGAGGCTTGAAGGCGCTTTTGTCTTTTTGTCCAAAATCTAAAATTTGCTCTTGTATATCCGAGAGTTGGTCGGCTATACGGGTCAACGGAGACGTGGCCGAGTGGTCGAAGGCGCTCCCCTGCTAAGGGAGTATACCGGGAACGGTATCGAGGGTTCGAATCCCTTCGTCTCCGCCATTTAACTCAATAAAATAAATGACATAACCCCTACGGGGGCCATTTGTGCCACAAAATGTGCCACTTTTTGTGCCACATTTTTTCTGTGGATAATTTTATCGGCCCAGAAGATCGGCTTTGATATCCCGCCTGCAATGGTGATCATGATGTCCGCCGACAGCTACAGCAAAGAGGTGGAATGCCGCCGCGCCAGGCGCCGGATGATCCTACAGTCCCGCGAGGAAAGTCGCGTAATGCTTGTGATCGTCAAGAGGGCGCCCTTGATGAGGGCGCCGACGTTTTTCAGTTGGTCAGAAGCTCCTTGGTGACGTTGATTGCCGTCGAGAGATCCAGCGCTTGGATAACGGCACGCTGCATTTCCAATAGCATTGCACGATCTTTGCGCAGCGCCTCCGCGGCGGTGTCGTATTGCTTGACGAGGTAAGGTGCTTCGCGTCCTACAATCAGCCTGTCGTTTGTCTCCAACGGGACCATGGAGGTGCCCTCAGCGATGCGTCCTTCTACGGCTGCAAGCAACGCGTCGAGTTCTAAAACCACGGAAGGCCCGCAGCATGTCTCGGGCCTCAGGCTTCGCGCAAAACGTAGCGCTTCCGAGCGTGCTTGGCTGGCCAGATGCGGTGCGATCCGGTTCCGGATTTGGTGCGGAAGCATCTGCGCGAAGGTCACAGCGCTTGTGACACTATCGGCAAGGCGTTTTTCGAGAATTGTGACAGTACTCACAGTGTTCTTCCTTTTCGATGTAGGTGTTTAAAATCGCGCACTCGACCGGCCAGCGTTTTATTTTACAAGGGATGCGACGCTACGACAGGGAGAGGCACTCGCACAGCGAATAGCTGCGTCAACAGCTGACGTTTCGCGTCTTTTTCGCTTCTCCCCTCTTTTCAACACCCAAAGGGACAGCATCTTTATGCGCGACACCCAGTCTGCGCATGAAGATGCAGAGCCCGCCTCTTTTCTCTTTGATGCGCGTGGTACTATTGGTTCCCGCAAGAATATTTTTAATCATGTTTTATGGGCAAACTACGGATTCCAGCCGATCGGCGCACACTTTGGGAACTTTAGTCACCTGTTCTATCGTTGAAGTCAGCGAAGATATATGCCGCTGACAACGAACGAAGGAGCGGTGGCGACCCTTCGCGACATCATCGCGCCATTTGTAGACGAGGGATTTAGAAACCCGGCATTCCTCTCGCACTTCCTCGACGCTAAGTTGACCCGCCTCGATTTTCTCGCGTATAAATCTTTTGAAGCTCGGCGGCCAGACGCGACGGCCTCCTGGATGCAACTCGATCGCAAAGCCATAGTGGTTCCGAATCTTTGGAAAGTCATTCATGCATGATACCTCGTGTTTCGAGGATTCTAGCAGAGTGACGAGGGGAGAGATCTGCCCCTCAGAAGGGTTCAAATGCAACGCTTACAGAACAGCAGCATCATGAGCTGGATGTATCGGGCAAGCTGTTGGAGATGCTTATAAAAGCAAAGCCCGCCGGAGAGGCGGGCTATGTGTCGAACTCTCGTTCGCTAAATTTGGTTGCGGGAGTAGGATTTGAACCTACGACCTTCAGGTTATGAGCCTGACGAGCTACCGGGCTGCTCCATCCCGCGTTATTTGTGTCTGATTTGGGGGGTGTTATCGTTATAGAGATGAATGACGCTCTTTATTAGGTTTGGCGGTGACCTACTCTCCCACGTCTTGAGACGCAGTACCATTGGCGTGTTGGCCCTTAACGGCCGGGTTCGGAATGGGACCGGGTGTATAGCCAGCGCTATGACCACCAAACCGAATAAAGAGCGTCCAAGTCAAGTTGTGTTGTATGCATGATTTTGATCTGCAGGAGTGTCTGTCTACTACTGGATCAAATCAAGCCAATCGGGCAATTAGTACTGGTCAACTGAATGCATTGCTGCACTTACATCTCCAGCCTATCGACGTGGTGGTCTTCCACGGCCCTCAAGGGATACCTAGTTTTGAAGGGGGCTTCCCGCTTAGATGCTTTCAGCGGTTATCCTGTCCGGACATAGCTACCCAGCACTACCGTTGGCACGATAACTGGTCCACCAGTGGTCCGTTCACCCCGGTCCTCTCGTACTAGGGGCAACTCTTCTCAAGTATCCTACACCCACGGCAGATAGGGACCGAACTGTCTCACGACGTTCTAAACCCAGCTCACGTACCTCTTTAAACGGCGAACAGCCGTACCCTTGGGACCTGCTCCAGCCCCAGGATGAGATGAGCCGACATCGAGGTGCCAAACGGTGCCGTCGATATGGACTCTTGGGCACCATCAGCCTGTTATCCCCAGAGTACCTTTTATCCGTTGAGCGATGGCCCTCCCACTTGGGACCACCGGATCACTATGGCCGACTTTCGTCTCTGCTCGACTTGTCAGTCTCGCAGTCAGGCAGGCTTTTGCCATTGCACTCAACGACCGATTTCCGACCGGTCTGAGCCCACCTTCGCGCGCCTCCGTTACTCTTTGGGAGGCGACCGCCCCAGTCAAACTACCCGCCACACAGGGTCCCGGATCCGGATAACGGACCGCGGTTAGACATCAAGAGTGCGAAGGGTGGTATCTCAAGGATGCCTCCACCGGAACTGGCGTTCTGGTTTCAAAGGCTACCACCTATCCTGCACATCACAATCCTGATGCCAGTGTGAAGCTGTAGTAAAGGTTCATGGGGTCTTTCCGTCTAACCGCGGGTAGTGTGCATCTTGACACACAGTTCAATTTCGCTGAGTCCACGTTTGAGACAGCGGGGAGATCGTTACGCCATTCGTGCAGGTCGGAACTTACCCGACAAGGAATTTCGCTACCTTAGGACCGTTATAGTTACGGCCGCCGTTTACCGGGGCTTCAATTCAGAGCTTGCACCCCTCCTTTTAACCTTCCGGCACCGGGCAGGCGTCAGACTGTATACGTCGCCTTACGGCTTCGCACAGCCCTGTGTTTTAAGTAAACAGTCGCCACCCCCTAGTTTGTGCCCCCCACCACTAGTTGCCTAGCGATGGGGCCTCCTTCTCGCGAACTTACGGAGGCATTTTGCCGAGTTCCTTAAACGTGGTTCTCTCAAGCGCCTTGGTATTCTCTACCAGTCCACCTGTGTCGGTTTCGGGTACGGTCTTATAGAGAGGCTATTTCCAGGGACCTGTAGGCTGCCCACACAATCCGATAAGTGTGAACAACGGTTCAGATCCGTCACCATCTCACGGCCCAGGAATATTAACCTGGTTCCCATCGACTACGCCTTTCGGCCTCGCCTTAGGGGCCGGCTTACCCTGCTCAGATTAGCTTTAAGCAGGAACCCTTGGACTTTCGGCGACAGGGTCTCTCACCCTGTTTGTCGCTACTCATGTCAACATTCTCACTTCTGATCACTCCACCGGATGCCTTACAGCCCGGCTTCACAGTCAGAACATTGCCTCCAATCTTCCCTAAGGAAGTAAGGAGGCAGCGTTCTATATCACAGAACGCTCCGCTACCACGCACTTCACAGTGCATCCAAAGCTTCGGCTCGTGGCTTGAGCCCCGTTACATCTTCGCCGCAGGACCTCTTGACTAGACCAGTGAGCTGTTACGCTATCTTTAAAGGATGGCTGCTTCTAAGCCAACCTCCTGGTTGTTTTGGAAGTCCCACATGCTTTCCCACTTAGCCACGAATTGGGGGCCTTAGCTGTTGGTCAGGGTTGTTTCCCTCTCCACGACGGACGTTAGCACCCGCCGTGTGTCTGCCGATCAGTTCTTCCCGGTATTCGGAGTTTGCTTAGACTCAGTAAGGCTGTGGGCCCCCATCATCCATGCAGTGCTCTACCCCCGGGAGAATACAATCGACGCGCTACCTAAATAGCTTTCGCGGAGAACCAGCTATCTCCGAGTTTGATTGGCCTTTCACCCCTAGCCACACGTCATCCGGACCCTTTTCAACGGGTGTCGGTTCGGACCTCCAGTTGGTGTTACCCAACCTTCATCCTGCACATGGCTAGATCACTCGGTTTCGGGTCTGATCCCACGAACTCGTCGCCCTTTTAAGACTCGCTTTCGCTGCGCCTACACCTATCGGCTTAAGCTTGCTCGTAAGACCAAGTCGTTGACCCATTATACAAAAGGTACGCCGTCAGAGCTCGAGGCTCCTCCGACTGCTTGTAGGCGTCCGGTTTCAGAAACTGTTTCACTCCCCTCGTCGGGGTGCTTTTCACCTTTCCCTCACGGTACTGGTTCGCTATCGGTCAGTAAGGAGTACTTAGCCTTCGAAGGTGGTCCTCCGATCTTCAGACAGGATTTCACGTGTCCCGCCCTACTTAATACGTCCCGTTGAGCTTCGTATACGGGGCTATCACCCATATTGCTGGACATTCCAGACCATTCTACTCACTCTCAAGGCTCGGCTGGTCCGCGTTCGCTCGCCACTACTAGCGGAGTATCATATTGATTTCCTTTCCTCCGGGTACTTAGATGTTTCAGTTCCCCGGGTTCGCTCTTAAAACCCTATGTATTCAGGTAATAAGTCCCTGGTTATGTCGGTTGTAAATTACCAAGGTAATTACAACAAACATTCAGGTGGGTTTCCCCATTCGGAGATCCATGGATCAAAGCTTATTCTCAGCTCCCCATAGCTTATCGCAGAGTATCACGTCCTTCATCGCCTCTTACTGCCAAGGCATCCACCAAACGCCCTTCTCGCGCTTGATTTGATCCAGAAGAAGATAGACTTCTTCCTGTATCAAAAGCATGCATACTATTCCCGCTGATGATCTATGATCATCAACATTGGTTAGTGTACTTGACTTGAACAACATCGCTGCTTGCAGATCGAACTGCTGTCACCCGTACTTGGGCAACCCGCGATGCTGATGTTTAATTTCATCTCTATATACGATATCAAACCGTCCAATCGGACGAGCAAACCGTTCATCACTTGAACGCCTTGCTGATCTGATTGGATCAATTTCATCTTTGGTTTTGTCATCGGAAGTTATGGTGGAGCCTAGGAGGATCGAACTCCTGACCTCCTGAATGCAAATCAGGCGCTCTCCCAGCTGAGCTAAGGCCCCATAAACTGTGGAAAGTGGTGGGTCGAGGAGGACTTGAACCTCCGACCTCACGCTTATCAGGCGTGCGCTCTAACCACCTGAGCTACCGACCCATTCCTGGACCGAAGCCCTTGGCATTTTTCCGATTACTGAAGAGATATGAGGACGGCCTGGCCGTATATGTTTGAGGCTCTGACTGAGCCTCATGCTAAGTGTTTCACGAGCAAGGCAAGCCAAGCTACTAGAAACATCCTTAGAAAGGAGGTGATCCAGCCGCAGGTTCCCCTACGGCTACCTTGTTACGACTTCACCCCAGTCGCTGAGCCTACCGTGGTCCGCTGCCTCCATTGCTGGTTGGCGCACGGCCGTCGGGTAGACCCAACTCCCATGGTGTGACGGGCGGTGTGTACAAGGCCCGGGAACGTATTCACCGCGTCATGCTGTTACGCGATTACTAGCGATTCCGACTTCATGGGGTCGAGTTGCAGACCCCAATCCGAACTGAGACGACTTTTTGGGATTAGCCCATTGTCATCGCCATTGTAGCACGTGTGTAGCCCAACCCGTAAGGGCCATGAGGACTTGACGTCATCCACACCTTCCTCCGACTTATCATCGGCAGTTTCCCTAGAGTGCCCAGCCGAACTGCTGGCAACTAAGGACGTGGGTTGCGCTCGTTGCCGGACTTAACCGAACATCTCACGACACGAGCTGACGACAGCCATGCAGCACCTGTCACTGATCCAGCCGAACTGAAGGAAAGTGTCTCCACTAACCGCGATCAGGATGTCAAGGGTTGGTAAGGTTCTGCGCGTTGCTTCGAATTAAACCACATGCTCCACCGCTTGTGCGGGCCCCCGTCAATTCCTTTGAGTTTTAATCTTGCGACCGTACTCCCCAGGCGGAATGCTTAATCCGTTAGGTGTGTCACCGACAAGCATGCTTGCCGACGACTGGCATTCATCGTTTACAGTGTGGACTACCAGGGTATCTAATCCTGTTTGCTCCCCACACTTTCGCACCTCAGCGTCAGTATCGAGCCAGTGAGCCGCCTTCGCCACTGGTGTTCCTCCGAATATCTACGAATTTCACCTCTACACTCGGAATTCCACTCACCTCTCTCGAACTCAAGACTAGCAGTATTAAAGGCAGTTCCAAGGTTGAGCCCTGGGATTTCACCTCTAACTTACTAATCCGCCTACGTGCGCTTTACGCCCAGTAATTCCGAACAACGCTAGCCCCCTCCGTATTACCGCGGCTGCTGGCACGGAGTTAGCCGGGGCTTCTTCTGCTGGTACCGTCATTATCTTCCCAGCTGAAAGAGCTTTACAACCCTAAGG
Source organism: Thioclava sp. GXIMD4215 (assembly GCF_045291555.1). Classification (NCBI taxonomy): domain Bacteria; kingdom Pseudomonadati; phylum Pseudomonadota; class Alphaproteobacteria; order Rhodobacterales; family Paracoccaceae; genus Thioclava; species Thioclava sp. GXIMD4215. The sequence goes on along the minus strand of NZ_CP149517.1, from coordinate 193,827 downwards.
CCTTCATCGCTCACGCGGCATGGCTAGATCAGGCTTGCGCCCATTGTCTAAGATTCCCCACTGCTGCCTCCCGTAGGAGTCTGGGCCGTGTCTCAGTCCCAGTGTTGCTGATCATCCTCTCAAACCAGCTATGGATCGTAGGCTTGGTAGGCCATTACCCCACCAACTACCTAATCCAACGCGGGCCGATCCTTTGCCGATAAATCTTTCCCCCGAAGGGCACATACGGTATTAAACCCAGTTTCCCGGGACTATTCCGTAGCAAAGGGTACGTTCCCACGCGTTACTAACCCGTCCGCCGCTAGATCCGAAGATCTCGCTCGACTTGCATGTGTTAGGCCTGCCGCCAGCGTTCGTTCTGAGCCAGGATCAAACTCTCAAGTTGAAAGCGATTTACATCGCTAACCTTGACGCATGAACCTTCGCACATCGTCTATCCAATTGGATAAACGCTTTCTGCTTACCGTTCTCACTTGCGTGAAACCGACAAACAGTGAAGCTGACACTCACATCATCGAGCCGAAACCCTAGTGAGCCGATATGCAAACGATCATTTAGTCGATCATCGACCAAACCGCCCGCATATCTCTTCAGTAAAACCATCAATGTCAAAGAGCCGAAGACAAAAATTACCAGCAGCACCCAATCCTCAGGTGCTAACCGCCAACCTAATCTTCCGAATTTCTATCGCTTCAACCGCTTCAAACCGTCTCTTTCGATCCCGTCTGCCGCGGCTTCCGCGCCCCGCTGCGTCGTCTGCCGCTGCGGTGAAGCGGTATTTACGGAGAACACCCACAACCCGCAACCCCTTTTTTCACAAAAACATGCCAAAAACCAAAAAAATCAACTAACCAACTGAAATTAAAGTATATATTTCGAACAGTTTTATGACACCAATCCCCAACACACCCAAAATCACAGGAATCACCCGCCCCAAAACCACCCCCCACACCCCCTGCCCCAGCCGAACCCTCCCCGACGCGAAAACAAACCCACCTCAAATAGCGTCGTAACCAGTCAAAACAGAAACGGGCGGCCTCATCGCCGCCCGTCCTCACAAGATCAAACCCGCTCAAGAGCGATGGCAATGCCCTGCCCGACGCCGATGCACATACATGACAGCGACTTCTCGCCCGGCTTCAGGTCCAGCATCGCGGTGCCGGTGATCCTTGCGCCCGACATGCCCAGCGGATGCCCCAGAGCAATCGCGCCGCCATTACGGTTTACACGGGCATCATCATCGGCGATGCCAAGGTCGCGCAGCGTCGCAAGCCCCTGACTTGCGAAGGCCTCGTTCAACTCGATCACAGCGAAGTCGTCCTGGGCCAGCCCCAGACGGTCCATCAGCTTCTTCGAGGCCGGTGCCGGACCGAAGCCCATGATGCGCGGGGCAACCCCTGCCGTGCCCCCCCCCAGCACGCGGGCGATGGGGGTCAGGCCATTGGCCTCGGCTGCCTCTTTCGTCGCCAGAATCAAGGCCGCCGCCCCGTCATTGACGCCGGACGCATTGCCTGCGGTGATCGAGCCGCCCTCTTTCACGAACGCCTTAAGTTTTTGCAGCGCCTCGAGGGTGGTCTGCGGACGCGGATGTTCATCGGTATCGACAACCACCGGCTCGCCCTTGCGCTGCGGAATGGTGACCGGCACGATCTCCTGCGCAAGCCGCCCGTTTTCCATCGCGCGCCCCGCCGCCTGTTGCGAGCGCAGGGCAAAGGCGTCCTGATCCTCGCGCGAGACGTTGAAGTCTTCGGCGACATTCTCGGCCGTTTCGGGCATCGAATCCACGCCATACATCTTTTTCATCAGCTTGTTGACGAAGCGCCAGCCGATTGTGGTGTCCTCGACCGAATTGGCCCGCGAGAAGGCCGAGGTGGCTTTGGGCATCACGAAGGGCGCGCGCGACATGGATTCCACGCCCCCTGCCACAATCAGGCTGGCCTCCCCCGCCTTGATCGCGCGGGCGGCGGTGATGATCGCATCCATGCCCGACCCGCACAGGCGGTTCATCGTGGTGCCCGGCACCGTTTCGGGATAGCCCGCCAGCAGAAGCGACATACGCGCGACATTGCGGTTATCCTCGCCCGCCTGATTGGCGCAGCCAAAGATCACCTCGTCGATCTGCGCGAGATCAAGCGACGGGTTGCGCTCCGCCAACGCCTTCAGCGGGATCGCCCCCAGATCATCGGCACGGACGCTCGACAAGGCACCACCAAAACGGCCAATCGGCGTGCGGATATAGTCGCAGATATAGACTTCGGTCATCACAGGCCCTCCGGCACGGTCATCTCGCCTACCGAGCCGTCGACATGCAGCGTCGCCCCCGTATAGGATTGCAGCTCTTCCATCGACATGGCGGCCAGTTTCTCGCGCAGCACGAAACGGCCACCCTCGATATCGACCACGCAAAGCGAGGTATAGACGCGGGTCACACAGCCCAGACCCGTCAGCGGGAAGGTGCAGGCCTCAACGAGCTTCGGCTTACCATCCTTGGTGACGTGATCGGTCACCACCGCCACACGTTTGGCGCCATGCACCAGATCCATCGCGCCGCCTACCGCAGGCACGCCCTTGGACCCCACCCGCCAATTCGCCAGATCGCCGTTTTGGGCGACCTGATAAGCGCCCAGCACCGCCAGATCCAGATGGCCGCCACGGACCATCGAGAAGCTGTCCGCATGGTGGAAAAACGCGGCACCGGGGTTCAGGGTGATCGCCTTCTTGCCCGCGTTGATCAGATCCCAGTCCTCCTCACCGGCGGGCGGGGCCTCGCCAAAGCCCAGAACGCCGTTCTCGGTGTGATAGATCACATCGCGGCCTTCGGGTTGGAACTTGGCGATCATCTCGGGGAAGCCGATGCCGAGGTTCACATAAGAGCCGTCCTCGATGTCCTGCGCCGCGCGCCATGCGATTTGCGCGTTGGAAAGTTTCATATCAAGCATCAGTAGACCACTCCCGTCCGGACAAGGACTTCTTCCTGTTGCGGGTCTTTCACCTCGACCAAGGCATCGACGAAAATGCCGGGGGTGATGACTTCCTGCGGGTCGATCCCGCCCGGCTCGATCAGGCTCGAGACCTGCGCGATGGTGCGGTTTGCGGCCATCGCCATCAGCGGGTTGAAGTTCCGCCCTGCCATCCGATAGGTCATATTGCCCATCTTATCGCCGATATGGCCCTTGATCAGCGCGAAATCGGCCTTCAGCCAGCGTTCCTGCACATAGGATTTACCCTCGAATTCCTCGACGGGCTTGCCCTCGGCCAGCTCGGTCCCGAAAGAGGTCGGCGTGTAGAAGGCGGGGATGCCCGCACCTGCGGCACGGATACGCTCGGCCAGCGTGCCCTGCGGAACCAGCTCCAGCGCGATCTCGCCCGCGAGATATTTCTCGTTGAAGGCTTCGGCATTCGACGAGCGCGGGAAAGAGCAGATCATCTTGCCCACCATGCCCGCCTTGATCATCGCCGCGATCCCGATGGACCCGTTACCGGCGTTGTTATTGACCACAGTCAGGTTTTTCGGGCTGCCGGTCGCGCGGAACCGGTCGATCAATGCGTGGATCAGCTCGATCGGTGCGCCCGACCCGCCAAAGCCCCCGATCATCAGCACGCAACCGTCGGGAATATCCGCGACGGCTGCGGCCACAGACGAAACAGTCTTGTCCATGTAAGTCCTCCTAATTGGGGCCGACATTACGCTTGCGGATGTGACCGGAGAAGCCGTATTGTTCGTATATTGATCTTTGTTCATATAGACGAAAAGGGCGTTCGCATGTTGAACAAACCGACCGATCATATCGGGTCTCTGGCCAAGGCGCTGAAGGTGATGGAGTGCTTTGGTGCCGAGACGCCGCGCCTTGCCATCACCGATGTGGCCGCCCGCACAGGGTTTGACCGCGCCACCGCGCGGCGCTGCCTTCTGACGCTGTATCACGAGGGCTATGCCGAATATGATGGCAAGTTCTTCAGCCTGACGCCCCGCGTTTTACGGCTGGGGATGGGGGCGCTGGCCTCGATGCCGCTGGCGCAGGTGGTGCAGCCCTGGCTCGACCAGCTGTCAGAGCAGATCGGGCAATCCTGTTCGGTGGCGATCCTTGACGAGACCGAAATCGTCTATCTGGCGCGAGCGGCGCAGCGGCGGGTGATGTCCATCGGACTGATGCCCGGATCGCGGCTGCCGGCGCATTGCACCTCGATGGGGCGGGTGCTGCTGGCGGCGCTGCCCGAGCCCGATGCCCGCGCACGGATTGAGGCCTCCGATCTCAGCCCGCGCAGCCCGCAAAGCCTGACCGATCCCGACGAGATCATGGGCGTGATCGCGCAGGTCCGCGCGCAGGGCTATGCCACCATCGATCAGGAGGTCGAGCCTGGCTTGCGCTCTTTGGCCGTGCCGATCCTTGATGCGCGCGGCAGAACCGTTGCCGCGCTGAACACCGGCTTTGCCGCCCTGCACCACGATATCGACGAGGCGCGCGCCGAATATCTGCCTGCCCTGTTGAAGGTGCAGGCAGGGCTGCGCCGGATGATCTGACCGGGCCACAACCCTAAGAAGAAATTCCTTGGTCGGCAGGAGGGGCTGTGAGACACTGGGCCTCCGCTCAAGGAGGCCGCGATGCGCCCTTTCGCTCTGGTCATGCTCTGCCTGTGTCTGGCCACCCCTGTCGGGGCCGGACCGTGGATGCGTGAGAAAGGCACCGCTTTCCTGTCTTTCGGTCAGGAGACCGGACAGGAGACCGAGACATGGACCAGCCTCTATGCCGAATACGGGCTTTCGGCACGGAGCACCCTGATTGTCGATCTCGGGCGGGGCGACCGGTCCGAAGACTACTGGATCGGCTGGCAGACGCCGGTTTTTCCCGACACATGGTCGCAGAAGCTGACCATGACCGGCTGGGTCGGAACCCGCAAACTGGATGGAGAGAGTGTCTCCATGTACGGGCTGGGCGCGAATTGGGGCATGTCCGTGCAAGACCCGCTCTGGCACAGGCCGGGCTGGCTGAGCGCCGAACTGCGCCACCTGCAGGCACCGCAAAGCGTGCGCTATGATCCGGCGGCAGAGGGCATCGACCCGATGACCCTGCCGGACCCGAGCCACCTGCCCAGCAAAAGCTTCACCAAACTGGACCTGACGGCGGGCCTGCATCTGCGCGAGGACCTGATGGTCTTTACCCAGTTACAGCTTTACAAACCCGATAATGACGGCCTGTCCCGCAGCCTCACCGCCTCTGTCGTCAAGGAGTTCGCGTGGGCGCAGTTGCAACTGGGCGTCTCCGCCCCGCTAGAAGCGGAACGGCAGCCGCGCGTGAAACTGGGACTATGGTTCGAATTCTAGGACTGGATTTCAACCGGCCCGCCCCCTAGATGCGCCTTATGAGCCCGATAACGATCCTGATTCTCGGCGCTGCCGTCTGGCCCGACGGGCAAGCCTCTCCCGCCCTGCACCGGCGGGTCATGCAGGCGCTGACGCTTTGGCAGGCGGGGCAGGCCCAGCGGATCATCTGCTGTGGCGGGCTTGGCCGCCACGCCCCGAGCGAGGCCGAAGTCATGGCACGGATCCTGATCCGGCACGGCGTTGCGCCAGACCGTCTGGTGCTGGAGGACCGCTCGACCGATACGATCCAGAATATCACCAATGCCAAAGCCCTCTGCCCCGATCTGGCACAGGGGGGCGTGATCCTTGTCACCGACCGCTATCACGGCTTTCGCGCCAGACTGATTGCACGGGCCTTGGGGCTGGAGGCCAGCATCAGCAGCCCCGACCACCGCACAATGCGCCGGCATCGCTATGCCCGCGCCTGGATGCGCGACCGTCTGGCGCTTCTGAAAACCGGGCTCTGGATCATGCGCCACAAGATCAGGACGCTATATTGAGCTCTTCCAGCAGGGCGGCAATCTCATCCCATGCGGGACTGCGCTTGGCTTCCACGACAGACAGCCCCTGCCCGAGTGTTTCGGCATAGACCACGCGATTGGCCAGCGTGGAGGTCATCAGTTGCGCCTCGAGCTCTGCCGCAGCCTGCGCCACTTCCTGCCCTAGACGCGTGTTGCTTTTGACGCGATTGAGAAGGATGCGCGGGCTTTTGTTACAGCGCCGCGCCAGATCAAGGACCCCTTCGGTGGCCCAGAGATCGACATGGCTGCCTGCCACCGGAACGATGATCTCGTCGGCTTCACGCAGGGCCGGACGCAGATCGCTATCCACTTTGGGCGGCGTATCGACGATCACCACATCGAAATCGCGTTTCAGCTTTTCACATTCATAGCTGACGCCCCAGGACGACGAGGTGCCAAATCCGACCCCCGGATCGTCCAGCGCGTCGCGCCGCGTCATGAACCAGCGGCCTAAAGACCCCTGCGGATCGGTGTCGAGAAGCGCGACACTATAGCCTGCCCGCACCAAGCCTATGGCCAGATTGACCGCGACGGTGGTCTTACCCGCACCACCTTTTTGTTGAGCAACCGTAATGACTTTTCCCAAAACAATCCTCCCCCTGGCTCTCGACGGGGATCGACCCGCAACGAGATGTGCCTTGCAATTCTAGGTTATGTCCGGGCGGATAACAGTTGCAATCGGGAAAGGCACAGAATGCGGACACAACGGTCTTAGGCGCATGAAAAAAGCCGGAAAGCATCGCTTTCCGGCTTTTCCCATGAAATCAGTCAGACTGATTAGTCAGCCGCAGCAACTGCGATACCGACCAGCAGCAGAACCGGGATCAGGATCGCTGCGTTCGAGGACGAGCCTTGCTCGACGACGACCGGCTCCGGCTCAACGACCGGTGCGGTGTAACCGCCTGCGAAAGCGGACGAAGCCGAGAGACCGGCGACGAGTGCGAGGGTAGCGAGTTTTTTCATAGTAATCTCCGTCATTACCGTAGAGTGCCGCCAAACATGCAGCATCGAACGCGACGATTACACAGGCTCACGAAATTGCAAAGGGGGAATCTCAAGCTTTGCGCGCGTGACTGTGATATGTGTTGCACTTTGGCACGGTTTTTTAAGCTTTATGGCAACAGCGCCCTTTATACATGGGGGCAAACAGCTTCAGTAAATTGCATAGGTCCATGAAAATCAGAATTTTTCCGCGAATCACGGAACCTTATGCCCGAGGTCTGCGTAATCAGATTTGCCCTGCGCCCGGCGCCTGTCTTACGGGCCGGAAGCCAGTGCGGGAGCGAGAGCGGGAGCGGGCCCCGATCCGGCATGGCATGCCTGCAAAACGACTCAGTGACGCCTGCGGAAAAGCAGGAGCATCACGAAAATAAGAGCACTTCCCACCACGATCGACGGCCCCGCAGGCGTGTCCCAGCGTAGCGAGCCGAAAATACCCGCCGCCACCGAAGCCATTCCGATCAGCGTGGCACTAACCGCCATCGCCTCGGGACTGCGCGCCACCTGACGCGCCGCCGCCGCAGGGACGATCAACAGCGCCGCAATCAGCAAGGCTCCGACGATCTTGATTGCCACGGCCACCGTCAGCGCCAGCGCCACCGTCAGCACAAGCTGTTCGCGCCGCCCGTCGATTCCGGCAGATTTCGCCAGCGCCTCGCTGACGGTCGCGGTCAGCAGATTCTGCCAGCGCCAGACCAGAAGCGCCAGCACAACCAGCCCACCAAGCCAGATGATCGCAAGATCCATGCGCGACACGGCCAGAATATCCCCGAAAAGCCATGCGGAAAGATCCACCCGCAGCCCGCCGATAAACGAAGCCGCCACCAGACCGATGGCCAGCGCCGCATGGGCCAGCACGCCCAGCACGGTATCCGCCGCATATCCGCGACCGGACAGATGCGCCACGGTCAGCGCCATCAGCAGCGCCACCCCCAACGTTCCGGCATAGACCGAAACCCCGAAGCCCAGACTGATTGCAACGCCCAGAATGGCCGCATGCGAGGTCGCATCCCCGAAATAGGCCATACGCCGCCAGACCACGAAGGCCCCCAAAGGACCGGTGGCCAGACACAGCCCCACCCCCGCCAGCAGCGAGCGCAGAAGGAAATCATCGAAAAGCGCCATCATAACGGTGCAGTATCCTTGGTTGAGCTTGCGCCGTGATCATGGGCAAGGCAGGCTCCGCTTTGCGGATCGTGGCTATGGTCGTGATGGTGCTGGTAAAGCGCAAAGGCACCGCCCGTCCCGATACCGAACAACGCCCGGTATTCCGGTGCCTCGGACACAATCGCGGGGGTGCCCTCGCAGCAGATATGACCGTTCAGGCAGATCACCCGATCCGACGAGGACATCACCACATGCAGATCGTGGCTGACCATCAGAACCGCACAGCCGGTTTCGGCACGCACCTCCTCGATCAGCAGATAGAAGGCCGCCGTACCCGGCTGGTCCAACCCCTGTGTCGGCTCGTCCAGAATCAGCACATCCGGCTTGGCCAGAAGCGCGCGCGCCAGAAGCACGCGCTGCAACTGCCCGCCGGATAGCCCCGACAGCGGGCGGGACTCGATTCCCTCAACCCCGACACGCGCCAAAACGGCCCGCGCCGCCGCATCGCTGACCCGCTTGGGCAGGGACAGGAAGCGCCGCACACTCAGCGGTAGCGTCGCATCGATATGCAGCTTTTGCGGCACGTAGCCGATCACCAGACCGGCCGCTTTCTGAACGCGCCCCGTCGCCAATGTTTCCAGCCCGATCAGGGCCTTGATCAGCGTCGACTTCCCCGACCCGTTCGGCCCGACAACCGTCACGATCTCTTTGGGCCGGATGTCGAAATGAACCGAATGCAGAACGAAATCATCGCCGTGTTTCACACCGAGATTCTGCGCCGAAAGCAGGCTGTCAGACATCTTTCGTGGTCTCTTTCTCGGGCTTTTGCGCACAGCGCGGGCAAAGGCCCACGGCTTCGATGCTGGCGCGATCCACCCTGAAACCCACCCCCAGCGCGGATTTGTCCAGTTCGGCGCGCACTGCGGCTCCGGGCGCTTCGGCCACGGCATCGCACGTCTCGCAGATCAGGAAAACCGGCGCATGGTCCTCGCCCGCATGCAGACAGGCGATAAAGGCGTTCAGCCTGCGGATCCGGTGCACCAGCCCGCAATCGACCAGAAAATCCAGCGCGCGATAGGCCACGGGGGGCTGTTTGCCAAAGCCCTCCTCCGCCAGCCGTTCGAGCACCTCATAGGCCCCCATCGCGCGATGTTCCTCAAGCAGGATCTCCAGCACGCGGCGGCGCACCGGCGTCAGCCGCAGCTTTTGCGCCGCGATCACGCCTTCGGCGCGCGACATCGCATGGCCCGCGCAATGGGTGTGATCATGCGCCTCGAAGGCACTGACGCTCTCTTTTGAAACCTGCGGCATGTTATAGCATCACAATTCTGCTTGACTTGTTATTCTATTACATAAACAAAAGCACATTTGAAAACAAGTTCGTCCCGAAAGGAAACCACATGTCCCGTCTGCCGCTTCGTCTGGCCGCGACCATCGGTGCATTTGCCGCCCTGCCCGCCTTGGCACAAGCCGACATTCCCAGCGTCGTCACCGGCACGCCGGTCGTGCAATCCTTGGTCCAACAGGTGATGGGCAACCTCGGGGATGCGAAGGTGCTTCTGGATAAAGGGGCCGACCCGCATAGCTTCCAGCTGCGCCCCAGTCAGGCCCGCAGCCTGCAAGATGCCGATCTTGTGTTCTGGATCGGACCGGAGCTGACGCCGTGGCTTGATCGCGCGATCGATACGCTCAACAACTCGACCGCGATTTCGCTGCTGCATGCCGACGGCACGATCCGGCAGGATTTCCACACGCCGGAACTGGTGGAGGATGAGGACGGGCATGATCATGACCACGAGGCGCACGCCGATAGCGATCATGATCACGAGGACCATGACGACGGGCATGACCACGAGGATCATGACGAACATCACCACCATGACGGCCTTGATCCGCATGCATGGCTCAATCCGCAAAACGCCGAAATCTGGCTGCAGGTGATTGCCAAGGCACTGGCCGAAAAAGACCCCGAACATGCGGACACCTATGCCGCCAATGCCGATGCCGCGATTGCCAGGATCAAGGATCTTGATGCCGGTCTGGCAAAACAGCTTGCCCCGGCGCAAGGCAAACCCTTCGTCGTCTTCCACGCCGCCTATGGCTATCTGGCCGACCATTACGGACTGGAGATCGCCGGCAGCGTCAGCGCGGGCGATGCCGCAGCGCCCGGTGCGGCACATCTGGAAGACTTGCATCAGGCGCTCGGGGCCGATCACGTCATCTGCGCCTTCCCCGAGGCCCAGCACGACCCCAAACAGATCAAGATCCTGCTGGAGGGCACGGAGGTCAAACTTGGCGGCGCGCTGGACCCGTCGGGGAGCACGCTCGACTACGGTCCCGATCTTTACGCGACGCTGCTGTCGGGGCTGACCAAGACCCTCAGCGACTGTCTGACACAGGACTAATCCCTTGCCCCCGCGTCCGGCACATGATTTCTAGGGCTGGATAATGGAGGACAGGATGACAACATGGCTGGCGGGCGCCGTGGATGGCGCCCGACTTTTTCTCTGGGACGAACAGGCCGATTCCCCGCGTCACATTGCGCTGGAAGGCGCGGATGCGCAGACCCTCATGGCGCGCGAACTTGCCACCACCGGTGCCGAACGGGCTGTGCTGGCGGCAGCAGATGGGCCTGCACGCCACATTCCCTGCAAGGCCACCGCCACCACGGAGGGTCCGGCCCAGCAGATCCGGCTTCTGCCGAAGCTGGTACAAAACCATCCCCCCGTCACCGCCCACCCGCGCGAAGTGGCCCTGATCGCAGGGCTTCTGAAGGCACAGCCGCAATTCGACGGGGTCATCGCCATGACCGGCGAGACCACGTTATGGGCACAGATTTCTGCCGAAGAGGTGGTCTCGGTCACCCGCAGCGCCACGGGGCGGCTGTTTGCGGCATTCGGTGGCGGCGCGCCGCTGCCCCCTGACGCCGAATTCGACGCCGCCCTGTCCGAAACCCGCGCCCGTCCCGAACGGCTGATGCGCGCTCTGGCCACCCCCGCCCTGTCCCGTCAGGCCCTTCTGGGCAGCCTGATCGGGGCCGAGCTTTCGGACACCCGCCCGTGGTGGCTGGGCCAACGCGTATTGACCTTCGGGCCTTTCGCGCAGGCACTCACCCATGCTCTGGCACAACAGGGGGCCGCCGCGACCGAGGGCGCGGCAGACCATGCCCTGCGCGCAGGGCTCCTTTCGGCCTTCACTAACTGGAACCCCGCATGACCTCCCTTCCCCCGCTTTCGCGCATCCTGTCAGACAATGCCGCACAGCTTGGCCTGAGCCGACCTGCCGCGATGTGTCTGGGGGCAATCTGGCGCGCGGCACAGAACCCCTCGGCAGATGATCTGGTCACCCTTCTGGGCATTTCGCGCTCGAATGTCTCGACCGCCCTGAAAGAGCTGCGGGAAATCGGCTTGGTCCAGCAGGCCCGCAGCCCCGGCAGCCGGAAGGATTTCTATGTGGCGGATGCGGATCCCTGGGCCCTGCTGCGCAAGCTGATGATCGAGCGCCAGCGCAAGACGTTCGAACCTCTGGCCGAGGCCTTTGCCGCCCATGCCACCGAAGACCCGCGACTGCCCGCGCTGGCCGAGATCTCGTCGCAACTCAACATCTGGCTGCGGCAACTGACGGCGCTCGACCCTGACAGCCTTGCGAAGGCCACCGCAGCCGATCCGACGAAGCTACTGAAAAAGAAGAAAAAGAAAGACTGACGTGCGGCCATACCGTCGCGCCATGCGCCAAGGCCCCGCCCTGCAGAGGCGCACCATGCCAGCGCAGGAAAAAGCCCGAAGCCGGTCTCATGGCTTCGGGCATGCTCTGTCCGGACTTAGCGTTCGGTCTGGATATCGAACCCCAGATGCTTGGCGACCGCGAAGATATCCTTGTCGCCGCGCCCGCACATATTCATCACGATGATATGGTCTTTGGGCAGGGTCGGCGCGATCTTCATGACATGCGCCAGCGCATGGCTGGGCTCGAGCGCAGGAATGATGCCTTCGGTACGGCAGGAGAACTGGAACGCCTCCAGCGCCTCTTTATCGGTGATCGAGACATAGTTCGCACGGCCCGTATCATGCAACCAGGCATGTTCCGGCCCGATACCGGGATAGTCGAGACCCGCCGAGATCGAATGGCCCTCAAGGATCTGGCCATCGGCATCTTGCAGAAGATAGGTGCGGTTGCCATGCAGCACCCCCGGACGCCCGCCGGTCAGCGAGGCGCAATGCTCCATCTTCTCGTTCACACCGTGCCCGCCCGCCTCGACGCCGATGATATTCACCGATTTGTCGTTCAGGAACGGATAGAACAGCCCCATCGCATTCGACCCGCCGCCAAGGGCCGCCACCAGCGTATCGGGCAGACGGCCCTCGCCTTCCTGCTCGGCCAGTTGCCAGCGCACCTCCTTGCCGATGATCGACTGGAAATCGCGCACGATCATCGGGTAGGGATGCGGGCCAGCCGCCGTGCCGATGCAGTAGAACGTGTCGCGCACATTGGTCACCCAATCGCGCAGCGCTTCGTTCATGGCATCTTTCAGCGTGGCACGACCGGAGGTCGCGGGCACCACTTCGGCCCCCAGAAGACGCATGCGGAAGACGTTGGGTGCCTGACGCTCGACATCGGTCGCGCCCATATAGACCACGCATTTCAGACCGAATTTGGCACAAACCGTGGCCGTTGCCACACCATGCTGCCCCGCGCCGGTTTCCGCGATAATACGGGTCTTGCCCATGCGCTTGGCCAGCAGGATCTGGCCGATCACGTTATTGATCTTATGCGCGCCGGTATGGTTGAGCTCGTCGCGCTTGAGGTAGATCTTGGCACCGCCCAGCTCTTCGGTCATGCGGGGCGCGTAATATAACGGCGAGGGGCGACCGACATAATGCTTCCACAGATCGTCCATCTCGGCCCAGAAGGTCGGGTCGACTTTGGCGCGCTCGTATTCCGCCTCCAGATCGAGGATCAGCGGCATCAGCGTTTCCGAGACGAAACGCCCGCCATAGATCCCGAACCGGCCATTATCGTCCGGCACATTCATGAAGCTGTTGATCAGATCGTCGGCCATGACCTTCTCCCTTATGTTTGCCCCCATGTAACCCTGCTGGGGGCGAAGATAAAGCGGGCGATTGCGCTTTTGCGTGATAACAGACGATCTGCCCCAAAAAACAGCGCGCCGGAAGGGCGATCCGTTCTTGCGCGCGGGGCGCGGAAGATCAGTGGCGCAACGCGTTGAAGGCCTTGCGATAGTGCGACGGCGACGTGTTCTCCCAGCGGCGGAACACACGGACAAAGGCGCTGGGTTCGGAATAGCCCAGCTCTGCCGCGATATGCGAGATCGACAGGCGCGACCCTTCCAGATAGCGGCAGGCCTGTTCGCGGCGGGTCTCTTCGACCAGACGCGCGAAACTGGTGCCACATTCTTGCAGACGGCGCTGCAAGGTCCAGCGCGGCAGGCCCATCCGGTCCGACAGGCGGTCAAGATCCAGTTCCGCATCACGCAGATGCAGGCGGATCACCTCGGCCACCTCCTCGGTCAGGCTGGGGCCATTCTCGCGCAGGCTGAGGGCGCGCAGATTGCACAGCAAAAGCTGCTGCAGGGTGGCATCGGCCCCCGGCATGGCACGCACACCGTCTTCGCTGCGGAAAACCAGCGCATTGGCGGGGCGGCCAAAGCGCACCGGCGCGCCGAATGCAGCCTCTATTTCCTGACGCGAGCCGGTTTCGGGTTGTTCCAGTTCGATCAGTTCGGGCGTCCAGTCCGCCCCCGCCGCATGACGCAGAACGTTAGAGAACATGCCCAGCGTGACCAGCGCATCCTGATCGCGCAGATGCACACGCTCCGGCGCGATGCGATAGCTCATCCATGTCAGCCCGCCCTGCTGGCGACAGCCGGTCACGGTGCCTTGCTGGTGCCACGGGAAATAGGTCGCAAGATTTTGCGCCGCCGTGCCCAGATCCGGCGAATTTATGGCGATATAGCCGATCAGCCCCAGCATTTCCGGCGTGAACGCCTGCCCATAGGCCAGTCCGAAATTCACATCCCCCGACCGTTCGGCCCCCAGTTCCATCATGCGGCAGTAAAGGTCCAGATCCATCCGGCTCATCGGCTGGCTCGCCGTTTCCGGCGCAAAGCCCAATGTGCCGAAAAAACTGTCGGGGCAAAGCTTGTAACGGCGGATAAACCTGTCGATTCCGGTGGCCGCTGCGGCCAAAACCTGAGGTGTCGGAGCCTGCATCTGAATCCCTCCATATCGCGGACGGAATGAACCTTGGCTCAGGCTAGCGCAATCACGGCCATGCGCCCACACCTTATCTACAAGGCCGAAATACGACTAAAGTCCAAAAGTTAAACCGCTCGCCCAAATCTTGGGCAAGCGGCAATCTTTCCGGTCCGGACGTTGCAAGGGCGGCTTATTCGCCCGCCGTAGCCGTGGCCGTTTCCTTGCGGCGCAGCAGGGCGGCGGTGGTCGTGCCGAGGATCATCAGAACCGCGAAGATCACGAAGATCTCGAAGTTATAGATGATCATCGCCAGCATCGCGAGGCAGGCCAGCCCCAGCGCGATGGCCGGCAGGATCGGGAACAGGGGGGCTTTCCACGGGCGGTCCAGATCGGGTTCGGTCTTGCGCAGACGGAACAGCGCGGCCATCGACATGATATACATCACCAGCGCGCCAAAGACGGCCATCGTCACGATGGTGGCGGTCAGCGACATGCCCGCAACCGAGATCAGGCTGTCGGAATAGATCGCGACGATGCCCACGATCCCGCCTGCAATGGTGGCCACATGCGGCGTATGGAAGCGCGGATGGACCTTCGAGAAGACCTCGGGCAGCAGACCGGCGCGCGACAGGGCGAACATCTGGCGGGCATAGCCCATGATGATGCCGTGGAAGGACGCGATCAGACCGAAAAGCCCCAGCCAGACCAGCATATGGGTCCAGCCGCTGCCTTCACCCACCACGCGGATCATCGCCTGCGGCAGCGGGTCGTTGAGGTTGGACAGCTGCGACCAGTCGCCCGAGCCGCCCGCCATGATCATTACGCCGAAGGCAAGGAAGACCAGCGTCAGGATGCCTGCGATATAGGCTTTCGGTACGGTGCGGCGCGGGTCTTTGGCCTCTTCGGCGGCCATAGCGACGCCTTCAATGGCAAGGAAGAACCAGATCGCAAAGGGGATCGCGGCAAAGATCCCACCAATCGCCACGGGCGAGAACGCGCTGGCGCCAGCCCAGCCGTTGGCTGCGAAATTGGTCACCGAGAACGCGGGCGCAACGACCCCCATGAAGACCAGCAGCTCGAACACCGCCAGCAGCGTCACCAGCAACTCGAAAGTCGCGGCGATCTTCACCCCCGCGATATTGAGCGCGATAAAGATGACATAGGCGCAAACGGCGGCCAGTTTCGGGTCCAGCGCCGGAAACTGCACATTGAGATAGGAGCCGATCGCCAGCGCGATAGCGGGCGGGGCAAAGAGAAATTCGATCAGCGTGGCAAAGCCCGCGATGGCCCCGCCCGTGGGACCGAAGGCGCGGTTGGCATAGGCAAACGGCCCGCCTGCGCGCGGGATCGCGGTGGTCAGTTCGGTAAAACTGAAGATGAAGGCGGTATACATGGCCGCTACGATGATCGTGGTGATCAGAAAGCCCAGCGTGCCCGCGCTTTCCCAGCCATAGCTCCAGCCGAAATATTCGCCCGAGATCACGAGGCCGACGGCGAGGCCCCAGAGATGGAAGGCGTTGAGGCTTTTTGACAGCCCTGCTTTGCCAGTTGACATGATGTTTTCCCTGTTTGGTTATTATGGACCCGTTCGGGCCTTAGTCCTTTGGTCGTTCTGGTAGTGGCATGATCTCGGAAGCCGCCAGACTGGGGGCTTCTTCCTTCAGCTTGGTGCCGGTCAGGCCCCGTCGGCGCGCCTCGCGCACCAGCCATGCCAGTTTGGAGGCCGCCTGAACCGGCGTCTGCCCCCCACTGAGATGGATATTCGACAGGCAGTTCCGGTCGCTATCGGGGCAACCGGGCTGCGGGTTATGGGTAAGGTAGATGCCAAGGCTATCGGCCACGGTCAGCCCCGGACGCTCGCCAATCAGCACGGCCACCATGCGGGCGCCCAAGCCCTGCCCGATCTCGTCGCCCACGGCCACGCGGCCTTGGGTGACAATCGCCACAGGCGCAATCGACAGATCCGAAAGCGCCTCATGCGCGGCCCGCAAGGTCGCGCCCGCATGGGCCTGCACGGCCGCCGATGACAGCCCGTCACAGATCACAAAGGCCAGATCATAGCCGCCCCTCCGCAAGGCGCTGCGGCTTTCGTCGGACAGTTTGCGCCCCAGATCGGGGCGACGCAGATAGACAGACCGGTCGGCCGCAGCCGAGGCCAGCGCCAGCGTGTCAAAGCCGGAAAGCTCGTCCTGCAGGGCGCCCACATCCAAAGGCGCATGGACCGCATCGCGGGCACGCGCCGCATCCAGCCGGAAAGACGCCAGCGCAGAGGTCGGCAGCCCCGCGCCCGACCGCCCCAGCCCGATACGGGCGGGGGTGGCTTGGCGAAGGCGGGCAAAGGGGTCGCGGGTCAGATCATCGCTCATGGGCCTACCTCACGCGCTCAGGGCCGGACGGGTCATCTCCGCCAGCAGCCGGTTGGGGGTGGATGCAATCCGGCCCGCCCTGTCGATGATACCCTGCGCCTCTAGCCAGCTTTCGAATTCGGGCGCAGCGCTCAGGCCGAAACTTTCGCGCAAGTAGAGGATGTCGTGATAGGACAGCGACTGGTAATTCAGCATGATATCATCCGCCCCCGGCACGCCGATGAAATAGCGGCAGCCTGCATCGGACAGAAGCGTCAGCAACCCGTCCATATCATCCTGATCGGCATGCGAGTGGTTGGTGTAGCACACGTCGCACCCCATCGGCACGCCCATCAGCTTGGCGCAGAAATGGTCCTCAAGCCCCGCGCGGGTGATCTGCTTGCCGTCAAACAGATATTCCGGCCCGATAAAGCCCACGACCGTATTCACCAGAAGCGGATCAAAGGCGCGCGCCACAGCATAGGCGCGGGTTTCCACCGTCTGCTGGTCCATGCCGAAATGCGCATCGGCGGATAGGGCCGCCCCCTGCCCCGTCTCGAAATACATCACGTTCTGGCCCATGGTGCCGCGCTTCAGCGAAAGCGCCGCATCCTGCGCCTCGGCCAGCACCGCCAGATCGACACCAAAGCCACGATTGGCCTTTTCCGTGCCCGCAATCGACTGGAAGACCAGATCCAGAGGCGCGCCGCGATTGATGATCTCGATGGAATTGGTCACATGGGTCAGCACGCAGCTTTGCGTGGGGATCGCGTGACGCTCGCGCAGCTCATCGAGCAGATGGATCAGCGCCATCGCCTGCGGCACGTTATCGGTGGCGGGGTTGATGCCGATCATCGCATCGCCAATGCCATAAAGCAGCCCGTCGATGATGCTGGCCGCAACACCCGCCGGATCATCGGTCGGATGGTTGGGTTGCAGGCGGCTTGAGACCGTGCCAGCCAGACCCATTGTGGTGCGGAAAGCGGTAATCACCTCGATCTTGCGGGCCACAGAAATCAGGTCGCGGTTGCGCATCAACTTTGACACGGCGGCCACCATCTCGGGCGTCAGCCCGCGCGCCAGCGCCTTCAGCGCCGCGCTATCGGCCTCGTTCGACAGTAGCCAGTCGCGGAACTGGCCCACCGTCATATGCGCCACCGACGCGAAGGCTGCGCGGTCATGGCTGTCGCAGATCAGACGGGTGACCTCGTCCTCCTCATAGGGCACAAGCTGTTCGGCCAGAAATTCGGTCAGCGGCAGATCGGCCAGCGCCATCTGCGCCGCCACCCGCGCGATCTCGCTTTCGGCGGCCACCCCTGCCAGCTCATCCCCCGAGCGTTGCGGGCTGGCCGCCGCCAGAAGCGCGGTCAGGCTGTCGAAGCGGAAGGTTTCGGATCCGATCATATGGCGGTAGCTGGGCATAGGGCCTCCGGTAAGCGTCTGTTACAGATTACCCCATCCTGCCCCGCCAAGACTTGACCGCATATGACAATCGTCGGCCCGCCCCTGCCGCCTTCGGTCAAGTTTGCGCGCCTGTGGCAAAAGCACCGCTCGCGCCAAAATTGCGAGCATCGCGCAAACCATCCCCCGCCGCGCGAACCCCGCCCGCTTGTCGGAAATCTTTCACAAAACCTAAGCATGATTGTCACTTTGGCTCGCCATCTGCTGGCCCAAGCAGAGTTAAAGAAACATGACATGACCTCCCAATCCGTCACGCTGACGAATATCGGCAAGGGATTTGGCACAACGAAGGTGCTGAAGGGGATCGACCTCGACATTCAGGCGGGCGAGTTCCTGTCGCTGGTGGGGATGTCGGGCTGTGGGAAATCGACGCTTCTGCGGATTATCGCGGGGCTTGAAACCGCCGATCAGGGGCGCGTCGCGATCAATGGCGCCGATGTCACCGGCACCGATCCGACCGACCGCAATCTGGCGATGGTCTTCCAGTCCTATGCGCTTTATCCGCATATGTCGGTGCGCCAGAATATCGCAACGCCCTTACGGATGCGCAAGCTGCGGCTGATCGACCGCCTGCCGCTGATCGGGCGTCTGACCGCCAACCGCGCTGTGCTGCGCGAGATCGACCATGCTGTGGAACAGGCCGCCGAGGTGCTGCAGATCTCGGCGCTTTTGGACCGTAAACCGGCGCAGCTTTCGGGCGGGCAACGCCAGCGGGTGGCGCTTGCGCGGGCTTTGGTGCGCCAGCCTGCCGCCTTCCTGATGGACGAGCCGCTGTCGAACCTTGATGCGAAGCTGCGCGCCCATATGCGTGACGAACTCGCCGCCCTGCATAAACGTCTTGGCGCGGTTTATCGGTGCGCCCACCATCAACCTTCTGCCCGCCGAAAGCCTGGCCGATGGCCGCTTGCGCCTGCTGGGCGAGGTTATGGACATGCGTGTCCGTCAGGCAGGGCCGGTGACGCTGGGCCTGCGTTCCGAGGATATCCATCTGGCGGCCACGGGGCTGTCTGCGCGCGTCACACGGATCGAGACCCATGGTGCCGACCGCTATGTCACCTGCTGCCTGCTGGCCGACGAGACGCTCTCGATGACCCTGCGCCAAAGCGCCTCTTTGCCGCGGCCCTTGGGGCATGTGCATCTGGGCTTTGCGCCCGAGGCGCTGCATGTCTTTGGCGCGGATGGCCAGCGCCTGACCCCGCGCCTACGGCAGCAGGTGGTGGCATGAGCGCCCTAGACCTCGCCTACGCCCGCCCGCGCCGTAAACTCAACAAGGGCGTGCTGTTTGCCGCGCCTGCCGTCATGCTGCTGCTGGCGATCTATATCCTGCCGCTGATCACCTTGGCGGGGTTTTCGCTGACCGACTACCAGCTGGGCGCGATCCGCTGGGAGTTTGTGGGGCTGTCGAATTTCACCAAAGCCTTCCATGATCCGGTCTTCCTGCGCGCCTTCTGGAACACGGTGCTTTATGCGGCGATTGTTATTCCTTGCGGCATCTTTCTGGCGCTTGGCGTGGCACTTTTGGTGCATGGGCGCAAGCGCACGCGGGGGCTTTGGGAGGTTGCCTATTTCCTGCCCGTGACCGCCACTCTGGTTGCCATGGCCACCGTCTGGCAGTTCCTGCTGCATCCGACGCTTGGCCCCGTGAATGCCGTGATTACTTGGGCAGGCTTTGACGCGGTGCAATTTCTTGGCACCCCGTGGCTTCTGATCCCGACCATGGCGCTGATCGGTGTCTGGCAGGTGGTGGGCTTCAATATGGTGCTGTTTCTGGCAGGGCTGACCGCCATTCCGAAAGACCTGCATGAGGCCGCGCGTCTGGATGGCGCGAAATCCCCCATCGACCGGTTTCTCACCGTGACCTGGCCTATGCTGGGCCCGACCACGATGTTTGTCACGGTGACCACCTCGATTTCCGCCTTCAAGGTGTTCGAGACCGTGGCCGTGCTGACCAAGGGCCGCGCGGGGTCGGAGACGCTGCTGTACGCGCTCTACCTCGAGGGGTTTGATTATTCCAACACGGGCTATGCGGCGGCGCTGACGCTGATCTTCCTCTGTGTCGTGCTGGTGCTTTCCATTGGCCAGACGCTCCACCTTGAAAAGAAGGTCCATTACTGATGCGCGCCTCGAAATACCTTCCCCATCTGGTGCTGGGCCTTGGCGCGGTCGTGATGCTTCTGCCCTTCTACTGGATGGTGCTGACCGCGATCCGCTCGCCTTCCGAGATTTTCGACATCTCGCTCTGGCCGATCCCCAAGGACTTCTCGGGCGGTGAGAATTTCTATCAGGCGGCCACTTCGGTGCCCATGGCGCGGTTCATGCTCAACGGGGTGATCGTCTGCGCGGGCATCCTGATCGTGCAGGTGTTGACGGCTGTACCCTGTGCCTATGCGCTGGCCAAGCTGCGCTTTCCGGGCCGCAAGATATTGCTGTCGGTGGTTGTGGCGGCGCTTTGTGTGCCGATGCAGGCGCTGGCGCTGCCTTTATTCGTGGGGCTGGCCAAAGCGCAGATGCTTAACACCTATTTCGCGATGATGGCGCCGTTCTTCCTGTCGGTCTTTGCGATCTTCCTCTTTCACCAGTCCTTCCGTTCCTATCCCGACGAGATCATCGAGGCCGCGCGTTTGGATGGCTTCTCCGAAATGGAAATCTGCTGGCGGTTGGTGCTGCGCGCCTCGCTGCCCTCGCTTGCGGCCTTCGCGGTGTTTTCCGTGGTCGCCCATTGGAACGACCTCTACTGGCCGATGATCGTGGTCAACCGCACCGAACTCGCGCCGCCGCCGCTTGGCATGCTGTTCTTTGCCGATGCCGAGACCGGCACCAATTACGGTGCGCTCATGGCCGGTGCCTGCCTGATCACCGCGCCCATGGTCGCCTGTTTCTTCCTTGCCCGCCGTCAATTCATCGCGGGCATCACTATGGCGGGCGTCAAATGACCCAGCCTGTTTCCTCCCAACCGAACCGGAGTTTTCCCATGTATCCCACCCGCCGCACCGTTCTGACGGGGCTTGCCACCTCTGCCGCTTTGCTGATGGCGCTTCCCGCCGTGGCGCAGGAGGTCACGCTGAATGTGCTCTACAACATGCCGGGCTTTACGAAATTCCATCAGCCGCTGGCCGAGGAATTCGAGAAGAACAACCCCGATGTGAAGATCAACTTCCTCGCGCCCGCCGCCAACTATACCGACGGTCAGGCGCAAGTGCTGCGCGCAGCCGTCACCGGCGATCTGCCCGATGTCTATTTCTCGGGCTATAACCTGACCGCCGAACTGGTCCATACGCTCGCGCCGCGCGGCCAGATCACCGATCTGGGGCCCTTCATCGAAGCCGAAGGCGGTCAGGCTTTCCTCGACAAGAACTACTCGCCCAATATGGCGGCGCTTGGCCAGATCGATGGCAAGCAATATGGCCTGCCGGTCAATGCGTCCTCGCCGATCCTCTATATCAACTCCGAGCTGGTGAAAGAGGCAGGCGCCGATCCGGCGCATATGCCCGACACCATGCCCGAGCTGATCGCGCTTGGCGCCAAGATCCACCAGATGCACCCCGATATGGCGGGCATGGCCTATGATATCGCAGGCTGGCCGGATGACTGGCTGTGGCAGGCGCTGATCTTTGAACAGGGCGGCAAGCTGGTGGATGAGGAAACCGGCAAGGTGGCTTTCGACAATGAGATCGGCCTGAACGCGCTGAAGATGATCCGTCAGATGGCGGTCGAGGCCAATGCGCCCACCTTCGACTGGGATCAGGCACGCCAGCAGTTTGGTGCGGGCAAGACGGGCTTCATGGTCTCGACCCCTGCCCATGTGCAGACGATCGAGGGCCTTGTGGGTGACCGTTTCACACTGACCACCTCGACCTTCCCGCTTGATAACAAGGAAAAGGGCGGCGTGCCGACGGGTGGCAATTCGGCGGTGATCCTGACGCAGGATAAGGCGAAGCAGGAGGCCGCGTGGAAATATCTCAAATGGATCACCGGCCCCGAGGCGCAGAACGTGATCGTACGTATCACGGGCTATCTGCCGACCAACAAAAACGCCACCGGCGAGGCCTATCTCGCGCCCTATTACGCAGAGCATCCCAATGTGAAGACCGCCTCGCTTCAGGCCGATAAGTCGCTGCCTTGGGCGGGTTATCCGGGTGGGGACTCGGTCCGTATCTGGCGCACCCAGCGTGACATTATCGGCACCGTCATGCGTGGCGAGGTCTCGCCCGAGGATGGCCTCAAGCAGATCGTCGAGCAGACCAACGCGCTGATGGAATGACCCAACTGATGCGGGGGGCTCTGGCCTCCCGCATGACCTTTGAAAGCAGAGCCATGAAGATCATCCAGCTGACCGACACCCATCTGATGCCCGCGGGCCAATTGGCCAATAGGGTGGACCCCGAGGCGCAGATGCGCGCGGCGATTGACGATATCCTGACCCGCCATGCGGATGCCGACCTGATGGTGATCACCGGCGATCTCTGCAATCACGGCGACGCGCAAGCTTACGACCTTCTGCGCGAGATCCTCGCGCCTGTGCCCTTCCCCGTGCGGCTGATGCTGGGCAATCATGATGATAGGCCGAATTTCATCGCGGCCTTCCCCGAGCATCCGCTGGACGGAAATGGCTATGTGCAGGGCTGGCAGGACACGGATTTCGGGCGGCTGATCTTTCTGGATACCCATGAGGCGGGCGTCATCGGCGGGATCTTCGGGGCCGACCGGATGGAATTTCTGGATGAGGCGCTGCAAGGCGCGGGGCCATTGCCGCCCACGATCTTCATCCACCATCCGCCGATGGACGACGGCATCGGCCATTTCCGGCAGATCAGCCTGCATGACGAGGGCCGCGTGATGGCGCGGTTGGCCGCCCACCCGCAGGGCATCCGCCATATCGTCTTCGGCCATATCCATATGCCGCTTGCGGGCACCTCGCCCGAGGGCATCGCCTACAGTGCAGGTCAGGCCTGCGCGCATCGCTTCATCACCGAGATCGACCGACCCGACCCGTGGTGGACCACAGGCCACGCCCATTACCGCGTGATCTTCCTCGACGGGCTGGGCTTTCGGGCCTTCATGGCCGAGGCCGGACAGCTGCCCACGGTGCAGGCCCCCATCTGCGACGGCCCCTGAGCCGCCGCCGCCCGTGCCGCTCTGTGTCCCAAGGCAACGCATCTTCCGGTCAGGGGGCCGTGACGACAGGGGACCTTGACGACAGGGGGCGCGCGGACGGGTATATAGCAACAGGCGCTTTGCGACTGGCGGGAGGTTTGCGACTGGCGCGACCGCAGCTGGGAATGGGCCGGTTCCAGCACGACCACGGCGGCGGATGGAAGGCGGAGGCGGCTCGACAAGGCGAGAAAACGCCTCTCCTGTCAGAATGTTGGCGGTGTACAGGCGCTAATGACGACGCAGGGTTCGGCTCCGACCTGCCGGAAACGGTGCGGCAGACGGCTGTCGAAGTAATAGGCATCCCCCGGCCCGAGCACCTTGCGTTCCTCGCCCACGGTGATCTCGACACGGCCCGAAATGACGATCCCGCCCTCCTCGCCCTCGTGGCCATACATCACACGGCCCGTATCAGCCCCCGGTTCATAGGTCTCTTGCAGGATCATCATCGCGCGGCCAAACAGCGTGCCGCCGATCTGGCGCAGCGACAATTTCCCCTTGCCGATCTCTGTCAGCTCGGCGGATTCATAGAAAATCTGCCGTTCCGCATCGGGCTGGAATTCGAAAAAAGCCGAAAGGCTGATCGGTATCCCGTCAAGGATCTTACGCAAAGCCCCGACCGAGGGGTTCATCTTTCCCGATTCAATCAAGGAGATAGTCGAATTGGGCACCGCCACCTTTTTGGCAAGGGCGCGCTGCGACAACCCCGCACGCTCTCGAATCACGCGCAGCCTGTGGCCAAGCTCCTTATCCTGAGAAGTCGTGTTGTGAGTGTTCACCATTGATCAAACCTTACAAATTCATGACGAGTATACAACACCTTACCCGCAACAAGAAACAGACTTTTTAAGTTTCCAAATCCCGATAGGCTGGGTTCCAATCATTGCTTCTCAACAGGATCACCCTCATGGCAAACGCAGACATCGAATCCCGCCGCAAAGCCGCCCTCGCCCGTGGCGTCGGCGTTCTGACCGACCACTATGCAGTTCGCGCAGAAAACACCGAAATCTGGGATGCCGATGGCAACCGTCTGCTGGATTTCGCCTCCGGTATCGCCGTGCTGAACACCGGCCACCGTCACCCGAAAGTCATCGAGGCCGTCAAGGCGCAGCTGGATGCCTTCACCCATACCTGCCACCAAGTCATCCCCTACGAGAACTATGTGCGTCTGGCAGAGCGCATCAACGCCCTGGCACCGGGCGATTTCGCCAAGAAAACCGTCTTCGTGACGACCGGCGCAGAAGCGCTTGAAAACGCTGTGAAAATTGCACGCGCTCACACCAACCGCTCGGCTGTGATCACCTTCCAAGGCGGCTTCCACGGCCGGACCTTCATGACCATGGCCATGACCGGCAAAGTCGCGCCCTACAAAATCGGCTTCGGTCCGCTGATGGGCGATGTCTTCCACGCGCCCTACCCCTATGAAGCACATGGCGTGTCGATCGATGACAGCATGAATGCCATCGAGAAACTGTTCAAAGCCGATGTCGATCCGGCCCGCGTGGCCGCCATCGTGCTGGAGCCCGTGCAAGGTGAAGGCGGTTTCGTGCCCGCACCGAAAGAATTCGTCAACCGCATCCGTGCCCTTTGCGACAAGCATGGCATCGTGATGATCGCAGACGAAGTCCAAACCGGCTTCGCCCGCACCGGCACCGTCTTCGCGATGGAACAGCATGAATCGGCCGCGGACCTGATCACGATGGCGAAATCGCTGGGTGGCGGCTTCCCGATCGCAGGCGTCGTTGGCCGCGCCGAAATCATGGATGCCGCAGGCCCCGGCGGTCTGGGTGGCACCTATGGCGGCAACCCGCTGGCCATCGCGGCAGCCAATGCCGTGCTGGATGTGATCGCGGAAGAAAAACTCTGCGACCGTGCAAACCTTCTGGGCGACAAGCTGAAAACCAAGCTGGAAGAGCTCAAGACCATCGTGCCGGAACTGACCGAAGTGCGTGGCCCGGGCTTCATGGTTGCCGCAGAATTCATGAATGATGACGGCACCCCCGCAACCGAGCTGACCAACAAGATCCGTCTGGCAGCCCTGGAACGCGGCCTGCTGCTGCTAACCTGTGGCGTCTATGGCAACGTCATCCGCTTCCTCGCGCCGATCACCATTCCGGATGCGCAATTCGACGAAGCCATGACCATCCTGACCGACGCGGTGAAAGCCGTGAAAGGCGCCAAGGAACTGGCCAATGCTTGATCGCGCAGATCTCGCAGCAAAACTGAAGGACGCGTCTCTGCTGGAGACGCGCGCCTATATCAATGGCGAATGGGTGGCTGCGGCCAAGACCTTCACGGTCGACAACCCCTCGACCGGCGAGAAACTGGCCGAAGTGCCGGATCTTACCGTCGAGGACACCCAACGCGCGATTGACGCAGCCTTCGCAGCGAAAGCGGCCTGGGCGGCGAAAACCGGCAAAGAGCGTGGCGCGATTCTGCGCAAGCTGTATGACCTGATGGTGGCCAATGCCGATGATCTGGCCACGATCCTGACCGCCGAGATGGGCAAGCCCTGGGCCGAAGCCCGCGGCGAAGTCCTGTACGGGGCCTCCTATGTCGAATGGTTCTCGGAAGAAGCCAAACGTCTTTATGGCGACTTCATTCCGGGCCATGCGACCGATATCCGCATGGTTGTGATCAAGCAGCCGGTGGGCGTTGTGGGGGCGATCACGCCGTGGAACTTCCCCAATGCGATGCTGGCCCGCAAGCTGGCTCCCGCCTTGGCCGCAGGCTGCACGATGGTGGCCCGCCCCTCCGAGTTCACGCCGCTTTCGGCGCTGGCTCTGACGGTGCTGATCGAGCGCGCAGGCGTGCCCGCAGGTGTGTTCAACATCGTCACCGGTCTGGATGCGTCGGGCATCGGCAAAGCCCTTTGCGACAGCCCGAAGGTCGCCAAAATGACCTTCACCGGCTCCACCCGCGTGGGCAAGATCCTGATGCGTCAGGGGGCCGACACGGTCAAGAAGATCTCGCTGGAACTGGGCGGCAATGCGCCGTTCATCGTGTTCGACGATGCCGATCTGGATGCGGCGGTGCAAGGCGCGATGATCGCCAAGTTCCGCAATAACGGTCAGACCTGCGTCTGCGCAAACCGCATCTATGTGCAGGCAGGCGTCTATGATGCTTTCGCCGAAAAGCTGGCCAAGGCGATGGGCGCGCTGACGCTGGGCGATGGCTTCACCGAAGGCACCACCACCGGCCCGCTGATCAACACCGCGGCTCTGGCCAAGGTCGAGGATCACATTGCCGATGCCGTGTCCAAGGGCGCGACCGTTCTGACGGGCGGCAAACGCTCCAATCTGGGCGGCACCTTCCACGAGCCGACGCTGCTGGCAGGGGTGACGCAAGAGATGAAGGTAGCCTCGGAAGAGACCTTCGGTCCTTTGGCACCGCTGGTCAAATTCGACACCGAAGCCGATGCGGTCGCCTTTGCCAATGACACCGAATTCGGTCTGGCGAGCTATTTCTACACCGGCGATCTCAAACGTGCATGGCGCGTGGGCGAGGCGCTGGAAACAGGGATGGTGGGCATCAATACCGGTGCCATCTCCTCGGAAATCGCTCCCTTCGGCGGGATCAAGCAATCCGGTCAGGGGCGCGAAGGCTCCAAATACGGCTGCGATGACTATCTCGAAATCAAGAATCTCTGCTTCGGCGGGATCAAATAATCTCAAAAGCCCCCGGTCATACGGGGGCTTTTTTCTTGGCCCCTCTTCTTGGCCCGTCTTTGCTGGCTCGTCGCACGCGCCCCCCTGCCGGAAGACAGGCCGGATATGGCAATCCAAGCCGGCATCACATAATAAATTACATTTTAGCTTCTCTCGCGGATGCAGCAAAAATAGCCCCCGAAGCTGCATTCTATTCCAAATGCTTAGGGGGAATATGCTGCAATCGGAGGCATTTTGATACACGCGGCGCGGGAAAGAGGACTTTAATATATCGCGCCTAATGCTGACAGCACTCCAATAAAGGTGATCCGCAGATGTCAGCTCCGAAACGCCATGTCTCTTTGAAACAGAAGATCTCGCGCCTGCTTGTTCTCCCGCTTCTCGCCGTGATCCTGCTTTCCGGACTCATGATTTTCGAGCGGATTTCCAGCAGCCAGAAAGCCAGAAACCTGAGCACCCTCATGGAATTCGCGTCCTCCCTGTCCAATCTCGTGCACGAGCAGCAAAAGGAACGGGGCGCGACGAGCGTCTTTCTCAGCAGCAAGGGCAGCCTGTTCAAAGACGAGCTGGCAGCGCAGCGCGGCCAGACGGATCAACGCCTTAAAGCGTTCACACAGATGGGCGACCGCCTCGCCGGCACCTTCACCCCGCGTCTGGCGGCAAGCTATGCCAATCTTCAGGCGCAAATCGCGCAACGTGCGAAGATCCGCGCGCAGGTCGATAGCCTGACACTCCCCATACCCGAAGCGCTTGGCCATTATACAACGATCAATGCGGATGCGATCAACATCATCGGCCAGCTTTCCAAACTGGCGATCAGCGCAGAGCTGGCCAAAAAGCTCGGGGCATTGACCTCTTTCATGGCCACAAAAGAACGCGCCGGCATCGAACGGGCCATTGGTGCGGGCGGCTTTGCCTTGGGCAGTTTCGACATGGCCCGACTGGCCTCGCTTTACAAACTGGTGTCACAGCAGGATATGGGCCTGGAGTTTTTCCGCGATTTTTCTTCTCAGGCACAAGCCGCCGAGCTGGACACGCTGGAACACAGCCCCGAATTCACAGATGTCGCGCGACTGCGCGACATCGCCTTTGCCTATCCAGAAACCCGAAGCACGCAAGGCGTGACCGCGCAGGAGTTCTTTGATGCCACGACAAAACGTATCGGCATGCTGAAGACCTTCGAGGACGGGATTTCTGCGGATATCATGGCCTCTGCAAAAGAGTTTGTCCGGCATCAAATGGTTCTCTTGGCGCTGAATATCGTGGCGATGTTTGGAGCCTGTGGCATGATCCTGCTTCTCGCACGCCGCATTTCCACAAAAATGGCGCAGGAAGTCGGCCATATCTCGCAACGGGCGACCCAGATGGCAACCGGTCAGATGGATAGCGAGATGCCGAAGACGACCATTCTCGAATTCGGTCGGATCAACGACGCCATCGAAGCCTTCCGTCAAAGCATCCTGCGCGCGCGGCGACAGGAAGAGGCCCATGCCAAAGAGACCCAGATGCGCGAACTCTCGGAGCGGGAGCATGCCGAGCATCTTCTGGAGCAGGAAAAGCTTGCGGCAGAGCAACAGCTTGCCCATGCCGCAGCGAAACAGGCCGAAGATGAAGCGATTGCCGAAGAAATCAACGAGGTTGTCACGGCCTGCGCCAGAGGCGACTTCACCAAGCGCATTCCGCTCCAAGGCAAAACAGGCCTGATGGCCGAACTCTGCAAGGGCCTGAACGAGATCGGCAGCTGCGTCGAACAGGGCATGACCGAGGTCGAAACCTCGATGCGGAGCTTCGCACAGGGCAATTTCACCTATCGCATGCCCGATACGTTGCGCGGCAGCTTCCATCGTGTCGCGCAATCCAGCAATCAGGCCGCCAATGCCCTTTCGATGACCATGCAGACCATCTCCGCGTCCTCGCAACGCATCGAAAGCTCGACGCAGGAAATCGCGGATGCCTCTGCCGATCTGGCGCGCCGGTCGGAGAAGAATGCCGCCGTTCTGGAAGAGACGACTTCGGCCCTGACAGAGATGTCCGCCTCGGTCACCAGCTCGTCGCGAGCGCTTGACGAGGCCCAGAAGACCATTGGCGATATCAGCGAACGTGCCGAGCGCGGACACCAGATCGTGGTCAATGCAATCGCGGCAATGGACAGTATCGAAAGCTCGTCTGCACAGATCGAACGCGTCTTGCAGGTCATTGACGATATTGCTTTCCAGACCAATCTGCTGGCGCTCAATGCGGGGGTAGAAGCCGCACGCGCGGGAGAGGCGGGACGCGGTTTTGCGGTTGTCGCCTCGGAGGTGCGGGCGTTGGCGCAGCGCTCGGCTGATGCCTCGCAAGAGATCAGCAACATGATTTCGACCTCGGGCACGGATGTCCAGCGCGGCGTCTCCATGGTGAACTCCACCGGATCGGCCTTGGCGGATATCGTCAGCGGTGTACATGACATCCGTAGCCGGATCGAGAGCATCGTGACGGCCACGCGGGAGACGACGATCGGCATCAATGAAATCTCCGGCGCGACCCTGGAACTGGATCAGACCACACAGAAAAATGCCGCCATGTTCGAAGAAACCAATGCCGCCATCGCGACCTTGCGGACGGAAACGGAGGCTCTTGCTGCGGAAATCGGCACCTTCCAGATTGATCCCGGAGATGTCGAATTTTTCGCCCCGCCCGAACGTCTGGCCAGCTAGGCGCGAAAAAACGCAGTTCCCGCTTTGCACATCGGCTGCGCCTGAGAGAACATCCGGCAACCTTGCGGCACCGCCCTGCGCGCGCCTACATGCAGGGGAAACGGAAGGATCACTCGTATGAAAAAGATCGGCTTTCTCTCTTTCGGACATTGGGCGAACGATCGCGGCTCGCAAGTCCGCTCGGCGTCGGATGTCCTGTTGCAATCCATCGATCTGGCTGTCGCGGCAGAGCAGATGGGGCTGGATGGTGCCTATTTCCGCGTGCACCACTATGCCCGTCAACTGGCCTCTCCCTTTCCGCTTCTGGCGGCGGTCGGTGCCCGCACCACCAGCATCGAGATCGGCACCGGCGTCATCGACATGCGCTATGAAAACCCGCTCTATATGGTCGAAGATGCCGGAAGTGCCGACCTGATCGCGGGCGGCAGGTTGCAACTGGGCATCTCGCGCGGATCGCCCGAGCAGGTCATTGATGGCTGGCGGCATTTCGGCTATCAGCCCGCCGAAGGCGAGACCCCTGCCGATATGGCGCGCCGTCATACGCAGGTTTTCTTGCAGATAATCGAAGGGGAAGGCTTCGCCCAGCCCAATCCCCGCCCGATGTTCCCCAATCCGCCGGGCCTTCTACGGCTGGAACCGCAAAGTCCGGGCTTGCGCAACCGTATCTGGTGGGGGGCGGGTTCCAATGCCACCGCCGAATGGGCTGCGAAACTGGGGATGAACCTGCAAAGCTCGACGCTCAAGGATGACGAGACGGGCGAGGCCTTCCACATCCAGCAAGCCAAGCAGATCCGCGCCTATCGGGCCGCGTGGAAAGAGGCCGGCCATAGTCATGCGCCACGGGTCTCTGTCTCGCGCTCGATCTTTGCGCTGATGAACGATCAGGACCGGATGTATTTCGGGAACGGCTCGAAAGATCAGGACCAGATCGGCATTATCGACCAGACCCGTTCTGTATTCGGCAGGGGCTATGCTGATGAGCCGGACCGCTTGATTGACCAGCTGCGGCAGGACGAGGCGATTGCCGAAGCCGATACGCTGCTGCTCACCGTGCCCAATATGCTGGGGGTTGATTACAACACCCATGTGCTTGAAAGCCTTCTGACCCATGTCGCGCCCGCATTGGGTTGGCGTTAACCACCTTAAACCGCGCCTTGCCTTGGCGCGGTTTTCTTGCTCTGATCCGGCGAAAATACCACAGCAGGGATTACTATGAGCATCGTCGTCTATCTTCCAAGCCCGAAAACCAGTGCCAAATGGGTGGCGCGGCTGCAGACCGTTCTGCCCGAGGCCGAGGTGATTTCAGGCCATGAGCCGTTCGACGCGGCGCAGGTGGAATATGCCGCGGTATGGCAACCTGCCCACAGCTTTCTGGCTGGCCTGCCAAACCTGAGGGCGATTGTGTCGCTGGCCGCGGGGGTCGATCATCTTGCCGCAGATCCCGAACTGCCGCGCCAGATCCCTGTCATTCGCACGATCGGGTCGGATCTCACCCAGCGTATGCGGGAATATGTGGCGATGCAGGTGCTCAATCTCCATCGCGGCATGCCCGAAATGCTGGCCAGCGCGCAGCAGGCAAAATGGACACCGATTGTGGCGCCGGTCGCAGGTCAGCGCAAAGTCGGCATTCTCGGCCTTGGCAATCTGGGTGCAGCGGCGGCAGCGCTGCTGGCGCAGATCGGCTTCGAGACCAGAGGTTGGGCCCGCAGCCCCAAGGATATCGCCCAAGTGACGTGCCATCACGGCCCCGAAGGCCTGAAGAGATTCCTGCAAGATTGTGAAATCGTAGTAAATCTTCTGCCACTCACCCCCGAAACCCGCCATATTCTGGACGCTTCGCTGTTTCAGGCCCTGCCAAAGGGGGCCTGTCTGGTGAATTGCGGGCGCGGCGATCACTTGCACGAGGCCGATCTGCTGGCCGCATTGGACAACGGGCAGATTGCCCATGCGATCCTTGATGCCTTCCCTATCGAGCCGCTGCCCGAAGAGCATCCTTTCTGGACGCATCCCAATGTGACGGTCACGCCGCATATCGCCTCGCAGGTCGATCCCGATACGGGCAGCCGGATCATTGCCGAAAATATCCGCCAGTTTGCCAAAGACGGGCGCTGCGGCGATATGGCCGATATGCAGCGCGGTTATTAACTCCCGCTGAGGGAAAACGGGCGCGAAACCCTCGCGCCCGTTTCCTCTGCATTTTCAACATGGCGGAAGCTTCAGAAGCTTAGCATAGCGCCATCGCCCGACGGCGCTCTTTTGCAACGTCAAAACGGTCAAGCATCATCACTTTGTGCCAGGCTTTCACGAAATCGCGCACCAGATAGGCCTCGCCATCATCTGCGGCATAATATTCGGCCAGTTGGCGCAGCTCGCTATTGGAGCCAAAAACCAGATCGCAACGCGAGGCGGTATAGGATGCCCCCTCTCCCGCACGCGGTCGGATATCGAACATCTCTTCACCGTCCTGCGGGTGCCATGCATAGTCCATCGATACCAGCACGCGGAAATAATCGTTGGTCAACTGACCCTTACGATTGGTGAAGATCCCCGTTTCCGACCCATCATAATTCTGGTCAAGCGCCCGTAGCCCACCGGCTAGTGCCGTCCATTCCGGCGCGGTCAGCGCAAGTTTTGCGGCCTGATCAAGGAAGAGCTGCTCTGCCGGAACCTGATAGCGGATGCCCGGATGCCGGTAATTGCGGAACCCGTCCACCACGGGCAGCAACCAGTCGAAGGTCTCGGCATCGGTCCATTCGTCGCTGGCATCCGTGCGTCCCGCCACGAAGGGCACGCAAACGTCATGCCCCGCCGCCTTGGCCGCAGCTTCAACGGCCGCACAACCTGCCAGAACAATCAGATCGGCCATCGAAACCTTGGCCGCCCCCTTGGCGTCAAAGTCGGACTTCACCTGTTCCAATGCGGACAGCACCCGCGAGAGTTGGGCGGGGTTGTTCACCGCCCAATCCTTTTGTGGCGCAAGGCGGATGCGCGCGCCGTTGGCACCTCCGCGTTTGTCGGTATCGCGATAGGTCGAGGCCGAAGCCCATGCCGTAGCAATCAGCTCGCGCAGCGGAAGGCCGGTCGTCAGGCAGGTCTTTTTCAGCTCTGCAATATCGGCCTCGCTGATCGGCGGATACTCTGCCTCGGGCGTCGGGTCCTGCCAGATGAACGTGCCGCCGATCTCCGGCCCGAGCCAGCGCGAGGTCGGCCCCAGATCGCGGTGGATCAGCTTGTGCCATGCCTTCGAGAAGCAATCGGTGAAATAGTCGAAATCCGCCAGAAAGCGCTCGCAGATCTTGCGGTATTCGGGATCGACCTTCAGCGCCAGATCCGATGTCATCATCATCAGCGGATTCATCTGGCCCTCGACATGCGCATCAGGCGTTTTCGGCGCGTCGGGGTCTTCGGGGGTCCATTGCACGGCCCCCGCCGGAGATGTCTCCTGCTTCCATTCATATTTGAACAGGTTTTCTAGATAGGAATTGTCCCACATCGTGGGGTCGGGGGTCCAGCTGCCCTCGATCCCGTTGGTCATGGTATATTGCGCAAACCCGAGGCCTTCGGGGTTTTGCCAGCCCAGACCCTGCGCCTGAATCGGCGCCCCTTCCGGCGCAGGACCGATTTCATCGGCGCTAACCATCCCGTGCGATTTCCCGAAAGCATGCCCGCCCGCAATCAGGGCAACGGTCTCTTCGTCATTCATCGCCATGCGGGCAAAGGTCTCGCGGATATCGCGGGCGCTGTCTTGCGCATTCCCGTTGCCATTGGGGCCTTCGGGATCGACATAGATCAGGGCCTGATTGGCATTGGCCAACGGCGCTTCGAGATCATAATGATCAGACCGGACATCCCCTTCCCAACGCAGGTCACGGGTGACCATCTGGTTCGGATGGCCTTCCAGCGGACCTTGCCCGACCTCCGAAGGACGCTTGCCGTTCCACCCCTCGGGGCCCCAATATGTGGCGCGATCTGCTTCCCACGCATCCACGCGACCAAAGGCAAAGCCTTGGATCGGCAGGCCCATATCCTCCAACGCAAGCGTGCCGGCCAGCATCATCAGGTCGGCCCAGCTCAGTTTTGCCCCATATTTCTGCTTGATCGGCAATAGAAGACGGCGGGATTTATCGGTATTGCCATTGTCCCACCACGAGTTGATCGGCGCGAAACGCTGCATCCCTTCGGCCGAACCGCCACGCCCGTCGGCGATGCGATAGGTGCCCGCCGAGTGCCACGCCATACGCACCATTTGCGGCCCGTAATGCCCGTAATCCGAAGGCCACCAGTCTTTCGAACTATGCAAAAGCGCGCGCAGGTCGGCCTTGAGCGCGGCAATATCCAGATCCTTGATCGCTTCGGCGTAATCATAGTCCGGTCCAAGCGGGTTGGCCTGCACCGGATTCTGATGCAGAAGCTCCACTTTCAGCCGGTTGGGCCACCAGTGATCCAGTTGCGGCTCGGAGCCGATTGCCCCCCCGATACGGGTTCCGCGAAACGGGCAAGCGCCTTGGGTTGCGCCATCATGGTCTTTCATGGGGGGTCTCCTTGCACAGTGACTTGGCCCCGAACCGCACCCGAAACTGCGCCAGAGCCTTTGCTACTGTTCCAACACCCGAAAGCCCGATCAGTTTCATAGAGGGCCGAGGAAATTCACCCTCGCCCCGCGATCCACGCAAATGACGCTACGGCAAAACTGAAAAAGGACGGCCTGCAAGCAGACCGCCCTTCTTCACTGGAGATGCACATCTCCTGATGTGCAGCGTGTGGACCTAAGGCCTTATTGGTCCCGGCCTTGGCCCAAATAGGGAACCGGCAGCGGCGTAACTTCGTGACGGGCATCGCCCGACAGGATGAAGGCCGCGTCTTGTGCGTTGTGGTCACGCAGATCGCTATCCACCGTCACCAGCTCGGCCAGCGTGTATTTGCTCGGGTCAACGCCAAGCTGCGCAGCCAGCTGTGCTTTACCGGCAGACACTTCCTGCGCAGGAGCCGCGACACGGTTATCGTGGTTGAGGAAGTAGTTCACGGTGCTGTTGTCGCCGTCGCGGCGGGCCTCGTCGATCGAGGTCAACTCGGCGGTGGTGAAGTCGGCCCCGTTCAGACCAAGCTGTTGCGCCAGTTGGGCATGGCCTGCCCCCTCGGCGGACGCGATCCCTGCACTGGCGGTAAGGGCGACAACTGCGGCAATAACGATATTTTTCATGATCAATCTCCAAGTGATCCGCAAATCGTCAGCACCCTGAATGAAGCGGGCGATCTGCTGTGTTTCTTTCTGAAGACTTATCTAGGAGTGTTCCTCCGAATGTTAAATATACAAAATTAGCACGCTAAGCGTTTATATATGCACATATCTGTTTTCGGGCTTTTTCCCCTGTCGCGCATGAAAACGCGCCCGAGGTTGCCCCCGGGCGCGGCGAAAGCCATCGCATAGGCGTGGATTATTTGGCGTCGGCCATTTGCTTGGGCAGACGGAAGGTCCAGACGGTGCCACCTTGATTGAGGTAGTTCACACGCTTGGCAACCTCACCACCCCAAAGCGGCACGGCGCCCCCCCAGCCGGAAATCACCGAGACATATTGCTCGCCATCCTGCTCCCAGGTGATCGGCTGGCCAACAATGCCCGAACCGGTCTGGAAGGACCAAAGCTTGTCACCGGTCTCGGCGTCGAAGGCCATGAATTCGCCTTCGGGGTTGCCAGTAAAGACAAGGCCACCCGCCGTGGACATCACCCCGCCCCAGAGCGGTGCAGAGTTCTTATATTCCCATTTCACCTCGCCAGTATTCGGGTCCATCGCTTTCAGCGAACCGATATAGCTTTCGAAAAGCGGCTTGATGGTGAAGCCTGCCCCAAGATAGGCCGCGCCTTTCTTGTAGGAAATCGGCTCGTTCCAGATATCCATGCCCCATTCGTTGGAGGGCACATAGAACAGGCCTGTCTGCTGGCTATACGCCATCGGCATCCAGTTCTTGCCCCCAAGGAAACTGGGCACCGAGAAGACCTGCTGGCCCTTGCCATCCTCGGAGGCCGTATCCGGCGCACCAGGGCGATTCTGCTCGTTATAGATCGGGCGACCGGTCTCATCGATCCCGCTGGCCCAAGAGATATCCTTCACGAAAGGATAGGCCGCGACGAATTTGCCGTCTTCGCGGTTGAGGATGTAGAAGAAGCCGTTCCGGTCGGCAGTCGCATAGCGCTTGTTGCCATCCTTATCGACAAAGCCCACGACCTCGTTCACACCGTCGAAATCCCAGCCTTCACGCGGGGTGGACTGGAAGTGCCACTTGATCTCGCCGGTCTTGGGGTCGATGCCGAGGCGGGACGCCGCGTAGAGGTTGTCGCCCTTATTGCCCTCAACTGGGGTGCCCGCATTGCGCAGGTGGCTGTTCCACGGCGCGGGGTTACCGGTGCCGAAGATCAGCGTATCGGTATCGGCGTCATAAGAGCCACCCAGCCATGTTGCCCCGCCACCGGTTTTCCACATATCGCCCGGCCAGGTCGCGTTCAGCTCGCCGGTCATGGTCGAGGGTTCGCCATTGAGCGTGCCCATATGGCCTTCGATCACCGGACGGGTCCAGACCAGCTCGCCGGTTTCCGCATCGCGCGCCTGCACCTCGCCCACGATCCCGAATTCACCGCCCGAATTGCCGGTGATGACAAGCCCGTTTACGATCAGCGGCGCGGCGGTATAGCTGTAACCCTCTTTGTAATTGGCGATTTTCTTGTTCCAGACGACATCGCCGGTTTTCCGGTCAAGCGCCACGATCCGCGCATCCAATGTGCCGAAATAGATATTATCGCCATAGATAGCCGCACCGCGATTGATCACGTCACAGCAGGGCAGAATGCCCTCGGGAAGGCGGGCATCATATTGCCACAGCTCTTTTCCGGTATGGATATCAATCGCATAAAGGCGCGAATAGGAGCCGGTGATATACATCACCCCGTCATAGACGATCGGCTGGCTCTCCTGCCCGCGCTGCTTTTCTCCGCCAAGGCTGAATGCCCAAGCCGGAACGAGGTTTTTCACGTTGTCACGGTTCAGCGTTTCCAGCGGGCTGAAACGCTGCAAATTGCGCCCCATCCCGTTGGTGAGCACATCGCCCACCGTCTGCTGATCCGCGCGAAGATCCTCCTCGGTAACCCCTGCTTGAGCGTCTCCCAAAGCCCAGCCGCAGGAAATGGCCAGCACTGCGGCCAAAACGAAACGGTTCATTGCGTAGTCCTCCCTGTCGTCCTGTCCGCGCCTCGGAAAAAGAGGGCGGATCAGACATTCCCGAAGTATTGGACAGGGGCACACGGGCGGATATTGTCCATTGGTCTTACTTAGACGTCACGCATGCCCCTGATGAGGGTTACTGACTGTTCAGATAGGTTACGATAAAGTCCTGAACCGTCGGATCGACAATGCCGACATGACGCATTTTCGTACCCGGAATGAAGGCGTCATTATCTTCCATCCAAGCCCGCAGCGCCCCTGGCGTCCAGACGAAATTCGCCTGTTTTAAAGCGTCGGAATAGGGGTAATCGCCATAGCTTCCCGCCTTGCGCCCCACGACCTTCTCCAGCAGCGGCCCATAGCTTGCCCGATCCGCATCGACCGAATGGCACCGCTGGCAATTCGCCTCGAAGAACTGATGCCCCGCGTCGATCTTGATCCGCTCCGTAGTGTCGGCCTGCGCGACCTGCACGCAAGCGGCTGCCAGTATTGCACTCAGAACAAGGCTTGTTTTCATGACCATTCTCCTACTTTCTACCCGTCTCGAAAGTAGGTCCGCTGCA
This sequence comes from Thioclava sp. GXIMD4215, assembly GCF_045291555.1. NCBI lineage: Bacteria > Pseudomonadati > Pseudomonadota > Alphaproteobacteria > Rhodobacterales > Paracoccaceae > Thioclava > Thioclava sp. GXIMD4215. The sequence goes on along the minus strand of NZ_CP149517.1, from coordinate 156,525 downwards.
GGTCGGCACGGTTGATCCATATCAATGGCCGCATACGACTTTGGTCGCGATTCTGGCTGTTATCCCTGTGGCAGATAGCGCGCTTCGTCGGCATCCGGGGTCACCGCGCGCCAATCATAGTGCGCGCCCTGCAGCTCTTGGGCCTGTGGCAGGCCCGCCCGCGCCGCACGGTCGATCATCGCCTGTCCCTGAGCGATGTCGCGCACACCTCCCCGACCGCGCAGCAGATCCAGACCACGGTTGAACTGCCCGACCGGATCGCCCGCCTCAGCCGCGCGCCGGTCCCATTCGGCCGCAGCCGCCGGATCTTCCACGGCGCCCAGACCATTATCCTCCAGCGCACTCATCCACGTCATAGCCCCTGTCCAACCACGCTCGGCACATAGGCCGAAGACCTCGCGCGCCGCAGCATGATCGCCGGATTTCGTCATGAAATAGCCCGAGGCGCAATTCATCATCGTGACCTCGCCCCGCGCTGTATCACGCAGCACACGGTCCAGGCTCATCTCGGGCGGATTGAGGTCGCCGCCCGGCTCCTCGGCCAAGGCATCCGCCAGCGCGGGACAGGCCAGAAACGACCCAAGAAGCAGGGCCAGACAGCCCCTGTGCAAACCTGCCATCATGGTTTCCTCCCTTGACAAAAAACAGGCTAACACGGCGCACCGCCCCCCGGCCCTAGACCTTAGTCCTATTGCATCCGCCCACCCGAGCAGATGCAGTGTCCTCAGGGAGAGAGACATGAAATTTTTAACAACCGTGGCGGTTGCATGGTTGGCATGTGCTTCGGCGCAGGCCGAGGTGCTGCGCCTTGACTGGCTTGAACGTCAGGTCACGCCACCCCCCGTTTTATCCAATCTTGCCGGTGACCCTGACGATCTGGGCATCGCAGGTGCCCGTTTGAGCCTTGAAGACATTACAAAGACAGGAAAATTTCTGGGAATCGACTGGCAGCTTCACGAAACCCGTGTGCCGCCGGACGCACCGTTTCTGACCGCCGCGAAAAAGATTCTGGCCGAGGGGGCACAGATATTGGTGACGCGCGCTCCGGCGGAAGACCTCTTGGCGCTGGCGGATCTGCCCGAGGCAAAGGATGTGCTGATCTTCAATACCAGCGCCGAGGACATGCCGCTTCGTGGCACGCAATGCCGCGCCAATATCCTGCACAGCATCCCTTCCGTCGCAATGCGTACCGATGCGCTGGCGCAGGCACTGGTGGTCAAACGCTGGACGAAGCTGGCGCTTGTCACCGGCCCGCATCCCGAAGACAAAGCCTTTGCCGAAGCGCTCAAGACCAGCTTGGGCAAGTTCGGGCTGGCCCTGGCTGGCGAGAAGGACTGGCCCCTGACCGCTGATATGCGCCGTTCTGCCGCCGCCGAGGTGCCGCTGTTCATGCAGGATCTGCCCGAGCATGACATCCTGCTGGTGGCCGATGAACGCGGCGATTTCGGGCGCTATCTGCCCTATAACACATGGCTGCCGCGTCCGATTGCGGGCTCCGAAGGGTTGCGCCCGCTTGGCTGGGCCGGTGTGGTCGAGCAAAACGGGGCCGCACAGCTACAGGACCGGTTCCGCATGGCCAGCGGTCGCGACATGCGCGCCGCCGATTACGCGGCATGGGTGGCGGTGGCCGCTGTGTCGGATGCCCGCACCCGCTCCGGTGCCGGTGACCCGCGCAGCCTGCGCGACTATCTGATCTCCGATAAGGCACGGATCGCGGGCTTTCTGGGCCAGCCGCTTTCCTTCCGCCCGTGGGATGGCCAGATGCGCCAGCCCCTGCCACTGGTCACAGAGCGCGCGGTCATCGCGACCGCCCCCTTCGAGGGGTTTCTCCATCACGCCAACGAGATGGACACCCTTGGCACCGACCGTCCCGAAACCCTCTGCAAAGCTTTTGGAGGCTGAATGCTGCGCATCCTGTTCCTGACGACCGCCCTTGCGGCCAGCCCCGCCCTTGCCGACGAGATCTGGGTGACCAACGAGGCCGATGACACGGTCAGCGTGATCGATGTCCAGACCCTCGAGGTGGTGCGCAGCTATCCTACGGGCGAACGCCCGCGCGGCATCACCTTCTCGCGCGATTTCAAGCGGCTTTACATCTGCGCCTCCGATAGCGACGCCGTACAGGTGATGGACCCCGAAACAGGCAAGATCCTGCATGACCTGCCCTCGGGGGAAGACCCCGAGCAATTCGTGCTCGCCCCCGATGACCGGCTGCTTTACATCGCCAATGAAAACGACGCCGTGACCACCGTCGTCGATACCCAGACCCGCCGTGTGGTGGCCCAGATCGATGTCGGAATCGAACCCGAGGGCATGGGCATCTCGCCCGATGGCAAGGTGCAGGTGACCACATCGGAAACCACCAATATGGCGCATTGGATCGATACCGCGACCCATCAGATCGTCGCCAACTCGCTGGTGGATGCACGCCCGCGCCACGCCGAATTCTCGCCCGACGGGTCCGAGTTATGGGTCAGCTCGGAAATCGGCGGCACGGTCAGCATCTTCGATACCGCAACCAAGACCGAGAAGGGCAAGATCCGCTTTGCCATTGCGGGTGTGCGCTCGGAAAAACTGCAACCCGTGGGGATGCTGTTCTCGCCCGATAAGACCAAGGTGTTCATCGCCTTGGGCCCCGCCAACCATGTGGCTGTCGTGGATGCAAAAACCTTCGAGGTCGAGCAATATCTGATGGTCGGGCGGCGGGTCTGGCATCTGGCCTATTCCCCCGATGAAACCCTGCTGTTCACCACCAATGGCGTTTCGGGCGATGTGACGGTGATCGATGTCGCCACATTGGAACCGAAAGCCACGATCAAGGTGGGCCGTTTCCCTTGGGGGGCCGCAGCCCGCCCCACCCCTCCCCAGCCGATTGCAGACTGACCCAAGCCTATACAGGAGTTTTCCATGCGTTATTTCCTTTCTGCCCTAGTGATTGCCGCCCTTTCGGCCACCACCGCCTTTGCCGATGCCGATGATGACAACGAGGCCGGTCCGCCCGCGGGTCTGATGGCGGCAGGCAATCGCGACAAACTGCCCGAGGTGATGCTCTCGGTTGGCGAGCCTCTGGGCGGGCCGTGGCATCTGAAATCGGGCCGCTATTACACCGTCGAGATCACCTCGGACGGGTCGGGCGAGATCGGCCTGTCGGGGGCCGATTTCTTTCATGCTGTCTGGATCGACGAGGTCGTGGTCGAAGGGCTGGAAGTCCGCCCCACCGGCCTCAACTCGGTAGAATTCGATGAACCCGGCACAATGAAAATCACCTTTGTGGCGGTCAAGCCGGGAAGCTATGCTTTGTCCATTCCCGGCTCGTCGGGCGAGGATCAGCGGCTTGACATCACCATCGACTAACCCCGCGCTGAAGGTCAGCGGACTCAGCCACCGCTGGGGAACGAAGCTGGCCCTTGACGGGGTCGGCTTTACCCTGCCCGCAGGATGTTTCTGCGCCCTTCTGGGGCCGAACGGGGCGGGGAAATCCACCCTGATGTCGGTGCTGACAGGGCTGATCCGGCCCCGTCCGGGCGTGGTCGAGGTGGCGGGCACGGATATGGGGCGCGCGCCGCGCAGGGCCTTGGCGGGGATCGGCGTCGTTTTCCAGCAACCCACCCATGATCTGGACCGGAGCGTGGCGGCAAATCTGCGCTATTTCGCGGCGCTTCAGGGCCTCAGCCGTAGCGAAAGCGAGACCCGTATCGAAGAGGCGCTCACCCGCCTTGGCATGGCGGAGCGGGCAGGCGAGAAAGTCGGCAAGCTGAACGGGGGCCATAGGCGGCGCATGGAGATTGCCCGCGCGCTGATCCACCGTCCGGGACTGCTGCTGCTGGATGAGCCGACCGTCGGGCTTGACGCCCCCGCCCGCGCCGCAATCACCGCCTATGTGCATGACCTGACCTCCAGCGGCATTACGGTGCTCTGGGCCACCCATCTGGTGGACGAATTGCGCGATACGGATACGATGGTGCTCCTGCATCGCGGGCAGGTTGCGGCAGAGGGGCAGGTGGGCCGCCTCAGGGGTGGGGTACCGCTGGCCGACTGGTTCCTGAGCCGCACCGGAGCCCTCCAATGAGCGCGCTGCGCGCCGCGGCGGCGATCATGACACGCGAGCTTGCCCGCTTTCTGACCCAGCGCGAGAGGTTCTTTGCCGCTCTGGTCCGGCCTCTGGTCTGGCTGGTCGTCTTCGCGGCAGGCTTTCGCGCGGCTCTGGGCATGTCGATCATTCCGCCCTACCGCACCTATATCACCTACGAGACCTATATCGCGCCGGGCCTCTGCGGGATGATCTTGCTGTTTTCCGCCATGCAAAGCTCGCTCAGCCTTGTCAATGACCGCGAAAGCGGCACCATGCGGCTGATGCTGACTGCCCCTTGGCCGCGCTGGTTCCTGCTGGGCGCGAAGCTGGTAGCGGGGGCCCTGGTGGGTCTGGTCCAGGTTGCGGCCTTTCTGGCCATTGCCTATCTCTATGGTATCCACCTGCCACCGCTCGGATATCTGGCCGCGCTGCCTGCGCTGGTGCTTGCAGGATTGATGCTGGGGGCGCTCGGGCTGTTTCTGTCCGCCCGCATCCGCCAGCTGGAAAATTTCGCAGGGGTGATGAATTTCGTGATCTTCCCGATGTTCTTCCTGTCCTCCGCCCTCTATCCGGTGTGGAAGATGCAGGAGGCCTCGCCGGTTCTGGCCACCATCTGCCGGCTGAACCCGTTCACCCATGCCGTCGAGCTGATCCGCTTCGCGCTTTACGGCCAGTTCGCGGCCATGTCCTTCGGGGTCGTGGCAGGGGCCGCCGCCGTGTTTTTCGCATTGGCACTCTGGGGATTCGAACCGGCCAGAACCCGCCCGCCCAAAGCGCGCTAGGCCCCGCGTCCCGTCGGGCCAAGCCCTTTGGGACGCGCCGTTTTTAAGGGCCGGTTTACATATTAGACCATTGGACAATACGCGCCGATGCCGCTCTCGGGCAGGATAAGGTGAAACGCGACGAAGGTCGGATGGAGGAGCCGTCCCTTGTCTCGTTATCTGCTGACGAGCAGCCATCAAGAGGGAGAGAGAAATGCTTGATAGCCGGACCCGCCGCAGCCTTGCGGCAATCGTCTTTGCCGGAATTCTGACGCCTGTGCAGCTGTTTGCGCATGGCGATGTGGCACCGCAACCGATCAATACCGACGCCCTGCCCGATGTGGGAGAAGAATGGCTGACCGAGAACCCCTATCGCGCCGACGCCGCGGGCGAAGAAGTCTGGCGCGCCGCTGTGCGGATCGGGGATTCCGGTTTCAACCAGAACTGCGCACGTTGCCACGGGCTTGGGGCGGTGTCGGGCGGTCTTGCCCCCGATCTGCGTTTCCTTGAGGCCGAGGAATATGGCGATGAATGGTTCGTCGAGCGGTTCCAGCACGGCTATACGCAAGACGGCACCACCAAGATGCCCGCGTTCGGCGAAGTGCTGGGCCAGAAAGCCGGATGGGCGATCCGCACCTATATCGAGACCCGCCCCGAGGATGACGCGCTGGAACCCTATTCCGACCGGCTGCACAAGATCCGCGATGACCTGATGGCCGGCAAGGCCGATGCAGGCCCCGTGCACGAGGAACTGGTCGAGATCGCTAGCAAGGTGCAGACCTTCTCGGGCGCACCGGTGGCCGATAGTGCCGTCAGCCGTGCGGCAGAGGCCCTGACCGACGATCCGGCCAGCCAGAAACACGCGGCCGAACTGCTGACCATCGGCCTTTCGGCGGCGCAATGACGATGCGGGGGCGGAGCCTGATGATCGCCTTGGCGCTGGCGGCATGGCCGCTGGCGTCATATGCGGCCTGCGAGGGCGTCGCCCCCGAACAGAAGCTGCAAAACACCTTCGCCCGCGATATCGGGCGCGATCTGGACCGGATTCGGGAGGATGGCTGGATAGAGGTCGCGATGTACGAGGATTTCGCGCCGTGGTCTTGGGAAGACGGCGGCAAGCCGCGGGGAATCGATGTGGAGATCGCGCAGCTGATCGCGCAGGAACTGGGCGTGACAGCGCGCATCCGCATGGTGACCCCCGGCGAGACGCTGGATGCGGATCTGCTGAACTATGTCTATCGCGGGGCGGTTGTGGGTGGCCATGTCTCGGACCTGATGCTGCATGCGCCCTATGATGTCGCTTATGCCTGCCGCTTCGATCAGGTGGTCTTCACGGGTCAATATGCCGTGGACCGTCTGGCGATCGCCTATAAGCCCGCCGATTACCCCGACAAAGGCCCGACGCCGCCGGTCTTCCGCTATGATCCGGTGGGGGTGGAAAACGACTCGATCTCCGACTTTTTCCTGACCTCGGTGGCGCATGGGGCCACAGCGGATAAGGTGCACCGCTACCCCTCGACCCAAGCCGCGATGAAGGGGCTCGAGGCGGGCGAGGTGATGGCCGTCATGGGACCGCGCGCCGAGATAGACGCCGCTTTGCAACCCGACGAGGCCGTGCACGAACCGCCGCTTCTGGGCCTTGCGCGCAATAGCTGGACCTTGGGGGCCGCGCTGTCGATGCAGCACCGCCCGCTGGCCTATGCAGTGGATGATGCGATTGCGGCGGGGCTGGAGGATGGGCGGATCGCGACCATCTTCAAATCTTACGGGGCCGATTTCCGCCCGCCAGAACGCTAGACCCTAAACGTCTCAAGGTTCCCGTCCATATCCACCAGAGAGACCGCGCGCAGGCCAAGCCCCTTGGCCGCGCGCGATATCGCGTGACGGTCCATCAGCACGAAGGCCGTCGAGGCCGCATCGCAGATCATCGCGCTCGGGCCTTCCACACTGACCGTCGACCAATGTGGTTTCTGCCCCGCCGGACCAAGGATATGACTGCCCCCCGCCAGCCAGAGCGCCGCAGGCGACGAGGTCGCGATTGCGCCACGGCTCAGGCTGCGCTGTCCGAGACGTCCGGCCTGCGGATCTTCCAGCCCGATATGGAACGGCCCGCCCAAGGCGCGGAATTCCCCCATATCCACCAGACACCGGCCCAGACCGGCCTGCGCGCACAGCTCGGCCACGCGGTCGGCGGCATAGCCCTGCACGATGCCGTTCAATGTCAGCGCCTGTGCAGGGCCAAGGCGCACATGCGCGCCCATCCGCAGCCGGTCAAAGCCGATCAACGCGCGGGCCGCCACAGGGTCGCCCCCCTCGGCCAATGCGCGCCAGAGCGGCTGGATACTGGGGTCAAAGGCGCCCTGCGTCTGTGCATGCACCTGTCGGGCGGCATGAAGGACGGTGCGCAGCCGCGCCGATCCCGCGACCCTGCCGCGCTGGTTCAGCTCTTGCAGCTCGCTCGGACGAAAAAGCGAAAACACCGCCTCGATCTGCGCAATCTCCTCGCGGATGCGGGCCAGAGGCAGAGCGCCTGCCGCCGTGATCTGCAGATCCGCCCCGAAGGCCCGCCCCTGCCATGTCTGCGCCTGCACGGCCCCGCCGCAAAGCGCCATTCCCGCCACAATCCGAAGAAACCGCCGCCGCTTCATGAAGGCCTCCTTGCGCGTTTCGCCTCTAGCACCAGTGGCACACAGAGCGTCGGGTCGTCATGGATTTTGACGCAGTCAAGACATTGGAAACATTCCGAATAGCGGATCTTGCCTTGCGGGCTGATCGCACCATAGGCACAGCGCACGCGGCAAAGCTGACAGGGGCTGCCGCATTCGGGCCTGCGCGGGATCCATTGCCGCAGGCGCAAAAGCCCGCCGATCCGCATCATGGCCCCCAGAGGGCAGAGCGAACGGCAGAAGCCTTTGAACCAGACCATCGACACCAGAAGCCACCCCGCAGCCCAAAGCGCATAGGGCCAAGGACGCGCGAAATGCATGGTGATCGCCGTCTTGAACGGTTCGATCTCGGCTATGGTCTCGGCATGCTGGGGGGCCACGAAAGCCGTGGCAAGCAGCCCCGCAAGGGCGACAGGACCACTCCAGAGAAGGGCGCGGGCAAGGCTGGGGGGCGGCTCTATGCGGGGTAGATGCAACAGGCGGCCCAGATGGTGCGCAAATTCCTGCAAGGCACCAAAGGGGCAAAGCCAGCCACAGAAAAACCCCCGCCCCCAGAGCACGAAGCCCGCCCCTGCTGCCGCCCAGACCAGCAGCCCGAACGGATCATAGAGCAGCACCTCAAGCCCGCCCGCCACCAGCCCGCGCGCCACCGCCATGACCGTCACGATCGAAAGCTGCCCCTGCCCCCAGAACCCCACGAACCCGACCACAAATGCCAGTATCGCCAGACGCACGGGCGTATAGGCCCGCAGCCCCGCAAGGCGCGACTGTGCCAGAAGCGCCACCATCAGCAGCGCCAGAAATCCGGCCAGCAGCCACAGATCGGGGGCGCGGTTGCGCACGGCCTCGGCAAAGGGGCTCAGCCGTTCGGGCGGGGAGGGACGCAGGAAGAACCGCTCGGGCGTCTGCAGGCCCAGCGGAAAATGCACCGACCCCGCCTCGGGCATCAGCATCCCGTGCAGACGGATGGCCTGCAGGTTCAGCTCCCACGGGCGGGTCGGGTCAAAGCCCAGACGGCGGTCCAGACGCAGCACCATTTTTGTCGCGTCCTGCAAAGAGGCAGGCAGATCCTCGGCCAGTTCGGGCAGGATATCGGCATCACGTAACGCCAAGGGCAGCCCGTCCTGCGTGGCCGTCATCCGGTCGGGCGCGGTATTGCGCACGAAATCGGGCGAGACCAGCCCGTGCTGTCCGGCCTCGATCAGCAGATACAACTCGTCGTCGGGGGCGCGGGCGCGCACATCGGCGATCTCGTCCAGACTGTCCTGTGCCAGCACCGCACGCGCCAGCGCGGGCGGACCAAGGTCGATAACATAGAGGTCGATATAGGGGCGCGCTGGGTCCAGATCGCCGCCATCATCGGCCCATTTCGTCCCCTTGAAGGCTGCATCCAGCGCCGGTTCCGCCACGCGCAGCCGCCCGACGAGCCCCTGCTCTATCAGGCTGCGCCACTCCAGCGGCTCGTCATGCGCCAGATCGGGTTCGGGCGCAGGCCCTGCCCCCACGCCTTGCATCTTTTCACGTGCCACCGCCAGCGTGGCGGCAAGGATGGATTCATGCGCGATCCGGACCGAGGCCGTGGCTTTGGTCACCCCGTCCAGATAGACATTATCGGAGGCCGCGCCCCCCGCGCCATAGGGCGTGCCGACAACCAGCGGCTCGTTGATCGAGTGACCGCGATACTGTTCCAGAAAGGCACGAAACGGGGCCTCGCCAAGGCCCGAGACAAAGATCGGCTCGTTCTGCGCGATCAGCCGGACATTCAGAAACCGCCCTTCAAGGTCGAGCATCACCAGCATATTGATCGGTGCGCCGGAGAATCCCGGCAAAGGCGCAAGCGGTGCGGTCTCGAAAACATATCCGGCCTCGCCGCCGCCGGAATTCCGCAAGGACCAGACGCCGCGATCATTGACCGCCTCGCCCAGTTCGTAGGGCGCAAGGACCATCGGGGCCAGATCCGCACGGGTCAACGGTGCCGCATAAAGCGGCCCCGCCAGAAAGAAGAGAAGGATCAGAGCACGCCACATAGGCAAACTGTGACCCTGCTCAGAGCCATTGGATATAGGACTTTGGTGGTGTTAGCGCCCCAAATACCCCCGCCCCCGAGACATAGGCCGCAGGGGCGGGGCGAGCTTTAGCCGTAGAACTCGGGGGCCTGTTTGAAGTTGGCCCATGCATCGGGGTCATGCCCCGTAACCACGGTCGCGCCGGTCTTCTCGGCCAGCACCCGCAGCTTCTTGACCGAACGCACGGCATCCACCGTCGAGGCAAGGAAACCCGGCAACGAGCGCTCTTCCCAGTGGTCGGTCGTATAGGCGGCATCGACGGTCAGCAGCATCGGCCCCGAATGCGGCAGGGTCACAAGGAAGGACATGTGCCCCGGTGCATGGCCCGGCGTGAAGACGGTCTTCAGAACGCCATCGCCATAGATGTCGTAATGGTCATCCGCCGTGCCTTCGAGGAACTGCCAATCAAGCCCCGGCTTGTCGAAGTCCTTGCGGATATAGCCGCCCGCCGCGAACCAGTCCGGCGTATAGGCATATTCATACTCGGACCGCTGCACGATATGGGTGGCATTGGGGAAGCGACCAATGGCACCGGTATGGTCGAGATGCAGATGCGACTGCAGGACGTATTTCACATCCTCGGGCTTCACACCGATCTTTTCCAGCTGGGCAACGCAGCCCTCTTGCGCTGTCATCTCGGGCCAGTAGACATCACAGATCCCGCCCCAGTGACCGCGCGGATCGGTGGCACATTCCACCGCATTCCCGCCATCAATGATCGTATGCCCCTTGGGATGGGTGATCAGGAAGAACGGCACCGGAATGGCATAATCCGCCCCCGCGCCCTCGTTCATCTTGATGTTATGGACCTTGCATTTCAGAGACCCGCTCTGGAACATGTAAAGACGAATATCATCGGTCATTCTAAGACCCCCTTGATAGAAATGGCCGTTACCCTCCCCCGCAAGCGGGGGCTTTCCTGCGGCAGGTGGGAAAGGTCCCGCCTGCAACAAGCACTCAGTACGCTTCGCGATAGAGTTCGAGAGCGACTTCCTCTGTCACTTCGACAGGGTTGTTCACCAGAAGGCGCTGCTGTTTCATTGCGTCACTTGCCAGCATGGCAAGGCTGTTATCGGTGACCTTCACATCGCGCAGGCGGCGCGGCGCCCCGCTGTCATCCATGAGCTTCAGCATATGGTCCACGAAGGCCTGCGAGCGGGTGGCGGCATCGCCCGTGCCCTCGACACCCAGCACATCGGCCAGCTCGGCATAAAGCGGCGCGGCGACCTTGGCGTTATAGCGCAGGACCGGCCCCAGCATCAGCGCATTGGTCAGCCCGTGCGGCAGGTGGTAATGCCCGCCCAGCGGATAGGCCAGCGCATGGACCGCCGCCACCGGCGAATTGGCGAAGGCCTGCCCTGCCAGCATCGCGCCCAGCAGCATGTTCTCGCGCGCCTCGCGGTTGGTGCCATCCTGACAAGCGGCGATCAGATTGCCGCCCAGAAGACGCAGCGCCTCGCGTGCCAGCGCATCCGACAGCGGGTTCTTCTTGAACTTCGAGGTATAGGCCTCGATCGCATGGACCATCGCGTCGATCCCCGTGGCCGCGGTATGGATCTGCGGCAGACCCACGGTCAGCTCGGCATCCAGCAGCACGAAATCGGCATAGAGCTGGCGCGAGACAACGCCCATCTTGGTGGTCTCGCCGGTGGTGATGATCGAGATATTGGTGACCTCGGATCCGGTGCCTGCGGTGGTGGGCACAAGCGCCAGCGGCAGGCGGCTGCCTGTGACATTGCCGATACCATACATCTGCGACAGATCCTGATCCGAGCCGATCATCACCGCCACCAGCTTCGCGATATCCAGCGACGAGCCACCGCCCAGCCCCAGCACGATATCCACCCCTTCGGCCCGTGCGGCCTCGGTGCAGCCGCGCACGATCGCCTCGGGCGGGTCGGCCACCACCTCGTCAAACAGCGTCACACGGAAACCTGCGGCCTCGAGCGCCTCACGGATCGGGCTGATCAGCCCTGCATTGACCAGCCCGCGATCCGTGATCAGCAGGAGATTGCGCGCCGGAAACCGGCTGCCAAGCAGCTCGCCCAGTTTCGTCGCACCGCCCCATTCCAGATGGATGTCGCCCACTGTCGAGAAACTGAAGGGTGTAAGTGTCATAATGCTATCCTCCCCATTAAACCTGCCCGGCCGGTGGCCAAGCACACATATGTCAACCCAAGATATCCTTCGATGCCCTCACAGGCCCCTGCCCGTCCCCGCTTGGATGGCCTGCCCCCTCAGCGCCGCACGACCTCGCTTGAACGGGTGGCCACGCGGATGGACCACGGGCGGATGGACCACGGCCGGTGATCACCCGAAGCCCCGCCAGTTCGGCAGTCCTGACGCAGAAGCTGCGGATCGTTCAGTTTGATCATTGCGCCGCCTCCTGTAGTTCAATATATTGAACCAAATTCCATATATTAACTGTGCGAAGGAGTCTGGCGTGTCGTCAACAGAAAATCCGCCATCCTTACCGCTAACATTCACAACCAGAGGCGGAGCAAGCGTGCCCGCCCTACGCCGCGCAGTCGCCGTTCTGGACTATATATCAGAGGCTTGCGGAGAAGTTTCCGCAGCACGTCTGGCGCAGGACCTAAAGATCCCCAAAAGCACACTTCACGGTTTGTTGAGCGCAATGGAAGAGCTTGGCCTGATCTATCGCGACCGGCTGGGGCGCATCCAGACCGGTGCGCGCCCGCTGGCATGGAGCCGCGACTTCGTGGCCAAATCCGATCTGGCTTCGGCATTCCACCGCTATTTCAACAGTCCTCAGGCCCAGCAGGGGATCCTGGCGGGCTATACGATGACCATGACCATTCTCGATGGTGCCAATGTCGTCTATATCGCCTGCTCGCAGGCCCATCAGCCCCTCGGGGTGACCTTTCAGGTGGGGATGCGCCTGCCTGCCCCCTTCACCGCAACCGGAAAGATCCTGCTGGCCGCGCTGCCCGAAGCCGAGCTTGCCACAACCTTCGCCGGAACCTTTCCCCCGCCTCTGACCCGCCTCAGCGTCCGTGATCTGACTGCCCTCAGGGCGGTGTTTCCGGCGCAGGAGGCCCGTGGCTATTCCGTGGATGATGGTGAGGTGCGCGAGGGGATGATCTGCCTTGGCGCGGCGATCTGCGATCATAGCCGGCACGTGAAGGCGGCACTGGCGCTTTCGGTCACGCGCCCCGAGGCGAAGGCGGCGCAGATTTCCACGCTGGGCATGGCGCTCAAGGGGGCCGCCGACCAGATCTCGCATCTGCTGGGAGCGCCCTGATCAGGGGCCGGCCACCTGCGGCTGCGCCCGCAGGAAATCCACAAAGGCGCGCAGCGCGGCAGGCGGGCGGCGCCCGTAGAAATACAGATACGGGCCTTCGAATTCCTCCCACCAATCGGGCAGGACCGGCACCAGATGCCCCGCCTTGAAATGCGGCTCCAGCCAGTTGCGGAAGGTCAGGCATACTCCCAACCCCGCAACCGCATGGCCAATCAGGGCCGCCGACCCGCCCGTGCCGATGATCAGCCGCGCCTTCGGATCAAGGCGGATCTCTTCGCCCTCCTTCTCGAAGGTCCAGGGCACCAGCGCGCCACTGCTGAACCGCGCCCGCAGGCAGGCATGGTGCAGAAGGTCACGCGGATGGGCCGGACACCCCTCCCGCGCCAGATAGGCCGGTGCCGCTGCCAGCGCCGCTTGCTGCCGACGCGGCCCGATGGGCACCGCGATCATGTCCTGCGCCAAGGCCTCGCCATAGCGGATACCGGCATCACATCCTGCGGCCACCGCATCAACCATGCGGTCATCCACCATGATCTCGATCTCGACCTGCGGATACAGGGCACAGAACGCCTCGACCAAGGGCGGCAGGATATCCACCATCACCGCCCCCGGCACATTCAGCACCAAACGGCCATGCAGCGCACCGCTCTGGCTGCGGGCCGCATGCAGGCTGTCTTCCATCTCGGCCAGAAGCGGTGCGACACGGCGGGCCAGCGCCTCGCCCGCTTCGGTGGGCGTGACCGCGCGGGTGGTGCGGGTCAGCAGACGCAGCTCCAGACGCGCCTCCAGCCGCGAGATCGTCTCGCTGACAGTGGCGGGGGACAGGCCAAGCTGGCGCGCGGCCCGCCGGAATCCTTTGGCCTTCACCACCGCCACAAATACACCGAGGTCATCAAGATTGTTCGCCATACCGATCAGCCTATTCGGACTGGCCTGTATTTTCAAACAGACAAATGCGCGCCATGTCTTGAGCCACAACAAAGGAGATCTTCCATGACCACTCTCGCCACCGCCGCTGGCCGCTTTACCTTTCCCGGAACGCAGCTCAGCGTGAACCGCATGGGATATGGCGCGATGCAGCTGGCCGGTCCGCATGTGATGGGCCCGCCCAAGGACCGCCCCGAAGCCCTTGCCGTCCTGCGCGAGGCGCTGGCCCTTGGCATCGACCATATCGACACAAGCGACTTCTATGGCCCCCATGTCACCAACGCGCTGCTGCACGAAGCGCTGGCTCCCTATCCCCGCAACCTCGTGCTGGTCAGCAAGATCGGCGCATGGCGCGATGCACAGGGCGGCTGGAACCTGCGGCGCGACGCCGAGTTTCTGCGCCAGTCGGTGCTCGACAATCTGACGCGCCTCGGGCTGGAGCAGATGGAAATCGTCAATCTGCGGATGGGTGGCCCCGAAGACGACATCGCCACCCCGATGAAAACCATGCGCGCGCTGCAAGACGAGGGGCTGATCGGCCATATCGGGGTCAGCACCGTCAGCGCAGAGCAGTTGCGCATCGCCCGCGACATCGCCCCCGTTATCTGTGTGCAGAACCAGTATAATCTGGCCCATCGCGAGGATGACGCCATGATCGATGCGCTGGCCGAAGAGGGCATTGCCTATGTGCCCTATTTCCCCTTGGGCGGCTTTACCCCGCTGCAATCGGCCAAGCTTGACAGCATCGCCGCCGATATGGGGGTCAGCCCGCAACAGGCGGCACTGGCTTGGCTGCTGGCGCGCAGCCCGAATATTCTGGTGATCCCCGGCACATCGCGCAGGGCGCATCTGCGCGACAACATCGCCGCCGCCGGATTGCGGTTCAGCCCCGAACAGAAAGCCGCCCTCGACGCGCTCTGAGTGGTGGCGCCTTTGCCCGCCACACCCTGACCCGTCCGGCTGTGCCGCGCCCCTAAAGATCCGCTTTCGCGACATAGGGGGCGCGGAGCGGGCGCGCCACATCTCAAAGCCTGCGCCACGCAGCAGGCACAGGCATCGCCAACGGTTCAGGCATCGCCAGCGGTTCAGGCCCCGAAGATCTTGACCGCCTCAAGGCACAGGATACCCAGAAGATCATTGGGAAGCACCGCCCCCCGCCCCAGCGGATTGCCATCGACGAGGTTCTTGATACGGGCCTCGGCGACCTCCAGCGGCTCGCCATATACCACGGAATCGACATAACGCCCGTTTTCGTCGAACAGCATCACGAAGGCCGAATGGTCCATCGTGTAGCTGCCATCGTCAAACACGACCTTCTTGGCATAGACGTTATAGGCCTTGATCGCCTTGTCGATCTCGGCCTGCGTGCCGGTGACACCGATCACACCAGGGATCCAAGAGACATAGTCGCGCAGCTGGTCCAGCCGGTCCCGCGCGGGATCGACCGTCACGAAATAGACCCGCAGATCCGTCGCCCCCGGAATATCCTCTTTCCATGTCGCCAGATCGCCCATCGTGGTCGGGCAGACCTCAGGACAATGGGTAAAGCCGAAGAACACCGCAGAGGGGCTGCCCTTGAGGCTGTCATAGGTGAAATCCTGCCCGTCGGTGGCCTGCAGGACATATTCCCCCTGCCCCATCACTGCCGCCTGCGCGGCGCGATATTTGGGCAGAACCACCTTGTCATAGACCACCATCCCCAAGGTCATGACGAGCGCGAGGCCCGTCATGAACAGTGCAAAACGTTCGCCGCTGCGGAACATCCTACTGCACCTCTTTCGGCATCGCGTGGGTCATGCCATGCATCGGTGCCGCCCCGCCTGTCGCATTGGGCGCCATCACCGGCAGATCCACTGTCACGGTTCCGGCCTGTTCGAAGGTGAGCGTCACCTGCACGGTGCTGTCCTGCACCAGCGCCTCTTTGAGCTGCATGAACATCAGGTGATAGCCGCCCGGCTGCAAGGTGACGGTCTTGCCTGCAGGCAGCGCAATCCCGTTTTCCAGCTGGCGCATCACCATGACCCCGTCTTTCATGGCCATCTCATGCAACTGCACTTCCCCTGCGACGGGGCTTTGGGCCGCGATCAGACGGTCATCGCTGGTGCCGGTATTGGTCAGCGCCACATAGCCGCCGCCCACCGGCTGGTTGGGCAGGGTTGCACGGGCAAAGCCGCCGCTCAGCGTGATGGCCCCGATCTGGGCGCTTGCCCCCGATGCCGCGCCCTGCGCGTCTTTCGCCATCGCGGTCTCATGGGCCGAAGCCAGACCGACCGAAGCCATCAGGACAAGAGTTGCAAGAACAAGTTTCATAGGAAGATCCTTTATCAGTTGGGAAAATAGTCTTTGGCCCCGCAGGATGCGACGCCACAGATTTCAGGAGAACGCGCGCTTGAGAAAGGACACGCGCGCAATCAGCACGACATCCAGCACGATCACCGAGGCCAGCGCGACCCCCGCCATCGGGAAGGCGATCGCAATCAGCACAGCCACCAGAATGCCGCTTTTCCAAAGCGGCATGTCGCGCGGCACGGGCGGGGCGGCCAGACGGCCAGCCCCTGCCGGACGGCGCATCCACCACATCACGATGCCACTGGCACAGATCGCGATGACCAGCAGAAGAACGACGAAATTCAGGGCGAAATTCCACGGACCGACCAGCCCTTTATGCAGCCCGATCCCCCAAGCCATCGCCTTCGCCATCGGCGTGTAATCGGCATAGCGGATATCGCCCAGGATATGTCCGGTGAACTGGTCGATATGGGTGGTCCGGTCCTGCCACGGCATCACGCCATCCTCGTTACGGACCTCGGCCATCAGCGTGTAGACACCGGTCTCCCCTTTGGGCAGGGTGATCTTGTACTGGCCGTGGAAGCCATTGGCCTGCGCCCATGCGCTGACGCTATCAAGCGTCACCGGCCCCTGCACCGCCTCAGTTCCTGCCGCGCTGCCCGATGCGGGCATCGGCACCAGCTCCACCCCCCAAGGCACGTCCTGATAGCCCGAATGGTTCATCGAGGCATGGTTATGCCCCGAAAGCGGCGTGCCCTTCCATGTTTTCTCTGCCGGAAACGACGACCACGGCTGGATGAACTTGCCGCCCCAGATCCCTGCCCAAGACAGGCCCGACAGCGCGAAGAGCACCAGAAACACCGCGACCAGAGTGCCAAGGCTGGCATGAAGCGACTTGTAGAAATTGCGCCCGCGCGCGCGCATGTTCGGCACCATCGCGCGCCACCCCGCTTTGGGCAGCCACATCCACAATCCGGTTACGATCAGCAAGATCATTAGCGACACGGCCATTTCCACGATCCGGTCTCCGGTATCGCCCAGCAAAAGCGTGCCGTGAATGCGGTTGGCGATGGCATAGAGGGTGGTGGTCTTGTCCTGTGCGTTCAGCACATCGCCGGTATAGGGGTCGATCGCCACCGACATCATGGCCGCCCCGTCGCGGATCGCAAAGAACGCGGGGCGGTCTGCGGCCTCGGGCGCCACATACTGGTCCAGCACCCCGCCCGGAATTGCGTCCAGCGCCGCCTGCGCCTGCTGGCTGACCGGCATGGCCGGACCCGCAATCACCACATCGCGCACATCGCCCAACTGGTTGGACGAGGCGGTGGCCAGCATCATCACCATCCCCGTGACCGCAAGGATCAACAGGAAGGGCACCACAAACAGACCGGCATAGAAATGCCAGCGCCATGCGGCGAAATAGAACGGGCTGATCGTGGCGCGCGCTCCGGCCTTGGAGGAATGTTTCGTCATAGGGATCTCGCTTCGTTAAAAGGTCTTGCTGATCGTCAGAAGAACCTGCCGCTCCGGCCCCGGCGCGACGCGCCCGTCGAGATATTTCCAGAACGGAAGGTCGTAATCGCGGTTCAGCAGGTTCTTGATGGCCAAGGCATAGGTCATGCCGTTTCGGGTATAGCTTCCCGAGGCATTGACTGTAGCGTAGCCGCCTGTTTTATATAGGTTTTCAAGGTCGATATAGGCGGAAGACGCCGCATGGAGGCCAACCCCCGCCTGCCAGCCCTCGCCCGCCGGATCACGCGGATCATAGGTCAGCCAAAGCCCGCCCGAATGTCGTGGCACCCCTGCCAGCGAAGACCCTGCGCGGGCACCATTGGGGATGTCGGCTGTCAGGACAGCGGCGGTATAGGCATAATTGGCCACCAGACGCCAAGGCCCCTCTGACTGCCACACCAGATCGGCCTCGACCCCACGCGAGCGTTGCTGCCCCTCGGTGATCGAACTCAGCATCAGGGGGTCGTCGGGATCGGTCACCGGAACATTGCGGCGCTGGATCTGGAATGCCGCCACGCTGCCCGACCATGCCCCTTGGTCAAACTTCACCCCCAGCTCTGCCTGACGCGAATATTCGGGTTCGGGCATGTCGGAATAGAAATAGAAGGCATTGGCCTTCATACCCTCGCTATAGCTGGCAAAGGCCGACACCTGCGGCGCCAGATCCCACACCGCGCCGATCCGTGGCAGCAAGCGGGCTTGCTGCAGGCTATCGCGGCGGCCATAGCCTTCGGACTCGTAGACGGTCTGGAGATAGCCGAAACGGACACCGCCCAGCAGATGCCATGCTCCGACATCCGATTGCAGCTGCGCATAGGCTCCGGCGGTGGTGTAACGGCCATGACCTTCCCCCATTGCAAGACTGGCAGGCATGGTCCATGCGGGCCAGGCAACAGGATCAGTCAGATCCACGCTGCCCGCATAATCCATATACATCAGCGAATAGTCTTTGATCCGCGCATAATCGACGCCCAGCAGCAGCGTATGATCGACGGCGCCAGTGCTCAGATGCCCCTCGACCGATGCGTTGAAATTATATTCGGTCTGCTCGCCCGGCACATAGGAATTATATAGCGACCAGCGGCTATCCCCTGCATCCGGCACATTCGACAGGATGATCTGGGTGATCTGTTCCACCCTGGTCCTGCCGATCCGGAACTGGCCCCGCGCGCTCCATGTCTCGTTGAAACTATGGTCCAGCGTGAAGGTCAGCTTGCGGGTGCTGGTCGTGCTTTCGGGAATATCGGGATCGCCAATGAACAGGTCCCGATCCAGCGCAAACCCGCCGGTCACTGTGCCCGTGGCCGGTAGCCCCTGATATTCCTGCTGCTGCCAGCGCGAAAGATAGCCCTGAACCGTCAGCTGCGTCGCGCCGCCATATCCCAGCGTCAGCGCGGGGCTGAACGCATAGCGTCGGGTCTCGAGCACATCGGTCTGCGCCCCCGAACGTGCGGCACTACCGGTCATCCGGAAAAGCGCCGTCTGGCCCAGACGGGCATTCACATCGAAAGACGGTGCGATGAGGGCCTCGCTGCCCAGCGTCAGGGCCGCCGTGGCGAACCTGTCCGGCTGGGGTTTCTTCGTGACCAGATTGACGATACCGCCCAGAGGCGTGCCTGTCCCTCCACCGTAGAGGATGGCATTGGGCCCTTTGAGCACGTCGACCCTCTCGATCCCTGCAAGCGCATTGGCATCGCCCGCATTGATATAATTGGTGATCCCGTCGCTATAGATCTCGGCGGGAAAGCCCCGCAGCAGAGTGGATTCGAAAGCGGGCGTCTGCAGCGCCACGCTGCCCTGTGCGCCGCTGGCATTATAAAGCACCTCGGCCAGACGCGCGGGCAACTGGTCGGCCAGCATCTGGGACGGGATCACCTGAACCGATTGTGGCGTAGCCCGTAACGGCGTGGATGTGCGCGTCGCGCTGGAGATCGCAAGACTATGATATCCGTCGATCTCTGCCCCCTCGTCGGCGGCATAGACGGAAATCCCGTCCAACGGGATCGGCGGGTCTTCCTGCGCCCATAGCGGACAGGCCCATAAGGCCGTGCCTGCCAGCAGCGCTTTGGCAGTCGAATGATAGAACATGGTCATCCGGTCTCAGATCCGCATGCGGCGCACCCGCGCCCGACAGATGCGGGACATCCCAAAAACCGCGCAGCGAAAGGCTACGCATGGCGCATGAAAAAGCCGCGTTCCGGTGGAAGATCAGACGGAGGTCTGGCCGCGGCCCTGATTACAGCGCCACGGGTGGGGCACGGGGGATGCGGGCATGGTCGCGGCTATGCGGGGCCGTGCGGAACTGGACAGGCACCAGCCATTGGGCCTGAAACACACGGCTCCAGCGGATGGCCGCAAGCACGGGCAGATCGACATCGGGCAAAAGATGGCAGAAGGGGCAGCGATACTCGGGTTTGCCGGACCCGCCGCAGAGATCATCCCCCGAAAGACCAAGAGCTTCGGCCTGTGCCTTGATCAGCAGATCCCGATCCGGCGCCATCGCCGAAGCCGAGCCGATACTGACCGTCGCAAGCATTGCGACAGTGACCGTTATAAAAAGCATTTTCCAAAAACGGATCAACATGTGCCCAGCCATACACGATCCCGTGCGCCGAAAGATAGATGGAATCGACTACCCTACCGGCAAAGGCGTGCGGCAAGGACCGCCTTTCGGTTGTATTCCGCCTAGACGACGGGGGCCTCCACCAGCTGGCTGCCCGCCCGCAAGCCCCCCGACAGCATCTGCCGCACCTCTTCGGGAATACGCGGATCTTGCGGAGAATACAGCGAACAGCGCCGCATCATCGCGCGCAGATCAACCGATTTTCCCAGATATTCCATCACCATCTGCGTCGCCGAGGGCGGACGCGGAGCACGGGCCGCTACGCCAGAGACCACACCGCCAAGATAGCGGATCCGGTTATTGTAGCTGGGATAGAGGATGATCTGCATCACCTCGTTACGGGTCAGCGTCTCCATCACCGTCATAAACAGCCGGTCGCCCAGCAGGAAACAGGCCCCCTCGTATT
Source organism: Thioclava sp. GXIMD4215 (assembly GCF_045291555.1). Classification (NCBI taxonomy): domain Bacteria; kingdom Pseudomonadati; phylum Pseudomonadota; class Alphaproteobacteria; order Rhodobacterales; family Paracoccaceae; genus Thioclava; species Thioclava sp. GXIMD4215. The sequence goes on along the minus strand of NZ_CP149517.1, from coordinate 135,941 downwards.
TACAGGTGAACTTCCGCGCACCTGGCCGCCCGACACTTTCGACGCTTTTGACATTCACGCCGAAAGGTGTGTCATACAGCTTGGACAGCGCGCAGAGCACCTGACCGGGATGGGACATGGAGTTATACCATGTCAGATAATATCCGAGATAGGGCACCAGCGCCTTGGCCGACTGCATCCGCAGCTCGCCTGCCGTCAAGGACACGATGTCGCGCTCGGCCCGCACGCCGGTACTTTGGGGCCGCAGCCGCACCAGTTCCACGAATTGCCCATGCGCAAGCAGCAACTCGGCCTCTTCGACCCCGAAAAAGTCGCAGATCCGGCGCATGGACCGCAACGAGGGAAAGGTCTCTCCGGTGAGGTAGCGGTTGAACTGGGACCGATTCACCCCCAATTGCTGACACACCGCGACGATCGAAGCGTGATAGCTGCATAACAGGCGCAGGTTCCGTGGCAAATCTTGGGACAAGGCCCACCTCTTATGCTAGTTGACGCTACTTATGTATCCGTTCGCGTCGCCGTGATGCAAGATAGACCATAGCAATCCGCCCACGTATCCCTAGTTTGCACCAAATTCGCGACATCGAAATTATGCGCGCAATAAAGGGGGATATCATGGATTTTCTAGAGCTGATCTTTACCAAGATCGGCGATCTGACTTGGGGGTGGTCTCTGATCCCCATTCTCGTCGTCTTTGGCGTTTTCATCACTCTGGCAACCGGGTTCGTCCAGGTCCAATTCTTTGGGCGGATGTTCCGTGTGCTGCGCAAATCCAACAATGCGGCGGATGCCGACAAGATCTCGGCGCGTGAGGCGCTGCTGGTCTCGGTCGGCGGGCGCGTCGGCGGCGGCAATATTGCCGGTGTGGCTGTGGCCATCACGCTCGGGGGGCCGGGGGCGGTCTTCTGGATGTGGGTCGTGGCGCTTGTCGGCATGGCCACCAGCCTTGTGGAATGTTCGCTGGCACAGCTGTTCAAACGCCGCACCGGCGAGCACAGCTTCCGCGGCGGTCCGGCATTGTCGATCATTCATGGTCTGGGCAAGGAATACAAATGGCTGGCGGGCATCTATGCTGTCTGCCTGATTGCGGCATTCGGCTTTGGCTTCAACGCGTTCCAAGGCAATACCGTGGCCGGCGCGATGCTGGACAGCTTCCATATCGCCCGCTCCTGGACGGCCATCGGTCTGGCCATTCTGGCCGCGATCATCATCTTCGGTGGGATACACCGGATTGCCAAAGCCTCTGACGTGATCGTGCCGATCATGGCCGTTGGCTATCTGGCGATGGCGCTGGTAATCATCGTGCTCAACATCTCGGAAGTGCCGCATGTGCTGTCGATGATCGTCAAGAACGCCTTCGGGATCGAACAGGCCGTTGGCGGTGGTATGGGGGCCGCGATCATGCAGGGCATGCGCCGTGGTCTGTTCTCGAACGAGGCCGGTCTGGGCTCGGCGCCGAACGTGGCCGCCACCGCAGAGGTCCGCCACCCGATCAGCCAAGGCATCACGCAGTCTTTCTCGGTCTTCATCGACACCATCGTGATCTGCTCGTGCACGGCATTCGTGATCCTCTTGAGCGATGTCTATGTACCGGGTGCCGAAGGCATTGATGGCGTGGCACTGACCCAGCAATCGGTCACCAGCGAGCTGGGCAACTGGGCGCAATATTATCTGTCCATCGCCGTTCTGCTGTTTGCGTTCTCGTCGATCATCTACAACTACTACCTTGGCGAAAACGCATTGTCGGTCTTCTCAGAAAACCCGATTGCGATCACCATCCTGCGTGTGGCGGTTGTGGGCATCGTCTTTATCGGCGCTCTGGCACCGGGGGCGACCGATGTGTTCTTCTTCTCGGACCCGATGATGGGCGTTCTGGCACTGGTCAACCTGCTGGCGATCATGATGCTGTTCCCGGTGGCCATGCGGCTGCTGCGCGACTTCCGCGCCCAGCTCAAGGCGGGCATCGACCGTCCGGTTCTGGACCCCGATATGTATGCGGATCTCGATATCGACCGCAGCGCATGGGAAAAGCGGGACTGATCCTGTCCGTCGCGGGCCTTGCACCAAGGACGGAGGAGAAACGCCAAAGGGTCGCAGCAATGCGGCCCTTTTTTCATCGCGGCAGCAGGCAAATGCCACGGAAAACCGCTTTTGGCGCAGCCGGTCTCTCTCTGGCTAAAATTGTGCACAGATTTAGCAATCCCGCTGAAAATTATCCTGCTTAGGAATGCGCGCATTTACCAGTTGTTTGGGGCTTTGGGAGCACATGTCTATCGTACAGGTTTCTTATACAGGTAGACAATGCGAGTCATAAAAACCGTCTCGGGCAAGCTGATCTTGGCCGCCGGAACTGCAATCACGATGATTGTTCTTGCCTATACGGTCTTTAGCGGATGGTCGGAAACGCGGAAGGTGCATGATCAGGTCATGAACCTTGCCGAAATCAAGACGCGCCGTGCCGCAGAACAGGTCATGATTCCCATTACTCAGGCCACCTCTGCGGCCACGGCCCTGTCCAGCTCGCTTGCAGGCTATCTTGCAACCGGCGAGGCCACGACCAAAGGCCTGACCACCGTCCTGCACGATCTGGCCCCGCAATATGACGATATCTTCGCATCATGGATGAACGAGCTGGAAGGCCGGACGCTGGACGGGCTGGCCAGCGGCACGGAGGGCCGGAACGAGAAAGGCGACTTTGCCGCCTTCTGGACCAAGAATGACAGCGGCGGAATGGATTTCCAGACCTATAGCCTCAATCCGACCGCGCAATGGTATGCCGGCCCGACCTCGACAAAACGCGGATTGATCACCGATCCCTATCTGACAGAGAAGGGGATCCTGCTGACCTCTGTCGTCATTCCGGTTGTGGTAAAGGGCACGATGGTGGGTCTGGCAGGGGCCGATATCACGCTCGACAATCTCTCCACGATTCTGGGCGCTATCGATACATTCGAGGGCGGGCGCATGATGCTCTTGGATGCCGGCGCGAAATGGGTCGTTGCCCCCACGCCGGACGAGAAGCGCAAACCCTATGAGGGCGCGGGTCTGGACGCCGTCAATGCCGCGCTGGAAGATGGCAAGATGCATATCATCTCCGATATGCCCGACGGTGCGACGCGGCTGGTTCTGCCCTTCTCGGCACCGGGGATGAACCGCACATGGGCCGCCGTGCTGGATGTGCCCGCCGCGACATTCTCCGGCCCCGTCCATGCCGCAATCAAAGCCTCGATCCTCAGTGGCCTGCTGATCCTGCTGATGGCACTGACCACGATCGCTCTGGCCACCAGCACCGTTGTCCGCAAGCCGATGCAGAAAATGCTGGATGTCGTCAAAGGGCTGGCCGAGGGCCAATATGACCACCCCGTTCCGGGGACGGATCGCCATGACGAAATGGGACAGATGGCCACCGCCGTCGAGGCCCTGCGCAACGGCTTGCTGGAAAAACGCGCGCTTGAGGTCGAACAGGAACTGGCCCGTCAGGAGCGCGAGATCGAAAGAGAACGCCGCACGCAGGAAGATGCCCGCCTGCGCGAGGAACGCGAAGAACGTGCACAGGCCGATCAGGAACGCGAACATCAGGCCATTCTGGCCGAAGAGGCCAACCGTCGCCGTCAGGAAGAGCATCGCGCAGCCCTTGCTGCCGAGCAGGAGGCCGTGGTGAAACGTCTGGCAGGATCGCTGAGCGGGCTGGCCGAAGGCAATCTGGATGTCATGATCCATGACCGCTTCCCCCAAGGCTACGACCAGCTGCGTCAGGATTTCAACAATACCGTCCTGCGTCTGTCGGAACTGGTTCAGGCCATCACCCAATCGGCCAATGCGATTGTCGGCGGGGTGCAAGAAATCACCGGTGCAGCCACCGGCCTGTCGCGCGAGACCGAGCGTTCCGCCGCAACTCTGGAGCAGACCGCCGCAGCCCTGAACGAGCTGACGGTCTCGGTCCAGACCGCCTCCGCAAGCGCGACCCAAGCCAATAATCTGGTCAAGGATGCGGCACAAAACGCCAAAGAGACCGCAGGCGTTGTGGGCGATACGATCACCGCCATTGACGAAATCCGTGACTCCTCGAACCATATCTCGCGGATTATCAGCGTCATTGACGACATCGCCTTCCAGACGAATCTTCTGGCGCTGAATGCGGGCGTCGAGGCCGCGCGGGCCGGAGATGCCGGACGCGGCTTCGCCGTGGTGGCCTCGGAAGTGCGCGGTCTGGCCCAGCGGTCTTCCGAAGCCGCGCTGGAGATCAACGCCCTGATTTCGAAATCCGGCGTGCAGGTCGAGAATGGTGTGGCCTTGGTCAACCGTGCCGGCGATGCGTTGCGCGCGATCGTCAAATCGGTCGAGGTGATCGAGCATCACATGGGCGATATCGCCTCTTCGGCCAATGAACAGGCCTCGGGGATTTCCGAGATCAACTCGGCGGTGGGGCAGCTTGACCGTGCCCAGCAACAAAACGCCGCCTCCTTCGAGGAAACAAGCGCGGCCTGCCTTGCACTGGATCAGCAGGCACATGAGCTGAAAGATCTGGTGGGCCAGTTCCGGCTTGGTTCGGCAGACGCACCGATCACACAGGCGGCCTAAGACTGTCGGGCGGCTTCGGCCGCCCTTCCTGACATCGCGAGATTTCCCTTGCCGGTGCATCAGTGTGAACATATGATGAACATCATGGTGAAACGCACGATCTCAGACAAGCTGGCCATCCTTGCCGATGCCGCGAAATATGATGCCTCCTGCGCCTCTTCGGGCGGGCAGAAACGGTCGTCGACAGACGGCAAGGGGCTTGGCTCTTCGGGCGGGGCGGGCATCTGCCATGCCTATGCGCCGGACGGGCGCTGCATCAGCCTGCTGAAGATTCTGATGACGAATTTCTGCATCTATGATTGCGCCTATTGCATCAACCGCGCCTCCAGCCATGTCGAGCGTGCCCGCTTCAGCGTCGAGGAAGTCGTCAGCCTGACGGTCGAATTCTACCGCCGCAACTATATCGAGGGGCTGTTTCTTTCCTCGGGCATCATCCGCAGCCCCGATGACACGATGGCCGATATGGTCCGCATCGCGCGGACGCTGCGCCAGCAGGAGAACTTCCGCGGCTATATCCACCTCAAGACCATCCCCGATGCCGCCCCCGAGCTGATCGACGAGGCGGGCAAATGGGCGGACCGGCTGTCGATCAATGTCGAGCTGCCCACCGATAAGGGCCTCTCGGATTACGCCCCCGAGAAAAGCGCGCAAACCATCCGCACCGCCATGGCCGAGGTCCGCAACCGCCGCGAGGCCGCCAAAGAGCGCAGCCATAAGGGCCGCCGCGCGGGCCGCTTTGCGCCTGCGGGCCAGTCGACGCAGATGATCGTGGGGGCGGATGCGGCGCATGACGGGGAGATTTTGCATTCGGCCTCGCGGCTTTATTCGGGCTATCACCTGTCGCGGGTCTATTATTCGGCCTTCTCGCCGATCCCCGATGCCTCGAAACTGCTGCCTTTGAAACGCCCGCCCCTGATGCGCGAACACAGGCTCTATCAGGCCGATTGGCTGATGCGGTTTTACGGGTTCGAAGCGGGCGAGATCGCGCCGCCCTCGGGGATGCTGGACCTTGAGGTGGACCCGAAGATGGCATGGGCGCTGGCCCATCGCGAGCAATTTCCGGTAGATGTGAACCGCGCGCCCAAAGAGCTTCTGCTGCGGGTGCCGGGCTTTGGCACGCGTTCGGTCGAGCGTATTCTGGCGGCGCGTCGGCATGGGGTGCTGCGCTATGAAACGCTGGTGAAGATCGGCTGCGTAATGAAACATGCCCGCCCCTTCATCACCCTTCCCGGCTGGACCGCGCGCAGCCTTGACGCGCAGGACTTGCGGGCGCGGTTTGCGCCGCCGCCCGAACAGCTGAGCCTCTTCTGATGGAAGAGGTCATCCTGCCCCATATCGGCACGGTGGCCGCATGGCGCGAGACGGCGCGCGGCTTGGCGGCGCGGGGCGTGCCTGCCGAGGCGGTGCTCTGGCGGGTGGGCGAGGCGGCTCCGGATCTTTTTGGCCCAGATCTTTTTGACGGGATGGCCGCGCCTCAGGCCGCCCCCGTTACCCTGACCCTGCCCCGCGCGACGCTTGGCGAGATCGAATGCGCGCTGCATCATTCCGACCCCGAGCGGTTTGCCCGCGCCTATGACATCGTGCTGCGGCTTTCACGCGGGGACTTGCGCTGGGGCGACCGCGAGGACCCTGCCCTTCACAGGCTGATTGCGCAGGCCAAACATGTGCGGCGCGACATCCACAAGATGCATGCCTTCGTGCGCTTCCGCGAGATCACCGCCGAAGATGCCAACCGCCGCGCCTTTGCGGCATGGTTCGAACCCGACCACCCGATTGTGGAACCCGCGACGCCGTTCTTTGCCAAGCGTTTCGGAGATATGGATTGGGTGATCGCGACCCCCAGTCTGACCGCGCGCTTTGAGGCGGGCCAACTGAGTTACAGCGAGACCGAAGACCGCAGCCCACCGCCCGAGGATGCCACCGAAGAGCTATGGCGCACCTATTTCACCCATATCTTCAACCCCGCGCGGCTGATGGTGAAGGCAATGACCTCCGAGATGCCGCGCAAATACTGGAAGAACCTCCCCGAGGCGCAGCTGATCCCCGAGATGATCCGCCAAGCGCCTGCGCGGGCGCGTGCCATGCAGGACGCCATGCCCACGCCCAAGGCGGCCTTGGCCGACCGTTTGCGACCCGCGCCGAAAGAGCTGCCCGAAGAGATCACGCTTGAGACGATGAAACCCGCGCTGGACGCCTGCCGCCGCTGTGCGATTGGCCCCTGTGCGACGCAGGGGGTGGCGGGGGAAGGTCCGGCCTCGGCGCGGGTGATGGTGGTGGGCGAACAGCCCGGAGAACAGGAAGACCTCAAGGGCCGCCCCTTCATCGGCCCTGCGGGGCAGCTCTTTGACCAATGCGCCCGCGCGGCGCGGCTGGACCGTGAGCGGATCTGGCTGACCAATGCGGTGAAGCACTTCAAGTTCACTCCGCGCGGCAAACAGCGGCTGCATCAGGCACCGAATGCGGGCGAGGTGAAGGCCTGCCGCTGGTGGCTGGATCTTGAACGCCAGTTGATCAAGCCCGATCTGGTGGTGGCGATGGGGGCAACCGCCGCGGCCTCTCTGACCGGCACCGGCAAGGGGCTTGTTGAACGCGCCGGACAGATCGAGACGCTGCCCGATGGCACCCCCTGCCTGATCACCTATCACCCCGCGCATCTTCTGCGCCTGCCCGATCCGCAGCTTGCACAGGCGCGGCAGGCCGCCTTTACCGCCAGCCTGCGACGTGCCGCCGATTGGCCGTTGGCCTAGTCAGGCCGAAGCTGCCTGATGACGGGACAAAGCCAAGGTCGGAACGCAGCTTGCCAATCGCGCCAGATACCTGTCGGTCCAGACGGAAATCCGGCTGTCCCGCACCACGGCCAGACAATCCGCATGGCGCTTGCGCCGTTCGTCCAGCGGCATGGCCAGCGCGTAATCGATCGCACCGGCGGTCTCGTCCAGATCATGCGGATTGATCAGCAGCGCCCCTTTCATATCCTCTGCCGCACCGGCAAACCGCGACAGCACCAGCACGCCCGGATTATCAGGGGCTTGCGCGGCCACAAACTCTTTGGCCACAAGGTTCATCCCATCCGCCAGAGGCGTGACCAGCCCCACCTCGGCGCGGCGCATGAGACCAATCAGCCGGTCCCGCGCGACCGAGCGGTGCACAAAGCGCAAAGGCTGCCAGTCAAGCTCGGAATACTGACCGTTGATCCGACCCGAAATCGCCTGAAGGTCATTGGTAATCTGCCGATAGGCGGCCACATCGGCACGGCTGGGCGAGGCAATCTGCAGGAGGGTCGGTCGCGCATCGCGGTCCACCCGTCCTTGCAGAAGGCGACCGAAGGCCTCGAATTTATGCGGCAGCCCCTTGGTATAATCCAGCCGGTCCGCGCCGATAATCAGCTCACGCGGGTTGGCAGCCCCAAACGGGCCGGGATCGGCGCTGCGGGCGGTGGCTTCGATCTGGTCACAATCGATGCCGATCGGAAAAGAGGCCACGGTGACGATATGTTCGTCGAATTTCACGGTTCCGTCGCGCAGGAATTCCGCCCGTGGATCGGCGCGGAACATCTCCAAAGCGCGCGCCACATCACCACGGGTCTGCAGCCCCAGCAGATTATAGCTGGCCAGCCAGCGGGCAAAATCCTCGGGGCGGGGCAGGATCGCAAGATCGGTGATATTGGGAAACGGAATATGCAGGAAGAAGCCGATGCGGTTGGTCACCCCCAGCGAGCGCAGCATCATCGCCAGCGGCAGGAAGTGGTAATCATGCACCCAGACCACATCCTGCGGGGCAAGGTCTTGCGCAATCAGGCGGGCGAGGCGCAGATTGACCGCCAGATAATCGGCGCGATATTCGGATTTCATCTCGATCAGATCGGTGCGCCGGTGGCAGATCGGCCAAAGCACCGAATTGGCAAATCCGCTATAATAGTTCTGCCGCTCCGTCTTGCTCAGCCGGAACGCACGTTTGCGATAGGGAACATCTCCCAGCTCGTGCAGGCACTCGCGCCCCTCCTCCGACGGATCGGGATCGGCCCCGACCCATACCCCTCCCCGCGCCAGCAGCGCATCATGCAGCGCCACGACAAGCCCGCCAGACGGATCCACCGTGGGTATCCTGTTCGATATCACAATCAACCGACCCGCCATGACCTTCTCCTCGATGCCCGCTCGCGTTCTGAATTATGCGCCAAACGCCAGTCCGGGCACTCTGTTCCCTTGCAAGGCATCACGAATGCTCCTTAGCCGTTTTTCGTCGTAACGTCACATGCTTGTGTAGCCTCCTGACGGGACCCGAACGCCCTGCCACCCGTTCTAAAGCAAGATTTCAGCCTTAGGGGACCAATCATGTCAAAATCCGTTGCCAAGATTATCACCGAGACCTTGCAGGCGGCGGGCGCGAAGCGCTGCTACGGCGTGGCCGGCGATACGATCAACCATTTCACCGATGAAATCCGCAAATCCGATATCCGCTGGGTCCATGTCCGCCACGAAGAGGTGGGCGGCTTTGCCGCAGGGGGCGAGGCCTATATGACGGGCGAGCTGGCCCTGTGTGCAGGCAGCTGCGGTCCGGGATCGCTGCATTTCGTCAACGGCCTTTTCGAGACCCATCGCAACGGCGCGCCCGTGGTGATGATCGCCTCGAACATCGCCCGCAATGAAGAGGGGCTGGGCTTCCCGCAAGAGGTCGACCAGAAGGCCATCTATCAGCAATGCTCGGTTTTCTGTGAAAAGATCAACCATCCCGATCAGGCGCGGCGGATTACCGCAATGGCGGCCCAAGCGGCCCTGACCAAGCACGGGCTGGCGGTGATTATCGTCAATGGCGACATGTTCACCGAAACCTCGTCGGATGCGCTGGCATGGTCGGTCCATCGCCCGCAGCCGGTCACCGTGCCCGCTCCGACCGAGCTTGCAGAGCTGGCACAGATGATCGATCAGGCCCAGCGTCCGGTGATCTATGCCGGAATCGGGGCGCGCAAGGCCCGTCCCGAGCTGATCGCGCTGGCCGAGAAAATCCGCGCGCCAATCGTGCATACGACCCGCGCGAAAGAGTTCATCGAACCCGATAACCCGTGGCAGGTCGGCATGACCGGCATTCTGGGCAATCGCGCAGGGATGGAGGCGGTGGCCCATTGCGACCTGATGCTGTGTCTGGGCACCGATTTCGCCTATACGCAGTTCTATCCCGATGCGGCAAAAATCGCGCAGGTCGATATCGACCCTGCCGCCATCGGACGGCGCGCGCCGGTTGATCTGGGGCTGGTCGGGGATGTGGCGGCCACCGTACAGGCCCTTTTGCCGCAGCTCGCACCGCATTCCGATACCAGCTGGCTGCGCAAGGCGGTCGAGCAATACCATAAGGATCTCGAAGGATACGGGCGCGAGGCCCGCGAACCGGACCCGAGCCTCATCCACCCGCAGGCTCTGACCCTAGCCCTGAATTCCCATGCTGCCGAAGATGCGATCTTCACTGCCGATGCGGGGTCCCCGATGGTGTGGATGCTGCGCCAGATCCGCGCCAAGGGGCAGCGGCGCTTCCTGACCTCGCTGCTGCACGGGACAATGGCCAACGCCTATCCGCAGGCGATCGGCATCCAGAAAGCCTATCCCGAACGGCAGGTCATCGCGATGTGCGGCGATGGCGGTCTGTCGATGCTGATGGGCGACCTGCTGACATTGCGTCAGGAAAATGTGCCGATCAAGATCGCGATCTACAACAACTCGACCTTGGGCTTTGTCGAGATGGAGCAGCGCGTGGAAGGGCTGCTGGATGCCTTCACCGATCTGGAAAACCCCGATTTCGGCGAGGTCGCCCGCGCGATCGGCCTGTGGGGGCAGCGTGTCGAGACTGCGACGGATCTGCCGCAAGCGGTTACCGACTGGCTGGCTCAGCCCGGCCCGGCGGTTCTGGATGTCCGCACAAGCCGGATGGAACTGGTGATGCCCCCCAAGATCCAGGCGGCACAGGTGGCCTCGACCGCGCTGTTCGGCGCGAAAGCCGTGGCGAAGGGCCGCACGAAGGAAGTTGTCGATCTGCTGGCCGATAATTTCCTGCGCTAACCCTAATCAAGGCCGTGCGGACCAGCCGAAGGCGTCCGACCATGTCCCCTGCGCCGATCGGCGCGGGGGCTACGGGCGTGGAGGCGGCCGCATGCTCCCCGCAAAACAGCCCTTGGACATAGCCCGTGGGGAACGGCCCGCGCAAAGCCATCAGGGCAGGTTCCGACAAGGTGGGAAGGGAGGCAAGGCGGTGTTGTCGGCCAGCTTGGGGGCAATGGGTGTAGTGGTGCGCTGGCCGACAACGAATTGCTGCTTGCGGGAACAATATGTGAACAAAAGCCCGCGATTTCAAGCGATTTCTTATGCCCGCCGGAAAGAGAATAGCTAAAGATGTCATCAATCCGGTAAGGCTCTGGTCAGGTTTGCTCACCCCCCCGCGCGGCGCTCTGTGCAAGCCATGCAATCAACCTCTGGCCCTCGGTCTCGTCGTGCCACCATGCCGCATCCGCTGCCGCTTGCGCATCCCGCGCGCGAAAGGCCGCAATCAGCGGCGCGTGCTGGGCGATAATATCGTCGGGGCCGGTGGCCACATGCAGGTTGCTGGTGGAAATGAACATGCGCACCTGCTGTTCGACCACCCGATATTGCGCCGCCAGACGGGCATGGTCGGCACTGTCGATGATCACCTGATGCAGGGCGAAATCGGCGGCACTGATGGCGCGCATATTGCCCCGCGCGCAGGCGCTTTCCAGTTCGGCATACGCCTCTTCGACAGCCGCGAAAACCTGAGGATCATCGCGACTGACCGCCAACCGCGAGGCAAGGCTTTCCAGCGCGCCGCGCAGGGTCCAGATTTCCCAGATATCCTGCTGCGACAGCTGCGCCACCTGCCAGCCGGTATAGGGGATCTGTTCAATCAGCCCCTCCCCCGCCAACCGGTGCAAAGCCATGCGCAGCGTCGCCCGCGAGACCCCCAGCTGTTCGGACATCGCGGCCTCGGTCAGCCGCCCGCCCGCGGCGACCTCGCCCGACAGAATGAAGGCGCGCAAATTGTCGATAACAATGGCTTCGGTCGATTGCCGCGTGACGGGGCGCAGGTTTTTCAATGTCATAGCGTCTCTTTCTACACGGCGCCGGATATGTGACCGGCAGATCATGTCAGGGCAGTGCGACCGAGACCCGCTTGCCTCTGGCCTCGATTGCCTCTGCCGCCTTCAGCGCGAGATCCTCACGGAACTTGCCGGCCACGATCTGCACCCCGACCGGCGTGCCATCCGCCAGCAGGCCGGTGTTCAGCGTCAACGCGGGAAGTCCGGTGACCGGCAGGCCGATCATCGACATCTGCGCCGCCCAGACCCGCCTATACGAGGCCTCATCCACCAGATCAAGATTATCGGCAAAAGGCAGCTCTGCCGAAGGCGGCAAAAGCAGCACCGGATAGCGGGCCATAAACAGCCCCCAGTCCCGCGCAATCGCCATGCGTGCGGTCAGGGCCTTGGCGATGCAGTCAGGCCCGAGGGACCTGACAAACTCTGCCTGCCCTTCAAGGGCGGCCAAAGCGCCGCGATCCCCCTCGGCCCGGGCGCTGGCCAAAAGCCCGTCATACCCGTCGCCCATCCACAGCGTCAATTGCAAGGGCACCGCCGAAGCCAGATCCGGCAGGGTGTCAAGCACCTCCACCTGCCAGCCCGCCTCCCGCAGGCGGTCCGCCGCCGCATGGAGTTCGGCCACCAGTTCGGGCGCGGTCTGCGCCCCTTCCGGATGGGTGCAGACCGCCGCGCGCCTGGGCATTTGCGGCCCGTGAAACGGCGCAGGCACGGCCCAAGGATCGCAAGGGTCGGGACGCAGCATCGCCTGAAAGGCCAGCCGCAGATCGGCCACGTTACGGGCCAGCGGCCCCGAGACCGCCATGATCTGCCCGCCAATCGTGCGGTCGGGGCCGGAAGCATTCCACGCAGCCACCCGCCCGACAGAGGGGCGCAGCCCGTGCACACCGCAGGCATAGGCCGGATAGCGCACCGAACCCGCAATATCGGTGCCATGACCGATCGCTCCCAGACCCGCCGCCACCGCCGCCCCCGCGCCGCCTGAAGAGCCCCCCGGCGTCAGGCCTTTCTTGCGCGGGTTATGGGTCGCCCCGTGCAGCAGGTTATTGGTGAACCAGCGATAGCTGAAGGCAGGCGTATTGGTGCGCCCCAACGAGACCGCCCCCGCCGCCAGAAAGCTTTCCACCACCGGATTATTGCTTCGGGCGATCAGGGCCTGCTGCGCCTTCAGCCCGTTGGTCGTGGCATAGCCGGTCTGGTCGACATTGACCTTGATCGTTACCGGCACCCCCGCAAGACAGCCTGCCTCATCCCCGCGCGCAAGCCTTGCATCCACCGCATCGGCTGCGGCCAAGGTCTTTTCGGGCTGGAAATCGACGATAGCATTGATCTGGCCATTGACCGCCTCGACACGGTCGATATGGGCCTGCGCCACCTCGCGGGCGCTAAGTGCGCGCGCCTTGATCGCAGCGGCCAGACGGGTGGCGGGCCAAGCCCAGAGGGCCGGATCGGTCGGCATGTCTTTCATCAGATCTCTCCTCGACAGGGGGGAACAGGCATCAGCGGCGCGCCTTCGACCACCGCCTCGGCCCAGAGGTGCCACGGCTCGGCCATGCCTTCATTGACCGGCCCATCGGGCCCGTGCTGGCGGCGCACCGCGCCCAAAGTGGTAAAGCTGTTGGGCTGGATCTCGCGGTCGGCCAGCACCAGATCGAATGCCGCCGCAAGCGTCCTGATGGTGGGCTGCCCCAGCCGCGCATCCGCCACCAGAACCGGCGGGGCGGAAAGGTCGTAGCGGGGGGCGGCAATCGCGTCGTGCAGGCCATAGCCATGATCGACCAGATGGATCAGCGCCTGATAGATGGCGGGCAGGATCTTGCGCCCGCCGGAGCCGCCAATCGCCACGGTCTCGCCCGCCCCTGTCATCATCATCGGCGCATAATTGGCCAGCGCCTTGGTGGCAGGCGCAAGACCATTGACCCGTCCCGCCCGCGGGTCGAACCAGTTCACCCCGTTATTGAGCAAGATCCCCGTCGAAGGCGACAGCACCGCCGAGCCGAATAGCGACAGAAGCGTCTGCGTCATCGAGACACACATGCCCTCGGCATCAACCACGCTGAAATGGGTCGTGCAACTGGGCAGGCTACGTTCGGCCCCGTCGCCCATTTCGCTGAAGCGATGCGCCCATGCCCGCGCCAGCGCCTGGGCACTGGCCAGACAGCCTTGCGGCGATGGAACCGCCGCCCCATCCGGCGGTGTCTCGTTGAAATAGCGCAGGGCCAAGGCCACCGTGACCCCGCCATTGAGAACCGGCACGAAATGCACCTTGCGGTCGCGGAAGGGGGCCGTGGCGGCGGGCGAAATCTCGGCCCGGAACCCCGCCAGATCCGCGCAGTCCAGATAGCCGCCCAAGGTCTGGATATCGGCGCATAGTGCTTTGGCAACCGGCCCGTGATACAGCGCCTGCGCCCCTTCCTTGGCGATCACCGCAAGGGTTTCGGCCAAAGCGGGATTGTGCAGCCGTGTCACACGCCCCGCCACCGCCGCAGGGGCAACAGGCGGCAGGCCCTCGGGCAGGAACCACGCGGCCAAAGCCTCGTTGCGGCGGAGACGTCCCATTTCCTGCGCCGCCCATGCGGTAACATGGGCATCCACCACCAGCCCGTCTTGCGCCAGCGTCTGCGCTGGGGCCACCAGATCGGCCCAGGGCAGGCGGCCAAAACGTTCATGCGCCGCCTGCACCCCCCGCAGAAGCCCCGGAACACAGATGGATTTCGCCCCGACCACATTACGGTCTTCCAACACATTGGGCCAACCGAACAGATCGCCATCCTTCCCCTCGACCAGCGGAAAATCCTGCGGGTCCAGCGCCGCCGGAGACACCGCCCCCGCATCGATCGCCGTGACGCCCTTGCCGTCGGGACGTATCAGAATGGCCCCCACCCCGCCGATCCCGCTCATCCACGGCTCCAGCACCCCCAGCGCGAAAGAGGTCGCAATGGCGGCATCCACCGCCGTGCCCCCTTTGGCCAGAATATCCGCGCCGATCTGGGCCGCATGGCGGTTTTGCGCCGTGACGATACCCCGCGGGCTGCGGACTGCGGGTTTGGTTAAAGAGAGGCTGCGCGACATATGCGGCGAGCGGATATCGGTCATCGTCATCAGGACCCCATTCTGGCAAGCGGATCAGGCAGGAAGGCGGAGCGCCGCAAGGTGTTCGGCCCGATGTTCGGCTTGCGTCGGGCCTTCGGGCATCAGCCGCAGGTCATCGCGCAAATGCGCCCACTGCCAGTCGGTGGCGCGCATCATCATCGCGCCTGGAGCGGTGGCGGTGATGATCTCACCCGCAATCGGGGCAAAATCGGCACGGAAATGGATGGCGCTTTTGACAACAAGGATCGGCGTCGTCTCGGGGGTAATCCCTGCAAAGCGGAACATCTCGCGATCGGCCATCTGCGCCTTCTGGCTGGCCACCACGATCCGCACGCCATTAAGGCGCAGGCAGGCAGCAGGGCCAAGATGCATCTCGCGCGTGCCATAATAGGGGCCAAGCGTGCGCAGCTGCCCATCCGACAGATGCTCGACGGTGAAGCTGGCCTCAAGGGGGCTATCGCCTGCAACATCGCTATGGCCACCAAGAGACAGCGTAACCTCGGCCCCCTCGCCCGCCTGATGCGCCAGCGCCACGGCCTTCGGGTCCCACAGCACGCCCACCGCCGCATCGGGCACATCCGCCGCCAGAAGCGCCTTGATCAGACCCATGGTATCCGAGCTGCCGCCCGCACCGGGGTTGTCCTGCGCATCGGCAATCACCACCGGCGCGCAGCCTTGCGCATTGCGGGCAAGCGCATGGGCCACGGCCCCCTCTGGCGTGTAAAGCGCGCCTTGGAAGGCGCTTTCCGCGGCCTCGACCCGAGCCAGAAGTGCGGCCACTGCAGCCTCAGCCTCTGGTGCTGCCGCGCCATAGGCCCAGATCAGCTGGCCGCATTCGTCGAAATCCGCCGCCGGAAAACCCATCGCATAGGAGAGGCTGATCGCGCCCGTGTCCTCTTCGATCTTCGGCAGGGCAGCATAAAGCCCGTCGGCGGGCGCATTCATCGTAGATTGCCAGCAGATGGGGATCATATAATCCGGCGCCGCCATAGCCCGCGCGAAAGGCCGCCCCAAGACCACCCGCTTTTGCAAGAGATCAAAGGCCGCCGCCCCTGTATCGGCGCTATCCACATGCGGGTAGGTCCGATAGGCCACCAAGGCATCGGTCATCTCGACCATCCGGCGGGTCACATTGGCATGCAGGTCAAGGCTGACAACCAGCGGCAGATCCGGCCCGATGATCTGACGGATGCGCTCGATCAGCTCGCCCTCGCCATCGGGGATATGTTCGGCACACATCGCGCCATGCAGGTCCAGATAGACCGCATCGGCAGGCAGGGCTGCGGCGATCAGGTCACAAATCTCGCCCGCGATTGTCTCGTAACAGCCGCGCGTCACCGGACCCGAGGGCACCGCCATCGCCCATAAGAGCGGGTCCACCTCGACCCCTGCCGCTTTGGCCGCGCGCAGGAAACCGGCGGTGGGCAGATTGACGGTCTCGGTCATCACCTCGGTGATCGCCGACCCTCGGCAGAGCGCGGGAAAGCCGCCGCCATGTTCAAAGGCCGCCATATCGGCGCGATCCTTGGCGAACGTATTGGTCTCATGCTGGAAACCGGCAAGCAAAACGCGCATGTCTTCTCCTCTCAGACGGCCCGCAACAGCGGGCGGAAGTTCTGGAAATCCCACTCTGGCGCGGGGGCGGCCTCGATCAGCGCGCGGGTATAGGGATGCGAGGGGGCCATCAGCACATCCCGCGTGGCACCCTGTTCGACGATCTGCCCCTTCTGCATCACCACAAGCGCATTGCAGATCTGCGCAGCCACCCGCAGGTCATGGGTGATAAACAGCACCGACACGCCGGTGCGGTCGCGGATATCCTCCAGCAGATCCAGCACCTGCGCCTGCACCGACACATCCAGCGCCGAGACCGCCTCATCCGCGATCAACAGATCCGGCTCCATCACGATGGCCCGCGCAAT
Source organism: Thioclava sp. GXIMD4215 (assembly GCF_045291555.1). Taxonomy (NCBI): domain Bacteria; kingdom Pseudomonadati; phylum Pseudomonadota; class Alphaproteobacteria; order Rhodobacterales; family Paracoccaceae; genus Thioclava; species Thioclava sp. GXIMD4215. The sequence goes on along the minus strand of NZ_CP149517.1, from coordinate 119,249 downwards.
GGCGATCCGCTGGCGCTGCCCGCCCGAGAACTGATGCGGATAGCGGTCCATCACCGAGGCCGGAAGATTGACCATCTCAAGCGTCGCCGCAGCCTTGGCCCGCGCCTGAGCCTCGGGCATGCCGTAGTTCAAAAGCCCCTCCATCAGCGATTGCGCGATGGTCCGGCGCGGGTTGAGCGAGCGGTAGGGGTCTTGGAAGATATACTGCACCTGTTTGCGCATCTCGCGCAGATTGCGCATCGGCACGATATCTTTGCCCTGCAGGCGCACTGCACCGTCACTCGGGTCTGTCAGCCGCATCACACAGCGCGCCACGGTGGATTTGCCCGAGCCGCTTTCGCCGATAATCCCCGTAATCTCGCCCTTGCGGACGGTGAAATTGATGTTCTGCGCGGCCTTCACCTCGGTCCTGCCCTTGCCATAGGTCTTGGCAAGGCCGATCACATCCAGCACCTTGGGCTGATCCGGCAGTGGTGCGAAACGCGGCTGCACCGAGGAAATCAGCATCCGCGTATAGTCCTGTTTCGGGCGCGCAAGGATTTCATCGCGCGTGCCGGTTTCCACCAGATCGCCACGGTTCATCACCACGATCCGGTCGGCAATATCCGAGACCACACCGAAGTCATGGGTGACAAAGACCACCGCCGTGCCTTCCTCTTCCTGCAACTCCTTGATCAGCTTCAGGATCTGCTTCTGCGTGGTCACATCCAGCGCGGTGGTGGGCTCATCGGCCAGCAACACACGCGGTCGCAGGATCAGCGCCATGGCGATCACGATGCGCTGGCGCTGCCCGCCCGAGAGCTGATGCGGATAGCTGCCATAGATGCGCGCGACATCGGGCAGATGCACGCGCTCCATCATCTGCAAGACCGATTTCCGGCGCTCGGCCTTGGACAGCTTGGTATGCAGACGCAGCACCTCGTCGATCTGCTCGCCCACCGTCTTCACCGGATTAAGCGCGGTCATCGGTTCCTGGAACACCATCGACACTTTGGAGGCCCTGAGCGCCCGCATCCGCGCGGGCGTGGCCTGTAGCACATCCTCGCCATCCAAGAGGATACGCCCCGTGGTGACCTGAAGCGCATCCTTCGGCAGAAGCCCCATCACCGCCATAGAGGTGATCGACTTGCCCGAGCCGCTTTCGCCCACCACACAGACCGTCTCGCCGGCCTTCACGGTAAAGCTGATATTGCGGGTGATCGGGCGGGCGCCTTTGGGACGGGTGTCGATGCTGACATCCTCGACCGAGAGCACAACATTTTCATCCTTCATAACACGTCCTTTCAGAGGCGTTTCGCCATGCGCGGGTCCAGCTGGTCGCGCAGCACATCGCCCAGCATGTTCACGCTGAGCACGGTCAGCGACACCATCACACCGGGGAAGAAGATCAGCTCGGGCTTGAGCAGGAAGAACTTGCGCCCGTCGGCCATCATATTACCCCAAGAGGGGATTTCCGGCGGCACGCCTGCGCCCAGAAAGGACAGGATGGATTCCGTCATGATCGCGGCGGCAAAGATATAGGTGCCCTGCACCAGCAAAGGCGCCACCGTATTGGGCAGCATATGCCGCCAGACCATCTTGCCCATCGAGGTGCCCAGAACCGAGGCCGCCTCGACATAGGGTTCATTGCGCACCCCCATGATGACGCCGCGCACCATCCGCGCCACGCGGGGAATTTCGGGGATGGAGATCGCAATCAGCACTGTGGTCAGCGTGCCGCCCGAAATCGCCACCAGCGCCACCGCCAGAAGCACGCCCGGAATGGCCATCAGCCCGTCCATCACGCGGCTGAGCACCGCATCAATCCATTTGAAATAGCCGGTCAGCACGCCGATCACCATCCCGAAGAGGATCGAGATCACCACCGTCCCCGCCCCCACCGCGAGCGAGATCCGCGACCCGTAGATGATGCGCGCGAACATGTCGCGGCCATAGCTGTCGGTGCCAAGGAGGTGCTCGGGCGATGGCGGCTTGAGCCGCACCGAAGGGTCAAGCTGGATCGGGTCATGGGCGGTGATCAGCGGCGCAAAGACCGACATCAGCACGATGACCAGTAGCACCGCGCCGGAAATCTTGGCAGGCCAGCTGGAGAAGACGCCGCCAAGGGCTGCCATCAGACCGGATTTCCGGCCATTGCCCTCCATCTCCGGCAGGCTGAGGGGCGCATCATCAAGGGCGGAAGTATCGGATTTCATGAAAGTCCTCCTGAGCTTGGTCAGTGACGGATGCGCGGGTCGAAGACGCCATACAGGAGGTCAACACAGAGATTGATCACCACATAAATGGCGGAAAACAAAAGGATCACGGCCTGAATGACGGTGTAATCCCGCGCCAGAACGGAATCGAGCACCAGCCGCCCGAGGCCCGGAATATTGAAGACCGACTCTGTCACCACCACACCGCCGATCAGCATGGCAATCGACACGCCGATGATGGTGATGATCGGCACGGCGGCATTTCCCAGCGCATGGCTCATCAGCACGGAGCGTTCGCGCAAGCCCTTGGCGCGGGCGGTGCGGATGTAGTCCTCGCCCATCACCTCGATGACATTGGTGCGCACGATGCGGGCAATCAGCGCGATATAGGGAAAGCTTAGCGCGACCGAGGGCAGCACCAGCCGTTCGATAAAGCCGCCAAAACCATTGGCCAGCGGCTGGTAGCCCTGCACCGGAAACCAGCCCAAGATACGCGAGAAGACCAGTATCAGCACATAGCCGATGATGAAGACCGGCACCGAGAACCCCACGACCGACCCCGCCATGACCAGACGGTCCAGCCATTTGCCCTGCTGCCACGCCGCAATCACGCCCAGCGGGATCGAGACGGCAATCGCCAGCACCACGGTGCAGAGGCTCAGCGCCAGAGTCGGGCCGAAACGGTCCATGATCAGCTCGGTCGCGGGTTTGCCGGAAATCAGCGAGGTGCCCATATCGCCATGAGCCATATTGCCCAGCCAGATCACCAGCTGTTCAAGCAGGGGCTTTGTCAGCCCCATGCTCTCGCGCAGTTGCTCAAGCTGCTCGGGGGTCGCATTGGGCCCCGCAATCATCACCGCCGGATCCCCCGGCGACAGGCGCAACACGAGAAACACGATGATCGCGACCATCAACAGCACCGGAATGGCCGAGAGGATACGTTTGGTGATGAACAGCAGCATGTCAGGATCACTCCGACTTGGTCACATTCCAGAAGACGGGGGCTTCCGCTTCGGGCATGCCCTGCAGCTTGGCCGAGACCACATTGATATTGGCGAATTCCCCCATCGGGATCATCACGACGTTATCAATGGCCAACTGGTCGATCTCCTTGGCGATCTGCACCTGAGACGCGGTGTCGGGCGCTTCGGCAAAGGAGGCACGCAGCTCTTCGATCTTCGGCACATCCGGCCAGCCGAACCACGCGCTATCCCCGCCTGCCGCCGTGCCGATAAAGCCCACCGGATCACCCACATCGGGCAGCACATTGGTCGTCGAGAAGATGTTCCAGCCACCCTCGGCCACCGGCGCCTTGGACGCGCGACGCGCCACGACACTGGCCCAATCCATCGCGACCACATCCACCTTGAAGCCGCCATCGCGCAGCTGCTGGGCAATCACCGGACCCTGCGGTGCCAGAGACGCCAGATCGGTGGCCTGCATCAGCATGATGGGCTTGCCGTCATAGCCCGCCTCTTGCAGCAGTTCCTTGGATTTCTCGGGATTGGCCTTGATGATCTCCTCGGCCTTATAGTCGGTGGCATAAGGGCCGGAACAGCCGAAGACGGCAGCACAGGTGCTGGAGCTGTCTTCAGCCGTGCCCACCTGCGCGTTCAGCATGGGTTTCTGGCCAAGCGCGGCCATCGCGGCCTCGCGGTATTTGAGGTTGTCAAAGGGCGGTTGCGTCCAGTTCAGCCGCACGAGGTTCTGGCTGCCCTGTTTGGCGAAGGCCTGCGTGTAGAAATCGGGGTTGCCATCGACCAGCGGCAGAAGATCCTGCTGCACCTGTTCCACAAAATCGACCTCACCCGACATCATGGCGGTCAGGGCGGTCATCGGGTCGGGCATGGCGGTCCAGATGACCTTATCCACCTTCACGACCTTGCCGCCCGCCATCCCGCTGGAGGGTTCGTCACGCGGCACATAGTCCTCGTTTTTCAGGAAGACCGCCTGCACCCCCGGCTGATAGGACGCGCTGTCGAATTTGAACGGGCCGGAGCCGATGGTCGAGGTGATCGGCGTGGAAATCGGCGTCTCGGCCACGGCCTTGGGCATCATGAAAGGTGCAATCCCCGAGGGCTTGGACAGCGCCAGAAGCGCGATCCCCGTCGGTTCGGCAAAGGTCATGGTGAAGGATTTATCGTCCACGACCTCCATTGCGCTCATCAGCTTGGCCATCACCTGACCGGTCTTGTCGACCTGATCCCAACGCGCGATCGAGGCCACACAATCCGCCGCCGTCACCGGCGTGCCATCATGCCATTTCAGCCCGTCGCGCAGGGTGAACGTATAGGTGAGCCCGTCCTCCGAAACTGCCCAGCTGGCCATCTGCGGCTGGACCTTGCCCGCCTCGTCGCGCGCCAGCAGCGTGTCATAGACCATATAGCCGTAATTGCGCAGGATATAGGCCGTGCTGATCGCCGGATCGAGCGCGCGCAGGGGCGCATTCATCACGGCGGTAATGGTGGTTTCGGCATGGGCGGCGACAGAGCTGGCTCCCAAAAGCACTGATACCAGCGCACCCTTGAGCAGCCCCGAAGAAGACTTCGGAAGAAACATGATGATCTCCTGTTGGACGTCGTGCTTTGGATTGTTGGTGATTGTCGACAATCACTCGTTCAGGGTAAGGGCAGATCTTTTCTCCAAGCAAGCCCCAGTTCTCAAAAGCTCAAATTTTATGTGATCGGTCAAAGGGATGCCCGAGGATCGCGGCGTAAAAATCAAACCATATCATACATATATGATAATCAAGATTATTATTTAGGCAGATTTATTCAGGGAATATTTTGCCATAGGCCTCCATAATACACCTTATAAATTCAATCTATTCGGCAATCTTTTCAGTACCTTAACAAAAAATCTCTCACTGATGCCAAATCTGCAGGCCGTGGCAGAACCGTTCTGTAAAACAGGCCAAAATTTTTGACATTGATTATTGTCGACAATTTTGTAGCGTCGATAGAGAGACAGGATCGGGGGCAGAACAATCGCTCCCTCTCCGCATATCCCCCATGCCACTGGCACCTGTACCTCCCCGCTCAGGGGCTGGCAGGGCCTGCTTGCCACCAAGCGCCGGAGACCCGCATGACCGACACAATAGACGCCTCCCTTACAATGAGTTGGGACGAATGGTACGCCCATGACGGGCTGGGGCTGGCCCAGCTTATCCGTGCGGGCGATGTCACCGCCGAAGAGGTCGCCGCTCAGGCGGCCCGCGCGATCCGTGCGGTCAATCCCGAAATCTGTGGCGTTGTCGAGGTCTTTGACGATGCCGTGGCCGATAGCGCGGGACATGGCACCAATACCCAAGGCCCCTTCGCTGGGCTGCCCTTCCTGATGAAGGATCTGGGGCCGACCGTCGCGGGGCGGCTGCAGGAACAGGGCTCGCTTTACCTGAAAGGCAACCGGCCCGAGAAAGACGCCTTTCTGACCACGAAGATCAAACAGGCGGGGCTGAATATCATCGGGCGCAGCACAACGCCGGAATTCGGCTGCTGTAGCTCGGCCGAGAACCCTGCCGTCTATGTCACCCGCAATCCTTGGGACACGGGCTTCACCAGCTGCGGGTCTTCTGCGGGGTCTTCGGTGATGGTGGGCGCGGGCGTTTTACCGCTTGCGCATGGCACTGACGGGGGTGGCTCGATCCGGATTCCCGCGGGCTGCTGCGGGGCGATCGGGCTGAAATCCTCACGCGGGACCTTCTCGATTGCGCCCGCCAATTCCGATTTCTCCTCGGTGGTCTCGACGCAAGGCTGCATCTCGCGCACGGTGCGCGACACCGCCGCCTTTGTGGACAGCTGCCGTGGCGGAGCGCCGGGGGAATTCATGCCCTTCTGGCACCCCGAGACGCCCTTCCTTGAACAGATCCAGAATGACCCGCGGCGGCTGAAGATTGCTGTCTCGCATGAATGGGGGCCCTATGCGGCCACGCCCCATATTGCAGCCGAACTCACCCGCGTGGCGGAGTTCTTCGAGAGCCTCGGCCATTATGTGGAATTCGTCACGCCCAAGGTGGATTTCGAAAAAGCCTATGCCGCCCAGACCACCTGCTATATCTCGAATTTCGCGCAGGTGGTGAATAACCTCTTGCGGATGAAGGGGTTGGACACCCCCCCCGAAGACCTTTTCGAGCCGATGAACATCCGCATCTGGGAACAGGGCAAGGATATCAGCTATACGACCCGCGCCGATATGCAGCTGGATTTCAACGAAACCGCCCGAGCCTTCGGCGCAGCCTTTCAGGAATGGGACATCCTGCTGACCCCCACCACCGCGCGCGAGACCCCCACCATCGGCACCACCGAATATCTGACCACCACCGATAACCCTTCGGCACTTGACTGGTTCGAGAACCTCTGGGGGTTCTTCGCCTATACGCCGCTCAACAATCTCTGCGGCACCCCCGGTATGTCGCTGCCGCTGGCCGTTCATGCCAATGGGTTGCCCTTGGGGATGCAGATCCATGCCGCCCAAGGCAATGACGGGTTGCTTTTGCAATTGGCCGCTCAGGTCGAGCGCGCGATCGAAGGCAAGTGGAATCAGGGCCGCCTGCCGCAGGTCCATGTGACCAAGCTCGGCTGAGGGGACCCCATGTGCGACACAATACTGGTTCTGGGCAGCCTCACCCAAGACGGGCGCAGCTATTTTGCCAAGAACTCGGACCGCGCGCCGAATGAGGCACAATATCTGACGAAGGTGGAGGCCGCAAGCCATGCCTCTGATGCCCGCGTCCAAGCCACCTATATCGACCTGCCGCAGGTCGGGCACACCTATGCCTGTATCGGCTCGCGCCCGTGGTGGATCTGGGGGTTCGAGCATGGCGTCAACGAACATGGGCTGACCATCGGCAATGAGGCCGTCTGGTCGCGACTGGCGGCAGATCAGGGGCCGAACCTTCTGGGCATGGATCTCCTGCGCCTCACGCTGGAACGCGCCCGTGATGCCGATGAGGGGCTGAAGGTGCTGACCGGCCTGATCGAGACCTATGGTCAGGGGGGCCATGCCGCTTTGACCCGCGAGATGGTCTATCACAACGCCTTCCTGCTGGCCGATGGCCGCTCAGGCTGGGTGGTGGAAAGCGCGGGCCGCCATTGGGTGGCCCGCAAGGTCACGCAATGGGCCGCCATTTCCAATGTCTATTCGATCGGGCGCGATTATGACCTGATCTCGGATCAGGCCGAGGCTTTTGCCACTGAACAGGGCTGGCATCCGGCAGGCACGCCCTTTGACTGGGCGCGCGCCTATACCGATAGCACCCGCGCCAATCTGCCCGCCTGCCATGCGCGGCTTGCCATGTCGCGCGCCAAAGTGGCGGGCCTGCCCAAGGGCCGGATCGGGCTGACCGAGATGATCGACGTGCTACGCGATCATGGCGGCGATCCGGACCGGCATCCGGCGGCGGGCGGTCAGGCCTGTGTCTGCATGCATGGGGTCAGCGCCAGTTCCGGTTCGGAAACCGCCGCTTCGATGATCGTGGCCCTGCCAGCCACGCCGCAGACCCCGCGCGAGATCTGGGTCAGCCTTGCCTCGCCCTGCCTGTCGGGCTTCATTCCGGTCTGGCTCGATACCGATCTGCCCAAAGGCTGGAGCCAGCCCGCCCACCATACCGACCCCGATCAATGGTGGGATATCGAGCGCCTGCAACGGCTGATCGACCCCGATTATACCAGCCTCGCCCGAGGCTTGCGAGCGCAGTTCAACGGCATGACCCATAAGGCGAGGGCCGAGCTTTCCCTTGCCAGCAAAGCCGATGCCGCCACCCGTAACGCCGTATCCCAACGCGCGGCCCGCAGCTATCGCGAGATCGTCGATGCGGGATTGCAGGACCGCGCCGACCGCCCGCGAAGCCCCGACCCGCGCGGAGACTATCTGGCGGACATCAATCGCGCCATCCCCCGCACCAGCCGCGATGCACGCGAAGACCTTGCCTTGCACGCCAGCCCCTAGACCTCAGGACGGAGCCCGCCTTGCCCAACCCCGATCCCTGCCTCCCCCCTGTTTCCGGCCCGCTTCCCGCTTTGCCTGCGACAGGCGCGCCGGAAAGGATCGACCTCGGGTCGCTCTCGACCCGCTGTCAGACGGTCGGGCCGGAACACGCCGCCCGTCTGGCGCAGGAGCTCTGGGGCCTATCCGGCGATATCACGCGGCTGGACACCGAAAAGGACGATACATTCGCGCTCCGCCAACAGGATCGCAAACTGATCTTCAAGATCGCCAATCCGGCAGAGCCGCCCGCCGAACTCGACCTTCAGATCCAGACGCTCGCCCATCTGAACCGCCACGCCCCCGATCTGCCTGTGCCGCGGATTGTGCCCGCGCTGAATGGTGCCGCGCTTGTGGCTTTGCCGCTGGCCGACGGGATAAGGCATGCGCGGATGATGACCTATCTTGAGGGCGATCTGCTCGACACTCTGCCCCCGCTTGGCCCCGAACAATACCGGATTGGCGAAATGAACGCCAAGCTACGGCTGGCCATGACCGATTTCCGCCACCCCTTTGCCGCCCGCCAGCTGGCATGGGATATCCGGCACCTGCCGAGGCTGGCAGAGCTTCTGGACCACGTGCCTGACCAGAGTCAGCGAAGTGCCCTGACCCGTGCCTTTCGCCAGATCCTGTCCCTGCGCGACGACATCGAGGCCCTGCCGCGGCAAATCCTGCATAATGATTTCAGCCGCTCGAACCTGCTGGTTGACCGCCGCAAGGCGCAACCAATCACCGGCATCATCGATTTCGGCGATGTGGTCGAAACGGCTGTGGCCATCGACCTGTCGACCGCCATGCTCAACCAGCTGCCTCGCGATGCCGCCGAACAGGGACAGGACGGGATGTTTGCCGGACCGACCCGCCTTTTCGAGGGCCATATTGCCCATGCCCCGCTTTCCAAGGCCGAGCGCCGCCTGTTGCCGCATCTGGTCTTCGCCCGCGTCGTGACCCGCGCGCTGCTCACGCTCTGGCGGGCCGGTCAGTTCCCCGAAAACCGTGCCTATATCCTGCGCAATACCGCGCAGGGCTGGGCGCAGCTTGACTGGTATCTCAGCCAGAATCCGGCGGCGCTCTCTGCCCGTCTGCTGTAAGATCGCCCCGCCCTGCCCGCTGCGGGCGGCGGCTGGAAAAAACGAGGAAATATCGTGAACATTTTTCCCCTGATCGGGCTTATCCACTTGAAAGCCCCGCCGCCTATGCCACATCTATGGGCGTCCCCGATAGGTAGAGGTTCATGCCCCATAACAACACCAATCTGCCCACCGAACGCCCCGATGTGCTGACCAAGCCCAAGCTGGAAGGCGGTCGGCGCTTTGTCATGCATTCGGAATTCTCGCCCGCAGGCGACCAGCCCACGGCCATTGCCGAGCTGTCTCAGGGCGTGCGGGACAACGAGCGCGATCAGGTGCTGCTGGGGGCGACGGGCACGGGCAAGACCTTCACCATGGCCAAGATCATCGAGGAGACCCAGCGTCCCGCGATCATCCTTGCGCCCAACAAGACGCTGGCCGCCCAGCTTTATGGCGAGTTCAAGGGCTTCTTCCCCGAGAATGCCGTCGAATATTTCGTGTCCTATTACGACTACTACCAGCCCGAGGCCTATGTGCCGCGCTCGGACACCTATATCGAGAAAGAATCCCAGATCAACGAACAGATCGACCGGATGCGCCACTCGGCCACGCGGGCGCTTCTAGAGCGTGACGATGTGATCATCGTGGCCTCGGTCTCCTGTATCTATGGTATCGGTTCGGTCGAAACCTATTCCGCCATGACGCAGGATCTGAAGGTGGGCGAGCTTTACGAGCAGCGCAAATTCCTCGCCGATCTGGTGGCGCAGCAGTATAAACGCCTTGATGCGGCCTTCGTGCGCGGGTCCTTCCGCGTGAAGGGCGATACGGTTGATCTTTGGCCGGCCCACCTTGAGGACCGCGCTTGGCGCTTTGCCTTCTTTGGCGAAGAGCTTGAGGCGATCACCGAATTCGACCCGCTGACGGGGGCGAAATCCGACAGTTTCGACCAGATCCGGATTTACGCCAATAGCCACTACGTCACCCCGCGCCCGACGCTGAACCAAGCGACCAAGGGCATCAAGAAAGAACTCGGGTTGCGGCTGAAGCAGCTCAATGACGAGGGCAAGCTTCTGGAGGCCCAGCGGCTGGAACAGCGCACCAATTTCGACCTCGAGATGCTGGAAGCCACGGGCGTCTGTAACGGGATCGAGAATTACTCGCGCTATCTCACGGGCCGCGCGCCTGGCGAGCCGCCGCCCACTTTGTTCGAGTTCATCCCCGATAATGCGATTGTCTTTGCCGATGAAAGCCATGTCACCGTGCCGCAGATCGGCGGCATGTATCGCGGCGACTACCGGCGCAAATTCACGCTGGCCGAACATGGCTTCCGCCTGCCGTCCTGCATGGATAACCGGCCCCTCAAGTTCGAGGAATGGGACGCCATGCGCCCGCAGTCGGTCTTTGTCTCGGCCACCCCCGGCAAATGGGAGATGGAGCAGACGGGCGGTATCTTTGCCGAACAGGTGATCCGCCCGACGGGTCTTCTGGATCCGGTGATCGAGATCCGCCCTGTCGAGACTCAGGTTGATGACGTGCTGGATGAGATCCGTCTGGTCGCCGCCAAGGGGCTGCGCACCCTAGTCACCACGCTGACCAAACGTATGGCCGAGGATCTGACTGAATATCTGCACGAACAGGGTGTGCGGGTGCGCTATATGCATAGCGATATCGACACGATTGAACGCATCGAGATCCTGCGTGACCTCCGCCTTGGGGCCTTTGACGTGCTGATCGGGATCAACCTTCTGCGCGAGGGTCTGGATATTCCCGAATGCGGGTTGGTGGCGATCCTCGATGCCGATAAGGAAGGCTTCCTGCGCTCCACCACCTCGCTGATCCAGACGGTGGGCCGTGCGGCGCGGAACGCCGATGGCCGCGTGATCATGTATGCCGATAAGATCACCGGCTCGATGCAGGCCGCCATCGACGAGACCGACCGCCGCCGTGCCAAGCAGATCGCCTATAACGAGGAACATGGCATCACCCCGCAAACCGTGCGCAAGAATGTCGAGGATGTGCTGGCGGGGCTTTATCAGGGCGATACCGATATGTCGCGTGTCACCGCCAAGGTCGATAAGGTCAAACCTGGGGCGAACCTTCAGGCGCATCTGGACAGCCTGCGCGCCGAGATGCGCAAGGCCGCCGAGAACCTCGAATTCGAGGAAGCCGCCCGCCTGCGCGACGAGGTCAAGCGGCTTGAGGCGGTAGAGCTGGCCGTCTCGGATGACCCGATGGCGCGGCAATCGGCGGTGGAAGAGGCCTCTGACGCTGCGGTCAATTCGCGTGGCAGATCCACCGCAGGCCGCCCCGGCCAGCGCGGCGGCAACGTCCAGCGGCGCAAAAAACGCTAACCTCCCTATCTCCGACACGAACACCGCGCAGGGCAATCTTGCGCGGAGGGCTCCCCTTTGCCGCGAGAAGGCGCGCAACGGACGGCAATATTGTGCGCATGCTCACAAAATAGCGGGTTACAGAGACTCTTTTATTCCGATAACCCGCCAAGGTTAGCAATTTTGCAAACAATACACACTGGAATAAGAAATAAAATGTCGGACATATCCTCAGCCAATGGCTTCGCCGACGCAAAAGCCCCCGCCAGAAACTCGGCGGGCAAGGTTTTGCTGGCCAGCCTGATCGGGACCACGATCGAATTCTTCGATTTCTACGTCTATGCCACCGCCGCCGTGCTGGTCTTCCCCACGCTATTCTTCCCCAATGAAGACGGCATGACCGCTCTGCTGGCCTCTTTCGCGACCTTCTCCATCGCGTTCTTCGCACGGCCTATGGGCGCGGTCGTGTTCGGCCATTTCGGCGACCGGATCGGACGCAAGGCCACGCTGGTGGCGGCGTTGCTGACGATGGGCGTCTCGACCGTCGTCATCGGGCTTTTGCCGACCTATGCGCAGATCGGGGTCGCCGCGCCGCTTCTGCTGGCGCTGTGCCGCTTTGGCCAGGGCTTCGGTCTGGGCGGCGAATGGGGCGGGGCGGTGCTGATGGCCACCGAAAACGCCCCCGAGGGCAAGAAGAACTGGTATGGTATGTTCCCGCAACTGGGCGCGCCGGTGGGTCTGTTCCTGTCCTCCGGCCTGTTCTGGCTGCTTTTGCAATTCATGCCGAAAGAACAGTTGCTTGGCTGGGGTTGGCGCATTCCCTTCGTCGCCTCCATCGCGCTGGTGGTGATCGGGATGTGGGTGCGCCTGTCGATCACCGAGACCCCCGCATTCCAGGAGGCGATCGAGAAGGACGAACGTGTGGCGGTGCCGGTGTTCGAACTCTTTGCCAATCACAAACTGTCGATCTTCCTTGGCACATTCGTGGCGATGGTGACCTTCGTGCTGTTCTATATCGGCACGGCCTATCTGCTGTCCTATAACGTGAAAGTGCTGGAAATCCCCTTCACGGACGCTTTGGTGATGCAGCTCTGGGGCGCCATCATCTTCGGGTTGGCGATCCCTGTTGCAGGGCTTGCGGCCGAGCGTTTCGGTCGCCGCGAGGTGCTGATTGTCACCACCATCCTGATCGCCGCCTTCTCCTTCCTCGTGCCGGTTCTGATGGTGGCCAATGAAGGCGCGATCCTCTTGTTCGTCACGCTGTCGATGATGCTGATGGGCCTGACCTACGGCCTGATCGGCACCGCATTGGCCGCCCCGTTCCCGACCCGCGTGCGCTATAGCGGCTCGTCGATCACCTTCAACTTTGCCGGCATCGTAGGCGCCTCGCTTGCCCCCTATGCCGCAACATGGCTGCAGGCCAATTACGGGCTGGCCTATGTGGGCTACTATATGGGGGCTGCGGCGCTGATCACGCTGGCCTGTATCTTCGCGATTGGCCGCGAGAAGATCTAGGACCAACCGCCCTATCTGTCCGAACTGCCCCGGCCAATGGCCGGGGTTTTTCGTTGAACTGCTCCCGAATTGGGCAGGCTCGGCCCGGTCTCCGGCACAGCCATGCGAAACCGCCGATCCGGCTCGACATTGGCGAAGACCCTGCCCAATCTGCACCGGAACACAGCCGAAAGCCTGCCCCATGCCGATGTCATCGCTCTGGTCCGCCACCGCCCCCGCAGGGCCAGCACTGCCCGCCCTGCAAGAGAGCCTGCACAGCGATGTGCTGGTGATCGGCGGCGGCTTGCAGGGCCTGTCCACCGCCCTGCATCTGGCCGAAGCGGGCACGGCGGTAACCCTTCTCGAAGCGGCAGATCCCGGTGAGGGCGGCTCGGGGCGCAATGGCGGGCAGGTCATTCCCGGCCTGAAGGACGACCCCGACACGCTGGACCGCCTCTTCGGGCCGGAAGCGACAGAGTTTGCCGGATCGACCGCGACCATGCTCTTCGATCTGGTCGCGCGGCTCGGGCTGGACTGCGATGCCGAGCGCACCGGCTGGATTCAGGCGGCAGACAAACAGGTGCTTCTTCCGGCGCTGGAACGGCGCATGTCCGAATGGCAGGCCCGCGGGGCCGATGTCGGTTGGCTCGACGCCAAGGCGATGGCCGCGCATACCGGCAGCCACCGGTTCAAGGGCGGCTGGATAGACCGGCGCGCCGGCCAGCTGCACCCGCTGAAACTGGTGCGCGCCCTGACCGCTGCGGCCTTGGCCGCAGGCGTGCAGATCTATGCCCGTTCGCCGGTGTGCAGCATGGCACGGCAGGGCCGCCACTGGGTCGCCACCCTGCCCGAGGGCGCGCAGGTCACAGCCGAGCGCGTGCTGCTGGCCACCAACCGCTACACCCCGCCGGATCTGCATCGCGGGCTAAGCCGCGCGACACTGCCCGCGCATAGTTTCCAGATCGCGACACGACCGCTCAGCACGTCAGAGCGCGCCCGTATCCTGCCCCGCCGCACCCCCGTCTCTGAAGCGCGGCGGGTCGGCACCTATTTCCGGCTGGGGCCGGAAAACCGGTTGCTGCTGGGCGGACGCGGCGATTTCACCGCCCCCGAGGGCCCGCGGCGCTTCCGCATGATCGAAGCCGAGATCCGCCGCCTCTATGGTGCGGGCCTGACGATGGAGCATTACTGGTACGGGCGTATCGCGATGACCCCCGACCACCGGATACGGCTTGTGACCCCTGCCCCCGGTCTTTTTGCGGCCACGGGTTTCAACGGGCGCGGGGTAGCGCTGGCCACGGCGCTAGGCCAACGCATTGCCGAACATTTCCTGACCGGACGCCCGATGCCACTGCCGGTCCAGACCCAAATGACCCAGATGCCCCTCTACGGGCTGCATCCCCTCTATGGCACCCTCGCCCTCCATTATTACCGCCTGCGCGATGCACTGGACCGCTAGGCAAACCGAATCGCTCGCGCGGCGCAAAATGCAAAGATCCGCGTCGTCGTTGCCTCTGCGTGAACAATAGCAAAATTACACCGCATATATTTCGGCCAACCCGACATAATCTTGCCCGATTGTGATCTTAGGAGCTTTGTTAACGACGATAAGCTAGTTGTAAGACGAGCCGACCGTCGCAGAGCGTCACAACCAGGGGTGGGAGGGAAATGCTCGAGTTTGAAAATGTCAGCAAGTCCTTCTGGACGGGCAAGCAGCGCAAAGTCATCCTTGATCGCGCCAGCTTCCGTGTGGAGCTGGGCAATTCGCTTGGCATCCTTGCCCCCAACGGCACCGGCAAGACCACCATTATCAACATGATGGCCGGTCTGGAAAAGCCCGACGAAGGCACGATTCGCAAAACCTGCCGCGTGTCCTTTCCGCTGGGATTCATGGGCGGCGTGGTCACCAAACACACCGCCCGCGAAAACGCGCGGTTCATCGCGCAGCTCTACGGTCTCGACCCCGATTACGTCGAGGCCTTCTGCCGCTGGCTTTGCGGCATTGCCGAATATTTCGATATGCCGGTCGGCACCTATAGTCAGGGCATGAAAGCGCGGTTCACCTTCTCGCTGCTGCTGGCTCTGGAATTCGATATTTACCTGATTGACGAGGGAATGCCCTCGACCACCGATGTGGTGTTCAACCGCAAGGCAGGGTCCATCCTGCGCGAAAGGTTGCAACGCTCGACGGTGATCGTCGTCTCGCACCAAGCCGAGACATTAGAGAAATTCTGTCGGACGGCTGCCGTGCTCCGCGATGGCCAACTTTATATGTTCGACACTCTGGAAGAAGCGAAGCGGATGTATGACTACACAGCCTAGGACCACCAAATATCGCATCCGCCGTCACGCGCTTCAGGCCAAAGCCACGCCGGTCGCAGCCCCCGCAGGAACGCCCGACGCCGCCCTAACCAGTGCGCCCCAAACCGACGCGACCCTGTCGCGGGATGCCGCGCAAGCCGGAACCGTTGCCGCGCAACCGGCCAAACCGCAGCCGGAGCGGCCCCGCAATGCCGCTTTGGGCGCGATGGAGGAAAAGGACGCAGCCAAGGATCCGGCCGCCATTTTCGAACAGCATGATGACGGGTTCGGCGATATGAAATTTGCCGATGCCCAGCGGATGCAGCAGGAAGCCGAGGCCGAGCAGGTTCTCGGCAAGGACGAGCTGACGCTGGAGGAAGAGATCGAGGCCATCCGCAAGGAAGGCCTGACCGGTCGTCAGCTACGCCTTGCCCGCCGTATGGCGCAAAAGCACAATATCGCGGCGACCTCGGATTTCGAGGCGGTGCTGCTGCTGCGTCGCAAGGGCATCGACCCGCTGGACCGCTCCAATATCCTGTCGCTGGTCAAACCGGGCAAAACCGAAAACCTGCCCGCCGTGCCGCCCAAACGCAGCCTGACCAAAACGAATGCGATGGCCGTCGCCACCGCGACACCCTCGCCCGCCGATATGATGACCGAGGAACATCGCGCCAGCGAGATCCTCGCCATCCAGCGCGATATCACCCGCAGGCGGCGGCGCAAGCTGATATTGCTGGCCACACGGCTGGCGTTTTTCGTCCTGCTGCCAACGGTGGTTGCGGCCTATTACTATTTCGTCATGGCCACGCCCACCTATGCCACCAAGACCGAATTCGTGATCCAGAAAGCCGATGGCGTCGCCTCCAGCGGGATCAGCAGCCTGTTCTCGGGCACGCAGCTGGCCACAAATCAGGATAGCGTCACGGTCCAGAGCTTCCTGCAATCGCTGGAAGCCATGAAGCGCCTCGACGCGGAACAGGGGTTCAAAAAGCACTTCCAGCAGGCATTCATCGACCCGCTGCAACGTCTTCCCACCCCCGCCAGCGATAACGAGGCCTATGCGCTTTACAAGAAGGTCGTCAAAATCGGCTATGATCCTTCGGAGGGGGTGATCAAGATGGAGGTCATCGCCGCCGATCCGGAAACCTCGGCCCGCTTTGCCAAGGCGCTGATCTCCTATGCCGAAGAACAGGTGGACCAGTTGACCTCCCGCCTGCGCGGCGACCAGATGCAGGGCGCGCGCGACAGCTATGATGATGCCGAGGCCAAGGTTCTGGCAGCACAACAGAAAGTGCTGGAGCTGCAGGAGAAACAGGGGGTGCTTGACCCCGTCTCCGAAAGCAGTCTGGTGATGGGGCAGGTGTCGGCCTTCGAAACGCAGCTCCAGCAGAAGCGGCTCGAACTGGGCCAGTTGCAAGACAACCCCAGCCCCAATGCCGCGCGCGTGGCCGGTGTCCAAGGCGATATCAGCCGCCTCGAAGCCCTGATCGCCAATCTGCGCAAGCAACTGACGCAGAAGACCTCCTCCACCGCCTCGCTCGCCGCCGTGACCGGTGATCTGCGTATCGCAGAGGCGGATCTGGCCACCCGTCAGGGCCTTCTGGCACAGGCAGCCCAGCAGATGGAAACCGCAAGGCTCGAAGCCAATAAACAGGTGCGCTATCTGGAAATGGGCGTGCGCCCCATCGCTCCGGATGCCCCGACATATCCCCGCGCGTTCGAGGATACGGTGGTGGCCTTCCTGATCTTTGCGGGGATCTATATGATGCTCTCTCTCACAGCCTCGGTGCTGCGCGAGCAAGTCTCAAGCTGACCCTCCCCGCCTGCGCAAAATGCCAAAATGCCACAAGCCCGCAGGTCCACAAGACCTTCGGGCTTGCCATACTCCAACGCGCGCAATAGGGCTTTGGGCCGAAGCCGCCCGCCTTGCCTGCGGCCCGCCTCTCGGAAGGATTCCAGATGACCCCCTATGACCGCGCCCATGCCGCTATGACCGCCGAACCGGAAAACGATGCCCTGCGTCTGGCCGTTTACGACCGCCTTGCCGATGCCGAACTCTTCCTGCTGCTGGAAGACGAGGTCGAGGGGCAGGACATCCGCCCGCAGGTCTTCGAAGCCGAGGACGGGGCCTTCGTGCTTGCCTTCGATACCGAAGAACGCATGGCCGACTTCTGCGACGGCCCGATGCCCTATGCCGCCCTGCCCGGCCGGATCATCGCGCAGAATCTCGTGGGAGAAAATATCGGCCTCGGCATCAATCTGGGCGTGGCCCCCTCGGCCATGCTCCTGCCGCCCGAAGCCCTCGACTGGCTCAGCGAAACGCTGACCCATAGCCCGTCCCATATAACAGGCCGCCCCGTCAGCTTCGAGGCCCCCGCCCTTCCGCCCGCCATCCTCGGGCTACTGCTTCCGGCCTTCGAAGCCAAATTCGACCAACTGATCGGCGCGGCCACCCACGCGCTTCTGGGCGGCGTCACCTATGAAGACGGTCATAAAGGCCATGTTCTGGCCCTGCTGGGCACCCCTGAAAGCGCGCGTCCGGCCATCGCCAAAGCGATGGGCGAGGCGCTGACATTCTCCGGCCTTGATGCGGGCGAGCTGGATGTCACCTTCCTCGACGAGGACAGCGAGGCCGCCCAACGCCTGCTGGCCAAGGCGCTCGTGCTGCACCTCCCCGAGCATGAGCATGAGGAAGCTCCCGCCGCGCCGCAGGAAAAACCCAAAGGCCCCGGCATGGACCCGTCCAAACCGCCCATTCTGCGATAGGACGGCCTGCGCCCACCCGTTCCAACTGCTCTAAATATCCCGGGGTGAATTGGGGCCGTCAGGCCCCAAGAGGGGCAGCGCCCCTCACACGACCCCGCGCGCCAAAGCGTCGTCCACCGCCAGCCGCGCCATCTCCATGACCGCCTCGCGCGAATTGGCGGCGGCGATGAACCGCCCGTTATGGCAGAATTTCGCGCCCTTGACGCCCGAGGCCTCTTCCAGCGCCACACCGTTCAGCCCCGCCCAAGCGGCAGGCAGATCGGCTCGGTTCTCGAACCCCTCGTCAAATTTGCGGATCGTGCCCAAGGTCCAGTCTTCCGGACCGCGCGGCGTCACGACAAACCAAAGCTGGTCAGCCCCCGCCTTCACCACTGCCGGACGGAACGGCATGCCCGTCGGCAGTTCCAGAATACGCCCCTCACCGGCGGCGACAATGGCCTCTGCCACCATGCCCGCCGCCCGCAGCTTCGCCGCAGAGCGCGCCACCCGCGCTTCCAGAAAGGCGCGCGCAATGCCTACAGCCTGCCAGAATGTGCGGATTTCCCCCTCGGGGTCCTTATCGTCAAAGACCGGACGCAGGGTCTCGATCAGCCCCGGCAGGGTCATCGCCTGAAGCGCCCCCGCCTCGCCAGGGGACAGTTTGCCATTATCGACCAGATCAACCGGCTGCACGAAGCTGCGGTCCACGCCGTCATGCACCTCGTCCAGATGGGCCTCCGGCACGCCGGAGCTGCGCAGATAATCGCGCCCGAATTGTGCCCAGACCAGCCCGAAAGAACTCAGCGGCGCACCGTCCTCGCGCACAGGGGCCTCGCGCTGATGGTGATCGTAGATATTGCGGGCCGGATCGAAATCGCCGCCCACATCGTAAATCACACGGCCCTCTGCCGGCACCAGCCATTGCGGATCACGCGTGCGCACCAGTTCGGCCTGAGGGAAAAGCCGTGTCAGAACGACTGTCGAAAACACTTCATCGGCATGGAAACCGCCCGAATGGGTCACAAGATGGGTGATGGTCATGGCGCGCGACCTCCAATAAACAACAATGGCCGCAAATAGGCAGGGCTTGCGTCGAAACACAAGCCCTGCCCGCAGCCGATCTCAAAGCCGGTCGTCCGGTCAAAGCCCCAGACGGTCGCGCAATTCGTAATACCACGAACCGATCACCGAATAGGGCACGCGGAAGGTCCGCCCGCCGGGGAAGGGGATCCAGCGCAGCTTGGCGAAGACGTCAAAGCGCGAGGCATCCCCGTCGATCGCTTCCGACAGAATCCGCCCGAACGTATGCGATCCCGTCACGCCGTGGCCCGAATAGCCATGCGCGTAATAGGTCGCATTCCCCAGCCGTCCCATCTGCGGCACGCGCGAGAAGGACAGCGCGAAATTGCCCGACCACGCATAGTCGATCTTCACATCGGAAAGCTGCGGGAAGACCTTCATCATATTGCCCCAAAGCTTGGCCTTGATGTCCTTCGGGTCGGTCCCGCCATAAACGGTGCCACCCCCGAACAACAGCCGCTTGTCGGCAGACATACGATAGTAATCAAGGATATAGCGCACATCCTCGATACAGGTATCGGCGGGCATAAGCTCGGCCGCGCGGGCCTCGCCCAAGGGCTCGGTCGCCATCACCTGCGTCGAGACCGGCATCACGCGGTTTTCCAGATCGGGCACCACATGGCCCAGATAGGCATTGCCGCACAACACCAGAATGCGGCAGGTGATCTGCCCCTTTTCGGTCTTGATCACCGGACGTGCCGCCTGCGTGTCCACCGATACCACCGGAGACATCTCGTAGATCGTGCCGCCATTGGCCTCGATGGCCGCCGCCTCACCCAAGCACAGGTTCAGCGGATGCATATGCCCGCCCGTGGGGTCGATCATCCCGCCCACATAAAGATCGGTCGCGGCATGCTCGCGGATTTCCGCCTTGGTCAGCATCCGCTGGTCGCACAGACCATAGCTCTCCCAAAGCTGCTTTTTCTCCTCAAGCTCGCGCATATGCATGTCGTTGAAGGCGGCAAACACATTGCCATCCTTCAGATCGCATTGAATGCCATAGGTCGAGACGCGCTCGCGGATGATCTTGCCACCCTCGGTCACCAGCCCCGCCACAAAGCGCGCGGTGTCCTTACCATAGGATTTACCGATCTTCTGCAGGCTGGCGTTCAGCCCGTTGACGATCTGCCCGCCATTGCGCCCAGACGCGCCCCAGCCGATGCGCGCGCCCTCGACGACCGTTACCTGATAGCCCTTCTCGGCCAGATGCAGCGCGGTCGAAAGCCCCGAAAAGCCTGCGCCGACGACGCAGACATCGGCCTCCTGCGCCCCTTCCAGCTGCGGGCGCAGCGGTGCGGGGTTGGCGGAAGCCGCATAATAGCTGCCCGTATGGGCACCCGTTCCGGCGTAAGAAACAGACATCAGACTGCCTCCAGATAGCTGTGGAATTCGAAATCGGTCACATGGCGGGTGAAGCGGCGCAGCTCCTGCTGCTTGCACTGCACGAACATCCGCTTGAGACGTTTGGAGTAGATCTGCTCGATATGCGGCCCGCGGGCAAAGGCGTCAATAGCCGAGGCCCAATCCAGCGACAGATGGTCCAGATCCAGCGAATAGGCATCGCCCTCGATCGGTTCCGGCGGCTGCCATTCGCCCTCGATCCCCAGAAGCGCGCCCCCCAGGATAGAGGCCAGCACCAGATAGGGGTTGGCATCGGCGCCTGCCACACGATGCTCGATCCGGCGGGCCTTATGGTGACCGCCCGGAATACGGATCGCGGCGGTGCGGTTCTCATAGCCCCAAGCCACCGAGGAGGGCGCGTGGCTTCCGGGCAGCAGACGGCGGAAGGAGTTCTCATGCGGTGCGAAGACCAGAGCATTCTCCTGCATGGTGCGCAACAGCCCCGCGACCGCATGGCGCAAGAGGGGCGTGCCCTCCTCACCGCCATTGTCAAAGGCGTTATTGCCGTCCTTGTCCTGCAGCGAGAAATGCACATGCATCCCCGAACCGGCGCGGTCGCCGTAGGGTTTCGCCATGAAGGTCGCGGCAAAGCCGTGCTTGCGGGTGATCCCGCGCACCAGCCGTTTGAACAGCACCGCATCATCGGCAGCCCGAAGCGGGTCATCGACATGCATCATGTTGATTTCAAACTGCCCTGCCCCGTTTTCCGAAATCGCGGTATCGGCGGGGATATTCTGCGCGCGGCAGGCGTCATAGATCTCGTTCAACAGCTCGTCAAAGTGCTGCAATTCGTCCAGCGACAGCGCGCCATCGCTATCCAGCCGCTTGCCGGTCACCGGCGAACAGGGCGGCTGCGGCGTGGCCTCGGAGGGGTCCACAATGTAGAATTCCAGCTCGGTCGCCACCACCGGCGTCAGCCCCAGCGCCTTGAAACGGTCGCAGACGCTTGCCAGCGCGCGGCGCGGATCGCCCATGAAAGGCGTGCCATCCTCATTGGCCATCCATAGCTGCGCGAAGGCCGCCGGACGCGAGGTCCAGCTGATCAGGCTCAACGGCCGCCCCGTAAAATCACCGATCCCGTCGGCATCGCCCGTATCGAAGACCAGCTCCGACCCTTCGATATCCTCCCCCCAGATATCCATCCCCAGCAAGGACAAGGGCATCCGCAAAGAGCCGTTCTTGACCTTGTCGACATGTTCAATCGGCAGGCGTTTCCCCCGCATGACCCCGTTCAGGTCGCAGATACAGGCAAAGACGGTCTCGACATCCGTCTCGTTTTCCAGGTCGTGTTTGACGCGGCTTGTCATGATTGCTCCCGCAAAAATGTGATAGCATTTTTTTCATTGTGATAGCATTATGAGAGTCTGTCAACTCGTCGTGGTGACCATGAGCAAAGAAACATGTATTCCAGATCTGCCTCCCTATGCCGGTGATACGGTGCAGGACCATTGTTACCGGAGGCTCCGCCATGCGGTGATGCTGGGGCTGATCGCCCCCGGCACGCAGCTGACCCTGCGCGGGCTGGCCGAGCAGATGAAACTCAGCCCGACCCCGATCCGCGAGGCCGTGCGCCGTCTCAGTTCCGAACGCGGCATCGAAGTGCTGGGCAACCGCCGCCTGCAAATCCCGCAGATGACGGCGGGGCGTTTTGAAGAGCTGATCGCGCTGCGGGTCATGCTTGAAACCCATGCCGCCCTGCGGGCGCTGCCGCATATCACGGACCGGCAGATCGACCAGATGGAGGCGCTTGACCGCGAGATGGATCTGGCCATCCAGCGTCAGGATCTGGACGAGCTGACACGGCTCAATCAAGTGTTCCACCGGATGCTTTATTGCGCCAACCCCGATCATGCGGCCCAACCGATGATCGAAAGCCTGTGGCTACAGCTCGGGCCGTTCCAGCGCCATGTGCTTGGCGGCATCACCGACCACTACAAGATCGACCGCCATAAAGAGATGCTGGCCGCCCTGCGCGCCCGCGCAAGCGAGGCCCTCAGTACCGCGCTGCGTGCCGATATCACAGATGGCTCGATTCGCGTCGGGCGCAGGGCCTTGGGCCTGCCCGAAACAGGTCCAACCTCATGAAAAAGGCCGCGAATTCGCGGCCTTTCCTCGGGTTTCCATCTTATGCCACGCGCTGTTCGCTTTCCTCTTCCGGCTCGATACGGAAGACCGAAACCTCTTCTTTCAGCGAACGGGTCTCGGCAGAAAGCGCCCTGACCGCCGCCGAATTTTCCTCGAACATGGCCGCGTTCTGCTGGGTCACCTGATCAAGCTGGTTGATCGCATTGGTGATCTCGGACACGCCCGCGGCCTGCTCGGAGGCCCCGGCCTCGATCGAACGCACCATACCATCCACCTCGCGGATAAGCGCCTCGATCTGGGTCAACGCCTCGGAAGAGCGGTTAGTCTGTTCGACCCCGCTGCGCACCTGCACTTCGGAGGTGGACAGCAACTGCGAGATATCGCGCGCGGCCTCCGACGACCGCTGCGCCAGCGCCCGCACCTCGGAGGCCACCACCGCAAAGCCGCGCCCCGCCTCGCCCGCACGGGCCGCTTCCACCCCCGCATTCAGCGCCAGAAGATTGGTCTGGAACGCGATATCGTCGATCACCGAGGTGATCCGGTTGATCTGCTCGGAGCTTCTCTCGATCTCGGCCATCGCCTCCACGGTGCCCTGCACGATATGGTGGCCATCGGTCGCGGTCTGCAAGGTGCGCGACACGGCCGAGGTCGCATTGCGGGCATTTTCCAGCGCGTTCGAGACCGAAGACGACATTTCGTTCATCGCCGCTGCCGTTTCCTCCAGCGATGCCGCCTGAGTCTCGGTGCGCCGCCCCAGTTCGGACGAAGCACGGTCGATCTGCACCGTCTCGGCCTCAAGCCGGATCGCGCTTTCGCGAATCGCTCCGGCCATGCGGGCCATATTCTTGATGGCCGCGTTGAAATCGCGCCGCAGCCCCTCGTAGGACTCGGGGAACGCCTGATGGATCGCAACCGTCAGATCCCCATCCGACATCCCTGCCAGAGCCTGCCCGAGCTGGCCCACCACCCGTTCCTGCTCTTCCATCTGGCGGCGACGTTCGGCATCGGCGGCGCGGCGCTGCGCCTCGTTTTCCTCGCGCAACCGGTCCTCTTTCTCGCGCGCTTCGCGTTCGGCGACCGCCTGCATCTCGCGCAGCTCCGTCTGCTTGCGCATCGCCTCTTCCTCGGCGCGATGACGCTCGGCCTCGGCCTGCGCCTGCAACCTGTCCAGATCGGCCTTCTCGATCAGCGCAATCCGGAATCCCTCGATCGCCCGCGCCATCGCGCCAATCTCGGTCTGGGAGGTTATATAGGGCACCGGCGTTTCGGTATCGCCCGCGCCCATCGCTTCCATCCGGCCCTTGATCCGGGTGATCTGGCGCACCGTATCCCGCGCCAGCAGCCCCGAGATCACCGCAAGTATTGCCAGACTGACCCCCATCGTGACCAGGCTCATTGTGCGCAGATGGGACAGGGACGCCGCAATATCGGAGACATAGGATCCGGTCCCGACGATCCAGTTCCAATCGGGGAACAGCGTGACATAGCCCAACTTGCTTTCCACCGCCCCCGTATCGGGATTGTTGAAATAATAGACCAGCGAACCACCGCCTTGTGTCTGGGCAATCTTGCCCATCTCCACAAAGATCTTCTGCCCTTTGACATCCTCATAGGCAGCCTGGTCCTTGCCGATCCATTCCGGCTTATGCGGATGGGCCTGATAGACCATATCGGTATCGAAAACGAAAAAATATCCGCTGCCTTCAAAATGCAGGGCCGTCAGTTCCTCGCGACCGGTCTCGCGCGCCTGATCGGGGGTCATTTTCCCTTGTTCGACCTGTTTCTGCAGATGTTCCAGAATACTGACCGCCGTCTGGGTCACATCGCGCAGGTGCTGCTCGCGCATATGATAGGCATTATCGACAGAAAACTTCAGCAAAAGTTCAGACGTCCCGAACAGGGCTAAAGCGGCAAGCAGAACGATCCCGTAAAGGCGCGCCCGCAGTGATTTGAACCAAGCCAATTTGTTACATCCCGTGTGTAATCCGATTGGAAAGGTTATCGCCTGATAAACTTAATATAAGCCGAACACCGGAATGGTCACAAAATAACACATTGTAATATTTGTATTTATTGAATCCGCCCACCACTATGCCGCGAAAACAGGCAGCGCCAGAAGGCCCCGTTTCCCCACGGAGTTGCAGAATCACCATGCGTCAACACAGCGGCAGATCTTGAGGCGAAGGGAGAAAAGGAAACGGCGGCTTCCAGGGAGGAGGAGAGGAAGCCGCCGCGTAGTCCCGAGGCTCAGGGAGGAGGAGGAGCCTCAAGAATTCCTTGAGACCTTTCTAGCCTGTCCTGACGCGAATGAATACTTCGGAATGAGCATGGCAGCACTTCGCCACGCGCATGGCCCAAGCCGATGCGCGCTGCGATACACCTCTCGAAGAGGCAGGCAATCTATGGCTAGCTCACACCGACACGGATCTGCCCGACGGGAAGACCCCAAACACCTTGCCATGTTCCACCCCCGCTATACTGCCCTTGCAAAGACACTGCGGCACCGGACCATGTTCACCGAGCGCATACTTGAAGGCCGAAGAACAAAAGGCAAGCATTATTTATCAGTTTCGCAATATTGTTAGATTACGCGCGTTCTTGCAGAAATTCGGAGGGGCTTCGGGATGTGCCGGATAATAGGACAGCTCCGACAGGCAGTCGCAGGCATGCGAACAGGTTCTGCACAGATCGACCATCCGGTCGAACTCGTGGCGCGGCAGCGCCTGACGGTGCAGCAGGTCGGTGACATCCATCCCCGCCCGCCGCGCCATCCCGCGCAGCAACCAAAAATGCAGACTGTTCTCTTGATCAATGATCATCAAATTCTTTCTGGAAATAAAAAGGCCCCGAGGCGGGGCCAAGGCAGGTGTCTTGCCGCTATTCCGCCGCGATCGGTCGGTCATCGGTGTCGATAAGGCGCCGCAAACGCGACATCAGCAGGCGGTTATTGCAATAATCGGGGGCCTGCGCCACGACGCCCTCGCGGTCTTCCGGCGCCTCCTGTGCGGCCAGAAACCCCTGACATGCCTGCGGATTCGCGCATTTCGTGCAGCGCGTGACCGTCTCGCTCCATCCCGTATCCGACATCAGGCCCTTGGCTTTGGCCTGCGTGAAATCCACCCCCACGACATCGCCCATACGGGAGACAAGCGCGGCATGTTTGTTCAGCGTTCTAGGATCGGTCATCAGCGCCCCCATACATAAAGGGCCGCTTTGGCCCCATGCCGCCAAAGGTGCACCACCGGCATCGGTTAAACTTTGATATGGATCAACCGGCGCTTCGCAACCCTACGTTACATTTCCCAACGCCGCCGCGCGGGCGCGAATGGACGCCGCATCTTCGGGCAGGGCCATCTGCTGTTCCGACAGCGCCGCCGCCCGTTGCGCCATCGCACGGGCCGGCACCACAAAACGGCGGTCGGTCATGCAAAGCCCCGCCAGCACATCCTGCAAACGCGTTGCCACCTCGATCTGGGCCGCCCCGTCGCGCCCGATCGCATCGAACGCATTGCGGATCAGCCCCTCGGGATCCAGTTCGCGGGCCATGACCCGCAGGCAGCGCACCTCCTGCGGCGCGGGGCGATGGCGGGCCCAATCCACCAGCACCACCATCAACCGCCCCAGAATATCAATCGCCGTGCCCGGATCATTGACCGCAGGCGACAGCGCCCGCGACGCAATCTCGGACATGGCGCGCAGCCCGAATTCGGGGTCCTGCTCATAGGAACGCGCATGGCCGATGCTGAACCCCGCGCGCATCTTGTCCTCCGCCGCGCGCCGCGCCTGCGCATCCTCCAGCAGCGCATCGCACCGCAAAAGCACCGTTCCCGGATGCGCGAAGGTGCCCGGTTGCGCCAGTATCCAGATCCGGCAATCCATCATCTGGGCGATCTGCTGCAGATAATCGGGGTCCACATGCTGCACATGCCCTGCCCCTTCGGCCATCACCGGCCAGCTTCCCACGGGCGGCTCCTGCCAGTCGGCGCAGCCCAGCACCGGATCCTCGGCACGCCGCATCAACGCCTGTCGCGTGGCCTCCTCCACCCGCGAGGCGGTGTCCTCGAGGCGCCCGAACTCGCTCAGGTGCTGGATCCAGCGCAGCAGCATGATGACAATCACCGCCACCACCGCAATGGTCACCGCAAACAGCACCAGCCGACCGGAATCGCCATAAATACCGGTTTCCAGAGTGATGATCCCCACCAGCGCATAGACAAAGGCCCCGATGAAAGAGGCCAGCACATGCTGGGTCAGCCGGTCCGATTGCAGCAGCGTGATCGCCCGAGGCGTCGCCGATCCCTGCGCGGCACTGAAGGCCGAGACCATGATCGACAGCGAGAAGGTCGACACCGTCAGCATCGACGAGGCGATGATCTCCAGCAGGCTCTCGATGGCATTGGCACTGACGCTGAACCCCAGATCCTCGGGCACCAGCCGCCCGATGGCCGCAGCCCCCAAGGCGGTCAGAACCCCCAGAACCCCGAAGGCGCTGACCCGCACCCAGATCCGCTCGAACACCCGTTTGATATGCCAGCGCCAACGCGACATGCCGCCTCCTTCATCGCGCATGTCCCCATGCCATGCAGTGCGGATCTAGCGCATCAGCCCCGCCTGCCAAGCCTGTCAGACCTTGGACGCCACACGCTTTTTCTCGATTGCCCGCATCGTGGCGCGCACATTGGCCATGCGCGCGCGGTTCGAGGGATGGCTGCTGAAGATATCCTGCTCGGGGTCCGAGATGCGCTTGAAGAACTGCGCCCCGCGGATCGGGCTGTAGCCCGCGCGATAGGCCAGAACCGTGCCCAGACTATCGGCCTTCATCTCGTAATCCTTGGCCCGCGTCAGCGCGCCCATCTCTGCCCCCAGATGCTGCGCCTGCCGCACCTGACGGTTCGAGGCCCCCTGCGAGGCGATGATCGTGCCCATCAGCACGGCCCCCGTCTCGGAATCATCGGCCTTGAGCGCCAGATGCCCCAGAATATGATGCGCCGCCTCATGGCCCATCACAAAGGCCAGCTCGTCCTGATTGATCGCCTGCGAGATCAGCGTCAGGTTGAAGGCCAGAACGGGGCGGCCCTGCTCGTCAAGGGTCTGGAACGCATTCGGCTCGGGATCGGGGCGGTCATCCACCATGATCCGGAAATCGCAGCTATGGGTCTGGGCCAGCTGGTGATGGCGGCAGTAATCCTCGATCACCGGCTCCATCCGATGCGCGGCGGCCATGAAGTTCTTTGCCGCGGCCTCGGGTGACAGAAGCTGGGTGCTCTGGGTGAAGTTCATCGCTTCCCCGTCGCGCCCCGCAGCCCCGCTGGTTGCCATCGGATCGGTCGCACAGCCCGCCAGTGCCAGAAACGCAGGCACCACAAGAGCCGAAACACACAAGACCGAAATTCGCATAATGGGCAGGTCCTTTCCAAAGGGGCATCCGTTCAGCCTAGCCCCCTTCCCCATAGGTGGGAAGAGCCTGTGCGATCAATTTTCAAGGCAGTGTAAACAAGGCACGATTTGCTCTGGCGGGCGGCAGGAATATCTGCCAGACTTTCCTTATGTTCACCATCGAGCACGAATTTGACGCCACCGTGATCACCCTCGTTGACGAGGGCGATGACCCACGGGATTACCTGCAGGAAGACATCAAGATTGAATCCTTCGAGGATTGTGTTGTTGTCGAGCAGCTAGACGAACAGACGGACACGGTCCAACGGGTCGTGTTCTCTCATGCACAGCTTCGCGAACTGGCGGCCTCCCTCAACCTGCCGGAGGGCGTCTATCGCATGAAGCAGATCGATACCACCGAGGGCGACACCGCCTCCGAAGACTGACCCCTGCGCGCCGCGCGCTTTCTGTTTTCTATGGTTTCTTGCCCTGAAAAAGGGCATTCAGAAACCAGCCGGACCGGTTAGAACAGGAACGCCCATGTTTTCAACGCTCAAACGCGCCCTCGCTGTCTCGCTTTGCCTTGCAGGCCTGACCTCGCCCGCCTTGGCCCGATCCGGCACGGATGTCACCTTCGTGCAGGCGGTCGAGCCGCAGGGCCTTGACCCCACCTCTGGCTCGCCCGTCGCAGCGGGACAGGTCACATGGGAAAACGTCTTCGAGGGGCTCGTCGCGATCGACCGGAACGGCCAGATCCAGCCGCAACTGGCCAGAAGCTGGCAGATTTCGGAAGACGGGCTGACCTACCGTTTCGCGCTCCAGCCCGATGTGCAGTTCCACAACGGCGCCCCCTTCAGCAGTGCCAGCGCGAAATTCACACTCGACCGGCTGCTCTCGGATCAGTCTACCAACGGGCAGAAGGCGCTGTTTTCGGCCATCGAGACGGTCGAGGCCCCCGATCCGCAGACCCTTGTGCTGCATCTGTCCCACCCCGATTCAGACCTGCTCTACTGGCTGGGCTTTCCCGCAGCCGTCATGGTCGACCCCGCCTCTGCCGCCAGCAATGCCACGCAGCCTGTGGGCACCGGCCCGTTCAAGGTCGATGAATGGCGCAAGGGCGACCGCGTCCTGATGTCGGCATGGGACGGCTATTGGGGCACCAAGCCCGCCCTGTCGCATGTCACCGCACGGTTCATCGCGGACCCGCAGGCGCAATCCGCGGCGCTGCAATCGGGACAGGTCGATATCATCTCCGAATTTGCCGCGCCTGAGCTTTTCGACCGTTTCACCAAGGATGCCCGCTTTACCACCCATGTCGGCAGCGGCGAGATGGAGGTGGTGGCCGGCATGAACAATGCCCGCAAACCCTTCGATGACCTGCGCGTGCGTCAGGCGCTACAGATGTCGATTGACCGCTCCATGCTGATCGAGGCGGTGAAGTCGGGCTATGGCACGCCCATCGGCACGCATTTCTCGCCCGCCAGCCCCTATTACGAGGATCTGACCGGCGAATATCCCTATGATCCGGCCCGCGCCCGACAGCTTCTGGCCGAGGCAGGCTATCCCGATGGTTTTGCCTTCACCTTCAAGGTGCCCACCCGCAGCTATGCCCAGCGATCTGCCGAAATTCTTCAGGCCTTTTTCCAGCAGATCGGTGTGACCGCAACGATCGAGCCCTCGACCTTCCCTGCCACATGGATTCAGGATGTCTTCAAGGACAGCAATTACGACATGACCATTATCGGCCATGCCGAGCCGATGGATATCGGCATCTATGCGCGCTCGCCCTATTACTTCAACTATCACAGCGAGGCCTTCAGCGCCGCGCTTTCCGCAATCTCGCAAGCGCGGGACGAGGCCGCACGTGCCGCCGGTTACCACAAGGCGCAAGAGATCCTCGCTCATGACCTGCCCGCGCTTTTCCTCTATTCCGACCCCAAGCTGGGGGTGTGGAAGGCCGGACTGACGGGGGTCTGGGAAAATGGTCCCGTGCCCGCCAATGACATGACGGATGTGCGCTGGACCAGCGACTAACAGATTTTTCCGTAATTTCAGGAAAATGCGAATGCCTTGGGTTAAAACGGTTTTCAAACGTCTTGCGGGGCTGGCCCTGACGGTTCTGGCGGCCTCGGTGGTGATTTTTCTGGCGGTTTCGCTGGCGCCCGGAGACCCCGCACAGATCATGCTGGGCACCTCGGCCCAGCCCGATACCCTTGCCGCCTTGCGCCGCCAGCTTGGCCTCGACCAGCCGCTCGTCTGGCAATATCTGCACTGGCTGGGGGGCATTGTGACGGGCGATCTGGGGCGCTCCTATACCTATGGCACGCCAGTGGCCACGCTGATCGGCCAGAAGCTTCTGGTGACGCTGCCGCTGACGGCGCTGGCCACCGCCCTCGCCCTTGCCATCGCCCTGCCCCTTGGGGTCTGGTCGGCGGATCGCCCGAATGGCCCTGTCGATATTCTGGGCCAGATCCTCAGCCAGTTCGGCATCGCCATCCCGAATTTCTGGATCGGCCTGCTGCTGATCCTCGGGCTGGCGCTTGGCATGGGCTGGTTTCCGTCCGGTGGCTTCGAGGGATGGGACACGGGGCCCTCGGCGCTGCTGTCCCTGATCCTGCCCGCCATCGCACTGGCCCTGCCGCAGGCCGCCGTTCTTACCCGCGTCACCCGTACCGCCGTGCTCGATATCACAGGTCAGGACTTCATCCGTACCGCCCGCGCCAAGGGCCTGTCGCGCCAGCGCGCCCTGTGGCAGCACGTGCTGCCCAATGCGCTGGTGCCGGTGGTGACCATGCTGGGGCTGCAAATTCCTTTTCTCATCTCGGGCGCGGTGCTGGTGGAAAATGTCTTCAACCTGCCCGGCATCGGCAGTCTGGCCTATCAGGCACTGGCGCAGCGGGATCTGATCGTGGTGCAAAATACCGTGCTGCTCTTTGCCACCCTCACCCTTGTGTCGAACGCGCTTGTCGATCTGGCCTATCTCGCGCTTGATCCGCGCCTGCGGAGCCGGTCATGAGCCGCCTCTCCCTTGCCCTTGGCGGCACGCTGACCGCAGGCTTTGCCGCCACCGCCCTCCTGTCCCGCCTCTGGACCCCGCAGGACCCGACCGCGATGAACCTCCTCGCCCGCCTGAAAGCGCCGCTGGAACACGGGCTTCTGGGCACGGACCAGATCGGGCGCGATGTCGCCTCGATCCTGATGGCGGGCGCGTGGACCTCGCTGGGCACAGCCTGCCTTGCCACCCTCGCGGGGGGGCTGGTGGGCACCGCCCTTGGCACACTGGCCGAGGGCCGCATCGCGCGCGCGGTCATGGCCGCCAACGCCATCCTCTTCGCCTTTCCGCCGGTGCTGTCGGCGATCCTTCTGGGCGCGGTCCTCGGCCCCGGAGGCCCCACCGCCATTCTGGCCATCGCGCTCTTCATGATCCCCGTTTTTGCCCGCATCACCCGCGCCGAGGCCCTGCGCGTCTGGACACAGGACTATATCCTTGCCGCGCGCATGGCCGGAAAATCGCGCGCCCGTATCACCCTCGACCATGTGCTGCCCAATATTTCGGGCCAGATCATCGCGGAACTCTCGATCCAGACAGGGCTGGCCATTCTGGCCGAGGCGGGGCTGAGCTTTCTGGGCATGGGCAGCCCGCCCCCGACCCCAAGCTGGGGCCGGATGCTGTCCGACGCCCAGACCTATCTCACGCAAGCCCCGCATCTGGTGCTGGCACCGGGGCTTGCCATCGCGCTTACGGTGCTGGGGCTCAACCTGCTGGGCGACGGCATCCGCCACCGGCTTGATGCAAAAGGGCGGGCGTGATGCTCCATATCGACAACCTGTCCATCCGCTTTGGCGAGATCTGCGCCACACACCGGATCTCGCTCTCGGTCGCCAAAGGCGAAACCCTTGGCATTGTCGGGGAATCGGGCTCGGGAAAATCCATGCTGGCTCTGGCAACCATCGGCCTGTTGCCCGCCAAAGCCCGCGCGACGGGGCGCATCCTGTTTGACGGCACCGACCTTCTGGGCCTGCCCGACAAGGCCCTTGATGCCTATCGCGGCGCACGTATCGGCATGATCTTTCAGGAACCGATGAGCGCGCTCAATCCCGCCATGACCATCGGGCGGCAGATCACCGAAGGCATGCGCCTGAGCGGCCTGTCCCGCGCCGCCGCCCGCAGCCATGCGCTCGGGCTGCTCGACCGCGTGCAGATCCCGCAAAGCCGCGCCCGCAGCTATCCGCATGAACTGTCCGGAGGGCAGCGCCAGCGCGTCTGCATCGCCATCGCCCTTGCCCGCCAGCCGGACCTGCTGATCGCGGACGAACCGACCACCGCGCTGGACACCACCGTGCAGGCCGACATCCTCGACCTGCTGGACAGCCTGCGCCGCGAATTCGGCCTGACCATGCTCTTCATCTCGCATGATCTGGGCGTTATCAACCGCATAGCCGACCGCGTGATGGTGATGTATCGCGGCACCCATGTCGAAACCGGCCCCACCGCGCAGGTGCTGCACGCCCCCGCACAAGACTATACAAAACGCCTGATCGCCGCCCTGCCCCGCCGCCAGCCCCCCCGCCAGCCCCAGCCCCGCCGCACCGCGGCCCCGCAAAGCCCCGCCTCATGACCCTGCTGCGCCTGCATCGCCTGACCCGCCATTACGGCGAGACGCCCGCGCTCAGCGCAGTGGACCTGCAGCTTGCGCAGGGCGAGATCCTCGGGCTGGTGGGGGCGTCCGGCTCGGGCAAATCGACGCTGGCGCGAATCGTCATGGCGCTCGATTCCCCCAGCTCGGGCGAGGTGCATCTGGCGGGCCGCAATCTCTTCGCCCTGCCGCCCAAGGCCCTCAGGGCCGCGCGCGCCGATATGCAGATGGTCTTCCAGGACCCCTATAGCTCGCTTGATCCGCGCCGCAAGATCGGCACCAGCGTGGCCGAACCGCTGCATCTGCGTCCCCTGCCCCGCGCCGAACGCAATGCCCGCATCGCGCAGGCCCTGACCGAGGTCGGGCTGGCCCCCGAAGATGCCGAGAAATACCCCCACCAGTTTTCCGGTGGCCAGCGGCAGCGCATCGCCATTGCCCGCGCCCTGATCCTGCGTCCGAAACTGCTGGTCGCGGACGAACCCACCTCGGCCCTCGATCTGGCCGTGCAGGCCCAGATCCTCGACCTGCTGCGCCACCTGCGCGACAGCCACGGCCTTGCGATCCTGCTGGTCACCCATAACCTTGCTGTGGTGGAGGCGCTCTGCGACCGCGTGGCGGTGATGCAGGCGGGGCGCATCGTGGAAACCGGCCCGACCGCACAGGTGCTGGAGGCCCCGACCCACCCCTATACGCAACGGCTCATGGCCGCAGAACTGCCCCTAACGCCCTGATCCTGTGCCGGATCGGAGCCGTTTTCGGGCCGGTTCGGCACCCCAAAGCCCTCACAAGCACCCGTTTACAGGAGCACCGTAAACGGGTGCCAAATGGCCAGCCCCACGCCATAGGTGCCCATATGCAGGAACCAGAAAGCAAAAGGGCCGCCCCTCCGGCAGCCCCCTGAAGCACCCGTTTACAGGACGGATCTATTGCGGGCTTTCCAGCCAGTAGGCCAGCTTCGCCAGCAGCGCATCGACCATTTCTCCATCCACTGGCCCGCCTTCGATCCGGATCGACCAGCCCGATTGCTCCGGCACAGAGCGCAGCGTGACCCCGCTTGTCAGCTTGCGCACCTCCCGCGCCTTCTCGGCCCGTGGCGTAGGCTTTTTCGGGCGGCCTCCGCGCGCAGGGTCGGCCTCGACCGGCTCAAGCTGGGCCAGCGCCTCCTGCACCATCTCCGCCTCGTCCGCGGCACTCTCCGGCTCTCTCTGCGCCAGCAGATCGCGCAGCCGCGCCTCCGCCCCGCCGCGCAATGCCGCGGCCAGTTTCAGCCCGTCACGCTCCTTCATCATCTCGGGGAAGCGCAGCATATCGCCCAGCTCTTCGAAGATCAGCGCGAAAGACCGGATTTTCGACCGCTTGCCTTTCGATGCCATCGGAAACAGCGCATCCACCGCCGCCTCCACATTGATAAACGCGCCCTGCTGGCTGGCAATCACGGCAATCCGGCCCCGTTCGAAATGGCTGAGATTGGCGCGGATCTCGTTTTCCTCGATCATCGCGGCAAAGGTGCCGCCCATCGCCTCGGGGTCGCGCAAGACGGCACGGATCGTTGCGTATTGCGGCTTGTCGGTCAGCTCCTGCAACGCCTGCACAGCGCGCAAACGGCGATAGCCCGACAACAGCCCATAGCGGAAACCACGCCCGTCCTCGGCCAGCGGATAGACCTCGACCGGCAGGCGCAACCCGTTGGCGGCAATCGACATCTGCAATTCCTGCATGTCTTCCGCATCCAGCACGACACGGTCGCGCACCAGCGCATCCGCATCAATCTCGGCCAGCGGAATCTCCAGCATCACCAGTCCGGCTTCGGTCTTCTGGCGGAAGCTTTCCGCATCGTTACGGTCGCGCGCGGCCCGTTCACGATCCTCTGCCGGACGCGGATCATAGGAACTGGCCGTCTCCGCCGCGACCTGCGCGATCGGGGCCGCCGTAAAGGCCCGCGAGGAGGTTTCGCGGCGAAACTCGTCTTCCAGACGGCTCAGATCATCAGCACTCGGCGCGATCAGTTTTCTCCGTTTAGCCATGCTCAGCCCTCCTCACTCTGGCCCGCCAGTTCGGCCTCATTCAGCTTCATATCACGCCACCAGGTGCCAAGGATCACCTCCTTCACCTCGGCCCAGGTGCGGTCGAATGTTTCCCGTCCGCGAATATAGGTATCGCGGTTGAAGTCGCGGTAATCGATCTCGTAGATCCCCGAAACCTGCTCGCCCGCCTGCCCGACCATAGCCGTCACTTCCTGACGGTAGGTCGTCATGAAATCCCCGAAATAGGCCTGCACCACATTGGCCAGATCGGTCTGCTGCGCCGCATCGAAACGGGTCACAATCGCCCGCACGGCATCCCATTCGAAGCCGATCTCCGGCAAACCATCCGCCCGCCGCTGACGGTTTTCACCATCCTCGATAGAGGCAAAGGTCGAATAGATCATATCGAAAAACCGGCCCGTAGAGTCGAATTCAAGGAAAGACGCCCCAAGCGGCACCAGCAGAATATCCGCCGCCGCAAGCGCATTGATCGTAAGGTACCCAAGTGCGGGAGGCGTATCGAGAAAGACCAGATCGTAGTCATCCAGAATGCCGCCGTCGCTCAGGGCATTTGACAGGGCATCCCACAGCGGCCAGCTCCGCAGCTGCATCCGCCAGACGGGGACCTGAAATTCGGCCCAATACAGATTGAGTTGCGCCCCGATCAGATCGATATTGGGCCAATGCGTCTTCTGGATAAGGTTTCGCGGCGAAACCTCCAGCGCCTCTTTCAGGGTTTCGTCCAAGGCGTAGGTCGGTTGGCCACCGGCTTCACGGATACGATTTTCGGCTTGTAATGCAGTGGCATAGTCTCGGGCCAGCAGCGGGAAGGCGGTCTGCCATTCATCGGCCACCTGACCGCCCATCACCGAAGTCATCGAGCCCTGGCTATCAAGGTCGATGACCAGCACCTTATAGCCGTCCAGCGCGGCGGACATCGCCAGATGCGCGGCAGTCGTGGTTTTGCCGACGCCGCCCTTGAAATTGGCAACCGCCACGACCTTCGCCGGCAAACCTTCCGGTCTCCACGGTTTATACTGCCGGTTCTGCGCGCCTTCTTCCGCGAAATGCTCGCGCAGGATCAGGATATCTTCCAGCGTGAACCATTTGGAACCACTGTCCCCGTCGCCCTGTGGCAGTTCGGGATTGGCCTTCAGCACGCGGCGCAGATGGGCGGGCGCGACAGGAATAAGATATTTACAGATTTCCCAGATCGAAAACTTCCGCAGGCGCTTTTTGCCATCGGGGGCATAGCCGCGCCGCGCCAGATCATCGCGCCCGCGCGAGGCGAAGGCCGCGGCACGGGCGAAACGGGCGGTGTCGATGCTCGCCGAGAGCTTCTCGGCGGCTTCTTCGGGGTCTATATTGAAATACGGGGGCAGATCGGTACGGCTGCCATTTCCAGATTTGCTTGCCATGAAACCTCAGCATGTTCGCTGTTTCTCGCGATATCACGGCAACTATCGCACATGCAGCGCGCAATGGGAATCATCTTGGCCGGAATATTCCTGAAATCGAGGATTTAGAGAACATACGAACGGGTGTTTTGAATCTTTATTGTAATATTTAGAATCTTTACGGCGGCTATTCTGAAATAAAAACATACTGTTAGATGATGTCTGGCACCTATCTACGGGAGGAACGGATACCGGATACGGGGGGCAGGGTACCCGATTCCGGTGGGAAAGGGTCCGATTCTCGGGGATGTGCGCGGTTTTGGCAGATTCCGGTTGCAAATCGGGACTCTGGCTGTGGATAACTGCCCGATTTTGAAAGGTACCGATTCACGGGAGCGGGCCTTCGGGCCGGATTTCTCCTGTAAGCGGGTACCTCAAACCGGCGGGTTTCGCCTTGGGTGCCCGTTTACGGGAGGTGAAAGAGGTGCCAGGAAATCTGTTGTCATGGGGTACCTTTTCGGCAAATAATCGGCTAGATCGCAAGGCTTGCGGGCGAATCTCTGCCCGCTTTCACAAGGCATAAAAAAGGCCGGGCAGGATGAACGAGCTGGATGATATCCCTAAGGACCATTTGAGTGGGTCCTTGCGCCGCGGCGCAGTCAAGAAACATGTGGCGGCGATCCATGTGTCGGGCAAGCTGACGCTCTTGCAGCGCAAACTGTCCAATGTATTGCTGCTCAACGCCTATGACACGCTGATCAGCCAGCAGGTGCACCGCATTGACGCGCGCACCCTGTGCCTGATGATCGGCTATAATTCCAACGACATGGACACGCTGAAGCAGTCGTTGCGTGGGCTGGCCGAGACGGTGGCCGAGTGGGATATGCTCGATAGCGAGGGCAAGCAGGAATGGGGCATCAGCTCGCTTCTGTCCTATGCCAAGCTGAAGGGCGGTGTCTGCGAATATGCCTATTCGCCTGCCTTGGCCGAAAAGCTGAATGATCCCAAGGTCTTCGCGCTGATCAACCTGAATATCCAGCGCCGGTTCACCTCTGGCCATGCCTTGGCGCTTTACGAGAATTGCTATCGTTTCGTGCGCACGGGATCGACCGGTTGGTGGAGCCTTGATCTGTTCCGGCGGCTGATGGGCGTGGCCGATAGCGATTATTACGAGGTGTTCAAACATCTGAACGCCAAGATCATCAAGCCTGCCGTAGCCGAGGTAAACAAGTCCTCCAACATCATGGTGACGCCGGAATTCAAGAAGATGGGCCGGTCGGTGACCGAGATCCGTTTCCGCATCGGGGAGAACCCGCAGCTGGCGATCCTTGATCTGGATGACGGGGAGGGGCTGCGCAAAACTCCGGTTTATGCGCGTCTCTTGGCTTTGGGCGTGTCGGACCGGCTGGCGCGGCAATGGATCACCGAGCATGGCGAGGACTATGTGCGCCAGAAGGTGGATTACGTGGCGGGGCAGGGGGCTGTGAAGAATGCCATCGGCTATCTGAGTGCCGCGTTGAAGGATGATTACCGGCCCGAACGCTCGGATAAGGTTTCGCCGCGAAACCCCGCCCCCGATCCGGCGCTGGCCGAGCGGGTGAAGCAGTTGACGGTGATCCGCGATCTGGCCGCAAGCCGCACGCCCACCCAGCGCGATGCCGATAAGCGGCTGTTTTTGTCGCGTCTTGAAGGCAGCGAGCGCGATGATTTCGAGCGTCACGGCTGGATGTCGGCGCTGAATGCGGCGGCTATTGCGGCCTTCTGGCGGGAATTGTCGCCCGATGCATTCGAGGTGTGAGATGGACCCTGTTGCCCCGCGCGAGATGCTGGAGGTTGACGATACGTGGCTTGAAAACCCGCATCATCACGCATGGTTACGCGAGGATGCCGAGCGGCAGCTGCGGTTTTTTCTGGCCTCGTTGAAGGGGCGCGGGCGGTTTGCGGTGCTGGACCATGCGGGGCAGCCGATCCCCGGCCCGCAAGAGCTGCACACCACCACGCGGCTGATCCATTCCTATAGTCTGGGCCTGTCGCTGGGCTTTACCGAAGGCGCCGATATGGTGGATGCCGGTATGGGGTTTGTGTGGCGCGCGCACCGAGACGCCAAGCGCGGCGGGTTTTTCCATGCGGTGCGCTCGGGCGTGGCGGATGGTACGAAGAAGGCCTATGGCCATATGTTCGTGCTGCTGGCGGCGGCTTCGGCCAAGCGGGCAGGGCATCCCGAGGCGGACCGGCTTCTGGCCGATGTGGCCGAGGTTCTGGAGCAGCGTTTCTGGGATGAGGGCGCGCGGCTGTTTGTCGAGGATTGGTCGGAAGACTGGGCACATTTGGACAAATATCGCGGTATGAATGCCAATATGCATGCCACCGAGGCGCATCTGGCGGCCTATGAGGCCACGGGCGAGGCGCTGTTTCTGGTGCGGGCGGGGCGGCTGATCGATGTGTTTATCCGCCGCATTGCTCCCCGATATAACTGGCGGATTCCAGAGCATTATTCCGAGCGTTGGGAGGTGGATCGCGGCTATGAGGGCGATCCGGTGTTCCGGCCTGCAGGCACGACGCCCGGGCATTCGGTGGAATGGGCGCGGCTGGTCTTGCAATATTGGGATCTGCGCGGGCGGGTCGATGAGGATTTGCCCGAGGCGGCGCGGTGTCTGGTGGAAGAGGCGCTCCGGCTGGCATGGGGGCGCAGGGGCGGTTTTGTCTATACGCTGGATTTCGACGGGCAGGTGGACCGTAACGCCCGCTATTGGTGGCCGGTATGTGAAGGGATCGGGGCGATATCGGCGCTCCTGAAAACGGGTACCTTTGCGGGCGAGGAGTGGTATCGCAGGCTATGGGCCTTTGCGGAGGCGCATCTGGTGGATCAGGCGCGTGGCGGTTGGTATCCGGAACTTGGGGCGGATGATCGTCCCGTGGAGGGGCAGTTCAAGGGCAAGCCCGATATCTATCATGCGCTACAGGCCGATCTGCTCCCCTTGGCCAAGGGGGTCTCGCGGTTGCAGGACGGGCTGGAGGCCCGCCTGAAGGGCTAGGTCTCTTGGATTGCTAATTGTAATCAATGTGTTACCTTTAACCTCTGGGGCTTTGGGCGCCGTTTTG
The DNA here is from genome assembly GCF_045291555.1 of Thioclava sp. GXIMD4215. Classification (NCBI taxonomy): domain Bacteria; kingdom Pseudomonadati; phylum Pseudomonadota; class Alphaproteobacteria; order Rhodobacterales; family Paracoccaceae; genus Thioclava; species Thioclava sp. GXIMD4215. The sequence continues at coordinate 80,030 of NZ_CP149517.1, read as the reverse complement.
GGGCATTGTTGCGGTGGGGTGTTTCCCAAGGAGGGGTGCCGGCAGGGGCTTTGCGCCCTATCATGATGTGCAAGCCGCCTTGGGCCGGGCGGCGCAGGCCTCGGGCCGCAGCAATGGAAGGGGAAGACACGCATGAACGACACAAGGGTGATGGTGCTGCGGCCTTTGCGTCCGCAGGCAATGGCACGGCTTGAGGCGGGATATCGGGTGCTGCGTGCCGATCTGGCCACGGATCGCGCGGCGTTTCTGGCGCGCGAGGGCGCGGGCTGTGCGGCCTTGGTGACCGACGGGCATTGCAAGGTCACGCCCGATATTCTGGCGGCGCTGCCGGATCTGCGGATTGTGGCCTGTTCTTCGGCGGGGTTTGACGGGTTCGATCTGGAGGGCTTGGCACGGCGCGGGATTGCGCTGACCAATTCCAGCCCTGCGCTTTGCGATGATGTGGCCGATTGCGCGATCATGCTGATGCTCGGGGCCGCGCGTGGTCTGGTGGCGGGCGAGGCTTGGGTGCGCGAGGGGATCTGGGCGCGTCAGGGTCCGATGCCGCTGGGGCGCAGTCTGAAAGGCAAGGTGCTGGGGCTTGTCGGGCTTGGCACGATCGGTCTGGCGATCGCGGAGCGGGCGCAGGCGATGAAGATGGACCTGCGCTACTGGAACCGGCGCAAGAAGGCGGTGCCCTATACCTATGTGCCCGTGCTGACCGATCTGGCCGCACAGGCCGATGTGCTGGTGGTGATTGTCGCCGGTGGTGCGGGCACGCGGCATCTGGTCGACGATGCGGTGATCGAGGCGCTGGGGCCGGAGGGGCTGCTGATCAATGTGGCGCGCGGATCGGTGGTGGATGAGGCGGCGCTGGTTGCGGCATTGCGCGACGGGCGGTTGGGCCATGCGGGGCTTGATGTCTACGAGAATGAACCAGATCCTAACCCCGATCTGGTAGCGTTGCCCAATGTGACGCTCTATCCGCACCATGCCTCGGGCACCGAAGAAACACGCGATGCGATGGCGGGGCTTGTGGTCGATAATCTGAATGCGCATTTCTCTGGCGCAGAACTGGTCAGTCCGGTCGATCTGGGCCGATATGTGGAGACTTGATGTGCTGAAATATTTTTACTGGCCCTTCGCGATAACGGTGCTGGCGCTGGCAGGGGCCTTCGGCTTGGGGCTGCATTATAGCGCCACGCTGTCGGGGGCGTTCGGGTTCCTGCTGATCGGGGCGATTCTGGCCGTGCTGGAGATTTCGCTGTCTTTCGACAATGCGATCGTCAATGCCAACAAGCTGGAACAGATGTCCGAAAAATGGCGCAGGCGGTTTCTGACCTGGGGGATCGTGATTGCGGTCTTCGGGATGCGGGTGGTGTTTCCGCTGCTGATCGTCGTGGTGGCGGCGGGGATCGGCCCGCTTGAGGCGGTGCATCTGGCCGCCACGGAGCCTGCGCGCTATGCGGCGATCATCCACGGGGCGCATCTGCAGATTGCCGCTTTTGGCGGCGCGTTCCTGATGATGGTGGCGCTGAGCTATTTTGTCGATGCCGAGAAGGATGTTGACTGGATCACCGGAATCGAGCGCGGGTTGCGCCGGTTCGGGGCGGTGAAGGGCACGGAAATCGTGCTGGTCCTGCTGGTGATGATGGGCTTTTCCACCGCGTTGCCCGAAGCCTCGCAGGATGAGTTCCTGTTTGCGGCGGTGTTTGGCCTTGCGACCTTCCTCTGTGTCGAGCTGCTGGGGGCCTATCTGGACCGGCGCGAGGCGGCGGGCATGGTGGCCAAGGGCGGTTTGGGGGCGTTTCTCTATCTCGAGGTGCTGGATGCCAGCTTCAGTTTTGACGGGGTGATCGGGGCCTTCGCGCTGACCCAGAACCTGTTCCTGATCGCGATCGGGCTGGGGATCGGGGCGATGTATGTGCGCGCGATGACCCTGATGCTGGTCGAGCAGGGCACTCTGACCGAGTTCCGCTATCTTGAACACGGGGCGTTCTGGTCGATTCTCGTGCTGTCGGTGATCATGTTCGTGCAGACCCTGATGCCGATCCCCGAGCTGGTGACGGGGCTGCTGGGGGCAGGGTTTATCGGTTTGGCGCTGCTGTCTTCGGTGCGCTATAACCGGCGGGTGCGGGCCTGAGCCCCCCCGAGGGGGGCGCTTAGCCGCGATAGGAGGGCAGCGACAATCCGCGGGCAATGGCCAGTGCGCGCAGGATAAAGCCGAAGACGGCGGCCAGCGGCCCCGCGATGGCGAAGGGGCAACCGGCCAATGTCAGCACCACAAACCCCGCCGAGGCGGCGGCGGCGGCGGTGACATAGATTTCGGGGCGGATGATGATGGAGGGCTGGGCCGCCAGCACATCGCGGAAAATGCCGCCCGCACAGGCGGTGATCACCCCCATGACCGCCGCTGTCAGCGGAGAGACCCCGAAGGCAAGCGCCTTTGCCGCGCCATAGACCGAATAGGCCGCCAGCCCGACCGCATCGAACCAGTCGATCGCGCGTTCGTTCCAAAACCGTTTGGGCGTCTTCCAGACCGCGAAACTGACCACCAGACAGGTGGTCAGCACCCATGAATTATGCACCCAGAAGACCGGTGCGTTGATCAGAAGATCGCGCAATGTGCCGCCGCCGATTCCCGTGATGGACGCGAAAAAGGCAAAGGTTACAAGCGTTTGCTTGGCTTTTGCCGCAGCAAGTGCGCCCGAGGCGGCAAAAACGGCAATACCGGCAATATCCAGCCAGAACAGGGCGGAAGAGGCGAGCGGTGTCATAACGGGCTCCGATAGGGTGGCGGGCACTTCGGGCTGGCATGTAATCCGGAATCTGGTGTTTTTAAATAGCCTATTTGTTGCTCTTTTGCGGTTACTTTATGGGCAAAATTTCGTGCGTCTGGTCTGTGGCGTATTTCGGGGGCGCGTCGTGGTCTGCCTTCGCAGGTTGCGTGCCGCGCGGGCGGAGTGGAATCGCGCTTGCGTCGTCCGGCGGCCTCATCGACACTGCGGTATCTTTTCCGGTTTCAGGACACTTATGATGATCGATTTTCAAAGCTTTCCCGATGCGCTGACCACGGATTTGGGCGCGTTCAGCCCGCTGGAAGGGGCGCTGACCGAGGGGATGAGCGAGGCCGCCAAAACGCTCTGGAGCAGTGCGGACGGACGGGTGGAGCTGGGCCTTTGGGCGTGCACTGCGGGCCAGTTCGAGCTGGAGATGGAGGGCGGGTCGGAATTCTGCCATTTTCTGCAGGGCCGCCTGAGGGTGGTCCAGCCCGATGGTCGCCATACCGAATATGGTCCGGGCGATGCGCTGATGATGCCCTTGGGGTGGCGTGGCCGCTGGGAGGTTCTGGAGCCGATCCGCAAGATCTACATGTATGATTACAAGCAGGCCTGATGGTCGGGCGGGGCCGGCAGGCTGCGGTCTGGCGGACGGGAGACCGCAGCCTGCGGCCCGTCCCCCGTCCTTCGTCCTCCGTTCGCGCGGAAGCCGGTCTAGGCCTTGCCTGCGGCAAAGCCCGAGGCCCAGGCCCACTGGAAGTTGTAACCGCCCAGCCAGCCGGTGACATCGACCACTTCCCCGATAAAGAAGAGGCCGGGTTGGGATTTGGCTTCCATGGTTTTGGCGTCGAGGTCTTTGGTGGAGACCCCGCCAAGCGTGACTTCCGCCGTGCGGTAGCCCTCGGAGCCCACCGGTTTGATCTGCCATTGATGGACATAGGTGGCGAGGTGTTCGAGTTTGGCGTTATTTTGGTCGGCCAGACGGCCTTGCAGGCCCGACTCGGCCACCGCCAGCGCCGCGATCTTCTCAGGGAGCCATCGGGCCAGCGCGTTATGCAGCGCCATGCGCCCTTTCTCCTGACGTTGATCCGCGAGCAGTCGGGCGATGTTCTGGCCCGGCAGGAGGTCGAGGGTGAGCGGGTCTCCGTCGCGCCAGTAGCTCGAGATCTGCAGGATGGCGGGGCCCGAGAGGCCGCGATGGGTGAAGAGCAGATCCTCGTCGAAGCGGGTCTTATTGTGCTGGATGGTGACGGGGGTGGCGGTGCCGGCCAGCGGTTTGGTTTTCACCAGCTCCTGTTCCGCGAAGGTGAGCGGTACGAGGGCAGGGCGGGTTTCGGTGAGCGAGAGGCCGAATTGCTCGGCGATCTTGTAGCCGATGCCGGTGGCGCCCATTTTGGGGATGGATTTGCCGCCCGTGGCGATGACGAGTTTGGGGGCTGTCAGGAGGCCTTGCGAGGTGGTGACGTGGAAGTCGGTGCCCTCGCGGGTGATGGTCTCGACGGTGGTGTCGAGGCTGAGCGTGCCACCGGCCTCGCGCAGGTCGCGGGTGAGCATGTCGACGATCTGCGAGGCCTTGCCGTCACAGAAGAGCTGGCCTTTGTGTTTCTCATGCCAAGCGATGCCCGCGCGGTCGAGGCGTGTGATGAAGTCCTGCGGGCTGTAGCGCGAGAGTGCCGAGAGGGCAAAGCGCGGGTTTTGTGACAGGAATCGGTCGCGGGCGGTCAGATGGTCGAGCTCGCGATTCGTGAAATTGCACCGGCCACCGCCGGAGATTCGGATTTTTTCCCCCGGTCTTGCGGTATGATCGATCAGGCAGACCGACCTTCCGCTACGTCCGGTTTCGATTGCGGCCATCAGGCCTGCGGCGCCAGCGCCAATGATTATTGCGTCAAATCTCATCATGCGATCTTCCCTGCACGAAAGTTTGGGCGGCGACAAATCTTTTCTGATTTTTCCTCTTGCACCCTCCGAGCGGCTTGGCTAAAAGCCCCCTCACTGACAGAGAGTTGGGGCGTAGCCAAGTGGTAAGGCACCGGTTTTTGGTACCGCGCACCGTAGGTTCGAATCCTACCGCCCCAGCCAACTCCTTCCTAAAATTGTGGCGTTCTCCCAAAATTGGAACTTATTCGCCCTAAGTTGGCAACTTGTTCGGGGAAAACTGATATCTGGTCATCGGGAATAGCTTTAGGCGACCTTTGCTCGCCCTGCGGTTCATGATCACCGTTGGTGGTGGGCAGTCCGAATTCGTGAAGCTGACGTTTTGCCAAATTATCTTTTGACCAAGGGCATGCACTCACGAAGGTTGCCAGAGGTCGCAAGATAATCAACGCAGTGCAGCATGCGGCCAGAAGGGCGGGGAGCAGACCTTCGCCGCAGGCGAGCAATGATCACCTGGCCAAGATGGAAGCCGCCATTCGTAGTGGAATGGATGTTATGGAACCGGAAAAAAGAAGGGCCGGAGTCGCGGGTAGGTTGCGTTCATTAAGCTCTACACTGCGTCGATGCTGAACATAGGAGCGTTCACAAAACGATGGCCTGCGCACACTCTAGCGCTTCTTCTATCCCAAAGGCTTATGGCGTGTGAAATTCACGTGCTTCATTTGCTTTGTGTGATCCGGTCGAAGTGGGCGCAGATTCAACTACGCCATGTGATGCACTATTAACCTTCTGTTTATTTTTTCCTGCTATCAACAAGGGCGCTCAGATGGAGGCGCTCATGAATTTTATTGCCATTGCCATTGCCATTGCCATTGCCAGTGTCATGCTTCTGCTACTTGCAGTCGCCAAGGGGCTATTCCCGAACGTATTCTACTTTCTACCACTCGGCGGGAGCACAGTATCAGAGATGGGAATTGTTTTTGGACTGGCAGTCGCGGTAGCAACCATTGCTGATCTAAGGCGTCAAGACGATGAGTAAGCACAGGATCACGATCACAGTCGATCAAGACATAGACGAATGGCTTCAAGCTGGCTCAAAAAACTACGGGCGTTCCCTATCTGAGTTAGTTCGCATCTGCCTCCGGGAATTCAGACAAGAACATCCAGACCGATTTTCGACCATGGATAAGGCTCGATCCAAGTCAGAAGAAGCACGGCGAGTCCGATGGCGGGACGTGCCGAAGTCGTGATTGTTGCGGGCCAACGTAGATAAAGCAGATTTTCGTTGCGCCACAAGGTGAGCCCAGAGCCAACATTCACCGCGAACAGGTGTTATGGAACCGGAAAGAGACGGGGCAGGAGTCGCGCGAAACGGGTGCGTCCCGCAGCCAACGAAAATGGCAGCTCTGCGGAGAAAAGCTGCCATGAATGACCAAATCTTAAGTGTAGTATTCAACACATCGCTGGATATGAGCAGAAACGAACTCTTCAGCGTCATCATCATCGGGCTCTTCGTATCCCAATGACGTAACAAGCCCCCAATATCCGGGTCCGACAAAATCCAAGTCTTTGCGCCATACCATAGATGAAAGAAGGCCGCCTTGCCCTTTGCCAAGCTCTTTCTCCATCTCAATGTGAGACGACCTGCTAACGTAACCAAGTATCCAGCCGAATTCATCGCGATCCGGGCTCAGCTTATAATCATAGCCAAATTCTTGCATAATCTCAGCATAAAAGACGTGATTTCGCCCTTCCACAAGCATTTCAATCAATCGCTTTTTCACTGCGAGAACTGTTTCATTACGCTCCTCAATCATCTGATAAAGGCTCCTCGCACGCACAAATTGTTCTCCAGCAATCGAAATCCCTTTCAGTTTACCGTCACGAAGCCAGTTTTTGATAGTTCGCGGGGTCCGATTGAAGATCTCGGCGGCAAAAGAAATCGGTATAATCGCCAGTTTTGGCTGATCTTGAAGCGCCGTCAGGTAAGTAGTTGCATCATCAAAAGTCTTCATCACATCCTGATTGCTTATTTCCTACTTCTGGAAATAAGCAATCAGGATGTGATGGTCAACTACTTTTACTGCCATCATGCAAAATATCTATTCTCATAAGCGCTCGCGCAGAACAGGTAAGCCAACAACGAACGGGTATTATGTCGCCTACTGCGGGCCTTCATTATCTAAACTTTCGGCGTGATGTCACGAATGGCAGCTTAGGAGAAGCCGCGCTGCAGCAGCACAGAACCTGGCGAATGACCGCTAATGGGATGTACCGGCTGCTTCACCCAGCAGGTTAGGCTGAGGTCGGCTGCAGTGTCGAGAATTTCCGTGGTGTCGGGCTGGATGAATGGATTGCCGTGGGGCGTATCCTGCGCCCGCGATACGCGGCACAGGCCGCGCTCCATCAACACATTATCGCGGAGGCGCTGGAGGCGATGCGTGCTAGGGCCAATGACGCCATACGTATCATGGGGGTCCTACCGCAGCAGGCGACGACCGAGGAGATCGAGCGGCTGGAAAAAGAACTCTATCTGGGCCTCTCCGTTATCGAGGAAGATGTGCCCGATCTGGGTGACTTCGATCAGGTAGAAGACGGGATCGGATACATCATCGATGCGCCTGAGGAGGCCTTTGATGCCCCATTGCAGGCCGATGATCCTGACGTGTCGGTGATCGACGATCCCGCCGAAGACGGCCCGCAGGACGACGATCCGGACTGGTGGCAGCGGGGAGATGACCTATGAAGCTTCTCTCGCATCCGGATGAGGTCGATCTGCAGATCCAGTCCCTGCGCAGGGACATATTCATCGACCACTCTGACGCGCAGCGCATCGCGCGTCAGATAGAGGCTTCCCTGCGCGCGTTTCGCGCAGGGAAAGAACTCGGGCATGCGGCGGATGTTCGAGGTGTTGTTATCCTTGGCAGGAGCGGCACCGGAAAGACCGCAAGTGTACATCGCGCCCTCGCCAGTCTGGGCCTGCCAGCCTCGAAAGTCGGGGCGTATCCCCGCGCCCAGATCTATGTCTCGCTGCGCGACGATGTGACCCTGCGCAAGCTGCGGGGTCTGATTTCTCTGGAATATGGCTGGACGCCCAAGGCGCGTGATTCTGCCGAGGATATATGGCAATATGTGGTGGAGTATATCGAGCGGCTTTCGACCGAAATCATCGTGCTGGATGAGATCCAGCATGTGCGCGCGGCAGGCGAGAAAGACCGGCAATCGATGCGCGATGCCCTCAAATCCCTCGTGCAGCCCCAAAGAGGGCAGGTGCTGCCTGTCCTCATCGGCACGCCGGCCTTCGCCGAGCTTTTGAACTCGGACCAGCAGTTCAGGCGCCGGTTCAATGTTGTTCATATGACGGATCTCGATCCGGCGGTCGATGCGTCCCGGGCGATCCGGATTGTGGCGCGCTATTGCGAAGAAGTGGGGATCGGGATGGATAAGAGTGTGACGAGTCGTGATTTTGCGCGGCGGCTTCTGCATGCGTCCTATTACGCGCTAAGGGAGCTATGCGAGATCAGCCTCCAAGCCGTGAAAGCCGCGCTGGTGGCGGGCAATGAACGGCTGGAACTTGCGCATTTCCAAACGACGCATTCCGAGCGCTTCGATTGCCTTCCCGAGATGAACCCCTTTGTCGCGCAGGACTACCTTGCGATCCCGACCGATCTTGGCGATGGACCGGAGGGCTGGGAATGACGGAGTTGAGCCCCAGGCTGCGCTGTCTGCCGATCACCTTGCCCGCCCGGATGGACGAGCCGGCATTCTCTGTGCTTTCCCGTAATGCGGCGGTCAATGCCTCCCGAACCATCGCCGAGTTCTGTACTGCGATGGGCTTGCAAAAACCTGCGATCTGCGCAGGAGACCCTGCGCAGATCACAAGCCTTGCGGGGCTGATCGGGGCGGATGCGGGTGCCTTGATCCACGCCAGTCCGCAGCGCGAAAGCGCGAAGCTGACTGTGCTCAGAGGACAGCCCTTGCTCACGCGGTCCATCCGCAAGTCCGATCTTGCGATATGCCCTGTTTGCTGGCTGGAAACTGCTGGCAATGGCTCTGATGCGTTTCCGCCATTGAAATGGCAATGGCTGCCACGGTTCCTCACGACCTGCCAGACGCATGGGGTGGCCCTTGTTGAGGTGCCCTACGCGGATCATACGACCTGCTATGATCATATATTGCGTTTGCAGCTGGAGCCGCGCTGGCTGTACGGGTTGGAAGATATGATTGTTCAGCGGAAGGTGTCGACCTTCGACGCGGCGGCTCAGGCGCAGCTATCGGGGGATGGGCCGATGATCCCTTGGTTGCCCGAGGTACAGATCGATATCCTCAAACGATGGTGTCTGGGGCTGGGCGGGTTCATGGCGGGGGGAATGATCCGTCCGGATGCAGCGGCGGAGGCGCAGAAGCGGGACTATGTCGACCTGGGCTTCGCCGTGACATTGGCCGGCAAGGGCCGGATACTGGATGAGGTTGATGCGGCCCTTGGTCGACATTCCATGCGGCTGGCAAAAAGCTGGATACATTCTTGGGCGCTGCAGGCGATCGCGGCCCAAGAGCGCGCGCCGTTTCGCGATATTATGCTGTACCTTATCGGTAACCAGATCCATTATGGCTTGGCGCATCGCGTCCGCTACGCATCGCCCGACGCTCAAGTGGAAGCCTGTATTGAACGGTTGGCGAGACGGAATGATCGTTCGAAAAAATGGGTCAGGAAGGTCTTGCGGCAAGCCAGCATGTTAAAGTGCTCGTAAGTAGTCTCAATTCGGAAAAAAGCGCGGAGTATCTGGGGGTCGGCGTCGCGATGTTCTATGCGATCGTGGCGGAGGGCCTGTTAAAGCCGGTAAAAACTGAGACGCTGAAGATGCCCCATTATGCGAAGGCGGGTCTGGACCGCCTCCTCGCTTCGGTCGAGGCGGCAGTTGTCGCGAAAGCGGAGAACACTTCGCGCGGCATCAGCCTGTCGCATGCGGCTTTTACCCTGCGTTGCCCTGCGGGCCAGATTCTGCAATTTCTGACATCCGGCCAGCTGCCAAGCAGTTATTATGAACGCGAGTCTGCGCATCTGGGTCAACTGCGGATTATGAAATCCGAAGTTTTGGAGGCCATTCAGAGACAGGATAATGCAGACCTGACTCTTGAGGAGGCGCGCCTAAAGCTGGGTCTGGATGCGCGACAGATGCGGGCAATCATCGGCGCAGGGCTTTTGTCGACGAATGTTAAGAAAAGCTATGCGCAGGGCCGGAACCCTGAGCGGGTAGCGCAGGACGATTTGGAGGCCTTTCTGGCCTGTTATGTCACTCCAAAAGTCTTGGCCAAGTGGTTGAAGCTGCCTGTCCGACAGGTGAGTGCTCGGATCAAGGCGCTGAAAATTCAGCCGGATCCGGCTGGAAATGGCGCAAGGATCTATCGGCGAGAGGTGATTGGTCAGCTGCGTATAGCGAGGCAGGGCATGGTCTCGGTCTGTCGTGCCCGCTCGAGCGGATCGATGTAGCGAAGGGTTTTGCCGCCATTTCCAGCTTTGTCGGAAGTTTCATGGAACTGGTGGCTGGCCCTGCGCCGTTGGGTTTTCGGTATCAAATCGACGTCGAAAGGAGACAACATGACAGGCAAGACCGCTGTGCTCTACCGGATGGTGATGCCTGAGCATACCTGTCCATTCGGGCTGAAGTCGAAGGATCTGCTGGAGCGGCATGGCTTCGAGGTGGAAGATCACCATCTGAAGAGCAGGGAAGAGACCGAGGCGTTCAAACGCGATCATCAGGTGAAAACGACGCCCCAGACCTTCATCGATGGCCAGCGGATCGGTGGGCATGATGATCTGCGGGTCTTTCTCGGGATTGACCCGCCGAAGGAAGAGCAGAGCGATACAAGCTATCGTCCTGTCATCGCGATCTTCTCGGTCTGTGCGCTTCTGGCGCTGGGGCTCGCATGGCATCAATACGGAACCGTGCTGGTCTGGGCCAGTCTGCAATGGTTCCTGTCGCTCTCCATGTTTGTGCTGGCGATCCAGAAGCTTCAGGATGTCGAGCGGTTCTCGACCATGTTCCTCAATTACGATCTTCTGGCACAGCGCTGGGTGCCCTATTCAAGGATCTATCCCTATGGCGAGGCACTGGCCGGTATCCTGATGACGGCAGGGGTGCTGAATTGGATTTCGGCCCCCGTCGCCCTGTTCATCGGGAGTGTCGGGGCGGTGAGTGTGGTCAAGGCGGTCTATATAGACAAGCGGGAATTGAAATGCGCCTGTGTCGGCGGCAGTTCGAATGTGCCGCTCGGCTTTGTTTCTCTCACCGAGAACCTGCTGATGATCGTGATGGGCCTGTGGATGGGGCTGGCCGCGCTCGTTACCTGAGGCGGCCACCATTGCGCGCGCCAGTGATCGCGTGAGGTTCTATCTCTCGGCCATTGCCTCCATCGCAGCCGAATAGCGCCCGCCTGAAATCGCTGCAGGATCGAAGGTCCGCGACAGGAGGGCCAGATCCTCTGCCTTCAGCGCAAGTGATGCCGCCGCGGAATTCTGCTCGAGATGCGCGATGCGCTTGGCCCCCGGGATGGGCACGATATGGGTGCCTTGGGCTAAGACCCATGCCAGCGCGACCTGCGCGGCGGTCGCGGGCGGGGTAGGGGGATGCGATAGGGTGGCCCAGTGGCGTGGTCTGGTATTCCGCGCGCGAAGACCTCTACCATGATTTTTGAGCCACCCTCACGCCTTCCCGAAAAAATACAGTTGCTAGGTCTACCTCACCATAACACCTTGACGCATTCGCGTCAGAAACATGTCTTTCGGATCGCGCATTAGGGATCATAAGTAAGCTTTGAAACGGTCGCTACACGACCTGATTTCTACCCTGCCACAATTGAGAGCCAGGAAAGATGCAAAGACGCCAGCTACTTAAAGCGGGGCTTGTGATGATTGGGACGGCAACGCTTGCCGCCGTGTTTCGTCCCATTGGCGCCGCCGCCAAAGTTTTTCCGGAGGCCATAACTGGTTGGCCGAACAGACCGCGCCGCCTCAGCCCGTGGATATCACCAAGCGGGTGTTTCTGAACGATGACGAAGTGACGCAGTTGACGGCGATTTTCGACCGGCTGATCCCGGCCGATGACCTGAGCCCCAGCGCATCGCAGACCAGAGGTGTGGTGTTTTTAGACCACCAACTGGGCGGCGCCTATGGTTAGGGCGATTGGATGTATAAGTCCGGTCCGCTGCGCACGGGCACCGAGCAGCAAGGCACGCAGCTGGACCCGCTGGCGCCGGCGCAGATCTATCGTACGGGCTTGGCCGAGATGGATGCCCATTGCCGCGAACTGCACGGCAAGCCCTTTGCCGAGCTGGAGGCCGCAGAGCAGGATAGTTACCTGAGCGCGATGGAAGAAGGCCGCCATAGCTATCCGACCATCAAATCCGAACGGCTTTTTGCGCTGATGCTGGCCAATGCCCTAGAAGGTTTCTTTGCCGATCCGATCTATGGCGGCAACAAAGATATGGCCGGCTGGAAGATGATCGGTTTTCCGGGTGCGCGTTACGATTACCGCGATGTGGCTGAGAAGAAAGGCCGCCGGCTGGATATTCCGCCGGTCAGCCTTGCTGGTCGCCTTTAAGTTTCAAGGATTTTCTAATGGATTATACTCGTCCCAAAGCCGACGCGGTGATCGTCGGTCTTGGCTGGGCCGGATCGCTCATGGCTGAGGAATTGACCCGCGCGGGTCTGAATGTTGTCGCAATCGAGCGTGGCCCGTGGGAAACCACCGCGGCCAATTTCCCGCCGGGTATTGCCGCGGATGAACTGCGCTATGGCGTGCGCCGCGAGATCACGAAACCTCCGCGCGTCGAGACGCTGACCTTCCGCAACACGCCCGGCCAGACGGCCCTTCCAGGGCGCGACTGGAATATCTGGCAGATGGGCTACTCGGTGGGCGGTGCGGGCAAGCACTGGGCGGCGAATTCCTGGCGTTTCAACCCGTCGGATTTTGAAATGGCAACGCGCAAGCGCGAGCGCTATGCCGATATGGAGCTGGCCGAGGGGCTGATCGTGCAGGATTGGGGCATCAGCTATGACGAGCTGGAGCCTTTCTATGACCGGTTCGAGAAAATCGGCGGCATCTCGGGGCAGGCGGGCAATCTGCAGGGGCAGATCATGCCGGGCGGCAACCCGTTCGAAGGGGCGCGCAGCGACGCCTATCCGACGCCGCCACTGGTGCGCTCGCATTGGAACGATCTGTTCGCCAAGACGACCACGGCGATGGGCTATCATCCCTTCCCGATTCCGGCCGGAACGATTGGCGCGGCCTATCGCAATGCGCTCGGGATCGAACTGGCACCCTGCACCTATTGCGGGTTCTATGGCTGCGGGAACTTCTCGAAATCCTCGCCCAATATCTGCGTGATCCCGGCGCTGATGGACCGGCCGAATTTCACCCTGCTGACCGAATGCACGGTGATGACCGTCGACAAGGCCCGCGATGGCAAGACGGTCACTGGCGTGACCTTCAAGGACAGCGACGGCAATATCGGCCAGCAACCCGCCGATATCGTTTGCGTTTCGGCCTATCAGCTGGACAACGTGCGGCTTTTGGCGCTTTCGCAGATCGGGACGCAATACGACCCGACGACCGGCGAAGGCACTTTGGGGCGGGCGTATAATTACCAAACCATGTCCTATGGCTTCATGTATTTCGACGATGAATACATGAACCCCTTCATCTCGACCGGGGCGCTGTCGACCCAGATCGACGATTTCAACGGCGACAACTTCGACCATTCCGGGCTGGGCTTTTTGGGCGGGGCGGGGATTCAGGCGCTGTCGGATCAGGGAACGCCCATCGGTATGGCCGACCGAGTGCCGCCGGGCACCAAGAAATGGGGCTCTGAATGGAAGGCCGCCTTCCAAAAGAGCTATCAGAACTATGCGAAAATTCAGGGGCAGGGCACGTCCTATTCGCATCGCGATAGCTATCTGTCCCTTGATCCGACCTATAAAGATGCGAATGGGCAGCCGCTTCTGCGCATGACCTTCGATTACAACGAGAATGACCGCAAGATGTCCTCGTTCATCCGCGGCAAGATCGAGGAGATCTGCAAGGCCACCGGCGCGTCGAGCTATGAGACGATCTCGTTCCCTGATCGTCCTAACTCGCCCTTCACCGGCTATGACAGCTCGCACACGATCGGCGGCGCGGTGATGGGGCTGGATCCGGCGACCTCGGTGCTCAACCGCTATCAGCAGCATTGGGATGCGCACAATCTGTTCGTGCTAGGGGCCTCCTCCTATCCCAATAACGGCGGCTATAACCCGACCGAGACGCTGAGCGCACTGACGCTATGGACCGCGCGCCACATCATCAATGACTACCTGAAGGCCCCCGGGTCGATGGTGCGCTGAGGAGGATGCCATGAAGAAGACGTTTATCGGCGCTCTTGGCGCATTGGCCGTGGTGGGGGCGGGCGCGTTCTTTGCGATCACCATCCTACCGCAGACCCGCAGCTATCCGTTGACCCAGACCCCGGCCGAAGGCGAGGCATTGGCCGCCAAGGTGGCGCGCGGCGAATATATCGCGCGTGCCTCCGATTGCGTGGCCTGCCATACCGCGCCCGAGGGCGGGGCGCCGTTCGCGGGCGGCTACCGGATGGACACGCCCTTCGGCGCGATCTTGTCGTCCAACATCACCTCCGACCCAGAAACCGGGATCGGCAACTGGACGGAGGAACGCTTTAACGCGGCTGTCCGTCATGGGATCGGGCGGCACGGCTTCCTGTATCCGGCGATGCCCTATACCGCCTATGCGAAGATGACCGATGCGGATATCGATGATCTATGGGCCTATATGCAGACGGTGCCGGCGGTGCAGAATGCGGTGGTCGAAAACCAACTGCCCTTCCCCTACAATCAGCGCTGGTTGCTGTCGGGGTGGAACCTGCTGTTCTTCCACGCAGATGTTTTTGCGCCGGATCAGGCGCAGTCCGAACAGATCAACCGCGGGGCCTATCTCGTCGAGGGGCCGGGCCATTGCGCGGCCTGTCACACGGCGAAAAACGCGCTTGGCGGCGATGGGCCTGCCGCCTTGGCGGGCGGGACCTTGGGCGGCTGGCATGCACCCGACCTGACGGGCAATCCGCATACCGGCCTTGGCCGCTGGAGCGCGCAGGACATTGCGACCTATCTTAAAACCGGGGCCAATGATCATTCGGTGTCCTCGGGCCCGATGACCGAGGCGATCGAAAATTCGACGCAATATCTGACGGATGAGGATCTGGCCGCGATCGCCGCCTATCTCAAGGCGCTGCCGGCGAAGGGTCCGCAGCCGCCAGCGGCGCTAGCAAGCGATGATCCGGTGATGGTCTTGGGGGCTAAGGTCTATTCGGCGCAATGCGAGGCCTGCCATGTACCCTCGGGCAGCGGCATCCCGAATATGATCCCGGCGCTATTGGGCAATGCTGCGCTTAATGCAGAGGATCCGGTCAACCTCATCCGCACCGTGCTGACCGGCGCGCCGGGGGTGATGACCCATGAAAACCAGACGGCGGCGGGTATGCCGCGCTTTGACTGGAAAATGCCCGATGACAATATCGCCGCGGTGCTGACCTATCTGCGCAATGCAGGCGGCAACGCAGCCGCCCCCGTGACGCCGCAGATGGTGGCCAAGGCGCGGCAGGATCTGGGCGCCGGGCCCTGGATCGGCGCAGCGCATTGAACCAAAGCGCCTCGGGGAGACATCCTCGGGGCGCTTTATCCAAGGTTTTCGCGAAACAGCAACCGCGCCATCGGCGGCCGGGCCAGCGCGAAATAGGGGGCAAGATCAGCCCAGGCCCGCGTGGCCAACTTTAGCGCCCAGATTGCTTGGGCCTCTGGTTCCTGATCGATCGAGAATTGCAAAAGATCGGCGCTGATGCAATCCGTGATCTCGGGCGTCTGCTCATGCCCGATCCAGACGGGGCGGCGCGGCACATCCCGCAAGATGTCGCGCATCACGATGGGGCAATATTCGGTCGTATAGATCCCGGCGATATCGCGCATCAGCAGCAGTTCGCGCAGTGCGCTGCGGGTGCGTTCGGGGTTTTCGCGGGTGGTGATCACATGCACATCGCGCGGCGCGCCCATCGACAAAAACCCGGCGACCCGTTCATCATGCGCGCGGCGCCGATCGGTCGCCTTCAGGACCAGAACATCCCCACCCTGCGGCAATCCACGATACAAAAGCCGCCCTGCCATCTGCCCTGCTGAAAAATTGTCGATCCCACTGTGGGGCAGCCCGTCATCGACGCGGGTGGTCAGGGTCACCACCTCCTCACCGCGATGCGCCGCGCGGCTAAGGCTTTGGGCGAATTCATCTTTGCCATCGGCGGCGATGATCAGCGCGTCGCGGCGCGCATGCGGATAGCTGATGGTGCGGATCCAGTCATCCGGGCGATTTTGCGGCAAGAATGTCCGGTGCAAGGTCAAGACCTTGGCCAGATCATGTGAAAGCTGGCGAAACGCCGCGTCCAGCTGCTGCCAGAAGGGCGTGGCGTTTTGCGGCATGACGATCTCGATCCGGCGATGCTGCGCCAGCGCGGGCAGTATGCGACGGATGTCCAATTGCCCCGCCGCCGCAAGTACCTTGGCGCGGGCCGCGGGCGAGACTGTGCCTCGCTCATTGAGCACACGATCAACGGTGCTGACGCTCACCCCCGCCAACTCGGCGATTTCCTTGAAGCCTGATTTGGGAATGCGGGGAAGGGATTTGTTCATGGCGGCGGTCCTGTGAACCAGACGCCCCTCTCCCCAAGACGTGTGGCTGTTTGCTGTGGGTATCAGTGGCACAAGCCACTGCCTAGGTAAAGGTGGCTGAAGGTCTGAATTGGCGGCGGATTTTTTGCGCGAACTGACACCTATCTAACCGGCGGCTGCAACCGCCGTGGAGATCACGCCATAATTGAAAATCACGACGCTGCGCGCGTGGCCGGAAAGCGCGTGCTCGACCTGATCGAGGATCGCCTTCGGGCGCGCGTCCGCGTCACCATCGAGGCGAGTTTCGAAGAAGAACGCGACGCCTTTATCGTTCGTTGCCGCCATAGCCTCAGCCACGGTGCGCAGACTGGACACCGCTATAGGCGCCGGGACTGCCAGCTCACCGGCACGTTTGGCGTCTAGACGGTCTTGATGATGTAACCGCCCCCCGACGTCATCTCTGTGCCAAGGTGGGATCACAACAATTCATTCTGGGAGGCGGTTATGTCGGAGATTACCACTGTGGGACTCGATCTGGCGAGGAATGTGTTCCAAGTACACGGCGCTGATGCTCGTGGTCAGGTCGTGCTTAGAAAGAAGCTGCGACGTGCGCAGGTGTTGGATTTCTTTGCGACGCTTCAGCCTTGCGCTGTGGCGATGGAGGCTTGCGGAGGCGCGCATTTCTGGGGTCGGGAGCTGGCCAAGCTCGGCCATGACGTCCGGCTTATTCCGCCTGCCTACGTGAAGCCGTTCGTCAAGCGTCAGAAAAATGATGCGAACGATGCCGAGGCGATCTGCGAAGAAGCACAACGACCGAACATGTGAACTGATGCGGTGGATGCCCCCACCAACGGCATCTCATATGCCATGATGGTTCTGTTAGAGCCACGCGGAGGGTATACCGATGACAACAAATATCAGCATGCTAGCGATCGACCTTGCGAAGAGTAGCTTTCAAGTCTGCGCCGTCGGGCCGTCGGGCCGTCGGGGACGGTTTTATATAACCGAAGTCTGTCGCGAACGCGTCTGGCGACGCTTCTCGCCGAGCAGCCCGCGTGCATCGTTGCGATGGAGGCCTGTGCCACGTCGCATTACTGGGGCCGGGTGGCACAATGGCACGGCCACGAGGTTCGGCTTGTCCCAGCGGCCTATGTGAAGCCGTTTGTGAAGCGGCAGAAGAACGATAAGGCGGACGCGGAGGCCATTGCGGAAGCGGCCTCACGTCCGACTATGCGTTTCGTGGCGGTCAAGAGCGCCGACACCCAAGGGCGCGCGGTCGCATTCCGGACGCATCAATGTCTGGTTCGGCAGCGCACGCAGCTCATCAATGCGCTCCGAGGACATCTGGCCGAGTTCGGCCTCGTGGCGCCAAAGGGACCAGCGAGCCTGAAAGTACTGAAGAACGCGCTGGAAAGCGAGGCCACGGACCTTCCAAACCCGGTTCGGGATATGGGAGAGATTTATCTTGGCCAAATCGCACGGCTCACCGAGGTGATCGAACAGCTAGCGGTCGAACTCGAGACGGCATCGAAGACGGATGTACAGCTGCGAAGATTGTGTACCATCCCAGGGATTGGCCCGGTCACCGCTGGCGCGGTTTCGGCGTTCGCTCCGGACCTTGACACATTCGATAGCGGGCGAAACTTCGCAGCATCGCTCGGGCTGGTACCCCGGCAGAGGTCCACCGGTGGCAAGGCCAAGCTGGGTTCGGTCAGTAAAATGGGTCAGACCGACATCCGCCGCCTTCTGATTGTCGGCACCATCAGCTTGATCCGATGGGTGGTTCGTAAGGGCGGCAGTGCGAACCGCTGGTTGGCCGCACTGATGGCGCGCAAGCCCAGGATGGTCGCGGCGCTGCCGATGTTCTTCGAACCGGTGGCAGTCCATCGGCAGCCGCTGGCGAACAAGATGGCTCGCATGATCTGGGCCCTGACAGTGAAGAAAGAGAATTATCGTATGGCGTGATCTGACCCCGATCAGGGTTCGGACACGACATGGCCGCAAGGCCAGGGTGAGCGATCGACGAGGAGTAGGCGACAAGGACTTCGAAGTTCAAGGCGGGAGATTCAGTGCCGGGGCCAGATGTCAGGCATGGCCGCTTGCAGCTCTCTGAACCGATGTGAACCCAGCCTTCCGAACAGCATGACCTACCCGTTGCGTCATGCAAGGCCACATTCAGAGACCTGACACACGTCCGATCGAAGACCCCGCCGACGAACTGAAGATTTTGTTTGCCAAATAGGGGGCATCCACACACGCTGCTCGGCCCTTGGACGGGCCGAGATCAAGACGGTCGCATGAGGCCAGCGGGGTAAGGGGCTAACGCGTCCTCACGTCTGAGCTGCGCAACAACGCCTATTCAGTGAGAAAATGCTTAAATTTTAATCCAGACCTCGAGCTCTACAAGTTAATTTCCCACCTATCCTAGAAATCATTTGGAAGACTGGAAGCTATGAAATATTTCTTTCACAACGGAAGTTGAGAAAGAAACTATGCAGAAAGAGTGCTCTGAATACCCCGGTGAGACTTTGAAGTTTCGGCTCGCGCGTCTCGCGGAGAGCGGGTCAAAGGCGGATAAGGCTTTAGCGACCTATATGCTTGGGGCGCTTCAGGATCTTCCCTTTGAAACGGCCTCAAGCCTTGCAGAAAAGGCTCACATGAGCGAGGCGACAGTCAGCCGCTTCTGCCGTACCTTGGGTTATCAGGGGTTTAGGGCGTTAAAAGAAGATCTGAAAAGCCTTTCATCAGATTATCCTTGGCTGCTCAGTGATCGTTTGGGGGAATTGCAACGCGCCACTCGTGAAAATGAAAGTTTTCTTTCACGCGGGTTGGAACTTGAGATCGCAGCTTTAGTGAAAGTCTACGAATTTGCTGCCACCGAGCAGTGGCGTGAAGTTGTAGCGCGACTAAGTACCAGCCAGAAGGTTTTTGTTTGTGGGTTTCAAACTGAACGCGGTCTGGCGCAGTATTTCGCCAATCAACTGCACTATGTCCGTGAGGGTGTTGTGTTGCTTGACGTCGCCGGCGGTAATTTTTCGGAAATGCTTTTGGCTGCTGATGAGGGGTGCCTGGTCCTATTCGAAGCACGGCGGTATTCGAAACAAGCGCGGCTCTTGGCCGAGGAAGCTGCGAACGCCGGGATGAAGGTTACGCTGATTACGGATCTCTTCTGTGATTGGGGAGGTGACTTCGCAAGTGAGGTTTTCGCCATTCCGACGCAAATCAACCAGTTCTGGGATTCCAGTGCGCTAATGGCCAGTTTCGGGAATCTTTTGATCAACGAGGTTTGCGCCACGCTGGGCGCAGATGTACTGCCCCGACTCAATAGGATCGCTGGGCTTTATGGCAAGTTCGTGGGCCATGTGGGCCACGATACCGACAAACTGAAAAAATAGACCAACAGGAGAGCGTTATGACTGTTTTCAAGCGCCTGCGCATCACCGCAGGGGCCTTGGCTTTTGCATGCCTTGCATCTGCCGCTATGGCTGAAGATCTACGCATTGCCACTGAGGGGGCCTATCCTCCTTTCAACTATGTCGAACCCTCGGGCGAAATCAAAGGTTTCGATGTCGAAATCGCCAATGCGTTGTGCAAAAAGCTGAATGCTAACTGCACAATCGTTGCGCAGGATTGGGATGGTATCATTCCCGGTCTTCTTGCAAAAAAATACGACCTTATTGTCGCATCAATGTTCATCACCGAAGAACGCAAAAAGCAAATTGCTTTTAGCGACCCGTATTATGCTTCGGCAATGACCCTCGTTGCACCTAAAGGTGCCGGACTAACTGATCTGACGGATAAAGGACTTTCTGGAAAGACCATCGGTGCTCAGGCAGGCGCAACGCAGGCGGATTACTTGCAAGCTACTTTTCCATCGGCTGATATCCGGCTTTATCCCAATCAGGACGAGGTCAATCTCGATCTAGCCTCCGGTCGTCTGGATCTGGAGGTCGGGGATATGGTTCCGATGGCCGAGTGGTTGCACAATACCGCCGACGGCGCCTGTTGCGAAATGGTGGGTGAGCCGATCCGTGATCCGGCTTTTGTGGGCGAAGGTGTCGGGATTGGCCTGCGTAAGGAGGATGATACGCTACGGCAAAGGATCAACGCGGCTCTAAAGGAAATGCGTGAAGATGGCACCTACCAAGCCATCAACGATAAGTATTTCGACATCGACATCTACACCCTGAAATAACCTGTTGATCCGGCGTGTTCGACCTGAAGCAAGCCTTCGGGTCGGCAACGCTGGTCTGGAAGGACTTCTCATGTTGGAGCTTTTCTCCTGGGGCAACAGCGGCTGGGGTGATGAACTGTTTTCTGGCCTCAAGATTACCGTAGCGCTTGCCTTGACGACTTTGCCATTTGGGCTTGCGATCGGTTTCATTGTGGCGTCTGGCTCTCTGGCGCCTCGCCGCCCCGCTCAAATGTTCGCCAACGGATATACGACGATGATGCGTGGCTTGCCGGAACTTCTCACTCTGTTTCTTGTGTATAACGGTGTGGGTATGGGACTGAACTCACTGCTATCATGGGCGATCCCAAACGCCCCAAGCATTATTATCAGTCCTTTCGTCGCGGGCGTGGTCGCGCTAGCACTTGTCTTTGGTGCCTTCGCAGCTGAAGTGCTGCGCGGTGCTTTTCAATCACTGGACCGCGGACAGATTGAAGCTGCTATGGCGATAGGAATGCGCCCTTACCAGATTTTCCTACGCGTCAAACTCCCCCAAATCTGGCGGTTTGCCTTGCCGGGGATTGGTAATCTCTGGATCAGCCTGCTGAAGGACACCTCTTTGGTTTCGGTGATCTCACTCAATGATATCATGCGAGTGACCAAGGTCGCGGTGGGCGTGACCAAGCAGCCTTTCACTTTTTATCTTGCGGCGTGCTGTCTGTATTGGCTGATGTGTATTCTGTCTGAGATTGCCCTTGGCCGGATGGAAAAGCGCGCGTCACGCGGTGTGCGGGGGAGCGTCACATGAACCCTTTGGACATTTTGCAAAGCTATTGGCCGCTGTTCCTGTCTGGTGCATTTACGACGCTTAAGCTGACCTTTATGGGAGTTGGGATTGCCGCCGCTTTGGCACCCATACTTGCTCTCATGCGGGTCAGGTGTAACCCGATTGTGCAGGCCCCGATACGGCTCTACATCTCGTTCGTGCGTGGCACCCCTATTTTGGCTCAGCTCTTCTTGATCTATTATGGAGCTGGTGAATTTCGTCCGTGGCTTCAGCAAGTTGGATTATGGGCGTTTCTGCGCGAACCTTTCAACTGTGCGTTGTTGGCTTTTGTGCTCAATTCTCTGGCCTATCAGACCGAGATCCTACGTGGTGGCATTCAGGGAGTGAATCTCGGTGAGGTCGAGGCAGCCAAGGCGATAGGGATGCCTTACCGCACGCAGCTTCGTCGAGTTATCCTGCCGCACGCTTATCGTATCGCTTGGCCTGCTTTGGGCAACGAAGTCATCTTGATGATCAAGGCATCGGCCTTGGCCTCGGTGGTGACGGTCTTTGATCTTATGGGGCAGACCCGGACCATATTCTCCAGAGGATATGACTTCTCAGCCTATCTTTGGGCCGGGTTAATCTATCTAGCGATCACAGCGATGTTCGTATGGCTTTGGCGTGTCGCTGAAAACAGGCTGAGCCCGCAAGTTTCGTTGCGCAAACGTGCGCATGATATGTTTGAAAAAGGAGCCTGATCATGCCTGGCACCCAATCCGTAATCTTGCATGCGCAGGATATACATAAGTCTTTTGGTACGCTGAAGGTTCTGAATGGAATCTCCTTAAAAGCGCACAGCCATGACGTCATCTCGATTCTCGGCTCCTCCGGATCTGGGAAATCGACTTTCCTGCGCTGTCTAAATATGCTCGAGCCGCCAACAAGCGGTAGGGTTTTCGTCCACGGTGAGGAGCTTAATATACGGAATGGGCGCCCGATTGATCCTAAGCAGGTAGAACGCGTGCGGATGCGCTTGGGTATGGTTTTTCAGCAGTTCAATCTCTGGTCACATCGCACCGTAATAGAGAACGTCATGGAAGGGCCTGTGGTGGTCAAGGGCGAGACCCGCAACGAGGCGCGCGCCCATGCAGAGCATCTATTGGCTCGCGTCGGACTGGCCGAGCGCATGCATATGTATCCATCGCAGCTTTCTGGCGGACAGCAGCAGCGTGTAGCAATTGCTCGTGCGCTCGCCATGCGCCCTGATGCTATACTGTTTGACGAACCAACCTCGGCGCTAGATCCGGAGCTTGTGAACGAGGTGCTCAAAGTTATGAAAACGCTGGCAGAAGAGGGCATGACTATGATTGTCGTGACCCATGAGATGGCCTTCGCGCGCGAAGTTTCCTCGCGTGTAGTGTTTTTACATCAAGGCCAAGTGGCCGAAGAGGGCGCCCCCGATCAACTCTTCACCAACCCACAGTCCCCCGAGTTGCGCCGCTTCCTCGGTGTTGCCTGACCCTATCGGTCGGGCATTCCCTTTCACAAGAAGAACAATCATGAACTTTGACGCAATCGTCCTTGGAGGCGGAATAATCGGCCTTAGCTGTGCCCTTCATTTACAGGACCGGGGCCTGTCAGTTGCGGTCCTCGACAAGGCGGAGGTCGGTCACGGCGCCAGCTTTGGGCATGCGGGCCTCGTCGAACGATCGACTGTTGTGCCTTATGCTTTTCCACGCCGTATCGCCGATCTCTGGCGGCATGGCTTCAACCGAGGATCTGCTGTTCGTTTTGACCCATTCTATCTGCCGCGCCTCTCCCCGTGGCTGCTTCAATACTGGTGGCAGTCGGCCCCGAAGAGACTGCAGAAAGCAAGTCAAGACATTCTTCCGTTGATACAGAATTGCGTGGAAGAGCATGATTTTCTTGCAGCGAAGACGGGCTCTGAGGCGCTATATGTCGATCGCGGCTGGATCGAGATATGTCGGAGTGACCATACGCTTAAAACCGCATGGGATGCCGCTGGGAGATTGCGCGATTATGGGTTGAAAGCCTCTGCACTGGATCGAAGGGCTGTTCATGCTCTTGAACCGTCGCTCTCATCTGCCGTTGTGGGCGGTGTTCATTGGATGGATCCAAAATCAACTGTCAACCCGGCAGGGGTTACAAAAAGTTATGCAGACCATTTCATCTCTTGCGGAGGCAAGATTTTATTGGGCGATGCACGTAGCCTCGAGAGAGTTAGTAGGACACGTTGGCAAGTAACCGCCGCCGACGGGAAAATCAGCGCCATAAATGTCGTTCTAGCGACCGGAGCTGCAGCGCCCGAGGTCTACACCCCCTTGGGATACCGTATTCCCCTCGCAGTCAAACGTGGCCATCATCTTCATTTTGGAGCTGCGGATGGTGCGGCGCTGTCGCGTCCGGTTGTCGACGAAGAGAATGGCTTTGTTCTATCACCTATGGCGGCGGGGATCCGCATGGCGACGGGGATTGACTTCTCGCATCCCTCATCGCCGCCTAATCTCAAACAGGTCAGATTGGCCGAAAAATACGCGCGTGAAGTACTGCCGCTTGGCCGTCAGGTTGAAGATAAGGCTTGGGTCGGTTTGCGGCCCTGTCTTCCCGATATGCGCCCAGTCATCAGCCAGGCACCCCGTCATCCAGGCTTATGGTTTGCATTCGGTCACGCGCATCACGGTTTTACGCTCGGTCCGGCAACAGGGCGTTTGCTGGCGGAGATGGTGTCTGGCTCCATCCCATTCGTGGATCCTAGGCCATTTCGGGCAGATCGCTTCGGTGCCTGCGTCCGTTTTTTCTGACTAACGCTTCTGCCTTATAAAGTGAGAATATAATGTCACTAACAATCTCTCCCGCCGCGCTTGAACAGCGTGTTCTCAACGTATTGCAAAACCATGGGTTTACCGAAGAAAATGCCCGAGCTGTCGCACAAGTCATCACTGCCGGCGAGCGTGACGGCTGCAAATCTCATGGCCTTTACCGCCTAGAGGGTTGTCTCAAAGTGACCGCGGCAGGCAAGGCATCAGGCACATCTGTTCCCCAGATTCACGATGCGGGTGGTGCCATAATAGAGGTTGCCGCCGGAGGCGGATTTGCCCCTGCCTCCTTCGTGGCTGGCAAAGACCTCTTGGCTGCACGAGCGCGTGAACTCCTGTCGCCGGTGATCGCGGCGCTGGCCATGAGCCTGTCCTCGGTCTCGGTGATCGGTAATGCTTTGCGGCTGCGGGGACAGAAGCTCTGATCTCCGGAATGTGATCTGACGCCGGATCGGGCGCAGGATAGGTTGCGGGCATGGTCACGATGCTCCGGCTCCTGCGCCCCGTTCTGGTGATGACGCTCGTGCTCTGGTCCGTCTTCGGGCCGGGGGCGAGCTTTGCATCCATGATCCAGCCTGCCGAGCGCTGCTGTGCCGCAATGGCCGAGCCTGCCCATCACCACGAGGGCCATGCCCATAGCGCGTCCTGCACGATGGATTGCCTTCTGTCACAGGCCACGCAGGACGAGCATGCACCGCTCGGTGTCCGCCCGCTTGCCCGCCCTATGGACCGCTCGGGCTTCCAGCTCGATCTGGCCTCCCAGATCGTCGCACCGCTGCGCCGCCCTCCACGTCTCTGATCTTCGCAAAAACCTCTTCCCCAACGGTTTTACGGAGATTTCCAATGACCACATTGACTCGTCGCGGCTTTCTGGCCGCAAGTATTGCCACATCAGCTGGCCTGCTTCTTCCTGCCCGCGTGACGGCGGAAAGCGCTGCGCGTAGCCTCAAGGCCACTACCCGCACCCTTGAGGTAAACGGGCGCGCCGCCACCGTCATGGGCCTTGTGAATGCACAGGGCACCCAAGGGCTGACCCTCGCCCCCGGTGAGCGTTTCCGCGTCGATCTGACAAATGATCTCGATATGGAGACGATCATCCACTGGCATGGGCAGATCCCGCCCAATGCGCAGGATGGCGCCCCCAATACCAACCCGATGCTGAAGGTGGGCGAGACCCGCGCCTATGATTTCACGCCCCGTGCGGGCACGTTCTGGATGCATTCGCATGTGCCCCAGCACGAGCTTGGCCTGCTGGCGGCGCCTCTCATTGTCCGGAGCGCCGAGGAACAGGCGGAGGACCGGCAGGAGGTCGTGATGTTCCTCCATGATTTCAGCTTCCTCGCACCAGAGGAGGTGCTCGACCAGCTGGCCGGTGGTCATATGGAAGGCCATGATATGTCGGGCCATCAGATGAGCGGCGGCTCCGCGCCCATGTCGCATGGGAATAGGACGGGCATGGATATGTCCGGCATGACCATGAGCCATTCCAGCGGATCGGGAATGGATCATATGTCCGGTATGGCGATGGATCTGAACGATTTCGAGTTCGACGCCTATCTCGCCAATGACCGCACGCTCGACGATCCGGAGGTCGTGACGGTGGAGGAGGGCGGGCGCGTCCGTCTGCGGGTCATCAACGGCTCCTCGATGACCGCCTACTGGCTCGATCTTGGCGCGCTCGAGGGGGCGCTGGTTGCGGTGGATGGCGAGAAAGTCCAGCCCGTGGCAGGGAGCCGCTTCCCGATGTCTCCGGCGCAGCGGATGGATATTCTTGTGGATCTGCCCGCGCATAACGGGGCCTATCCTGTTCTCGCCAAGCGCGAGGGCAGCACCAAGCAGACCGGCCTTGTTTTGGCCAGCGCAGGAGCTACGGTCGCAAAGCTGTCGGGCGAGGCGCAGGTCGAGGCACCTGCCGCGACGCAGGATCTCGATCTGGAATACCGGTTGCGGGCAGTGCAAAGCCTTCCCGCGCGCGAGGTCAGCCGTCACCACGATGTTATGCTGGGCGGCAGCATGGATCCCTATCGCTGGACGATCAACGGTCAGGTCTGGGCCGATCACGCTCCAATACCGGTGATCCATGGCGAGCGGGTCGAGATGACCTTCCACAACATGTCGATGATGGCGCATCCGATGCATCTTCATGGCCATGTGTTCCAGATCGTGGCAATCAACGGTCGCCGTTTTGACGGTGCCAAACGCGATACGGTCGTGGTGCCGCCTATGACTATGGTCACCATCGCCTTCGATGCGGGCGAGGCCGCGCGCTGGATGCTACATTGTCACCATATGGGCCACCTCGCGACAGGAATGATGACCGAATTGCAGGTTACTGCAAACGTCTAATAAAGCAGCCGAGCATGCTTGCTCATTTGCGTCCGAAAAGCTTGTATCGAGAACCTCGGCCCTATGCGGACATCCCTTATTTTGTTTCTAATGTCAGAATAGGGCCGATCGCGTCGATACGGTGTTGGGCCGAACGATGTTTGTGCGATGGATTTTGTCCACGACCAGCTCGCCCTGGGCAAAAAGCTCCGCATCCTGACAGTTGTGGATACTCATTCACGGCTGTGTCCGACGGCCGATCCCCGGTTCACCTACCGTGGCGAGGACGTCGTGCAGACGCTCGAACGTGTTTGCGGGAAGATCGGTTACCCCAAGACAATACGACACGACAACGGCAGCGAGTTCATCTCCCGCGACCTCGATCTATGGGCCTATGCCAACGACGTCACGCTGGACTTCTCACGGCCCGGAAAACCCACGGACAACGGGTTCATCGAGGCGTTCAATAGCAAGCTCAGGGCGGAGTGTCTGAATGCACACTGGTTTATGAGCCTTGCAGATGCACGCGAAAAGTTGGAGGATTGGCGTAGGCACTACAACGAGGACAGACCCCACAGCGCGATCGGATACAACGTCCCGATTGCCATGCATTATCCCGATGGCGTCACCAGCCCGTCATCGTGAGACAGTCGGAAAAATCCAGCCTCCGGCGATCCAAGGTTGGGGAGCAGTGCAAGGTTAGGCAGACTCTACATCAGATTGAGGGAACTTCCGGGGGGGCAGGTCAAGCCCCGTATCGCTATCATGACCCATATCTCGGACCTGGACAAATCCAAAATCGAGGCTATCGTCTGAAAGGGGAAAGGCACCATCTGCCTGAAAGCTAATTTAAGAAACTAAATCAGGCCGTTGACGCTTTTCAGCTCTTGCAACTTGTGACACGCGACGAACAATCTAATGGTTAATTTTCATATATTTACACATGAGAATACGGTCAGAGATGGACAATGATTTTTGGGAGCAGATCCAGCAACCCAGTATCCAGATAGCTCCGAACACTGCAGTAACGAAACATCTTGAAGTCGTTCCGATATCATACTTTTCGCCATTGGATCAACAATTCGGCAGACTTCCCAAGAAAGCAGTGCCCGAACAAGTAGAAAGCCATCTATTTGGTGAACTTGATTTCACTGGGTCAACTACATCTGAAATAGATAGATCTTGCCTAAAAACGTTTTCGATTTTAGACGCTGCAAAAGTTAGGAACTTGCCGGAAATCCTTGAGGCTAGTGGTCTAGAGCACCGTTGCTTGTTCACAGGGAATGCCGCTCGAGAACTCGCGAACGTTGCACCCTATGCTGTGGCACTCACAGAGGATAGCGAATTCACAAGAAGGTTGTTCACAGATTCTGGGCAACCGACAGATTTATGGGCGTGCGAACCGGGCATTTTTATACGATCTTGCATTGAGCTAGATGCATTTTGCCAACATTTTAGAAAGTTCACACGGGTTCGAGACATCCAAGGCAACTGGTTTTACTTTCGGTTCTGGGAGAGGCGCTCTCTCTTTCATTACCTCTCCGGCATCTCAAAGAAAACAGATATCGCTAAGTACTGGGCGCACACCGGCTCAGGTAACAAACTGCACTATATTTTGTCTGACGGGAGCAATTGGGCACGTTTTTCTGGATGGGATAGGCGTGATGAAGTCATCAGTTATAGCCAATTTAGAATAACCCAAATGGAAATTGATCTGTTTACAAGCTATCGTAAGAAGGCATTTATCAACAAACTAAAGGCCTACTTGCTTGCCGAGACACGTGACGTCCGTTTGCACAACACTGAGTTTGTTAGTCATCTATGCGACATAGCTAAAGAAAACGGTTATACAATTGAACAGGCAGTGGCAGATTTCTCTGTAGCATATCTTTACGCGGGCAACTACGTGCTTCCTAGGGGTT
Source organism: Thioclava sp. GXIMD4215 (assembly GCF_045291555.1). Taxonomy (NCBI): domain Bacteria; kingdom Pseudomonadati; phylum Pseudomonadota; class Alphaproteobacteria; order Rhodobacterales; family Paracoccaceae; genus Thioclava; species Thioclava sp. GXIMD4215. The sequence goes on along the minus strand of NZ_CP149517.1, from coordinate 51,662 downwards.
CGGCCCATGCCGATGAAAACGTAAAAATTCATCAACTTGATCGTGCCCGATCAATGAAAAAATGGGCAGTTTCAAACATAAAAACACTTAAATCGACGTGAGCAATATGGCTGATTTTTCCAGTACAAACGAAATTGATAATCCTTGCCTTCCATGTCAGCAAGGAAACATTTTTCTCGCTGATTACGATAGCGCGGCTAGGGCTCCAAATCTGACCGGAACAGTTGATGGCAGATCAACTCCGGTTTTACAGACAGGAGAAGCATACACACTCCTGAATACCCCGGAGGGTACGGCGAACAAGTTACTCATTGAAGTCGACGGAACGACAACAGAAGTTATAGCTAATATTAAAGATTTCGGCGATGTTATTAAGCCAAGCGACTTTCGCGTTTTTGTAAAGACTTATGGTGAAAACCGTCAGATGAAGCGCCAACGTGCGCGTCGCGAACGGCGACAGGAAGAATATAAATTCAACACAGATGAGGACACGATCTTCACGATGGAAGCTCCGTGGTGTCAGCTGCCAGAAGGAGATATCAGCTTCGATATAGAGACGCTCAACACCACTATTATTGAGCAGCTCAGTGACACGATCGGCAAAATCTTTTCTGTAAGCTTCACAAATGCCGAAGCTTTCGCAACGAGCTGGTACGCTTCATACTATATTGAGGCTGTAATTCGTAGCGGTTCATATGTTGGAGACATCAACGCTTCGTATAAAGAAATACTCACCAAACAACTTCTAAATAATCCACAAACGCGTTTGGCTGCGCGCAGAGATTTTTTGAATGTGATCCTAAGGGGAAAAACAGGCAAAGTATTTTACGAGCAAGGCGTGAAAATGATCAGCTTTGTCGCACCCCATGCGATGGGAAAGTTTTTGAATAAAACATATTACCCAGCAGCCAAGTTGCACTTTATCGATATTGACGTTGAAAAAGGCAGTTTGGCTAAAAATGCTAGCAAAGAGATTGTAAACGGGCTCAAGGGGGCAACAAATCGACTCCTGCTGATTATTGGTCTCATACTGACGGTGTTTACTGCTCTAGCGGATTCAGACAATTTCAAGGACGCCATCGTTAAGGTGGGCGCTGCCTTGGTGGTATTTGCCATCAGCTACATCATAAGCCAAGCTATTATGGGCTTATTAAGAGTAGCCTTGGTAACTCTTGCCGCAGCAGCACTGGGAGCGGGAGCAGCAGGTGCCGCCGTGATCGTAGCAGGTATCGTTGTCGCAGCCGCAGTAGGCTTTTTGCTTGATCGGCTTGGAGTAACGAACGAAATCGCCGCAGCCTTGAAAAAGCTTTTTTTTGGTGTAAGCGGGGCGCCAGTACAAACATTTCCGATAGGAACGGTATCTTCTGCAAGAATGCGGGGGCAGACAGGATCTGTCAGAGCTGGCTACGAGATGAATGCTTTGGATGTTATCTCTGAAACCAACGCAATTCAGGGCCGCTAAAAAATGGACGTCAAGTTACAGTTTAAACCAAACTATGAAAACTTCATCGCAGAGATGAAGCCTGATAGCCAGGCTGGCCAACTTATTGCAGGTCGTAAAGGGCTTTACAAATCCTTGCTCCTGGTCTCGTCTCTCTCTGCATGCCTTATGTTTTTCATGCCGTTACTATATTTAGATAGACTATACCTCGCGTTCACGGTTTTCCTGATCAATGCGGTATTACTATTTTGCAGCATTTTTCTATTGAAAAGCTACATGCTTACTAGCTTCTGGTTTCACATGCTTTTATTTCCCAATCCAACGATGTTTATTTCGGGTGTGGTTTTTCGGTTTTTAATCGGAAATGTCGCGACATGGGAAGTTGCCGGGTTTACACTTTTAGCAGTGCTTTATCTGTACTTAATATTTTCCGATCTCTGCTCTGTAGACAAAGAAAAGTGTATCAAAGAATATACTGGACGCTGCGTGAGAAGATGTAGCGAAAATAAATATATCCTCAAAAGCTCACTATTCGCGGAAGAGTGGAAGAACAGAAGGCCGAGCCTGCTCAAACTACGGCAAGCTGCCAGCATGGTTTTTTTAATTATTGCACCTGGCCTTGGCGCAGCCAAAGTTCTGTACCTAGTTCCTGGCGCTTCAGAGTTCGTGGGGAAAGAAACGTTCTTTCTACCGTTTTGTTATATTCAACTGATGCTGGCCGGCTTATCAATACGAAGCTATTTCTCATTTCATCTCAGTATATATTGTTACTTGCGAACCAAGAGAAACGTCTTAGGTAAGGCGATAAAAATTCGAGCAGCTTGAAGAGTGGACTTGTCGCTGTTGGACCCATTAGTAATTGTCCATTGAGGCTTTTTGATGCGCCATAAGCTATTGAAAATAAACATCCTAAAATGCCGGATTCCGCACTGAGGCCACCATTTGTCCATTTCACACAGAGAAAATGGCCATCGAAAGTTCATAAAAAATGCCGCCCGAAGGCGGCATGATCTGGGTTTCAAAGGAACCTTTGTTTCTGTGGGTCAGCTCACCAGGAAATACGAGGCTTCGGAGAGGCCGGGCGGAGGGGATTCGGCCAGCGCCTGGATCTCCTCCGGATCGAACACCAGCGCTGCAAACCCGTGTGCGCCGGACACCCGATAGCCCCGCTTCAGATGGCCGAGGAACGTCACTTCGAGGATAAACTTCGCCTCGGCGCGGGATTTCCCAGCCGCCTTAGAGAGATAGGCGAAGCCTTCCGGCGCCTTCTCGACGAGCGGAAAACTCTCCTCCAGAAACCGAAGGATCGGCTTCACGCTTTGGCCGTTGACGGCTTTGCCAATCTTGCTTGCCAAGGTATATTGCCCCCGAACGAGGTGCAACTGGCCGATCTCGATCAGCAGCTCGACGAGCGCATGGGATGCCCCAAGCATGGTCGGCAGGCGCGAGACGGGAACGGCATGCTTCACGATGTCGATCAAATCGCGGGCTACCGTGTAGTCGATCACCAGCCGATTGCTGCGGCGCGCGACGTCCTCGGCGTCCAATAGCCCCGCCATCAGCAGGACGTCGCGCATCGTCCCGGCATCAACACCTTCCGCCCTTGCGATCGACGCGATGCTGCTCAGGTGGGGATCTGTGACCGGCTTACCCAGAAGCATCTGCCCCTTGCTGAGCGGGGTGGTCTCGACGATCACATCGCGAAGAATATCCCGAATAGGCTCCGGATTTTGGGTCGGTCGGTGGCTGGACAGCCAGGTGTGCAGCATACCAAAGGCCGCGCGAGGTGCTGCGCGCTTGCCTCTGGACGACGTGACGCGCGCCAGAAGATACTGACGGATCGCCGCGCCGCCTGTCGAGACAATGGGCCAACCTGCACCGTTTGCGCCGGCGAGGGAGATCTTCTTCTTCGATCTCATCGGGCTTCAGGAGCCAGTAATGCTCGGCGTAGAACACATTATCGGCAGCTGTGCAGGCCTCGTTCATCGCATAGGCCGCCGCGAAATGCCCGATATCCAAGTCGGCGTCGCCGCGCCCGATGGCGATTTCCATGGCCTGCAGCAGGAGCTCGAGCGCCCGGCCGAAGCGATAACGTGCTCCGTGGAATAGGCGTCCGATCAGATCCGCCTCAATCGGTGTCCCGATTGGCCTCGCACTCCTTCCGGCAATCGCCATGGCTTGGGGTGCGGAGGTGAGCGATCTGCGCGAGATCTGGCTACGCATGCGCCAAGGGGTCGCCATCGGCGATCTGCGGCTCACTTCGGGCGCAATCGCAACTTTGCTTGGTGTTTTCGCACTGGGCAGCGTTCTCACACGCTGGCTGCAGTTTGTCCTGCGTAGCTCGGTTCTGCCTCGAACGCGCGTCGATGCGGGATCTGCGACCGCGCTGGTGACTGGCCTTGGGTATCTGGGAACTGTCATCTCGGCTTTTACTGCGGTCTCCGCCGCGGGGCTTGATCTTTCGTCACTGGCGGTGGTTGCGGGTGCGCTTTCGCTCGGGGTCGGCTTTGGTCTGCAGACAGTCGTCTCGAACTTCGTCTCTGGGGTGATCCTACTGATCGAGCGCCCCGTCAAGGAAGGCGACTGGATCGAGGTCGCTGGTATCTCCGGCATCGTCCAGAAAATCTCCGTGCGCTCGACACGGATCGAGACATTCGATCGTCACGATGTCATCGTGCCCAACACCGATCTGGTGGCGGGGACGGTAAAAAACATGACACTCGGCAGCCATGTCGGCCGGCTGACTGTGCCAGTCTCGGTTGCCTACGGGACGGATGTGGACTTGGCGCTGAAACTCTTGATGGAGATCGCCGAAAGCGACAGCCGCATTCAGAGGTACCCGCAGGCACAAGCGTTATTCATCGCGATGGGCGAAAGCGGGCTGGAATTGGAGCTTCGCTGTATGCTTTGGGATATCAGTGAGGTGGTCGTGGTACGCTCCGATCTCCTGCGCGCGATCTACCGCCGCTTTGCCGAGCACAGCATCGAAATTCCGTTCCCCCAGCGCGACATCCGTCTGCGCGGGATCGAAGAGATCTTGGAGCGGTTTACAAGTGCCCAAGCAGCCGAGGAAAAGGAGACTGTTCCGCAGAATAAACTCTGAGGATATTGCATGGGCATTCAGTCCGAGCGGCGGCTTTGCGACGAGGTTCATGTCAATCTGGCGTATCGTTGGTTTTGCCGGCTCGATCTAACCGACGCGGTGCCGGATCATTCGACATTTTCCAAGAACCGGCACGGGCGCTTTCGCGAGAGCGGGCTGTTCCGTCATCTGTTCGAGACCGTCCTGCAACGATGCATCGACGAAGGTTTGGTCGGTGGTCACAGCTTCGGTGTCGATGCCAGCTTGATCCCGGCGAATGCCAATTAGACGCGAGGCGTTGACAGCAAGGAAGGCCTGCCCCCGGAGCTGCTGTCTCGCGCCGTGAGTGAATATATCGAAACGCTCGACGATGCGGCCTTTGGCGCTGCAACCGCAGTCGTTCCCAAGTACATCTCGCCGGTAGACCCGGCCGCCCGTTGGACGGGAGCCGACGGCGGTGCCGCATACTTTGCCTACGACTACATCACAACCGGAAGTGATAGTCAGTTTTACTTCGATGAAAGAGCAAAAGCGTTCGAAGAATACCAGCTTGCAACCGGTGCCCGCGAGGCTAGCAAGTCAGAAAGTGCGTGGGGGGAGAGCGGACAAGGCATTAGCTTTGGATTTAGTGATGAAGCAACGGCATGGATCGATAGTTTATTTCTAGAAAAGAACTATGATGATGCCGTCGCCTCACGTCGCCAGATTATGGAAGCTGAGCGCCTCTCCCATCCAAATTATTTCCTGACTGGAGAGATCGCGGGCGCTATTCCCACGATTTTTATTCCAGTCGGCGGTGCGGCTGGAGCGGCAGCGGGGGGCGGTGCGCGTGCTATGAGTGCCTCTGGCGCGCGCACAGGCGCGGTTCTGGGCGGAATATCTGGCGCGGGGCATGACGAAGGCGGCGTCCTTGATCGGTTGGATGGTGCCGCCATGGGCGCGGTTACCGGTGGCTTTGCTGGCGCGGTACTGAGTGGCGCTGGCGTCCTCGTCGCCAAAGGTTTCGCAAAAACGCGGATTTGGGCGAGAGTGCGGCCTAAGACCAGAGTGCCACCTGACCGAAAACCATGGTATCGGAAAGATCTTGGCGATGAGTGGTTCGATCCAGATACCGGAGAGCTTCGGTGGCCACCAAACGATGGGTTTGATGCTGCGCCTACATCTGAAACATTATCTCCAGGCACTAGATTAGATAGATTTAGTAGCAGAGTTGGATTGGACGATACTGGAAGATATTTATCCCCTGAGGGCGCAGATTTTTCATCGCGCGCTCTGCCTTATGACATTTCTACTCAGCAGCATGCTGTTTATGAAGTGATGCAGGATCTTCCTGTATCCGCAGGGAAAGCAGCGCCATGGTTTGGAGAGACGGGCGGCGCTACGCAGTATATGTTAGATCGACCGCTCAACGAGCTGATCGAAAATCAAATTATCAGGCAGGTTTCACCATGAAAAATGTTTCTACAGTTGAAGAAATGAAGCGCATCTTGGCCCATCATGGCGTCGAAGACGGATCTGTATACACGCATGGCGGCCTTGGTGGCGGTGAGATCGATGGTATCGAGCAGATCGATGGTGTTTGGTATACCTATTTCAGCGAACGAGGCAGTAAGAACTCCTATCGCAAATGGCCTGACGAAGCTGCTGCAGTATCTTATATTTTTCTCAGGGCTGTCAGTTTGGCAAAACAATACAGGATTTGGTCTGAATGAGAGCCATATCTGCCCGAGAAGACATCATACAAAAATGTCTCACCCATGGCTTGATAGAACAAAAGGATTACACCATTGGCGGCCTGCGCACTTCAATGGCAACTCTCGGGAAGCCGTTGATGGGTCTTGAGATATTCAATGGGCATTGGCGCACGTATATCGCGGAACCCGATCGCAAGACATCTTATCAACATTGGCCTTCTCTAGAGAGCGCTGTCGCCTTCATTATAAAATCCAGACAGTAAAAAAAGGCGTCTCACGACGCGCCGAACACCTGCCTTTGTATTCTGTTAGTTCAGGCCTGACACATAACCGCAACGATCACTCATCCAAGGCGGAAAAGCACCCTTGCAGGGCGCCTCTGCGTGCGCCGTACCAGGTGATCATCGGATAGCGTAGCCCTCGTATCGGGCTGCCGCGCCGCCGGCATGAGCGTCCTCGTAGGCGCGGAGGTCGCGCTCAAGCATCCGTTCGGCATAGGCCATGCGGTCCGCCCAGGGGAGGGCGTCTCCGCCGAACTTCATCTCCTCGCGAATGGGGTCCAGATAGAGCAGGACTTTCGTATTCTCCGGCCGACGTCTGAGTTTCTGCAGTTCGCTGGAGTTATAGGCTACGCCGAGCACGGTGACGGGTGAAAGCGAAGCTGCGGGAAGATCGCCAGGAAGCCGTTGGGCCGAACGATGTTTGTGCGATGGATTTTGTCCACGACCAGCTCGCCCTGGGCAAAAAGCTCCGCATCCTGACAGTTGTGGATACTCATTCACGGCTGTGTCCGACGGCCGATCCCCGGTTCACCTACCGTGGCGAGGACGTCGTGCAGACGCTCGAACGTGTTTGCGGGAAGATCGGTTACCCCAAGACAATACGACACGACAACGGCAGCGAGTTCATCTCCCGCGATCTCGAGCTTTTGGCCTATGCCAACGACGTCACGCTGGACTTCTCACGGCCCGGAAATCCCACGGACAACGGGTTCATCGAGGCGTTCAATAGCAAGCTCAGGGCGGAGTGTCTGAATGCCCACTGGTTCATGAGCCTTGCAGATGCACGCGAAAAGCTGGAGGATTGGCGTAGGCACTACAACGAGGACAGACCCCACAGCGCGATCGGATACAACGTCCCGATTGCCATGCATTATCCCGATGGCGTCACCAGCCCGTCATCGTGAGACAGTCGGAAAAATCCAGCCTCCGGCGATCCAAGGTTGGGGAGCAGTGCACCAACCTGCAGACTCTCGTTATGAATGAGGGAACAACGGGGGGCAGGTCAACTTCCTTGCTAACCAGCATCAAACTAAAAGGGCAACTCACTTACCGATGTCTGTACCTTATGAGTGATAAAACTCTTCCCCATATTGAGCGAGCGTGGCGCGTTTGATCGCGGCTCGGTCGGTCAAGGCGGCATCGAAATCTTTGGGCCTCTCTTGCTGGCGCAGCGCAAAGACCGGCTTGTTCTCGAAACACTCCAGCGAGGCCGCCTCCAGCCCACCTTCCATATAGTCGCAGATCCGCGTAAGCAGCGGCCAGAGGTCGCGGTCTTCATCCATGTGAAAACTGAAATTTTGCGCCCGCAGGATGTAACGAAGCACCATCTGGTCGCCCTTTATCTGCCCGATGCGAGGCAGAATGACCCCAATCCCGCTGGGATGTAGCCCGATCCGCAGGTCTTCCCACGCAATCGCGTAGATCTTGCCGTTCTGCCACGATTTCACAAGGCCGTTTTCGCGGTCAAAAATAAGAGGTGCCTCTCGGCGGATCCCGAGCGTTGCGATCAGGAAAAACAGCCCTCCGCCGACGGAGATGATGGCAGCGGTGAGATCGGCGTAGAAGACGCTCGTATAGGTGTCATCGTCGACATAAATGTAGCGCAGATACTCCGAGAACTGTAGCTCCTCGTCGTCTCTCAGGTAGCGGAAGACTGTATCGGAACCTTTGTTGACAAGGAATTCGATATAGTCTTCTCCCTTCTGTTCCAAAGTACTCCGATAGAGGTTTTCGTAAAATACCTTATCCTTCTTCCAACCCAGATACCGCTCGCCACCGAAGTTGATCCCGACAAAGACACAGACCAGAAGCAGTGGTATGGTGACGATAATTGCCACCATATGTCTGTTTCCTTGCAGGCCTAAAGAGGTGTCACTCGCCCACCAGAAAGGAAATTTAGGGCGGGGCGCCCGATCATAGTCGACATGTTTCGGAAGGCCACGCTTTGCGGGGTGTAGATTGAGGATATTGCGGACTTTTTGAGAGAGCACAGTTAAACCCTCCCAAGCGGGACATCATTTATCATGCCACCAATAAATTCGCCGGTTTCACGCAGACTGCCATCATCGCGCAGCATTCTTAGCGGGGTATAGATATTTGGCATAGGGGAATACACCCAGATAATATTTGCACGTTGCCCGAAATCGACGCTGAATGATAAGCTAAGCGTGCCTTCGACAAGAGTGTATTGGCCTCCTGTCTCCATGGCGGCGCGAAGTTTTTCGCGGAACAGGGCTGTCAGAGTTGCATTAGGTGTCGTCACGATTTGTCCCGATGGATCGAAACCTGCCGTTGTGTAAACGCCCGCTATAATTTCGGAGCTTCCCAACTGAAACTGAGGCAGCACCATTTTGATGTCGTAGCTACGGTCATTCGTAAAGGCTTGGCCTGTCAACTTTCGCAGCAAGCTCCCCCCCGTCCGGTCAAATTCCATCGACGGCGCCGCGAACAGGTTCATAAACTCCTGCATCTCGATCTGGAAATTCGTGTTCATTTGCGCTGATCGCGATGGATCTGCAACGGCCGTAAGCCTATCTTCAATTTTCGGCCTAAGAGCCCCATCTGGCCAGAAAGCATAATCTTTACTTTTGCCCCAAAAACACTGGAATAAGAGTGTTTCCATAGGCGTTTTTTCGAAGAAGAAAAGTAATCCCACGCCCCCAACTATAAGCGCCAATGCCGCGCAGACTACTGCCACTGGCAAGCCAAAGCCGGTGGCTGCGGAACCCGCGGCAAGAGAAAGCAACTGTCCTGCCGCTCCGACAAACAAAATGGCGCTTCCTGTCGCGATCATGAAATTGCCGACAGCAGCTGGCGTATTGCCCTGATTCATCTCTCTGACTCCAGCCTGAATTGCAGTCAGGGTTCCGGCCAGATTGGCAATGGCGATAAGGCCAGTACTCACCTTGCCCGCGAGAATACGTCCGAAGAAGGTCAGGCGAGACCCTAAATTAGGAACCAGACGCTGTGCCAACGTCCGTATCGCTTGAGGGGAAAGACGTTGAGCCGCCTTTACCCCCATCTCGCTCATTGCAATCATATCTGCAGGCAGCCCCGCCAGGGCCGCTGTCAGTCGCATCGCCTCATACTTCCGGCCTCCGACACCTAACGGATTGGCGGCAGCATATTCGCTTTGGAACATCATAGATTGCACGGCGCTAAAATTCAGGAATGCGGAAAGCCCGGTGAAGCTGGCATTCATGGTCACCCCAAAAAAGCGCGCGGTCGATGGTTGAACCGACAGGTCAATCGGTAAAGGACCGCCACGAATTATGCGCATTTCGTCAAGTTCGAGAAGACGGGCGCTGGTCTTGCCTTCCGCAACCTGCGACCAATCAAACATGCGTTGCCCGACTTGAAGACGCGCCTCGGCGTTACGGATAACACTCGCCTTCCCCCATGTTCCGCGTTCAAGAAAATCCGCGAGCACCTTTGCGATTTCTTCCGGCGTCAATCTGAGCCTTTGGCCGGTATATTCGAGCCCATAGGCTTTGAGAACCGCTGGAATTACTTTGGTAGCAATGTGCTTGACCGTCTTTTGTGACAGGGTTTCAAACCCGTGCCCACTTTTCGCAAAGCCATACTGAGCATCAGCCATGATGCGCCCCAGAAGTGGCCCAAGGCCCTTCATCAAGTCATCCAGCGCCTTCGTAGTAACCAGGTCCCAACTGACATTTGCTTGCGGCTGAGTTACAAGACCAGTTACCATTTTCAATATGACGCCAAGGGTATTCTGGCTATTGTACCAGTCGGTAGATTGTTCCGAATTGAAAGCATGCTCCATAGCGCCTTCCAGCGCTGCATTACCTTCTGGCGAGGACAGGACACCCTCAAAAATACCGGCCGCAGTAACAGCCACTTTGCGTAACTCTTCTTGATCACCACTATCGCCGGCAAAGAAGTATCGGAAATAGCTATCCAAAGACCCGAGCTGATCAACGAGTCCCTCGCCCGGCATCAGGAAAGCGAGATATAAATTCAAAAACGCCTTTCGCCGCTCTTTAAATTTGGTGAAGGCCGCATCCATTTCAACCCACTGGTCATTAAATTCTTGTAGATTAAGGTTTTTTTCAGCAGCATCACGAAGGTCTTCATTCTCCGAAGTCAAGCAGACCTGTGCCATCTGCCCAATTGTAAAGGGATAAACATGCTGTGAGGCGTAATCCTGCTCCCAAAGCATTAGCTTGGCGTGAGCGCGGGCGATTTCTTTTTGCCGACCGACCGGATCGAACAATGCCACGATTTTCGCGGTTTCACCGTAGCAGAGTTTTTGCGACAGCTCTTGCGCGATAAGTCCCGGCGACATGTCGTAAGAGTTTTCAATCGTTAGAACGTCGAGGCCGAGTTTTTCTTCCGGTTTTGACGGATCAAGTGTCAAGACCCGATCTTTTCTGGATCTGTAATCTTCGACCAACGCAGACAGATTTTCTTGTGAGGCCGAAATAGCATATTCTGTTTCTTCAGCGATCAGATTGACGCGCTGCGCGACTTTCGAGCGGAAGGCTGCATCCGTGTTAAATTTTGAAGTGATTTCTGCTCCCCATTCATGTTCGCTATAGCAGATAGAAACTTCGCTCGTTCCTTTGGAAACAAAGACATAGGGATAGAACGGTCTTCCAGATGACGTGTCAGCCTCAATGCCGTCAGAGGCATCTACACCATTTTTGTAAAGATATTTCGAGAAACGCTCAACGACAGGCCCACCCGTGTCATTGCTGGTCCTCTCATAGCGAAAGATATGGAACAGAGATTTCCCTGTCTCTTCCTTGATGTAGATCCAGCCGGGGCGGAGCAAACGTAAGACGTATCCCTCCGTCGTCGGCAGATTGCTTGCGTTAAAAAATGTGCTGACCGCGGGAGGAGACGATACCGATGACAACTCATCAAAAAAATTCGCGTAAGCATAGCGCACCGGATAGATCGGCGTAACATTCGCATCACAACGTAGCTGCGCATTGCCTACCTCTGTCCCGGAAGAGGTAGAATTTTCAATTTCGCTAGTAAGGTCACTCATAATATGTTCTTTTGCTCTAGTTTTTAAAAAGAGTTTCCGCACGCGTTAAAAGAGCGCGACCTTTATCTGTTTGACTTAGAAAAGGACTGTTTAGAATGTCGCTTTGTCCCGAAAGCCAAGCGATCCCTTCCGGTCCTGCCAACCAAGTTGCACAAACGCTAAACATCACCGCTTGCTCAATATGCAGCCCTAATGCGCGCGCCTCTTGCATAGCCATTTTCACGAATTTCTGCTGCGCCCTACTGTCATATCCTTCTAAGGCTGGCAAATGCGTTTGACACAATCTCAAGGCCTTTCGCTGCGAAAGCTGATCCGCATGAGAGGAAAGCTTGTTGATTACCCCTTGGCGTAGCCGGAAAGGCGTGCGCAAACTCGGGGGTGCGAACGACGCGAAGCGGATACGAATAGCGCAATTCACATACGTGTCGATAATAATGATTTCTTCAAAAGACGAGAAAAACGCCTCAAGCTCCTCAGTATTGAACGCCGTCAAAAGAGGAAGTGTCCAACGAGGATCATAAAAACGCAAATATCTGAACTTCTCGTCATCCCCCAAAGGTCGCGTAAATTTTCTCAGACCAGAACGAACCGCATCCATGGCTTGGTTGGTGCGCATGAAGATGCAACAATTTCTGTCCCAGTAGTCGTTTTCTCGAGAGCCTTTGCGAAATAGGCTCGTCGTAAAGCGATTATTGCGTTCAAGCTCCACAAGCCACGGCGCTACATGTCCAAATTCTGTCTCAGCCTGGCCCTGAAACAAGCAACAAGTAGCCTGCTCTCCTGCATCATCCGCTCCGTCGAAAAATTACAACTTAGATGCGTCAACAACGGCATAGGTTTTAGCTTTTCCTTCAAATAGCCAAGGTTCAAGAATTTGAGGGCAATCGAGTTTGGGAAAATGGCCGAATTGTCTATTAAGAGGGCTCACTTTAGTTATTACATCAAGTCGCATAATGCTATCGTTCATGACTATCGCGGCGTCGCAATCCGCATGATCTTTATACGTGACGCTACCCGTCCAAGCCAGATGGGCGAAAAGCGCTCTATGTTCTTCTCGTTCATCTCCCGAAAGTTGTAAGACAGGCTGATTGGAAAGCTTAAGTGTATGACATTTCATACAGATACTCAAGAACCGTGAATTTCAAATATAAGGGTTAGTATTAGCGTTCTTTCCAGAAAACCAGATGATATTGCCCGACAAGAGTGAACCATCTTTTGGTCTGCCCCACTTGAGTGGTCCGGTTTAAATGCACTGCTCCCCAACCTTGGATCGCCGGAGGCTGGATTTTTCCGACTGTCTCACGATGACGGGCTGGTGACGCCATCGGGATAATGCATGGCAATCGGGACGTTGTATCCGATCGCGCTGTGGGGTCTGTCCTCGTTGTAGTGCCTACGCCAATCCTCCAGCTTTTCGCGTGCATCTGCAAGGCTCATAAACCAGTGGGCATTCAGACACTCCGCCCTGAGCTTGCTATTGAACGCCTCGATGAACCCGTTGTCCGTGGGTTTTCCGGGCCGTGAGAAGTCCAGCGTGACGTCGTTGGCATAGGCCAAAAGCTCGAGATCGCGGGAGATGAACTCGCTGCCGTTGTCGTTTCGTATTGTCTTGGGGTAACCGATCTTCCCGCAAACACGTTCGAGCGTCTGAGCGACGCGCGCGGGCGGATCGTGGGTGTGGTGGTGGCCAAGCTCGATGCGCAGGTCATCCAGAACGAGATCGGGGATATCCCGCAAAACGTGAATTTCGCGATCCGCGGCGAGATTGCAAAGCTGTTTCTGGCGCAGAATGGCGTGGAGCCGGTCTTGACGGATGGGGCCGACGCGCTTGCATCGGAAGAGCTGGCCAACCGCTTGCAGAAGGTGACCCATTTCATCAGGTGCGAGTGAAACGGGGCCAGTGCGCGTGGGCAATCCGTGTCATTGAATCGTTGGGCATTTCGGATGACGGTTGCCAATAAATGCAAATCTGAGGGATCTCGCTACATTTGGGGAGCTTATTTTTTGAGAAAAAAATTTGTTGTTTCTGACGATGGACTTCGATCGCTGGAGCAGACAGAGGCCTTTAGGAACCTCGATCCTGATGCCCAGAAAATTCTGGTGGAGCTACGGGCTGAAGCAGGAGTTCATCACGCCACACTGCCCGCAACAGAACGGCATGGTCGAGCGCTTCATCAGGACGCTGAAAGAGCAATGTGTGCAGCGCCACCGTTTCGAGACCATCCAGCACGCACTGCGCGTCATCACTGATTGGATCGCTTTCTACAACAACCGCCGCCCTCATCAGGCCCTTGCCATGCGCACGCCTGTCGAGGCATTCAGATTAGCGGCTTAACCTGAGCAGTTTCAGCTGGGGCATTACAGCCGCTCTGTTTTGAAGTGGCCTGCAGCCATAGTGAGCGCGCCTTTGGCAAAGGGGCTTCGACCTTGGGATTGGTGCGTCAGGTCAGGCATAGGGCCGCGCGTGAGTGGGTGTGATAGCCCCCGATTGTGACCAGAGCGGCGCCCTGCGAAGAGTCAGGCGGATCGCGCCGGTGGTGATCCGCCGCGCCGGATGCCAGTCCCAGAAATGGCTGGTCTCTTCCTGATGGTGGCCGTCATCCGGCTTGAAGGGGCGCTCGCCAAGGCTTTCGTGGCTCTCCGCCATATCGCTGAGCACGAGGCTATGCATGCCCTCGGAATGGGTGAAGCGATAGCTGATGCCATGACGCTCCATCATTCGCGTCACGAAATCCATATCGGTTTCCCGAAATTGCACCGTGTATTCAAGCTCGGGATAGTCCTCGGATAGCTGGAACTGCAGCCCGCCCGCATCGGCATAGTTCGAGAGAAGCTCGTTCAGGATCTCGATCACGGTCTTGTTATGGAAAATGCGTTGGTTGCGCCGCAGAGAGGCGAGGAAGCACCAAGGCTACAGGCGGAGCCGGTATTTATGACCGTCACTGCGCTTAACCTCTTTGGAGGTCCCGCGTTCGATGCGGGGATCAAGCCGCTGCTGGCACCACCGCGCCCAGCTCAACTGCATGGCGGACCCGCTGTCCTTGAGATTGGGATCGTGCTTGCAGATCGCGCGGGCGGCGGCATTTGGCGGGAGATTTGGTGTTCAAGGATCATCATTACTGGATCAATTTACTTCTGGCCTATAGAGGTTGCGCTCTGCGCGATTTCGGGGGCTTGGGTTAGGTTGTTCCTTGATGACGAAGACAAGGAGAGAGCCTGTGCCACCCAAGAAACTTACCTTCCGGAGCCGCGAGAAATGGGATGCCAATCTGTCGGCGGAAGACAGCGTGATCGCGGCAGAGACGATGGCGCGGCTTCGCGCACCCAAGCGGATCCTTGGTCTGACACGGCTGCGGCTACGCGGACCAAACGGCGCCAAAGACGAATTCCTGCTCGCCGCCATCGCCCAGAACCTACGAAAACTCGCGAAGCTGCGCCCGCGAAGCATCAAGCAGGAGGCCGCAGCATGAGATGAACGGCCATCACGCCGCCTTGAGGCGGAGGAGCGGGGGATTGCCCGAATGCAACGGCCTGTTTCAGCGACGACGAGCCTCAAAACCGGCGATCTTGACCGACTTCTTCAACAACACCCGCCCTTCTGGCCGTATGCTGCGCTGCATCGATTATCTTGCGACCTCTGGCAACCTTCGTAAGTGCATATCCGTGGTCAAAAGATGATTTGGCCAAACGTCAGCTTCGCGAATTCGGGCTGCCCGCCACCAACGGCGATCATGATACGCAGGGCAAGCAAACGTTGCCTGAAGCTAATTCCGACGAACAGATATCAGTTTTCCCCGAACAAGTTGCCAACTTAGGGAGAACGACATAGTTTCGGCCGTTCAATTGTTTTCGTTTCGACAATACGATGTCACTTGCGGCAGCGAATACTAACATTCGCAGATTTTTGGCCTCATCATCTTCTGCAGCAGATTTTTGGACGCAGCGGTCATCGACAAGCCCGCAAAACCGACGGCGGCTTGTGCCGACGAGACTTTGCATGGGATGAGACGGTTGATCCGGGCATCTGCCCAGAGAGGTGGGGTGCCGCGTCAGAAATAGGCGCGTCCGATCCTTGGTCTGTATCAGAAAAATCGGGCGCGACCGGAAGTTCCGTGAGTGATGTCGCGCCCTTAGTGTCTCAGGTAGATTATATGCAGCATTGGTAATGCATCTTTAGGTGGTATGGGAACCCGAAAACGACAGCAGCATGATCAAGAGTTTTGATCATGCTCTGCATTTTTCGTTGCCTCGGATTAGGGGCTGTCGGGGCTGGTATCCGATTATGCGCGGCTGTTGCGTATGACGGACAAGGCTAAGGCGCGGGTTATGGCAGAACCCGCGCCTTTACCTGTAGAAACGCCAACTCAGGACGTGGCGAGACCCTAACACAGCTTGTGCCGGTGGTGAATCGCAAATCCGGACGGTCCGAGGCTATAGGCGGAAGATGGCAGACCTGCCCTCGGGTCGGGTCCAAACGAGGATGCAGGGCGGGACATGCGCCCGTAAGCCTTTTGGGCTGCGTCAGAAATCGTGCCTTACCGACCGGTGCGCTTGACGACAATCGATGTGGTCTTGACGATCAGCCCCAGATCGCTTTTCAGGCTCAGCCTGTCGAAATAATCATCGTCATACGTGACGCGGGCGACGAAGGTCGTGGAATTGCGGCCTTCGACCTGCCACAGGCCGGTAATGCCGGGGCGCATGTCAAAATAGGCGGCGCCGCCTGCGTTGCGATAGAGGGATTCCTGATCGATCAGGAAGGGGCGAGGGCCCACAAAGCTCATATCGCCTTTGAACACGTTGAAAATCTGGGGCAGCTCGTCCAGCGAGGTGGCGCGCAGGAAACGACCGACGGAGGTGATCCGGGGGTCAATGCTAAGCTTTTGATGGACATGCCATTCTTCTGCCAGCTTGGGATCTTCGGCGCACATTTTTTGCAGTTTGGCTTCGGCGTCAACAAGCATGGTGCGCAGCTTGTAACATTGGAAGGTTTTGCCATTTTTCCCGATGCGGGGTTGCACGAAAAGACCCGGGCCTCCGTCGCGACGTACCATCAGCCATAGAACGGCGATGACCGGCAGCAATACCGGCAGAAGCAGCAGGGCTAGAAAAATATCCAGAATGCGTTTGCCCCGACGTTGATAAAATCCCGGTCGGTGTCCCACATAAGGGGCCGGTCCTTCATAGGTCGGCATGGTCGAAGAAAATTTCATCAGATAAGTCCACAAATGGGGAGAGTGTAATCATGCTGCTGGGCAGTCTTTTGGTGGTGAAACACTTGTTAAGCTAATCTGAACCAAGCTGGTTTCGCCGCAAACGCCGACGGAATGTAACCAGAACGTGCAATGATATGCATGAATTACAGCCAATTTTCTGAATGGTCTACAAATTTAATCATTTTTTAACCTATTAACTCACATGTGGACGCTACGTCCAAAGTCAATCTAGGGCAATTCCTGAGAGTTCACCCTCCATTGAGGGATTTTTAGAAAAAAGATTCTTAAATTCGCCTGTTTCGGCTGCATTTTCTGTAAACCGTCACGGAAAATAAGCATATTTTAGATACACCATCAATTTCCATCAATTTCTCTTGATTCAGCCTGCGCGCACACGACATAAGGGGGCATGCAGGTGTGTTCTGCAGCGCAGTATCATCTGTTTTGTTTCCAAACATGTTTATCCAGACAGCCGAAGCTGGCGCGATCCAGCGGCTGTTCTTCCGGATGAGGGAGCTTTCCATGACGTTTCTGAAAACCGCAGCTATTGCAGCTGCCGTAAGCCTTGGTGCCGGTTTTGCCGCCAATGCGGCTGTTATCGGCCCCTATAGCGGCGTGAGCACGGGGCTGTCGGTCCCCGGGCTCGGGGTCTATCAATCTTTCAGCTTCTCGTTCGAAGTGGCTGAAAGCGGCACGTATCTGTTCGATATCGATGCGCCGGATTCGGCGGGGTCGTTTCTCTACAGCATCAATACCGATGGCAGCTTCGATATGGAGACGGCGGCACACGGGTCGAGCTTTACCTATGATCTGAGCGCTGATTCCAATCCGTCAGGCTATGACTATTCGATGACCGTCGCCTTCCTGTCGACCTCTTCGGCACCGGTGACCGTGACCATCAGTGATGTGCCTGCCGTTCCGGTTCCGGCAGCGCTGCCGCTGCTGGCAGGGGCTCTGGGTCTGGGTGGTTTTGTTGCGCGCCGCCGCAAAAAAGCGGCCTGATCTATCTGGGCTCCTCGGCTCTGTTGCTCTGGTGCCGCCCCTTCGGGGGCGGTGTCAAAAATGGCCAGCTTTGGTTATCTCTTTAACACAAGCCGATATGTTTTTCTGTTACTGACGCATTTTTCGCGTGACAAATCTTTTTCACATTGCAACCCTAGGATGCGTATTTTGCGGCGCCCGTTTTCGGGATGGCTGCGGTAAGTCCCTAGAAATAGTGCCGTTTTATTCTTCTTCTGGGCAGGGGTCGCGCTTGGCAGGGCGATGTCTCTTGTTATTTTGAAATTGAGCGTAGGCGGGGAGGGGATCCGTAGTCCGGAGCACCCGAAAAGCTTGCCCTGCGTCCTTCTCGGAGGTTTTCTGGCAATGGCGGAACCCGCGGAAGATCTTTTTGATGCCTCTGATTGCGGCCCTATGCGGCCTTCCATGCGCGGGATAGGCTTCGAGGCGGTAAGCTTTGCCCTTGTCGGGCTGATCAACACGGCTGTGGGCTATGGCACTATCTTGCTGTTGATGTGGGGCGGGGTCGGACCGGTCTGGGCCAATGCGGGCGGCTATGTGTTGGGGCTGATCACCTCTTTCGTGCTGAACAGCCGGATCACTTTTGCCGCACGCAAGCACCCGCAAAGCGGTTTGCGGCATGCCTTGCGCTTCGTGCTGTGTGTGGCGCTGTGCTGGCTGCTGAATCTCGCGCTCCTTTCGATCGGTCTCCGCCTCTGGCCCTCCTGGCTGGCGCAGGCTGTGGCGATGATCGGGTATAGCGCGGCCTTTTTCCTTCTTGCGCGGACGGTCGTGTTCCGCCCGCCGACCGAACGACAGGAGCGTCCTTTATGAGACTTCTGACCGATCCTGTCGCGCGGTCCGGGCCTGCCGCATTTCTGCTGCTCTGGGCTGCGGCGGTGTTCGTGCTGGTGCCCGAAATGTGGCGCATGGGGTGGTCCGGCAATGAAGTCAATTACTTCGATCTTGCTTGGGCGCATTTCCACCCCGAGTTGTCCGGCCCCGATCATGCTGTGCGCGATGCCTCGCAAGCGCGGGTGGCCAGTTTTGCCGTGATCGGCAGTTTGATCAACCTGTTCGGGTTTGACGGGGCCAAACTTGCGTTGCTGGCGCTATGCCTGCCTGCTCTTGCCTTGGGCTACAGCCTGATGGCCCGTGCCTTTCATCTAAGCCTCGCGGGGGCCACGGTCGCCTTGGTGCTGTTTGTCGCCACCCCGCAATCGCTCTTCGGGCAGGAATGGCTGTTTCAGGGCGTCGAGGCCAAGGTTCTGGCCTATGTCTTCATTTTTCCGGGGCTGGCGGTGGCATGGTCGGACGGTGCCGCAACGCGCATGTTTCCGGCTTTCGCGGCGGCGCTGTGCCTCGCGCTGGCCACATGGATGCATTTCCTTGTGGGCGGGTTCTGGATGCTGGTGGTGCTGGGCATGTTCGCCTTGGGACGCAAGGGGGCCAGAGGGCGGCGCATGGCGGTGTTTTTCGCAATCTATCTGCTGCTGACGGCCCCGCTGGTCTGGATCATCCTTTCCGAGAGGATGGCCGGCGGCACACCCGATATGGCAGGGCTGTCGATGACGCTCAACCAGATCTATGCCGTTTTCCGCAATCCGCACCATCTTGCCCCCTTTGTCTCTATGGGCGAGTTCGCGCATACGTGGTTTCCGGGGGTCCTGATGGCGGCGGTGATCGCGGCTCTGGCGTTCGGCCTTGCGCGGCAGGATCTGTCGCAGGCGCGGGACCGGCGTCTGATGCTGCTTGTCGCCTGTCTGAACCTCTATCTGGTGCTGGCGGTCTGTCTGGCCTTTCTCGACCGCGAGACCCAGCGTTTCGGGATGTTCTATATGTTCCGACCGGGATCATTGATCCTGCTGCTGAGTTTCATGGCGGGGCTGCGCTGGATCACGGCGCGGCTGTCCGATGGCTCGGGGCAGGCGGCGCCCCAGAAGGTCCGCAGGCCGATGCTGCGCCCCGTTCTGGCGGCCTTCCTGCTGGCAGGGGCATGGGTGGCACCGCAATATCTGATGCTGGGTTATAATCTGGCGCATCAGCCTGTGCCCGATCTGGCCCATAGCCTGTCGGCCGAGGATGCCGAGCTGGTCGCATGGATGCGCAGATCGACGCCGCCCGAGGCGCTGTTCCTGATTGCGCCTGCCAAAGGCGACATGCGCAGCGATGCCGACATGCCGCGATTGGGGCTGGAACGGCTTAGCCAGCGGGCAACTCTGGTGAACTGGAAATTCGTGCCCACCACCCCTTCGGAGATCATTCGCTGGTATCGTCTGTTGCAGCTCCGTCAGCAGGTTTTTGCGGGCGATTGCGCCGCGCTGGGGCAGTTGCCGACCTCTCGTCCGGTGGATTACCTTGTCATCGAGCGCAACGGGGAGGGCGCAGCGCGCGACGGCCTGCAGGACTGCACCCGTCCGGTCTGGAGCAATGCCCGTTACAGGGTTTTACAGACTCTTTCTGCGGAAAAGGCGCTGGCGGCTGTGCCGTCCGGCACTGTCGCGCGATAGCAGTTTGCACAACTTTTGGTTTATTTCCTGTTGCCTTGTGTTCTCACCTATTCATACAGCCCTTGAAGGGGGCGTGACCGGAGAGTGATCATGACGCCTCAAACCGAATTGGATCGACCGCAAACCCCACCGCCCCATACCGCGCCGCCTCATGCCGCGCCGTCCCATATCCGGCCCGACGCAAAGCCCGAGGACGGGCGCGCGCGCGCGCCGCAGCAGGACGGCCCGCCTGCGACCCGCATGGCCGTAGGGCCGTTACTATCGGTCGTGGTGCCTTGCTATAACGAGGAGCAGTCCTTGCCCGAGACCCTCAGGCGGTTGCTCGGCGCCTGCGAGACCGTGTGTGGCGAGGATTTCGAGATCATTCTGGTCGATGACGGTTCGCGAGATATGACATGGCCGATGATTGCGCGGATGGCACGGGATGTGCCGCAGGTGGTGGCCATCCGGCTGGCGCGCAATCACGGGCACCAGCTTGCGCTTTCGGCGGGGTTGGATCTGGCACGCGGCGCGCGCATTTTCATTATCGACGCGGATTTGCAGGACCCGCCAGAGCTGCTTGGCCCGATGATGGCGCGCATGGATCAGGGGGTGGATGTGGTCTATGGCCGGCGGGTTGCAAGGCGGGGGGAAACCGCCTTCAAGCGGGGCACGGCCGCGGGGTTCTATCGGTTGCTCAATCATATGGTCGATGTACCGATCCCTGCCGATACCGGCGATTTCCGTCTGATGAGCCGCCGTGCGCTAAACCATCTGCTGTCGATGCCCGAACGTCACCGCTTTATTCGCGGGATGGTCGCGTGGATCGGGCTGCGACAGGAGCCGTTCGATTATATCCGCGAGGAGCGTTTTGCCGGTCAGACCCATTATCCTTTGCGCAAGATGCTATCTCTGGCGATTGATGCCATCACGGGATTTTCGGTGAAACCGCTTCGCATGGCCTCCTATCTGGGGCTTGTTGCGGCTGCAGGGGCGGTTATTTTGCTGGCCTATACCCTGATTTCATGGGCCTTTTTTACAACGGTCTCCGGCTGGGCATCGGTGATGATGACCATGCTCTTTATCGGGGCCGCACAGCTTCTGGTGCTGGGGGTCATCGGTGAATATCTGGGCCGGATGTTCATGGAGGCCAAGGGCCGCCCGCTTTATATCATTGACCATGTCGAGCGTTTCCCTGCCGCATCAGAGCCCTTGGTTGCGGCCGAACGGCGCGGGAGGCTGACACCGCAGGGCCACGCCGAATGGCAGGCTGGCGCGGCTCCGAGGCCCGAGGCGCGTCCCGAGGACCCCAAGGCAACGCCGTCTGCGGAGATGGCGGCGGGGTCGCATTCCGCCTGAGGGTGACGTTTAGGGCGGGCTGTTCCTCTGGCCGTGTTCGGCGCGGTGCGCATCTGTCGCGGTGCGCTTTGTCGGGGCCAGCAACCGCGAGAGATCGCCATTCATAAAGGCGTTCAGCAGGGGCAGCTTGGCGATGATCGCTGCCGCCAGGACGGTGATCACGGAGGCGCTTGCCCAAAGCAGCAGGCCGGGCAGGTCCGGCGGCAGCCATTTGACCGGATGCCCCGTCCAGAGCGCGGCAACCAGCAGCAGCGCCAGCGGATGCAGCAGGTAGAGGGTCAGACTGTCGCGCAGCCCCCATCGGGCCATCCATCGCGGGGCCAGATCAGGCCAGCGCAGCGCGGTGCCCAGAAGGCCCAAGGTGATCAGGGGCACATGCAGGCCCCATTGCAGATCCATCGCGCGCAGTCCCAGCCGGTGGCACACCAGCACCTCGGCCAGACAGCTTGCCATGCCAAGCGCAAGGATCACCAGAAAATGACGGCCCTGCCAATGTGTTAGCCGATGCAGCGCGACCCCTGCCATCAGGCAGGGCAAGCCCGTAAGCTGGCGCAGGGTCACGACCGTGTCCCCGAAACGTCCCGGTCGCAGCAGGTTGATATAGCCTGCCGCGATATTGGCGAAAAGGATGAGGAGACTCAAGGCGATGGCCAGCCGGAAGGCTTTGACCTCGGCGAAAGCGGCATTGGCCAGAAACCCCATGACCATTGCCGACAGGAACCACATGTGGAAATAGCTGCCACGGATCAGGGTTTCGATGTCAATCGACCCGATCCCGCCGCGCCAGACCTGAACAGGCAGGTACAGCACCCAGACCAGCGCGAAAATCACGCAGATCCGTGTGATGCGGGGCAGGGTGATCTTGGCAAAACGCCGTTCGCTATCGGCCAGATAATAGCCGCTGAGCGCCAGAAAGAACGGCACGGCCCAGCGAAAGGCCGATGTCCAGAGGTCTCCGGCCAGCGCGGGCCATTCGGGATAGCGGCCCGCATGCAGCGCGATCACTCCCAAGGCCGCGACCAGACGGAGCGCATCAATCGAGGTATTCCGGCGGGACGGGGACAGGGGCATTGGCGTAGGCATCGGGCAAATCTCTTCAACGTCGGAAAATCAGTGGCGGCGGGTATCGGGGTAATAGGGTTAATCTACACGGCATAGTTGAATGCAAATCAATCTCTTTTTCTGATAGCGCCTTATTTTCCGGTGTTTTATGCGCAGAAAACCGCGCCTTTGACGCGAATGCATCTTTGAAACGCATTGCCTCTTGTCGGCGGGCAATGCCATAATACCTCTTGTGTCCCCTCCCCCTCAATGGGCTCAGTTTCACGGGTATTTCCATGACCGATCTGATTACCTCCTCTGCGCCGGCAGATGCCGATTTCCTGTCTGTGCGTTTCGACCTCTGTTCGCAGCAGGAATGGCGCGACCTCCTTTTCCGCCCCGCAGGCGAGCGGTTCGATTATGTGGTGACGCCCAATGTCGATCATATCGTGCGCCTCGCCCGAGAGCCGGAGATCCGGCCGGTTTATGATGCGGCGCGCTGGCATATCTGCGACAGCCGTATCCTGCAGAAACTGGCGCGGCGGCGGGGGCTTGATCTGCAGGTCTATCCCGGATCGGATATGGTGGCGGACCTGCTGCATGATCGGGCGGCCAAGCGGCTGCGGATTCAGGCAATCGGGCCATCTGCGGAAGATTTCGCCAAACTGACGGCGCTTTATCCCGATCTGGATCTGGTGCGCGTCGAGGCGCCTTTCATGCGGCAGGGCAGCCCCGAATGGCGCGCGACGCTGGAAGCCGTAGAGGCGGTTCCGGCTGATATTTATCTGTTCTGCCTGTCTTTCCCGAAACAGGAGTTTTTCGCCGCGGATCTGAAGGCGCGCGGCATTGCCCGTGGGACAGGGTTCTGCGTCGGGGCCAGTCTCGATTTCCTGACCGGCCATCAGACCCGCGCACCGCAATGGATGCGTCAGGCGGGTCTGGAATGGGCGCACCGTCTGCTCAGCAATCCCCGCAGATTGTGGAAACGCTATCTGATCGATGCGCCGAAGATCTTCGCGCTTTACATGGCGGATAAGCGGCGCTGAAGCTCAGCGCACGCTTTTTTGCTTGATCAGGTTGATCTGGTGGACAAGGGCGCGGTGTTGCCGGTGAAGCTTGAGATGCCGCGTCAGTTTTTCACCGAAGAACAGGCCCGCGCCCAGCTTCTCGATCCCGCCGCGCCATTGGAACATGCGCTGGCGCAGGAAAAGCGTCAGCTTCTCGGCAGAGCCTGGCACATGCCCTTCTCCGGCAGGCACATAGCCGCGCGCAACCAGCAAGGCGCGGGCTTTGCCTTCAAGCAAGGCGATATCCTCTGCCGAACATTTATGACGCCATTGTTCGATCAGCTTGGGATCGGGTGGGTCATAGGTGCTGTTCCTGTGATAGGAGAGCATCTCCTCGTCCCACGGCACATCAAGGAAATCGCAGACGCGATGGAGCTGGCTGTCAATGTCGCGGAACAGGTTCTCATAGGTGAGTTGCAAGGTGTTGGGATCATCGGGGGCAATGCCCGCCTTGTCCCAGGCCGCTTCGGTTTTGATCCAGTGATCCACCCCGTAATAGATATTGCACGACCACCCCATACCGATGGAAGAGCGTGCCACATCACGCGGATCGCGCAGCATGTGGATCAGCTTCACCTCGGGGAAAATGGCGCGGACCTTATCGACATTGCGATGGATGTTGATGGTCATGACCGGCTTCGAGCCGTACCGCGCATCGATCTGGTAGAGGAAATTCTCCAGCAGGTCCAAACCGTCTTTATCGGCAGGCACAATCAGCCCGTAGGCCTGAAAGATCCAGTCGAGGCGCATCTTGTCGATGTCATAGCGCCATTGGGTCGGATGCGAGGGGTCGGGCCAGAGAAAGTCGAACAGGAAATCCAGTTCGCCCGGGTTGGCGATCATCGGGTGGTGGTCCAGCATCAACCGGAAGACCGTCGTTCCCGAGCGTAAGGCACCGTAAACAAAAACGATATCTTTCGTCTTCGCCATGTTATCCATAAACATTCCTCGCGTTATGGTTGTTCTTTGCTGGAGAAAGGACCCTATGGCCAACCCGACAAGCAGGCCATAGGCGATTGGAATGACCCTCCGTCACTGCGGCACGAAGCGCGGCAGCACAGAGTTGACTTCAAGGAACATCTCTTTCAGCCGTTCCTCGGCATGGGCTTGGCTTTCGCCTTCGTTGATGGGGGTGGTCAGGCGCACGAGCGCCCCGTCCGTGCGGCGGATGGTGAAGCCGTCCCAGAGCAGGATCAGCTTGGCTTCCATATCCCATGCGATATGGCGGCCATGACTTTCGAACCAGTAATAGACCATCATCTGCGCTTCGCCCTTCTGGATGATCGCGCGGTTGATACGGAAGGGCTGCTTCAGCCCGACCTCGGGGGCGATATTCACGCGGTCAAGCTTGGCGATCTCCCATCCCGAACTGGGCAGGCAGATTTCTGGCGAGTGGGTGCCGCCCTTCGTCTGGTCGTTATAATAGGCCGAGAAGAATTCGACAGGGGTCGTGCTGCCGGGGCGGGTGAAGCTTGCGCCGTAATAATCATTGGCCCCCAAGGACTGTTCGACCGCGGTATCCAGACGGGCCATCGGGCGCGACTGCCAGTCCTGCAGGTGGCGCGGGAACAGCGCGAAAGGGTCGCGGTCGATCTGGATCGGGGCCGGAGCCGGACGGATTTCCCAGCCAATCGCCGAAATGCCCAGAATAAGCGTGGCCGCGATCAGCCCCTTGGACGGCTCGATCAGACCAAGGCGTTTGGCCTGCGGCCAGAGCCCCGTGAAGTCGAGATCCAGCGCCTCGGGCAGGCTCATCTTGGAGCGTTGCAGCTTCAGCATGGTCCATGCCAGCCCGAACAGGATGACAACCGAGGACATGAAGATGACCCAGCCCTCGAAGAAATGCGAGAACCCTTCCAGATGGCTCTCGCCAAGATATTGCACCAGCCAGCCGGCAATCGCGATCCGCACCGAATTCATCACGACGGTGATCGGGGCTGCCGAGATCAGCAGCACGGCCTTGTGCCACATCGGGCCGCGATAGAGCACGGCGAAGACATAGGAGAAGGACATGATCGGGAACAAATAGCGCAGCCCCGAACAGGCTTCGGCCACATGCAGTTTCAGAACGCCCAGATCGATGATGTTGCCTTCAAGGAAGACCGGCACCTGCAGCAGCCCCAGAAGCGCCACGCCCAGTTCCGAGGAGATGCTCTGCAAAAAGGTCGACAGTTTGTAATACAGCACGCCGGGCAGGGGCAGCATATAGATCAGGTGTAGAACGGGCACCCAGAAATGTTTGCCCTGCGTCCAGCCGAAGCTGATCAGCAGCATCGAGCCGACCCAAAGGATGATCGCATAGGCGACCACATCATCGATCTGCGAGAATTTCCCCAGCGCCCCCAGTGCCACCGCAAAGAGCAGAACGGCAAGGCCGGGCCAGCGATTGACAGGGCCGCGATAGATTGGTTCGGATTTCAGCTCCTGAAAGAACATAAAGGCAGACAGCAGCGGGATCAGCGGGCCGTGGCTGTATTCTGGTGTGGCCCATGCCGTCAGCAGGGCGTCGAAACCTTCGTGGAAATAGACCACGGCGGCAATCGTCGCCAATCCGAACCAGATCAGGCCCAGTGGGGAGATGCGCGATGAACTGGCATCGGTCCCGGCCAGATAGTCTGTCATATTCAATTCCTTATCCGCAATGGGGCCCCAAGAAAAACCGGCAGGAGCGTGCAGGGTATCGGGCTGGCGAAACAATCAACGTTACTATTAACGCATTTTTAACCCAGCTGTGTCCTCTGGGGAAGGGAAGGTTTTGCCGATCGTTGTTTTCGCCCTTTTAGCGCATCGTTTTTGCAGGCTGTTACGGTGTCTTTGCGGCATATGTGGCAAAAAACTTCGTGAACCAGCGATTTGCGCAAGAAAGTGCCGCCGCGCCGATTTTTGAGCAAAAATCCACGAGCCGATATTTTTCTGCCTCATTTTGCGCGGAGAAATGCGCAATTCTGGGCAGAATCGGCAAAAATCCACCTCCCCTCAGGATTGTGGCGCAACGTCAAGTTTGCTACTCTCGGCGCACCTCTTACAGTTGAAGCTATTTACGGCCCCACATCCTGCATCATGCGCGCTGCATGGCAGGGTTTCGTCCTTAACCATTCGCTTCTCTTCTTCCCCCCCCTGACTGCGCGAGGCCTCTCCTATGTCTGATGCATCCCTTTCTTCCCCTATTGAAACGCTTGCCCCACCCGCCAAAGGCAGAGATGTCAAAACGGCCATCGAAGCCCCGCAGAAAACGCTCTATGCCCGGTCCGAAGCGGGAGTGACGCGCCGTGTCGGTGTCTTTGCACCGAATTACGGTCTGGAGCATGTCACCTATGGGATTGACCTGCCCGACACCAAGTTTTCGGGCGTCTATGGGGGGACGGCCCGCCGGTTGCTGAAAGGCAGCTATTGGGATTATTCGCCGTGGGTCTTCGCACCGGGCACGGATCTGGTGCATACCTTCAACCATATCCCCTGCAATGGCGACTTTGTGGTCAGCTATGAACTGGAGCTGCCGCGCACTTTGGGGCAGTGGAGCGATGCGCAGCTCAAGCGTTCGCTGGATCGTCTTTCAAGCGACCGCTGCCGTGGCATCCTGCCGCTGAGCGAGGCGGCAAAGGCCTATGCCACGCGCCGTTTCGAAGACTGGGGGTATGGCCATCTGGTGGACAAGCTGACGCTGTTCCGTGGCTGTGTGCGCACGCCCGATCCACTGCCGGTCGCGCCGGAAAAACGTGAGGGGCCGATCAGGCTTTTGTTCATTGGCGGTGACGGGCTGCGCAAGGGGCTTTGGGCGGCGGTGACCGCGGCAGAGCGGCTGCATGCGCAAGGCATGGAGATCGAGCTGACCGTGATCGGGAAGGTGACCGAGCGGAGCTATGTCGTCGGAGGCCAGCGGATTGCAGGAGAGGAACTGTCGCGCCGTTTGGCCGACGCACCCTTCATCACGCATTATCAGACCCTTCCCAATGCGCGGATCTGGTCGCATTTGCGTCACTCCGATGCGCTCCTGTTCCCTACGGTCGATGAATCCTTGGGCTGGGTGACCATCGAGGCCGCGCTATGTGGCGTGCCGTCGATTGTTGGTGGGACGTTCGCCCAGCCCGAACTGGTCCGGCATGGCGAAACGGGGTGGATCCTGCCGATGGAGGCGGATCGTGACGGGCGCTGGATCCATCTTGCCGGTCCGCAGGCGATGGAGGCGTGGCCTGATCTTATGGAGAGTTTCGCGCAGGGGATCGTGAAGGCCGTCACCGAGATTGCACAAGATCGCGGACGGGCCGTCGAGATGGGCAAGCGCGCCCAAAGCTATCTGCAAGCCTATACCCATCCGCAGGCCGCGGCGACGCTGGATGCGATCTATTCCCAAGCCTGCCGGTGAATCACTTTCACACGCCTAACGAATGCATCGCCCCTTCCCTTCGCGGTTAGGGCGATTTTTCTGTCCTGCGTCGCGGCGGAGTGTTTCTGGCGCGATGATCATAACTTGTGCGCCGTTAACCTTTTAATGGTGAGAAATTAACGAATGTGACGGGCGCAACCGGCCGATGCTCACGTTCCCGTGATAATTTCTAATTTAAGCGAAATATTGCGTAAAAGAGATATGTCCGTGATCCGGCTTTGGGGCTATTCTAGGATCAGGATGGCGCGCGGATGCGATCCTATGTGGGCCATGCAAGGCATGGTGGGGTAAGGAACGCGAGGAATGGAGGATGTCTTGGGACGGGATGTCGCTCTGAACAAGCCGGTCGCAACATCGGCATCTGATGCGCAGGGGCTTTGCCTCGGAGGTGCTGGCACGACCAGACGCGCGAAGCTGTCCGGTTACAAGATCGGATCGGGCTGGTGGATTCTGCCTGCCGCCTTGCTTGGCTTGATGTTCTGGATCGCCCTTGGATGGGCGGTCGTTTCGCTGTTTTTCTGAAATTTGAGGACCTGCCCTCAGAGGAGTCCTCTGGGGCAGGCCCGTATGCCGGAGATTATGGCAGGCAGGCGCTTAGGCTTGCGATGCTTTTTTCTTGCGGCGTGCAACGAAGCCAGCACCTGCCAGCGCGGTTGCCAGCAGCGGCAGAGCTGCCGGAACCGGAACCGGCGTGGTCGACAGTGCAACGTCAACGGTGCCCGTGATCGCGCTCAGCGAGGACACGAGCAGGGTGTAGGTGCCTGCGGCCAGGGTATAGGTGCCGGACTCATCGCCAACATTGAACGAGACGATCGAGTTGGTGTAATCGGTCGTGTCGAAGATGTTGAAGTAGGGGTCGATGACGCTGCTCGACGCGCTCACCGAAACGCTGGAAGCTTCGTCCAGCGTGAAGGTGTAGGTGAAGGGCGAGTACATGCCAACGAGGGCGCCCGATGCGGACAGGGTTGCCGCTTGGGCTGCTGCGCCTGCGCCGAACGCGATTGCGGTGGCCAGTGCTGCGGTCTTGAGAGTTTTTTTCATAAATTTCACCTTTTGTTAAGCCGGCTTCGCCAGCAGGAGGGAAAGCACGCCATGATCTACCTGAGGGAGAATCCCGATACGCGCGCAAATCATGGTAAACTAAATGTATCTCGAATTTGATAGCTTTCTGCAACGCGGCAACATTTTTTTTATTATTTGCACGATTTTGCTTTCGGCTATTCTGAATCCTGTCGATGCGCGTGGTGGTTTAATACATTTATTTATGGAACCTAGCCACGACAACTACATGTAGTGTTTCGTGAGCATCGCATACTAAATCTATTTCCCGTGCACTGTTGCTTTTTGTTATTTCCCTGTGCGCTTGAACACGACGGAAACAGTACGGACCAGCAGTCCCATGTCGCGCGACAAGCTCAACCCACGGAAGTATCTATTGTCATAGCCGACACGCTCGACAAAGCTGGTGGCATTGCGTCCTTCGACCTGCCAGAGGCCGGTAATGCCGGGGCGCATATTGAAATACCACTTGCCGCCTGCGTCGCGATACAGCTCTTCCTGATCGATCAGGAAGGGGCGCGGGCCGACAAAACTCATATCGCCGGTCAGCACGTTGAAGATCTGCGGCAGTTCGTCCAGCGAGGTTGCGCGCAGGAATTTACCGATACGGGTGATGCGCGGATCATCGATCAGCTTCTGGTTCACATGCCATTCATGCGCCTTCACGGGATCTTCCTCGCACATCTTGCGCAAGGCCGCTTCGGCATCGACAACCATGGTGCGCATTTTCCAGCAGTTGAAGACTTTCCCGTGGCGGCCGATGCGCGGCTGCACGAAGAAACCGGGGCCGCCATCACGGCGGGCCAGCATCCATAGAACGCCGATAATCGGGAGGAGGACCGGCAGCATCAGGAGTGCGAAGACGATGTCGAAACACCGCTTCATACCGCGTGCATAGACACGGCGAATGCGAATCCCCTTTGAACCGGAGGATGAGTGGGTCGCAATCAACACAGATTTCATAACTTTAATCTCCAAGCTTCTGGCGCAGTTCTTGGCTAAAGCAGTTAACGTTACCGATCATGCCGCATCGCAGCGCTTCTGAAAATATACTTAACGTTTCAGCGATCAAATTTTTTCCATATTTGAGGCGAAAAACTGCCGATAAGGGCGCGAAAAGACACCGAAATTTTAGTTCACGAGTTCTCGATCACCTTTCATGAAAGGTCGAGAATTACCGCTATCAACGGGCCCTTTGCTTGTTTTTTCGACATATTTGAAAAGGCAATGCGAATCAGCCATGAGGTGAGATGACCAAGTCTCTACGCAATCTGTGGGGGTGCTGCAATTTCAACCTAAGGTAGACCCTCGGGGTGACGTCGGGTCGCCTCGGACCTTCCCCTTGGTCAGCTTTCGTGCTGTTGACGCTGCAGCGCAGCCATCACCGCCAGCCCGCTCAGGAAGCCGCCCAGATGGGTCTGCCATGCAAGCTGCCCCGACAAGGTGACATACATCACCACATTGATGCCGATCAGGAACAGGCTCGGTGGGATGAGTGCCTTCCACGCCGCCGCGGCGCCGCCATTCTTGCGGGCGAGGCTGATCTGCTCGCCGACAAGAGCACCGGCAAGGCCGAACAGCGCCCCCGACGCCCCCACCATTGGCACTGGATCATGCGCCAGAAGGGCATAGACGCCCGCACCGCCCAAGGCGGACAGAAGATAGAGCACCAGAAACCGGAGTTGCCCCAAGGCATCGACCAAAGGCCGCCCGAGAGAGACAAGCGTCAGCATGTTGAAAGACAGATGCAGCACTCCGCCATGCAAAAACGCGTAGCTGACAAACATCAGCGCCCATTGACCGGGGTAATTGCCGCTCCAGCCCTGTAGGAGGCCCGGCCAGAAGGCGAAATTCTGATAGATCCAGCCACGAAAATAGCCCGAGGAGATCGATAGGATGGCTTCCGGAATCACGCAGACCAAAACCAGCAAGACAAGCACCCGCGGTATCCTGACCCTGTTCATTTCTTATGGCCTCGTGCTGCGCAATCTCTACCAATGGTCACAACGGGGGGCCGTTGGCCCACCGTTTCGTCCTCATCCTATCCGAATAGGCGCAGAGAGGTAAAACTTGGTTAACGCGCTGACGTGACGATCAGTGCAGGAAATCCAGGTCTTTTTCCAATGTCACAAAGAGCATCTCGGAATCGGCCGTGCGGTCTGCGGTGTCTTTCGAATAGCGCTTGGAGAGGCCTGCCGAAAGCTGTGTATCGCGGGCGAGCTCGCGCGAGAGCGAGACAGAGGCGTCGATGCGGCGGCTATCGGTGCCGTTTTCCTGTTCATTGGTGCTGGCAGACAGGCCGAAATTCAGCGCCGAGACTTCGGACAGATCGTGGCTGACCTTCGCCGATATGCGGGTGACGACGACATCTTCGTTGTCATCATTGCTATAGACCCTGCGGCGCAGCAGCAGGCTGAGCTTATCGCGCGGCAATTCATGGCTCAGCGAGAGCGCGCCGATCCAGTTGGTGTCGCCCTCATCGGATGCGCTCAGGCCGACCATCGCGCTCAGGGTGCCATTTTGCAGGGCGCGTTTGCGCGAGGCGCTAAGTTCCTGACGGCGGCCCGACCCTTCTATCTGGCTCGACAGCATCACCCCGTAGGTGCCCAGACGGTCCTCGCGTTCCAGCCCGAGATTGAAGATCGCGCCATTCACCCGCTCGTCATAGGTGATCCGGTCGGTTTGCACATCGCTATAGCCGACGCCGAATTGCAGGGTGGTTACGGCATCGAGACGCTGGGTGGTCAGCACGCTGACAGAGCTTGTCTGGCGCTCGGTCTCGGTGATGTTGTCCACATTGTAGTCATCATAATGCAAGGCAAGCTGGTAACTGCTGGACGCATTGGGCGTCAGCGTCAGGCCGAGGTCGTAATAGGCGCGCTGCGAGTTCGAGTAGCTTGTCGATTGCGTATCGTAATATTGCAGGTCGGTATAGCGATAGCCGACACTATAGCTGATCGGACTGTCGATGCCGCCCTGATACCCCAGTTTCAGATCGGCCACGCCGCGCTGGCCGCGCCCGTCATAATCCAGCACCGAACCGGTTTCGTCATAGCTGACAGATTGGTCCGTGACTTCTGTCCGTGTGTAATTCAACCCGAAGCTCAGCGCATCGCGCGCGCTCTGGGTTTTGTAATCAAGGGCCAGCTTGGGCAGGAAGACGGTCTCGCCGCCATCCTCCAGACGCCATAGAAGGTCACTGCCGAAATGCAACTCAGAGCTTTGCGTGGCGCGGCTGTAATCATAGGTCAGGCCCGCATTCAGGCGGGATTCATAATCGTCATTTTCCCGACGTAAATCGAGATTGGTGCCGCTTTCGATCCCGAGACTATAGCCAAGCTGGCTGTGATTGCCCTTTATCTCTTCCGCCAGACCGGGCGTGCCGAGAAGGGCACCGGTGGCGCAGGCCAGCGCAACCCGCGCGACCTGTGCTTTGGGTCCTTTGGTGGCAAGACGCTGTCTTGCCCCGCAGGTCTTGTGCCGGAGCCTCTCGTGCATTTTCGTCATCACTCTTATTCGAACAGATGGCGTTCCGGCACCGAGATGACATCGCCATCGGTCAACAGCGTGCCGCCGGAAATGCCTTTATGGTGCTTATAGTCGAACAGGTAGATCTGTTCGGCATGGGTCTGCGGGTCCACGCGATGCAGCTCGACACGTTTGGTGGCCGCGAAGCGGGTGAAACCACCTGCCGACGCAATGGCTTGCAGCAGGGTGATCCCTTTCTCGACCTCCAGCATGCCGGGGGAATTGACCTCGCCCATCATGTAGATCTTTGCCTTCTCGGGCATGAATTCGTCGGTGTCATAAAGCTTCTGCACCGCGACATAGACCGAAGGCGGAGCGGTGAATTCGGCGGCGAGGCGGCTGGACAGCGCGTGACGCACGGTATCCACCGAGTTGCCTGCCGCGCGCACCGTGCCCGCACCGGGGAAGGAGATCGACCCGTCGGGCAGCACCAGCACCGTGCGGTTGAGAGAGCTATCCTCGACCACTTCGATTTGCAGCGTATCGCCGGGCTTGATGACATAGGCGGCCATTGCCGTTGCTGGCAGGGCCAGCAGAACCAGCGCAAAGAAAACCGAAATGAATCTCGACATGCCTGAACCTTTTTCTTTCTTGGTGA
The DNA here is from genome assembly GCF_045291555.1 of Thioclava sp. GXIMD4215. Taxonomy (NCBI): domain Bacteria; kingdom Pseudomonadati; phylum Pseudomonadota; class Alphaproteobacteria; order Rhodobacterales; family Paracoccaceae; genus Thioclava; species Thioclava sp. GXIMD4215. The sequence goes on along the minus strand of NZ_CP149517.1, from coordinate 18,410 downwards.
AAACCATGGTCACGCCTGTGGTCTTGCCAAAGCCTTGAGCCGGGGGGAAGCCCTGAAAGACCAAAAATGACACGTCATGGTTGTGTTTCGTTGCGTTGCATTGGTTTCATGCGCAAAGTTTTGCCATTTGTCCGCCGGACCGGCATTTATTGCACAAGAGATTGTTGGGCCTGATCAATTTCGGATTTCAGCCCCGGATAGCCATGCGCGCCATTGGCCAGCAGGTCACTGGCGCGCTGATACTGGGCCTGCGCGGGCTGCGCTTCGCCCGCTTTCGCCAGCGCGCGGCCATAATGGTAGGCAACCGAAGGATCTTTCGGCAAGCCAGCCGCTGCGGCCTGAAGCTCGCTGACCGCGGTCTCGTTCTGGCCGCGCAGGAAGGCCAGCCAGCCATAGGTGTCGCGGAAGGCGGGCTCTTTCGAGCCGTTCAGGCGGCGTGCCACCGTCCATGCCCGATCCAGCGAGGCCTTGTCCGAACGGGTCGAGGCCAGAAGGCTGGCGAGGTTATTGGCAACGATCACATCGTTACTATTGGCGGCATAGAGTTTTTCGTAAATGGCGATCGCGGCGTCGATATCTCCGGCCTGTTCCGAGCGTCCGGCCTGAAGCATGTTCAGGGCACGGCTGTCGGGCAGGGCGGCGAGCGCGCGGGTCAGCACGGCCTGCGCGGCATCGGGCTGACGCGCCTGCATTTCGAGGCCGTAGAAGGCCTGCCAGCCGGTTTCAAAGTCGGGATGCGCCTCGGTCAGGGCGGTCATGCGTGTGCGGGCGGCATCGGTCTCGCCGCGCAGGGCCTCAAGCTGTGCCAGAAGCACTATGGCTTCGGGGGCATCGGGATAGTCCGTGACCAGTTTCTGGGCATCCCGATAGGCGACATCGGCCTGTCCCTGACGCACGCTGTTGCGGATGATTGCAATCTGCGGCCCCAAGGAGCCACCCGCATGGCTGGACAGACCTTCAAGGAAACGCCCCAGATCGTCGTCACGACCCTGACCTGTGAGCATCTGGGCCTGCAATTCGTCTGCGGCGCTCTGGGCGTTGGCATCATTGGGGAAACGTTCGCGCAGGGCCTTGATGTCCTGCTGCATCCGGCCCCAGTCTTTCATCGCCAGATGGACCTGTGCCAGCGTCGTCAGCAGCGGCTGGCTGACCGGTTTGCGGCGCAGCGCATCCACCAGCACGGTCTCTGCCGAGCCATAGCCCTGCCGCCCCGCAAGATAGCGGGCATAGCGCAGGGATTCATCGACCCCTTGGTTCGAGGTTTCGACGGCGCGGGCCAGCATGTCGGACATCAGCTCGTTGCGGCCCTCGCGCTGATAGGCTTTGGCCATCAGCGTCAGAACCTGCGCGTCATTGGGCGCATTGGCCAGCGCCGAACGCAGCGTGGCAACGGCATCATCGGTTTTGTCCTCGTCAATCAGCCACGAGCTTTTCATTTTCAGCGCGGCGACATGTTCGGGATTGTCCTTCAGGACCTGCTCGACCAGAGCGCGCGAGCCAACGGGGTTTCCGGCCGTCAGGCGCATCTGCGCAAGCTGGATGCGCAGGTTCTCGGTCTCGGGCGCGGTTTTGTCATCGCTCGAAACGCCGTCCAGAATGGATTCCATCTCGGACATGCCCTGATCGCGCTGCCCAAGGGTGAAATCGGCCCCCGCCCGCAGCGCACGGAACTGCGCCAGATTGGCCTCGATATCATGGGGCAGCGGTTTTTCGTCCAGCATCTGGGTCAGCGCGTCCCGCATCGCCTCCGTGCTGCGCAGTTGCGCGAGGAAACGCAGATAGACCATCCGCGTCTGCGGCTTGTCGGAGCTGGGATCGATCCGGCCTTTCAGCCATGCCTCGGCCTCGTCGCTGCGATTCGCCTGTAGGTAGAATTGCACCAGCACCCGGTCCAGCGTTTCATCTTCTGGCCAAAGCGTAATCATTTTGCGGATTTCTGCCTCAATAGCGGGCTTGTCATCCTGACGCGTCAGCACCAGCAGACGCATATTATGCAGGTCACGGTCGTCGGGCACCTGCTGCAACCCTTCGTCAATGGTGCTCAGGGCCGAGGTCAGATCGGCAAGGCGCAGATCTTCTGTCACAACGACGCGACGGGCTTGCAGGTTTTTGGAGTCGGCCTTCAGCAGGGCGCGCGCCTGTTTGGCGGCGGCTTCCATCCCGTCCGTATCTCCCGAAAGATTGGCCTTGCGATAGGCCGTTGTGGCGGCCAGCGCCTGTAGATCCGCATCATCAGGGGCCAGCGCAAGAGCGGCATTGCCATAGCGTTCCGCATCATCGAAGGCGTGCATATCCAGAGCGAGCAATGCCAGAGAGCGAATCGCTTCCAGATTTTTGGGGTCCTGTTCGGAGATTTTCCGGTACTGCGCAAAGGCTTGTGATGACTGACCATTCTGTTCGAGAATTTGCGCTAATAGCAGCCGGGCCGCGACCAGACTCTCGTCCTTGGAAAGCGCGTTACGTAATTCTACCTGAGCGCGCGCCGTATCGCCCTCATCCAGCAACTGCTGCGCGTGGGCCAGATGCTTGGCCGCCTGTTCAGATGCAGAATCGCAACCGGCCAGAAAAGCTGCAGTTACAAAGGCGAGAAGGACACGTTTCAAGGTGATCAATCCATTTTTATCCAAATTTGGGGTCACCATGCCTCATTGCTTTGCGCGAGACAACACGCCATTCACCCGCCCATATCACAACTGGTAAATTCCCGCTAATCGCGAGATTTTTTGCGGAAACGCATTGAACTACCCGGAAGCTGACGGTTTATTCTTGTGGAGTTCGACTTTGCCGGAGTTTTCGCTAGATAGGGAAAGCCGAACGGTTAACTAAAAAACAATAAGCACGGAGCCATAGGTGTTGTTGATAAATCGGGACCACATTCATGGCTGAAGTGGTGCTTTACACAGATTATTTCGGCCTTTCCGAACGTCCTTTTACCTTGGTCCCTGACCCGTCGCTGATCTACTGGTCAGTGCAGCACAAGCGGGCATACTCGGTTTTGCAATACGGCCTGCTGTCGCGCGCGCCTGTCACCTTGGTGTCAGGCGAGATCGGTGCTGGCAAGACGACTTTGGTCCAAGCCGTTTTGCGGGAAATGGATGCCGACCTGACCATCGGTCTCATTTCGAACGCCCAAGGCGGACGGGGCGAGTTGCTGCGCTGGATCCTGAATGCTTTCGGCGTGGATACCGATGACCTTCCCAACGAATATGTGGCGCTGTTCCAGCGCTTTCAAGATTTCCTGCTGGAGCAATATACCACAGGACGCCGTGTCGTTTTGATCATCGACGAGGCGCAGAACCTTTCGGCGGAAGGGCTCGAAGAAGTCCGCATGCTGACCAATATCAATTCCAACAAGGACGAGCTGATCCAGCTTGTGCTGGTTGGACAGCCCGAGCTGCGCGATATCATCCGCGGCCCCAATATGAGACAGTTGGCCCAGCGGATTTCGGCAAGTTATCACCTTGCTAGGCTGGACCGCGACGGCGTAGGCGCGTATATCGCCCATAGGTTGCGCGCCGTGGGGGGGACGGGGCAGGAATTTGCTCCGGACGCCTGTGACATGATCTATGACCATACCGCTGGCATCCCCCGCCTTGTGAACCAACTATGTGATTTTTCAATGCTTTACGCTTGGAACGACGAAGAAAAGCAGATTACCGCACCCACGGTTGCCGCAGTCTTGGCTGATGGCGTCTTCTTTGGCGATACAGAAATGGAACCCGCACCATGAATGCCGATATCCGATTTTACTTGGCGATTTTCATGCGGCGTTTGCCGCTGTTTTTGCTTGTCTTTGTTCTGATCGCGTCCAGCGGCATTTTCGCAGCTCTTACCCTCCCTCCGGTATATCGCGCGCAGATGCAGATCGTGGTCGAAGGGTCGCAGATCCCCGACAAGCTGGCGCAATCGACGGTCAACACCCCCGCTGAAGAGCAACTCCAGTTGTTTGAAAGCCGTTTGATGACGCGCTCGAACCTGCTGGAGATCGCCCGCAAGTATAACGTTCTGCCGGATCAGGCGACCCTGAACCCCGACCAGATCGTGCAGGGAATGCGGGCTGCAACCGATGTCGAAAGTTCGAGTGGGCGCAATTCGGCCACGACGATGGTTGTCACCTTCGATAACCATAACCCGCAGGTCGCGGCGAAGGTGGTCAATGACTATCTGACCTTCATTCTCAACGAAGACGCCCGCAACCGGACGGAGACGGCGAACCAGACGCAGGAATTCTTCGAAAACGAAGTGTCCCGTCTGGCAACCGAAATGAACCAGCAAAGCGCGCGTATTCTGAAGTTCAAGACAGAGCATGCCGATGCGCTGCCCGAGAACCAGAGCTATTTCCGCACCCAGCAGCGCGACTACCAGCGCCGTCTGGACCAGATTTCCAGCGACGCTGCCGCACTTGAAAAACAGAAAAGCAGCCTGCGCCAGATCTACGAGACCACCGGTCGGATCGATAGCCGCCAGTCCAATCTGCCCCCTGAGCAGAAGCGTTTGCTGGACCTCAAGGCCCAGCTTGCCGAGCTGGAAGCGGTCTACGCCCCCGACAGCGCGCGTGTGACGGTGATCAAAAACCGGATCACGCAGCTTGAGAAAACCATCAGCGGCAACCAGAGCGATGACAGCCAGACGGCGAAAGACCCGTCGGAGGCGGTGTTCGACCTGCAGATTGCCGATCTTGACCGCCAGCTTGACCAGCTCAAGGACGAACAGTCGCAATACACCGCGCAACTGGCCGAGGTGGAGGATGCCCTGTCGAAGATCCCTGCGAACGCGATCGCCCTAGAGGCCCTGCAGCGCGATTACGATAACGCTCAGTCGCAATATAATGGCGCGGTGCAGCGTCTGGCGACCGCCTCCACCGGCGAGCGGATCGAAAGCCTGTCGCGCGGCCAGCGTGTCAGTGTGATCGAGCAACCCGCCGTGCCGACCGAGCCGATCAAACCTTCGCGCAAGAAAATCGCTGTGCTGGGGATTGCCGGTGGCATCATGGCCGGTCTGGGCTTGATTGTCCTGATCGAGATGCTTTCGACCACGGTGAAACGTTCGAGCGATCTGATCAACGGTCTCGGGATCACGCCTTTGGCCACGATCCCCTATATGCGCACGCAAGGGGAGGTGCAGCGTAACCGCAAACGCCTGCTGACGATTTCGTTGATCGTCTGTCTGGGTATTCCTTTCGCGCTGCTGATGATCCACACTTTCTACATGCCCTTCGAGGTGATCGCCCAGAAGATCGCTGCGAAAGTCGGCCTTTATATCTGAACGGGGACTTGTGACGATGGAAAAGCTTCAACAGGCTCTCGAAAAGGCGCGGGCGAACCGCGCGACAGGGCTCGCGGCCGACGGGCGCGCGCGTCCGAACATGACTGCCGCGCCCACAGCCGAAGCGCATTCGGCACCGTGGCTGGCCTTGCCTGAAATGCGTCTGGACGGAAAGTTGCTCAAGACCAACCGTCTGCTGCTTTCGGGCAATACCGCGGAAAGTGCGCATTTCGATCTGTTGCGCACGCGGTTGCGCGAGGAGATACGTCGCCACGAGGCACGGCGGATCGCCATTGTCTCGGCGGGGCCGAATGCGGGCAAAAGCACGGTGATCAGCAATCTGGCGCTGTCTTTCGGGCGGCTGCCTTTTTTGCGCACGATGCTGTTCGATTTCGACCTGCGTCACCCCACGCTGGCGCGGATCTTCGGCCAGTCGCCCAAATCGAATATGGGCGCGGTCATCAATAGCGAGGTCGCCTTTGCCGATCATATGATGCGCTACGGGAACAATCTGGCGGTGGGGATGAATAACGCGCCGGTGCCCTCGTCTGCGGAATTGCTGCAAAGCGACGGGATCGAGGATTTCCTCAATGCCGTGCAGGACGCCTATACGCCGGATCTGATGCTCTTCGATCTGCCGCCGCTTCTGGTGGCCGATGATGCCTACGGGTTCCTGCGTCATGTCGATGGGGTGATCATGGTCATCGAGGCCGAAGTCACCTCGAAAAGCCAGATTGACGCGCTCGAGCAGAAGCTCTCCGACCAGACGCGTCTGCTGGGGGTGGTGCTGAACAAATGCAACTTCCCCGACGAGAATGATCCGACCGGTTATAATTACGGGTATAACTGATCACACAGGGCAGGCGGTCTCCGGATAGCCTGCCCGAATTCTTTGCACGCTAGCAATTTTCTGCCATGCGGCATCGAGCCCCCTTTCCCATGATGACGTAATCGGTGACTGTGCAACCTGAGCTTGCTTTGTGTCGGCTCAATTCGCCTTTTATCCTTCGTCATTCAGGGACCTCATGTCGTGTATTTAAAAGAAATCCAGGGTTTCCGCGTGGTCGCGGCCCTGCTGGTTGCCATCTACCATATCTGGTTTCACCGCGTGTCCGGTGGGGTGGATGCGTTCTTCGTAATCGCAGGGTTTTTCCTGTTTCAGGGCTTTCTCAAGCGGGACGATCTGCACTTTGGCGATGTCACCAAATACTGGCGCCGTACCTTGGGGCGGATCGTGCCCAGTGCCTCGGCCGTCGTGCTGGGGACATCCCTTCTGTTCAGCGGTTTCGGGACGCGCATCCTGTCCGAAGAGCGCATCGACAGCGCGATTGCGGGCATTCTGTTCTATGAAAACATGTGGCTGTCGAACCACGGGGTGAATTACCTCTCGATGGGGCAGACGCCGTCCCCCTTCCAGCAGCTCTGGGCACTGTCGGTGCAGTTCCAGCTGTATTTCATGCTGCCGCCGCTGGTCTATCTGGTCTTCCGGCTGTGCCGCAACCGCACCAATGCGCGCCGCGCCATGACGCAGGTCTTTCTGGGGCTGCTCGCGCTGGCCTTTGCCTATGCGCTTTACAAGACCTATCGTTACCAGCCGAGCGCCTATTTCAACACCTTTGCCCGCCTGTGGGAATTTCTGGCCGGCGGCCTGCTGGCACTTGTCCTGCCGCGCATCGTTGTGGGCCGTGCGGTGGCCAAAGGGCTGGGCTATGCCAGCCTGATAACGCTTGTCGGATTTGCCGCCGTGATCCCTGTGGCGGACTCCTTCCCCGGTTGGGCCGCGCTCATTCCCGTGCTGGCCACATCGGCGATTATCGTCGCCGCCCGTAACAACGCCGGTATGGTGGTGCTGAACAACCGCGCCATGCAATGGCTCGGCAACCTGTCCTTTACCTTCTATCTCTGGCACTGGCCGATCTATCTGTTCATCTGGGATCGCACCGGCACCCCGAACGTGTCCGTCGGGGTGGGGATGGCCATTCTGCTGGTGGCCTTTGTGCTGGCCTTTGTGACCTATCATTTCCTTGAAACACCGTTCCGGAACCTGCGACTGGTCAAGAAGCGGCTGGCCACGGCCGTGACCGTTTGCGCGCTGGCACTGGTGCCGACGCTGGGGTTCTCATGGGGGTGGAAACACCATGTTGATGAACGTCAGGTCGCCTCGCTTGAAGATATCGAGAAGGCGGTAACCGGCGAGAAGGTGGCGCAACTGACCCCTGATCTGCGCCTTATCAAGGATGACATCCCCTCGAGTTACAAGGATGGCTGCTATCAGCGCAATTTCCGTGCCTCGGATGTGGTCAGCTGTAATTACGGCAACCCGTCGGGCAGCTACCGGATTGCGCTTGTGGGGGGGAGCCACGCCCTGCAATGGCTGCCTGCGCTACAGGAGATTGCCCGTAAGGACCCGCGTATCAAGATTATCAATCTGGTGAAAAGCGGCTGCACATTCACCCTGTCACTGGACGGGGTGGAGATCGATTCCGACCGTGCGGCCTGTCTGGACTGGAACCGTCAGGCGGTGGAAAAGCTGAAGGCGCTGGACCCCGATATGGTGGTCACCAATGCCACGCGGATCCAGCGCGATGGCGAAACGATTCCGCAGGGCTATCGTATGGCGTGGGATGCGTTGCCCCATACGCCGGTGATCGCCATCCGCGACAATCCGCGTGCCAGCTTCGACATCGCAGCCTGTATCGACCGTAATGGCGAGGACGATCCCGCCTGCGATGCGATGCGCCCGACGCTTGCGCGCGATGCGTTGCAGCCGGAAAACCTGCCCGATCATGTGGAAGCTGTCGATTTTTCGGGGTTCTTCTGTGAGGAGGGGCGGTGCCCTGCGGTGCGTGACAAGATCATGCTTTACCGCGATTCAAACCATATTACGGCAACCGCCTCGCGTTTGATGGCCCAGCCGCTTTATGACCGGATCAAGCTGCACCTCGACTGACCCCGGAGGGGCAGACAAGGTGCAGGACTTTCGGAACCGGTCGGGGCATTACGCGCCGACCGGTTCTCCTTTCGGGGCGCGGCGTGTGATCTTGTGGCGGAAACGCGCCGAGGGGACCTCGACGAAGTGATAGACCACTGCCGCATAAACCAGCGACCCGATCAGGGCGAGCCCGCCGGAAATGAGGTGCGCATGGGCGCCGGTGATCTGCTGGTTGAACAGGTTGATCAGCACGAAATGCACCAGATAGATCGAATAGGACCAGACCCCGATCTTGCGCAGCACCGGCCAGTTCAGCGGGCGGAACAGGGCCATATCGGGCGTGGTGACCGCGTAGTAGAAAACCGGCATCAGCGCGAGGCTCTGCAACGAATAGCGCAGCGTGCCACGGAAGGCTGCATCGCGCAGCACCAAGCTGACCAGCAGCACCCCGAGCGCCCCGACCAGAAGCGCCCCGCGCCATTTCGTCGACACGTTCTCGCGCGGCAGGTAGCCACACCACATCATCAATGCCAACACGCAGCCATAGAGCAGGCTGTCAAGACGTGCATCGCTGAGATAGTAAAGCGCGTTTTCGCTGCTGCCCAGGACGTAAAACCGGACGCCGCGCCAGACCAGAAAGCCGATCAGCGCCAGAGTCAGGCTGCGGAAGCCGATGATATTTCTAGCGAAAAGGATAAAGATGAAGGGCCAGAGCATGTAGAAATGCTCCTCGACCGCCAGCGACCACAAGACGCCGAGGCCGGGGATCGACTGCGAGTTGCCGTAGATCTGGTAGTAATTCGACAGGAAGAAAATCTGGCTGAGCAGGGTCGGTATATCGATCTTGGCCACCAGTGCACCGGCCAGCACCAGCACGATGGCCAGCCCCATCGCGCAGGCCAGTGGCGGCATCAGGCGCAGCACGCGGCGCAGGTAGAAGACCCGCAGGGAAATGCTGCCATAGCGGTCATATTCGCGGCAGAGCAGCGAGGTGATCAGAAAGCCCGAAATGAAGAAAAAGACCGTCACCCCGAAGCCGCCGGGGACGATATGGCCCAGACCGGCATGGCTCAGGAAGACGATGGCAATAGAGATAGCCCGCAGGCCATCCAGAGACGGAATATACGCGGGATTAGATTTCATGGGCGTCGCTTCCGGTCATGGTGAAGATCTCGTTTTGAAAGGGGAGGAGGAGGCACAAGGCGAACTATTTATACTCCATGATGCCCGCCCGTTTGCCGGTCAGGCGCCGCAGATGGAACTCGCAGATCCCGATGGCTTCGGGGAGCTTTCCGATGGTCAGAAAGGCGGCATGTTCGAGGGCCGTGCGCAGGCTGCCGTAACGCGCCGTTTCCTTACGCGCCAGTCGCAGGATCTGCACGGGATAGATCAGAAAGCCCAACAGGATCCAAGGGCTGAGAAGCAGCGCGCCAAGCAGGAGTGCGAGAGGCAGATACAGCCCCCATAGCAGAGCCCGCCGCGTTTGTGCGACATTGTGATGATAGGGGGCCGCCCCGTGCAGATAGGCCCCTTCGGCATAGGCATGACCGGCGCGGCGTGCCCGCTTCCAGAACTGCCCGAACCGCGTCATGGCCGCATCATGCCATGTCATTTCGGCGTCAATCCGCCAGATTTTCCACCCCGCCTTACGCAGCCTGACACACATCTCCGGCTCTTCGCCCGCAATCAGGGTCGGGTTGTAATCGCCAACCTCGGACAGGGCCTGAACACGCATCAGCGCGTCACCGCCACAGGCGCGGGCCTCGCCAACAGGGGTGTCCCATTCCCGATCGCAATGGGCGTTATAGGGGGTCGCCTCGGGAAAGCGTTCGCGGCGGCGGCCACAGACCACGGCGACCTCCGGTCGGGTTTCCAGAAAGCTCCGGGCTGTCTCGATCCATGTGCTGCGGATCTCGCAATCGCCATCGACAAGTTGCACGAAGGCGGCATCCGGGGCAATCGCGCGCAGCCGCTCCAGCCCCGCATTGCGGGCCCGTGCTGCGGTGAAGGGCTTGGTCAGATCCAGTTCGACGACTTCCACACCGCGCGCGCGCGCGGCCTCGCGGGAGCCGTCCGTCGAGCCGCTATCGACATAGATCAACGGCATCGCCCCTTCCAGTGAGGCCAGACAGCGCAGCAGGCGTTCGCCTTCGTTGCGCCCGATGACAATCGCGGCAAATCTTTCCGGCATGGATCAGCGTCCCCGAAGCAAGGGCCACATCACCTGGGCCGAAAAATCACGGAAGAAATGCAGCGGCGCATGCAGTTTCTGGCCGCGCAATTTGGCCAGCGGCGCGTTGAGCGCAGCCCCCGCCATCCAGGCCAGCCCCGTCAGCAAGGCTCCGCCGCGTCCCTGACATTTCCGGTGGTAATAAAGCCATGACCGATACCAATATCCCGGCTTGGCTTTGCGCACGGTCTCGTTCGAGCGCACGTCGGTCGCGGCCCCTTCGGCATGCAGCACCCGTGCCTGCGGCAGATGCCAGACCTGATAGCCATGCGCGCGAATGCGGTGCATCAATTCCGTCTCTTCGAAATAGAGGAAGAATTCGGGATCGAAAGTGCCCACCTTTTCAAGCACCGCAAGCGGGAACATCACCGCAGCCCCGGAGACCCAATCCACCTCGCCTTCAGGGGTGTCAGGGGGCAGGGCGACCTCGTGGTTGCGGAAGGCGCGGGCCAGCGGGCCGAAATTGACCGCATGCACGAAGCTTGCCGTCGGCGAAAAGAACCGGAAGGCCGCCGAAACCGGCTCTCCCGAGGGTTTGGCGATCTTGGCGCCTGCCGCTCCGGCCTGCGGATGCGCGTCGAGGAAATCCGCCATGATCGACAGCGCCTCGTTTTCGAGCGTGGCATCGGGGTTCAGCAGGAAAGCATAGCGCGGGCGTTCAGAGGCGGGGCGTGCCAGTAATGTGTCGAGCACGACATTGTTACCCCGTCCGAAGCCGTGATTTTCGGTTTCGGGCCATAAGGTGACCTGCGATCCCCAGTTCCGCTCGGCATGCAGGCGCGCAAAGACCTGCGCATCATCGCCGGGCGAGGCGTTATCGACCAGATGCACCTCGACCGTCCGCCCCCCATGCGAATGCTCGAGCACGCTTTGCACGGCAGCGGCTGAAAGGTCGGCGGTACCGTAATTGACGACAATGACAGCAATATCAGACACAGGAATCCATTTCCTTAATCAACTTTGCGTTGATCATGACCGATCTGGGGGGCAGGGACAAGAAAGGATGCACTGTGCGATTGAGGCACGTGCAAAACTCTGCCAAAGATAGACGCACATTCTGCAAGTCCTTGAGTCAGCACACGAGCGCCGATGCCCAACCTCTTTGCCTACTTCATGCTTTTTGTCTGGCCGCTCATTACATGGCAGCTGTTCAAGCGTTACCCCGCAACCAAGGCCGCAATCGGTGCCGTGATCTGGGGCTATCTGCTCCTGCCGGAGCGGCCAAACCTGAATTTTCCGGTTATTCCCAACATAAACAAGTCCATTGTCCCGTCTCTGGCGGTGCTGATCGTCTATCACTATGTGAAGAAAAACGAGATCTTCATGGCGCGGCGTGCGGCGCGGCACGAAGCCGCACTGGCACCGGTTGCCGAAAAGACGGGCGAGGGCGTCGCGTCGCCGATTGCAAAGAAACGTCAGGCCTTCCTGCTGAAAAAACCCCGCACAAAAGTTCGGCTGATGCTGATTTTGGCGACGGTTTTCCTGCTGATTTCGCCGGTGATCACCTATTTGACAAATCGCGCTCCGATTGTAGACGGCCTGACCTATCTTCCGGGCATCCGGCCCTATGACGTCGCGGCCTATACCCGCAATCTGGCCTGTCTTCTGCTGCCGTTCTTTGTCGGGTTGAAGCTGGTGACAGACCGTCAGGGGCAGATCTGGCTGTTGCGGACCATCGTTTTCGGCGGGCTGCTCTATACCGTGGCAATCCTCATTGAAATCCGCATGAGCCCCCAGCTAAGCACTTGGATTTATGGCTTCTTTGCGCATGACTTCCGGCAGCATTACCGCAATGGCGGCTGGCGGCCCATTGTGTTCCTTGCGCATGGTCTGCGGGTGGGGATTTTCATGTCGATGGCGGTGCTGGCGGCGGCGACGCTGGCGCGGGCCAGTGACAATGGCAAGTCGCGCCTGCGCTGGTTGCTGGTGTCGCTGTGGCTGTTGGTCGCACTCTACCTATCCAAGAATACCGGCGCGCTGCTGATTACCGTGCTGCTGCTGCCGATCCTGCTGGTCGGCTCGCGCGGGATGCAGGCGGTGATGGCAGGCATCATCGCGGCGTTGGTGCTATGCTATCCGATTGTGCGCGGCACAAACCTCGTGCCCACCGAAAGCGTGGCCGAGACGATTGCGCCCTATGCGCCCGAACGGGCCGCCTCACTGGAATTCCGCCTGCGCAATGAAGACGAATTGCTGGCGCATGCCAATCTCAAACCTCTGGCGGGGTGGGGCGGCTGGGGCCGGAACCTGCTGTTCAACCCTGAAACGGGCAAGCCAAGCACCATTACCGACGGGATCTGGATCATTATCATCGGCCAATATGGCTGGATCGGGTATCTCAGCCTGTTCGGCTTCATCTGTCTGCCGGTCATCCTTTGTGCCTTTTCCTATCGCAAACTCAGGCTCGATACGATCGATATAGGGATGATGGTGGTCATGGCGGCGAATATGATCGACCTCATCCCGAATTCGTCGCTGGTCGCGCCGATCTGGCTTCTGAGCGGGGCGCTCTGGGTCCGCTATGATCAGGCCCGCCAAACCGAGATGGCCTCGCATCTTTCACCGCGGGAACGCCGCCTGTATCACAAGCGCGATGCCGATTTTGACATAGCCCCCGATGTTCCGGCCAAACCGACGCGCAAGAAGGGCCGGTTGAACCGGCCGGCCGTCACCTCCTGAGGCGGCCTTTCCCTCCCCACTCGCTCATTTTGGAATTTCTCATGACGCATACCCGTCCTCCCATTGCCTACCTGACCGGCGAATATCCGAAGGTCTCGCATACCTTTATCCAGCGCGAGATTGCCGCGCTGCGCGATGAGGGGTGGCAGGTGCATACCTGTTCGGTCCGGCGCACGGCGGCCCGTGATGTTGTCGGGGAGGACCAGATCCGCGAGCAGGCGGCGACCTTTGCCATTTTCGATGCGATCAAATCGCCTGCCAAGGTTCTGGGGGCGCAGGTCTGGGCGTTGAAACGCGATGCGAAAGCTTGGTTGCGCACCGCAAGGCTGGCATGGAAAACCCGCCCGCCGGGGGTGAAAGCGGCGCTTTGGCAAGGGTTCTACTTCCTTGAAGCGGCCATTCTGGCGCAGCATCTGCAGGCCAAAGGCGTGCGTCATCTGCATAACCATTTTGCCAATTCCAGCTGTTCGGTGGCGATGCTGGCATCCGAGCTGTCGGGCATCCCTTTCTCGGTGACCATGCATGGCCCCGCCATTTTCTACGAGCCGCGCTGGTGGCGCATTGATGCCAAGATCGCGCGGGCGCGCTTTGTGTCCTGCATCAGCCATTTCTGCCGCTCGCAGGCAATGTATTTTTCCAAGCCCGAGCATTGGTCGAAGCTGAAAATCGTCCATTGCGGTATCTTCCCCGCGCTCTATGGGCATGAGACCCCGCCCGAGACCCCGTCCACGCCGAAAGAAGCGGGGCAGGAAATCCTGTTTGTCGGGCGTCTGGCGGCCATCAAGGGCGTGCCGCTTCTGATCGAGGCCTTCGCGCGGCTCAGGGATACGCATCCCGAGGCAACCCTGTCGATTATCGGTGACGGGCCGGAGCGGAGTTATTGCGAGACGATGGCCCGCACGATGGGGGTGGCCGAGCGGGTGAAGTTCTGGGGGTATCAGCCTTCGGATGCGGTGGCCGACCATATGCGCCGTGCCGATATGCTGGTGCTGGCCTCTTTTGCCGAAGGGGTGCCGGTCACGCTGATGGAGGCGATGGGCTCCCAACTTCCGGTGATCGCCAGCCGCGTGGCGGGTGTGGGCGAGTTGGTGGAAGACGGGGTGTCTGGCTTTACGATTCCGGCGGGGGATCTGGAAAGCCTGACCAACCGGCTGGATCGCCTGCTGGCCGATCCGGCCCTACGGGCGCAGATGGGAAAAGAGGGCCGCCGCAAGGTCTGCGCCGAATTCGACCTTGAAAAAGAGGCGCAATGGCTTGGGCAGGTGATCGAAGGCTCTCTAGCGGAGGCGCTTCCCACGGGTCTGCGCCCCTGATCCTTCCGGCAGGCATGGCGCCCCGAACGGGCAGGGCGCCACGCTTTGCAGGCCATGTGTTTCGGGCCTGTCAGCGTCTATTCTGCGGCGGCCGTTTGGGCGGCAGGCACCAGTGTTTTCCATGCCTGATATTGCGACAGGAAGACCTGTCCGTTCAGTTCCGACAGGAAATGCGCAGTGGCCAGCCTGTCCATCACGGGGCCTTTGACCTCGCTGAGATGGAAGCCAATCCCGCGTTCTTTCAGCAGATGGTTGATCGCCTCGAGGCTTTCCAGCGCCGAGTAATCCACGCTATTGACCGCCGAGAACATCAGCACGACGTTGCGGATTTCGGGGGCGCTGGCAAGGCGGTCCTGCAAGCGGTCTTCCAGCACGCGCGCATTGACGAAATACAGGCTTTCATCCACCCGCAGGGTCAGCAGGCTCGGTTCGGTGATGACCTCGTGGCGGCGGATATTGCGGAAATGCTCGGTGCCGGGCACAAGACCGACCTCTGCCACATGCGGTTTGGAGGTGTGCAGCAGATGCATCACGATCGACAGGATCACCCCTGTCGCCACACCGATTTCGACGCCTGCGGCAAGGGTCAGCAGGATGGTCACCAGAACGGCGACGAAATCCTTGCGCGAATACTGCCATGTTTTCTTGAGGATCGAGAAATCGACAAGGCTGAGCACGGCCACGATGATGGTCGCGGCGAGCGTGGCATTGGGCAGGAAATAGACCAGCGGGGTCAGCGCGATGGCCGCGATGCCGAGGCCGATTGCCGTGAACGCACCTGCTGCGGGCGTTTCGGCCCCTGCATCGAAATTGACGACCGAACGCGCAAAGCCGCCGGTGACCGGATAGCCGCCGGTGAAAGCGGCCCCGATATTGGCCGCGCCAAGGCCGATCAGCTCTTGGTCGGGGTCAATCCGCTGGCGCTTTTTCGCGGCCAATGTCTGGGCCACGGAAACGGATTCGACAAAGCCGATGATCGAGATCAGGACGGCTGGAAGCGCCAGTTGGCCGATCAACTCGGGGGACAGGCCCGGCATGGTCAGGGGCGGCAGGCTTTGCGGAACGCTGCCGACGATGGCCACGCCCTGCGCGTTCAGATCCAGCCCCCATGTGCAGAGCGTCGTGATGACAACGGCGGCGACGGGACCGGCCTTGGTCAGGATGTCGGCCAGTCGCGGACCCAGACCCAACCGCCGCAGAAGCGGCTTCAACCCCTTGCGGACCCAGAACAGGAAGGCGGTGCTGAGGACGCCGATGGTCAGGGTGATCGGGTTGGTCTGCCCCAGATGTGCGACAAGTGCGGTGACCATCTCGGGGAGGGTGGCACCGCTGGCCTTGATCCCCAGCACATGTTTCAACTGGCTGGTGGCGATCAGGATGCCCGAGGCTGTGATGAAGCCCGCAATCACCGGATGGCTCAGGAAATTGGCGATGAAACCCAGACGGAACAGCCCCAAGGCCAGCAGGAAGAGGCCGGAAAGCAGGGCAAGGGTCAAGGCGGCAATCGCGTAACCTGCGGTGCCGCTGGCGGCGATCTCGCCGATAGAGGCGGCTGTCATCAGCGAAACCACCGCCACCGGCCCCACCGCAAGCGCGCGGCTTGTGCCGAAAATCGCATAGAGGATGATCGGCGCGATCGAGGCATAGATGCCGGCTTCGGGAGGGAGCCCCGCCAGCATTGCATAGGCCAGCGATTGCGGGATCAGCATGATGGTCACGATAATGGCCGCGACCAGATCGTTGGACAGAGCCGTGCGGTTATAGGCACGGCCCCAAGTCAGGATGGGCAGATAGCGGGAAAAAGAGGGCATGGCTTTGGGGTCCTGCGCTATGGCTGCGGACCGGTTGTCGGTCCGCAGCAGCATCGGGTTGGGCCTGAATTATTCGGACTTGGCCGAAAGGGGCTCGGGCTTGGCCATCCATTCGTGGCCGCGCAGCATGGCCTTCCAGTAGATCGGCGGCAGCAGCTTCTCTTTCAGGAACCAGGCCGCGCGCGTGGGTTGCGTGCCGTCCAGCAGCCATTTCGGGAAGGAGGGTTTCAGCACGCCCCCATAGGCGAATTCGGCCAGCACGATCTTGCCGCGTTCCACGGTCAGAGGGCACGACCCGTAGCCATCATATTGGGCATGTGCCGATTTGCCCATCAGATCGGACATGATGTTTTCGGCCACTGTCGGGGCCTGTTTGCGGGCCGCGGCGGCGGTTTTCGCATTTGGGGCATTCATCACATCGCCCAGCGACCAGATGTTGTCATAGGTCTTATGCCGCAGCGTCGCCTGATCCACATCGACCCAGCCTGCCGCATCGGCCAGAGGCGAGACGCGGATGAAATCTGGCGCGGTCTGCGGCGGAACCACATGGATCATGTCGAATTCGGTGGTGATCGTCTGTGTCTCGGTCTCGGGCTTGGTGACCTCGAATGTGGCGGTCTTCGCCTGTCCGTCGACTGCGACAAGCTTGTGGAAGAAATTCAGCGTCGCGTCGTATTTCTCGACATATTTCATCAGGGCGGGAACATAGTCCTTCACCCCGAACAGCACCCCTCCCGCATTCATGAACTGGATGTCGATCTTGTTCAGGACGCCACGTTTGAACCACGCATCCCCCGAAAGATACATCGCCTTCTGCGGAGCCCCCGCGCATTTGATCGGCATCGGCGGCTGGGTGAACAGCGCCCGCCCTTCTTTCATCGAAGACACAAGCTGCCAGGTATAGGGCGCAAGATCATAGCGGTAGTTCGAGGTGACCCCGTTACGCCCCAACGTCTCCTCCAGCCCTTCGATACCGGCCCAGTCCAGCTTGAGGCCGGGGCATACCACCAGTCGGTCATATTTCACCACACGACATCCATCGAGGATGATGGCGTTGTTTTCCGGTTCGAAAGCGGCCACCGCCGCCTTGATCCATTTCACGCCATGCGGGATCAGGCTGCCCATCGTCTTGGCGGTCTGGGCAGGCTCGAAAATGCCGCCGCCGACCATCGTCCAGCCCGGCTGGTAATAATGGATATCTGCTGGATCGATGATGGCGATTTCCAGATCGGCACGTCGCGCCTTCAAGCTGGAGGCCACCGCGATGCCGCCCGCGCCTGCGCCCACGATCACGATCTGGAATTTGGCATCTGCGGTATCGGTGGGGGTTTTGCCGCCATTGGCGATGCGCCGTGCAACGCCGTTCATGTCGTACCCTGTCGCTTTGGTGCGGGCGAGGATTTCGGTCAGCGGGCGGTCATTGGCCTGCGACAGCGACCAGAGCGTGGTCGAGCGCGTGCCGGTGCGGCAATAGGCGAAGGTGGGGCCGGGCAGGGTGGTCAGCGCCGAGGCGAATTGCTCGGCATCGGCCTCCGTCACCATGCCGGGCGTTACGGGGATGTAGCGGAACTCCAGCCCCTTCGCGCTGGCCGCCCGCGCGATCTCGTCATGGTTGGGCTGGTCTGCGCCTTCTGCATCGGGCCGGTTACAGATGATCGAGCGGAAACCGGCGGCGGCAAGCGTGTCGATATCTTCCGCCGTGATTTGCGGGCCGACAGACAGGCCGCGCGTCAATTCGTGTTTTTCCAAAGATCTCCCTCCTCCTTGGAATAAAGTGTCAAAAGGGGGCAGGCCGTAGCCAACCCCGAGGTTTAAAACGTGACCCTTGCGGGCCTGCCAAAGCGCGGGCCTGTCAAAACGCGGCCCCGTTGCGCTGTTCCCCGTCGCGCTGTTCTCTGCCCTGCCTTTCCCGATCGCGCATGTCGCTGTCGCGCGACCGGGCGGTGCAAGGCCTGGGGCCCTGCAAGACTTAAGGCGGCGGGGGTTAAAGCCCGTTCAGCGGCACCTTCAGGAAACGTTTTCCGTCCTTGTCCTGCGGCGGCAGGTCCCCGCCGCGCATGTTGACCTGAAGCGACGGAATGATCAGCTTGGGCATATCCAATTGCGCATCGCGTTCGGTGCGGAACTTGACGAAATCTTCCTTGGTCTTGCCCGCGCCCACATGGATGTTATGCGCTTTC
>NZ_CP149516.1:0-491494 GCF_045291555.1 Thioclava sp. GXIMD4215 | reverse complement strand
GATGAAAGCGCAGATCGAAAGCGAGGCGCGGTCTGCCGAAGGAGATCTGCGGGCCTTGGCGCTGACGGGGCTTGCGATTTTTTCCGAGCAGATCAAGGACCAGCGCGAGCTTGTTTTTGCGGCGCTTGTCAAACTGGCGGTGATGACGCTGGTGCTTTTCGCGATTTTGGCGGTCAGTGCCGTGGCCTTGTGGATCTTGTGGCGGTTCGGGCAGCAAAAGGCCGTGTCGCTGCGCGATGCCATGACGAGGATCACCGCGGTGGTGAATGCTTCGGTCGATGCGGTGATTGTGGCCGATGAACAGTCGCGCATTCTCGAGTTCAACGGGGCGGCGGAAAGTATTCTGGGCTGTAGCAAAGGCGAGGCGATCGGGGCAAGTCTGGCGGAATTCGTGGTTTTGCCCGAGGATCTGCAGCCGCGCAGGGGGCTTTTGGAACTTCAGGCCAAACGCGCCAATGGCGATGAGTTTCCGGCAGAACTGTCAATGCGCGAGGCGCAGGTCCATTCGGGGAAGCTCCGCGTGATCTATCTGCGGGATATTTCCCGTAGGGTGGCGGCCAATGCCGAGCTGATTGCCGCGCGGGATCGTGCGCTGGCGGGCGAACGTGAAAAATCGCGCTTTGTTTCGGTGATGAGCCACGAGCTGCGTACCCCTTTGAACGGGTTGCTCGGATCACTCGAGCTGATCCGCGATACCCAGTTGGATGAGCGACAGGCGTCTTTTGTCGAGGCGATGGAGTTTGCGGGGAAATCCCTTCTGCATCATGTGAATGATGTGCTGGATGTCGAGCGGCTGGATGCCGGTAAGCTGGAACTAGCGAAGATCGATTTCGACCCTTATTCCTTGGTTGTTGATGTGGCCACGACCTTGCGACCGGCTGCGACAGGGCGCGGCAATAGCCTTTCGGTCGAGGCGACGAATTCGATTCCGAAGGCGGTGATCGGGGATCCGGCCCGCCTGCGGCAGGTGTTGATGAACATCATCGGGAACGGGATCAAGTTCACCCGCAACGGGGTGGTCCAGATCGAGCTGGAATATGCGATGGCGGGGCAGTCGCTGGAAATTCGCGTTATCGACAGTGGTATCGGCATTTCGCGCGCCGACCAAGAGCGGATTTTCGACGATTTCGTGTCGATCCTGCCGGTGGGCGCGCAGGATATTTCGGGCACGGGGCTTGGCCTTGGCATCGTGCGGCGGCTGTTGAAAGCGATGGGTGGCGAGATCCGCGTGGAGAGCGAGCCGGGGGAGGGCACGGTGTTCTGGTTCTCGCTGCCTGCGCCCTGTGCGATTGTGCGCCATTCTGCTGACCATCAGGCCAAAGACGCCGCCCCGCCGCCGCCGGTGCCGCCGCGCGACATTCTGATTGTGGAGGATAACGCGCTTAACCGCGAGGTTCTTCGCCAGATGCTTTTGCAGGGCCAGCACCGTGTTACAATGGCGATTGACGGGCAAGACGGGGTGGATGCCGCGCGCAAGCAGAAATTCGATCTGATCCTGATGGATCTCAATATGCCGGTGCTGGACGGGATGCAGGCCACCCGTATCATCCGCGCGGGCGAGGGGCCCAATAGCGATACGACCATCGTTGCGGTCACGGCGAATATCTCGCGCGAGGCCGCAGCGGATCTGCAGGCTGCGGGTTGTGACGATGTCGTGTGCAAGCCGATCAATCGTGCGGCGCTGAACCGTTTGTTGCAGGCCCATCATCGCCCTTCTGCACAGGCCGGAACGCCGGGGGACGAGTTTGTCGATCAATCCACGCGTGACGATTTGCTGGAAATGTATGGCCCTGCCGAATTTGCCACCCTGCAGGAGGCGTTCCTGCAGGAAGGGCGCAGACGGATTTCGGCTTTGCAGCAACATCTGATGTATGGTGATCTGGAGGCCTATGCGGGCGTGGCCCATCAGCTGGCGGGATCGGCAGGGATTCTGGGCCTGCAAAAGCTGCACAAGCTTCTGAAGATCCATGAAAATGCAGCGCGCGCCGAAGAGAAAGAGACCCTCTCGCAGCAGATGGAGGATCTGCTGGATCTTTGGGTGCGGGTCGAAGAGCTGATACAGGGGGCGGCGGCACGGACGGCAGGCTGGTCCGGCGCCTCGGAGACGCCGCTTGCGCGCACGGGGTCGAAGCTCTTGCACTAAGGGGGAACGCGCCTGTGAGGCGCAGGATCGTGTGGTGCGGGGCTCTTGCGTTGCGCCTGATTGATCGCTAGAGGCGGCGCGGAAGAGGCTGTTCGAGGATGGCCTCTTTTGTCATACGGGCGTCTTCTTCCCTGTGGCATGTTTTCACAAAATGCGCGAAAGGGTTGGCTGATGGCAAAGACGCCGTTGCAAATGGGGTGGGAAGAATGGCTGTCGCTGCCCGATCTCGGTGTGTCGGCCATTCTCGCCAAGGTGGATACGGGCGCGCGCACCTCTGCCTTGCACGCATCGGAGATTACGCTGAGCGGTCCGGCAGATGCGCCGTTGGTGCAGTTTACCCTGCATCCGGTGCCCGATAATGACGCGATTGCCATCCGCTGCGAGACGCCGCTACTGGACCGGCGCGAGGTGACGTCTTCCAATGGTGAGACCGAGCAGCGCTATGTCATCGGCACCACGGTGGCGGTGGATGGCGAAAGCTGGCCGATCGAGATCACGCTGACCGACCGTAGCACAATGGCTAGCCGGATGTTGCTGGGCCGTCAGGCCCTGCGCGATCATGTGACGGTGCTGCCTGCCGTGCGCCGTCTGCAACCCGAATTGAACTATGCCGCCTATGAGACGCTGGCCGCCGATGCGCAAAGCCGCCCCAGCCTGCGCATCGCCATCCTGACCCGCGAAGACAATTATACGACCCAGCGTCTGGTGGATGAGGGACGCGCGCGGGGCCATAAGGTCGATGCGATCGACACGACGCGCTGCTATATGGCGATCAATACGCTGGCGCCGGAAATTTACTATGACGGGCGCAAGCTGCCCCGCTATGATGTGGTGATCCCGCGGATCGGGGCCACGATTACTCCTTACGGCGCTGCCGTTCTGCGGCAGTTCGAAACCCTGGGCACCTATTGTGTGAACGGGTCTCACGGGATCATGGCCTCGCGCGACAAGCTCTGGGCGCATCAGATACTGGCAAGCGCGGGGATCGGCATGCCCGATACGGCCTTTGCAGCCTCGCCCAAGGACACGACGAATCTGATCGAGCTGGTGGGCGGCGCGCCGCTGATCGTGAAGCTTCTGGCATCGACGCAGGGCAAGGGGGTCGTTCTGGCCGAGACCCGCAAAGCGGCGGAAAGCGTGATTTCTGCGTTTCGCGGCCTGAAGGCGAATTTTCTGGTGCAGCATTTCGTGCGCGAAGCCGCAGGGGAAGACATCCGCTGTCTGGTGATCGGGGGCAAGGTTGTTGCCGCGATGAAGCGCAAGGGGGCCGAGGGGGATTTCCGCTCCAACCTGCATCAGGGCGGCACCGGCGAGGCGGTGAAGATCACCACGCAGGAAAGGCGGATGGCGGTCAAGGCGGCGCGCAGCTTCGGGCTGGGTATCGCGGGGGTTGACCTGTTGCGGGCGAAAGACGGGCCGAAAGTGCTGGAGGTCAATTCCTCGCCGGGATTTCAGGGCATCGAAACCGTCGCCAACAAAAACCTTGCCGAGCTGCTGTATCGGGAAATCGAGGCCCGTAAGGGGCGGGTGGTTGGGCTGGCCTAAGGCCGCCCCCGCCGTTTTAGGGTCTCAATAGCCGGTTATGCCTTCCAAAGGCGGCAGCGGGCTGGCATTCACAACGTTTTCCGGACGACGTTTTTGATAGAAGGCATTGCCGCCGGTGGTCAGCACATAATCGATATTGTTATAAGAGGCGCGATAGCTGGCGGTATGGAAATATTGCGCGTTCTGGATATAGGGGTGACGCTCTCCGCGCAGCACGGCGCGGGCGGCCTCGCGCAGATAGGGGGCCGAGCGGGTGTCCATCTTGCGCGACATGATCCCGCGGGCAAACTGGTTTTTCTGGCTGACGACACCGCAGACGGTGTTCGGGAAATCCGGTGACTTCACACGGTTCATCACCACGCTGCCCACGGCCACCATGCCATCGCGGCTGGAGCGGTTGGATTCGAAATACATGGCGCGTTCCATGCATTCCTCCGGCGTGGCCCGATGGCCAAGCCCGCATCCGGACAGAAATCCGGCACAGGTCAGTGTGAAGACCACAAAAAACGGGGAAGCGGCGCGTTGGGGCAAGGTGGTTTTCCGTATGAAAGCAGTCCAGAACCTGCCGGATAATTTACGTCGGCCCGCTATCGGGACGCAAGCGGTGCAACGATTATTTTCGCACCTTGTAGGGGGCTGCGGAAATCGGGCTCGGGGTGCCGCTGACCAGATCGGCCAGCAAAGCTGCCGCGCCTGCGGCCATTGTCCAGCCGAACGTCCCGTGACCGGCATTGACATAAAGCCCCGCAAGGGCGGTCTCTGCGATGAACGGCAGATTGGTCGGTGTGGTGGGGCGCTGACCGGCCCAGAATTGCGCCTCTTCGGCCACATAGCTGTCGGGGAACAGGCTTGCCAGCGACAGGCGCAGGGTTTCCAGATGGCGTCGGGTCAGCCCTTGTCGCCCGCCTGCAATCTCGGCGATGCCCCCCACGCGGATCGTGTTCTCCAGCCGTGTCAGCGCCACTTTATAGGTGTCATCCAGCACGGTGGATTGCGGCCCGTAGGCAGGTATGCGCAGCGGCACCGTCATCGAATAGCCCTTGAGCGCGGCAATCGGCAGGTCCAGCCCCAGCGGGGCCAGCAGGGCTGGTGTCTCGTGACCGGTGCAGAGCACCACCCGTTCGGCGCGCAGCGCCTCGCCCTGTTGGTCCAGCGCCCCTCTCACATGGCCGTTTTCCACCAGAAGGCCGGAAACAGGGGTGTTATAGCGGATCTCGCCGCCCCGTGCGACAAAGGCGGCGGCAAGCTGTCTGGTAAAAAGGCAGCAGTCACCGGTTTCGTCCTGCGGCATGTAAAGCCCGCTGACGGGCGGTGTTTCGGCCCGTTCCAGCCCCGGTTCCCTGGCAAGGCAGCCCGCGCGGTCCAGCACCTCGTAGGGGATCTCGCGCTGATCCAGATAGTCGGTATGCAGGCGCAGATCCGTCAGGCTGACGGGATGGCGGAACAGTTGCAATGTCCCGCCAAAGCGCTGTGCATAGTGCAGTGGCACAGTGTCGCGAAGGCGGGCCATCATCGCCTGACTATAGACCGACAGGGCCATCATGGCCTGAATATTGGCCGTGTAGCATCTTGCGCGGCACTGGCGCAGGCTGGCCAGCATCCAGCGCAGATCACGGCGCGACAGAGGGGGGGATATCGCGAAAGGCGTGTGGGTCCGTAACAGCCATCTGGGCAGTTTGCGCCAGATTTTGGGGGCGGGCCAGGGCGCGGTATAGCCGGGGGTGATCATCCCCGCATTGGCGTGGGATGTGCCCTCGGCGGCGGTGCTTTGGCGCTCGATCAGGCAGACATCATGGCCTTGCTCTTGCAGCGCCCATGCGCTGGTCGTGCCGATCACACCTGCCCCGATCACCAGAATTCTCATCGCCCTTGCCCCAGATATCCGCGGTTTCTCGGGCGTATCTTCGCCTCCGGCGGGCCGATGGCGAGAGAAATCCGGCGTGATCGCCGGATTTGCAGGGAGAGGGTCGGACGTTTGCCTAGCAAAAAGGCGCCGCTCAGGCTTTCAGATAGAGGTCAAGCCGGTTTTGCAGCAACTCAAGCGCCTTGCGCAGGTCCGTGGGCGAGGTCTGCGCGGGCAAAGCGGGCAGGGAGGCATCGCCCGCATGGCGGATGGCATCGGCGAAAGACTGCGCGGTCTGCCGGAGCAGATGCTCTTTCTCGGGATCGGCTTCGGGCGAGATCAGCGCATGGGTGGTCACCGCCCCCGCCAGCACCCGCAATGCCCCCAGAACATCGCCCGCCGCGTCCAACTGGTCGGCACCGCGCCGCCCTTCCATCAGCTTGCGCTGGCGGATGGTCTCGGCATTGGTGCTTTCCAGTCCGGCCTGACGACGCAGCGCATCGACCGGCTCGGGCAGGCTCGTGCTGCCCACGGCGGCGGCGGCATAATCCATATTCGCCTGCACGGCCTGCGCCAGAATATCGCGGAAATGCGGCTCGGCACGTCCGGGCCAGAGGGTCGCCCCAACGACAAAGGCGATGACCGACCCCAGAATATTGTCCAGCGCCCGCGAGAGGGCAATGCCGTGATTGGGCATGACCAGCTCGGTCACCAGCACGAAGAGCGCGCTGACCCCGATGGTGAAGATCGTATAATTGACCCGTTTGAACGCGATGGTGATTGCGGATGTCGGGATAATGACGGCCAGAAGGGGCAGTTGCCCCGGCGACAGGGCCAACAGGCCAGCGGCAAAAAGCCCGCCCGTAATCGAGCCGAGCACCCGTTCCAGCATGCGCGGCCATGTGGTCGAGAGCGCGGGCTGCAGCACCACGATGGTGGCCATCGTGGCCCAGTAGAAATACTTCATCTCCAGCGCCACACAGACCAGATAGGTCACCACCACTGCCACCGTCAGACGCAGGGCATGGCGCAAGGTCGCATCGGGGATCTGCCGCCAGCTGGGGCGCGGTGTGCCGTCCTGCTGCGGCGCGCTGCCCGACAGGCTGTCGCCGCGCAGATGTTCGGCAAAACGCAGGAAGGCTTCGGCCAGATTGCGCACCACGGCCTGACTGCGCGCACCGGCGCGGTCGGCGGCGCGGGCAAGGTCTTCGGCTTCCCAGACCAGCCGCTCGGGATGGGGATGGCGGGTCATGGATTGCATCTGCGCCTCGCTGAGCAGGGCGCCGATACGGGCCAACTGTTCGCGAAGGGGGGCTTCTTCCTCGGGGCTCAACGGATCGCTCAGCATATGGTCAAGGGCAATCATGGACGCAAAGATCCGGTCGGCGCTGCCCAGTTCTGCCATGAACTGAGTATGGCCATTGCCCAGACCAAGGATCGTGCCGCGCGCGCGTTCGATGGCGGCCCGCAGCGCGCGACGGTATTCGGGTTCTGCCGCCCCGAGGATCTCTTCGCGGCCCAGACGTGCGGCCATGGCGCTGTTCATCTCGGCCAGACGGGTGAAGACCGAAGCGATCGCGCGCCGTGCCGGCCCCTGCGAACGCAGTTTCCAGATCCAGAAACTGAACACCAGCGCCCAGATCCCGCCCACGAGGAACGCCCCCGCCAGATGGAGCGAGGCGACCGGATCATTGGGAAACCCGACGGCGACCCCGCCCACCACACAGATGAGCGTGCCCGATTGGGCCCCGCTTGGTCCGAAGATGCCGCCCAATGCCGGCAGGAAGATCAGCGGGATCAGCGTCAGGCTGGCATAAAGCGGGCCAAGCCCCGCGCTGGCCGCACCGAGAAAGGCGGCAAGGGTTCCGGCGGCCACGAAGGCGCCCATTGCGCGGATACGGGTCCGGTCGCGCCCGCCCGGATCGCAGAGGCAGACCCAGAACGCTGCGAATGCCGCCCAAAGCAGCTTCGGCTCGCCGCTGGCGGCGGCGGTCAGCACCATCACCGCAAAGGCCAGCGAGGCGCGCAACCCTTCGGCGACACCAATGAATTCCGGCACCATGCCGATGGAATATCCCTCGAGCCGCCGCGCCATACGGTAGATCAGCGAACGATGGGCGGCGGGAGACGGCGGCCTGCCATTCTCCGGTCCGGTAAAAAGCGGCGAGGCCATGCGCGGAATGCTCCCTTTAGGCTTTAGGCAGTCTTGCTGCCATTTTAGGCTGCAAGCGCGGGGAATTAAATGGGCAAAACTGTCGCGCAGGGACTGGGAGGGTCGGGCTGGCCTTGGTGCAACAGCTGGCGGTTCGGGACGGATTGCGCGCAAGAGCCCCTTGCGGGCGGCTCCTTTCGGCATTTGGCGCCAGAGAGGGGCATCGTGCAGTTGGGGGCTTTGGCCGCTTGACCTCGGGGCGCGGGGGTGACAAACACATCGCGTCGGTATCCGAGAGGATATAATAGGGAATCCGCCCCGTGGGACTACGGGAACCGGAACTGCCCCCGCAACTGTAGGCGAAGAGCCGGACCGGAATCCACTGAGGCAGGCATTGACTGCTTTGGGAAGGGCGGTCTGGCGATGAGGCGCCAGTCAGGAGACCTGCCGACATCGGATTTTCAAACCGGACGGGGTGTGTCGGTGGGTTGTCTCCCTTCGCCCTGCGTGGCGGCGGATCCGTCATCCCATATGGTGCTTTCCGGTCCTTCTGAAGGAATTGGGCATATGAGATTGATTTTACCGGCCGGTCTGGCACTGCTTTTGGGCAGCACGCCGCTTTGGGCGCAAACGCCAGCACAGACGGGGGCTACGCAGTATCCGCTGGTGCTGGAAAATTGCGGCAAACGCCTCACGATCGAGGCGGCACCGGAACGCGCGGTGACGATCGGACAGTCGGCGACCGAGATCCTCTATTCGCTGGGGCTGGCAGGAAAGGTCAAGGGCACCTCGGTGTGGTTCAATCCGGTGCTGCCGCAATTTGCCGATGTCAATGCGACGATCCCGCGTCTGTCCGATAACGATCCCAGTTTCGAGAGTGTTCTGGCGCAGAAGCCGGATCTTGTGGCGGTGCAATATGAATGGCATGTCGGGCCGAGCGGTATTGTCGGCACGCGCGAGATGTTCGACGATGTCGGGGTCAACACCTATATCATGCCCGCCGATTGCGACACCAAGGACAATTCGACCGGTGGCGACGGCACGCGGGTCGGGGCCTTTGCCCCCGAGCAGGTCTATAAAGGGATCACCCAGCTTGCCGAGATTTTCAACGTGCAGCCCGCAGGCCGGACATTGGTATCGGCGTTGCAGGCGACAGAGGCCCAAGCCGTGGCGCGCGCGCAGGCGCTGGACCTGCCCGAAGGTCTGTCGGCCGTTTTCTGGTTCTCCTCGGCGGATCTGGAGCTGGACCCCTATGTGGCCGGTCGTCTTGGTGCGCCGGGCTATATGATGGGTAAACTCGGCATCCGTAATGTGATCGAGTCGGACGAGGAATGGCCTACCGTCGGCTGGGAGACCATTGCCAAAGCGGATCCGGATGTGATCGTGATCGCCAAAATGGACCGGCGCCGCTTCCCCGCCGATGATGTCGCGGCCAAGATGGACTTTCTGAAGACCGACCCTGTGGCAAGCCAGATGAAAGCCGTGCGGGAGGGGCATATCGTGGTGATGGATGCCCATGCGATGAGCGCGACCATGCGCAGCATCTACGGGCTCGACAGCCTGTCGCAAGCGCTTTCGGATATGACCTTCGAATGAGCGCCTCCGCCGCGCCTTGGATGGTCTGGGGGGGCATCGCGCTGGTCCTTGCGGGCACTGTGCTGACAGGGGCGGCCATTGGCGAGACCCGCCTACCGCTGGCCACCGTCTATAAGGTTCTGGCCAATCATCTGTGGCAGGCGGGCTATCCGCTGGACCGCATCGATGCCGGTATCATCTGGAGCTACCGTCTGCCCCGCGCCATTGTCGCCGCCAGTTGCGGGGCGGGGCTGGCCTTGACGGGGGTGGTCTTGCAGGCGCTTTTGCGGAACCCTCTGGCCGATCCCTATCTGATGGGGCTTTCGGCAGGGGCTTCGACCGGTGCGGTGCTTGTCAGCGTGGCGGGTATCGGCGCGGGCGCCGTGTCGATGTCGGCGGGGGCATTGGTCGGGGCGCTGGCCGCCTTCGGGGCGGTGGTGGCGCTGGCCCATGCCATTCCGGGCGGCGGGCGCGGCAATCAGGGGGCGGCGGCCATCATTCTGGCGGGGATCGCGGGGAGCCAGATGTTCAACGCGCTCACCGCCTTCATCATTGCCCGCTCGGCCAATGCCGAACAGGCGCGCGGCATCATGTTCTGGCTGATGGGCAATCTGTCGGGCGTGCGCTGGGAGGACGTGGCCCCGGCGGTCTTTGTGACCTGTCTGGGCGTCGGGCTATGCCTTTGGTACCGGCGTGCACTGGATGCCTTTACCTTCGGTGCCGAGAGCGCGGCCTCGTTGGGGGTGGATATCCGCAGGACGCGCGGCTTGCTGATCACGGTCACAGCGGTGATGGTGGGGGTTCTGGTGGCCAAAGTGGGGGCGATCGGCTTTGTCGGGCTGGTGGTTCCGCATGCGATGCGCTTTCTGGTCGGTACCCGCCACCAGCGCCTTGTGCCGGCCTCGGCGCTGGCGGGGGCGGTGTTTCTGGTGGCGGCGGATATTCTGGCCCGCATCATCGTTCCGGGGCAGGTGCTGCCCATCGGTGTGGTGACGGCGCTGGTCGGGGCACCGGCCTTTGCGCTGATCCTGATGCGGGGCGCGCGCTGATGGTTCTGCATCTCGAGAATGTTTGCGCCAAGGCGCATCGCACGCCGCTGCTGCACGCGATCACCCTGCAACTGGAGCCGGGGGAATGTCTGGGCCTGATCGGCCCGAACGGGTCGGGGAAATCCACCCTGATGCGGCTTATGGCGGGCTTGGGCAAACCCGCCTCGGGCGAGATCCGTTTTGGCGGAGTGCCATTGCACAGGATCTCGGCACGGGCGCGGGCGCAGCAGATCGCCTTTGTCGAACAGCAGGCGGAAACCACCGACCGTCTGCGGGTGCGCGAAGCGGTCGAATTGGGACGCATCCCCTTTCTGTCGCCCTTGCGGGGCTGGACCGCGCAGGACGACGCGCATGTGGCCAAGGCCTTGGCGGCGCTGGATATGCAGGGCATGGAGGACCGTCTCTGGCATAGCCTGTCGGGGGGCGAGAGGCAGCGGGTGCATATCGCGCGGGCATTGGCGCAGACCCCCGAGTTACTGCTTCTGGACGAGCCGACAAACCATCTGGATATCCGCCATCAACTGGCTCTTATGGGCTTGGTGCGGGCATTGCCGGTGACGCGGGTGATCGCGCTGCATGATCTCAATCAGGCGTTCGGCTGCGATAGGGTCGCCTTGCTGGAGCACGGTCGACTGCGCGCGATCGGCCCCCCGTCCGAGGTCCTGACGCTGGACCATCTGCGCGGCTGCTTCGGGGTCGAGGCGCAGCATATCCGCGATCCGGACGGCAGGCCCTTGCTGCATTTTATACAGGCATTATGAGGATAGTATATTGAAATATTGTGCAATTATTGGATGTATCGCGGTGGCGGCGCTGCTGTTGCCCGATGCCGTGATGGCCGAGACCCATGAGGTCAAGATGCTGAACCGCGGCGCGGGAGGGGCAATGGTCTATGAGCCGGATCATCTGACAATCGCCCTTGGCGACAGCGTGCATTTCGTGCCCACACAAAAGGGCCATAACGCGGCTTCGATCAAGGAAATGCTCCCCGAAGGCGCAACCCCGTTTCTGGGGCCGCTCTCGAAAGAAGAGACCGTGCGCTTTGATGTGGCGGGGCGCTATGGCATCAAATGCACGCCGCACTACGCGATGGGAATGGTCATGGTGATCGATGTCGGGGAAACGGTCGACCCCTTGCCCCAGACCCTGCCCGAAACCATTCCGCGCCGCGCCAGAGAGCGTTTCGAGGAGATCCTGTCACGCTAGTCATGGACGGAAAGCGGGATTGGCCCTGACAGGTTGGCTGGCGTCAAGCGGAGGCAATCCGCTTGGCGCTTTTGTGTACGTATGGGGCCTTTGGTTTCTCTGCCGCGAGAGGGATCAGCGCGAAATGGTTAAATTACAGTTAAAACATGAGATGAGGATTTTACCATAGAGCATTGAAACATCTTTATTTTACTGAATTCCCGCCGATTTCCTTCAAGGCGCATATCTGTTCATTTCCTGCATGAAGACCGTCAGGCAAGTTGTTATTAAAAAAATGTAAACCCCGACATGTGCCGCGCGAAAAGATGTATTCAGCATTGGACAATTTGTCCAATGCCGCGCCTTGCGCTGCGGGTTTAGGAACGGGCGCGTCAGTAAATGCGGCGTTGTTTCCTGATATCGGGCATGAGGGCCTTTTTTCCGGCCTCGGCCAAGGGCTATGGGCGCTGCCACAGCAAAAGGCGTTGCGATGCAACCAGATCCACTCAGTGTCCTGATCTCGCGGATGGATTTCGCGCTGATCTCTTCCGTACATATTCTGTTTCCGCCGCTTACGATCGGCCTTGCCATCATCCTGTTCAGTTTCGAACTGGCATGGTTCCGTACCAATGATGAACGCTGGTACCGGCTGTGCCGCTTTTTCGAGAAGCTCTTCATTGTCAATTTCGGCGCGGGCGTGGCCACCGGCGTGACGATGGAAATGGCCTTCGGGATCCTTTACGGGCCGTTTTCACAGGCTGCGGGGCCGTTTTTCGGGCAGGTGCTGGGCTATGAGACCATCACGGCGTTCATGTATGAGGCCGGTTTTATCGGTCTGATGATCTTTGGCTGGGGTAAGATCAGCCGCAAGATGCACCTGTTTGCGACATTCAATGTGGCGCTGTCCTCGACGCTGTCGGCTATGTGGATTCTGGTGGCCAATAGCTGGATGCAGACCCCGACCGGGATCGAGTTCAAGGACGGGATGTTCCATGTCACCGACTGGCTGGCCGCGCTGTTCAATCCCAATGTCTTCGCGGCTTTCCCGCATATGCTGCTGGCGGCGGTCGAGCTGTCTTTGTGTTTTGTGGTGGCGGTCTGCGCATGGTTCGTCTTCAAGCGCCGTGAGGTCCAGCTGTTCATCCGTCCACTGCGTTACAGCCTTGTCGCGTTGGCCGTTGTGGCGGCGGGCCAGATCTATCTGGGCGATCTGCTGGGCGAGAATGTGCTCGAGCATAAACCGGCGGCGCTGGCGGCGATGGAGGGCCAGTATGACACCTATGATGCCGATGGGAACGTCAATACCGCGTGGAACGTCATCGGCTGGCCCAACAAGGAGGGCACCGGTCTGGCATGGTCGATCAAGATCCCGCATGCGCTGTCGCTGATTGAAACCAAAACGTGGAATGGCGCGGTCGAGGGGTTGAATACCTTCCCCGAAGACGAGCGCCCGCCGGTGGTGCTGCCGTTCTACAGCTTCCGGATCATGGTCGCGATTGGCGGGGCCATTCTGGCGGTGGCGCTCTGGGGGGGCTGGCTGAGCTACCGTCGTCAGCTCTGTGCCAGCTATGCGCCGCTTCAGCGCCGCTTCCTGATGGTCTGTATCGCGATGGTTTCGCTACCGTATATCGCGGTCATCGCGGGGTGGTGGACGCGCGAGATCGGGCGTCAGCCGTGGATTGTCTACGGGATGATGCGGGTCGAGGATGGCATGTCGAACCTGTCGGTCGGTCTGGCCAGCTTCTGGTTTGCGGGCTTTGCCATTTTCGAATGCGCCGTGATTGCGGGCACGATCTGGTATCTGCTGAAGGTCTGCCGGAACGGGCCCGACCTGACCAGCCCCGTCGCGGGGGACGGAGAGGAAACGCTGGGCGAGCTGGACCTGCCCGAAGGGCCGCATGCGAAACGTCCCGAATATATCCGTCCGGTTTGAGGGGAGAAAAACGAGATGACCCAACTTGATGACATGCAGTATTTCCTTGCCAATGCCTGGTGGCTTGGTCTGGGGGTTGCGATGCTTCTTTATATCGTGCTGGACGGGGCCGATCTGGGGGCAGGGATTTTCGGGCTTGTGGTGGGCGACCATGACGAGCGCGGCGCGATCATGGCGGCGATGGCGGGCACGTGGGATGCCAACGAGACATGGCTGATCGTGGCGGGCGGCATTCTTTTCGGCACCTTCCCCTTTGTCTATGGCTCGGCGTTCCATTATCTGATGGTGCCTCTGGCCTTCGTGCTCTGGGGGGTGATGTCGCGGGCGGTTGCGATCGAATTCCGCCATCTCGCGTCCGAGAAATGGCAGCGCTTCACCGATTGGGTGTTCGGCCTGTCCAGCCTGACCGTCACCTTCTTCGGCGGCATGAGCGTGGGGGCGGTCCTGCAGGGCTTTCCGCTGGTGCATGAGGCCGGAAAGCTGCCCTATTATGCGGGCGGTGCCTTCAATTTCGTCTCGGCTTTCTCGATCTGGACGGGGATTGCCGCCTGTGTCGCGGTCACGCTTTCGGGGGTGCTTTTCGTGCGGGCGCGTTTTGAGAAAACCGAGCGTATCCGGCAGGATGCGGCCCGCTGGACGGCTGTGATCTTCTGGCTGGCAATCGGCTCTGTGCTGGTCACGCTGGTCTGGAGTGCGGTGCTCTTCGACTGGGCGCGCGACGCGTGGTTCGGGCGGCATTTCTGGGCATGGGGGCTGTTCGGGCTGGCCGCGCTGTGGTGCATCGAGCAGGTCCGCCGCGACACGCTGCGCGACCGTGATCTGGCAGCGATCCTGTGGTATAACGCCGCTGTGCTGATCCTTGGTCTGGGCATGCTGGTCACGCTTCATCCCTGGCTTGTTCCGGGGACGTGGACCATCCGCGACGGGGCAAGCCCGCAGGTGTCGCTGATCACCTTCACCATGACAATGGGGGGCTTTCTGCCGGTCATGATCATGTATAACTGGTACCAGATCTGGGTCTTCCGTGCGCGGATTTCCAAGCTGGTCGCCTACGAGCACCACTGAGCGCGCATGTCTGTGCCCGCCCGCCCGCAAGCCCCGCGTCCCCTGCATGGGGACGCCGTCAGGCCCATCGAAGGCTGGCTGCGCCGTCATGGTCTGGCGGGGCGCAGCGTGGCGGCCCTGTCGGTCTGTGCAGCGGTCGGTTCGGGGGCGATGGTGGTGCTGCAGGCCTATGCGACCGCCCGCATGATTGCGGCGGTGGTGGTGGATGGGGCCGCGCTTTCGTCCTTGCAGGGTGATATATCCTTATTCATCATTTCCATGATGTTACGAGCCATTCTTGATGTTTTGCGTGAAGGGCTGGCCTTCGAGGCAGGGGGCAGGATCCGCGCGCATCTGCGGCGGATCATCCTGCAGCGGATCGGGCATGCGAGGCTGCAGGATCTGCCGCCTTCGGGCGAGGTCGCGGGCATCCTGTCCGAGGGGGTTGAAGCGGTTCAGGACTATTTCGCGGCCTTCCTGCCCCAGCGTCTTGTTGCGGCTCTGATCCCTGTGCTGGTGCTGGTCTGCGTGATCCCCTTCGACTGGGTCACCGCGCTGATCCTTGCGGTGACCGCTCCCGTCATTCCTGTCTTCATGATTGTGGTCGGCAAGGGGGCCGAGGCGCTCAACCGTCGCCAATGGCAGCGCCTGATGGTGATGGGGGCGCATCTGTTCGACCGTATCGCGGGGCTGGTGACCCTGCGCCAGCTTGGCGCGGCGCGACGCGAGGCGGCGCTGGTTGCGGCCATGTCGGAAGGCTATCGCAGCGCCACGATGAAAGTGCTGCGTCTGGCGTTCCTGTCCTCGCTGGTGCTGGAATTCTTTTCGACCATCGCGGTGGCGATGGTGGCGGTCTATGTGGGGTTCCGCCTGTATTACGGCGATCTTACCTTTTTGCCGGGGCTGTTCGCGTTGCTGGTCGCGCCCGAATTCTTCCGTCCGCTGCGCGAGATGGGCCAGCATTATCATGCACGTATGGCGGCCATCGGTGCGGGCGAGGCGATGATGGCGTTGATCGGCCCCGATCAGCCCGCCGCCACAGGGATCGCCGGCACAGGGATCGCCCCGCGCGACTGGCGGATGCTGCGGGTGGAGGCGTTGAGCTTTACCCATGCCGACCGCTCTGCCAGCACCGATGTCGATGGGGACAGCGTGGGGCCGCTCTCCTTCACACTCGAACGCGGGCGGAGCCTTGCGGTGATGGGCGCAAGCGGGGCGGGCAAAACCACCTTGGCGCGGCTGCTTCTGGGGCAAGTCTCGCCTTCCAGCGGGCAGATCCTGCTGGACGGGCAGACGATCGCCGCACAGGACTTGCGGGCGGGTATCGGCTGGCTGCCACAGACGCCGCGCCTGTTTGCGGGCACGCTGGCCGAGAATATCGCGCTTGGCCAGCCCGCCGCGACGCAGGCGCGGATCGAGGCTGCGGCACGGGCCGCGCAGGCGCACGGGTTTATCTCTGCCCTGCCGGAGGGCTATGCCACCCGTCTGGGGGAAGGCGGAGCGGGCCTGTCGGGCGGCCAGATCCGGCGGGTGGCGATGGCGCGGGCCCTGCTTGTCTCGCCCGCGCTTCTGATCCTTGACGAACCGACGGCGGCGCTGGATGCGCAAGGCGCGCAGGCCCTGATGCGCAGCGTTCTGGCGGCCACGCCCGATGCGGCCCGCCTGATCATCACCCATGACCGCGCCTGCGCACAGCTTGCCGATCATCTGATTATGCTGCAGGCGGGCAAGGTGGTCTTTGACGGGCCACCACAGGATCTGCCACAGGATCTGCCTGCGGCCTTCTTCGAGGCACCGAAGGAGGTGCGTGATGTCTGATCTGCGGCGCCTGTTACATCTGTGCAGACCGTTCCGCTGGCGTATCGCGTTTGGGGTCGCGCTCTCGGTAACGGTGATGCTGTCGAATGTGGCGCTGATGGCCGTGTCGGGATGGTTCATCACCTCGATGGCCCTTGCGGGTCTGGGGCGGTTGACGCTGGAATTTTTCACACCGGCGGCGGCCATCCGTGGCCTTGCGCTGCTGCGGGCGGGGGCGCGCTATCTGGAACGGCTGGTGACCCATGAGGCGACGCTGGCCCTGATCGCCAAGCTGCGCCCGTGGCTTTATACGCGCCTTGTGCCGCTGGCCCCTGCCGGTCTTCGGGGGCTGCGGCATGGGGATCTGCTGGCGCGACTGCGGGGCGATGTGGATGCGCTGGAAAATGTCCACCTGCGCCTTCTGGGGCCGGTGCTTTCGGCGCTGGTTGCGGGCGGGGCGGTGGTGCTCTGGCTCGGGCTGGTCTGGTGGCCGCTGGCGCTTTGGGTGGCGCTGGGGCTTTGCGTGGCGGGCGGGCTTGTGCCGCTGATCCAGCGCGCGTTCCTGCGCCAAAGCGGCGGGCGGATCACGCGCGCCCGTGCCCGTCTACAGGCCGAAAGCGCCGATCTGACCCGCGGACTGGCCGAATTGCAGGTGTTTGGCGCGGTGGAGCGGCAGGTCCTGCTGGTGCAGGCCTGCGCCGCGCGGATGGTGGCGGCGCAGCGCAGGCAGGCATGGCTGGGCGCGGTCTTCACCGCCTTGGGCAGCCTTGTCGGTCAGGGGATGGTGCTGGGCGCGCTGGTGCTGCTGATCCCGCAGGTCAGCAGCCACACCCTATCGGGGCCGGAGATGGCGATGCTGGTTCTGGCGGTGATGGCGGCGATGGAAACCGTTGCGGGGCTTCCGGCGGCTGTGGCGCATTGGGACAGCACGATGGCTTCGGCGCGGCGCATTTTCGAATTGGCCGACCAGCCGCCCGAAGTCCTCGAGACGTCCCATCCCCGACCTCCGCGCGCGCCGGAACTGGTGCTGGATCATGTGTCTTTCGCCTATCCCGGCGGGCCGGAGGTGATCCGTGATCTCAGCCTGCGGCTTGTACCGGGCCAGAGCCTTGCGCTGACGGGGCCAAGCGGGGCGGGCAAGACGACGGTGCTGAATCTGGTGCAGCGGTTCTGGGACCCGTCCGAGGGGGCGATCTCGCTTTCGGGGGTGGATCTGCGGGCGCTGTCCGATGCCGATCTGCGTGGCGGGATTGCGGTGGTGGACCAGCATGTGCATCTGTTTAACGGCACGATTGCCGAAAACCTGCGGCTGGCGCAGCCCGGGGCCAGTGACGAGGCGCTTTGGAACGCGCTTGATCTGGCGGCGCTGCGGGCCGAGGTGGCAGCGATGCCGCAGGGGCTTGCGACCCGTCTGGGCGAGCTGGGGGCGCGGCTTTCGGGGGGGCAGGCGCGGCGGCTTGCCGTGGCACGGGCGGCGCTGCAAGAGGCCCCGCTGCTGCTGCTGGACGAGCCGACCGAAGGGCTGGACCGCGCCACGCAGGCGCAGGTGATTGCGGGGCTGCGGCAGTTGGGGGCAGGGCGGATGATGCTGATTGTGACCCATCACCCGCAGGTTCTGGCCCTTGCGCAAAAGAAGATTATGTTAAACCCGACTGCCGCCTGCACTCCCCTGCCTGCCAGCCTCTGAAGGTCCGATGAAGACACCTGTCCTGCCGCCTGCCGCCTCCGGCGACCCCGATGACGCCATTCGGGCGCTGTCCGAAGATACCGGACGCCGCAATCTGGCGCTGCTGATCCGGCTGCGCTGGATCGCCCTTGCGGGGCAGGCGCTGGCGATTGCGGTGACCGTGCTCTATCTGGGCGCGGATCTGCCGGTGCCCGAGATGATGGCGGTGATCGGGCTGTCCTGCGCGATCAATCTCTTTGCGCTCTGGCGCTGTTGCAAGGGTCTGGCCGTTTCCGACTGGATCGTGACCGTCGAGCTGCTGATCGACATCGCGGCGCTGACCGTGCTTTTGTATTTCAGCGGCGGGGCGGCCAATCCTTTCGTGACGCTGTTCATCTTGCAGGTGATGCTGGGATTGCTGCTGGCCCCCATGCCGCAGGTGATTTTCATCCTGTCTGCGGCTGCGGCTGCGCATTTCTGGCTGCTGCGCCACGGTCGTCCGCTGCGACTGCCGGCGATGGGGCCGGAGCAAATGACCCAGATGACCGGCGACGGGTTTTTCGGCCTGCATCTGCTGGGAATGTTTCTCAGCTTCGTGCTGGCGGCGGGGCTTCTGACATGGTTTGTCAGCGGGCTGCGGCGCAATCTGGCGGCGCGGGATGCGCAGATTGCGGTCTTGCGGCAGAAACTGGTGGAAGACGAGCATTTCGTGCGTCTGGGGGTGATGGCCTCCAGCACGGCCCATGATCTGGGCACACCGCTGACCACTCTGGCGGTGACGCTGGATGAATGGCACGAAAGCGGCATTCCCGACAGTCCACGCCGCGAAAAGGTTCTGGCGCGGATGCAGCAGGAGCTGGCACGGTGCCGACATATTGTCAGCGGCATGCTTTTTGCCGCAGGGCTTGACCGGCTGGATCTGGCCGAGGCGCTGCCTGCGGGCGAATTTCTGGACGAGGTGATCACCGACTGGCGCGAGGACGGGGGCGCGCTGGAGGTGGAGATGCGGCCCGCGCCGGTGCTGGGGGCGGCGCTGATTGCCGATACGATGCTGGAACAGGCGCTGCGCAATATCCTGACCAATGCCCAGCAGGCAGGCGCGCGCCATATGATCCTGTCGGCGCATCGCGAGGCCGGTCATCTGGTGGTGGTGTTTGACGATGATGGTCCGGGATTTCCGCAGGCGGTGCTGGATCATCCGGTGCGGCCTATGGCGGCGGGCAAGGGCGACCCCGGTCGGGGGTTCGGGCTGTATCTGGTTTCCAATGCCGTGCGTAGGCTGGGCGGGGACTGGTCGGTCGAGAACAGGGCGGAAGGTGGTGCGCGGGTGCGACTGAGCCTGCCGTTGAAAGAGGACGAGACATGACAGAAGCGGTGCGTAACTTGCTGATCGTCGAGGATGATTCCGCCCTGGCGGAGACATTGACCGAGGCCATGACACGGCGCGGCTTTGCGGTGTCGCAGGCCGGTTCGACCGAAGAGGCGGCCATCGTGGCGGCGCAATCCCCGCCCGATTTTGCGCTGGTGGATCTGAAGCTTCCGGGGCGGAACGGGCTGGAATGCGTGCGCGAGCTGGCCGCGCTTGATCCGGCGCCGCGGATCGTCGTGCTGACAGGCTTTGCCTCGATTGCCACAGCGGTCGAGGCGATCAAGCTGGGTGCGGGGCATTATCTGGCCAAGCCCGCCACCGCCGCCGAGATCGAGGCCGCTTTCGCGCGTGGCGCGGGCGAGACGGATCTGGCCTTGGGGCAGGCCTCGGGGGGCATTCGGGTGAATGAATGGGAACGCATTCAGGAAGTGCTGCGCGCCACCGATTTCAATATCTCCGAGGCGGCGCGGCAACTGGGGATGCACCGCCGGACACTGGCGCGCAAACTGGCCAAGCGCCAGCTGCGCTAGGCATCGCTACACCGTGACATGCTGCAGCTGGTCATCAAGCAGCAGCAGCTCGGCCACCGGCAGGCCCGCCGCAAGATCGGGACGCGCCAGCCCCATAGCATCGCGCGGCACCAGTGCCGCCATGCGATAGGCGGTCTCGACGGTCATGCCCATTCGCGTCACCGCATTGCGCAGGCAGTGCACCAGATCGGTATGGGCCCCCGCCAGCGCGCCCTCGGCATTGACCAGCGCCCCGTCCTTGAGGCGGATCGTCTGGCCATAAAGCTCGAAATGGTCGGGGCCGCCAATCGTGGCCATCGCATCCGAGACCATGAACATCCGGTCGGGCAGCGGGCGCGCCTGACAGGCGATCTGCGCCATCGTGAAATCCACATGGTGGCCGTCGAGGATGATGCCCGCATAGGCCTCCGAGGCGATGGCGGCCCCCAGCAGATTGGGCGCGCGCGAGGTCATGGCGGGCATGGCGTTGTAGAGATGGGTGAAACAGCGCAGCCCCGCCGCAAGGGCCGCGCGGGTTTGTGCGGCATCGGCCATGCTATGCCCGCCCGAGACCACAACCCCCATTCGCGCCAGCTCCTGGATCACCGGCAGGGGCACACATTCGGGGGCCAGCGTCAGCATCACCGGAATATCCCGCGCGCGCAGCCGCTGCAGATCCGTCATCGTGCGGTCATCGAAGGGGCGGATGAACTGCGCCTGATGGGTGCCGCGCTTGGCGGGGTTGAGATGCGGCCCCTCGATATGCAGGCCCACAAACCCCTCCATCCCGAAGGCCTCGATTGCGGCATCGACCGCGCGGGTCAGGCGCTCGGGCTCGCAGGTGATCAGCGTGGGCATGGCCCAGCCCGTGCCCCGCAGGCGCAGCGTGCGGATGATATGGGCGATCCCTTCGGCATCGGGGCGCGAGTTCAGCATCACACCGCCTGCGCCATTGACCTGCAGATCGGTCAGCGCCGGACCGGCAAACCCGACCTCTAGATCGCCGGTTTCTCCCGCCTCTGCAGCCCGAAACCCGACCAGACGGCCCTGCACCACCTCCAGCCGCAGCGGTCCGCAGAACTGTCCCGCGACCCAGCCGCGCTTGGCGATGACGATCATGATGCTATTCCTTTGCCGCTTCCTGCACCGCCAGAATGGCCGCGCCGCGTGCGCCCGAACTATCCCCATGCGCCGCCAGCCGCAAGTCGGGCAGCGCCATCGGGCCAAGCCGCACACGGGTGAAAGCCCGCGCCAGATGGTCGGTGACCTGAGGCAGTTGCGACAGCCCGCCGCCCAGAACGATGCAATCCGGATCAAGGGTCAGATGCAGCGTCAACAGCAGTTCGGCGGCCAGCGCGGCCCAGATCTCCAGCACGCCGGTGGCCGCAGGGTCGCCATTCGCCACCGCCGCCCCCAGATCCTCGGGGGGCAGGGCGTGGCCCAGTTTGTGCTGGCAGATCCGGCGCAGCCCCGGACCGGCAAGATAGGTTTCAAAACATCCCTTCCTGCCGCAGCCACAGGGGCGGATCGGCAGGCCGTGCCGTTCAAGCAGCGGCGCTGGCAGGCCCAGATGTCCGGCCTCGATCCCGGCGATGTTGCGCCGGTAGGGCAGCGCGCCGTCCAGCACATGGCCCGCCCCGATGCCCGTGCCCATGATCAGCCCCAGAACCGAGCGCGCGCCCAGACCGGCCCCGCCATGTGCCTCGGACAGGGCAAAGGCCTGCCCGTCATTGATCAGCGGGATCTTGCGCCCGATCTTGCGGGCGATGGCGGCGGGCAGGTCAAGGCCGGTCACCGGAATATTGGCGGCCATTGCCGCGCCGTTGAACGGGTTGATGATCCCCGGAAGGCCGATGCCGATCGGCAATCTGGACCCGCGTCCAGAAGTCTCCTCTAGCCAGCGGATGGCTTTGGACAGCGCTTGGAGGAACGTCTCGACGGTATCGGTCGGCGTAGGAAAGCGGGTCGCTTCAAGGCTCTGATAGCCTGCGCCGAACAAACGGGCCTCGATCTTGGTGCCCCCCAGATCGATGCCTCCGGCAATCGCGTTCGGATAGGTTTTGGCTGTAGCTGCCGCCATCGACGCGCCTCCTTCTGTCTTGCGCCAGATTAGCGGCAAGAGCTTTTCACCGCCAGTGCCGGAATTTGCTTCACATTCCGCAAGGGCATGCGTTATACGCCCCTCCATCAGCACAGCTTAAGTCATCCGATCCGGCCGGTGGGCGGCAGGAACCCGCGCAATCCGTAGCGTCAAGCTTCACAGACCCCTGTCCATAGTGGCAAGAGAGGGGCAAACATCAAAATGGGCGATCCTGAGTCGAAGCCTGAATCGGGTCTCGGGACGGGGCCCATCAAATGAGGAGCAGTTTCGTCGTGGCGAAAGACGATATCCGCAGCCGGGCCGACGCGCCCCCGGCCGTTGTACGGCCCTTCCATTTCCGTGGCCGGTTCCTGACCGCAATCGCGCTGCGTATGGAATCCGACACGCCGGACGAGGCTTTCTATACCGCGCTTGATCAACAGCTCGAGAAGACGCCGCAGCTTCTTGTCGGCTCGCCTATGGTCATCGATTTCGCTGATGTGCCCGGCTTTGCCAAGCCCGAAGCCATTCAAGACCTCGTGGCCCAGATGCGCGCGCGCAATCTGTCGGTTTTCGGGGTGCAGAACGCCAATAAGGCGCAGCGCGAGACTGCCGACCAGCTTGGGCTGATTCCGGTGATCAGCGGACGGGACGGGCCGGTGCACGAGCCGCGCAAGCCGCTGAACCCCAAGGGCCAGAACGGGGCCCACCAGCTTGGCCAGAACAAGGGCCAAACGGTCGAGGCGGAGGCCGAGACAGAGGCCGACCAGCCTGCCGCAGCCCCCGCCCAGACCCTGACGATCCGCAATCCCGTGCGCTCGGGCCAGCAGATTGTGGCCGAACATGGCGACCTGATCGTGCTGGGCTCGGTGGCCTCGGGGGCCGAATTGGTGGCCGCAGGCAATATCCACGTTTATGGCGCGCTGCGCGGGCGCGCGATGGCAGGTGTGTTCGGCGATGAAAGCTGCCGGATCTTCTGCCGTGATCTTGATGCCGAACTTCTGGCCGTGGCGGGCCTTTACCGTACCAGTGAAACCATCGGAGACGACCTGCGCCATCGGGCTGTGCAGGCTTGGCTCGAAGATGACAGACTATGCATGGAGACCTTTGCATGAGCACCCAAACCACAGATAAGGCCAAGGAAGAGCTGAAGGAAAAGCCGCCGCTCGGTCGGGTGATCGTCATCACCTCGGGCAAGGGGGGCGTTGGCAAGACGACCTCTGCCGCAGCGATTTCGGCAGGTCTGGCCAAACGCGGTTTCCGCACCGTTGTCATCGATTTCGATGTGGGTCTGCGCAACCTCGATATGATCATGGGCTGCGAACGCCGTGTGGTCTTTGACTTTATCAACGTCATTCAGGGCGATGCCCGTCTGAAACAGGCGCTGATCAAGGACAAGCGCGTTGAAACGCTGCAGATCCTGCCGACCTCGCAGACGCGCGACAAGGACGCGCTGACCAAAGAGGGCGTGGAAGAGGTGCTGAACGAGCTGAAGAAAGAGTTCGACTATATCATCTGCGACAGCCCCGCAGGGATCGAACGCGGCGCCCAGCTGGCGATGTATTTCGCCGATGAGGCGGTCGTTGTGACCAACCCCGAAGTGTCTTCGGTGCGCGATAGCGACCGCGTTCTGGGCCTGCTGGCGTCAAAAACCCAGCGCGCCGAGAAAGACGGCACCGGCGTGAAGGCGCAGGTTCTGCTGACCCGTCACGATCAGGCCCGTATCGACAAGGGCGAGATGATGACCGTGGAAGACGTGCTGGAAATTCTGGCCGTGCCGCTTCTGGGGATCGTGCCCGAAAGCCCCGCCGTGCTGCGTGCGTCCAATGTGGGCACGCCGGTCACGCTGGACGATCCGTCTTCGGCAGGTCGCGCCTATGAGGATGCGGTTGCGCGTCTGCTGGGCGAGAAAGTCGAGATGAAGGTCGAAGGTGAAAAGAAACCCGGCCTTCTGGGCCGCATCTTCGGGCGGTCGGCATGAGCCTTTTCGGATTTTCTCTCAAACCCCGTCGCAAGCAGACCGCCAATGCCGCCAAAGAGCGCCTGCAGATCCTGCTGGCGCATGAGCGCGGCTCGAACTCCTCGGGCGGGGATTACCTGCCGCAGCTGCAACGCGATATCATCGCAGTGATCCGCAAATATGTCGAAGTGGCCGATGAAGAGGTCGATATCCGCATGGAGCGCGGTGACGATATCGAAAGTCTCGAAATCAACATCGAGATGCCGTCGAAACCCGCCAAGGCGGACAAAGCCTGAGCGCCCACACTTTGCGCCATGATCTGCCGGGGCCATTGGCCCCGGCTTTCTTTT
Source organism: Thioclava sp. GXIMD4215 (assembly GCF_045291555.1). Lineage (NCBI taxonomy): Bacteria > Pseudomonadati > Pseudomonadota > Alphaproteobacteria > Rhodobacterales > Paracoccaceae > Thioclava > Thioclava sp. GXIMD4215. The sequence continues at coordinate 467,294 of NZ_CP149516.1, read as the reverse complement.
GCCTGATATATAGGCAAAGGCCGTCTTTTCGGGCGTCTATTATGCCGCATGACTTGCGCCTTGGTCTTCCCCCGTCCTAACCGGAGGAAGAGACCGGAAAGGACATGCCTTGCGCCATCAGTTCATCGCGCCCGAGCGTCGTGAGTATAATCAATGGGCGGCGAACGAGACGCTGGAGGATTTCGCGCTGCGCTTTACCGCAAGGCGGGCGCGGTTGCGCCCGTCGCGTGTGGCCCATACGGCCATCGGGGCGCTGGCTTTTCTGGCCTGCGAGGCGATTGGCGGGTCGCTGACACTGGCGCATGGCACCCGCGACACGCTGGCTGCGGTGGCGGGGCTTGTGGTGCTGGCGCTGCTGGTGGGCTGGCCGATCACGCGGAACGCGGCGCGTTCGGGGCTGGATATCGACCTGCTGACGCGGGGCGCGGGCTTTGGCTATATCGGCTCGACGGTGACCTCGCTTGTCTATGCGTCTTTCACCTTCGTGCTGTTCGCGATCGAGGCCTCGATCATGTCGGTGGCGCTCAATCTGGCGCTCGGGATGCCCCTATGGCTGGGGCATCTGGTGTCGGCGCTGGTGGTGCTTCCGATTGCGGCCTTCGGCATCCGGCGCATTTCGCGGATGCAACGCCTGAGCCAGCCGCTATGGCTGGGGTTGCAACTGGCACCGCTGCTGGTGCTTGCGGTGGCGGGAACGGAAGACACGGTGCCTGATATGGCGTCTTGGCTGGGCTTTGGCGGCGCGGCATCGGGCGTCGATCTGCTGCAGATCGGTGCGGGGCTGTCATTGCTGCTGTCGCTCTTGCCGCAGATTGGCGAACAGGTCGATTATCTGCGCTTCCTCCCCGAGGGCAAAAGCTGGCGCAGGCGTCTGGCACTGGGCATGGCGGGGCCGGGCTGGGTGCTGATTGCCGGTGCCAAGATCATGCTTGGCTCATGGCTGACGGTCATGGCAATCCGGGCAGGCATCGCGCCCGATCTGGCCGCCCAACCCGCCATCGCCTTCGATCTGGCCTTCGGCACGCTGCTGGGCAATCCGGTTCTGGCATTGATCGCGATGGGGGTTCTGGTCTGTGTCGCGCAGGTCAAGATCAATGTGACCAATGCCTATGCCGGTTCGATCGCATGGTCGAACTTCTTTTCGCGGCTGACCCATAACCATCCGGGACGTGTGGTCTGGCTGGTGTTCAACACCGCATTGGCGCTGATGCTGATGGAGCTTGGTGTCTTTGGCGCGCTGGAAAGCATTCTGGATCTTTACGGCATTCTGGCGGTGGGCTGGCTGGGGGCTGTGGCAGGCGATCTGGCGATTGCCAAGCCGCTGGGGATGTCGCCCAAGCTGATCGAATTCAAACGCGCCCATCTTTATGACATCAACCCCGTGGGCTGTGGTGCGATGGCGCTGTCGGTGCTGGTGTCGGTGCTGTGCCTGACGGGGTGGCTGGGGCCCTTGGCGCAGGCCTTCTGTGTGCCCGCCGGTCTGGTGGTGGCTTTTATCGCCGCGCCGCTTCTGGCTTGGGCGACGCGGGGGCGTTTCTACATCGCGCGGGGGTCGCAGATTGCCCCTGCAGCGGACGGGCTGTGTGGATGCGGGATTTGTGGCAACCGGTTCGACCCCGAGGATATGGCCCAATGTCCGGCCTATGGTGTGGCGATCTGTTCGCTGTGCTGTTCGCTGGAGGGGCGGTGCCGTGATCTGTGCAAACCGCAGGCGCGGCTGTCGCAACAGATCCGCGCGCTGTCCGAACGGGCCCTGCCGGCACGGCTCTCGCCCCGCAGGCGGGCGCGGATCGGGCAGGTTGCGGGGCTGGCGGCCGTGTTTGTTCTGGCGACGGCGGGGCTTCTGGGGGCGGTGCGCCATCAGGTGACGCGCGGGATGGCGGCAGGCTCGGCACAGGCGGTCGGCTCGGCTTTCTGGGTGATTTTCGTGGCGCTGGCGATCCTGTCGGGGCTGATGGCGTGGTTCTTCGTGCTGGCGCATGAGAACCGCCGTCAGGTCGAGGACGAGTTCGAGCGGCAGGCCGAGGCGCTGCGCCGCGAGGTGGGTGCGCGCGAACAGGCCGAGGCGCAGGCCCGTCAGGCGCGCGAGGTGGCCGAGGCTGCCAATTTCGCCAAATCGCGCTTTCTGACCGGTCTCAGCCATGAAATACGCTCGCCGCTCAATGCGATCTATGGCTATGCCCAGCTGATGGAGCGCGATCTGTCCGCTGCGCCTTCGGCGGTGGGGGTGATCCGGCGCTCGGCCGAGCATCTGACGGATCTTGTGGACGGGCTTCAGGATATCTCGCGGGTGGAAAGCGGCACGCTGGTGCTGGCGCGTGATCGCGTCGCGCTGCCCGAACTGTTGGACCAGCTGGCCGAGATCTTCCGCTTTCAGGCCGAGGCGAAGGGCTTGGATTTTGTCTATGACCGTCAGGGCTGGCTGCCGCGTCAGGTGCTGGTGGACCGCAAGCGGCTGCGGCAGGTGCTGATCAACCTGTTGTCCAATGCGGTGAAATTTACGGACCGTGGTCAGGTAGGGTTACGTCTGCGCTATCGCAACCATCTGCTGGAGGTCGAGATTTTCGACACCGGCATCGGCATTGCCCCCGAAGATCTGAAGCGTATTTTTGATCCGTTCGACCGAGGCAGCCGCGCCGATCTGGTGCCCGGCACTGGGCTGGGGCTGACCATTACCAAGCTGCTGGTCGAGATCATGGGCGGTCATATCCGCGTGGAAAGTGTGGCCGGCGAGGGCACGCGGATGGTGGTGCAACTGCTGATGTTCGAGGCAGGTGGTGACCTTCTGCCAACGGGCGCGCGGCCGGTTCTGGGCTATGAGGGGCCGCGCAAGCGCCTGCTTCTGGTGGATGATGATGCCGATCATCTGGCGCTGTTACGCCGGATACTGGCGCCTTTGGGCTTTCAGGTGGTGGTGGCGCAGAACGGGGCCGAAGCTTTGCGGCTGGCCCCCGCGCTGCGCCCCGATCTGGCGGTGCTGGATATCACCATGCCCGGCATGAGCGGTTGGGAGGTGGCGGCACGGTTGCGCGCGCTGGACCCCGAGATGCGCGTGGTGATGCTGTCGGGCAATGCCCATGACAGTCAGGCTGAAGGGGCGGGGCTTCAGGACGGGTTCCTGTCGAAGCCGGTGGATCTGGATGCGCTGCTGGCGGAGATTGGCGGGCTTTTGCAGATTGACTGGCTATATGATGCGAGACCGGCGGAGCGTCCGGCAAAGCCCGATCTGCCCGCCGATCTGCTGGAACGGCTGCTTGCGGCGGCGGAAATCGGGCATCGGCGCGGGGTGTTGGATATTCTGGAGGACTGTCCTGAAGGATCGGTTGCGCAGTGGTTGCAGCTTGCGCAGGGGTTCGAACTGCCGCGCCTTGCGCAGCAGGTGCGGATGATGATGGAGGAGGGGCGCGATGACGGATGATATCGTGTTGATCGTGGATGACACGCCGCAGACGCTGGGGCTGTTGACCGATACGCTTGAGCGCGAGGGGATGACGGTGCTGGTGGCGACCTCGGGTCAGGCGGCGCTGGATCTTCTGGGCAAGATCGCGCCGCATGTGATCTTGATGGATGCGGTGATGCCGGGGCTGGATGGTTTTGCCACCACGCGGGCCATCAAACAGACGCCGGGGCGTGAGAATATCCCTGTGATCTTCATGACCGGATTGTCAGATACCGAACATGTTGTGGCCGGATTGGCGGCGGGCGGCGTCGATTATGTCACAAAACCGATCAAGCTTGAGGAATTGATCGCCCGTATCCGCGTACATCTGCTGAATGCGCGTCTGGCCGAAGGGGCGCGGGCGGCGCTGGATGCGACGGGGCGGTCCTTGCTGGCAATGGATGGCGGCGGGCGTATCCTGTGGTCCACGCCGCGCGCCGAGGAATTGCTGGGTGGGCTGTTCCATGGCGGGCAGCTGATGCTGACCGAGGCTCTGGTCGGGCAGCTTCTGTCGCTGACCCGTCAGACGGGCAGCACGGCGGTGGTGCCCTTGGGCGAGGCCGAGATCGGGTTCCATTACCTCAACCCCGTGCGCGAGGGCGAATATCTGTTCCGCGTCACCGAAGACCGTCCGGGCCTGCGCGAAGAGATCCTGCGCGGGCGTTTTCCGCTGACCCAGCGCGAGGCCGAGGTGCTGGTCTGGGTTGCCGCTGGCAAGTCCAATCAGGACATAGCCGACATTTTGGGAAATTCGGTCGCCACGGTGAAAAAGCACCTTTTGCAGATCTATGCCAAATTATCCGTGGAAAATCGGGCCACTGCGGCGGCGATGGCGGTGCAGGTGCTGTCCGAGCAGGGGTGAACTGCTCGGACCAGATGTCACACATCAGACATTGACCAGATGGGCAACCTCTGCGGCGGTATCCTCTGTGGTGCGCCCCTGACGCACCTGCCGCCCACGTTGCAACACGCAGTAGTCATCGGCAAAGGACCACGCGAAATCGAGATATTGCTCGACGATGACAATGGTCACCCCCAGCTCGCTGCGCACGCGGCGCAGGGCATCCTCGATCTGCTGGACGACATTGGGCTGGATCCCTTCGGTCGGCTCGTCCAGCAGCAGAAGCTTCGGCTGGCCACAAAGCGCGCGACCGATGGCAAGCTGTTGTTGCTCGCCGCCCGACAGAACACCCGCCTTGCGGTGGCGGATCTGGTCGAGCTTGGGGAAGAGGTCGAAGATATGGTCGGGAATGCCTTTGGAGATCAGCCCCTTACCGCGCCCGGCCAGCGCCGAAAGCCCCGACAGCAGGTTTTCCTCGACGCTGAGATGCGGGAAGACATGGCGGCCCTGCGGCACAAAGCCGATCCCTGCACGGGAGCGTTCATGCGGCTTGGCCTGCGTCACATCCGCCCCGTCCAGCGTGATGCGGCCACGGGTGGCCTTCTGCACGCCCATGATGGTGCGCAGAAGGGTGGTTTTGCCCACGCCATTGCGCCCGATCAGCGCCAGCGCACCGCCGCGCGCCACATTCAGGTCGATGTCGAACAGCACAGGGCTTTGACCATAGCCTGCGCCGACGCGCTCCATTTTCAAGAGGCTGTTCATATGGTTACTCCTTTGCGCGGCCAAGGTAGACGGCGGCGACTTCCGGATCGGCGCGCACATCGGCAACCGAGCCCTGTTTCAGGAACTTGCCCTGATGCATCACGGTGACCTTGGCGCCCAGTTCCTCGACAAAGGCCATATCGTGGTCGATCACCAGCACCGCATGATCGCCCAAGAGGGAATGGATCAGCTTGGCGGTCTTGGAGGTTTCATTCGGGCCCATCCCTGCGGTGGGTTCGTCCAGCAAGAGCAACTCGGCTCCCGTGGCGACCACCATCCCGATCTCGAGCCATTGCTTCTCGCCATGCGCCAGATCGCGCGCGAAGGTCTCTGCCCTCTCGGTCAAGCCAATCTTGTCCAGAAGCGCCTCGACCTTTTCGGCCTCTTCGCGTTTTGCACCATGGCCGAAGCCCTTCCACCAGCGGCGGTCGCGGCGGGCCGAGACCAGAAGGTTGTCGCGCACGGTCAGCGAGGGCAGCACCCCCGGCGTCTGGAATTTGCGGCAGATGCCACGGCGCACGATCTCGAACTCGGGGAGGTTGGTGATATTGGCACCGTTGAAAGTGACCGTACCAGCCGCCGATTGCACCCGCCCGATGATCGTGTCGCAAAGCGTGGATTTGCCCGCGCCATTGGGGCCGATCAGCACCCGCAGCTGGCCGCGTTCGAGCGTCATCGAGAAATTGTCGATGGCTTTGAACCCGTCGAAATCCACCGTGATACCATCGAGTTTCAGGATATAGGGATCGGGGGTTACGGAGGTATAGGCGTTCATTTCGGCTCCTCCACGAGGTCTGCTTCGGGGGTACGGCGGTTGCGGGATTTCTCGATCAGGTCTTCGATCAGACCGGCGATCCCATTGGGCAGGAACATCACGGTCAGGATGAAGACGAGGCCCAGCACATAGAGCCAGGCTTCGGGCATGGCCGAGGAGATCACATCCTTGGCGAGGTTGACGACCAATGCCCCCAGCACCGCGCCCCAGAGGCTGTGACGGCCCCCGACGGCGACCCAGACCACCATCTCGATCGAGGGAACGACGCCCACAAAGGCGGGCGACACCACGCCTGCGTGCAGGGTAAAGAGCGCACCGGCGATCGAGGCGAACATGCCCGCGAAGGCGAAGGCCACGACCTTATAGGGGGTGGTGTTATAGCCCAGAAACCGCACGCGGTTTTCGCCATCGCGGGTGGCGCGCAGAAGCGTGCCATAGCGCGATCCGGTCAGCCATTTCGAGAAGGCGAAGACCACCACCAGCAGCGCCAGCGTGACGAAATAGAGGATGCGGTTGGTCTCGGGCGTGCCAAGCGGCAGGCCGAAGATACCGGTAAAGCCCGTCAGCCCGTTATAGCCGCCCGTAGTGTTCTGCTGGCTGGTCAGCAGCGTGGCGAAGGTCAGGGCGACGGCTTGGGTGATCAGCGCGAAATAGACCCCCACGATGCGGCGGCGGAACACAAGCCACGAGAAAAGCGCGGCGAAAGCGGTGGGGATCACGATGATGGCCGCCAGTGCGAAAACGGGGTTGGCGAAGGGCGCCCACCACCACGGCAGCGCCATCACGCCCGACCATTCCATGAAATCGGGCAGGCTGCCTGACGGTAGCGAGGCCAGCTTCATATACATGGCGATGGAATAGCCGCCCAACCCGAAGAAGACGCCTTGGCCGAGGCTGAGGATGCCTGCCTCGCCCCAGATCAGCACGATGCCGATGGCAAGGATGCCCATGGCCAGAAAGCGGCCCAGCAGGTTGAGGTCGTAAGACGACACGAAAGAGGGCGCGAGAGCGGCCAGTGCCAGCACGGCGATCCAGCCATAGCGGTGTAATGCGGTCATATCAGTCCTCCAGAGCGCGCGAACGGGTGGCCACCACGCCTTGCGGGCGGAATTGCAGGAAGATGATCACGGCCAGCAGCATCAGCACTTGGCTCATCGAGACATCAAGGAAGATCTGGCTGATGGCCGAGACAAGCCCGAGGATGATGGCGGCAATCGTGGTGCCCACCATGGACCCAAGTCCCCCCATCACCACCACAAGGAAGGCCGGAACGATATAGCTTTGCCCGACGCTTGGCGTGACCGGCCCAAGGAGCGAGAGAACAACGCCCGCAAGCCCCGCGATCCCCGTGCCAAGGCAGAAGACGGCCAGATCGACGCGGCGGACATTGATGCCCGAGGCTGCGGCCATCATGCGGTCCTGGTTGACGGCGCGCACCAGAAGGCCAAGGCGGGTGCGGGCAATCAAGAGCCCCAGCGCCAGCAGCACCAGAACGGCCACGCCCAGAATGAAAAGACGGGTCGAGGGGAAATAGACGCCCCCCAGCATGAAGCCGGTGTTCAGCCAGTCGGGCGCGGTCACACCCACGCCAATCGGCCCGAAGATCGAGCGCGCGGCCTGTTGCAGGATCAGGCTGACGCCCCAAGTGGCCAGCAATGTGTCAAGCGGGCGGGCGGACAGTTTGCGCACCACGGTCAGCTCCATCACGCCGCCCAAGAGGGCCGCGCCAAGGAAAGCCACGGGGATCGCGACGAGAATGGCCAGCGGTCCGGGAACCACGAGATAGGTCAGATAGGCCAGATAGCCGCCCAGCATCAGCATTTCGCCATGCGCCATATTGATCACCCGCATCAGCCCGAAGCTGAGCGCCAGACCGAGGGCCGCAAGAACGAAAAGCGAGGCGACGCTGAAACCGTTGAAGATCTGCCCGACAAGAAGGGTTGCATCTACCATGGGGTGTCTCCTGCATGTTCGAGAAAGAGGCCCCCGACATGTCGCGGGGGCCAGTCGGGGATCAGTTGGTTGCGCTCAGGTCGCAGGATTTGCCGGGGAAGGTGAGAGCGTCATAGGGTTCGGGCGCGATCTCGCCTTCGGATTTCCAGACGATGTCGAATTTGCCCTTGTCGTCGAGCTTGCCGACATAGGCGGTCTGGGTCAGCGACTGGTTGGGCGCGAAGGCCACATCGCCCATCGGCGTTGCCACATCCAGATCAACGGCGGCTCTGCGCACGGCATCGGCATCGAAGCTGCCTGCTTTTTCCACAGCGGCTTTCCATGCGTAGACGTCCAGATAGCCGTGCAGCATCGGGTCGGTAATCGCGGCATCAGCGCCGAATTTCGCGCGGTAGGCATCGACGAATTTCTCGTTCGCCTCACCCGGGAGGGTCTCGAAATAGTTCCATGCGGCATAGGAGCCTGCCACCAGTTTGGTGCCCATGGCTTGCGCTTCCTGTTCGGCAATCGAGAAGCTCATGACCGGCGTGTCTTCCAGCGTGATGCCCGAAGCGGCCAGCTGTTTGAAGAAGGAGACGTTGGAATCGCCATTGAGCGTGTTGAAGATGATATCGGGCTTGGCCGCGCGGATCTTGGCGATCACGGCCGAGAAATCGGTGCCACCCAGCGGCACATATTCCTCGCCCGCCATAGTCAGCCCGTCTTCGGCGATATGTTTTTTCACGATCAGGTTGGCCGTCCGCGGGAACACGTAATCCGAGCCGACAAGGAAGATGCTCTTGTCGCCTTGGGCTTTGGCCCATTCATAGGCGGGCAGGATCTGCTGGTTGGGCTGGGCGCCGGAATACATGATATTGGCCGAGCATTCATTGCCCTCGAACTGGACCGGATACCATAGCAGATTGTCGGTGCGCTCGAAGACCGGCAGCATGGCCTTGCGCGAGGCCGAGGTCCAGCCGCCGAAGACGGTGGCGACCTTGTCGTTTTCAATCAGCTTGGTGGCTTTTTGCGCGAAGATCGCGGGGTCGGAAGCGCCATCCTCGACGATCGCCTTGATCTGATGCCCCATCACGCCGCCTGCGGCATTGATCTCGTCAATCGCCATGACTTCGGCGTTTTTCACGGTGACTTCCGAAATCGCCATCGTGCCGGAAAGCGATTGCAGCACACCCACATTCACGCTGTCTTCGGCCAGAGCGCTCTGCGCCGAAGCAGCGCCGAAAGCCAGTGCGGCCAGTGTCAGATTGGTCTTTTTCATGAATCGTCCCCGTTGTTGTTGGCGTCGCGCTTTATGGTTGCGCGGCATGGGGAGAGCATGCGGGCCTTTGCGGGTGCCGCATATGCACCGAAGGGAGTATGGCAAAAGGCGGCGGATGCGGCCTATCACGCGCTCTGCATGGCAGCCTTGCCCGAAACGCAAGCGGAAAACCCGATGCGGCGCGCTACTCTTTTCGGGGGAGGGCGTGTGAAAGGGTAAAAAGTGCTGGCGGAATATCTTCTTGCAAAGGTCGATGGTCTGGTGCGCAAGACATTGCGTGCGGGGCCTATGCGTGATGCGCGGCGCAAGCCCGCGCGGCCTCACCGCGAGCGTGGTGAGCTGCCGCGACGCGGGCGTCTGGCCGATGTATCGGATCCGCTGGAACGCGCCTGTGTCGCGGTTATTCTGGGGCTACCGGCAGAAGAGCGGCGGGTGCTGGAACTGACCTATGGTCTGACCGGCCATTTGCCCTGTCCGCCCCATCGGGCCGCCGATATTCTGGGCTGGGGCTTGGCGCAGACCATGACCATCGGCGAAGCCGCGCTGCTGCGGTTGCGCAATTCCGCGCGGGGACGGGCGGCCTTTGCGCCCTTGCTGGCGGCCCTGCATCTGCGCCTTCTGGAGGCGGCGCAGAAGATCTACGATCTGCGGATGGCGCAGGCCCCGCGGGCCGAACGCGACCATGTACTCTACCGTTTCTGGTGTGATCTGACGCCGGTCGAACGCCTGTGTCTGCGCGGCTTCGGCGAGGGCGAAGTGGCCGAGATGCGGCGGGCCCTTGAACACCGTGCAGCGGGGCGGATCTAGGCCGCGTCAGGCCGTCTCGCGGATGATCAGCTGGCCCAGAAACGTCTTGCTGCTGAGCGGGCTACGCGAGTCCAGCACCTCGACCAGATAGGCGGCCATGTCGCCCAGCGGCTGCTGATAGGTCGTCAGGCGGTAATTCGGGCTGGCAGCTTGCGGAACGTCGTCAAAGCCGATCACCGCGATGTCCTCGGGCACGCGCAATTTCAGATCGTGGCGGATCGCGTCGATCGTACCCAAAGCCAGCGCGTCATTCTCGCAGACGATGACATCGGGCAGATCCTGCGGGGCGCGTCCCGTCAGGCTCTGGCGGATCAGGCGTTCGGCCTTTTGCGAATCATAGGCATCCACCCATTGCGTTTCCGGCTGGCTGCCATAGGTGTCGGCCCAGTATTCCATGAAGGTCTCCTTGCGTAGAAGATGCGCCGAGAAAGTGCGCGGTCCGGCAAGGTAGAACGGCTTTCGGAAGCCCTTCTGGGTGATGTATTGCGCGATCTTCAGGGTCGCGGCCCTATCATCGACGGCAATCGAAATGACATTTTCGTTCTGCGAGGTCCGCGCGAAGACAATCAGTTTGGGCTGGCGTCCGCCCTGCTGCACAGCATTCAGGATGTCGTCATGGAACTGGATGCCGATCAGGATGGTGGCATCGACGCGACGCTGGCTGGCATGGCGTAGGGCGGGGGCGGTGTCATCGGTATCGAGCGTATTGACCAGCAGGATATCCCAGCCCCCACGGCGCAGGGCGCGGGTCAGATGTTCCAGCATCACCAGCTTGTGCGGATTGGCGAAATCGTCGATCAGGAGTGCCACCAGATTGGACCGTGCCGAGGACGAGCGCGCCGAGGCCAGCGCGGCGGCCCGCAGGTCGGGGATATAATCCAGCGCGGCCGCGGCCTGTAGGACCTTTTCGCGCGCCTTCTCGGAAATCGAGGCATCCTTGCGGAAGGCACGATTGACCGTCCAGCGCGACACACCGGCGGCGCGGGCGACGTCATCTGCGGTGACGTAGCTCTCTGCAGGCTGCGGGGCGGGGTCTTTTTTCATCGGTGGTCCGTCCTGTCTTCCGTAAGGGCACGGCAAAGATTTGCCGTCTGCCTACACCCAAACTGCGGGCAATCCAAAATGTATCTGACAAATAATAGGCTAGCCCATCTATTTTGCACTCGCGAGCAAATTTATCTTGCACGCGCGTGCAACGGCGGTATTAATGAGTCGTGTCGCGGCCTTGAGGAGGGCTGCACACAGGGAGGATCATATGCTGAAAGTTGGGTTGCTCGGCGCTGGCCGTATCGGGCAGGTGCATGCGGTAAACATTGCGGGGAACGCGCGTTCCAGCTTGGTGGCGGTGTCGGATGTGCATCGCCCCGGTGCCGAGGCGCTGGCTGCGAAATTCGGGGCGCAGGCGCGCTCCACCGAAGAGATCCTGAGTGATCCGTCGATTGATGCGGTGCTTGTGGCGACCTCGACCGATACCCATTCGGATCTGATCGAGGCGGCGACAGCGGCGGGGAAAGCCGTTTTGTGTGAAAAGCCCGTGGATCTGTCGCTGGCCCGTGCGCGGGCCTGTCTCGGGGCGGCACGTCTGAGCGGGCGGCCCGTGATGATCGGCTTCAACCGCCGGTTCGACCCCAATTTCGCGGCGCTCAAGGCCGCCGCACAGCGCGGCGAGATCGGTAAATCCGAGCTGCTGTCGGTGACTTCGTTCGACCCTGCGCCGCCGCCGGTATCCTATATCAAAGTGTCGGGCGGGCTGTTCCGCGACATGATGATCCATGATTTCGATATGGCCAATTTCCTGATGGGCGAGGTGCCTGTGACGGTGCGCGCGGTCGGAAGCTCTATCGTTGATCCCGAGATCGGCGCGGCAGGGGATGTGGACACTGCGGTGGTGACACTGACCTATGCCGACGGGCGGATCGCGGTCATCAAGAATTCGCGCCGCGCGGTGTATGGCTATGACCAGCGTGTCGAGCTTCTGGGCTCTGACGGGCTGCTACAGGCGCAGAATATGCTGGAAAATACGGTTGTGAAGTCGACCACGGCAGGCGTCGTGAGTGCCAAGCCCACCTATTTCTTCCTTGAACGCTATATGCCCGCCTATGCGGCGGAATGGGAGGCATTCGTGTCGGCGGTGCTGGAGAATGCACCGATGCCCAGCACGCTTGAGGACGGAATTGCCGCCTTGGCGATGGCCGAAGCCGCGACCGAGTCCGCCAGAACCGGTCAGGCGGTCACGCTGGATTTGCAAGAGGATTTCTACCGGAAGGCCGTTTGAGGCCCCGCCGTTAGAAAAGTGGCTCCGTGCGGGCCTGCACCGGAAGAGGAGCCGGTTCGGGGAACGGCCGCACGGGGAGAGGCGGGGTTAATCTGCCCTCCGGCTTTGCCAGCATATGCGGGTGGCGGCGAGGCACGCCCTGCCCAAGACCTTTTTGGGAGGAGAAAGCATGAAGACCCTTTTTGCTACGGTCGCTCTGAGCGCCATGATGGCCGGTGCCGCGATGGCACAGGAGATCATCGTTGTCAGCCACGGTCAGGCCAATGACCCGTTCTGGTCGGTTGTGAAGAATGGCGCGGTCGAGGCGGCCAAGGATACCGGCGTCACTGTCGATTTCCGTTCGCCGGAAACCTTCGATATGGTGCAGATGAGCCAGTTGATTGATGCCGCTGTCAATCAGGAGCCGGACGGGCTTGTGGTCAGTATTCCCGATGCGGATGCGCTTGGTCCGTCGATCAAACGCGCGGTCGATGCGGGGATCCCCGTCATCTCGATGAATTCGGGGGGCGATGTGTCCAAGCAGCTTGGCGCGCTTTTGCATGTCGGCCAGTCCGAATTCGACGCGGGCAAGGCGGCAGGCGAGAAGCTGTCGGAAATGGGCGGCACCAAGGGCATCTGCGTCAATCAGGAAGTGGGCAATGTCTCGCTTGATCAGCGCTGCGCTGGTTTTGCCGAAGGGTTCGGTCATCCGGTTGCGGTGATCCCGACCATGACCGATCCGGCAGAGGTGCAGGCAAAGGTGCGTGCGGCGCTGGAATCCGATCCGGATGTGAACACGGTTCTCAGTCTTTCGGCACCGCTTGTGGGGGAGCCTGCCGTGAAGGCGGTAAAGGCCCTTGGGCGCGATGATGTGCTGGTGGCGACCTTCGACATGTCGTCGTCCTTCCTGCAATCGGTGGCCGATGGCGATGCCGCTTTCGCGATCGACCAGCAGCAGTTCCTGCAGGGCTATCTGCCGGTCTCCTTCCTTGCGCTGCATGCCAAATACGGGCTGATGCCTGCAGGGGACGTGCCCTCGGGGCCGAACCTGATCACCAAAGACAAGGCCGCGCAGGTCATCGACCTTGCGGCCAAGGGAATCCGCTAAGTTTCGGAACCGGATGTCCGGCCCCGTGCCGGGCATCCGGCGCGACACGCCCCGAACACCCGCCGGTTTCAGGGCCGCGCGTCACATACAGAGCCTTCGTGGCTCTGCCATGACCACCACGCCATAGGGCAGGCTACAGCATGATTGTGGCCGCTATCTCCAAAACTGACTGCATGATGGGAGGGATTCATGCCAACGGACGCCACCATTGCGGCGGACGAACGGATCAAATCCGAGTCGTTTGCCACCAAACTCATGAAACGACCGGAACTGGGCGCGATCGGGGGGCTGATCCTCGTGACGCTGTTCTTCCTGCTGACCGCCGATGGGACGATGTTCACATTGTCCGGTATCATGAACTTCCTCACGCCCTCGGCCCAGCTCGGGATTTTGGGGATTGCCGCAGCCATGCTGATGATCGGCGGCGAATTCGACCTGTCCATCGGGTCGATGGTCGGCTTTGCGGGCATGATCTTCGGGGTTTTCACCGTCAATCTGGGGTTGCCGCTGATCTTCTCGATCCCGCTGACCATGATATTTGCCGCAGCGATCGGGGCGGCGAATGGGGCCATCGTGATGCGCACGGGGCTGCCGTCCTTTATCGTGACGCTGGCGGGGCTGTTCATCCTGCGCGGTCTGGCGCTGGTGGGGCTGAAGCTGTTTACCGGCGGCTCGACCCAGCTGCGCGGTGTGCGTGAGGCGGTCGAGGGGGATGTCCTGACCCCGGTCTTTTCGGGCGATGCCTTTCAGGGCCTGTTTGCCTGGGCTGCCAAAGCGGGCCTGATCGACAGTTTCAAATCCGGCGCACCGAAAGTGCCGGGCGTTCCGGTCGAGGTGCTGTGGTTTATCGGGCTGGCGCTGGTGGCAACCTATATCCTGCTGCGCACGCCTGTCGGGAACTGGATCTTTGCCACGGGCGGCGACAGCAACGCCGCGAAGAATTCCGGCGTTCCGGTGCGCAAGGTCAAGATCTCGCTCTTCATGCTGACGGCTGTGGCGGCAAGCCTTGTGGCCATCATCACCGTGATCGATGCCGGCTCGACCGATGCCCGTCGCGGGTTCCAGAAAGAATTCGAGGCGATCATTGCCGCCGTGATCGGGGGCTGTCTGCTGACGGGGGGCTATGGCTCGGCGATCGGGGCCTTCTTCGGGGCGATCATCTTCGGCATGGTGACCATCGGCCTGACCTATACCAATTTCGATCAGGACTGGTTCCAGGTGTTCCTTGGCGCAATGCTGCTGATTGCTGTGGTCTTCAACAATGTGATCCGCAAACGTGTGACGGGGGAGCGTTGAGATGACCCTTCAGGATAGCAAGTTCCATCATGGCTTCGTGGCCGAGGCGCAGGCCCCGATCATCGAGATGAAAGACATCACCAAGCATTTCGGCAATGTCATCGCACTGAACGGGGTGACCTTCAATGTGCGCCCCGGAGAATGTCACTGCCTTCTGGGCGATAACGGGGCGGGGAAATCGACCTTTATCAAGACCATGTCGGGCGTGCACAAGCCCACATCCGGCACGATCACCTTTGACAACAAGCCCCTGTCCTTCAACAGCCCGCGTGACGCGATGGAGGCGGGGATTGCCACGGTGTTTCAGGATCTGGCGATGATCCCGCTGATGTCTGTCACCCGCAATTTCTTCATGGGGCGCGAGCCGACCAAGGGGCGGGGGCTTTTCAAGCGGCTCGATATCGAGAGCGCCAACCAGATCACGATGGAAGAGATGCGCAAGATGGGCATCAATCTGCGCGCCCCCGATCAGGCGGTGGGCACGCTTTCGGGCGGCGAGCGGCAGACAGTGGCGATTGCCCGCGCGGTCTATTTCGGGGCGAAGGTGCTGATCCTTGACGAGCCGACCTCGGCGCTGGGGGTACGCCAGACCTCCAACGTGCTGGCCACGATCGACCGTGTGCGGGCGCAGGGTGTGGGGGTGGTCTTCATCTCGCATAATGTGCGCCATGCCATGGCGGTGGGGGATCGTTTTACCGTGCTCAATCGTGGCCAGACACTGGGCACGGCGGAGCGTGGCAAGATCAGCTCTGCCGAGTTGCAGGACCTGATGGCGGGCGGGCAGGAACTGGCCAGCCTCGAAGGGTCGCTTGGCGGCACCATCTAGGCCACGGCCTTCGGGCAGCTTTGCCCGGAGGCATCCGAAAATCCAGCGCAGAACGGAGACCGTCATGACAGCGATGCTGCCCGAAACCCCGTTGGGGGTGGCCCTGATCGGCACGGGGTTCATGGGGAAATGTCACGCGATGGCGTGGAACAATGTGGCCACCGTGTTTGGCGGTGCGCGCCCGCGGCTGGAAGTGCTGTGTGATGCGGTCCCCGACAGGGCGCGCGCCTTGGCCCCGCAATTCGGCTTTGCCCGCAGCAGCGAGGCGTGGCAGAGCGTGATGGAGGATCCGTTGGTGGATGTGGTGTCGATCACCGTCCCGAACGGCCTGCATCTGCCGCTGGCCTGTGCCGCGCTTGAGGCGGGCAAGCATGTCTGGCTGGAAAAGCCGATGGCGCTGACGCTGAACGAGGCCGCGCAAATGGCCGCATCTGCCGCCTCCCGCCCCGATCTGGTGACGATGCTGGGCTATAACTATCTGCGTTCTCCGGCGTTTCAGGCTATGCGTGCGCTGGTCGAGGACGGCGCGCTGGGGCAGCTTTACAGCTTCCGAGGCGTCTATGACGAGGATTACGCGGCAGATCCCGATCTGCCCTGGTCCTGGCGGCATACGCTGCAAGACGGGGGGCTGGGCGCGTTGGGCGATCTTGGCTGCCATCTGGTCAGCCAGATGATCGCGCTGATGGGGCCGGTTGCGGGGCTCTGCGCGCAGACCCATATCGCGATCCCCGCACGCCCCTCGGCCACGGGCATGACGCCGGTGGAAAACGAGGATAGCGCAATGGCGATGTTGCGCTTTGCATCGGGGGCACAGGGCTCGTTTGCCACCTCGCGCGTGGCGCGGGGGCGCAAATGCCATCTGGCATGGGAGATCCACGGCAGCCTTGGCAGCCTGCGGTTCGATCAGGAACATATGAACGAATTCTGGCTGCACAGGCGTGGTGAGGCGGGGTTTACCCGCCACCTGACAGGGCCGGATCAGCCCGATTTCGGCGCATTCTGCCCCGCAGCGGGGCACAATTTCGGCTTTAACGAACAGAAAGTGGTCGAGGCGCGCGACCTGTTACAGGCCATTGCGGGCGGCCCTGCATGCGGGCCGGATTTTGCCCGTGGCCACGAGATCGAGACGGTGATCCATGCAATGGCGCGCTCGGGCGGGCAATGGATTGAACTCTAAAGACGTGATCCGCCGGAGGAGGCCGGATCGCAGGGAGGGACTTATGAAGACGTTGGATGTAATCACGATCGGTCGCGCGGGCGTTGATCTTTATGGCTCTCAGATCGGGGGCCGTCTGGAAGATATGGGGTCTTTCGAGAAATATATCGGGGGCAGCCCGACCAATATCGCTTGCGGCACGGCGCGTCTGGGGCTGCGCTCGGGGCTGATCACGCGGGTGGGCGACGAGCATATGGGCCGCTTCATCCGAGAGGAGCTTATGCGTCACGGGGTGAATGTCGAGGGGGTGAGCACCGATCCCGAGCGTCTGACGGCGCTGGTCATCCTCGGCATCCGTGACGAGGAACAGTTCCCGCTGATCTTCTACCGCGAGAATTGCGCCGATATGGCCCTGTGCGAGGCGGATATCGACGAGGGGCTGATTGCCCGGACGCGGTCGGTTCTGGCCACGGGCACCCATCTGTCGAACCCCAAAACGGAAGCGGCGACCCTGAAGGCGCTGAAGCTGGCGCGGCAGTATGGTGCAAAGACGGCGCTCGATATCGATTACCGTCCGAACCTCTGGGGGGTGGCAGGTCATGGCGAGGGCGAAAGCCGCTTTGTGGAATCTGCCGCTGTTACCGCCAAGCTACAGAAGAGCCTGCATTATTTCGACCTGATCGTGGGCACGGAAGAAGAGTTCCACATCGCGGGCGGCACGACCGACACCATCGCGGCGCTCAAGGCTGTGCGGGCGGTGTCGAACGCCACGCTGATCTGCAAACGCGGGGCGGCGGGCGCTGCGGCCTTTGAAGGCGCGATCCCCGACAGCCTTGACGGGGGCCAGACCGGCCCCGGCTTCCCGATTGAGGTGTTCAATGTGCTGGGCGCGGGCGACGGGTTCTTCTCGGGGCTTCTCAAGGGCTGGCTGGAGGGCGAAACCTGGCCCAAGGCGCTGGAATATGCCAATGCCTGCGGGGCCTTTGCTGTCTCGCGCCACGGCTGCACGCCGGCCTATCCCTCGCTAGAAGAACTCGACTTCTTTCTGAGCCGCGGCGTCACACAGCCCGATCTGCGCAATGACCGCGATCTCGAGCAGATCCATTGGGCCACCAATCGCCATCGCAGTCATGGCGGTGATTTCTCGGAGATGCGGGTCTTCGCCTTCGACCACCGTATGCAGCTTGAAGAGATGGAGGGCTATACGCTGAAGAAGGGGGGCGCCTTCAAAGAGCTGTGCCTCGAGGCCGCGCTGAAGGTCCAGCAAGGCCGCTCGGGCTACGGGATCCTGTGCGACAACCGTATCGGTCGCCATGCGTTGCATGCCGCCTCGGGCACGGGCCTGTGGATCGGGCGTCCCTGCGAATGGCCCGGCTCGCGCCCGCTGGAGCTTGAACCCGAGCTTGGCCCCGATTGTGGCGGGCTGAAGGAATGGGCGCGCGAGAATGTGGTGAAAGTGCTGTGTTTCTGTCACCCCGAGGATGATGCCGACATCTGGGCCAGACAACTGGATCGGGTCCGTAAACTCTATGCGGCCGCGCGGCGGAACAACCTCGAATTCCTGCTCGAGATCATCCCGTCGAAAGTGGCCGCGACCGATGACGACACCACGGCCCATCTGATCCGGCGCTTCTATGCCGAAGGGATCTATCCCGATTGGTGGAAGCTGGAGCCTTTGGCATCGCAGGCCGGATGGGCCAAGGCCTGCGATGCCATCGAGGCACATGACCGCCATACCCGTGGCATTGTCGTGCTGGGGCTGGATGCGCCCGAAGCCGAACTGGCGGCAAGCTTCGAGATCGCCGCAGGCTTTCCGCTGGTCAAGGGCTTTGCCGTGGGCCGCACGATCTTCGGCTCGGTGGCGCGTGACTGGTTGGCGGGACGGATGGGGGATGACGAGGCCGTGGCTGAAATGGCCACCCGCTATGCCCGTCTCGTAGATATCTGGGACAAGGCGCGGGCGGCAGCGACCGCTGTTGCTGCCGAATAGCCACAGCACCGGCGCGCCCCAGCGGGGGCGAAGCCGCCGATGCGCGCGCGCCGCGGGGTCAATCCCTGCGGCGCGCGCGACCCCCACCCGAAGACGGGGCCCCTTGAACGGGGGCACAGCAAAGGAAGATGACTATGGGCACGATCCGTATGACCGCCGCACAGGCGATGGTAAAATGGCTCAGCGTGCAGCTGACGCCCGAGGGCGAGCGGTATATCGAGGGGATCTGGGCGATCTTCGGCCACGGCAATGTCGCGGGCTTGGGGCAGGCGCTCGAGGAGATCGGTGCAGATTTCCCGACATGGCGCGGCCAGAATGAACAGACGATGGCCCATACGGCGCTGGCCTATAGCAAGGGACTGGCCCGCCGCCGCGCGATGGCGGTGACCTCCTCCATCGGGCCGGGGGCCACCAATCTCGTCACGGCGGCAGCACTTGCGCATGTGAACCGCCTGCCGATCCTGCTGATCCCCGGTGACGTCTTCGCCAATCGCCGCCCCGATCCGGTGCTGCAACAGGTCGAAGCCTTCGAGGATGGCACGCTCTCGGCCAATGACTGCCTGCGCCCCGTTTCGCGCTATTACGACCGGATCACGCGGCCCGAACATCTGCTTACAGCGCTCCCCCGCGCGCTGGCCACAATGACCGATCCGGCCTCCTGTGGCCCCGTCACGCTGGCCTTCTGTCAGGATGTGCAATCGGAACCCTATGAGTACCCGGCCGAATTCTTCACCCCCAGAACCTGGCATATCCGCCGCCCCGCGCCCGATGCGCGCGAGCTGGAAAACGCCATTGCGATGATCCGCGCGGCCCGAAGCCCTGTCATCGTCGCAGGCGGCGGGGTGATCTATTCCCGGGCCGAGGCCATGCTGGCCGAGTTTGCCACCCGCCACAATATCCCCGTCGTCGAGACGCAGGCGGGCAAGTCGGCGCTCTCGCAATTCCACCCGATGAATTTTGGCGCCTCCGGTGTCGATGGCTCGGCTGCCGCCAATGCCGCCTCGCGCCGCGCTGATCTGGTGATCGGGATCGGCACGCGGCTGCAGGATTTCACCACCGGCTCGCGCACGCTCTTTGCCAATCCCGGGGCAAGGCGTCTGTCGATCAATGTCGCGGCCTATGATGCGGTGAAACATGGGGCCGAGCCCCTGATGGCCGATGCCAAAGTGGCGCTCGCGGCGCTTACGGCAGGGCTTGGGGAGTATCGCGCCGGGGAGGCCGACCAGAGCGCGCGCGAGGATTGGCTGCGCGCTGTGACGCATCATTGCCGCGACCGCAGCGACGAGCGGGCGACAGGCGAACGCCCTCTTGATGCCGAAGTCATCGGTGCGGTCCAGCGCGCCGCCCCCGAAAGCATCGTGATGTGCGCCGCCGGCACCATGCCCGGCGCGCTCAAGCTGCTCTGGCAGCCAATGCAGGGCGGCTATCACATGGAATATGGCTATAGCTGCATGGGCTACGAGATCGCAGGCGGCATGGGGCTCAAACTTGCCAATCCTGACCGCGAGGTGATCTGCTTTGTGGGCGACGGCTCCTATATGATGGCCAATTCGGAACTGGCCACAGCGGTGATGCGGCGTATCCCCTTCACCGTGGTGCTGACCGATAATGCGGGCTATGGCTGTATCAACCGCCTGCAGACGCTGGGCTGCGGCGGCAATCCGTTCAACAATATGTATGTCGATTGCACCATCGAGGCCCAGCCGCGGATCGACTATGCGGCCCATGCGGCATCCATGGGCGCATATGCGGTGAAGGCGAAAGATATCAAGGACCTGGAGGCGCAGCTGGTACTGGCCCGCACCCGCGATCTCCCGACCGTGATCGTGATCGAGACCACGGCAAAAGACTTCCCCGGCACCGGTATCGAGACCACGGCCGGCGAGGCCGGGCAGTTCTGGGATGTCGCCATTCCCGCCACGGGCCACGCCCCCAACCGTGCCGCCGCCTATCAGCGTTACATCGACAACATCACCCGACAGCAGACCGTCAACTGACATGCGCGCCGGAGGGCCCCCGCAGGGGGGCTCCGACGCCGCGTGCAGGGGGCTCGATGCCCCCAATCGCGGCCCGCAACCGTAAAAGGAGAGTTCCATGATCAAATTCGGCACCAACCCCATCGCATGGGCCAATGATGACGACCAGTCCATCGGCGCGGATATCCCCACCGCGCGCATCCTTGACGAGGCGGGCCGTCTGATCGGCTTCGACGGGATCGAGAACGGCCATCGCTGGCCGCAGGACGACCCCGAAGCCCTGCGCAGTCTGCTGGCGCAATACGGGCTCGTTTTCATCTCGGGCTGGTATTCCACCGAACTCCTGACCCGCTCGGTGGAAGAGGAAATCGCAGCCGTTCAGGGGCATCTGGCCAAACTCAAACACAATGGCTGCAAGGTCTGCATCGTGTGCGAATGCTCCAATACCGTCCACGGACAGCCCCTGACACCCGTCAATGACCGCCCCGTGCTGAACGCCGCCGAAATGGCCGGGTTCGGGGCCAAGATGGAAGCCTTTGCGGCCTATCTGGCGGGCGAGGGCGTGACGCTGGCCTATCATCACCATATGGGCTCCGTTGTGGAAAGCCCCGCAGATATCGATGCTTTCATGGCCGCCACCGGTCCCGCAACCCATCTGCTGTTCGATGCGGGCCATTGCGCCTTCGGCGGTGGCGATCCGGCACTGGTGCTGGCCCGCCATATCAAGCGCGTCGCGCATTTCCATGCCAAGAATATCCGCCCCGAGATCACGGCCAAGGTGCGTGCTGAAAACCTCTCCTTCCTGCAAGGCGTGCGGGCGGGGGCGTTCACCGTACCCGGCGATCAGGAGGGCGCGGTCGATTTCGCGCCGCTTCTGCGGATCCTCCGGCAGAACGGCTATGACGGCTGGATCGTGATCGAGGCAGAGCAAGACCCCCATGAACGCAATCCGCTCCTGTATCAGACCCTCGGGTTGCATACGCTCAAACGGATCGCGAAAGAGGTCGGATTCGATCTCGTCCCGTCCCCGCACCCCGAGACCGTCGGGGCCTGAGCCTGCGATTTCATGCCTGTTGGAGACCCTAGGATGACACAGCCTTTCCAGCTTGCCGCCTGCGCCGAGATGCTCTGGCGCGACAAACCCATCGAATGGCGCGCCGCGCGCCTGACCGAGCAAGGTCTCGGCGTGGGGCTTTGGAACTGGCCCGATCACGATCTGGCCAAGCTCGAAGCGGTGGGGGCCGATTATACGATCATGAACGGCTATCTCGAAGGACGGCTGGCCGATGCGGAGGGGGCGGATCTGCTCCTCGCCTCGGCCCGCGAGACGATCAAGGTGGGCAAGCGGCTTGGCGTGCGTCGGCTCAATCTGCACGGCACCGGTCTGGGCGAGGGCGGTTTGCCGATCTGGCGGCACGAGACGGTCACGGGGCCGATGTGGCTGAAAGCTCGCGACACGCTCGAGCGGATCTGCGATCTGGCCGCCGAGGAGGGCGTGGTCTTTACCTTGGAAAATCTCAACCAAATGGACCATCCGGGCTGTCCTTTCGGGGCGACGGGGGATGTTCTGGCGCTTGTGTCTTCGATTGACCGCCCCGAGCTGCGGATGAATCTCGACCTCTATCATACGCAGATCGGGGAGGGGGATCTGTTGCGCTGGTGCGAGAAATCCCTGCCTTGGATCGGCGAGCTGCAGGTAGCCGACACGCCCGGTCGTTGCGAGCCGGGCACTGGCGAGATCAATTATCCGGTCATCGCCCGTGGCTTGCAGGCGATGGGCTATCATGGGCCTGTCGGGCTGGAGGCATGGGCGCAGGGCGATAGCGATGCAGCCGTTGCGGCCTTCGTCGCGGCCTTCACCCTCTAGGGCACGGCCCCACAGCCTTTACACGCCCTGCTGTCCGGCCCTGTCCCGTCGGGGGCAGGGCATCGCGACAAAAAGCATCACTCCAGCAGAATCTATCAACTGGCGCGCAGATACGGTATAAACGGCTTTGTTTTGTCGTTTAGACTGGTCGCGACCTATTGATGAGGAAGGGTGCATGAGCCGCAATACCACGATTGGTCCGTGTTCCGAAACGATGCCTCAGGCGGCAAGAACGCGGTATATTGATTTCATGGCGCATCAACATGTGGCCGACGAGAATTCCATTCAGATCGATAGCTATAAAGCCGATATCATCACGCTGACCCCCGCGCACCGGCAGGCGCTGCACGAACTGACGGTCTCGGTGTTCTGGCCCCATCGCGCGCGGGATCTGGATGTGTTTCTGGCGCTCGGGCGGGGCTATCTGGCGATAGACGGAATCGGACGTCCCTTGGGGTCGGCGATGTATTTTCCGGTGGGCGAGGATTACGCCATGTTCGGGATGATGATCACCACACCGCGTCTGCAAAGCTACGGGGCAGGCGCGCGCCTCTTGCGGCGGATCATGCGCGATTGTGAAGGCCGCGACCTGCGGCTGTCTGCCACCCGTGCAGCCTACCGTCTTTATGAATATGCCGGTTTCGTGCCGGTGGGCACGATCTGGCAGCATCAGGGTATCGTGCGGCCCATGCGGCCGCCCACCGCTGTGCCGGGGCTGGAGGTGCGCCCGCTGGAGCCTGCCGATCTGGCGCAGATCCACGCGCTTGACAGCCATGCCTACGGGGCCGATCGTCATGCGATGCTGGAGATGTTCGTGAGGCTTTCCGACGGGATGGTGGCCCTGCGAGAGGGTCGGGTGGTGGGCTATGCGCTCAAACGCGACTTCGGAAAGGGCGTGGTGATCGGGCCGCTTGTGGCCGAGAATGACCGCATCGCCATGCAGCTGGCAACTCCGCTCCTACAGGCGCTGGAGGGCCAGTTCGCCCGTCTGGATACGCCGGTTGAAAGCGAGCAATTCGCGGCCTTTCTGGCATCGGCGGGACTCGGGGTCTTCGATACCGTCACCGAAATGCGCAATGGCGTGATGCGGCGCCCGCAGGACGGGCTACAGATCTACGGGCTTTCGGCGCATTCTCTGGGATGATCCGGGCTCTGGGATGATCCGGGTTTTGGGATGATCCGGGTTTTGGGATGATCTGCCCTGATAGCCCCCCCGCGGGGCGTCCGGCAGGACACCGGCGCCATCGTAACAGAAAACGCCCCGCGAGGGAAAACCTGCGGGGCGCCAGTCGGGATGTGCGTCAGAGCCCGCTCAGGCTTTCTGCGCCAGATGCGCGGCAATCGCTGCGATATGCTCCGAGCCGATCCCGCAGCATCCGCCCACCATCGTGGCCCCTGCCGCGATCCACTGATCGACCCATTGCAGATAGCCCGCCGGCGTCAGATCCTTGCGAACCTGCGAGAGCACTTCATTGGCGGCCCCGTCATCATCTTGCGATTCAAAGGCATTGGCATAGATGCCGATCGGCAGTTGTGCGTCGCCAAAGGCGGCACGGGCGGCCTTGATGGCGGGTTCCATGACTTCGGGCATGGAGCAGTTGAACAGCAGCGCCTCGGCCCCCAGTTCCTGCGCCAGACGGGCAGCCTCCGCGACGCTCTCACCGCTGCGCAGGGCCGGAGGCTGGTCCAGTGCCCCTTCGCTGTCATGCAGGGTGAAGGACAGCCAGACCGGCTTGCCGCTGGATTTGGCGGCGGCGACGGCACAGCGGGCCTCGGCAAGGCTGCTGAGCGTTTCGGCCACCCACAGATCGACCTTGTCCTGCATCGCGCCGACCAGCATGTCGAGGATCGGGCGGGCGATGGCCGCGTCGAAAGCTTCGGGCATATAGGAGCCGCAGGGCGGCGGCAGGCTGCCTGCCACGCGCGCGCCCGGGAATTTGTCGGCGGCGGCGCGGGCCAGACGGGCGGCATCGGTTGCCAGAGCGGCCCCATCGCGGGCAAAGCGCTCTTCGCCCAGATGGAAAGGCACGACGGCATAGCTATTGGTGGTGATGACCTGCGCACCGGCTTTCAGGAAGGCCTCATGCGCGACCTGCACGATCTCGGGGGTTTCGATCAGCGCGACCGCCGACCATTCGGGTTGGCGCAGTTCGGCCCCCCAATGTTGCAATTCGCGGCTCATGCCGCCGTCGAGGAGAGTGATGGTGGTCATTGAAAGGGTCCTCCAATCGCGCTTATCGCGCAGGGCTTAGGAAATCGGCGGCCAACCGGCTGAGGGCTCTTGCCGAAAGCGTGATGGCGCTTTCATCGGGTTGGTAATCCGAATTGTGCAGGCGGTCATCCCGACCGGGCTGGCCCGAGCCGACATGGAATTGCAGCGCGGGCAGACGTTCGGAGAAATAGGAAAAATCCTCGGCTCCGAAATCGGTGCCCGTCTGCGTATGGGGAGCGGTGCCGAAATGCGCGCTCAGGCTGGTCAGGGCACGGTCGACCAGCGTTTTGTCATTTTGCAACGCAGGCGCACCGCGCAGATAGGTGACCTCGGCCCGGACCCCGAGCGCACGGGCGGTATCGGTGCAGATCTGGCGGAAGCGTTCCTCGGCCATGTCGCGGGTCTGTGCCGAGCGGCAACGGATCGTGCCTTTGAAGCTACAGCTATCGGGGATGATATTTTCGGTGAACCCGCCCGCGATCTGGCCGATGGTCAGCACCATCGGGTCGGCGGGGTCCATCCGGCGCGACACGATGGTCTGCAACTGTGTGATGATATGCGCGCAGGCCACGATCGGGTCCAGCGCAAGATGTGGCCGCGCGGCATGGCCCGAAGACCCGAGAACCGTCACGCAGAATTCATCGCTCGAGGCGGTGCTGGCGCCGTGGATCAGGCGCAGCTCTCCTGCGGGGAGTTCCGGCTGGTTGTGGAAGGCGATGGCCATATCGGCGCCCTCCGCAGCCCCGTCTGCGATCATCGCGGCGGCACCGCTTTCAACGGTTTCCTCGGCAGGCTGGAACACCAGTCGCACCCGTCCGGCAAGCTCTTGTGTCAGATCTCTGAGCACATAGGCCGCCCCCAGCAGGGCCGATGTATGGATATCATGTCCGCAGGCATGCATCGCGCCCTGTATCTGCGAGGCGAAGGGCAGATCCGTGCGCTCATCGATGGGCAGGGCATCCATATCGGCGCGCAGGATCAGGCAGGGGCCGGGCAGGGCCCCCGTGATCTCGGCAATCACGCCGGTGCGTCCGATACCGGTGGTGACCTCAAGCCCCATCTGCCGTAATTCATGCGCGACCAGATCCGCCGTCCGCTGCGTTTCAAAGCCGATTTCCGGATGGGCGTGGATGTCGCGGCGCAGCGCGACCAGATGCGGGGCGATCTCGGCCACCTTGTCATCGATCCGGCGCGTCAGATCGTTGATGCCCGTCTTGCTTGGTGGGAAGTGGGTCATGCTACACTCGCAGAGGCGTTGGGAGTTTCTCCTTGGCATCAATTATACGATTGTGCAACAAAAAGCCGAAACAGTCCGCACAGAAGGAACATGACAATGCCCGAGACGGTCATTCACGGCGTCTATCTGAGCCAGACTCTGGACCTTGAGGCGCTGTATGGCGCGGCCTTGCATGCGCAAGGTGCCGATGTCGTGCTCTGTCGCCCCGAGGAGGTGACCGATCCGTCCGCGATCCGCTTCGCGATCTGCTGGCTGCCCGAAGACACGGCCTTTGCGCCCTATCCGAACCTGCATTTGGCGATGTCGATCGGGGCGGGGGTGGATGCGCTTCTGGCGCATCCGGGGCTTGAGGGGCAAGGCCCGCGCCCGCCCGTGCAGATCGCGCGGGTGCGCGACCCGCATCAGGCCGATCTCATGGCCGGTTTCGCGGCCCATGAGGTGCTGCATCACGAACGGTCCTTTGGCGCGCTGGCCACGCAGGCGCAGGCGCGGTGCTGGGCCCCGCTGCCCTTGCGAGCACCTGCGGCGTCTGTGGTGGCGGTGCTGGGGCATGGCACGATGGGGCGGGCCGTGGCGCGCGCGATGCGGGCCTTGGGGTTCAGGGTGCGGGTGGCCTGCCGGTCCCTGCCCGAGACCGCGGCCCGCATCGAAGGGGTGGAATACTGTTTTGGCCCCGAGGCCATGCGGGAGGCCGCACAGGAGGCGCGCTATCTGGTCAATGTGCTGCCCTTGACCCCTGCCACCGAGAATGTGCTGCAGGGCGCGCTTTTCGCCTGTCTGGCGCAGGGAGCCTATCTGGTGCAGATCGGTCGGGGCGAACATCTGGTCGAGGCCGATTTGCTGGCCGCCTTGGAGTCGGGGCAGCTGGCGGGTGCGACGCTGGATGTGTTCCGCACCGAACCGCTGCCGCAAGATCATCCGTTCTGGACACATCCGCTGCTGCGGATCACGCCGCATGTGGCCAGTGACTCTTTGCCAGACGTCGTGGCCGAGCAGGTCGTGCAGACCGCAAGAGAGCTGCGGGACGGGGCGGCACTGACCTATCTGGTCGATCGCCTGCGCGGCTACTAAGCCCGCTTCGCCAACCATCCTTTGTCAAGCGCCATAGGAAACGGGCCCCGAAGGGCCCGTTGCAAGAGGTCTGTGCAAGCAGATCCGGTACGCGCCGGATTAGCGGCTTTCTTCCAGCACGGCTTTCTGCGCACTGGCGGCCACGGCGGTATAGGTGCCGTTGGCATCGGGGGTTGCGGCTGTCTCGCCCGTGCCCGGCTGACGCACGGGACGGTGATTGAGCCGCGCGGCCACAAGGCTGAACAGCACCCATCCCGCAAAGGTCACCAGACCGCCATACATCATTGCCTGCGTGCCCGTGGCATAAAGCGCATAAAGGCTGTAGAGGGCGGCGATGATGGCCACGATATTGGTGGTCCGCGCCGCAGAATCCGGCACTTTCTCGGCATGCTGCAACGAGCTGAGTGCCGACATCGACAGGATATAGGGGATCAGGTTGGTCATCACCGCCAGATTGACCAGCAAGGAGAATTGTGTGTTCAGCGTGGGGCTGATGGTCATCAGCGACAGTGCCGTTTGCGCCAGCGTGATCACGCAGATCCCGACGATCGGCGCGCCGGATTGGGTGACTTTGGCGAAGAAGGGCAGGAAATAGCCCGTAACAGCCGAAGACCGCGCCACCTCGGCAATGGTGAACTGCCAGCCCAGCAGCGAACCGAAGCACGAGATCACCATCAGGCCGATCACGATCTTGCCCACGGTCGGGTCCATGATCTGGGCGAAAACCAGGCCGAACGGCGCATTCGAGGCCGCAAGCTGGTCAATCGGCACGATCCCCGCGATCACGCTGGTCGAGGCAATATACAGCAACGCCGTGATGCCGGTCGCGATTAGCACGGCAAGGGGGATATTGCGTTTGGGGTTTTCCACCGCATCGCCGTTGGCGCTGGCCGATTCCAGCCCCAGAAACGCCCAGAGCGTGACCGAGATCGAGGCGCTCAACGCCTGGAAGGTCGGCATGTCATGGGGGTTCCATGCCGCGACATAGCGGCTGGGGTCAAACCAGAACCAGCCCAGAAGGGCGATACCCGCCACCGGCAGGATCACGCCCCAGACGGTAAAGGTGCCCAGCTTCCCCGTGATCTTCGGGCCGCCGAAATTGAGCACCGAAGCCAGCCACAGGCAGCCGATGGTCAGCAATCCCGTCATCAGCGGTGAAAGTTCCACCCCAAGGAACGAGGCCCCATAGCCCACCGTCGTGACCGCAATCGCCACATTGGCGATAACCAGCGACACGAAATAGGTATAGTTGGTCATGAAGTTGCCGGACCGGCCATGCGCATATTCGGCATAGCCGCCCATCCCGCCTTGGTGGTTGGAATAGGTGCCCGCCCGTGCGAACGCATAGGCCAGAAGCATGGCACCGATGGCGGTGACAATCCATGACAGGACCGAGATATTGCCCACCTGCGCAAGGTTCGCAGGCAGCAAGATGATGCCGGAGCCCATCATGTTCACCACCGTGATCGTGGTTAACGAGACAAGGCCCATCCGGTTTTCTTGTTTATGTGCCATTACGGGGTTCCTTAATTTTTAAGCACGTAACCATAGGCGCGGATGTATCCGTCGGCCTCGGTTTTCAGGTGGACGCCCTGCAATTCGGGCGCGAAACCGGGCAGTTTGTTGATGCCTTCCTCAAGGGTCAGGAAGTAATCGCGCGTCAGGTCGGTCCAGGCTTCGCCGGGGACGACACACAGGATGCCCGGCGGATAGGGCAGCGCCCCTTCGGCACAGATGCGGCCCGAAATCTCGCTCAACGGCACCAGATCCACATTGCCGCGCTGGAAGTCCCAGTTTGCCTCATGTGCAGGGCGGCGCACCGGCGGGAAATTCGGCTCGCGGAACATGGCCTTCTGCATCTGCTTGACGTTCTTGTCCTTGTAGAAATCATGCATTTCCTGACAGAGCTGCCGGATCGTGTAGCCGCGATAGCGGGCCGCATGCTCGGTATAGATCCCGGGCAGAACACGCGCCAAGGGCTGGTCCTGCTGTACGGCCTCTTCAAAGCGGATCAGCGTGGCCACCAGATTCTGCATCTTGGTGATCAGCTCGGCAGGCGTCATCAGGAACAGGATCGAGTTGAGATCGGCCTTCTCGTTGATGATATGGTTGTCGCGCAGGAAATTCGCCAGAATATTCGCGGGAATACCGAAATCCTCGTAATCGAAGCTTTCGACCTTCAGCCCCGGTGTGGTCAGCAGAAGCTTGTTCGGGTCAACGAAATACTGCCCCTTCTTGTAGCCCTCGAACCCATGCCAGTCGTCTTCGGGATCGAAGGCGAAATAGGCGCGGTCGTTCATGATTTCTTCGGTCGGGGCATCTTCCCACAGCCGCCCATAGACCTTCTTGGGCACGAAAGGACGGATCATCGAACATTGGCGCAGGATCATCTTGCGCGCCTCGATGCCGACCCGCAGCGCATTGGCCCAAAGCCGTTTGCCGCCGCCATCGGCATGCATCTTCGCGTTCACCTCCAGCGCCGCGAACATCGGATAGAACGGGCTGGTCGAATAATGCATCATGTAGGAATTGTTGAAGCGGTCGCCATTGATATAGCGCGGCTCCGAGGCGATATGCGCGTCCTTTTTGTGGATCTGCGAGGCCTGCGAGAACCCGGCCTGCTGTTTATGCACGCTCTGGGTGACGATGATGCCGGGATCCTCGGGTTTGAGATCGAGAAGCAGCGGCGAGCAATCCGACATGATCGGAATGAACTGCTCGTAGCCGACCCAGGCGCTGTCAAACAGGATATAGTCGCACAGCTTGCCGATACGGTCGATGACCTGACGCGCGTTGTAGATGGTGCCGTCATAGGTGCCAAGCTGGATCACGGCCAGCCGGATCGGGCGCTCGGCCTTGGCCCGCTCGGGGTCGATCCGTGCGATCCGCTCGCGGATATAGCTTTCCTCGAAGCAATGCTCGTCGATCCCGCCGATCAGCCCGTAGGCATTGCGCGCGGTTTCCAGATAGATCGGCGTCGCCTGCGACAGGAAGAGCGCGCCGTGATGGACCGACTTATGGTTGTTGCGGTCAAACAGCACCAGATCCCCGGGGGTCAGGATGGCGTTCAATGCGATCTTGTTCGAGGTCGAAGTGCCGTTGAGCACCAGATAGGTGCAATCCGAATTGAACACACGGGCGGCGTGCATTTCGGCCTGTTTGGGCAGCCCTTCATGGATCAGCAGATCGCCCATCTTCACATCGGCATTGCACAGGTCCGTGCGGAACAGGTTCTCGCCATAGAATTCATAGAAGCGGCGGCCTGCGGGGTGGCGCTGGAAAAACTGTCCGCCCTGATGGCCGGGGCAGTCGAACTGGGCATAGCCTTCCCGCTCGTATTGGGTGAGTTCGCGGAAGAAGGGCGGCAGAACATCATGGTCGAATTTGGCTGCCGCCACTTCGACCATACGTCCGAAATACTCGACATTGTTTTCTTCGCGCGCCAGAACGCCGGTCAGCCCTTTCAGGCCGGGCGTGGTATTTGGGTCTTCGTCCGAGACGGCAAAAACCGGAATATTGAAGCCCAGTGCCTGCACATGGTCGAGAAGACCGGCATCAATATCCGCTTCGGAAAGAACCACCGCCGATACATCGGTAAAATTGGTGCTTTTTACGGAAACTGTTGCACGGTCTGTGCGAAGATACTCTTCGATCTCGGGGCTGAACGCAATCTTTCCAACAGGAATGGACACGGATCTTTCCTCCTAATTCAACACTGAAATAATTGTGCTCACAATGAGCTACATTCCTTCCATGACATGGGTCAATTTATTGATAAATAACGGATACGTGATTTATGTCGCAAAAATCCCTTTTGCGGTCCATTTCGGGTTCCCTGTAGTTTTGCCCGTTTCTGCCTATAAAATAAGCAGAAAACCCGCGTCGCGCCGGTGGATTGATCAGTAAATTAAAAGAGTTAGCGGATATATATCGATGCTATTTCCTGATTGTATTTATCAGGAAATAGGGCTTTGGGACGTCCATCCGGTGGGCCGTTCGGGCGCTTTAGGGGGGTGTCCTGCGTCAGAGTGTCGCAGGTGATGCAGCGCGGCCCGCTGGCCGACAAGGGGCGCCAGTCGGGCTCGGCGATCGGGCGCGGCATGTCGGAATTGTGGAACAGGCGTCAGAGGCCGGGCGGATGTCCGGTCCGGCCAAGCGCCTTTGCCGCGGCAAGGAAATGGTTGAGAAAGACCGGCCGTTTGACGGGCAGGCTGTCGCGCAGCACGGCCTGCGTATACCCGTAGACCAGCCCTTGCCGGCGGCTTTGCAGCAGACGGGTCAACAGTGCCTTCTGGTACAGCGGCAACCGGCGGCGGGCGCGCAGATAGTGATAGACCTGCGCCTCGGTCAGGTCTTCGGCCACAAGGCCGCACACGATCGGTTTCAACACCGACATCTTGGTCAGCATGGTGGCCATATTATGGCCCAGATGGCGGCAGCGGATGGGGTGGATATTGGGGCCGCGGAACAGCGCCGCATGCACGGCATCCTCACGCTCGAACGGGTCATGGAACAGCCAGACCGCCTTGGCGCAGGCCACCTGATCGGGTGCATAGCCGTAACGCCCGCTGAAATCCCGCCGCCACGCGCCCCTGAAGCGCGGCTCCCAGCCGCCGGTGATGTCGCGATCCAGCGTGGCCTGTGGCGAGAGCGCGATGACGATGGACCCCGGCACGGCAGAGGAAAAGGCGCAGGCGGCATAGCCTGCCATGGATGTGCCGTAAAACACCACCTTGCGGAATTTTGCGAAAAACCCGCTGTCGCGCAGCTCGTCGAAAAAGTCCAGCACCGCTTGCGCGCGATACCATGTCCAGCCATGCGCGCCGATCCCCAAGGCCGACCAGCCCTGCGCGGTAATGAACTTGACGCCCCAAGGCATACGGTCCTCGGGATGCTGGCGGGCATCATCGAGATTGTCGAAGGTCACCACCAATATGTCCCCGCCTTCGACGAAAAGCGCCTTATGTTCGGCATCGAGCTGGCGGAAAAACCCCTGATCGGCACCGATGTTATTCATGGCGGACGCCCATGCGTCTTTGGCCTGCGGGGATGTCATGATGTGGTCTCCGGATCGGCGGCAACGCGAAAACTGATATGGCCTGTGGAACTGTCGGGGGTGGTTCGGGTGCGCGAATGGGTGAAATACCGCTCGCAATAGGAGGCGTGGCACAGATGCGAGCCGCCCCGTATGACACGCTCCTCGCCGCTGGCTGGCCCCTTCGGATCAAGCAGCGGTGGCATCTGCGCATGGGGCAACGGGCCGAACCAGTCGGCGCACCAGTCCCATGCATTGCCCGTCATATCATAAAGCCCGAAACCATTGGGAGGATATTGCCCGACAGGGGCCAGACCGGCAAAGCCGTCCTCGGCCCTGTCTTCGGTGGGAAAGTGACCTTGCCAGACATTATGCCCGTGCCGTCCTTCGCGCAGCGCGTCCTCTCCCCAAGGATAGGCCTTGCGGGCCAGACCACCGCGCGCGGCGCATTCCCATTCGGCCTCGAAGGGCAGGCGCAGGCCGGTGAACTGGCAAAAAGCCTGCGCGTCCTCCCATGCCACATGCACCACCGGATGATCGGGACGATCGCGCCAGTCCGAACCGGGCCCCTGTGGTGCGGCCCAGAACGCGCCCGGCACCGCGCGCCACCACGGAGCCTCTGCAGGGCCCTCGAACGGCGCGCCCTGTTCGGTGGCATACAGGTGGAAGACAAAGGACCAGCCCTCGCGCTCGGCCACTGTGACATAGCCACTCTCCGCGATGAAACGGGCGAAGTGCCGGTTGGTGACCTGCCGTGCGGCAAGGCGGAATGGCGACACCCGCACCTGTCGGGCAGGGCCGGAGAGGTCGGCGGCATATCGCGGGCTATTGGTGCCCATCTCGAACAGCCCGCCCGCAATCTCGCAGAGATCTTGCATCAGACTGGCGCGGAACGCGGCGGAGGCGTGCGGGGCCAGCGTGGCGGCGCGATGGCCGGTATGGCGGGTCAGTCCCGAACAGCAGCCGCTCATTTCGGGGCCTGTTCTATCCGGGCCCGTTCTATCCGGCGCTGTTCTATCCGGCGCTGTGCCAGAGCCGCGCGCTTGCGCGGCGGCAGGGCCTCCAGCGCGGCCTGTCGCGCCTTGACGAAAACGGGGCCTTTCTTCTCGCGCATGACCGCATCCGACCATGCCACGACCTTCGCGTGTTTTCCGGCCTTCTGTAGGCTTTGCAGCACAAGCTTCTTATAGGTCAAAGAGCTGTGCCGCGCGCGCAAAAGCCGCGCGATCCCGAGGCGGTCGGCATGTCCTTCGATGCAGGCCGAGACGATGGGCTTCAAAATTCCCATATCGCGCCAGACCGACAGCATCCCATGCCCCATAAAGGGGCATTTGACCTTTTCGACCTGCGGCCCGCGGAAAAGCGCGACATGGGCCGCATCGGCGGCGATGCGGCTGTCATAGAACATCCAGACCTTTTCTGCCGCACCGATCATATCCGGCGCAAAACCGTAGGGGCCCGAAAAATCATTGCGCCAAGCGGGACGGAAGCGCCGCTCCCAGGAGGCTTCACTGCGTGACAGGGTCGATTGCGGATTGATGGCCAGCACGGTTGCGCCGGGCGCTGCGGCGGAAAAGGCACAGGCCGCATAGCCGCCCATCGAGGTGCCGTAAAAGACCACCCGCCGGAACAGGGCAAAGAACCCGTCCTTTTTGAGCTGTTCGAAAAACGCCCAGACTGCGGGGTCGCGATACCATGTCGCGCCATGTGCCATCAGCCCCAAAGACGACCATCCCTGCGCCGAGATGAAATCCACCGCCCAAGGCAGGCGGTCCGTCTTCTGGCGCGTATCGTCGAGATTGTCGAACACGACGACCAGCGTATCGGCTTTCGGGCCGGTGGCGGGAATATAGATCGCCTTATGCAGGGGGCCTATATCCTCGAAAAAGCCGCTCTGCTCGGCCTGCGCCAATAGCGTTTGCCGCCATGCCTCGGCGCGGGCGGCTTTGTCGTTCTTGGCATCCATCGGGCTCTGTCCGCTGCTAGAAAGTCGCAATCACAGTATAAGCGTCAAGTTTTAACTTGGTAAATCTTGGAACCGAAGAAAAACTGTCGCTAGAATGCGCAAAACCGCTATTCATGACCGTTTCTTATAGAGCATCCAATGTCTGATACTGATTCCGAAGACCTCGCCGAGGATCATGCGCGCCTGCCCGAAAAACAGGCACCCGAAGAGATCCTGCCGGCATGGTATCGCGAAATCTATCCGGCGGGCGGTTGCGACGGTTTTTATGAGAAAATCGGAGATCATGCGCTGATCCATGTGGATCGTGGCCCCGAAACGCTGGTGGTGACTTTCGATAACCTGTCGGATGCGGGCTATAAGGGCTATGACATCCGCGCATGGGCCGAGAATTTCCTGCGTGACAGCGGTGTCAGCCATCTGGGCGTGGTGGCACAGGGGCCGACATGGTTTCGGGATGCGGCGCTGATTGCGCGGATGGAGGCTTTGGCCGCGCAGGGCTTTTTCCGCCGCTTCGAGCGCGTGGTCATGGCGGGCACCTCTATGGGCGGCTTTGGCGCGCTGGCCTTTGCCGATCTGGCGCCGGGCTGTGATGTGCTGGCCTTCAGCCCGCAGACCACTCTGGCGGCTGGTCTTGTACCGTGGGAGACCCGCTTTGCCCCTGGTCGTGCGCAGGATTGGACGCTGCCGCGGTCGGATGCGGCGCGGACCCTTGCGGGCGTCAACCGCATCTGGCTGGTCTATGATCCGTTTCTTGCGCCCGACCGACAGCAGGCGCTACGCCTGCCGCAAGACAGCGTGATCGCGCTGAAAGCCTTCGGGCAGGGGCATAAGACCGCGCTGGTCCTGCGCCGGATGGAGCAGTTGAAAGCGGTGATGGGCGCGGCGATTGACGGCACATTGACGCCTGCGCTGTTCTACCGGCTGACGCGGGGGCGCAAGGATCTGTATCTGTATCGCAAGGTGATGGAGGGGCATTTGTCCGATCGTGGCCATGCCGCCCGTATCCCCGCCTTCCAGCGCGCCTTCCGCCTTCGGGCGCAAAGGACGCGCCCTGCCGGTTCCGTTCCGGAAATATCCGCGCCCGAGGCGCAAAAGGAAATTGTCATGCCCGATGCTTCCCGCCCACTCCAGAATGGGCCCGCCCGCAAACCCCGCACCTTGGGCAATGTCTGGCAGCTGATCGATGACGGGCAGAGCCTGCGCTACCTGTCCGACCAATATCGCGGGCAGGTGATGGGGTTCGAGGAGCGTCACGGGGTGACCTTGGCGCAGACGCCTGATGTGGCTTTGGGTATGGCCTGCGTGGGGGCCTCGGCGGGGGTGCCGCGCCCCTTGCCCGAGCGTTTCGACTACCATATCCGCGATGAGGCCCTGTCGCAGGACAGCGCGCCCTATGGCGCCACGGCGCAGGGCGTGGCCAGCCTGTCCTCGGCCCGCGCGCGCCATCATGCGCTGCGGAATGTGATTGCTCTGTCGCAGCCGCAGGCGGGGATCACCGCGGCGGAATCCCTGCCGGAGGCGGCGATCTACCAGAGGCTGTTCCAGCGTATCGCACAGGCGAAAGAGGCTCTGGCCCCTTGGGGGAAGTCGCTGTTTATCGACCGGATCTCGCTGGATCTTCTGGCGGGCGCGCCCGAGATGCTGGAGCTGGAGGCTCAGGCCCATTATAGCGAGGTGATCCAATGGCTCAGGCCGCAGGTGGCAAGGGCTGCGGGACACTCCAGCCTGCCGCATGTGAGCCTATGCCAGAAGGCTGGCAGCCGCACCGATGGCACCTCCGAGGTGATCCTGGCCGAGGGGCGGCTGGAGATCTATGAGCCCGCTTTGGGGATTATTCTGGCCAGCCCCAGCTATATGCTGCGCTTGATGCCCGAGACGGTGGCGACGATCCTGCCCGAAGACCGGCTCTGGCTGGATGAACTTGAGGCCTGTGCTATCGAGACCGTGCAGAATGGTGGCAAATGGCACTGCCCCAGCCTGCGGCAGGTGCTGGTGGATGGCCCACGTATCTTTGCGGAATTTGCCACCCTCGGGCCGCTGGAATTTGACGAAACCCAGCCGCATCATGGCTTTACGCTCTCTGGCTGTGACAATGGCGCGCAGATCACCGCGATCGGGCTCGGGCCGCATCGCGCGGGCGGGCAGTTTGTGGTGCTGGATTGCGATCGCGTGCCAACAGGCTCCGCGCTGCATCTGGACTATGCCTTTGGCCAAAGCCTGCCGCCCGCAGGTGATGACCGCCCCGCCAATCGCGGCGCGCTGCGTGAGGTCTGGTCGCGCCCGAGCCTGCTGCAAGAGGGCCGCCATCTGCACCGCTATGCGCTGTCCTCGCGGCTGCCGGTGATGCCCAGCAATCTGCAGGTGACCCCATGAGCCGCCCCAATATCCTCTTTATCAGCCTTGATGACGCCTTCGCCTATTGGCGCTTTCGCGATGTCTTCGGTGTCAGGCTGCAGACCCCTAATCTGGACCGGATCTGCGCCCAAGGCACGGCCTTCCATCAGGCCTATTGTCAGGTGCCGGTCTGCGGGCCGTCGCGGGCCAGTTTCCTCTCGGGGCTGGCCCCGCATCAGACGGGTATCTTCGACAATTACAGCGAGATCTTCGAACTTCTGCGCCCCGACCAGATGTGGTCCTATCGGCTGAAGGCGGCGGGCTATTATTGCGCGACCGCTGGAAAGCTGCATCACGGCTATATCCCGCGCCCGCCCGAAATCCACGAGGCGCTTTATTCGCATGAGGCCCATCCCTGCCTCTTTGGTCCGCGCTCCTCGGCGCCCTCCAAGGATTACGGCGGCGGCGGGCGCGGCATCGGCACCACCGACCCGCGCGATGACAGCCGCTATTATGACCATTTCTCCTCGCAGGATGCGGTGGAGTTTCTCACCAGCTACCAAGGCCCCGCGCCCTTCTACCGCGAGGCCGGTTTCCATAACCCCCATCCGCCCTTCAAGACGCCCGCGCGCTTCAAGGAGATGTATGACGAGGACGCTTTCACCATGCCCGAAGGCTGGGAGGCACCCGATGATGCGTTTGCCAGACGGTCCTTCCCGCCCAATCTGGACCTGAAAAATGACCGCTTCTGGCGCAAGACCGTGCGCAATTACTTCTCGGCCTATAGCCATGCGGATTACCATATCGGGCGGGTCTGGGATGCGCTGCAGGCATCCGAACATGCGGGCAATACCATCACCATCATCGGCGCCGATCACGGCTATCACATGGGCGACAAAGGGCGTTTCCGCAAATATACGCTGTGGGAAGAGGCCGCAGGGGTGCCGCTGATCATCCATGACCCACGGCAGGCGCCGCAAGTGGTGGACGACCCTGTGGCGATGCTGGATGTGGGGCCGACGGTGCTGGATTACGCGGGGCTTGCGCCGATGCGCGGCGCGGCGGGGCGGTCTTTGCGCCCGCAGGTCGAGGGCGCGCAGGTCGAGGGCCGTGCCGTGCCCAGCTTCTGGTTTGGCTCGGCGGCGATTAGGCAGGGCGATCACCGCTATATCGCCTATCAGGACGGCAGCGACAGGCTGTATGACCTGCGGACGGACCCGTGGCAGATGACGGATCTGGCCGATGATCCGGCGCGTGTGCGCCTCCGCGAGACGCTGGAAGACACCTGCCGCGATTACGGGCTGAGCATGGGGGCAAGCGACGCGCCTGCGCTTTACACCTCCATCCCCGAGGGCGGCAAACCGCCCGCCACGCCGCCCACGAACGGGGTGATTTCCTTCGAGGCGCCGGACCCCGCGACCCCCGCCCATCCGGGATGGCGGCGTTATTTCATCCGCCCGCGAGCCGATATGGAGCTTACTCTGCCCGAGGCCTATCGCGAGCTATATTACGCGGGCGATATCGGGGATGGGGCCGAGACCCTGACGGTAAATTGTAACGACCTTGGCTGCCATCTGGATTTTGTTGGCGGGCATAAGCGCTTTCATCTGGTGGTGCGCGGCGGGCGCGGTGACGACCGGATCGAGACCGCGCATGAAACCCTGCATCTGACGCTTCTGGCAGGGCGCAACAGGGTCGAGGCGGGCTTCAACGATACCGAGATCCACGGCGGGTCGGGCCATGATGTGATCGACTGCCAGCGCGGCGGGAATGTTATTTATGGCGGCTCGGGCAGCCTTGAGGTCACCTGTGGCTCGGGCCATGACGTGATCCATACGGCGGCGGTGGCCACGCAGATCACCGCCGGCACAGGCCGTGCCGAGATCCACCTGACCGCGGGCCGCACCCATGTCACCCTGCCCGCAGGCCAGACGCCCGAGCAGATGGTCCTTCATGTCAAACGGACCGGATTGCCGCAGCGTATCACGGGCTATGCGGGCGGGCGGATCGACCTGTCGGATTGGGCGGGGGGGTACCGGCTGCAGGCCGAGGGGCCGGATGTGCGGCTAAGCTCTGCCACCGAAAGCCTGCTGTTTGACGCCACCACGGTGGAGCTGGTGCAGGCAGGGATCGACCGCACCCCATAGGCCCGCGTGATAGGCACCATCGCGCGTCTTGATTGGCGCGCGCGTGCGTCCCGTGCTTCCCTTGTGGCAGCAGAACAGGATCGGGAGCGCGAGGATGGAACCACGACACGGGCAGGGCCTTATCGATCAGGAGCGGCTGTGGTCCGATCTGATGACGCTGGGGGCGATTGGCGGCACGCCCGCAGGCGGGTCGATGCGCGGCGCATTAAGCCCTGCCGACCGCGAGGGGCGGGCGCTGTTTTCCCATTGGGCGATTGAGGCGGGGCTGAGCCTGCGGGCCGACCGGATCGGCAATCTCTTCGCGCGGCGCGAGGGGCGCGATCCGCAGGCGGCCCCTGTGATGATCGGCAGTCATCTGGATACCCAACTGCCGGGTGGGCGCTTTGACGGGGTGTTGGGGGTGCTGGCAGGGCTTGCGGTCTGCCGCGCGCTGGATCGGGCCGGCATTGTCACCCGCCGTCCCATCGAGGTGGTGGATTGGACCAATGAGGAAGGCGCGCGTTTCCAGCCCGGGGTGATGGGGTCGGCCGTTTATACCGGTGCGCTGGATCTGGACGAGGCGCTTGCGCGTCAGGACCCGCAGGGGATCAGCGTCGCGCAGGCCCTCCACCAGACGGGCACGGCAGGCACGGCACCTGTACCGGGCCGTATACCGCACAGCTATCTGGAACTGCATATTGAACAGGGGCCCGAGCTTGACACGCGGGGCAAGACCATCGGTATGGTCACGACCTCTTCGGCCATGTGCTCGGGCTATGCCACGATCCGTGGCGCCAATGGCCATACACAGACGCTGGCCATGTCCAGACGGCGGAACGCCTTAGCGGGGGCGGCCCGTCTGGTGCTGGCCATCGAAGAGATCGGGGCGGAGCTTGAGCCTGCGGGGATGGTCAGTGCCTCGGTGCTGGAGAACTGGCCCAATAACCGCGTCAATATTCCCCATCTCAGCACGCTGTCATGGGCGGTCGTGGGCTTTGATCCGGCCCTGCGAAACGCCGCCGTGGCCCGCATCGAGGCCGCCGCCGCCGACATCGCGCGCGAGACGGGGCTGGAGATCGAGATCGACCATCGCCATTACCGCGAGCCCTGCCACTTTGACGATGCCCTGATCGCGCGGGGGATGGCGCGGGCGGCGGCGCGTGGATTACCGGCCATGACCCTGCCCACGCTGACCGCGCATGATGCGCTCAGCTTTACCGCGCTCTGCCCGACCGCGTTGATCTTCGTGCCCTGCAAGGACGGCGTCTCGCATAGCGAGGCCGAATGGTGCCGCCCCGAAGATGCGGCCAGAGGGGCCGAGATATTGCTCGATCTTGCCTGCGAGGCGGCAGACGCCCCTTAAGCCCGTCGCAAGGCATTCCGAGGCGCCCGCTGCCTTATCCTTGGGCAAAGCCGTCTTTATGGCGGGCTTGCCTTCGGGTTGTGGGCGGTGTTCTCTTGACCGCAGGCACGGGCTGGGGCGCCTTTGATCTGTCTGGAAACCCTCCTCGGGGCGCGGGGAGGGTGCATAAAGGGGAACGGCATGAAGGATATCGGCTTTTCGCATCTGGACTGGAACCTGCTGCGCAGCTTCGTGACCATCGCGCAATCCTGCTCGATCACCGATGCGGCGCAGCGGTTGTGCCTGACGCAACCGGCGGTGTCGGGCTGCCTTAAGCGGCTGGAAGAACAGGTGGGCTACCGGCTGATCGAGCGCTCTTCGACCATGTTCGAACTGACCGAGGCCGGACGGCGGCTTCTGCACGAAGCGATCGATATTACGGCTGCGGTCTCGCGCCTGCCCGCCTCGCTGGGCGAGGCCGAGAAAGTGCTGACCGGCGAGGCCACGATCGTGCTGGCCTCGCATGTGGAAAGCCCCGAATTCGATGCCGCCCTTGCCTGTTTCCACCAGCGTCATCCGCAAGTCGGGCTGACCCTCAAGGTCGAAGCCTCGCGCGAGGGCTTGGCGATGGTGGCGGCCAAACGCGCCGATATGGCGGTCTGTGTGGTGGGCGATAGCAATCTGCAACTGGAGTATACGCTGCTCTTCCAAGAGCATTTCGGGCTTTACTGCGGCCCGAGCCATCCGCTGTTCGGGCGCGAGGATCTGTCGGTCAGCGACCTGAACGGCTTTGCCTCGGTGGGGTATCTGGCCGAAAGCAGCAACCGTGCGCTGCATGAGCTGACCGCTTTGCGCCAGCGCTGCGGGCTGAAGCCCGATCTGGTGGGCCGCTCGCATAATCTCGAAGAGATCAAGCGGATGATCATTGCCGGTTTCGGCATCGGTCCTTTGCCCGTGCATGTGGTCGAACGCGATTGTGCGGCCGGCAGGCTCTGGCGTCTGCCCCCCTTCGAGGGCACCCCGCAGGCGGGCGTCTATGTCGTGACCCAGCCCGCCGCATTGCGCACCCGCATTGCCGACGAGCTGCATCGTGTGTTTAGCGAACAGGTCGCCGCGCACCCGCCCGAAAGCCGCATTTACGGCGGCGCAGACCCCGCGCCGGAGCAGGGACGGGGCGCGCGCCCGCGCCCTCTGGCTGTATAGCGCAGACTGATAGGGTGGATCGGGCAATATAATTCGACAACGCCTGCTCCCCGTCGCAAGCTTTGTTTCGGGATGTGACCAGCGCTTTCCAAGGGCGATCCGGAAATATTCCTTCGGGTGTGCAGGCTGTCTTCGCCACAGCCGCCCCCGATATGACCCGATGATAAAGGCCGGATCACACGGCCGATCCAACAGGAAGGTCCAAACCATGATGTCTACAACTTCGCTCCGTCAGGGGGCGTTGGCGCTTTCGCTTTGTCTGGGCGCAACGACCGCATTCGCCCAAGAGACCCCCGTCGAGGGCGGGCGCCTCGATCTTGTCGTCCAGCCCGAACCGCCGAGCCTCATGATCGGCATCACCACCAATGGCCCCAGCCTGCTGGTGGCGGGGTCGATCTACGAGGGCCTGCTGAAATATGACAGCAACCTCGAACCGATGCCCTCGCTGGCCGAAAGCTGGGAGGTCACGGAAGATGCGATGACCTATACCTTCCATCTGCGGCAGGGGGTAAAATTCTCCGATGGCGAACCCTTCAGCGCCAAGGATGTGATGTTCACCTTCACCAAATTCCTGACCGAGACCAACCCGAAGTGGCGCGAGGTGATGCGCCATGTCGAGACGCTGGAATCGCCCGATGACAATACGGTCGTCTTCAAGCTGAAGGCCCCCTATGGGCCGTTCATCCGTTCGTTCAGCTATACCGTGTCCCCGATCATTCCGGCCCATCTTTATGAGGGCACGGATTTCGCGAAAAACCCCAATAACGACAAGCCCGTGGGCACCGGTCCCTTCGAGCTGAAGGAATGGAAGAAGGGCGCCTATATCGATCTGGTGAAAAATCCCGATTACTGGGCCGAAGGCAAACCGCATCTGGACGAAGTCGTCTATCACGTCGTCCCCGATGCCGCCTCCCGCGCCACCGCCTTTGAAACCCGCACCGTCTCGGTTCTGCCCGGCGGCTCGGTAGAAAACTTCGACATCCCGCGTCTGGCCAAGGAAGAGGGCGTTTGCGTCACCGAGAAGGGGTGGGAATATAACAGCCCGCTGTCCTTCCTGTGGCTGAACAACCGTACCGCCCCGATGGATAATGTGAAATTCCGTCAGGCAGTGATGTATGCGCTGAACCGCCCGCTGATGCAGAAGGTCGTCTGGAACGGCTATGGCAAGGTGGCAACCGGTCCGATCACCTCGACCATCCCCTTCTATGATGATGTCGAGCCGAAATATGACTACGACCCGAAGAAGGCCAAAGAGCTTCTGAAGGAAGTAGGCTATGATGGCGCGCCGCTGCGCCTGCTGCCGCTGCCCTATGGCGAGACATGGCAACGCTGGGCCGAGGTGGTGAAACAGAACCTTGCCGCCGTGGGCATTCCGGTCGAGATCGAATCCACCGATGTGGCGGGCTGGAACCAGAAGACCGCACAATGGGATTATGACATCGCCTTCACCTATCTCTACCAGAACGGCGATCCGGCCCTTGGTGTGGCGCGGAACTATATCTCCAGCCAGATCGTGAAGGGCAATCCCTTCGCCAATGTCGAGGGCTATTCCAACCCCGAGATCGACCAGATGTTCGACGAGGCGGCCGTGGCTTCGACAGATGCCGAACGTCAGGCGCTCTACACCAAGATCCAGACCCAGCTGCAGGAAGATGTACCGGTGGCATGGCTACAGGAACTCAGCTTCCCCGCGCTTTACGACTGCAAGGTGCATGATCTCGTCAGCACCGCAAACGGCATCGGCAACTCGCTGGGCGAGGCCTGGATCGAGAAGTAATCCCTATGTCCCGCCGCGATTTGTCCGGGCGCGATGCGCGTGCCCGGACCTTCCCCGACCAAAACGAGCCCCCCTCATGCTACGTTTCCTGATCGGGCGCGTGGTGAAGATCGTGATTATCCTCTTCGCCATTACCGTCCTGAATTTCTGTCTGATCCATATGGCCCCCGGCGATCCCGCGCTGGTGATGGCGGGCGAGGCCGGTGACGCCGACCCGCAGTTCATCGAAGACCTGCGCCGCCAGTTCGGGCTGGACCAGCCGTTCTATATCCAGCTCTGGACCTATCTGTCGCATTTCGCGCAGGGCGATCTGGGCTATTCTTACCGCCAGCAGGCCCCTGTTCTGTCGCTGATCCTGGAGCGCCTTCCGGCCACGCTGATCCTGTCGATCTCGGCCTTTGTGATCTCGCTTGGCTTGGGCGTCTTGGCCGGCGTCATCGCCGCTGCGCGTCAGGGCCGCTGGTCCGATAGCGTGATCTCGACCGTCGCGCTTTTATTCTATGCCACGCCTTTGTTCTGGATGGCGCTGATGGCGGTCTTGCTGTTTTCCGTGACCTTCGGCTGGTTTCCGGCCTTCGGCTATGAAACCGCCGCCTCCAGCTATACCGGCCTTGCCCGCGCTTGGGATATCGCCCAGCATCTGGTGCTGCCTGCGGTGACGCTGGGGCTGTTCTTCATGGCCACCTATGTGCGCATCACCCGCGCCTCGATGCTGGAGGTCAACCGGCTGGACTTTGTGAAGACCGCCCGCGCCAAGGGGCTGAAGCCCAGCGTGATCCAGCGCCGCCATGTGCTGCGCAATGCGATCCTGCCGGTGGTGACGCTGGCCGGTCT
The DNA here is from genome assembly GCF_045291555.1 of Thioclava sp. GXIMD4215. Taxonomy (NCBI): domain Bacteria; kingdom Pseudomonadati; phylum Pseudomonadota; class Alphaproteobacteria; order Rhodobacterales; family Paracoccaceae; genus Thioclava; species Thioclava sp. GXIMD4215. Next base: position 423,846 of record NZ_CP149516.1, on the reverse strand, counting down.
GCATGCGGGCCAGCTTGTCGGCGGCGCCGTGCTGATCGAGACGGTCTTTGCATGGCCCGGCATCGGGCGGCTGATGTTCGAGGCGCTACAAAGCCGCGATTACAACCTGCTTCTGGGGGTGTTCACCGTCTCGGCAGCGCTGGTCTTGCTGTTCAACCTGTTCACCGACCTGCTGTACCGCGTGGTCGATCCCCGTATCCGTCTGGCCTAAGGAGAGAAAGATGAAAGAATTCTGGAAAGCCTATGCCGCCAATCGCGGTGCGGTCGTCGGGCTGATCATTCTGGCCGTGGTGCTGCTTGGGTCGATCACCGCGCCCTTCTTCTTCCCCACCTCGCCTTGGGATATGGTGAATATGCCCTTCGTGGCGCCTTTTCAGGACGAGATGACACCCCTTGGCACCGACACTTTGGGCCGTGATATCGCCGCAGGGCTGGCACATGGGGCCTATGTCTCGCTGCTGGTGGGGGTGATCTCGACCGTCGTCAGCCTCGCCATCGGCATCCCGATCGGGGCGCTTGCGGGCTATTTCGGCGGCTGGGTGGATGATGTTCTGTCGCGCATCACCGAGTTCTTCCAGGTGATCCCCTCCTTTGCCTTTGCCGTGGTGCTGGTGGCGATCTTCGAGCCCTCGCTGTGGTCGATCATCACCGCCATCGCCCTTGTCAGCTGGCCGCCTGTGGCGCGTCTTCTGCGCGGCGAGGTCATGGCCCTGCGCCACCGCGAATTCATCGAGGCCGCGCAGCTTTCGGGCCAATCGGGGCTGACCATCATCCGTCGCCAGATCCTGCCCAATACGATCTCGCCAGTGATCGTTCTGGCCTCGATGATGGTGGCCACCGCCATCCTGACCGAATCCGCACTGGATTTCATGGGCTTGGGCGATCCGAACGTCATGAGCTGGGGCTATATCATCGGCGCGGGCCGCACGGTTCTGGCGCAGGCGTGGTGGGTCAGCTTCTTCCCCGGCGTGGCGATCCTGCTGACGGTTCTGGCCTTCAACCTGATCGGCGAGGGGCTGAATGACGCCCTCAACCCGCGTCTTGCGAAAAGGAGAGCGTGATGCTGGATGCAACCATGACCAAACCCGCCGTCCGTATCGAGGGGCTGAAGATCGCGCTGCCCGAAGGGGCCGATCGTCTCTATGCGGTGGACCGCGTAAGTTTCGACCTCTGGCCCGGCAAGATCCTTTGCGTGGTGGGCGAAAGCGGCTCGGGCAAGTCGATGTCGGCCAATGCGCTGATGGGGCTCTTGCCCGAGGGGCTGATGGTCAATGATGGCCGGATTCGGCTGGGCGAGGAAGATCTGGTGGGGCTTTCGGATGCCCAGATGCGTGCCCTGCGCGGCAAGCGCGTGGCGATGATCTTCCAAGAGCCGATGTCGGCGCTGAACCCGCTGATGCGGATCGAGGATCAGATCGCCGAGGTCTTCGAGGCGCATGGTCTTCTGCGTCCTGCCGAACGCCGCGCCCGTGCGCTGGATCTGCTGACCGAGGTCGGTCTGCCCGACCCTAAACGCGCAGCACGTGCCTATCCGCACCAGCTGTCGGGCGGGCAGCGCCAGCGGGTGGTGATCGCCATGGCGCTGGCCTTGGAACCCGAAGTTCTGGTGGCCGATGAGCCGACCACCGCGCTGGATGTGACCACTCAGGCGCAGATCCTCGAACTTATCCGCAACCTCCAGCAAAGCCGCAATATGGCGGTGATGTTCATCACCCATGACTTTGGCGTGGTGGCCGAGATTGCCGATTATGTGACGGTGATGAAACTGGGGCGTGTGGTCGAGGAAGGCCCCGCTGAGCGCGTGCTGCATCACCCCGAGCACCCCTATACCATCGGGCTGATCGACGCGATCCCGAAGCTGCGCGCAGGCCGTGCAGCCGCCCCCGAACGCCCGCCCTTGATGCAGGTGGAAGGCGCTTGCAAGACCTATCGCACGGGCGGCGGCATGTTCCGCAAAGCCCGCGTGGTCGAGGCGGTGAAGGATATCTCCGTGACCATCGGGCGCGGAGAAACCCTTGGGATTGTTGGTGAATCCGGGTCTGGGAAATCCTCTTTCGGGCGCTGTCTGGTCAAGCTGCAGGATCTGGACGCGGGGCGCATGCTGCTGGACGGGCAGGATATGACCCATGCCACAGGCCCCGCGTTGCAAGAGCTGCGCGCCCGCGTGCAGATGATCTTCCAAGACCCGTTCTCCTCGCTCAACCCGCGTATCCGCGTGGGTCAGGCGATTGCCGATGGCCCCATCGCCCATGGCACGCCGCCCAAACAGGCGATGGCCGAGGCCGAGGCGCTACTGGCCCGTGTCGGCCTTCCCGGATCGGCGAAACGCTTCCCGCATGAGTTCTCGGGCGGGCAGCGCCAGCGGATCGGGATTGCCCGTGCGCTTGCGCTGAAACCCGAGATTATCGTGGCCGATGAGGCGGTCTCGGCGCTGGATGTATCTATTCAGGCGCAGGTGCTGGAACTGCTGGAAGAACTCAAACGCGAGCTTGGCCTCAGCCTTGTGTTCATCACCCATGATCTGCGCGTCGCCGCCCAGATCTGTGATAGGGTGATGGTCATGCAAAAGGGCGCTTGCGTCGAAATCGGGCCGGGGGCGCAGGTGTTTGACGCACCGAAACACCCCTACACCCGCTCTTTGATCGAAGCCATTCCCGGCAAGGACTGGGATCTGGCCTTCAGCTGAAATCATATGGCGCCAAGGCGCCGAAACCAAGGACGACGAAGATGTCTCAATCGAAAACCATTGCGCCCAATTCCATCGAAGCGCGCGACATTGCCTATCAGTTCCACCCTTCGGTCGATCTGCGCCGCTATGAGGAAGAGGGCGGTCTGATCATCGACCGCGGCGAGGGCATCTATGTCTTCGACCAAGCGGGCAAGCGCTATATCGAGGGGCTTGCGGGTCTGTGGTCGGTGGCCGTGGGCTTCAATGAAAAGCGTCTGGCCGATGTGGCCTATGCGCAGATGCAGAAGCTGCCCTATTACCACAGCTTCAACTATAAGGCGCATGGGCCTTCGGTCGATCTGGCCGAGAAGCTGGTGCAGATCTCGCCCGAGCATCTGACCCGCGTGCATTTCACCTCCTCGGGGTCGGAGGCCAATGATCTGGTCGTGAAGATGATCTGGTATCGCTCGAACGCGCTGGGTCTGCCCGAGAAGAAGAAGATCATCGGCCGCGTGAAGGGCTATCACGGGGTGACGATCGCGGCGGGTTCAGTCACGGGTATTCCGGCAAACCACGGCAGTTTCGACCTGCCGCTTGACCGGATGATCCACACGCTGACGCCCGATTACCCGCGCGACCATCTGGAAGGCGAGACCGAGGAGCAATTCTCCGCCCGTATGGCCGAGGCGCTGGAAGAGCTGATCCTGAAGGAGGGCCCCGAGACTATCGCCGCCATGTTCGGCGAGCCGGTCATGGGTGCCGGCGGTGTCATCGTGCCGCCCAAGGGCTATTGGGAGGCCATTCAGGCGGTCTTGCGCAAATATGACATCCTTCTGGTGGCCGATGAGGTCATCTGCGGCTTTGGCCGGACGGGCAAGATGTTTGCCTGTGAGGTCTATGGCATCAAGCCCGATGTGATGGTGGTCTCGAAGCAGATTTCCTCGTCCTATATGCCGCTGTCGGCCATTATGATGAGCGATGATTTCTACAACCCTATCGCCGATGAAAGCCACCGTCTGGGGGTGTTTGCGCATGGCTATACCGCCTCGGGCCACCCTGTGGCCACCGCTGTGGGGCTTGAGAATATCAAGATCATCGAAGAGCGTGATCTGGTGGGCAATGCCGCCCGTCTGGAAGCCCAGTTCCTCTCGGGGCTGAGGGGGCTGGAAAGCCATCCGATGGCGCTTTGGTCGCGGGGCGTCGGGCTGATTGGCGCGCTTGAGATCAAGGGCACCGCCAAAGTGGGCGAGATGGGGCAGCTGGCGCAGGCCTGCCTGCTGGAAGAGGGTCTGATCGTGCGCGCGATTGGCGATGCGATCTGCCTCTGCCCGCCGCTGGTTATCACCGCCGAGCAGGTGGACGAGATGATCGCCGCCATCGGTCGCGCGCTGGATGCGCTGGCCGAAACCGATCTGGCACGCAGCGTTCTTGAGGAGGTTTAAGCAATGGACGTGATCGACAAGACCGATCTGGGCGAAATGAGCGCCACCGAACTGACCCGCGCTTATGCGGCCAAAGAGGCCTCGCCCGTCGAGGCGGTGCAGGCCTCGCTTGACCGCATCGCGAAATTCGATGGCGCGGTCAATGCCTTCGTCTATGTGGTGGCCGAAGAGGCGCTGGCCGAGGCGCGCGCCTCCGAGGCTCGCTGGGCCAAGGGCGCGCCGCTTTCGCCCATCGACGGGGTGCCTGCCACCATCAAGGAACTGACCCGCGTGAAGGGCATCCCCTTCCGCAAGGGCTCGGTTCTGGGCGAGAAAGAGCCATCGCCCACCGATCTGGAAATCGTCACCAAGCTACGTCAGGCTGGCACGCCGATCTTGGGCACCACCGCCTCGCCGGAATTCGGCTGGAAGGGTCTGACCCATGGGCCGGAGGGCGGCAATACGCTCAACCCGTGGAACACCGCGCGGGCCTCGGGCGGGTCCTCGGGCGGGGCGGCTGTGGCGGCTGCGCTGAATATGGGCGTGCTGCATGAAGGCTCGGACGGGGCGGGCTCGATCCGTATTCCCTCGTCCTTCTGCGGGGTCTTCGGGATCAAGCCGACCTTCGGCTGGGTGCCCTCGACCGCGCCCACGGGGCTGTTTGAACTGGCCCACCGTGGTCCGCTGACCCGTACCGTCGAAGACAGCGGGCTGTTCCTCAATGCGGTGGCGGGGCCTTCGGTGAATGCGCTTTATGGCCGCTCGCCCAAGGAGGTGCCCGATTTCGCAGCCGCCAGCCGCCGCTCGATCAAGGGGATGCGTATCGCCTATGCCCGCACGCTGGATGGTGCCCCCGTGGCCCCTGCCGTGGCCGAGGCCGTGGACCGTGCCGCCAAGGCTATGGCCGATCTGGGCGCGATTGTCGAAGAGGCCGATCCCGGCTTTGCAAGCCCGCAGCAGGCGCTTCTGGATCTGTGGTATGCAGCCCAAGCTTGGGCGGTCGAGCAGGTGAACCCGACGCCTGAGCAGATTGCCAAGATGGACCCCGGTTTCGTGTCGATCACCGAACAGGGCCGCCTGCTGAGCGCGCGCGACTTTATTGCCGCCGACCAGATCCGCGCCCAGCTGAAGGTGACCATGGCCAAGTTCCATGAACGCTATGACGCGTTGATGCTGCCCACCATGCCGCTGACCGCCTTCGAGGCAGGCGTCGATGTGCCGCCCGGTTCCGGCATGACCGAATGGACGGATTGGTCGCCCTTCACCTATCCGTTCAATATGACCGAACAGCCTGCCGTCTCGGTGAACTGCGGCTTTGATGCCGATGGCCTGCCGATCGGTCTGCAATTCGTCGGCCGCTGGTTCGAAGACGAGGTGGTTCTGGCGCTGGCGGCGGCCTATCAGGCAGCCCATCCGACGCCGTTTGTGGATGCTCCGCGCAGCTGATAGCCTCTGGCCTGTCCCGAAACGGGGCGGGCCACAGCCGGAGAGTGATATGACAAACCTGAAGGACGCGCTTGCCTTTGCAGGGCAGGGCGGTTTGGCCACCCGTTTCACCCGTATCGGCCCCGAAGAGGCGGCAGCCCTGTGCCAGCAGACCTATGGTATTTCGGGCAGGGTGAAGCGGCTTGAGACCGAAAAGGATGACACCTATCTGATCAGCGCGCCGGACGCCCGCTATATCCTGAAGATCGCCAATCCCGATGAAGCGCAAGCCGAGCTGGATCTGCAGAATGCGGTGCTTGACCATCTGGCCGTGCATTTCGCCCGCCCCGCGCCGCGGCTGATCCGTGCGATCTCGGGCGAGGGGATGCTGCGCGAGCCAACCTCGGGGCGGTTCTACCGGCTGCTCAGTTTCGTCGAAGGCACGCCTCTAGATATGATGGACGCCCGCCCCGAGACCCTACCCGAAATCGGGCGGGTATTGGGCGAATTGCGGCTGGCGCTTTCGGGCTTCACCCATCCGGCGCAAAACCGCGAGCTGGTCTGGGATGTACAGCATGTGATGCGCCTGCGGCCCTTGCTGGCCGAGGTCAGCCTGCCCCCCGAGCATCACGCGCTTGCGGGCCAGGCCTTCGCGCGGTTGGCAGAGGTCGCGCATCGTATTCCGCGGCTCGCGCGTCAGGTGGTGCACAATGACTTCTACGCCTCGAATATCGTGGCCGATCCCGAAACGGGCCGCGTGACGGGGGTCATCGATTTCGGCGATGTGGTGGAATCGGCGGTGGCGATTGATCTGGCGGTGGCGCTGATGGGGCAGATCCTGACCGATTTCACCCCCGATCAGGATATCTTCGACCCCGCCTATCCGGTGCTTGCGGGCTATCTGGAGGTTGCGCCCATCGCCAAAACAGACCTCGCCATGGTGCCCCATATGGTCATGGCGCGGGTTCTGGTGCGGGCGGTGATGACCCAATATCGCGCCGCCCTCATGCCCGAGAATGCCCCCTATATCCTACGCAAGGCCGCGCCCAGCTGGGCGCAGCTTCAATGGTTTCTGGCGCGCCCGACCGCTGAGGTCGAGGATATCCTGCGTGCCCCCCTCCGGAGTTTCTCATGAATACAGATACCCTCGACAAGCCTGTCATCGGTATGGTCAACGGGTTCGATCCGTCCAAGGCGGCAGACCTCGACCCCGCGCTGGCAGACCGCATCGACCGCCGCACCCGCCTGCTGGGCCCTGCCTATCGGCTGTTCTATCAAGAGCCCCTGACGGTTGACCGCGGCGAGGGCGCCTATCTTTATGCCCCTGATGGCAGCGATTATCTGGACGCCTATAACAATGTGGTCTCGCTGGGCCATGCCCATCCCCGCGTGGTCGAGGCGGTTTCGGCGCAGATGGGGCGGCTATGCACCCATACCCGCTATGTGCAGGACGGTATCCTTGATCTGGCCGAGGAAATGCTGCCGACATTCGGCGGGCAGATCGCGGAAAACGGCCATATGATGTTTACCTGCACGGGGTCGGAGGCCAATGATCTGGCCACCCGTATCGCCATGCATAAGACCGGCAAGCACGGGGTGATCATCACCTCCGAGGCCTATCACGGCACCTCGCATCTGACGGCGGGCTATTCGCCCTCGCTGGGCGCGAAATCGCCCCTGGGCACATGGGTGCGCCGCGTGGCCGCCCCCGATAGCTACCGCCGTGATATGGCCACTCTGGGCGCGCAGATGGCCGCCGAGGTCAAAGCCCAGATCGAGGATCTGGAGCGCCATGGCGATGGTATCGCCTGCTTCATTGCCGATAGCCTGTTTTCCTCCGATGGTATCTATTCCGACCCGAAGGGCCTTTTGGCGCCGGTGGCCGAGGTCGTGCGCGCCCATGGCGGCATCATGATCGCCGATGAGGTGCAATCGGGCTTTGGCCGCTCGGGTGAGGCGATGTGGGGCTATCAGCGTCTGGGCATCGACCCCGAGATCGTCACCATGGGCAAGCCGATGGGCAATGGCTTTCCGGTGGCAGGGATCGCCGTCCGCCATGATGTGGTCGCGCCCTTCGGGCAGGACCTGCGCTATTTCAACACCTTCGGCGGCAATACGGTGGCGATTGCGGCGGCGCGCGCGGTGTTCGACACGATCCGCGAGGATAACCTGCTGGCCAATGCCGTGCGTATGGGTGATGCCATCCGCGAGGGCCTGCGCAGCCTGAAGGACGAACGCATCGGCGATGTGCGCGGTGTGGGCCTCTATGTGGCCTGCGAGTTCGTGACCGACCACGCGGCCAAGACGGCTGATGCCGCAACAGCCACCGCCTGCGTCAATCTGATGCGCAAGAAAGGCGTGCTGATTTCCTCGACGGGGCCGGGGGCGAATATCCTGAAAATCCGCCCGCCGCTGATCTTTGATGCCTCCCATGTGGACCGGCTCCTCAGCACGGTTGAAGCCGCGCTGAAAGAGATCTGATCACACCGGTTTAATCACACGGGCGCGCGGGCCTTCCTGCGCGCCACCCTTGCGCGGATAGCCGCCAGATCGGTCACCGGCGTCGCTGCGAAAAGCTGTCGGGTATAGGGGTGCTGCGGATCGGCAAAAATCGCCTCGCGCGAGGCCTGCTCGACCGCCTCGCCCTTATTCATCACCATGACCTCATCGGCGATATAGCGCACGACCGAGAGATCATGGCTGATGAAGACATAGGTCAGGCCCAACTCTTCTTGCAGGTCCGAGAGCAAGTTGAGCACCTGCGCCTGTACCGATAGATCGAGCGCTGAAACCGCCTCATCGAGCACCAACAGCTCGGGGTTCAGCATCAAGGCCCGCGCAATCGCGATCCGCTGGCGCTGCCCGCCCGAGAACATATGGGGATAGCGGTTGAAATGCGCGGCCTGCAGCCCGACCTTCTCCAGCATCGCCTCGGCCTTCTCGCGCCGCTCGGGACCAGACTGCCGCGTGTTCAGCAACAAAGGCTCGGTCAGGCAATCGCCCACCTTCTGACGCGGGTTCAACGACCCATAGGGGTTCTGGAACACCATCTGCACCATCGAGCGCAACTTATGGTCAGGCTTGCGCTTCGAGATATCGACAGGCTGACCGCCAATCTCAAGGCTGCCACCCGATTGCGCATCGATCAAGGCTATGATCCGCGCGAGCGTGGATTTCCCCGAACCGGATTCCCCCACAATGGCCAGCGTCTTGCCCTTCTCAACGGCGAAATCGACACCTTTCACGGCGCGCACGGTCTTCGCGCGGCCTAGAAGACCGCCCGACACATGGTAATCCTGCGTCAGGCCGCGCCCTGCAACGACTGTGCTCATGCGCCTTCCTCCGTATAATAGTCCGACACCGTGGGCAGGCGGTCGCCCGTGGCAAGCTCCGGCAGCGCCGATAAAAGCGCACGGGTATAGGGATGCTGCGGCGCCTCGAAGAGCGTCAGCACATCGGCCTCCTCCATTTTACGCCCCTTATATTGCACCACGACGCGGTCGGCGGTTTCGGCCACCACGCCCATGTCATGGGTGATCAATATCAGCCCCATCCCATGCGCCTCCTGCAGATCCATCAACAGATCAAGGATCTGCTTCTGGATCGTCACATCCAGCGCGGTCGTGGGCTCGTCGGCGATCAGTAGTTTCGGGCCGGTGGCGATGGCCATCGCGATCATCACCCGCTGGCACTGCCCGCCCGACATCTGATGCGGATAGGCGTCGATCTTGGTGGCGGGGTCGGGGATGCCCACTTGCTCGAACAGATGGATCGCCTGCGCCCGTGCCTCGCGCTTGCCCAGACCCTTATTGAGACGCAGCACCTCCTCGATCTGGAAGCCCACGGTAAAAGCAGGGTTGAGCGAGGCAATGGGTTCCTGAAAGATCATCGTGATCTCGCGCCCGATCAGCTTGCGGCGTTCGGCCTTTGACATGCGCAAGAGATCACGCCCATCATAGGTCATTTCATCGGCGGTGACGGTGGCGGTGTCGGGCAAAAGCCCCATCACCGCCAGCATCGAGACCGATTTGCCCGAGCCACTCTCACCCACAATGGCCAGCACCTCGCCTGCATCCACATGGGTGTCGATCCCGTCCACCGCCTTGAAGGGGCCGGAAGAGGTGGCGAAGCTGACCGTCAGGTTCTTAATGGATAGAAGGGCCATGTCAGCTCCGTTTCAGTTTCGGGTCAAGGGCGTCGCGCAGCCCATCGCCCATCAGGTTGATCGCCAGAACCGAGATCAGGATCGCAAGGCCCGGAAAGGTCACAACCCACCATGCCCGCAGGATGAATTCACGCGCTTCGGCCAGCATGGTGCCCCATTCGGGCGAGGGCGGCTGTGCGCCCATCCCCAGAAAGCCCAAGGCGGCGGCATCCAAGACGGCCGAAGAAAACGACAGCGTCGCCTGCACGATCAGGGGCGCCAGACAGTTCGGCAGGATGGTCTTCAGCATCAGCCGCAGAGGCCCTGCGCCCGCCATACGGGCGGCCACCACGTAATCACGCGATTTCTCGCCCATGACGGCGGCGCGGGTCAGGCGCGCGAAATGCGGCTGATAGACGATGGCGATGGCGATCATCGCATTGGTCAGCCCCGGCCCCAAGATTGCCACCAGCACCAGAGCCAGAAGAAGCGAGGGGAAGGCAAGGATAATATCCATCACCCGCATGATCACGGTATCGACCCAGCCACCGAAGAAACCGGCCACGAGGCCTAGGATGATCCCGCCCGACAGCGCGACCAGCACCACCACCACACCGATAAACAGCGAATAGCGCGAGCCATAGATCAGCCGAGACAACATATCGCGGCCCACCGCATCGGTGCCCAGCAGGAATTCTGGCCGCCCGCCCTCGGCCCATGAGGGCGGCACCAGAAGCGCATCGCGATATTGCGTCGCTGCCTCATGCGGGGCCAGAAGCGGCGCGAAAACCGCCACCAGCACCATCAGCGCGAAGACGCAAAGCCCCACCACAGCGCCTTTGTTGCGCCGGAAATCATGCCAGAAATCCGCGATCATTTTCCGGCGGATCTGGCCGTCAGTCAGTTGGAGAGTTGTGCTCATTTGTGACGGATCCTCGGATTGATGAGGCCATAGGTCAGATCGACGATCAGGTTCACCACCATCACGACTCCCGCAATCAGTAGAAGGCCCGATTGCACGACCGGATAATCACGGCGCGAGATGGAATCGATCATCCATTTGCCGACGCCGGGCCAGCTGAAGATGGTCTCGGTCAGGATAGCGCCCGCCATCAACAGGCCGATCTGCAGCCCGATCGTGGTCACCACCGGCACCATCGCATTGCGCAGCGCATGGACCATGACGACGCGACGTCCCGTCAGGCCCTTGGCGCGGGCGGTGCGGACATAATCCTCGCCCATCACCTCCAGCATGGCGGAACGGGTCTGCCGCGCGATCACCGCCAGCGGAATGGTGCCCAGCACCACCGAGGGCAGGATCAAGTGGGAGAGCGCCGAACGGAACGCGCCTTCCTGCCCCGACAGCAGGCTGTCGATCAGCATGAAGCCCGTGGGCGTGTCAAAGAAGAACATCAGCGACATCCGCCCCGAGACCGGCGTCCAGCCCAGAGTCCCCGAGAAGAAGATGATGAGAAGAAGCCCCCACCAGAAGATCGGCATGGAAAAGCCGACAAGGGCGGTGGTCATCGAGATCTGGTCAAACCAGCTGCCACGCTTGACGGCCGCCAACACCCCCACCGGCACCCCGATCAGCGTGGCGAGGAGGATCGCGCAAAGCGATAGTTCCACGGTTGCGGGGAAAAGCTGCAGGAATTCATCCAGCACCGGCTTTTTCGTCACGATCGAATTGCCGAAATCACCATGCAGGAGCCGCCAGAGGAAGTCGAGATATTGCGCCCAGACAGGGCGGTCAAAGCCCAGTTGCGCGGCCAGTTGGGCATGGCGTTCGGGGGTGATGCCCCTTTCGCCCGCAAGCAACGTCACCGGATCGCCCGGCAGCACGCGGACAAAGCCGAAGGCCACAATCGTGATGCCGATCAGCGTCGGCACCAGATAGAGAAGTTTGTTCAGGAAGAAGCGGATCATGTCATCGCCTTGCAATGGGGCGCGCGGAAACTGCCCGCGCGCCCGATATGGATGGACGCGAGGCTTATTTCAGATCGACGGTCTCGAAGGTGAAATCGCCCAGAGGGCTCATCACGAAGCCTTCGACATTTTTCCGCATCGGCACATATTGGGTGGAATGCGCGAGCGTGTCCCAAGGCGCTTGATCCTTGAAGATCACCTGCGCCTGTTCATAGAGCTTGGTGCGCTCGGCCTGATCGGTGGTAGCTTTGGCCTTGGTGATCAGATCCGAAAAATCCTTGTTGCACCATTGCGCGCGGTTCGAGCCCCCATCGCCCGTAGCCGCACAGCTCAAGAGCACGCCCATAAAGTTGTCGGGGTCGCCATTGTCACCCGTCCAGCCCATGATCACCGCACCCTTACGCGCCGGATCGGTGGAACGTTTCAGATATTCGCCCCACTCATAGGAGACGATCGAGGATTTCACGCCCACCTTTTCCAGATCGGCCTGCATCAGTTCGGCGGTGCGCCGCGCATTGGGCATATAGGGGCGCTGGACGGGCATCGCCCAGATTTCCATATCCAGATTCTTCACCCCCGCATCTGCCAGCATCTGCTTGGCTTTCTCGGGGTCATAGGGATCGTCCTGAATGCTGTCATTATAGGACCACATGGTCGGCGGGATCGGGTTTTTCGCCACTTCGCCCGCGCCCTGGAAGACGGCATCGATGATCGCCTGCTTGTTGATCGCCATGTTGAGTGCCTTGCGGACCTCGGGTTTATCGAAGGGGGCGATTGTGGTGTTATAGGCCAGATAGGCCACATTGAGGCCCGGCTGGCTGTCAAGCTTGAGGCTGCTATCGGCTTTGATCGCCTCCAGATCGGCGGGCGAGGGATAGGGCATCAGCTGGCATTCATTGGCCTGCAGGCGCTGGAGGCGCACCGAGGCCTCGGGAGTAATCGCAAAGACCAGATCATCGATCTTGGGCGCGGTGCCCCAGTAATCTGGGTTTTTCTTGTAGCGGATGACGGCATCCTGCTGATAGGCCACGAACTGGAACGGGCCGGTGCCCACGGGCACCTGATTGAACTGCGCCTGCTTGCCGTCTTTGGCCAGCGTATCGGCATATTCCTTCGACACGATCGACATGAAGGGCATTGCGAGATTGGCGAGGAAGGGCGCTTCGGGACGGGTCAGGGTGATCTTGACCGTCAGATCATCGACCTTCTCGATCGAGGAAATCAGATCGGCCATCTCCATCGCCGAGTAATATTCATAGGTGATGCCGGGCAGATAGTCATGCCACGGGTTTTCCGCATTGCCCTGACGGTCGAAGCTGAAGATCACGTCATCGGCATTCATGGTGCGGGTGGGCGTATAGCCCTGAACCGATTGCCACTTCACATCGGGGCGCAGGTGGAACGTGTAGGTCAGGCCGTCATCGGACACATCCCAAGAGGTCGCCAGACCCGGCTCGATCTCGGTCGTGCCCTTCTTGAACTCCACCAGACGGTTGAAGACCGGATGCGCCGAGGCATCGAAGGTCGTGCCAGCGGTATAGGGCGCGGGATCGAAGCCTTCGGGCGAGGCTTCCGAGCAATAGACAAAAGTTTTCGCGAATGCCGGTGCCGAAAGCCCGAGCATGAGTGCAGAAGCAGCCAAAAGGCTACGCGTCATCTTCGACATGATTTCCCCTCTCTGTCACATCGGAGGGCCTCGGTTGTGAAGGCCATCCGGTCTTCCGGAATTTTGACTATCCGGTAAAACATGAAAGAAGGTATCGGCAAAATTCGATATGACAAGCCATTCCAAGCGTTCATCGTCACGTAAAAGAGAACAAAAACTTATATTGCGGGATATTTCGGCGGAATGGTGAAAACTTGCTGATCGCTCGGGATATCTGAAATTTTCACACGGCTCTCGCGCGGCTGTGACCAGAATATCGGGGCGGAAAAGGCGGTTTTGCATGCAAAACGCCCCGCCGATCAAGGCGGGGCGCAGAGAACCGGCATGAAAACCGTTTGTTACGGAATCAGGCGCGCGATGATCAGATCGGCGGCCTCTTCCGGCGTCATCTCGGTGGTGTCGATGCGCAGCTCGGCATTGTCAGGCGCCTCATAGGGGCTGTCGATACCGGTGAAGTTCTTCAACTGACCCGAGCGGGCCTTCTTGTAGAGACCCTTCACATCGCGCTCTTCGGCCACTTCCAGCGGCGTATCCACGAAGACCTCGACAAACTCGCCCGGCTGCATCATGGAGCGCACCATGTCGCGCTCCGAACGGAAGGGCGAGATGAAGGCGGTGATCACGATGAGGCCGGCATCGGTCATCAGCTTGGCGACCTCGCCCACGCGGCGGATATTCTCGATCCGGTCGGCCTCGGTGAAGCCCAGATCCTTGTTCAGCCCGTGACGCACGTTATCGCCATCCAGAAGGAAGGTATGGCGGTTCATCCGCGCCAGCTTCTTCTCGACGATATTGGCGATGGTCGATTTGCCCGAGCCCGACAGACCCGTCAGCCACAGCACCGCGGGCTTCTGGTTCTTCATCGCGGCATGGCTCTCGCGCGAGATATCGGTGGCCTGCCAATGCACATTGGTCGAGCGGCGCAGCGCGAAATGCAGCATACCGGCGGCGACCGTCTGGTTGGTCATCTTGTCGATAAGGATGAAGCCACCAAGGTCGTGGTTTTCCTCATAGGGCGCAAAGGGGATCTCGCGGTCGGTGGTGATATTGGCCACGCCGATCGCGTTCAGATCCAGCGTCTTGGTCGCCAGATGTTCCTGCGTGTTGACATTGACCTCGTATTTCGGCGCCTGAACGGTGGCCGAAACGGTCTGGGTGCCGATCTTCAGCCAGTAGGCGCGACCGGGGATCATCTCTTCCTCGTCCATCCAGATGATGGTGGATTCGAACTGGTCGGCCACTTCCAGCGGGCTTTGCGCCGCCACGATGACCTGCCCGCGCGAACAGTCGATCTCGTCTTCCAGCGTCAGGGTAACCGCTTCACCGGCAATCGCCTCGTCGCGGTCGCCCTCGAAGGTGACGATTTTCGCAACCTTGGAGGTTTTGCCCGAAGGCAGCACGCGGATTTCATCGCCCGGGCTGACACGACCCGAGGCAATCAGCCCCGCGAAGCCGCGGAAGTCGAGGTTCGGACGGTTCACCCATTGCACCGGCATACGGAACGGCGCATCGACAGGCTCATGCGACGAGGTGATCTCGACGGTTTCCAGATGCGGCAGCAGCGGCGTGCCGGTGAACCACGGCATATTGTCCGACGATGTGGTGATATTGTCGCCCTTATAGCCCGAAATCGGCATCGGCACGAAATCTTCCAGCCCGATGGTTTTGCCGAATTCGGTGTAATCGGCGACGATCTTGTCGAAGGTTTCCTGACTATAGCCTACAAGGTCCATCTTGTTGACCGCCAGCACCACATTCTTGATGCCCAGCAGTTTCACCAGATAGGAATGACGCTTGGTCTGGGTCAGCACGCCCTTGCGCGCGTCGATCAGGATTACGGCCAGATCGGCGGTGGAGGCGCCGGTGACCATGTTGCGGGTATATTGCTCGTGGCCGGGGGTATCGGCGACGATGAACTTGCGCTTTTCGGTGGCGAAGAAGCGGTAGGCCACATCGATGGTGATGCCCTGCTCGCGCTCGGCGGCAAGACCGTCAACCAGAAGCGCGAAGTCGATCTCTTGGCCCTGGGTGCCGACACGTTTGGAATCGGCTTCCAGCGTGGCCAGCTGGTCTTCAAAGATCATCTTGCTATCGTAAAGCAGACGCCCGATCAGCGTCGATTTCCCGTCATCGACCGAGCCGCAGGTGATGAAGCGCAGCATGGTCTTATGCTGGTGGACCTGCAGATACTGGTCGATATCTTCCGCGATCAGCGCGTCGGTCTTATAGATCGGGTCATTGGTTTGGGTGGTCATATGCGTGCACCTGAATTCTTATATCCGGAGAGAGGCGGGCCTTCCGGCCCGAGCCAAAAGCGATCAGAAGTAGCCTTCCTGCTTCTTCTTCTCCATCGAGGCGGCCTGATCATGGTCGATCGCACGGCCCTGACGTTCCGAGGTGGTGGTCAGTAGCGTTTCCTGAATGACCTCCGGCAGCGTGGTGGCCTGGCTTTCGACAGCCCCCGTCAGCGGGTAGCAGCCCAGCGTGCGGAAACGGACCGAGCGCATCACCGGCTCTTCGCCCTCTTTCAGGCGGAAGCGGTCGTCATCCACCATCAGGATCATACCATCGCGTTCCACCGTCGGGCGCGGTGCCGCGAAGTAAAGCGGCACGATCTCGATGCCCTCAAGGTGGATATATTGCCAGATGTCCAGCTCGGTCCAATTCGAGATCGGGAAGACCCGCATCGACTCGCCCTTGTTCTTGCGGGCGTTATACAGGCGCCACAGCTCGGGGCGCTGGTTCTTCGGGTCCCAGCGGTGCTGGGCGGTGCGGAAGGAGAACACACGCTCTTTGGCGCGGGATTTCTCCTCGTCGCGGCGCGCGCCACCGAAGGCCGCGTCAAAGCCGTATTTGTCCAGCGCCTGTTTCAGACCTTCGGTCTTCCACATATCGGTATGCAGCGAGCCGTGGTCGAAGGGGTTGATGCCTTTGGCTTTGGCTTCGGGGTTCTGATAGACCAGAAGCTCCATCCCCGCATCTTTTGCCGCCTTGTCGCGCAGCTCGTACATCGCGCGGAATTTCCACGTGGTGTCCACATGCAGCAGCGGGAAGGGCGGCGGCGCAGGGTAGAAGGCCTTCTTCGCCAGATGCAGCATGACCGCCGAGTCCTTGCCGACGGAGTAAAGCATTACGGGGTTTTCCGCCTCGGCCACGACTTCACGCAGGATATGGATGCTCTCGGCTTCCAGCCGCTGAAGATGGGTAAGAGATGTCTTGGTCATGATGGTCTCTGGTCAAACTTCGTGTTGACACCAGAGGTAAGCCTGTCACTTTGGTCGCGAACCTCCCATATGGGGGGTGTTTGGTTTTTTCTGGAAACGCTGCCGTGATCTATAGCGAAGAGACTGTTCTCAAATCACTCTTTGCCGCCGCCTCGGGGGTGACAGAGTTGCCCGTGGCCGAAACGGGCACGTCCCCCGCGCGTGATCTATGGCCGGATTTCCTGCAATCTCTGGCGCAAATGAGCGGCGGCGACGGGGCGGGGCTTGTCCAGCTGCGCGGGACAGCGGTGGGGCAAAGCTGGGCATGGGGCCATGCCGTGCCGCAGTTCGAGCGCGACACCTATGAACGCCTGCGCAGCCAGCGGGTCTATAGCCAGACCGACCTGCCAGCCTATCAGGCAGGCGAGATAGCGCTGAGGGTTCTGCGCTGGCGGGTGGATGCCACCAGCCATGCCGTGATCTGGGTCGCCCGCCACGGAACCGATTTCCGTGCCCGCGACGGGGTCGGGCTGACACGTCTGGCCCCGTATCTCGGTCCGGCGCTGATCTCGTGGCAGGCGCTTCAGGCCGAACGGCTGCGCGCCCGGAAGGAACGGCAGATCGGGCAGGATCTGGGCGGTTTCTGGCTGCGGTTTTCGGGGGCGGGGCGGGTTCTGGCCCAGTCCGAGGGTCTGGCGCAAAGGCTGGAGGGCACCGCTTTGCACATCACCGAACAGGGCTGGCCGGAATTTGCCACCCCCGATCTGGCGCGGCAGTTCCGTGCGACCTTGGGTCAGATCGCCCCGATATCGGGCGAGGTGGTCAGGACGGCGGGGATGCTGGATCTGTCGCTTGCGCGGCCCTTGCAACTGGTGCTGCGGGCCGATCCGTCGGCCATGTCGGTGCTGGGGCTGCTGCGGCAACCCCGCGCGGCCAGCGAGCTTGGCGAAAATCATGTGATGCAGTTCTACGGACTGGCCCGAAACGAGGCGCGGCTGGCGATCTGCCTGTGCGACGGGCTATCGCTCAACGCTGCGGGCGAGGCGCTTGGCTGGTCACGCGAGACGGCGCGCAGCTATTCCAAACAGCTTTACGCCCGCCTCGGGGTCAGCGGCCAGACGGGCGTCTTGCGGCTGATGCTGGGCGGGGCGATATGGTTCTAGCGGTCACAGCCGTCCGGTGCGGGCCATGACCTGCAACACACGGTCCCCCTGCAGGGTCTGGCGGTGTATATTCAGTTCGCGCAGCGCACGGGCATAGGCCCCGCCACCTGTTCTGCGCGCCGCGACAAAGCGGGTCAGCAGCGCGTCATTCTCGGGGGTCAGGGCCAGACGGTTGGCCCAGAGTGCGGCCAGGTTGGCATCAAGCCACTCTGCATAATGGCGCTTGGCCACCGTGCCCAGCCGCTTGAGCCGCCCCCGCACCGGCCCGTGATGCCCAAGCTGGTTCGACCCGTGCTGACGGTAATAGAGGGTCGGCTTGGGATCATTGAAGATCTCGGCCCCCGCGCCGGAGAGCATGATATAGATCCACCAGTCATGATAGGAGACCCGCGCCGCAATCGCCGCCTGCGCCGATTGTGCCAGAATGGCGGCGGCGGGCGGCGACAGCATCAGCGTATTACCGCCCAGAATATTCTGCACCAGCGCGTTACGGAAAGATGGCCCCCGCCGGTGCAGATGCGACAGGCCCAGCTTGTTCAGGCGGGTATCGGTCAGAATGGTGCGGCTGGCATAGACCAGCGGATCATGACCAAGATCGCCTGTGCGTTTCATCCAGCGCAAGGCACGGGCCAGCTTGACCTTGGACCAGACGTCATCCTGATCGGACAGGGCCAGAACCGCCTCCGGAGCCTCTTTGGCCGCCCGTGCCGCCAGTGTCAGAAAGGCGGGGGCGACGCCGGCTTTGGGGCCATCAAAGAGGCGCACCTGTTGGGGATGACGCTTGCGGAAGGCTTCCAGAATCTCGCGTGTAGCATCGGTCGAGCCGTCGTCACTGGCATCAAGCGACCAGTTCCGGTGGGTCTGGCGCTCGAAGCTTGCAAGCTGCTCGGGCAGATAAGCGGCCCCGTTACGACACGCCATGATGATCCGCACATGCGGCGTCTGGGCAAAGGTCAGAAGAGAAGTCAGCGGTCCGGTCATGGGGCCATCTTTGCGCCTTGGCACGGCGCTTGTCCAGCGCACATCCGGGGCCGGACCCAAAGCCAGAGCGCGGGCCACTGGCAGTCGCAAGCCCCGTCCCGACATACCGCATTTGACGAAAATCCAAGCGAAAAGCCTTGTTTCGTTCTCATTTTGATCCGGCTTCGGGCAGGCTTTGTTTGCATGTTTGGCAATGTGGGGAACAAACGGGGTCGGGCGCTTAGTCATGGCCTCGTGCTGGGTCGGGATAAAGGTGATGGGGTATCTGACGCATCTGGGCATGGTGACTTCTGGCACCAGCCGTTACATGACGCAAATCGACGATCTGATGCTGTCGCTGGATGGCAGCCTGTTATATCAGGCCTCCGGCGAGGGAGGGGGCATCGTTGTGCGCGATGCCGAAACGGGGGCCAAACTGCTGGATCTGGCCGCCTATCCCAGCGGGTCCGGCCTGTCCGGATCTGTCGAAATCGCGCTTTGCGACCTGAACGGAAAGGCCGCGTTGCTGGTCTCGGGGCCTTACAGCAGCGGCGTCACAGGCTATTGGGTGGCCAATAATGGCACGCTCAATCAGGCGTTCACGCTTGATTATGGGAGCCTTGACGCCCTCGACCAACTGGAAGTCGTCACACAGGGCGGCCAGAACTTTCTGGTGGGCGCAGGGCGCGCGCAGGGCGGGTTCTCGGTGTGGTCTGTCGGCGCGGATAACGGGCTCACCCTGACGGCACGGGCCGATATCGCAGCGGGCAACCTGACGGCGTTGGAAACCGTCACAATCGACGGGGCAAGCTATATTCTGGCGCTCTCGGGCCAGCCCCCCTCGCTGAACTGCTATGGCCTGTCCGATACGGGCAAGCTGACCGCCAAGGGCGATCTTGACCTGAATGACGGGCTGGCCGTCTCTGATCCGGTGGCTCTGGCACAGGTTACGCTGGACGATCAGGTCTTTGTGCTGGTCGGCGCGCAGGGATCGGGCTCTGTCTCCGTCGCGGCTCTGGGAGCGGATGGACGGCTGACCATCACCGATCAGGTCAATGACGATCTCACGACGCGCTTCGGGCAACTCACCGTTCTGGAGGCGATCAATCACAACGGGCGCGCCTATGTGGTGGCCGGTGGCGGTGATGACGGCATAAGTCTGATGACCCTGCTGCCCGACGGGCGTCTGGTCCATCTTGAAACGCTGGCCGATACCACAGGCATGGCGCTGGAGGCCCCTTCGGCCTTGGAACTGGCCGTGGTGGACGGCGAATTGCGACTGTATGCGGCAGGGCGTGGCGAGGCCGAAAGCGGTGTTGCGGCGCTCTCGCTCTATCGGGTCGAGGTCGATCCCGGTCTGACCTTGCTGGCCGAGGATGCAGGATCTGCCCTGACGGGCGGCGGCGCGGATGATGTGCTGACGGGCGGCGACGGCAAGGACACGCTCAGAGGCGGAGCGGGCGATGACATCCTGACCGATGGCGCGGGGGCCGACCGGCTGTGGGGCGACGCGGGGGCGGATATATTCGTCTTCACCAAAGACGGCGCGACCGACCGGATCGAGGATTTCGAGGTGGGGGTCGACCGGATCGACCTGTCCCAGATCGGGCGGTTCTATACTGTCGATGCGCTGACGATAAAATCCATCACGGGCGGGGCGCAGATCACCATCGGGGGCGAAACGCTTACGGTGATGTCGTCAGATGGCAGAAGCCTGAGCGCCGCCGATTTCGACATTTCCGATTTGCGCGATATCTGGCATGTCGATGTCAGCAGTCTCACGGTCGGGCCGCAGCATCTGGTCGGCACGGCCCAGAATGACTGGATCGAGGGGGATAGCGGTGCGGATACGCTGACCGGCGGGCGCGGGGCCGACACCTTGCTTGGGGGAGAGGGCAATGACCTTCTGCTGGGCGAGATCGAAGAGGGCAAATTCGATACGGCCTCCGCGCAGGTTGTCCGGCTGTTTCAGGCCACTCTGGACCGCGCCCCCAATGCCGAAGGCCATCTGGATTGGACCGCGCAAATCCTGTCCGGAGAGAAAACGCTGACCGAAGTGGCGCAGGGCTTTGTCGATTCTGCCGAGTTTCAGGACACTTACGGCGAGCTGAATGACACGCAATTCGTCACCCAGCTGTATCAGAACGTGCTGGGGCGCGCCCCCGATGCCGCCGGTCTGAAAAGCTGGACGACCTATCTGGCGCAGGACGGCACGACCCGCGCCGATGTGGTGGTGGGCTTTTCCGAAAGCACCGAATTCAGCCGCGCCATGCAATCCGAGGTTCTGGACATGTCGCGCGCGGGTTATCAATCGGACTGGGTGGATGATGTGTTCCGCCTCTATCAAGCGACGCTGGGACGGGCGCCCGACCTCGGGGGGATCACCGCATGGACCACCGCCCTGTCGCAGGGCACGCCCTTTGAGGATGTCGTCTCCGGCTTCGTCAATTCGACCGAATTCCAGCAAAGCTATGGCCAACTGGACAACGAAGCCTTCGTCACGCTGCTTTACGAGAACGTTCTGGGGCGGGCACCCGGTTCGGCGGGGTTGGCCGACTGGTGCGCGCGGATGGAAGATCAGGGCTGGAGCCGCGCCGATGTGGTGGAAGGGTTCTCGCAAAGCGGCGAATTTACGCGACAGATGGCGGACCCGCTGAAAAACTGGATGGTCGATCAGGGCGAGTGGAACCAGCTTGAGGGCGGAGCGGGAGACAATATCCTGTTTGGCGGGATGATGGCGGACCGCTTCGTGTTTTCCGCCGACACACCGGGCACGCATCTGGTGGTGGATTATCAGCCTTGGGATTGCCTGTCTTTTGAAGGCTTTGGCTATCAGAGCATCGAGGATATCCGTGCCCAGTTCTCGCAAGAGGGGGATGATGCGATTTTCATCGATCAGGATGTCGAGGTGGTCTTGCGCAACACATTGATCAGCGAAATCGATTATGACAGCTGCCAGTTCTGATCGCCCCTCGGCCAGAAAAGACAACCTAAAAGAGAAAAACCGTTCCCAAGTAAGCTTTTGTTAACTATCCTTACCCTAGCGTTCAGTATGTTGCACTTTCGGGTTGATCCTTGAGATTTCTCAATGAGGGACAAATGACCAAGACTGCATTTATCACCGGCGTGACCGGACAGGACGGAGCCTATCTTGCCCGCCTCCTTCTGCAAAAAGGCTATGAAGTTCATGGGGGTGTGCGGCGGATTTCACAGCCGGACATGGCACGGCTTGATGCGCTGGGAATTACAGATCAGGTCCATTTCCATGATTTCGACCTGAGTGATTCCAATAATATCTTCCGCACCATCCGCGATGTGCCGATGGATGAATTCTACAACCTTGCCGCGCAAAGTTTTGTCGGGGCCTCGTGGGACCTTCCCGTTTACACCGCCGAGATCGACGGCATGGCCGTGGTGCGCATTCTCGATGCCTTGCGCAGCCTGCGTCCCGAATGCCGCTTCTATCAGGCCTCGACCTCGGAAATGTTCGGTGAGGTCCGGGCCGTTCCGCAACTGGAAAGCACACCCTTCTATCCCCGCTCGCCTTATGGCGTGTCGAAGGTCTTCGCCCATTACATGACGGTCAATTACCGCGAGAGTTTCGGCATGCATGCCTCCTCGGGGATCTTGTTCAATCACGAGAGCCCGCTGCGTGGCAAGGAATTCGTCACCCGTAAAATCTCGATGGGTCTGGCGGCTTTGGCGCATGGGGCCAATGCGCCGGTGGAACTTGGCAATATGGCAGCCAAGCGCGATTGGGGATTTGCGGGGGATTATGTCGAAGGCATGTGGCGGATGCTGCAGCGCGAAAATGCTGGCGATTTCGTTCTGGCCACCGGCACCAGCACCACCATCCGCGATTTCTTCACCTATGTCGGGGAAGCGCTGGATATGGAGGTGATCTGGGAAGGAGAGGGGCCACAGGAAGCCGCTTACGACCGTCTCAGCGGGCGCCGCCTCATGCAGGTCAATCCCAAATTCTACCGCCCCGCCGAAGTGGATCTGTTGCTCGGGGATCCCTCGAAAGCCTGTAACGAACTGGGCTGGAAGGCCAAAACAGATGTGCGCAGCCTCGCCATGATGATGGCGAAAGCCGATTACGATGCGCAGGCAAGGCAGCTTCGCTAGGGCAGGCGCGCTCGGCGGCAGGCCTCTAGGAAAGCGTCGTCAAAGGGAGGGAACCCATGCGGAATGCGGTGCGTGGCCTGCGCAAGGCAGGCGGTGTCTGGTCTTACGGGCGCAAGGCATTGTCTTACGGCAAAACGCTGAAGCTGCGCCGCGAAATACGTCGCAAACAGGCTCCTTATCGTGGCCATGTCGAGGGCGTCTTCGATCAGGACGGCACGCTGCGCGGGTGGATTTATGACACTCGCCAGCCGCAGCAGTCGGACCTGCGCGTCGGCCTTTATGCGGGAGATCTGCTGCTGGATGTGGTGGCGGTCGAGCATCCGCGCGATGATGTCAAAGCACATTACGGCTGCACGGTTCAGTGCGGGTTTGCCTTTGCGCTCTCTGCCTCGTTGATGGACCAGATCAGACAGGCCGGCGGCGAGGTGGTGATCCGGACACATGGCACGACCGAGCGCGAGATCGGTCGGCTGCACCTTACCCCCCAACCTGAAACCGCCCCCGCCACCCCCGAGATGACGACACTGATCCGCCGCTTCCTGACCGAGGATCTGGCCGGTCTCACAGGGGTTCTGGATGGGGAGACGCCCCCCCAGACAGCGACCCCGTCGCCCGCCCCTATGCTGCTTCCGCATCAGGCGCTTTTTGCGACAGATCCCGTTATTCCCCCTGACCAATGTGCCCCGAGCGGCCTGCCCGGCTATCTGGAATTCACCCGCCATCGCAATCGCGTCGATCAGGAATTCCTCGTCACGCCGGAGAACACAGAGCGTGACCGCTTTCTGTATTTCTACCTCACCACCTATAATGCGACCCGAAAACAGCGCATTCCCCTGAGCGCGGAGGATATCGCCTATCTCAACGAACCGCTTGTCATGGGAGGCGTGCGCCATAGCCTGACCCGCGCCATGTGGTGGCGGTTGTGCGGGCGGCGGGATCTGCTGGCCGATCTGGACCTGAACGACCGCGCCTCTTATGTGCGGATGGTCTTCTGGTGGCTCTGGCAGGATGCGGCCCATCTGAAACTGGAAGATTGCCTTGTGCCGCAGAAGATGGCCGATCTGATGCGCCATATCCAGCCCTCGCGCCTATGCGATGACTGGCCCCTGACCACCTTCAGCGAACGGTTTTTCAATGCGACGGTCACGCTGCATTTTCTGGCCCCCGGACGCTGTGCCGAAAGCCGCAAGCAGCTATATCTGATCCTGATGGTGATGGCCCTCAAACGGCCGGATATTCTGCGCTACATCCCGCGCGAGCTGTTCATGCGGCTGCTGACCCCCGTTGACGGGCAGGGCCGTTCCGAACTGGAACTGTTTCTGGCGCAGCTTCTGGAGCGCGACAGTTGCACCTTCCCGCTTGCCAGCTTTGCCCATAGCGTGCGCCTCAAGGGGTTCGACCTCGACAGCCTGTCCTTCCTGACCTGTTGCGACGCGGGCCACCGGCTGGAAGCCGCAGCCCTGCCCGTGCCGCAAGGGGCGCTGGCCGATATCCAGCTGATCGGCCCTCTGGCCAAGGCTTCGGGCTTGGGGCAGGCCGCGCGCCTGTCGGCAGACATTCTCTCGCGCACCGGAAAACACCTGCGCTGTGTCGATTTCGACATGGACAACCCCGCTCCCGAGGGGTTCAGCTCGGAGGCGCGCATGGATGCCTATGGTCCGGCCAGAGTCAATCTGATCCATCTCAATGCCGAATCCGTGCCGCTGGCCTTTGCCTACCAGCCCGATGTCTTCTCTGGCGCCTATAATATCGGCTATTTCTACTGGGAGCTCGACCGCCCCGCCGCCTGCCACTATCTGGCCCTGGAGATGCTGGATGAAATCTGGCTTTCGTCCGATTACGGCGTGCGGATTTACCGCCCCGAATTCGACGGCCCCGTCTGCAATGTCGGCATGTGTTTCGAACCGAATGACGATATCGACCGGCAGGAGGCACGGAAATTCGTCGAAAAACGCTTCCGTCTGTCGGCGCGGCATTTCATCTGCCTGGTGGCCTTCGACAGTTTTTCGTTCGTGCAGCGCAAGAACCCGCTCAACGCGCTGCGCAGCTTCCAGAAGGCCTTCGCGGGGGTGCCCGATGCGCGTTTGATCGTCAAAACCCAGAACCGGCAGTCGGTTTTCGATCCGGTGCAGATCCGGATCTGGGACGAGATGGAAGCCATGATGGCCCGTGATCCGCGTATCCTGCTGATGAACGAGACGCTGACCTACAGGGATCTGCTGCATCTCAAGAAGGGCTCGGATTGCTACCTTTCGCTGCATCGCTCCGAAGGATGGGGCTTCGGGATGATCGAGGCGATGAGCCTTGGTGTGCCGGTGGTCTGTTCGGCCTATTCCGGCAATCTGGAATTTTGCGATGCGCAAACGGCATGGCTTGTGCCCTGCACCGAGATCGGTCTGGAAAAGGGCGATTACATCTTTACGCCGAAGGGGGCGGTCTGGGCCGAACCCGATGTGGAGGCGGCGGCCCGACAGTTGCGCCGCGTCTATGACGATCCGGTGGCACGGGCAGCCAAAACGGCCCATGCGCTGGATCATATCCGCCGGAATTTCTCGGCAGAAGCCATCGCTACACGCTACAATGCGCGGCTTGAGGAGATACTGGCAGAGCTTGATCACGCCCCGAAAGAGGCTGCGGAATGACCCTGACCACCCAAAAGACAGCCCCCTCCGTGCCGCCCGAACTTCTGCGTGATGCGTTCCAGCTTTTCCTGCAGCGCGACCCGAACCCGCAAGCCCGGAACCAGTTTGCGGATTTCGGCGCCCTGATCGGTGCGCTCTTCGGTTCGAAAGAATTTCTGGCCTCGGCACAAGCGCAAAAGACCAATCTGCCTTGGCCGGAGCGGCAATATTTCATCGCGCGCGATCTTGGCATCCTTTACTGCCCCATCGGCAAGAATGCCTGTAGCTTCTTCAAGCGGGCGATGGTCACACTGGCGCAGCATCCCGCGCGGGCGGTGCTGGACCGGTCGATCCACCAACTGACCGATCATATCTGCACGGGCCTGCAGCTTTCGGATTATAGCGAGACCGAGATTGATGCGATCTGGCGCGATCCCGATCTTTACAGTTTCGCGATCCTGCGCGATCCGCTGCGCCGCCTGTTATCGGCCTATATCGAGAAATTCGTGGTGAACCGCCTTGATGCGGCCAATCTGCGCTATCATACCGGACCGGTCATCGAGGCTGTCCAGAAAGCACAGGGGCTGGAGACCCCCGATTACCATCGCGGCATCCGGTTTCGGGATTTCGTCAACCATATCCTGTCCCAACCGCCCGAGCAGCTGGACCCGCATTGGCGGCCTCAGCATCTGTATCTGGGCGCACATCGCTGGAGCGCGCTTTACGACTTCGACCATCTCGACCGCGCCGTGCAGGATCTGGAGCAGATGTCGGGGATCGAGCTCAAACGCCCGCCGGTGAACCGCTCCGGCAGCGGCGTCGGGCAAGCGCATTTCGGGGCAGACCAGCTGTTGCCCGAAGTGCTGGATAAACTGCCGATGATCGAGGCGGAATCGTTCTTTCCAGACGAGATCCGCGCAAAGATCCGCCAGTATTATGCCCAAGATGTGGCCTTGATGGCGCAGACACGGTAACGCCGCGCGGCACGCACGGGATCGGGCGGGATCGGGCGGAACACCCCGCTGAAACAGCTCCAGAGAGCACGCGCTTTCGGACTGTCGGGGAGTGCGATGCAAGGATCGCGGCATTTTATGCACTTAGCATAAGGATCGGGGCTGCGGCTGATTGCGCAATCCCGGGATGCGCCGGACTGTCATCCCATGCGCTCCGGCCCCGCATATGCCATGCGGGGCCAGAGCTTTGTCGCGGTGCAGGTCAGCTAAGATGATGCGGCGGCTCAAGCCCGTAAACCGGTGTCTCGATCCCCGCGTGACGTGCCTTGAGCTGCAGGGCCAGATAGCGCGAATAATGGCGCGACTGGTGCAGATTGCCGCCGTGGAACCACAACCCTTCCTGCATCGTGGGCTTCCACATATTGCGCTGTTCGCCTTCCCACGGGCCGGGATCTTTGGTGGTATCGGACCCCAAGCCCCAGCATTTGCCAACCTTGTCCGCCACTTCTTGCGAAATCAGGTCCGCCGCCCAGCCATTCATCGAGCCATAGCCCGTGGCATAGATCACCAGATCGGCGGGCAACTCGGTGCCATCTTCCAGCACCACTGCATCTTCGGTCAGGTGGCTGACACCCTTGCCCGATTGCAGCTTGATCGAGCCGTCAATCACCAGATCGCAGGCCCCCACATCGATATAATAGCCCGACCCCCGACGCAGATATTTCATGAACAGACCGGATTCATCATCCCCGAAATCCAGCATGAACCCCGCCTTTTCAAGGTCACGATAGAAATCGGCATCGCGTTTCTTGATCTCGGCATATTGCGGCACATGCCATTCATGCATGATCTTGTAGGGCAGCGATGCAAAGATCATATCCGCCTTATCGGTGGTGATGCCATTGGCCACCGCCTCTTCGGAATAGAGCGCGCCCAGACAGACCTCGCGCAGGCTGTCGGATTTGACGATATGGGTCGAGGACCGCTGCACCATCGTCACATCCGCGCCGTTTTCCCAAAGGGCGGCACAGATATCATGGGCCGAGTTATTCGCCCCGATCACCACCACCTTCTTGCCGCGATAGGCATCAGGCCCGGGGTGCTGGCTGGAATGCTGCTGTTCCCCCTTGAAGACATCCTGCCCCTTGAAGCTCGGAATATTGGGCTTGCCCGACATGCCCGTGGCCATCACAAGCTGCTTGGGATGCAGCGTGATCTCTTCCCCCGCGCGGTCCAGCACCACCGTCCATTCGCCTTTGGCCGCGTCATAGGTCGCGGATTTGGCACGGGTGGAGGACCAGTAATTCAGCTCCATCACACGGGTATACATCTCGAGCCAGTCCCCGATCTTGTCCTTGGGGGCAAAAACCGGCCAGTTGTCGGGGAAGGGAATATAGGGCAGGTGGTCATACCAGACCGGATCATGCAGGCAGAGCGATTTATACCGCTTGCGCCACTGGTCGCCCGGACGCTCATGCGCATCGACCACGATGGTCGGCACGTCCAGCTGGCGCAGCCGCGCCCCCAAAGCGATGCCGCCCTGACCGCCACCGATGATCAGCACATAGGGCTGGGTCTCGACACCAAGGGTCGATGCCTCGTGCTCGCGCTTTTCCTTCCACGTCAGGCGGTTCGGGTCATGGCCATGCTCTGCCCCCATAGGTCTGCGCAGCTTGCGGGGCTCTTCATGACCTTTCAGTTCGTGCAGCGTGGTCAGAAGGGTCCAGATTTTCCCCTCTTTCATACGGATATAGCCCACGCCGCGCCCCAGAGAGGTCTCCAGCTGCAACCACCCCTCGGTCACGCCATCGGCCTCGCTCACCGCTTCGGCGGGATCAAGATGGATGGAATGCGTGCGGATCACCGGCAGCTGGACTGCGGCCATATCGGCAATGGCCGGACGGCCTTCCAGCGTTTTCAGGTTCCATGTAAAGGCGGCAAGATCGCGCCAGTATCCCGTTTCCAGAAACAGGTTGGCCACAGCCTGCGCATCACAGGCGATCATTGCGCGTTCAAGATCATTCACGAGCGCCTGCAAAGCGCCGTGTTGGGTCGTATCGAGCATGGGTTCTCCTCCCTTGGCTCCGGTGAAGCCGCGGCGGATCCTGCGGGCGGAGCCTCCTCAAACCCCGTGCCCCCGCAAAAAACCGCCGCCGCAGTGAATTAGGCCTCCAGATCGATCAGGATCTTGAGGTGGTTGCCAGCCGGATCAAGCAGCGCGTCAAAGCCTTCCTTGACGGCATCATCGAGCTTGATTTTCTTGGTGACAATCTTGCTGGCCGGAATTGCACCAGTGGCAATCAGGTCAATAACCTTGGGCCAGTAATAGGTAGGATAGGCCCATGCCCCGCGCACATCGACATCCTTGAACGTTACATCATGCCAGTGCAGTTTGCTGTCTTTTGTATGCAAGCCGACCTGAACGATAGTGCCCTGCTTGCGCACGGCTTGCAGCCCGGTATTAAGCGCCGCTTCGTTACCCGAAGCTTCGATCACCTTATCACAGCCCACACCACCTTCGGTCGCCTCACGGATACGCGCGACAACATCATCCTTCATCGGATTGAGAGTAATCACCTCCGGCAGGATTTCTTTCGCCATTTTCAGGCGAGTCTCGTTGACATCCGACAGAAACACTTTGGTTGCCCCATAGGCTTTGGCAGCCAAAAGTGACAGCATCCCGATAGGACCAGCACCTGTCACAAGCACGCTATCCCCCGCCGTGATTTCGCCACGCTCTGCCGCGTAGACCGCCACAGCAGTCGGTTCAACCAATGCGGCCTCTTCATCCGACATCGTATCGGGAATTTTCACCGCATTATAGTCGTTGATGACAACCGCTTCCGAGAAGCCACCGCCATTCCAAGACAGACCGACAAGCGCCAGATCTTCTGAAAGATGGAACAACCCGCGATCGGCAAAGTAATCTCCCGAGCGCGGCATCACGAGCGGTTGACACGAAATACGATCTCCCACCTTCACATGCGTCACACCCTCGCCTACAGCCGTCACCGTGCCGCCAAATTCATGGCCCAGCACTTGAGGCAGAACCGCCTTTGTGAAGGGATGCGGCTCGGAGGGCACAAAGATCGGTCCCGCCACATATTCGTGCAAATCGGTCCCGCAGATGCCCGCAAAACGATTCTTCACCGCCACTTGGCCCGGACCGGGTTTGGCAACATCTTCGATATCTTCGACACGCAGATCTTTTGCCGCGTGGAAACGTAGCGCTTTCATTGACGCTTCTCCTTCTCACTTACGGCTCTCATGATGCGCGCTTGTCTGCGACAAAATAGCCCGACTTATCTTGAGTAAGGTTTTCAATGGCTTGCTAATTTGACCTGTTGCACTCCCTGCCGCACCTGTTGCATCTGGTTGCAACAGCTATGCTGCGATGCCGCATGAATGCTGCACCATGCAGACGACCCCGTTTCCAGCCAAGCCATTGTCGATTAGGCTTTCTTGGCCGCGAGGGCCTTGGAAGGGGACGGCATGCACAGGGTAAGCGAACATATCCGCGAAATCGAGGCTGTCTCGAACGGGGGGGCCGTCGGGCGCGATCCTGCCGTGGCCGCAAGCTGGCGGCGCTGCCTGCAAGAGCACAAACTCGATCCGGCCCGCCGCTCCGAAGCCTATATCGTTCCCAGCCGCATCCTGCGCCAGCATCGGGAACGTTCGGGCGATCTGATCTCTATCGCGCGCTCGGGGATCGAACAGCTTTATAAACTGGTGGCCGAACAGGATTATGTGCTGCTTCTGGCCGATGCGGCCGGTGTCACGGTGGAGTTTCTGGGGCAGGACCAGCGCAAGGCCGATCTGCAGCATTCGGGCCTTTATCTGGGCGCGGAATGGTCGGAGGCGCGGGCGGGCACCTGTGCCTTGGGGGCCTGTATCGAGGGCGGCGAGCCGATCATCGTCCATCAGAGCGACCATTTCGACAGCACCCATAGCGGGCTGAGTTGCACAGCCGCCCCGATCCACGACCTGTCGGGACGGCTGAGCGCGGTGCTCGACATCTCGCTTCTGTCCTCGCCGCGCCCGCGGGCCAGCCAGTATCTGGCGCTCAACCTTGTCAAACAAACCGCGCGCCGGATTGAAATGGCCAATATCATGGCCGAGAGCCGCCGCGACTGGGTGTTACGCCTTGGCACCAGCGCCGAATTTCTGGACACCGATCCCGAAGCGGCGATCCGGCTGGATGCGTCGGGGCGGGTGACCGGCATGACGCATGGCGCGGCACGGGTGATGGCGGCGGCTCTGGGCTGCGACTGGCGGCGCCCCGATCTGCTCTTGGGGCGCCCGATTTCCGACAGTTTCAATCTGGATCTGAACGGGATCGAGGCGCTGACCCGCCATAGTCCGGCCCGTGAACGCAATGTGGAGACCCGTAACGGGTACAGGCTTTTTGCGCATGCGATCGAACCCCGACGCGAGCCTGTGCGGCGGGTGACGGCCTATCGCGGCACAAGCCTGCCTGCGGTGCCGCAGGGGTTGCGGGATCTGGCGCAGAATGATCCGGTGATGGCGCGCGTGATCACGCAGGCCGCCGGTCTGGTCAACGGGCAGGGGGCGGTTTTGCTGACCGGCCCGATGGGCAGTGGCAAACGCCATCTCGCCCGCGCCATCCACGAGGCGGGCATCGGTGGCCCCTTTGTCACCCTGCGCTGTGGCGAATTTCTGGCCGAGGAAGAGGCCACAATTTTCGGGCGCGAAACCCGTGGCCTGACAGAGCCCGGCATGATCGACGAGGCACAAGGGGGCGCGCTGTTTCTGGACAAGCTCGAAGAGCTGCCCCCTCGCGCACAGGCACGGCTTCTGGCACTGATCTCGGAAGGGGCATGGCGTCCGATCGGGGCGGTGCGGGCGCAAAAAGCCAATATGCGGATCTTCGCCTCGCTTGGCATGCCGGCACAACAGGCCGTGGCCGAGGGGCGCCTGCGCCGCGACCTGTATTTCGCGCTGCGCGGCACGGTGCTGGACCTGCCCGCCCTGCGCGACCGGCAGGATCTGGTCTGGCTGGCCGAAACCGCACTTTCCGAGGCATTCACCCAGCCAGTGACGCTCGGCGCAGAGGCTGCCAGCTGGATCACGCAGCAAGAATGGGCGGGCAACCTGCTGGAGTTGCATGATTTCGCCCGTCACAGCGCTGACCGTCTGGTGGAAAACGGTGCTTTGCCCCGACAAGGGCTGCAGCTGGCCGATCTGGCCCGCGATTATGTTCAGGACGCAGCCTCGAAAGAGCACGGCCACGCGGCGCTCCTCAACCATATCCTGCAACAGACCGGCGGCAATATCTCCGAAACCGCGCGACGGCTGGGGGTAAACCGCTCGACAATCCACCGGCAGATGCAGCGTTACGGGATCAAACGCCGCTAAAGCATGTTGTCAAATGCCGCTTTGCCTGCCAGATGCGGGAGCAAGAAATTCCAAGCGGAGAGCGTCATGCAGATATTGCGTCTCATCGATACTGGCGGCACCATCGGCATGGTGCCTTCCGAACAGGGGCTTGTGCCCGGTGCGGGTGTCGTTGAACAGCATCTGCGGGCGGCGCTGCCACAGGGCACCGCACTGGATGTCGTGACCTTCGACCCGCTGATCGACAGTGCCAATATCCGCCCCGCGGACTGGAACCGGCTGGCCGATCTGATTGCCGAACATGACGGACCCGTGCTGATCACACATGGCACCGATACGCTGGGCTTTAGCGCCGCAGCCCTGTCGCAGGTGATCGCCCCCGAACGCGCGGTGGTCCTGTGCGCCGCCATGCAGCCGCTGGGCCAGAATGCCGATGCCGAAGAAAGCCTCGCGCAGGCGCTGGAGTATCTGCTTTCGGGGCGGGCGGGTGTACGGGTGGCCGTGAATGGCCAGATCCTTGAGGCCGAAGGGGTGACAAAGACCGACAGTCACGCCCGCGCCGCCTTTGTGTCAGTGCCGCAGGCCCCGTCAGCCCCTCGCGCCACCGGCGCGCGGTTCGGCACAGGGCCGCAGATCGGCGTGCTCACCCTGACGCCGGGACTGTCGGGACAGGCACTGACGGCACTGCTGGGCTGTTTCGACGGGGTCGTCTTGCGCATCTACGGGGCAGGGACCTTTCCCGAGGATCCGGCACTTGTGACCGCTGTGGCCGAGGCCGTCGCACGCGGCCTTCCGGTGCGTGTCGTCAGCCAATGCGTGCAGGGCGGGCTGGCACCGGGGCTTTACGCGGCAGGTGCCAGCTTCTGGCAAAGCGGTGTCACCAATGGCGGCACCGAAACGGTCGAACTGGCCTTTGTGCGGCTTTTGCTCGCGGCCTCTGCGGCCTGAACCTGACGGCCTGAACCTGACGGCCTGAACCTGACGACCGAACGGGCGGTTTTGCAGCGTTACGCCTCGTCGAAGAACAGGCGCGGCGTCATGCCTTTATCGCAATGCACGACATGGGTGAGATCTTCGAAATCATCCACCGCCGCCCGCAGGACAAAGGTCATCCCGTCCACAAAATCGCTGGCTTGCGGATCGAGTATGATCACGATATCCACGCCGACCGGACGGAATTTGAACGTGACCGATTGCGGCTCCGTCCGCGCGCGCGAGCGCAGACAGAGAATATGCCGGATATCGTCATACAGCCCGTAAAGGCAATCCCGCTCGTCCTGCGTCTCGAACAGGGTGCCCGCCGGAAATGTCGCACATAGCGACCCCGAGGCAATCAGCCGCTCCAGAAGCACGTTCATCAGTTTCTTGTCCTTGAGCTTAGCGCTCAGGAAATGATGTTCGATCGCCTCGAAATTCTCGATGATCTGCGATGAAACACGGTCGATATGTGTCCGTAAAGCCATGTGATCCTCCTCCGGTTCTGGCATGGATTGGGGTTGGTGCCTCCTGCCGCCCATGATGCGGCGATAGGCAGATCGGTGCGGATCAGGCGGATCGGGACCGACCCGACCGCGCGCATAGGGGCAGCATCCGCTGTCGTATAAAGGAATACGGATGCCCGACCTGATCTTGCCGACCGGATCTTGCCGACCGGTTCGGGGCAGGCCCTTTGCCGAGACACAGCCAAACGGCGGATAAAATCGGGACGACGTTTTGAACGAGAAACCATTACGGGACATCGAATGAAGCTGCACAGGACACCCAGCTTTGCTCAATGGAATGAAGGTGATCTTAAAATGACCATTCTGCCGGAAGGAATTTTACAAAACGGGCAGGATCACGTCACAGATGGCGCGCAGTGGCAGGTCCAAGCGACAAGAGCCAGAGGCGCCTGACAGAACAGGGTGCGAGGTCTCCGAGCCTGCATAAAGCTCCGCCAGAAAAATCTCTGGCCCGTTCGTCCTGTGTCAGTCCTGCGCCAGGTCTGCGTCGGGGGCAGGGGCGGAGACCAAACCGGCTGCGCCTTTGCGATACTCCGACGGGGGCATGCCCATTGCCAGCCGGAAGGCCGTTGCGAAAGCTTCCGGCGTTTCGTAGCCCGCCTGCCGTGCCGCGCTGGCCACCGAAGCTCCCGCATGCAGGGCATGGCCCGCCCGTTCCAGCCGGATCTGGCGCAACCGCCCATGCACCGACATGCCGCGCAGGCGCCGGAACAACCGGCGCATGGAGGACACGCTCATGCCCGCGCTTTCGGCCAGAGCCTCGGACGAAGGCAGCCCCCCCGCGATCAAGGCCTGCGCCTCGATCCGGCTCAGCCGTTCCTGATCCGTCCGGCTGATCTCCGGCTCCGCTCCCATCAGCCCCACCAGCATCGTCTGCAACATGGACAGGGCGAGCGCTTCCGCTTCGATCTGACAGAAGGGCGTCTGCCGATGGCGTTGCAGCAGGGCTTCGGCCCGTAACACGTCGGGCATGGTCGCCGTCCAGCTTGCCCGCAGATGGGCTTGGCCCTGAAGGATCGATTGCATCGCCACCCCGCGCGCCTCCAGCCAGTTCCACGGGACCAGCACCGACACTTTGCGCACATGGTTGCCTGCCGTGATATTGCGGCGGAAGGCCGTCGGCTGACCAAGCGCGCTCAGATGCAGTTGCGCAGGCTGGCCCGGCATCGGCCCGAAACGCTCGCTGCGCGGCCCGAGCCTGCCCTCGACCTGCCCCTCCAGAATGAGATGCAGCAACAGATTGGCCGGACGGGTCAGGAAGGTGACGAAATCTTTCGCGCTGACCGTATCCTGTAGCTGCACGTTGAGGCCCGAGGGCAGCGCAATCCGCCGACGTCCGCCGCGCAGCACGATGTCGGAGACGGGCAGGCTTGCGCCGAAATCCGTCACATCCCCCCGTAGCCCCGTGGCGATGTCATTCAGGCTGATATCCATCTGGACCTCCAAGGTCTGATCCTTTGCGGGAACGCCAGCCGATTGGCGCTTTGACGAAGATATATGGCCGTATGGCACAGGCCGGATACTGGCCAGATACCAGATCCAGCTCTAATGGTCGATAAAAATACTCGGTTATTAAGGGATAGTGCCATGTCACCTGCTGGACGTACCACGTTGAAACTGTGCCTGCTGGCCTCCACCGCCCTTGCCGCACCGGCATTCGCGCAAGATGCGGTCGCACTGGACGAGATCGTTGTCGAAGGGTCGAGCTACGAGACCGAAGGCTCCGATAGCTATGCGACCGATCTGATCTCGGTGGGGGAGAAGGCGGCGATGAGCCCGCGCGAGGTGCCGCAATCGACCTCGGTCGTCACCCATAAGCAGATCGAGGATGGCGGCTACACGGCGCTGGAAGAGGCGCTGTCGGATGTGGCAGGCATCATGATCCTCAATAATGATGTCGGGCGGTCGTCGATCTATTCGCGCGGCTACGAATTCGACTATCTCTATTTCGACGGCCTCCCCGCGCCGGTCAGCTCGATCTACGGCACCCAGCCGGATCTGTCGATTGTCGATCACGTCGAGGTCCTCAAAGGACCGTCGGGCCTGTTCATCAGCACCGGCGAACCGGCAGGCTCGATCAATATGCGTCTCAAACAGGCCACCGCCACCGAGTTTACCGGCTATGCCACGACTTCGGCCGATAGCAACGGGCAAGTCCGCGCGGAAGTCGATATGTCCTCGGCACTCAATAAGGACGGCACGCTGCGCGGGCGCTTTGTGGCCGCCTATGGCGATGGCGATACGTTTATCGACGGTGGCTCGAACGGGGTGCAGTCCTATTACGGCACCGTCGCGTGGGATGTGGACCCGAATACCAAACTGACTTTCTCGCTCAGCCATATGGAGCGCGATATCGCGCCGTTCAACGGTCTGCCCACCTATGCGGATGGCTCGCTGATCTGGACGGATGTCGAGGCGGGCGTGATGCCCGACTGGAACGATTTCGACAACGAAACCACCGATGCCGTGGTGGCGGGCGAGCATTTCCTCGATAATGGCGGGCGCAT
The DNA here is from genome assembly GCF_045291555.1 of Thioclava sp. GXIMD4215. NCBI lineage: Bacteria > Pseudomonadati > Pseudomonadota > Alphaproteobacteria > Rhodobacterales > Paracoccaceae > Thioclava > Thioclava sp. GXIMD4215. The sequence continues at coordinate 388,204 of NZ_CP149516.1, read as the reverse complement.
CAAATTCTCGATGCGCAAATCGTGGCAGGATGCCAATTTCCTCTACGGCTATGCCGGATCGACCGCCGATGCCGATAACAACATCTCTTCGATCGCCTATCTGGGCCGCGATTTCAGTCAGGACAGCCTCGCGCTGGACATCCATGCGGATCTGCCCTTCCAACTGGGCCAGATGGAAGGCAACGCGATTGTCGGGGCCGATTGGCAGAAGGTCACAAGCACCACCTACACCGCCCGCGGATCGATCTCGGGCAGCTGGAACCTGAACGATTTCGATGGCGCGTCGGTGGCCAAGCCGAGCTATAGCTATTCGACCCGCGCGGACTCGGAGACCACTTCCACGGGGCTCTATTCGCAGCTACGGCTCAAGCCGATGGACAAGCTGACCGTGATCGGTGGCGCGCGCCTGAGCTGGTATGACGGCACGGTCGACACCACGACGCTGTCCAGCGGCGCGGTCTCGACGGCAGATTATGACGTCGATGCCCATGTGACACCGTTTGCCGGTGCCACCTACGAGCTGACGCCCGATGCCTCGCTCTATGCCAGCTATTCCGAGATCTTCATTCCGCAATCGTCGCGGGACACGGATGGCGATCTGCTTGATCCCGTCGACGGGCGCCAATACGAGCTGGGCGTCAAGGCGCGGCTTGCCTATGGTCTGGATGTCACGGCGGCCTATTTCAACCTGCGCGAGGCGAACCGTCCTGTCGCGATCACCGGCACCGATTACTACAAAGCCGAGGAAGAGGTCGAATCCAAAGGCGTCGAGCTGACGGTGTCGGGCGAGTTGCGCGAAAATCTGCACCTCTCGGCAGGCTATACCTATACCGAGACCGAATATCTCAACGGCAGCTCGAAGGGCGAGGATTTCTCGACCTATACGCCCAAGCACATGTTCAAGCTTCAGGCCATGTATGACTTCAAGGACGGCGTGATGGCCGATTGGAGCCTCGGGGGCCGCCTGACCATGATGAGCGGTTTCTCTTCCAAGGGGATCGAGGCACCGGGTTACGGGGTGGTCGATCTGATGGCGGTCAAAACCTTCAATGATGACCTGACTTTGCGCATGGGCGTCGATAACCTCTTCGACAAAGAATATTATTCGCGCGTGGGCAGCACCACGGTGTTCAACTTCCGCGGCGAACCGCGCACCTTCAACGTCTCGCTGACCAAGACCTTCTGATCCGCATCCGGCCCGATCCGGCTGCAAACCCCCGCCGATTGGCGGGGGTTATCTTTTGCGCAAAATTCAATCATGACGTGCATGGATATTTTCCTCGACAGGCCAACCCCCCGCACTAATTCCGTTTTTCGGGCCGGACCTCCGGGCATTTTGACGTGACGGATAAGCAAAAAAATGCTGTCAACTGGCGAGAAAATCGGTTTTTACCGCCGGATGGCCTTGTCTTGGGCCGTTGGAAAGCCGAAGCTGGCGCAAAATAAAGAACATGTGGGCTAAGGGTCTATGATTGAACACACCTCCCTTCCGGGCGTTATCCTCATTACGCCCCCGCGTTTTGGTGACCATCGCGGTTTTTTCTCTGAAAGCTGGAACAAGAAGAAGCTTGAAGCCGAAGGGGTGAACCTGCCGGAATTCGTGCAGGACAACCACTCGCTCTCGCGCGAGAAGGGCACGGTGCGCGGGCTGCATTTCCAGTCGCCGCCGCATGCGCAGGGCAAACTGGTGCGCTGTGGCCGCGGGTCGATCTTTGATGTGGCGGTGGATGTACGCAAGGGCAGCCCGACCTATGGTCAATGGGTGGGCTTTGAGCTGTCCTTCGAGAATGGCAAGCAGCTATGGATTCCGGCGGGCTTCCTGCATGGGTTCATGACGCTGACGGATGATGCCGAGATCTGCTATAAATGCACCGACCATTACGCGCCCGAATGCGATGGCGCGGTGAAATGGGACAGCTGTGGCATCGACTGGCCGATTGCCGATATTACCCCGATCATTTCCGAAAAAGACGAGAAGGCGCAGCCGCTTTCCGCATTCGACACCCCTTTCACCTTCGAGGCCTGATCCTATGAAACTTCTTGTTACCGGCGGTGCCGGATTTATCGGTTCGGCTGTTGTGCGTCTGGCGATGGCGCGGGGCCATAGCGTGGTGAACGTCGACGCGTTGACCTATGCGGCCTGCCTCGAGAATGTGGCCGAATGCGCTGGCAGTCCGAATTATGCCTTCGAGAAGGCCGATATCCGTGATCGCGCCGCTCTGGATGCGGTTTTTGCCAAGCATAAGCCTGATGCGGTGATGCATCTGGCCGCTGAATCCCATGTGGACCGGTCGATCGACGGGCCGGGCGATTTCATCGAAACCAATATCACCGGCACCTATAATATGCTGGAGGCCGCGCGCAGCTATTGGGTCGCGCAGGGCAAGCCCGAAGCCTTCCGCTTCCACCATATCTCAACCGATGAGGTCTTTGGCTCGCTGCCCAATGACCCTGCGATCAAATTCACCGAAGACACGCCCTATGATCCGCGCTCGCCCTATTCGGCCTCGAAAGCGTCCTCGGACCATCTGGTGCGCGCATGGCACGAGACCTATGGCCTGCCGGTGGTGCTGACCAACTGCTCCAACAATTACGGCCCCTTCCACTTCCCCGAGAAGCTGATCCCCGTGGTGATCCTGAACGCACTGGCCGGTAAGAACCTGCCGATCTACGGTAAGGGCGACAATATCCGCGACTGGCTCTATGTCGAGGATCACGCCGATGCGCTGCTGCTGGTGGTGGAAAAAGGCGAACTGGGCCGCAGCTATAATATCGGCGGCGAGAACGAGCGCACCAATCTGGAACTGGTGAAGACGCTCTGCGCGATCCTTGACCAGAAGCGCCCGAAGGCCAGCGGGTCCTATGCCGATCAGATCACCTTTGTGACCGACCGCCCCGGCCATGATGCGCGCTATGCGATTGATCCGACCCGCATCCGCAACGAGCTGGGCTGGCGTCCCTCGGTGACGGTCGAGGAAGGGCTTGAGCGCACCGTTGACTGGTATCTGGCCAATGAGGCCTGGTGGAAACCGCTGCAAGCGCGGGCGGGCGTTGGTGTCCGTCTGGGCACGGGCGAGGCCCAGTCTGGCGAGGCAAAAAAGGAAACGGCATGAGCATCCTCGTTTTCGGTTCCACCGGCCAAGTCGCGACCGAGCTGAAATCGCTTCTGCCCGAGGCGCAGTTTCTGTCGCGTGCCGAGGCTGATCTGTCTGACCCCGAAGCCTGCGCTGCCGCCATCACGGCGGCCAAGCCCGAGGCCGTGATCAATGCGGCCGCCTATACGGCGGTGGATAAGGCGGAAAGCGAAGAGGATCTGGCCGAGGCGATCAATGGCGCCGCGCCCGCCGCTATGGCGCAGGCCTGCGCCGGGTTTGGCATTCCCTTTGTGCATATCTCGACGGATTACGTCTTTGACGGGCAGGGCGAGACGCCGTTCAAACCCACGGATATGACCGCACCTCTGGGGGCCTATGGCCGGACCAAGCTGAAGGGCGAACAAGGGATCGCGCTGGCGGGCGGGGCCTATGCCGTGCTGCGCACCTCTTGGGTGTTTTCCGCGCATGGCAATAACTTCGTGAAGACGATGCTGCGCCTGTCGGAAACCCGTGACAAGCTGACCGTGGTGGCCGACCAGATCGGCGGCCCGACCTCGGCGCGGGCGATTGCCAAGGCCTGTGTCCGCATCGCAAGCCAGCTTGCCGAAGACCCGTCGAAAGCGGGGATCTACCATTTCTCGGGCGCGCCCGATACAAGCTGGGCCGGTTTCGCGCGCGAGATCTTCGCGCAGGCAGGGCGCGCGACCGCGGTCGAGGATATCCCCACGACGGCCTTCCCGACGCCTGCCAAACGCCCCGCCAATAGCCGGATGGATTGCGCCACGACGTTTGACGCTTTCGGGATTTCCCGCCCCGACTGGAAGGCCGATCTGGCGGAGGTTCTGCACGCGCTGAGAGGGGTTGATGCCGCTTCTGCAAACTGACAGCACTTCTGTCTTTTTCGCGCATGTCCCCAAGACCGGCGGCACGTCGGTCGAGGACTATCTGCAGCAGCATTATGGCCCGCTCTCGCTTTACGACCCCGACTGGTTGGGGCGTAAGGCGGCGGGTCTCCCCCGCAAGTTTCCCTGCTCGGAGCAGCATCTGGTCTGGGCCGATGCCCGCACCTTGTTCGACACCAAGCCCGATCTTGTTTTCGGTCTGGTACGTGACCCTTTGCAACGGGCGATATCGGAATACCGGTTTCAGGCGCGCAGCTTCCCCCATATGAAGCGCCTGACACAGCGCGGCTTTTCGGTCTGGCTGGCGGTAATGGAGGCCGCCTACCGGCGCGACCCCTATGTGATGGACAACCATCTGCGCCCCCAGTCGGATTTCCTGCCGCATGAAGCCACAGTGTTCCGCCTTGAAGAGGGCATGGAGCCTGTTGTGGACTGGTTGCAAACCCATCTTGGCGGGGTCGCAGGGCAGGTGCCCCATGCGCAGAAATCGGCAGAATGCCCGACCCTGCAGGACCGGATCGCACCGAGCAAAGCGGATATGGCCCGCATCACGCGGCTCTATCACAAAGACTATGTGCGCTTTGGCTATCAACATCCGATCGGCGGGTTCGAATTTGCGACGCTTTACCGCCCCGCGCCCGTAAAACACACGCTTTATGCAATGGTGAAAGGCCGCAAAGTCACCCGCGCCTATCGCCGGAAATATATCTAGATTTCTAAAGGACAGTTCTCATGACAAAACAGCGCAAAGGTATTATCCTCGCCGGCGGTTCGGGCACGCGGCTCTATCCGCTGACGATGGCTGTCTCGAAGCAGCTGATGCCGATCTATGACAAGCCGATGATCTATTATCCGCTGACCGTGCTGATGCTGACCGGCATCCGCGAGATCGCGATCATCACCACTCCGGCGGATCAGGAGCAGTTCAAACGGCTTCTGGGCGATGGCAGCCAATGGGGCATCAGCCTGACCTATATCACCCAGCCCTCGCCCGACGGTCTGGCGCAGGCCTATATTCTGGCCGAGGATTTCCTTGACGGTGCGCCTTCGGCGATGGTTCTGGGCGATAACATCTTCTTCGGCCACGGGCTGCCGCAGCTTCTGGAAGCCGCTGACGCGCAGGGTGTGGGCGGGACGGTCTTCGGCTATCGCGTGGCCGATCCCGAACGCTATGGCGTGGTCAAATTCGATACGGCAGGCAAAGTCGAGGAAATCATCGAAAAGCCCGAGGTGCCGCCGTCGAACTATGCAGTCACCGGCCTCTATTTCCTTGATGGCGATGCCCCCAAGCGCGCCCGCGAGGTCAAGCCTTCGCCGCGGGGCGAGTTGGAGATCGTGACGCTGCTGGAAAGCTATCTCAAGGATGGCACGCTGACCGTGAAACAGATGGGCCGTGGTTATGCATGGCTTGATACCGGCACCCATGCCTCGCTTCTGGACGCCGGCAATTTTGTGCGCACGCTCTCGACCCGTCAGGGGGTGCAATCGGGCTGCCCCGAAGAGATCGCCTATGAAAAGGGCTGGATCGACGATGCGAAAATGGCCGAACATGCCGAGACATTCAAAAAGACGGCTTATGGCAAGTATCTGGCAAGCCTGCTGAAATAAGCAGAACGGACGTTCAGTACAGAGATGCGGAAGGGCATTCGGGCGCGCAGGCACCGGATGCCCTTTCTTCTGACACCTGCGGCCCTATAACGGATAGACAGACCCGCCAAGCCACAGAATGGCGACCGGTTTCCTGTTGTTTTTGGGGCAAAAAACTGCAAGGTGCATAGTCAAGTTCGGGCATCCGGCAGGATGTCTTCCGTATTGCGAGGTTTATATGTCATTGGGATCTTTCGGTACGTCGTTTCTCCGGCATATTGCCCAGCGGTTCTATCTGTCCAAAGCCCGTGCCGGACGCCCCGGAGAGCGGCTGTTTTCCGAGCTTATGGCAAAGTCGCTGGCCTCGGAACTGGCGCTGCGCGAGGATCTGTTCGACAATGTCACGGTAGATGCGGAAAAGCGTGCGAAATTCCTGCGCGCGCCGCTGCCAGAGCGACGCTATATGCTGTTTTTCACCGCGCGTTCGGGAAGCTCGCGTCTGGGCGAGATGCTGGAACGTGCCCGCGTTCTGGGCCAGCCGAACGAGGCGTTCAATTTCCGCTTTGTGCCCAATATCGCCCAAGCCTATCAGGCCGACACGCTGGAAACCTATGTCGATATGCTGCTGCGCAGGCGCAATACGCGCGGCACCTATGGCGTCGAGATCACCTATGCGCATATGATGAACCTCTTCGGATCGATGGACCGGCTGATCGAGATGATGGCCCCCACCTCGTATATCTGGCTGATCCGCGAGAACCTTCTGGCGCAGGCGTTGTCGCTGTCGAAGCTGATCCAGACCAAGGTCGCCCATTCCACCGCAGCCGACCAGACCAGCCAGATGGCCGCAGATGCCGCTTTCCAGTATAAACCGCTAGAAATTTTGCATGCGATGGCGCGCTATTGCGTCGAGGAAGACCGGCTCGAGGCCGATATGGCCCGTTTCGGGATCAAGCCGTTATGCCTGAGCTACGAGCAGACTGTCGGTCAGCCCGACACCGTGATCCTCAGGACGATCGCCGATCATATCGGGGTCGGGGCTGTAGATCTGCAGCCCGCACCCACATCCCATCACAAACTTCTGGGGTGCCGTAGTGCGGAATATGCCGAGCGTTTCGCGCAGGAATATCCCGATTTTCTGGCCCGCATGACAGACTATCGTGCGGCGCGCATCGAACGGCTGCACAAGTTCTGACTGGCCCGGCCACCTAGGCTGCGCCCGTTTCGGGGTTTCACGCAATCTTAAAAGGATATCGGTTAACTCTGACCGCAAGGGCCGCTATGGCCCGTTTTGTGTGACGAGTAACCTATGCTTGAAAACCGGTTTCGCGCCGATATCCAAGGCCTGCGGGGTCTTGCCGTTGCGGCGGTGGTGCTGTTTCACGCTTGGCCGAAGGCTTTGCCGGGCGGCTTCGTGGGCGTCGATATCTTCTTCGCGATTTCGGGGTTTCTGATTGGCGGCCATCTACAGCGCGACAGCCTCACGGGGCAGGCCTCTTTGCTGACCTTCTACCACAAGCGCGCCAGACGCCTTTTGCCTGCTCTTCTGGTGATGCTTGCCACCACTCTGGGGCTGGGGGGCATTCTGCTCAGTCCCGATAACTATCAAGAGCTTGCCCGCACCGCTTTGTCTTCGGCGCTCTTTGCCTCGAATATCGATTTCTATCTGTTCAGCGGCTATTTCGACCAGCAGGCGGAACTGCGACCGCTGCTGCATACATGGTCGCTTTCGGTCGAGGAACAGTTCTATCTGCTATTTCCCTTCCTGCTGTTCATGGTGATCAAATGGCGCCCCTCCGCATTGGTGCCGTTGACCCTGCTGGGGATTATGGGCGGGGTGATCCTGTCCGAATGGGGCTTGCGGCATTCTCCGACGGGGGCCTATTTCCTGTTGCCGTTCCGTGGCTTCGAATTCCTGATCGGGGCTCTGGCCGCCTATCTGCCAGCCCCCCGAAAAGACCGGCCCATTCTGCGTCCGCTGGCGCTGGCCACGCTGGGGCTATGCATGGTCTGGCTGACACCCGATATGCCCTTTCCCGGCCTGCGGGCGGGCGTGCCCAGCTTTGCCACAGCGGTCCTGTTATGGGTGGGGCGCTTTCCTTTGCCCCGACAGACCGGCGGGATGCTGGCCGGCGGGATGCTGGGGGCCGGTTTTCTGGGCCGGATCTCCTATTCACTCTATCTCTGGCACTGGCCGTTGATGGCGTTTCTGCGCAGTCTTGCCGGAGAGGTGCCCGATGCGTTGATGGCGCTTTGCGTGGGGGTCTCGGTCATACTGGCATGGCTGAGTTGGCGTTATATCGAGCAGCCCTTCGCCCGCCTGCCCACCGGCCACAGCCCCATCCTGCGCTGGAGCGCGGTGGGGCTTGCCCTGATCATGCTGCCCGCTTGGGGGATCTGGCACGGGCAGGGGATACCGCAGCGCTTTGCGCCGCAGGTGCTGGCCTTATATGATGCGGCACAGGATATCAGCCCGTGGCGGGAAAGCTGCCATCAGGATGACCGTGACAGAAAGCCCTATGCCCGGACCTGCCGCCTGGGCGGCAGCGGCGCGCCACCTCTTGTGGTCTGGGGAGACAGCCACGGGGCCGAACTCGCCGCAGCCTTGGCCCGGAACCAGCCCCTGCGGCAGATCACGGCCTCTGCCTGCCCGCCGGTTCTGGGCCCCGTTCTGCCCAGACGTCCCCAATGCGCCCGCGCAAACCAGCGGATGCTGACGGCGATCAGCGGCGATCCGGCCGTCGAGACCGTGCTGCTGGCGATGAACCGCGAGGCCTATCCCGAACTTCCGGCACAGGTTCTGCAAGACGGCCTGCGCGAAACGGTGACGCGGCTCCGGCAAGCGGGCAAACGGGTTATCCTGCTGGGCCAGATCCCCAACCCGCATCGCGATCCGGCACAAAGCGCCGGAAATGCGCTCCGCTTCGGCAGGCTTGCCGCCACGGCCATTCCAGATCCCGAAGCCCATAGCGCCCGTTTGCGCGCATGGGCGGAGATCGAGCAGCAGCTTGTCACGGCGGACCGGATCATACGGATCGACCCGCGCAAGAGGCTGTGTGCCGGTGGCGAATGTCCTTTTGTGATGGGGGGAGAGGTGCTCTATTTCAACGACACCCATCCAAGCATGGCGGGGGCGCGACGGCTGGCAGAACAGATTCGCGCGGAAGCGGCCGACATCTTGCCCCAACCGCGCACCCCCACTCCGCCGCGCATGTCCCATAGGGTGAATTCGGCCGATAGGGTCGCAATTCGTGGTGAATTTAACTTTTGACGCATGCTTCGTTAAGCAGCCATGCGTCAGGCACAAATCAGCACTGCAGAGAAAGCGCTTTCTGCATCGCAGCATATAGGCTAAATTTAATTCAACGCAGCCAAGGTTGCACAGAATTTCGAAGGCTCTCTCCTCCTCCCTGAGCCTTGGAAACAGGCGGCGATCTCCTCCTCCTCCCTGAGATCGCCGCCGCTCCTCCCCTCCGTTGATGCCAAATCTGCCTCAGGCCTTCAGGGTCGCGCCGCCATCGACATAAAGATCGGCCATTGTCACATGCCCCGCTTGATCGGACAGCAGGAACATCGCGGCGGCGGCAATATCTTCCGGCACAGCCAGCTTGCCCAAGGGGATGCCGGTTTTATGCAGCGCAAGATTTCCGGCAATCACCCGTTCCGCGCCGTCCGGCCCCGCCCACATGCCAGTCTGCATCGGCGTAAGCGTCGACCCCGGTGCCACGATGTTGCAACGCACCCCGGCGGGCGCAAGCTCTAGCCCGAGGCAACGCACGAACATATGCAATCCCGCCTTGCTGGCAGGGTAGCTGCCCATATTGAGCCGTGGAATATCGGCGGAATTCGAGCCGATCACAACAAGGCTCCCGCCGCCATTGTCCACCATATGCCGCCCCAATGCCGTGGTCACATGGAACGCCCCGTCCAGATTGACCTCGATCACCCGCCGCCACTGCGCGGCGCTGGTGCTCAAAAGCGGGCCCTCGGCCAGAATACCTGCGGCATGCACCCCGAAGCGGATCGGGCCAAGATCGCGGATCGTCGCCTGCACCCGCGCCTCGACCGCCTGCGCATCGCAGACATCCAGCCCGTGCCATGTCACACCCGTCATCTGTGGCGCGCGTGCGATCACATCGGGATGGTCGGTCGCCACGACCTGCGTGCCAGCCTCCGACAAAGCCCGCACCAAGGCCAGACCGATACCGCCTGCCGCGCCGGTGACCAGAGCCACCGCCCCCTCGAACCCTGTCAGTTTCATGCCTGCCCCTCCAGCGTCGCGACCATATCCTGCGCCAGAACCGGCACGCCCGAGCAATCGGCCACCCAGTCCAGCGCGCGGCGATGCCAATCCTCGGAGAAATCGGCCAGAGCATCGGCCACAAAGAACGGTTCGATATCGCGCTGGAAGGCCTCGGTTGCCGTCGCCAGACAGCCGATATGCGCGTAGATCCCGGTGATCAGCAACTGGTCACGACCGCGCGCACGCATCAGCGGCGCAAGGTTGGATCTCTGGAAGGCGCTATAGCGGTGCTTGACCAGAGTGATATCGCCCTCTTGCGGGGCCAGCGGGGCGATGATCTCTTCATGTTCGGGCTGTGCCTTCATACCCGGCCCCCAGAGATCGGCCTGCAAGCCACGGTCGGGGCGGAACTGGTTGCCCTTCTGGGCGGTGTAGAAGACCGGCACGCCCGCGCGCCGCGCCGCCTGCGCAAGGCGGCCAATCGCCTCGACCGCCTGCGACAGCGCCGAGGTCGGGCGCGTCAATGCCCCCTCGCCATAGGCGGCGCAGAAATAGGCCTGCATATCATGGATCAGCAAGGCCGCCCGCGCAGGGTCAAGCGTGAAGGGCGCACGGGTCTGCGGCAAGCTGCGGGGAAGCGGGTAATCGGGAATTCCAGGAAGGCTCATAAGGTCAATCCTTAATGCGTGAGGTCAATGCCAAGCGCATCGCTCATCGCGATGAATTTGGCCTGTGTTTCAGCGATTTCGGCGGCGGCGGTACTGTCGGGCACGATCCCCGCGCCCGCATGCAGACGCGCCATGCACCCCTCGATCATCGCGCAGCGCAACGTGACATACCATGTGCCGTCGCGCTCGTTCTCAAGCCAGCCCACCGTCCCTGCGTAGAAGCCGCGCGGCTCGGGTTCCAGTCTGGAGATCAGATCCAGCGCGGGACGCAGCGGCGTGCCTGCCACTGCAGGGGTCGGGTGCAGCTTGCCCAGAAGGGCAAGACAGGGCAGGTCGGCATCGCGCAGCACACCGCTGATCCGCGTGCCAAGATGCCACATGCTGGCCGTCTTTTGCAACGCAGGGGTCTGGGGCGTGGTCAGGTTGTGGCAATAGGGGGAAAGAATATCGTGAATATATTCGACCACATAGCGGTGCTCGGCCAGATCCTTGGTCGAGACCAGTAGGGCCTCGGCACGGCGGCGGTCTTCGACCGGATCGGCGCTGCGGGGCGCTGAGCCTGCCAGCGGATGCGACATGACCGCCGCCCCTTTCTTATCCAGCAGCAATTCAGGAGTGGCCCCGACCAGCCAGCGCATATCGCCTTGCGCATCGGCGGTTTTGCCAGAGCGGATCTGCGGCACGGGCAGGGCATAGCTGGTCACATGCGGGTCCTGCCCGAGACGGCGCGCGACCGCCATCGGGTCCACAGGCGCGGCGGTACGATAATCAAGCGCGCGGGCCAGAACCACCTTTTGCAGCGGTGTCTCATAGGAGCGAAGCTGTTCCACCGCATGCTCGACGGCAGCCCCGTAAACCTCGGGCGCGGGGGAAAACTGCCAGGCGCCAGACTGTGCCTGCGGCGGGGAAGGAACTTCTGCGGTGACGGCAGGCGGCCGTTCTGCCGGTGCCAGCGCATAAAGCCATCCGGGATCGGTCGGGGTGAAAGGAAAGACGCCCGCACAGCGCCCTTTGGACTGCGGCACCCCGTTTTTTGCAAATGCCGCAATCGTGCCTTGCCACGCGGTATCGATCTGCCCCGTCACATCGCCCAGCACCAGCGGCACCCCCTGTGCAAGAAGCGCATCGTTCATATCAATTCGTTGATGTTCCAAGGCCATATCCATCCGGTTGAAGCTGCAAGGATGCAGCGGGGGGTGAACGGGTGCCTGACGGGAGGTTGGGTGCCGTTTCGCCCCAGATAACCCGACAAAAATTATCAGTCAATATTCGCGCGAGGTCGGGAGCACGACAACCGCGCGCGAGGAAAACCGGATAACCTCATGTTTTCGTGATATTATAAGGCAAATTCTCAGCGGAAAACCCGCCGCGGCCCCGCCCTGACCTGGCGAGAAACGGCCACAGATCGCCCGTTTGAGGCCATCCGGCAGCAGTCACGCGCCCTTCAAAAGGTGTGCATATTTTCGTGATACCCTGTGAGCTGACGCACTTGAAATAATCTGTGATAAATCGTTACTGCGCCATAAGAGCCAAGATGGGGGTAACGAATCCCCACCCCAGCCACCGCGATTTTCTAGCCTGTTCCACCAGACTCGCCTGTCCGGAAGGAACCGGCCTGCTATCATGGAGGCAAAGGGGAGCATTCCATACCCCCCTGAAAAGCAAGCTGATTATGCGCATTTCGTCATGCATAGGATGCTGTTTTACGCCTTCCCAGCCACATGCCTTCTCTTTTGCAGCAACCGGTGCAGAGGAGGGGCCATTCCTCACAGGCCAGCCCTTCGCCAGCCGAATTGCAAACTCAGAAGGGCTTTCCGAATGACACTTCACGCACGCCTCGCCTGTGGCGCGGCCATGTCTCTCATCCTGACAAGCGGGGCGCTCCCCGCTTTGGCGCAATCAACGGATACCGGCGAGGTACTCCAGCTCGACGAAATCATCGTGACCGCTGAAGAGCAGATCAAACAGGCGTTGGGTTCATCGACCATCACCGCCGAGGATCTGGAAAAGCAGCCCGTGGTCAATGACGTAGCGGAAATCATCCGCAAGATGCCGGGCGTCAATATGTCGGGCACGTCCTCGACGGGACAGCGCGGCAACCAGCGCCAGATCGACATCCGTGGCATGGGTCCGGAAAACGTGCTGATCCTCATCGACGGCAAGCCGGTGCTGTCGCGGACCTCGGTCAAAATGGGCCGATCGGGCGAGCGGGACACGCGCGGTGACACCAACTGGGTTCCGGCAGAGATGATCGAACGGATCGAAGTCATTCGCGGACCGGCAGCGGCGCGCTATGGCTCGGGGGCTGCGGGCGGTGTGGTGAACATCATCACCAAGCAGCCCGACCATGATCTGGTCCAGCTCGGCTTCAAATATGACATGCCCGAAAGCAGCCTCGAGGGCGCGACCCAGCGCTATAACATGCTCTGGGCCAAGCGGATCTCGGATACGCTGTCATTCCGTTTCTCCGGCAATTACAACAAATCCGAAGGCGATGATGCGAGCATCAATGCCAGCGTCGGCACCTGCGAGACCGACTCGACCACCGGCGAGGAAACCTGCAGCTATGATGCGGGGATGGAAGGGGTGGTCAACAAGGATGCCACGCTGCGTCTGAGCTGGGCCCCGACCGATACCGATAAATTCGACTTCGATCTGGGCTATTCGCACCAGAGCAACGAATATGCCGGTGATACCCAATTGGGCGGGCGGGTGACCTCGACCGGTGACAGCACGGTGGACGCGCTGGCCGATGAGGGGGCCGAAACCAATACAATGGAGCGCAGCACCTTCGGTGTGACCCATCACGGGGATTACAACTGGGGTCGCACCATGAACTACCTCCAGTACGAGCACACCAAGAACCGTCGCCTGAGCGAGGGCACGGCAGGCAGCAGCGAAGGCACGATCAACGCAACCGATACATGGGATACCGCCATTCTGGATGCGGTCGCGGCCAAGAGCGAAGCCTATATCGACCATTACGTTCTGGGCCGCCCGTCCGCCATCACGCTGGGGGCGGAGATGCGCTGGGAACGGCTGGACCTGAGCGATTACAGCTCCTTCTCGAGCCTCACCACCGAGGACGGCGCGATCGATACCGCCAATGCCGATCCGGTGACCGAGCAGACGACACTGGGCCTCTATCTGGAAGACAATATCCAGTGGAACGAAGCCCTGACGCTGACCCCCGGTCTGCGGGTGGATTATGCCGATACGTTCGGGATCAATATCTCGGGCGGGCTGAACGCATCCTATGCGCTGTCCTCCGAATGGACCCTGAAAGGTGGCGTGGCGCGGGCGTTCAAATCCCCGACGCTCTACCAGTTGTCGGATAGCTATGTCTATTCCACCAGCGGCAATGGCTGCCCCTATCCCTATTACCGGAACGGCCCGTGCTATGTGATCGGCAATTCGGATCTGGATCCGGAACATTCGATCAATACCGAGATCGGCGTCGCCTATAGCGGGACCAACCAGATCAACGGCACGCTGACCTATTTCCACAACTTCTACAAAGACAAGATTCAGGCGGGCACCGATCAGGTGGGCACCGTCAGCATCTATCGTAATGGTGCGTGGACGGATGCACGCCTGTATCAATGGACCAATATTCCCGATGCGGAAGTCTCCGGCCTTGAAGGCAGCTTCGCGGCACCGCTGGCGCAGAACCTGTCGCTGTCGGTCAACGGCACCTATATGATCTCGTCGAAGCAGAAGCTGCATATCGACGGTGGCACCACCACCAGCGGCACCAGCTATGATGCCATCGATATCGAGGTGCCGCTGTCGCTGGTGCCGAAATACACGATCAACGCATCGCTGAACTGGGCTGTGACCGACCGCTTTACCGTGACCCCCTCGCTGACCCATTACGGCAAAACGAAAGCCACCAGCTATTCGGGCGTGACGGGCTACGAGGCCAGCGATACGACCGATCTGGGTTCCTATACCATCGTCAATCTCGGGCTGAGCTACGAATTCGAGAACGGCGCGAATGTGTCGGGCGGCGTGACCAACGTCTTCGACAAGTCGATCCTGCGTTCGGGCGACGGGGCCAACACCTATAACGAGGCAGGCCGCGCCTTCTATGTGGGCCTGACAAAAACCTTCTGATCCGGACAGGCGGAAGGCGGGCTGTGTCTGCCTTCCGCATCCCGTCCCCCAACCACGACCAAACCAATGATCTTGCTGAAACTACGCGATACGCTGCTGCGGTTCGATCCGCTTCTGGCAAAGGCCGAAATGGCTCTGAGTGCGGCCTGCCTTGCAGCTGTGGTGCTGATGATGGGCGCGGGAACAGTGGCCCGAAGCCTTGGCCATCCCTTCGTTTTCAGCGATGATCTGGCCATCAGCCTGATGGTCTGGGGGGCGCTTTTCTCGATCTCGGCCAATCTGGCGCAGGGCGGGCATATGCGGGTCGACCTTCTACTGCCGCATCTGCCGCATTTCCTGATACGCCTGATCGATGCGGTCTGCGCGGTGATGCTGGCGGGTTTCGTGCTGACGCTGTGGCTCTGGCTTGATCCGCTGGGCCTGATCGGGGCAGGCGGGGCCATGCAACTGGCCATGACGACCGGAAATTACACCTATACCGAACCGGTGATGACACTGGGCATCCTGAAAATCTGGATCTGGCTGCCGCTGGTTCCGGCCAGTCTGGGCGCGCTTTACCATGCGCTGATCCGTCTGGTGGCCCCCGTACAAAGAGCGGCCCCATGCTGAGCCTTGCCATTTTCATCGTTCTGTTGCTGCTGGGGCTTCCGGTGGCTTTTGCCATGATTGCGGGGGCCGTGGCGCAAATCCTGCTGGCGGGCAATGGGGTGTTGCTGCTCAGCCTGCCGCAGCAATTCTTTCAGGGCATGGAAAACTATGGCCTGCTGGCCCTGCCGGTCTTCATCTTTCTGGGGGAGTTGCTGAATGCCAGCGGAGCGGCAGCGCGCCTTTATGCGCTGGCCTCGCTATTGACACGCGGACTGCGTGGCGGGTTGGCACAGGCCAGCCTGATTGCCAATGCGCTTCTGGCGGCGGTGTTGGGCTCTACGGCGGCGCAGATCACGCTAATGTCGCGCCTTGCGGTCCCGCAAATGGAACGGGCAGGCTATCCCCGCGATGTGGCCACGGGCCTGACGGCAGCAGGGGCGCTGCTGGCCCCGATCATCCCGCCCTCCATGCTGCTGATCGTCTACGGCGTGATCGCGCAGGTCCCCGTGGGCGACCTGTTTCTGGCAGGGATCGCGCCCGGAGTTCTGCTGGCGGCGGTCTTTGCGCTTGTGATCGACCGCATGGCGCGGCGCGGCGCGTTTCCGACGCCTCAGGTTGCCGCAGCCCCCGCGCCCTCGGCGGCTCGGGCGGGGTTTCGCGAGGCCCTGCTGGAGGCCTTACCCGCCATCGTGATTCCGGCGGGGATGATCGCGGCGATCATGCTGGGCTTTGCCACACCGGTCGAGGCCGGCGTCGCCGCCATCGCGCTGACCCTTATGGTCGGGGCCGCGCTGTACCGCACGCTTACATTCGGGCGGATCTGGCAGGCGCTTCTGGTCAGCGCCAAAATGAGCGGCGCGATCCTGTTTCTGATCGCGGCGGCCAGCCTTTATGCATGGATCATCGCCTTCGAGAACCTGCCCGCGCTGGTGGCACACTTCCTGTGGACCCTGTCCGACAATCCACTGGTCTTCCTGCTGCTGGTCAACCTGCTGCTGCTGGGGTTGGGAATGATCTGCGATCCGCTTCCCGCATTGATCCTGACAGTGCCGGTGCTGCTGCCTGTCGCGGTGGACCATTACCATATCGACGCCATACATTTCGGTCTGGTGGCCTGTTTCAACCTGACCATCGGCCTGATGACGCCGCCGGTCGGGGTCGGGCTGTATACGGCCGCGTTGCAAAACAACCTGCCCACCGCCGCGCTGATCCGCGTGCTACGCCCGTTTCTGGCCGCCGCGCTGGCGGTGCTGGCGCTGCTGACCCTCTGGCCGCGCTTCGCGCTGGCCATTCCCTCGTTTTTCCAGTGACCCACCACGGAGACCCCTTTTCATGTTCCGCAGTCTCGCTCTGGCCGCCATTGCCCTTTCAATCCCGCTGGCCGTTTGCGCCCAGCCTTTCCGTCTGGGGCTGATCACCCCGCCCACCCATCAATGGACCAAAACCGCGCAAGAGATCAGCCAAGAGATCGCGCAAGGCACCGAAGGGCGCTTGCAGATCATGGTCATGCCCTCGGGCCAGCTGGGCAACGAGGCGCGGATCTTGCAGCAGGTGCAGACCGGAGCGGTGGATTTCGCCTTTCTTACCGGTGGCGAATTCGCCAATCGCGATCCCGATTATGGCGTGTTCTACGCCCCATATCTGGTCAGCAACACGCAGGAGGCCGCCCAGATCCTGCAAGGCGGTGTGGCGCATACGCTTCTGGACCGGCTGGATGGCTTCGGCCTGAAGGGCTTGGGCTGGGGCATGGCGGGAATGCGCCAGATCGTGATGTCCGGCCCTATCGAGACCCGTGACGATCTGCGGGGCAAACGCATCCGTACCGTGCCACTGGCCCCCGAGATGGCGTTCTGGTCAGAACTCGGTGCCGCCCCGACACCGATGCCGCTGCCCGCGCTTTATGACGCTTTCGCCAATGGCCAGATCGATGGCATGCAGATCGACCATGAAAGCACATGGACCGCCGGATACTGGCGTAATGCCAAGGTTGTGCTGAATTCCAACCATATGATCTTCCCGATGCTTGCCGTCGCCTCGCAGCGCAGCTGGGCCAAGATCTCGCCCGAAGACCAGACCCGTATCACCGCAATCATGGAACGCGAACTGGCCCAGATGAATACCGCCTATGCCCGGATCGATGCCGACAATCTGGCCGAACTCCGGCAGGCAGGGGTGGATGTTCGAAATGTTGATCGCGACTGGTTTGGCGCGGCGGTCGATCGCTGGTATGCCGCATGGCGACAGAAAGCGCCGCTTCTGACGGTGCTGGAACAGGAGATCAACGAATGATGTATCGTCGGGAGATGGTCATGGGCAGCATTCTCACTCTGGCCCTTGCCGTTCCGCTACGCGCGCAGCCCTCGACCAAGCCGCTGCCCCCGTCGCAACTGGATACCGGATCGGCAGTCCGCGATGTCTACAGCTTCACCTTGCCAGCGCCCGCCGCACCCGCCCCCGAGGAAGGGGCGGCCAATCCGGATTACCGAATCGGCGTGCTGGTGCCGAAAGGGCCGGCACCGGCCAAGGGCTGGCCGATCCTTTACATGCTGGATGGGCAGGCCGTGATGGAACGGCTGACCGACGAGATTCTGGCCAAAATCCCGCAGGCCGCACAGCGGATCATCGTCACGGTGGGCTATCAGACCCCGCAGCGTTTCGCGACGGCGGCCCGCGCCCGCGACTACACGCCGCCGGACCCGAAAGGCCTTGCCATCAAGGACCCGCGCACCGGCACCTCGGCGGGGCATGCCGACAGTTTCCTGCATTTGCTGGGCACACAGATCATCCCGCGCGCCGAAAGCTTCGCGCCTGTCGACCCGCAGGAGCGCACATTATGGGGCCATAGCTATGGCGGGCTCTTCGTCCTTTACGCCGCAAGCCAGCCCGACAGCCCCTTCGTGGCCTTCACCTCGGCCAGCCCCGCCCTGTGGTGGGACGAGGCGCGCATCGGCCCCGCCTTCGAGGCACAGATGCGCGCGGGCCGCTGGTCGCGCCGCCCGCTCGACATCCATATCGGCAGCGCCGAACGCGCCAAAGCCACCGATCCGGGCACGAAACAGACGGAAGCTTTCGTGAAAATGCGCGGGGCCTTGCCCGAACATGCGCTGGAAGATCTTGTGAGCACCGCACGCGCCGCCGGTATCCCCGGCCAATTCACCCAGTTTCCGGGCCTCAGCCACGGCCAGAGCTTCGTCGCCTCCCTCTATAAGACAGTGGGGGTTGCAGAATAGGTTTCTTCTCCGGTAAATGCCGGAGCAGAGACGTAAACGGGCCGCCCTGGCCCGGTTCGCCCCGACATCGGGGACGACAAACGCCACGGAGAAGTCCGAAGCCAGAGGGTCATCCATCAGAACTTGCACACCTGAAAGGGCGCAACATGACACACTCTCTTCTCCGGTCTCCGGTCTCGGCCAAAGGTCAGGCTGTCGGGGCTGCCGCAACGGCATTGCTTCTTGTGTGGAGCAGCATCGCACTGGCCGACCCCTTCACGACCCCCGGCGGGTATGAGGGCCGCATCTCGGCGCAGGGCGCGAACCGTTCGCCGATCTTTGCCGGAAGCAAAGCCGAGATCGAGGCACAGGGCCTTGCCCCCAATCAGCCGGTCTCGCTGCGTCAGGCAGGTGAAGTGCTGGGCAATGGTGCCAGCTTTGCGGCCGATGACAAAGGCAATCTGAAGGCCGAGCTCGAAATCCCCGCAACCGCCAAGGCCGGGCTTTATCCTGTGGTGGCAGAACTGGGCGGCGACACCCCTTCGGCCACCGTCTTCGATCTGAAAGTCTCGAAACAGCTTCCCTTCAGCGGCAGCGAGAATTACGCGCTCAAATCCGTTGAAATCGTGCGCAACCCCTATCAGATAGCGGTTGGCAAGGACGCGATCTATGTGACCGGCGCCGTGGGCCGTCCGCCCGTCAAGGAAAGCGAGCTGGCAAAGATCGACCCGCAATCGATGGAAATCACCGCCCGCGTGACGCCGCAGGCCGCCCCCTCGAAAGGGGATCGTGAAGGCGGTGTCTTTGCGGTTTACGGTATCGGTCTGGACGAGCAGGACCATCAGGTCTGGGTGACCAACAGCCGCCAGAACACCGTGGCCGTCTATGACAGCAAGGACCTGTCGCTGATCAAACAGTTCCCCGAAGACAGCGTCGACCACCCGCGGGATGTTCTGCTGGCCAATGGCAAAGCCTATGTCAGCGCGACCTTCACCCCCGAGATCTATGTCTTCGATGCCAAGCATCTGGATGCGGAACCGGCGGTGATCGAAATCCCGTCCTCGCAGCGCGGCCAGCGTTTTGCAGCCGCCAGCCTCTCGCTTGCCCCCGAGGCGAACGAGCTGTTCGTCTCGTCGCTGGGCAGCAATGAGGTTGCGGTGATCGACCTGAAAGATGACAGCGTCAAAGCCACGTGGAAAGTGCCCCATTCGGTCAGCACGATCGGTGTGGCCGCCAGCGCCGATGGCAGCAGGGTCTATACCGTTGCGCAGGGCAATGATGCGGTCTCCATCCTTGACGGCAAAACCGGCGCGCTGATCAAACAGGTCAATATTGGCGCGAACCCGCTGAATACCGTGGTCGAGCCGAAAAGCGGCAATATCTTCGTGGCCCTGCGCGGCGCGCATGCGGTGGCGGTGATCTCTCCCGAGGGCGAGCTGCTGGCCAATCTGGATGTCGGATCGACGCCGAACCATCTGACGCAGGACGGCGCGGGCAATGTCTATGTCGTCAACAAATCGGGTGGCGAGGATGATCCCACCGCGAACCGTCTGACCCGCATCAGCGCAAAATAACCCCCAAAGCAAAACATTGTGCCGCGCAGCCCTCTGCGGATTGCGCGGCCCCTCTGTTTATCGGAGAGTGACATGTCCAACCCGACCCAGATCTGGCCCGCCGGCCGTGCCCGCAGCTATCGCGAAAAGGGCTATTGGCGCGGAGAAACCTTCCCGGCCTTGCTGCGCCAGCGCGCCGCGGCCCATCCCGACCGCATCTGCCTGACCTCCGGCACCCAAAACTGGAGCTATGCCGAACTGCACACGCGCGCGCTGCGCTTCGGGGCGGGGCTTGTGGCACTGGGGTTGCAACCGGGCGAGCGTATCCTGATCCAGATGGGGAATGTGCCCGAATTTTTCCAAGCCGTGTTCGGTGCCTTTGCCGCAGGGCTGGTGCCGGTTTACGCGCTGCCCGCGCATCGTCGCGCGGAAGTGCAGCATCTGGCCGGAAAATCACAGGCCCGCGCGATCGTGGTTCAGGACAAGATCGACCGTTTCGACCATGCCCAGCTGGCGCTTGAGGTGCAGGCCGAGCTTGACGGGCTGGACCATGTCATCATTTCCGGCACCGCCTCCGAGGGCACACTGGCGCTTGAGGATATTCAGGGCAATCCCGCCTGCCTTCCCGCCGACCCCGATCCGCAATCGGTGGCCTTCCTGCAGATCTCGGGCGGCTCGACGGGCCTGCCCAAGCTCATTCCCCGCACCCATGACGATTACATCTATTCCCTGCGCGGCAGTAACGCGCTTTGCGGGATGGACGGGAACAGCGTCTATCTGGCCGTGCTGCCCAATGCGCATAACTTCACCATGTCCTCGCCGGGCACCTTCGGGACCTTCTATGCCGGCGGTCGGGTGGTGCTTTGCCCGACACCGCTGCCACAGATCGCCTTCGGGCTGATCGCGCGGGAAAACGTCACCATCACCGGCCTCGTGCCGCCGCTGGCCCTGCTGTGGCTGGACGCTGCGGAAAAATTGCAGCCCGATCTCTCCAGCCTGCAAATCCTGCAGGTGGGCGGGGCGAAATTCCTGCCCGAGGCCGCGCGCCGCGTGACCCCCGTTCTGGGCTGTCGCCTGCAACAGGTTTTCGGCATGGCCGAGGGTCTGGTCTGCTATACCCGCGCCGAAGACAGTGACGCGCTGGTCATCGGCACTCAGGGCCGCCCGATCTGCCCCGATGACGAGGTTCTGGTGCTGGACGATGCCGGTCATCCGGTTCCCGACGGCCAGCCGGGCAACCTGCTGACCCGCGGCCCCTATACGATCAGCGCCTATCACGACGACCCGTCCGCCAATGCGCGCAGCTTCACCGAAGACGGGTTCTACCGCACCGGCGATATGGTGATCCGTCTACCGTCGGGGCATCTGGTGGTGCAGGGCCGCAGCAATGACCAGATCAACCGCAATGGCGAGAAGATCTCGGCGGAAGAGGTCGAGGATCTGCTGCTCAGCCATCCTGCGGTCTTCGACGCGGTGGTGGTATCGATCCCCGATGCGCGTCTGGGCGAACGGGCCTGCGCCTTCATCCAGCCGAAAGAGGGTCAGAGCACCGATGCCAGCGCGCTGCGCGCCCATCTGCGCGCGCGCGATGTGGCGGCCTTCAAGATCCCCGACGAAATCCGCATGGTGACAGGGTTTGCCACCACCGCCGTCGGCAAGATCAGCCGCCGCCAGCTGCGCGAGAGCCTGCGCGCCAGTGTTCTGGCCGAAGAAGCTGCGGCACAGGAGGCCTGATCATGCGCGACACCCTGACCTTTGCCCAAATGCTGGATGATCTGGCCGGTGTTCTGGATCTGCCGGCCAACGAGATCGACCCCGAGGGCCATCTGGGCGATCTCGGGCTTGATTCCATCGCCCTGATGCGGCTGCTTCTGCTCTGGCAGGAAACCCAGCCCGATCTGCCCGTCGAGCGGCTGTATGAATGCGAGACCCTGAACGAGTTCTGGGCCATCGTCGAGGCGGCGCCATGAAAGACCATCTGTCGCAGGATAGCGGTGTCCAGCTCTGGTCGCCGCTGACCGAGGCGCAGGAGGGGATCTGGTATGCGCAAGCGCGTATGCCGCAGAACCCCGCCTTCATGACAGGGCAGGCGCTGCATCTGCACGGGTCGCTGGATCGCGCCCAGCTTGAGGCGGCACTGGCCGAACTGGGGCAGGAGGCGCACTGCCTGTCGCTGCGGTTCCGGCAGGTCGCGGGACAACCCGAGCAATCGCTGGATCCGGCCTTTGCGCCACGCCTGCAGCACATCACCTTCGACACGCCCCCCTCCGAAGCGGACCTCCGGACGCGCCTTCTGGCCGAGGCCCGCCGCCCGTTGGATCTGGCACGCGATCCGCTGGCAAGTTTCACCCTGTGGCAGATCGCCCCCCAGCACCACATCCTGACCGAGCGCATCCACCATCTGGCCGCCGATGGCCGCGCGATGGTGGAGATCACCCAGCGTCTGGCGCAGCTTTACAACGCCCGTATCACAGGGCAGCCCGCAGGCACGCCACTGCCGCCACTTGCACGCGCCTTCGAGGAAGATGCGCGCTTCCGCGCCTCCCCCGCCCGCGCGAGCCAGCACCGGTTCTGGCAGGAGAAAATCCGCCTTCTGCCCGAGGTCGAAGACATCACCGCCCGTGGCGGGCAGGGCGACGGCACATGGTTCCACCGCCACGAACTGCCGCTTTCCGCCGAGCTTTGTGCCGATCTGGCGCAGCTCGCGCATATTGCGGGGGTGCATTGGACCGATGTTCTGGTCGGGCTGGCCGGCGCATGGCTGGGGCGCCATCTGCCCTTGGTCTCACGCGGGGAAAGCGACGAGGTGGTGATCGGTCTGCCATTGCAGAACCGTATGGGCAAGCTGGCCCGCGTGCCCTCGACACAGGTCAATGTCCTGCCGCTTGCCCTGCGCGTGCAGGAAGACGCACCGCTGGGGGACTGGCTGCAGGAGGTGGGCCGGTCTCTGGCGGAGATGCGCCGCAACCCCCGTTATCGCGGCGAATTGCTGGCCCGCGAGGCAGGGCGCATCGGGGCAGGGCGCAGGCTCTGGGGGCCGCTGATCAATATCCTGCCCTTCGAGGCCTGCCCGACATTCTCCGGTTGCACAAGCCAGCTACAGATCCTGTCGGCGGGCTCGGTCGAGGACCTGACCATCTGCTATCGTGGCACGCCCGAAACAGGGCTTTTGCTGCAGATCGATGCCAATGATGCCCGCTACAGCGCCGAAGAGACCGAAACGATGACACGGCGTCTGGGCTGTTTTCTGGCCCGTGCCGCCCTTGCGCCGCAGTTGCGCCTTGTCCCGACCCTGACTGCAGAGGAAACGCAGGCCCATCTGGTCGCGCGCAACCAAACCGCCCATCCCTTGCCCGAGACCACGCTTTGGAACCTGATCGCCACGCAGATCGCGCGAAGCCCCGACGCCTGCGCGCTGCGTTTCGGCGATCAGGCGGTGAGCTATCGCCAGCTTGATGCCCGCACCGAGGCTCTGGCGCAGCATCTGGCCGCTCTCGGGGCCGGACCGGGCCAGATCATCGCCGTGGCCCTGCCGCGCTCGGTCGAACTGGTCGTGGCATTGCTGGCGGTGATCCGCGCGGGGGCGGCCTATGTGCCGCTCGACCCCGAGGACCAAAGCGCGCGCAGCGCCGGTATTCTGGCACAGGTCGCGCCTCTGGCGGTGATCGCGCAGGACGGCTACCCCTGCGGCGACTGTCCACAGATCGACTGGCCACAGATCGACTTGCTACAAGTCGATTGGCCGCACGTCTCTCCGACCACGACAGGCGGCCCCGGCAAAGGAACCGCACCGCGCCCTGCCGGCCCAGACGATCTGGCCTATGTGCTGTTCACATCTGGCTCGACCGGCGCACCGAAAGGTGTGATGATCGAGCACCGTGCCATCGTGAACCGCCTGCTATGGATGCGCGAGACCTATGGTTTCGGACCCGCAGACCGGATCCTGCAGAAAACTCCCGCAACCTTCGATGTCTCGGTCTGGGAGTTTTTCCTGCCCTTCCTCTGCGGGGCCAGCCTTGTGGTCGCCCCGCCCGGCGCGCATCGCGATCCTGTGGCGCTGGCGGGGATCATCCGCCGCGAAAAGATCACCACCCTGCATTTCGTACCCTCCATGCTGGAGCTGTTTCTGGCGGCCCCTGCCTCTGAGGGGCTGACAATCGCGCGGGTCTTTGCCAGCGGCGAGGCGCTGCCCACACGTCTGGCCCGCCTGTTCGCACAGCGTATCTCGGGGGCGCTGCACAATCTGTATGGCCCGACAGAAGCGGCTGTGGATGTCACCTATGCACCGGCAGATCCGGCACAAAACGGCCCGCAGATCCCGATCGGTCATCCGGTCTGGAACACCGGCTGCTATGTGCTTGACCATTGTCAGCGCCCCGTGCCCGACGGGCTGGCAGGGCGGCTCTATCTGGCGGGGGGGCAGCTTGCCCGTGGCTATCTGGGCCGCCCCGATCTGACCAAAGAGCGTTTCGTGCCCAACCCGTTCCCCGCCGCACCGTTTTCACCGAAAACCGCGACCGGAACGGCGATCATGTATGATACCGGCGATCTGGTCACCGCCGATGCGCAGGGCAGCCTGACCTTTGCCGGTCGGGTCGACCATCAGATCAAGATCCGTGGGGTGCGCATCGAACCCGCCGAAATCGAGGCCCGCATGGCGCAGGAGCCCTGTCTGAAACAGGTGGCGATGATCGTCGATCAGGATGCAACGGGGCAGGCGCGCCTGCTGGCCTATGTGGTCCCGCGCGAGGATGCCTCGGCGGCCGATATCCGCAAGGCCTTCGAGACGGCGCTGCCTGCCATGATGCAACCGGCCCATATCCTGACCTTGCCCGCGCTGCCGCTGAACAGCAGTGGCAAGCTGGACCGCAAGGCCCTTCCCGCACCGCAGACGACGGCAGGCGAGACCAAGGCACCGCCCCGCGCAGGCACCGAAACCCTGCTCTCGCGGCTGTATGCGGAAATTCTGGGGCTGCCCGAGCCGGTCGACCGCAAAACGGATTTCTTCCTTGCGGGCGGGGAGTCGCTCAGGGCGGTCCGGCTGTCTTTGCGCATCGAAGAGGAAACCGGTCGCGATCCTGGGCTGGGGGTGTTGCTCGAGCATCCGGTTCTGGCCGATCTGGCAGAGGTGCTGGATCAGGGCGCAAACCGGAGTGCCGCGCCGCAAGATCACGGCACGAAACCTGTCTTGCGCTTGCAAAAGGGCGCGCCAACGGGGCCTGTCATTTTTGCCATCCACCCTGCGGGCGGTCTGGCATGGTGCTATCGCAGGCTGGCGCAAAGCCTGCCCGAAGCCACGGTCTACGGGCTGCAATCGCCGCTATTGGAACACGGCGGCCCGCTGCAAGGCGATCTGAACGCGCTGGCCCGCAGCTATCTTGACGAAATCGCCGCTTTGTGGCCGCGCGAGGGCAAGGTCTATCTGCTGGGCTGGTCTTTGGGCGGCATCATTGCCCATGCGATGGCCGCCGAAGCCGAGAGACGAGGGTGGCCGCTGGCACGGCTGGTGCTGATGGATGCCTATCCCTCGGCCTGCTGGCGCGATCAGCCCGAACCCGATGACGGCACCGCCCTGCGGGCCATTCTGGCCATTGCGGGCTTCGACCCCGAAGCGCACCGGCATCTGGAAACGGTCGCCGAGGTCACCGGCTTCCTTGCCGCCCGTCAGCACCCGCTGGCCCAACTTCCCGCCGCCATTCTGGCGGGGGTGATGCGCTCGGTGCGGGCGACCAACCGCTTGGTGCGCGACCATCACGAACCGCAGGTCCATTGCCCGACGCTGCATCTGGCGGCGCTACGGGACCAGATCGGGCAGGGGGGCGCGCAGGGGCAGGGGGGCGATCCGCAAGGCCATCATGCCGGATTGTGGGACAGCTATTGCCAGACGCTGGAGCGGATGGAATTCGACTGTCACCATCCCGATATGATCGGGCCGGAGGTGGTCGAGGCGCTGGCCGGAACCCTGCGTCTCCCCAGCCCGAAATAAGGTCACCGGCAGCGCGGGAGGGTCCGCGCTGCCGGTCTGTTTCCGGCCGATCTCCGGTCAGGCCTTCAGGTCGGCATTATAGACCGTCCCATCCGGTGCCTCCCCCTGCGGCGCGGGCAGGGCGCTCGGGTCCTGATGCAACGAACGCAGCAACCCGAATGCCATCAACAGCACCAGCACCGAGATCGGCAGGGCTGCAGCAATCGCGGCTGTCTGCAACGCCGAAAGGCCGCCTGCCGCCAGAAGGGCCGCCGCAACCACGCCCTGCGCCGCGCCCCAGATGATCCGGTGGCGGGTCGGCGGATGTGGATTGCCCATCGACAGGATTGTGGTCACCACAAGCGTGCCGCTATCGGCGCTGGTAATGAACCATGTCGCCAGCAGGAAGGTCGCCAGCGCCGAAACGCCCCATGCCAAGGGGCCATTGCCCGCAAGACCGTCAATCGTGGCGTAAAGCGTGCCGCCGAGATTCCAGCTATTGACCATATCCAGAAGGCCCGCCGTTCCCACCCCGTTCGGTGCGGTCAGCTCTTGATAGAGCGCGTTGCCCCCGAAGATCACGATCCAGAGAAACGCGATAAAGGTCGGCACCAGCATCGCGCCACACATGAACTGACGGATCGTGCGGCCATAGGAGATCCGCGCGATGAACATGCCAACGAAGGGCGCCCAGCTCAGCCACCATCCCCAGTAGAAGATCGTCCAGCCGCCCTGCCATTTGACATTGCCCGGCTCGGAGGCGGTCCAGAATCCCATCGGAATGAAATGGGTGACATATTGCCCGACCGAATTCAGCAGGAAATCCGTCAGCCAGCCCGAGGGGCCGACAAGGAAGAAAAACGCCACCAGCAGCAGAGTAAGCAGGATATTCCACTCCGACAGGATCCGCACGCCGCGACCAAGGCCGGACACCGCGCTCAGCGTGGCCACCGCCGAGATCAGCAGCACCAGCGTGATCTGCATGCCGGTTCCGGTCGAGGTGCCAAACAGCACATTCAGCCCCTGCACCATCTGGGTGGCCCCCAGCCCCAGCGAGGTGGCGATGCCGAAGACGGTGCCAAACACCGCCAGCAGGTCCACCGCATGGCCCAAAGGCCCGTAGATCCGCTGGCCCAGCAACGGATAGAGCGCCGAGCGGAAGGTCAGCGGCAGCTTCTTGCGATAGGCAAAATAGCCAAGCGCCAGACCGGTCAGCGTGTAGATCGCCCAGCCATGCAGCCCCCAATGGAAATTGGTCACGCGGACGGCATCAAGCGCACGCTCCAGCGTCATGGCGTGATGGCCCTCGGCCTCGGCAAAGGGATTGTTGGGATAGCCCCAAGCGGCCGTATTGTCGAAATAGAACAACGGCTCGGCCACACCGAAGAACATGATCCCGATCGAGACGGAGGCCGAGAACAGCATCGCGAACCACGAGAAATTGCCGAATTCGGGGCGGCTGTCATCATCGCCCAGCCGGATCGCGCCGAAGCGCGAACACATGATATACAGGGCAACGGCCAGAATCACGAGGATCGTGGCGATATAATACCACCGCAGCACGCTTTCGACCCATGCACGGATCGCTCCGAACACATCCGTCGCCATATTCAGATTGAGGATCGTGAACAGCACGAAGACGGCCACCATAACCTTGGCCGCGATACTCATTCCATTATGCAATCCGCGCATGGGACCGCGTTCCGCGACGCGAGGCGGCGCGGGGATCTTGTCTGGCTGTTGCGCCATTGTCATTCTCCCTGTTGCAACAGGCGCGGCACTGGTCTGCGCCACGCCCAGCCTTTCAATGCCTCAGCGCATGATGAAAGGATCGGGGATCGGATCATCGCTGGTCCGAAGCCACACAGTCTTGACGGTGGTGTAATCCAGCGCCGCCGCCAGACCACCCTCGCGCCCGTGGCCCGAAAGCCCGTGCCCGCCGAAAGGTGCCATAGGCGAGACCGCGCGATAGGTATTGACCCAGACGATCCCCGCACGGATCTGCCGGATCATCCGGTGTGCCCGTGTCAGATTCCGGGTAAATACCCCCGAGGCCAGCCCGAAGGCCGTGTCATTGGCCAGCGCGATGGCCTCTTCCTCGGTGTCAAAGCCCACGACCGACAGCACGGGGCCGAAGAATTCGCGGGTCACACACTCGGCGTCGCGCGCCGCCGAGCAATCCAATATGGTGGGCGGGAAATAATAGCCCGCGCCCTCGGGGGCCTTACCACCTGTCACCAGCTTGGCCCCCTGTTCCAGCGAACGGGCGATCAGCGCTTGGGCCATGTCGCGCTGGCGTTTGGTGCAGAGCGGGCCGATCTCGGTGGCCATATCATCGGGCCTACCGATCACGCAGGCTTCGGCCTTGGCCTTGAGCCTTTCCAGAAACGCCTCTTTGACCGAATTCTGCACCAAAAGCCGCGAGCCCGCGACACAGCTTTGCCCCGTGGCCGCGAAAATCCCCGAGACCTGCGCATTGGCGGCGCTGTCCAGATCGGCGTCGTCAAAGACGATAAAGGGCGATTTCCCGCCCAGTTCCAGCGAGGTCGAGGCGAGGTTTTCCGCCGAGTTGCGCACGATATGCCGCGCGGTTTCCGGCCCGCCGGTAAAGGCCACATGGGCGACCTTAGGATGGCTGGTCAGCACCGAACCGCAGTCTGCGCCAAAGCCCGTCACGATGTTCAGAACACCCTTGGGGAAGCCCGCCTGATCGAAGATCCGCGCGAATTCCAGCATCGGCGCGGGGCCCTCTTCCGAGGCTTTCAGCACCATCGTACAACCCGCCGCCAAAGCAGGGCCGATCTTCACCGCCGACAGGAACAGCTGCGAGTTCCAAGGCACCACAGCCGCGACCACGCCGATGGGCTCGCGGCGCAGCCAGACCTCCATATCGGGCTTGTCGATGGGCAGATGCGCGCCCTCGATCTTATCGGCCAGACCGGCATAATAGCGGTAATATTCAGCGACATAGGCGATCTGGGCGCGGGTCTCGCGGAGGATCTTGCCGGTGTCGCGGGTTTCAAGCTCGGCCAGCACCTGCGCGTTTCCCGCGATCAGATCGGCCAGCCGCAGCAGCAGCTTGCCGCGTGCACTTGCGGTCATGCCCGCCCATTCGGGCGCCAGAAAGGCGCGATGGGCGGCTTCGACCGCGCGGTTGACATCACAGGCCCTGGCCTCGGGCATCAATGCCCAAGGCTGGCCCGTAGACGGGTCGAGGCTTTCGAATTGCGCGCTGGCGTCTTCGAACTGGCCGTTAATGTATTGCTGAAAGCTCCGCATCGGCCCCCTCCTTCTGGAAGGCGGGCATCACCTCGTTGATAAACCGCAACAGCGAGGCCTTTTTCCGCTCGAAGCTCTGACTGGAATCGATCCAGAAGGAATATTCGTCATAGCCCTGCGCCTCGTAATGGCGGAGGCGCTGGATGACCTGATCGGGGGTGCCGATGACCAGATCGCGCTCCATCGCCTCGGGGGTATAGAAGGGATGGGCGGCGATTTCTTCCTCACTCAGCGGTTTGATCAGCCCTTGGGTGATCTCGCGCTTGTTCATGAACCATGCGCCGAAGTAGTTGTAGAAGCGGTTGAATTCCTGCGCCGCCTGTTTCGCATCTGCCGCATCCTCGGCGACATAGCTATGCATCAACAGCATGATCTTGGGGCGCGGCACCTGCGGATTTTTGGCGCAGGCATCGTTGAACGTGTCGATGAGATGCTGGACCTCTTCCTCGCCCTTCCACAAAGGCGCGACCTGCACGTTGCACCCATTGGCCACGGCGAATTCATGGCTGTTGGGGTCGCGGGCGGCCACCCAGATCGGCGGGCCGTTTTCCTGCAAAGGCAGCGGTGCCGAGGTGGTTTTGGGGAATTGGAAGAATTCGCCCTCATGCGCGTAATCGCCTTTCCACAGCGCCTTGACCGCAGGGATCAGCTCGCGCAAGCGCTGGCCCGCGCCCCAAGCATCCAAACCCGGCATCATCCGGTCATATTCAAACTGATAGGCGCCGCGGGCAATGCCCAGATCCAGCCGGCCCTCGGTGATGATATCGGCCATCGCCGCCTCGCCTGCCAGCCGGATCGGATGCCAGAAGGGCGCGATCACCGTGCCGGTGCCAAGGCGCACGGTCTTGGTATGGCGCGCCACATCCACAAGGCTGAGCAGCGGGTTGGGCGCGATGGTGAAATTCATCCCGTGATGTTCGCCCGTCCAGATGGCATGCATGCCGCCCTCATCGGCAATCTTACACAGTTCGATGAATTCGTCGTAAAGCTGTTTCTGGTTATCTTCGGAAGAGATGCGCTCCATATGCGCGAAAAGCGAGAATTTCATACCGTTAGCTCCCGGCAAAGACCCCGCGGACCTCGCCGCTGGTCTGATTTCCGTAATAGACCCCGAAGCTGCCGATGCGGGCTTCCTCGACGAAGCGCTTGAGCATCTGGCAGGTGGCTGGATCGGCAAGATCCATCAATGTCGACGGGACGAGTTCGGTAAAGGCGCCAAGCGCGGGCGCCTCTCCTTCGGCATCACAGTGAAAGGTAATATGCTGGCACGATCTGGCGGTATCTTCATAGACCGCATAGAGAAATCCCGGCTGGGCGTTGAGCCCCGTGGCAGCAAGCAGTCGCGCCAGCGCCGCCGAGACCCCTTCCGCCCCGACCTTGATTTCCGGCAGGGTCAGACCGCCCTCCCGGTCATTGACCAGCAGAACACGCTCGCCCTGCCGGATCAGCGCCGAGACCCTGACCTCGACCCCAGCCTCGATCCTGTCGAGCGCCTTGGTCTCCACCTGCGGGCGCACATAGGCCCCACGGGCATAGCCCAGTCCGGAGGCGGGGCTTGTGTCAAACGCCTCGACACGGCCAAGCAAGATCACATGGTCGCCCGCCTCGATGATCTGGTGCAGCGCGCAATCAAACCATGCAGAGACATCACCGATCACGGGCGCTCCATGCGGCCCGGGCCACCAATGCAGATCGCGGAAGCGGTCCTCGGAGGGTCTGGCAAAGGTGTTGGAAATATCCTTCTGGTCTTCGGCAAGGATATTCACCGCAAAACCCCGCCCTTGGGTAAAGGCCTGATAATTGCGCGAGCTATTGGCCAGACAGACCAGCAGAAGCGGCGGGTCCAGCGACACCGAGGTAAAAGAATTTGCCGTAAACCCCAAAGGATTGCCGGTGCCGTCATGGGTCGTGACCACGGTCACACCGGTCATGAAGGCGCCAAATGCGTCGCGTAGGGCGCGTGGATCGATTGCGGTCATGGTACGACCTCCCCGAGAACCGGTGTTGCAAGCCATTCCTCCAGCGCGACATTCACCCGCGCAGGGTCCGTCAGATTGACCATATGGCGCTGGCCCTCGATGGTCAGCGCGTGCCCATAGGGTGCGGCCTTGGCCATGGCTTCGGCCATTGCAGGGGTCGAATTGGGGTCGCCCGATCCGGTCAGGGCCAGCAGCGGGCAGCGGATCTGGCCGAACCTGTCGGCATAGAGACTGTCGCCTTCGGCAAAGGCCCGATAGGCGGTGGCATAGCCTTTGGGATCAACCGCACGCAGCCAATCCGCCACCTGCGCCCGCACCGCCTGTTCTTCCGGAGCATCCGAAAACCAGCGCGCAAGCGGTGTGGTCAGATCGAAGACACCCTTGGCAATGAGGGCGGCACGGGCAATCACCGCCTCGCGGGCCGCCACGTCACGGCGGAAGACCCCGTTCAGAAGCGCGACCCGCGCCACCTGATCGGGATGCTCGACCGCCATGCCACCACAGACCAGCGCCCCCATCGAATGGCCCGCCAGATTGACCGGCCCCAGATCCAGCGCCTTGAGCACCTGATGCAGCCAGTCCACAAAATCAGGCAGGCGGGCGGCGTCGGGCAGGGGGGAAGACCGCCCATGACCGGGCATATCAAGCGCAATCACCCGATAGCGCCCCGCCAGGGCGTCAACCTGCGGACCCCAAGCGGCGGAGTTCATCCCGACGCCGTGGATCAGCACCAATGGCGCGCCTGTCCCTGCCTCTGTAACCCCGAGCGTCCCCAGACGCTCAGACAGATGCAGGGTTGTCGACATCGCCACCCATCTCCTTCAGATCCTGATAGCGGTCACCGATGCGGTGATGCGGACGGCCACCGATCGAGGCCCCCAGCGCGATGACGATCTCGTCTGCGGCGGGGGCATCGGCCACCGACAGCTGCATGGTCAGATAATGGCTGCGACGGCCGCCATCATTCTTGTCCATCAGCGGGATATAAAGGGGGGCATTGGCCGGACCGCGCGTATTGCAGAAGGCCAGATAGGATTTCG
This sequence comes from Thioclava sp. GXIMD4215, assembly GCF_045291555.1. Lineage (NCBI taxonomy): Bacteria > Pseudomonadati > Pseudomonadota > Alphaproteobacteria > Rhodobacterales > Paracoccaceae > Thioclava > Thioclava sp. GXIMD4215. Next base: position 355,980 of record NZ_CP149516.1, on the reverse strand, counting down.
CACCGACCGCTTCGCGGTAGTGGTTGCCAAAGCGCAGCGTATGGATCAGCGCCGAGGCATGTTCGACCTCGCCATTCAGGCCGACGATGGCCGATTTGCCATAGCCCTCAACCCTGTCGCCGCCACCTGCGGCCTCAAGGATCATCTTGGTCAGCAGGGCCCCGAGACCCGGTGCGCAATCAAGGATTTCAGGGCGGAGGTCTTCAACAAAACCCTTTTCTGCCCAAGGGTTACGGATAACCGCAATAGCCGCGATCATGCGCAAGGGGGTCTCGGCCACCTTTCCGCCCTCGATCAGCGTGTCTTCGATATGCAGCAATGTCTTGCGAATCTCAGCAGGCATTGAACGCTCCCAGTTGGATATTTTTTAGTATTATGGACTCATGGGATACCGTAATACAATCTTACAATCAAGCTTGTCGTTGCGCCGTGGCTCTGTTACGAAGGGGCATGACAAATCTTGGCCTGAATAAGATCGACCAACAGCCTGTCACCCTGCGCGAAGTGGTGCTGGACCGGCTGCGTGACGCGATCATCAACGACGTGTTCAAACCGGGAGACCGGCTGATAGAGCGCGTGCTGTGCGAACAGCTTGGCGTCAGCCGGACGGTGGTGCGCGAGAGCCTGCGCTATCTCGATGCGGAAGGACTGGTCGAGCATGTGCCCAATCGTGGCCCGATCGTCGCGCGGATGACATGGGATGATGCCCGCCAGATCTATGACATCCGTCGCAAGCTGGAAACCGACGCCGCCGAGGCCTGCGCGCGCAATATGACACCGGCGCAGGAACGCCGCCTGCGGCAGGCACTGGCGGAGCTGGAATCTGCCGCGCTCCAGAAGGAAAGCTCGGCCCTGTTCAAAGCCACCACACGATTTTACGAGGTGATCTTTGAAGGCGCGGGGCACACGATTGCATGGGAAGTGGTCAGCCGCCTCAACAGCCGTATCTCGCGACTGCGGATCATGACGCTCACCAGCGACGACCGCGCGACATCCGGTCCAAGCCATATGCGCAAAATCTGCGAGGCCATCGCCGCCCATGATCCACAGGCCGCGCGACGCGCCGTAGAGGAGCATGTCACCGATGCATCGGCCATCGCCCAGAAACTGCTAGCCCAAACATCCGGCACTTGAGGAGAAACCGCATGGCCAAAGCCTATTGGATCGCCCGCGTCACCGTCACAGACCCCGAAGCCTATACCGGCTATCAGGATCTGGCACCGGCGGCGTTCCGGAAATATGGCGCAGTGTTTCTGGCACGGGGTGGCCACACCCACAGCGTGGAAGGCCCCGAATGGGAGCGCCATGTGGTGATCGAATTCGCGGATATGGCCACGGCGCGCGCCTGTTATGACTCGCCCGAATACCGCGCGGCCCGCGCCGCGCGTGCAGGTGCCTGCCATGCCGAGATCTTCCTGACAGAAGGTCTCTAGGCTGAAGTTCGTGCGCCCACTCACGGTTGAGGTGAATTTGTTTACATAATTCGCATTATGGCACTTCGCGATGCCTGTCAGGCGTTGTGGTGCAGCAGCGTTGCCGGATAATCCGGGCGCAGGACCGGCATGTGCGGCATCTGCGCTTGCGCAATATTCACGCGCCCCAATCGGGTCGGCACCCCGTCGAATTTCCGCGCATCACCGATATAATCCACGTCATATCCGGCGCGACGGATCAGCCTTTCGAAAATGAATTGCGGCATGACCATCAGGAAATGGTCCAGATCGCGGTTCTGGCCGAATTCATAGATTGTCCGGAAAAGCGAGCTGATCGCATCCTTGCGCTGTGCGGCATTCAACTCGGCAGAACAGCCAAACCTTGTCGCTTCCCAGATCTTCGGGGATTTCGGACAGGCCGGTCCGGGCCATTCCGGCCAGAGCGTCTCGATCATATAGGGCGAGGTTGTCGGCACCAGACGCGACAGGGCGCAAACATGGTCATCCTCGTCCAGCGCCACCACATAATGGGCGGCAGGTGTGTCGAAGCTGTCAAATTCCAGATCCCCGTCCTCCGGCAGATCCCATTCGAGACGTTCCACGAAAATGCGACGGCGGAGCTGGAAATGCTCCAGCCAATAGCGGTGGAATTTCCCCAAATTCAAAGCATTGATCACAACGGTACGCATTCGGTCGGCTCCAGTTTGACACGAGGGTTCAGTCCGAGGTCGTCGCGCCGCAAAAGCCGAAAAGTGCTTATAACCTGACATGATACAACTTTAGGTCACTACGTCACTTCGCAGAGCTTGCGCCACCGGAAGTCGATATCGAAATATCTCATCCATAATTTTTATTAGTTATCCGTTATTTAATGATAAATAACCAATTTTGGTGGTTTTGTTAACCAAAACTTTACGCCTTCATGGCGCAGAAATCGCCACCGGTCGACTCAGCTTAAGGTTGATCTTTGGCGACGTAGTGGTAACGGTTGAGGACGTTATGGGGCAGAAAAAACCGCGTGATCTTGTCGATTATGCCCGCTGGATCTCTGGCGGATTATGCCTGGCCGCTGGCATCGCCAAAGCCTTTCCGCAGGTCGAGGATGTTGCCGCCACGCTCGAACTGATGGCCGCCGCCAATGCCGCCAACCTGCTCGGGCCGCTCAGCGCCTTTCTCGTCGCACATGTCGCGCTGGTGACAACCCTTGTGGGGCTGGCCCTCGGGTTGACGGGGCTGGCTTTCCTGACCAACCGCTATCTGGTCGTGGCCTGCCTGATCCAGCTCGTCCTGTTCAGCTGTTTCGTGACATTTCTTTTTAGTGCCATTCCCGCCATCCTACTGGTTGATGCGCCCTTCTTTGCGGTCACGCTCTTGGTGCTGTGGCGGGCGCTTGCGCCCCCCCGTGCCCACTCCCACCCCTCGCTTATCAAGGAATAGATCGTGGACCGGCGCATATTTCCAGACACAGCCCCGCGGGTCCTGCCCCTTGTCGATCCGGGGCTCCCCCATATTGCCGTGGTCGGCGCAGGCCTTTCGGGGCTGCGGGCCGCCTACGAGCTGATCAAGGCGGGCGCGCGGGTGACCCTTTACGAGGCCGCCTCGAACCCCGGCGGCAATGCCTGGCTGGAAACGCATGGCCATCTGGAATTCCCGACGGCGGGCTCGTGCTTTCGCTTTCCGGCACCGGGTTCGGATACGGACACCCTGCTGCGGGAGATCGGGCTGCGCGACAGCTGTCACTCGACGACGCGCTCCATGCAGGTGCTGTTCCGCACCTCGGCTTTGGTCCGCAGCCTGCCGACAATCACTCTGGCCTGCCTCAAGCATCCCAGATCGCTTCTGGACCCGAAGCTCTGGGGGCTGACCGCCAAGCTCTGCCTTGCCAGCCTGACGAACCAGCCGCTGGTCAAGGCGGAAAAGTCGCTCGGGGATCCGATCTTTCATGATCTCTATACTTTTCTGGACCGCCTCGCGCCGGACGGGGGCAGCTACCCTGCCCTGCCCTGGACGGAAAGCTGCGGTATCTCGCGCGAGGATATGGAACGGCTCGACCGTCTGAGCATAGAGCAGTTCCTGTTCGATCCCGCCGCGCGGCAGGCGCTGCCCCGACATCTGCAACCGCCCGCAAAGATCGGTGCGCTTGCCCGCACGGTCATCACCACGACACTGGCGGTCGAGGGGCTGTTGCTGAGCAACTGTTCGGCCTATGTCGGCCTGCATTTCCTTGTGGGCTATCTGCGCGGCGACCTGTTCAGCTGTCGTGGCGGAAACGGCGCCGTGGCCCGCCGTCTGCTGGAGCATCTGTCGCAGACCCCACGCTTCACCCTGCATCTGGAGGCCGCCGTGTCGGAGGTCTCGCAGAACGAGCGCCGCTATAGCCTCTGCGTCAACGAAGGCGGTCAGGACCGCATCTTCGCCTTCGACGGCGTCGTGGTGGCCACGCCCAAGGATGTCGCGATGCAGATCGTGCAGGGGTTGCCGGTCGGCCAGCTTTCGGCCATGCGCGAGATCGAATATTCGGATTACGCTATCGTCAATGCCGAGCTGTCCCAGCCGATCTGGACCGAGACCTTCGGCGGTTATTTCATTGGCGACACGGCCCCGCGCGCCCAAGCGGGCAGCTATTGTCAGGCGGGGGGCATCGTGAATGCCAGCTGGTCGGCCTTCGGGGCGCAGACCGAGCGCGGCGGCCTGACCTTCCTGAAACCCGTGCCGCAGCGCGCCGATCAGGGACGGCTGGCCAATGACCCACCCGCACAGCTACGGCAGGCCGCCGAGGCCGAGGTCCGGCGGGCGCTGCGGGCCATCGGCGTTGAGGAGACCCTGCTGGAGATGGTCTGGCTGCATCGCTGGCCACGCGGGCTTGTGTCCCCCCGCCCCGGTCAGGTGGCACGCGATCTGTTCAAACAGGCCAGCCAGCCTCTGGGCGCGATCACATTCGCCAATCAGGACAGCGTCGGGGTCGGCGCATTGGAATCCGCGATGGAGGCCGGACGTCAGGCCGCCCAGTATCTGATCACCCATCTTGCCATCCCCCCCCAACGCGCCGAGCGCGCTGGCTCTACCCGCGTATACAAGGAGACACCGCAAGATGTTTATACACCAGCTTGACGGACGGGCCCCCGATCAGCGCAGCCTGCTTGGCGGCAAAGCCCTGTCACTGAACAAGATGGTGGCCGAGGGTCTGCCGGTGCCAGAGGCCTTCTGTATCACGACCGAGGCCTTCACGCATTTTCTGCAAGCCAACCGGCTTGATCCGCAAGATCCCGAGATTGCGGGCAAGGTCACATCCGCGGCCCTTCCTGCCGATCTGGAAGCCGATCTCCGCGCGGCCTATGCGCGTTGGGGCGACCGGCCGGTGGCGGTCCGCTCGTCTGCCGCCGCCGAGGATTCCGCGCAAAGCTCCTATGCGGGGCAGTTTCTGACCTGCCTGAACCTGCGCGGCGCCGACGCGGTCATCGCCGCCATGCGCGCCTGCTGGGCGTCCTATTTCAACGGCGCGGCACAAAGCTATGCCAAACAGCGCGCCGAAGACAGCAGCGCGCCGCTGATTGCGGTTGTCGTGCAGCATATGGTGGATGCCGATATTGCGGGTGTGCTGTTCACGCAGGACCCGATGGCCAATAACGCCCAGACCATGCGGATCGAAGCCGCGTGGGGCGTGGGCGAGGGGCTGGTCTCCAATCAGGTCAGCACCGACAGCTATATCGTGGCCCGCGACAGCCTGACACTGCTCTCGCATACCATCCGCGCCAAGACCATGAGCACCCTGCCCCAGCGCAGTGGCGGCATCGCCCTTGTCGAGACGCCCGCCCGCAAGATTGACAGCCCGACCCTGTCGGAAGACACTGCCTGCAGACTGGCGGGGTTGGCCGACCGGCTTATGCGCTCTGCCGCCTATGCGGGGCTGGATCTCGATATCGAATGGGCCATACAGGGGGACACGCTCTGGATCCTGCAGGCCCGCCCGATCACCACACTGGCACAGGACCAGAACACGAAGGTCTATGCCGATAGCGACGAGACCGACCCCGAGCGCCGTGAAAACGCGCTGTTCTCGCGGATGGATACCGGCGAGATCGTGACCGGCCTGATGTCGCCGCTGGGCCTGTCCTTCTGCCGCTTCTACCAGAACCATATCCACGGGCCGGCGGTCAAAACGATGGGCCTGCGCAAGCTTCTCGAACCGCATACCTTCATGGGGTATGTGCGCGGCCATGTCTATCTGAACATCTCCGCCTCGGCCTTCATGCTCACGCAATGCCCGCCGACCCGCGACATGCGTAAATTCACCCAGCGTTACGCCACCGACGATGTGGATCTGCGCGCCCATACCAACCCCTATGGCGTGCCGCCCAAGGGGCTGGAATATCTGCGGGCGGTCGGGCATTGGGCCCGCCAGCAGGTGCATAACCTGCGCACGGCCGACAAAACCGCCCAGGCGATGGTCCAACAGCGCAAGGCCCGCACCGCCGCCTCTCTGGCGCTGGACCTGCCACAGATGAGCCTGCCCGAACTGAATGCCGAGCTGGAGTGTATCGATATCGCCTTCCGCGCGGCCTGCGCGGCCTATATGCCCTTTTTCCTGCAGAGCTTCGCGCTTTATGATGCGCTGGCCGAGACCTGCCAGAAACTGTTCAAAACGCAGGGCAAGGGGCTGGAAAACCGGATCAAGGCCTCGCTCAACAATCTGCGCACCATCGAGGTCACACGCGGCATCGCGGCCCTTACGGAAACCGTGCGCGCTCAGCCCGCCCTTGCCGACCTGATCCGCCGCACCCCCAGCGCCGATCTGGGCAGGGCGCTGGACAGCACCGCCGAGGGGCGCGCCTTTCTGACCGGCGCGTTCAAGGCGTTCATGGAGGAATTCGGCTCGCGCGGGCGGCAGGAATTCGAGCTGACCCTGCCCCGCTGGGCCGATGATCCCTGTTATATCTTCGATGTGATCCGGCTCTATCTGGAAAACCCCGTGGATGTCGATGCCATCATGGCCCAGAGCGAGACCCTGCGCGGGGCCGATACCGAGGCGCTGATGGCCAGCCTGTCGCGCAAGGACCGGATGAAGCTGCGCTTCATCATCAAGACCTATGCGAAAATGGCCGATCTGCGCGAGACGGTGCGCCCTGCCTTCATTTGCGAGACATGGTTCTATCGCCGGATCATCGTCGAGGTTCTGGGTCGGCTGGAACGGCAGAATATCCTCAAACAGTCCGATTTCCCCTATATCGACTTTGCCCTGTTCCGCGATTACGTGGCAGGCCGCAAAACCGCGCAGGAGGCCTTCCCTCCGGCGCTGATCATGGCCAACCGCCGCGAGAACCTGATCAACCTGCGCTCGGAAGAGCCGCCGATGGCCCTGCTGGGCGGCTATGTCCCGCAACCTGCCGAAAGCGTGAAAATCGCGGAAGATGGGCAGCTGAACGGCATGGGCGCAAGCCCCGGCATCACCGTGGGCACCGCCCGCGTGATCACCGATCTGCCGCATCAGGCGCAAAGCTTCAAGAAGGGCGAGATTCTGGTGGCCCGCTTTACCGATGCCTCATGGACGCCGCTGTTCACGCTGGCCAGCGGCGTGATCACCGATATCGGTTCGGCGCTGTCGCATAGCTCGATCGTGGCGCGCGAATTCGGCATTCCGGCCGTGGTCAATACCCGCACGGCCACAGCCCAGATCCGCACCGGCGATATCGTCGAGATCGATGGCGACCGTGGCATCATCTCGGTCGAACGCCAGAGCGCCGCCAGCCCCCTCCAGCCCCCCGTCGATCTCCCCCTGACCGTTCCGGCCTGACAGGTCCAGCAGACATCCCTTCGACCCTAAGGAAGATATTATGGATATTTGCGTCAGCGTCATAGTTGTCACGCGCAATGCAGACCTGTTCCACGCCGGTGCCTCGGTGATTTCCGACCTGCGCGACACATTGTTCGACGAGGTCACGCTGGACAGTGACTGGAGCGTGCTGGACCACGCCATGCCCGAGGCCGGACCGCATTACCAGACGGCGCGGACCCGCGCGATCCGCGCCCTTGCGGGGCATCAGAACCGGCTTTCGCTGAATGTCGTGCATGCCCAGAGCCTGTCGGGCGCGCTTGACAGGCTTCAGGCCTGTGACCGGCGCGATAACGTGCATCACATCGGCATGGCCTATATCGATTATTCCGACCCCTATCACGCAGGGCGTTCGACCGCCGAGATAGAGAATGATCTGAACTGGTTCTATGACCGGCTGCGCGCGCGCAACCTGCAGGCGTTCCAGACGCCGACCTCGACCGCCGTGTTCCAGTCGGCGGAGATGCCGCATTACCATATCCACCCGATGAATTTCATCCGCTGCCTGCTGCCCGGTGATATGGATGTGCTGCGCGCCCATCTGCTGTCGCTATGGATGGATTTCTACGAACTGAGCCTTGCCAATCGCAAGATCCGTCCCGGTAGCCAGAAACGCCCCACCAGCCTTATGGCCTCGACGCTTGCGGCGTTTCTGGCGCAGCAGGCGGGGTCGAACTGGGTCTTGCAATATTATACCGGCTCTGTGGTCTCCAGCCTGATCACAGCGTTCGAGGATCAGGCCGCCGCGCAGAACGTGCCTGTCCTGCGCGGCCCGAACGAGCATTCTCTGGCCTGCGGGGCGATGGCCAACTGGCAGCTTTACGAAAAGCCCTCGATCACCATCGTCACCTCGGGAATGATCGATGAATTCCGCGGCACTTTTGCCAATCTCTACGAGACCCGCGCGCGCGGTTTCCTGATCTGCGCCGAACAGAAACCGGCGCTGTGGTATGCGTTCCAATCCACCATCAACCCCGAATTCGACAGTCGCGACGTGCTGCATGCGCGCGGTGTGCCCTTTGTCTATATCAGCGAGCCGCAGGATCTGGCGCGGGGGCTGGAACAGGCGATGGCGCTTTATGCCGCAGATCGCGGACCGGTGGTCATTCTGGCCACGCAGGCCGTCATGAATATGGCCGCGCCGCCCACCCCCCGCGTTCCCTCCCCCTGCGTCCCCACCCCCTGCGTTCCCGTCCCCGCACAGGACCAGACGCAAAGCCACGCGCCGCCCGCCGCGCTGGATGATCTGGTCGATCTGGTCAATGGCGATGCCGAACGCCTGCTTTTACAGCCCGGCGCATTGCCGCCCCGCTGCCGCCAGCTTGTGACCGAGCTGGCCGAGGCAAGCGGCATCGCGCTGGTCGACAGCATCCTGCATCCGGGCATGGTGGCCAGCCATCACAACGGGCGTCCCAACCCCAATTATCTCGGCACGCTTGGTGTTTATGGCTTTTCCGATCCGGTCTACCGCTATCTGTATCGCGGCGGCCGGATTGCCCCGCGCGAGACGCAGGCGCTGATTTTCATGGAGGACAAGATCTCGCAGGCGGCCACGCCTTTCGGTGAAAGCAAGCTGCGCCAGCAGTTCCAGATCGCGCAGATCGTCCACCGCAGCGACCACCTCGCCCCCTTTGCCGATCTGGCGATCCGCCACGACCCCGAAGCCGCCCTTGCCTATCTTCTGGCGCGGCTGGATATCTCCGACGCCCTGCTGGCCCGCCGTCGTGCGGCGATCGCATTGGCCCGCGAGGGCGAGAAGGACCTGTCCAGCAGCCTGCCCGTCCTGCCGATGACACCCAATTATTTCTTCGGTCAGCTGGGCGCGCTCCTGCGCCATATGATCGAGGCCGAGGGCTATGATTTCACGGGGCTTTACGATGTGGGGCGCTGCGGCATCTCGGCCATCCGCAACCTGCCCAGAACCCGCGCGGGCTTTTCGGGCTGGTACGGGCGGGCGCTGATGGGCGATGCCTATACCGCAACGGTCGCATTGGCACAGACCGCCGCCACCGATCTGCTGGTCTTTGTCGGGGATGGGGCACGCGCTCTGGTGCCCGACATCCTGCCCAGCCTGCTGGAAAACGCCCTTGCCAACGGGGCGCGCCGCGACCTGAGCGTGACCATTTTCGTGCTGGCCAATAGCGGCCTCTCGGCCATCAATTCGTATCAGGAGCGGATCCTGTTCAACCGCACGTCCCGGCAGATGCGGGTGCTCAATCTGGGCACGCAGGACAGCCAGCAGGATATGTGCGGCTATCAGGTCGTGACCCGCGCCATCAACACATTCGACCCCGACGCCCTGCGCCATGATCTGCGCAAACGCGGGCGTATCAATCTCTTTACCGTCAATCTGGCCCATAACAACGAGGGCGACGGCATGTCTCTGGCCCATGTTTCGGGCTGGCAGCAAGACCAACTGGCGGGACGGCGCAACCGCCCGCTCCGCGCCCATACCGAAGAAAGGATCTAGCCATGCGCTTCGGTTTCATCGCCCATCCGACCTCTGTCCCTTTGAAACGCTATGTGAAAATGCTCGATCTGGTGCAGCGCAGCAGCCAGGATTTCCACAGCGGCTATTCGCGCGATCTCTGGTCGCATAACAACCTTGTGCCCTTCATGAATTTCGACCGCATCGTCAGCGCGACAGGGGCCGAGACCTCGGGTCAGGTGCGCTATCTGCCGCTGACCGCACAGGAAATGATCCATGACGCTCAAGGCAGCCTGCGCCGCGTCATCCAAGGCACAAAATCGCTGGCCGCTGACGGGGCCGATCTGGTCGGGCTGGGCGGGTTCACCTCTATCGTCGGGCGTCGCGGGATCGAGGTCGCCAATGCCAGCCCCGTTCCTGTCACCAGCGGCAATTCCCTGACCGCTTATGCCGCCTATCGGGCGCTGCAACAGGTCATGCGCTGGATGCAGCTACGCCCCAGCGATCACCGTGTCTGCATCGTGGGCTATCCCGGCTCTATCGCACTGGTGATTGCGCGGTTGCTGCTGGAGGAAGGCGTCGAACTGGATCTGGTCCACCGCCAAGGGGCCAAACCCGAGGATCTGCTCGCACATCTGCCCGAACGCTGGCACCACAAGCTGCGCCTGAGCGGCGATATCTCGGCCTTCTATGGAGAGACCCGCTTTTTCGTGGCCGCCACATCGGCGGGCGGGGTGATCGACGCACATCGCCTTGCCGCCGGTTCGATCGTGATCGATGTGGCGCTGCCGCGCGATGTCGAGGAAAGCGTGGCCACCCAGCGCGAGGATATCCTGATCATTGATGGCGGCTGTGTGACCGCTTCCGATCAGGTGCGGATCGGCGGCGAAAGCCTGAACCTGACCATCAAGCAGCAACTCAATGCCTGTCTGGCCGAAACGCTGGTGCTGGCTCTGGAAGGCCGCGCCGAGATCTATTCCATCGGGCGCAGTCTGGACAGCGAGAAGGTGCTGGCGATTGGCGAGATCGCCCAGCGGCATGGCTTTGCCCCCGATCCGCTGGCCTCCTATGGCCAGCGCGTCGAGCCCTCTTTCGTTGCCAGCTTCCGCCGCTATCACTGCACCGACCGCCCAAAGGAAAGCGGGCTGACCGCGCAACCGATCCTCCCCGAACGCCACAGCCAGACCCATTATGATACCGCGCAGCGTTTCCGCCGCCATATCAACCCCTATCTGGCCGATTTCCTGCAGACCCTGCATTGCGACCGCGTCTTCGAGACGGCGCAGGGCGTGGTGCTGACCGATACCGAGGGGCAGGACTATCTGGATTTCGTGGCGGGCTATGGCTGCCTCAATCTGGGGCATAACCCGCCCGCCGTGGTGACCTCGCTACAGGCGTTTCTGGCCGGATCGCAGCCCAATTTCGTGCAATATGTCTCGTTCCCAAAACAGACGGCGCTGCTGGCCGAGCGGCTGTGCCAGACCGTAGGCGGGCGGATGGAGCGGGTGTTCTTCTCGAATTCGGGCACCGAGGCCATCGAGGCCGCGCTGAAACTGGCGCGCGCCGCCTCCGCGCACCACATCATCGCCCATGTCGAGAACAGCTATCATGGCAAGACCCTCGGCGCGCTTTCGGTGACCGGACGCGACAAACACCAGCGCCCGTTCCGCCCGCTGCTGCCGGGCACGGTCTCTGTGCCCTTTGGCGATCTGGACGCGCTGGAGGCGGTTCTGTCGCAAGGCGATATCGCGGCGTTCATCGTCGAGCCGATCCTGGGCGAAGGCGGGGTGCATGTGCCGCCCGAGGGCTATCTGCGCGGCGTCCGCCAGCTGTGTGACCGCTATGGCGTGCTGCTGATCCTTGACGAGGTGCAGACCGGTATGGGGCGCACGGGGCGTTTTCTGGCCAGCCAGTGGGAGGGCATCCATGCCGATATCCTGTGCCTGTCGAAATCGCTCTCGGGCGGTCTGATGCCGATTGGCGCGACGCTGTGCCGTGCGGAGACATGGGACCGTGCCTATGGCAGCAGTGACCGCTTCGTGGCGCATAGCTCCACCTTTGGCGGTGGCAATATGGCCGCAGTTGCGGGGCTTGCCACGCTGGAGGCGATGGCCGACGGGACGGTGATGGACAATGCCCATCGGGTCGGTGAGGCGCTGCGCCACAAGCTGGCCGAAGCCACCGCCGAATTCCCCTTTATCGGCGAGATCCGCGGCAAGGGTCTGATGCTGGCGGTGGCCTTTGCCGCCGACTTCTCGGGGGCGGTCTCGGCAGGGGCGCATGAATTTGCCACCCGCCTGCCCGGCGACTGGCACATGACATGGCGCTTCCTGCCCGATCAGGTCCGCGAGAACCTGCTGGACGCGATGCGCCGCTTCGAAGGGTCGCTGTCGGAAATGTTCTGCATGCGCTTCGTCACCAAGCTGGCACAGGATCACAACATCCTCACCTTCGTCACCGCGAATTCCAACACCGTCATCCGTCTGCAACCCCCTCTGACGCTGACGCAGGATCAGGCCGACCGTTTCGTCGAGGCCTTCCGTGCCGTCTGCGCCGACATGTCGACCTTCCTGAACTGAGGACCAATTCATGGACACTCCCCTTGCCCATGTCAGCGGCACCCTGTTGTCATTTTTCAACGCACAGGCGCTGATCAGCGGCTACGAGCTTGGCATTTTCGAGGCCGCCCGCGACGGGGCCGAGGCCCGCGAGATCTGCGCCACCTGCGCCCTGCCCGAAAGTTCGGGCCAGCAACTGCTGATCGCGCTGGCAACGATGGGCTTTCTGAGCCGCACCCAAGCGGGCTTCGCGCTGCCCGCCGATCTGCGCCCCTATCTGCTGCGGGACGGCGCAGCCTATATGGGCGGGCTGGCCCGCCATGCGGCCAAATTCCTCTACCCGCTCTGGGGACAGGCCGCCGCTGGCATCCGCGAGAACCGCAACCAGCGCGAGAAGGTCTTCAACGACCCGCGCAAATGGTTCGAGATGCTGTATTCGGACCCTGCCGATGTCGCGGATTTCCACGCCTTCCTCAGCGTGCTGGCCGATCCTTTCGTGGAAAGCTTCACCCGTGACTTCGACTTCACCCCCTATCGCAGCTTCCTCGATATCGGCTCGGGGCGTGCCGCATTGCCGCGCGCGGTGCTGGCGGCCAATCCGCAGCTTGACGCCGCGGTCTGCGATCTGCCCGAGGCCGCGACCCATATGCGCAAGGAACTGGCGCAGGCGGGCATGGACGGGCGCATCGCGGTGTATGAAGGGGATGTGATCACGGGGAACCTGCCCGAGATTTCGGCCGATCTCGTGCATATGGGCTGGATGCTGCATGATTACAGCGCCGAGACCCAAGCCACGATCCTGTCCAACCTCTTTGCAGCCCTGCCCCCCAAAGCCACCTTCATCGCCAGCGAGACACCGCTTGATGATGACCTGTCCGGCCCCGCCTTTGTCGCGCTGTTGTCGATCAATATGCTCGTCTCCTGCGATGGCGGCATCGAAAGCACGACGGGGCAATATCTCGAACGTTTCCGCGCGGCGGGCTTTGTGAACGTGCGTGCCGCATCGCTGGCGGGACCGCGTGTCCTGCTGATCGGCGAAAAACCCTGACCCTGAAGACTGGACCCGATTATGGAACAACAGATCCTTGAGATTATCGAAGAGAATTACGGCCTTGGCCAAGATCAGGCGCTGACGCCCGACACGCCGCTGCTGGAGCTGAACATTCTCGATTCCAGCGCCTTCTTCGACCTGATCGAGCTGCTTCAGGCGCAGTTCGACATTCAGGTGCCGCTGACGAAAATCGTGCCGGAAAACTTTGCCGATATCCGCGCGATTGCCCGCATGACCACCGAGTTGATGACACCGGGCGTGGCCTGACACGTCCTGCGGACGCCCCCAACAGGAGAGATGAGATGAGCGACGACCAGACCACCCTGGACCTTTCGCGTGACGAAACCGCGCTCGCGCTGACCCTTACGGTCGTGCAGCACCATACCGGCTACAGCCCCGAACAGCTTTCGCCCGAGGCCGAATTCGAGGCCGATCTGGGCATTGACAGCATCGTCCTGCTGGAGATCCATTCCGATCTGATGGGCCGGTGCAACTGTGCAGGGGGCAGTCTGGACGGGATCCGTTCGATCCGTGATCTCACCCGCCAGCTGCTGGAGCGGCTTGGCGCTGCGCCCCTGCCCGAATTGGCGGCGCAACCGGCCCCGAGCGGGGCGGCGGATCTGGTCGACACCCTGCTCAATGCCGCGCAGGAGGCCCCCACCGAGGACGTGCGCCCCGTTGCGCCGCAAGACACCCGCACCATGCGCGATTTTGCCGACCTGCCCAGCCGTGACCTGTTCCATAAGGCCAGGGAATTCAGCGCCTTCTATCAGGCCCAGCGGGCGCAGGGCTATTACTGGTACGGAATGCCGCTGGAGACCCCCTGCCAGAATCGCGCGGTGATTTTTGACGAGGTGGCGGGCCGTCCCCGCGAATTCCTGATGTTCGCTTCGAACAACTATCTCGGGCTGGCCAATGACCCGCGGGTGCTCGAGGCCATCCGCGATGCCGCAACCCGCTATGGGGCGACCAATACCGGCTGCCGCCTGATTGGCGGGTCGAATATCCTGCATAAAGAGCTGGAAACGAAACTGTCGCTGCTGAAGGGCACCGAGGATTCCATCGTGTTCCCCTCCGGCTATTCCGCCAATCTGGGCACGATCTCGGCGCTCTGTTCGCAGCGTGACATGGTCTTTACCGATGCGATCAACCATATGAGCATCCAAGATGGCTGCAAGCTGTCGGGGGCCTCGCGCAAGATCTACCAGCACAGCATCGCCTCGCTGGAACGCACGCTGGAACGCAGTGCCGATGCCGAGGGCGGGCGCCTGATCGTGACCGATGGCGTGTTCTCCATGCATGGCGATATCGTCGATCTGCCGCGTCTGGTGGAACTGGCGCGCAAATACGACGCCAAGGTGCTGGTGGATGATGCCCATTCCACCGGTGTGCTGGGCAAGACGGGGTCGGGCACCAGCGAGCATTTCGGGATGAAGGGGCAGGTCGATCTGGAACTGGGCACCTTCTCGAAAACGCTCGCAGGCGTTGGCGGCTTTGTCGCGGCGCGGGCCGAGGTGGTGGAATATCTGCGCTTCTACGCCAATTCCTATGTGTTCGCCGCCACCATCCCCGCCCATGTCGCGGCAGGGTTGATCATGTCGATCGAGCTGATGATGACCGAACCGCAACGGCTGGCCACGCTCTGGCGCAATATCGACCATCTCAAGAGCCGCCTGCTGCGGGCGGGCTTCGATCTGGGCGAGACCCAGAGCGCGATCCTGCCCGTCGTCATCGGTGATGACCGCAAGACACTGGAACTGGGGCGTGCGGTCCGGTCCCGCGGGATGTTCTGCCAGACCGTGGTCTTCCCCGGCGTGGCGGTGGGCGATGCACGGCTGCGTATTTCGGTCACCTCGGAACATACGCTGGAAGATCTCGATCTGGCCGCCCAGATCCTGATCGAAAGCGCCAAGGAAGTGGGGATCGGGGTCGATGACTGACATCTCCCGCCAGCAGGCCGCGCCGTTCACACCGGTCACACAGGGGCTGCGCGTTCATGCAGCCCGCACGCCCGAGGCCCCGTGCCTGAAGGGCGAGACGCCGCTGTCCTATGGCGCGCTTTACACACAGGTCGCGCGTCTGGCCGGTCACCTGCAGATCGCGGGCCTCTCGGAAGGGCATCGCCTCGCGATCTGGACCCAGAAGGGCCCGCAGGCGATCACCGCGATCTGGGGGGCGCTCGAAGCGGGGCTTGCCTATATCCCGCTTGACCCCTCGCAACCGGGCGAGCGGGCGGCAAGAATTCTGGCCGAGGCGCACCCCGAGGTGCTGGTGGTCTCGCCCGATCTTCTGGCCCATCTGCCCGGTCCGCTGCCCGACAGCCTGCAACTGGTCATCTTCAGCGATTGTGCCGACACGGCGGAACTGCCCGCGCTTCCGGTGCCCAGCCTGCGGCTCGACCGGCTGGCTCCGGTGCCGCACCACCCCGCACAGCCGCAACCCGACTGGATTGCCGCGATCCTGTTCACCTCGGGCTCGACAGGTGTGCCGAAGGGCGTGCAGATGTCCTATCGCAATCTCGATGCCTTTATCGGCTGGGCGGTCAAGGAATTCAGCCTCGGCCCCGCCGATGTGATCGGCAACCATGCCAGCTTCCACTTCGATCTCTCGACCTTCGATCTGTTCGCGGCGGCGCGGGTGGGGGCCTCTGTCTGGCCGATCCCCACAACAGAGCAATCCAATATCATCGCCATTTCCGAGGGGCTGAAGCGGTATAGGGTGACAACAGTTTATGCCGTGCCCTCGATCCTGACCATGCTGACCCGTGCCAAGCGGCTGGCCCCTGCCCATGCCCCGGCGCTGCGCCAGATCGCCTTCGCAGGCGAGGTCTTCCCGATTGGCGATCTGCGCGCGATGGCCGCGCAGGTCGGGGCGGATATGCCGCTTTACAATCTCTATGGCCCGACAGAGACCAATGCCTGCACGTTCCATCGCATAACCCCTGCCGATCTGGCAGCCGACCATCCCGCCCCGATTGGCCGCCCCCTTCCCGGCCAGCGCGCGTTCATCCGCGACCCCGAGACCGGCCATGCCGTAGCGCCGGGCGAAAAGGGCGAACTGGTCATCGAAGGGACGATGGTCACGCCCGGCTATCTCAACCATCCCGACCCCGCGATCCAGCGCGATCATGCAGCAGGGCGCCATGCGACGGGGGACATCGTGTCCGAACAGCCCGAAGGTCTGGTCTATCACGGGCGCATCGACCGGATCGTCAAGATCAACGGCAACCGTGTCGAGCTGGGCGAGATAGAGGCCGCGCTGGCCCGCCATCCGGCGGTCGCCCAAGCGGCCGTGGTGCAGATCCTCGGCCCGCGCGGGGCGGCACTGGTGGCCTTTGTCACTCCGGTCCATGCCGCGCATCCGCCCGCGCAAATGGAGATCTTGGAGCATCTTCGCGACCTCCTGCCCCGCTTCATGCTGCCCCGCCATATGAAGATCATGTCGGATCTGCCGCGCACCCCCAATGGCAAAACCGATATGCGCCACCTCCAGCGTATCGCGGAAGATGCCTTCCTGCCGGGCCCGCGCCACAGCCACAGGGTCGAACCCGTATGACCCAGCCCTCCCGCACCCTTGCAGGCGCCAGCCCCGCAACGCCATATCCACAGACCCGTCTGGCCTGCAAACTGGCGATTGTCGCGGCCAGACACGCGGTAGCGGGGCCGGAGCAACCCTATCCGCCGAACCGGCTGGCGGCCTGCGACCCGCGGATCGCGGCGGAACTGTCCGGCCTACGGGTGGCGCTTCTGCCCCCGCCTCCCTGCCCGGCGGCAAGTTTCCGGATCCCGCCGATCTACGAACGGGCCGTCTCTATGCTGACGCTCAATCTGCTCTGGCTCGCGCGCGAGGCGGTTTCGGCGCAGCCGCTTTCGGACCATGCGGACCGCACCGATATCCTTGTCACCATCTGCGGCGGGTTCGATGCCACATTGCGCAATGCGCTCAAGGTGGCGGGCGTGCGCGCATTGGCCCAGTCCCCGCCCGAGCCTCTGGCGCAGGGCCGCAAGCGTTTGCAAGAGGCCTTCGGCTCGACCACCCATGACAAGGTCGGCGAGATGGCCAGTATCATCGCCGCCCGCATCGGCATCGAAACCAAGGCACGGGGCCGGATTCTGGCGCTGGAAAATGCCGAGGCCGGTCTGGTCAACGCCTTGCAGATGGCCTCGCTCAACCTGAGTGACGGAAGCAGCGACAGGGTGATCATCGGCACCGGCCAGCGTATCGAAGGGGCGCATATAGCGGCGGCGCTACAACATCGCTTCGGGCCGGATCTGGTGCTGGAGGAAGGCGCAAGCCTTCTGGTCCTGCGCAGGCTCGATCTGGCGCAAAAGGACGGCGACCCCATTCTGGGCGTGATCGAGACCGCCGATCTTGGTGCAGTCGACCCCGTTCAGCCCCCCGCTCCGACAGGGCGTTACGGGCTGGGCCACGAGGTCGCACGCCAGTTGCGGGACGCGCTGGAAACCCTGCCACAAACCGGACAGGCCGTGCTTGCGGGCCGTTCGCTTTACGGACAGCGCTGGCAGTTGCGCCTGTCGCGCGACGCCCAGCACGGCACTGAGAACGGCGCACAAACCAACGCATCCCCGCCCCCGCGCGCCGCCCCCTTGGCCATTCTGGGCAGCGGGGCCTGCTATGGCCCCTTCACCACGCGCGCGCAGGTCGGTCAGGCGTTTCGCGACGGCGAAAATGGCATCGGCCCTGTCAGCGCGGAAGCCCTGCCCCGCAGCTGTGCCTTCGATCCCCAGAAACAGGCCCCCCTGACCAGCTATTCCGATCAGGGGGCCGAAAGCCCTGTCACGGCGGCTCCCGATGCCACACGCGCCTTGGCCTACAGGGTCGCGAAGGAGGCGCTGTCTCAGGCGGGGGCCACGCCGGACTGGGGGCGCTGGTCAATCATTCTGGCAACGCAGCTTTGCACCAATCTCGAACGTCAGGTCTCGAACGCGGTGCACCAAAGCGCGCTCGAGGCTATTCTGGGCAGCGATATCGCCCCGCCGCCCACCCCGACGCCCGCCCCGCTGCCGCAGACCCCGCTTTGCGAGATGCTCCCGAGCCATCTGGTCAGGCAGCTCAGTGTGGAATTCGGGCTGGCGGCCAGCGGCCTGACGGTCGAAAGTGCCTGTGCCTCATCACTGGCGGCGCTGGATCTGGCCCGCGCCCAGTTGCGCGCGGGGCAGGCCGATGCGGTGCTGGTGATTGCGGCGGAAACCCCGATCAACCAGCGCGACTTCACGCTCTGCTCGGCGCAAAGAATGCTCTCGGCGGGCCGCATCGCGCCCTTCTGCCAGACTGCGGATGGTTTCTCGCCCGGGGACGGGGCGGGCGCGGTGGTGCTGCGGCGGCTGGCGGATTGCGCCACCGAGACCAGCGAGGCCAGCACGATCGAAGGGGTCATTCTGGGCATTGGCGGGTCGTCGGATGCGCTGTCCTTTACCGCCCCCGATGCCAGCGGCCAGATGCGGGCGATGCAGCGTGCGCTGGAAGATGCGGCCATTGCCCCCGAGACGGTCAGCTATGTCGAGGCGCATGGCACCGGCACCCGACGCGGCGACGGGATCGAGATCGAGGCGCTGAATGCGGTCTATGCCGCGCAGCGCCACGGACCGGCCGGTCTGGGTTCGGTCAAATCGCTGATCGGGCACAGCTTTGCAGCCGCCGGTATGGCGGGGCTGTTCCGTGCGCTGGAGGCTGTACAGACAGGACAGACCCCGCCCACCCTGCTGCGCGGCGCGCTGAGCACAGAACTGGGGCTGGAGGCTGGCGGCTGGCAGATCCGTCCGACGGCGGACACCTCTTCCCCTGCGGACCGCATGGCCGCCCCCCATCGCCGCGCCGCCGTCAATGCGCTTGGCACGGGTGGCACGAATTTTCACATGATTATCGAAGCAGCCCCCGCTGCATTGGACGAAACGGATCATATATGCATTTGATTATCCACAAAATCCGCCTGCTCGCCCCCGAACAGGCCGCGGCCTTCGAAGCATGGGTGCTCGGCACCGATTACGCGACCTGCCCGCAGCTGCCCAGCGTCGAGGCCTTCAGCGTCCAGCGTGCCGATGCCGGACAGGGCTTCGACTATTTCGAGGTCATCACCGTCACCTCGCAAGCCGCCTTCGAGGCCGATATGGCCAGCGCGGCCTTTGCCAGCCTCGTCGCGGCATTTTCCGGCATGGCCGAGGTTGTCGAAGAGCTTTCCGGCGCGCAGCTTGGCCAAGGCTACCGGCGCGCGGCCTGCCTATGATCACCGTCACCCATCTGCGTCTTGGCCCCCATTGCCCCACCGCCCTGACGCTACAGGACGGGCCAAACGACAGGCTGCGCAGCTTGGCCGCAAAGGTGCTATCCCCACCCGAGCACGATCTGTGGCACAGTTTCGGACAGCACAAGAAGCAGCGCGAGTGGCTGGCCGGTCGGCTGGCCGCCAAGATCGCATTGCGGCGACAGATGCCCCGCTTGGGCCCCTTGCGGACGCTCTCGCTGCTGCCGCGCGAGGGGCGCAGCGGGCCGGTGGCGGGGCCGCAGGGCTGGCAGGTGTCTCTGGCCCATAGCGGCGCATACGCGCTGGCTGCCTGCGCGCGCCATCCTCTGGGGGTCGATATCGAGACGCGGACCACGTTCCGGCCCGAGATCCTGCCCTATTTCCTGAGCACGACCGAGCGCGATCTGCTGGGCCCGCTCCCGCCGGACGACCCGCGTCTGCCAGTGCTCTGGGCGGTCAAGGAAGCCGTGCTGAAAACCCGCCTTGCCCGCAGTCTTGCCGAGATTTCCGACATCTTCTGGACAGGCTGGGGCCACGGCTGCCGCATCGCCGTCAAGGATGCCCGCCTGCCCTGCCTGACCGCGTTTGGCGGGATCTGGCGCGGCACGGCGGTTGCGGTGGCCTCGGCACATATCCGCACAGAGGCCCGCGCATGACGCAGATCCCACCGCTGATCACCCAAGCCGCCTCGATCGCACGATGGGCACCGTCATCTCATAATTGCCAGCCGTGGCAGGTCAGCCTGCAGGCCCTGCCGCAGGAGCGCAGCTATCAGGCGCTTCTGACGCTGGATGAGACGGCCCGTCTGGCGGCGCTGGACACGCTTGCGGCGGAGATGGCCCTGAGCCTCGGGCTGTTTGCAGGCATTTTCTGCCATGTGCTGGACTTGGGCGGCGCGCAATGGCGCTGCCATGTCGAAGGGGACAGGGCGCTGCGGATCACGATCACCCTGCCGGCTGTGGAAACGCGCACGGGGCTGGATGCCTTTGCCGAACAGGTCCGCAACCGGCGCACCACCCGTGGCCCCTTCGCCGCAACCCCCATCAGCCGCGCCGATTGCGCGCGTCTGGCGGCACGCCACTGGCCACTGCTGGGCACCGGCCAGCCGGCCGACCTAAGGATCACCCAAGACCCGCAGACCCGTCAGAAGGTGGCGGCTCTTGTGGCCCATTACGGGGCGCTGGATTTCTCGAATTTCGCCGCATGGTCAGAGACCTACCGCCATATCCATTTCCAGCCCGCGCCACAGGTCGCAAAAACGCGCGGCTTCCCGATCGAGGCGCTGCTCGGGCCGCTACCGACGCTCAGGCGCAAGCTGCTGCAACTGCTTCTGCATCCGGTCACGATGCAATGCCTGCGCCCATTCGGGCTGGCGCGGACACTGGCACGCGAACTGGCCGATCTGGTGCGCACCACCCCTGCCATCCTGATCTTGCAGGCACGGACACCAAACCTGTCCTTTGGCGATCTGCTGGAAACCGGCAACCGGCTGGCCGAGCTGTGGCTGGCGGCGGCGCAGCTGGGGTTGCAGATCCATCCGCTGAGCGTGCTTCTCCAACACGCGCGCCCGCGTGACGCATTGCGCCTATCGCTCCGGCTCACGGAGTGGCCCTGTTTCATCGCCCGTCTCGGGGCACAAAAACCGGCGGAGATCGTCACCCCGCGCGTGGAAACCAGTGTGATCCTGCATGCGACCTCCGCGCAGCGCGACCCCTGTGCCGCTCCCTGTGCCGACCATTCCCCCTTACTGTCTGACTGAAGGTCTGTCATGGATTTTTCCCTTTCCCCCGAACAGCAGGAGCGCAACAGCCATCTGGCGCGCTTTGCCCAAGATTTCGCCGCAACCTGCGCCAAGGACCCGCAGTCTTCGTCCGGCTTCTCGCGCCCGCAATGGGACAGGCTCTGCGCGATGGGGCTGGCGGGGCTGCCGCTGCCCGAGACCTATGGCGGCACCGCGGCAGGGGCGCTTGAAACCATCCAGAGCTACGAGACAATCGCCCGTCATATCCCCGATCTGGGCTTGCTGTTTTCGCTCTGTGCGCATCTCTTCGCCTGTGTCATTCCGGTCTGGCGGGGCGGCACAGACAGCCAGAAAGCCGACTGGCTGCCCGCAATGGCACAGGGCCGCAAAATCGCCGCCAACGCGATTTCGGAAGAGGGGTCCGGCTCGGATGTCTTCGCCATGAAAACGCGGGCAGAGAAACAGGGGGGGCAGTATATCCTCAACGGCACGAAGCGGTTTATCACCAACGCCCCTGTCGCGGATATGCTGGTGGCCTATGCCCGGACCGATGCGACCTCTTCCTTTTTCGGGATCAGCTGTTTCGTGCTGCCCACCGATCATCCCGGCGTGACGATCAGCGCCGAGGAAAGCAAGTCAGGCCTGCGCTCCAGCCCGTGGGGCAGCGTGCATTTCCAAGATTGCGCGCTGCCGGAAAGCTTCCGGATCGGGCCGGAAGGTGCCGGAGCCAGCCTGTTCCACGAGAGCATGGTCTGGGAAAGATGCTGCCTGTTTTCCATCTATCTGGGCGCGATGGAGCGCATTCTGGCGCTCTGTCTGGAGCATGCGCGCACCCGCGTGCAATTCGGGCGCCATATCGGGGCCAATCAGGCCATCTCGAACCGGCTGGTCGATATGCGCCTGAAAATCGAGACCGCACGGCTTTTGCTGTATAAGGCGGCATGGCTCTATGATCAGGGCAAGCCCTGCGAGCAGACCGTCGCCCTGAGCAAGATCTGGATCGCGGAATCGGCGGTGCAGATCGGACAGGATGCAATGCAGATTTTCGGCGGCGAGGCGATGACGGCTACCCATCCCGTGAACCGGTTTCTCAATGACGCCATGCCCGCGCGGATTTTCTCGGGCAGTTCCGAGATGCAGCGCGAGATCGTCGCCCGCGCGATGAAATTACGTTAACCATTCAAGAAAGATATAGAAATGACCCCTGTCTATTGGATCATGATCGCGATCACCGTGCTGTTCACGCTTTTGGGCATGCTGTCGGCATGGCGCACGGGCGATACCAAATGGCCCTTTGTCTTCGGCTTTTTCAGCATCCTGCCCGTCACCATCGTGCTGGCCGTTCAGGGCGAGGGCGCTGCGTGGCGGCGCTGGATGATCGTGGCGCTGGTGGCGGTCTATGTGGCGCGGATGCTGTATACGCTGCTGATCTGGTTCAATGCGACAGGGGCGGCCAAGCTGAAGGATCAGGTCAAGCCCAGCCAGTTTCTGGTCCTGCCGCTGGTCTTGGTACCGGTGTTCTGCTGGCTCTATCCGCTGCCCTTCTTTGCCGCGATGGACCGCACCGATCCGTTCGGGCTTTATGATGCGCTGACGCTGATCTGCTATGCTTTGGGCACGCTGTTCCATCTGGGGGCGGATTACCAGAAATGGGCCTTCAAGCAGAACCCCGAAAATCGCGGCAAGCTGCTGCATGGCGGGTTCTGGGGCCTGTCGCGCCATCCCAACTATTTCGGGGATTTCCTGATTTACCTGTCTTTCGCACTGGTCTCTGTCTGGCCTTGGGGGCTGGTCGCGCCGGTGGTGAACCTCTTGCAGTATTTCTTCGATGCGATCCCGAAAAACGAGAAACTCTCGCAAGAACGGCATGGCGAGAACTGGGCGCGCTACTGCCGCTCGACCCCGCTCTTCCTGCCCTATGGCGCGTTCAAATCCTGACCACCGCGCGGGTTGATCGCGCTAATATCTCTCACGACAATAAAGGCAGAATGTCCATGTCGGGTCTTCCCTCTTTCCGCCCTCGCTTGAGGATCTTCATGGCCGTTCTGGCACTGGGCACGGCACAGGCCTGGCCCGCGCTGGCGCAGGACGCGCCAAGCGTGCAAAGCCCCGCCCGCGTGTCGGGCTTTGCACGGCTGCGCCCGCAAGATGGCGTGCGCTATCTGACGGGGCCTGCGGGGGACACCACCTATCGCATCAGCAAGGTGCTGGTGCATGAGGGAGAGATGGTCACGGCCGGTCAGCCGCTTCTGGAACTGGATACCGGCGGGCCACTTTCGGCCACCGTGGCTTTGGCCGAGGCCGGTGTGACCGAGGCAGAGGTCTCGGTCAATTTCGCCCAGATCGATATCGAACGGAAATCGCGGCTGCGCAAATCCTCGGTCTCGCCGATCTCGCAAAGTGATTACGACACCGCCCTGCAAACGCTGGAACTGGCCAAAGCCCAGCTGGTTACGGCGCAAAAGCAGCTTGATTACGACAAGATCCTGCTGGAACAATCGGTGATCCGCGCGCCCACTGACGGAATGATCCTCGACCTGAACAAGCGTATGGGCGAAGGGGTGATTGCCGGAGAGGACCTGATCGAGATGGGCGATGTCGCCCATATGGAGGCACTGGCCGAGATTTTCGAGACCAAGGCCCGCTTTGTCGCAGTCGGGCAGACCGCCAGGTTCGAAAGCCCCGCGCTGGCGCATCCCGTCAGTGGCAAGGTGATTCGGGTCCTGCCGAAAGTGACCGAAACGACGATCTACGCCACCGATGCGCTGGAAAATCTGGAAAAACGGGTAGTGCAGGTGGTTATCGCGCTGGATCGCCCCAAAGATGTCCTGCTGCTGAACGGTTTTCAGGGGACCGTGCTGATTGAGACGCGTGGGGCGGCCCGATAATGCCCGCACGCAACCAAAGATTTTCGCTGGCATGGCGGCTGCTGAGCTTCGAGCCGCGGCGGCTGCTGGCGGCCATTTGCGGCGTGGCGTTCGCTGTGGTGCTGATCCTTGTGCAGATCGGTTTCTACAACGCCATGATCGACAGCGCCACCAAGGTGCATAGCAGCCTTGAGGCCGATCTTGTCATGCTGCCTGCCGATTTCGAATATTTCGGCGCCGAGCACCAGTTCTCCCGCATGCGTCTGCACGAGGCGATGGCGACCGAAGGGGTGCAAGAGGTGGCCCCGCTTTATGTATCGCTGATGAATTTCAAGAATATCGAGAACGGCTATTCGCGGTCGATCATGGCCATCGGCGTAGAGCCGGACAAGCCCGCGATCAACCTGCCGGAATTGGTCGCGGCGCAGGACCAGTTTACCGTAAGCGGCGCGGTGCTGTTTGACCGTAAAAGCCTGCCCGCCTATTTCGGCGACATCACCGGTGCCTTTGCGAAAACCGGCCATGTCGATACACAACTGGCCGACAAGCCGGTGCGGATCACCGGACTTTTCGATATGGGCACGTCGTTTATCGCCTATGGCACCGTCATTATGGGCAGCCCGACCTTCTTTGCGCTCCGCCCCGATCTGAGCGCGGCGGAACCCAGTCTGGGGCTGATCAAACTGGCCCCCGGATATGATCCGGCAACGGTGCGCGACAGGTTGCAGGCCGATCTGGAGGCCAAGGATATCAAGATCGTGACCCGCGCCGATTTTGTGGCGCTTGAGGCGAATTACTGGAATACCACCGCCGCTATCGGGTTTATCTTCATCACCGGTGCCTTGATGGGCATTCTGGTCGGCTCGGTGATTGTCTACCAGATCCTTTACACCGACGTGACGGACCACCTGCCCGAATATGCCACCCTCAAGGCGATGGGCTATCGCGACAGCTATTTTTCGGCGCTGGTGCTGAAACAGTCGTTGATCCTGTCCTGTCTGGGCTATGTGCCGGGCGTGGCGATTTCGGCGCTGATCTATTATTTCACGGCCCAGAGCACCGGCTATGCGCTGCGACTGACACCGGGCTGGTCGCTTGCGGTGTTCCTGATGACCTCTGGCATGTGCCTGTTCTCGGGCATTCTGGCCCTGAGACGCCTGCGCAAGGCCGATCCGGCGGAGCTTTTCCAATGACACATCCCGTAATCGAATTTTCCGGCCTGTCGCATAGCTATGGCAGCAAGGCATTGCGCCGGCAGGTTCTGTTCGACCTGAGCGGCAGGTTCGATCCCGGCGAAATCGTGATCGTCAAAGGCCCCTCCGGCTCGGGCAAGACCACATTCCTGACCCTGATCGGCGGGCTTCGCGCCACTCAGGAAGGCCAGATCAGCGTTCTGGGCCAGCGTCTGGATGGCACATCGGCGCAGCAGCGACTGCAAATCCGGCGTCATATCGGTTTTATTTTCCAGATGCATAACCTGATCGGGGCGCTCACGGCCACCCAGAATCTTCTGATGGCGTTACGGCTGCATCCCGAAATCCCTGCGCCCGCCAAAGCGGCCCGCGACCTGCTGGAACAGGTCGGCCTGTCCCATGCGCTGGACAAATATCCGCGCGAGATGTCGGGCGGCGAACGCCAGCGGGTGGCCATTGCGCGGGCGCTGGTCACCCGTCCCAAGATCGTGCTGGCCGACGAGCCGACCGCCTCGCTGGATGGCAAGACCGGCAAGATGGTGGTGGAGCTGCTGCGCGATCTGGCGAGCCAGAACGGCTCTGCGGTGCTGATGGTGACCCATGACGCGCGTATCCTCGATACCGGAGACCGCGTGCTTGAAATGGAAGACGGGCGCATCCGCGCGGCGTGATGCCGGACGGGTCGCGTCGTCAAACTGTCATCCTCTTTACGTTATCCTACCTTTGAAGAGTTTCTGTGCGCCGGTTTTGGTGTTACGGTCGCGTCAGCAATTATCGACCCCGCTCAAAAGCGCCGTAATTATTTTATCGGATATGTTCAGAACCGCGTTTGGGTAGCTATTTGACGTCATAGACGAGGATTTAGACATGCGAGACAGCACAGGCGCGGCAGCCACGAAATTGACGGACACAATCGAGCATAATCTGGCGCATCTCGATTTCGACTATTACGCGATTTGCGCCATCGGGGCACAGGATTTCACGGCGGCAAAATCCCTGCCCACCATGCATGTGACGAATTACCCCGAAGAATGGGCCCGCCATTATGCCAGCCAGCAGCTTTATAGCTATGATCCGGTGCTGCAATTCGGGCGCCTTGTGTCCTATCCGGTTAAATGGTCGGATCTGAAACATGCGTCGGGCTATGGCGACACGCATGGCCATGTCCAACGGCAGGCGCAGGATTTCGGGCTGTATTCCGGCATCTGCATGAGCATCCACAATCTTGATGGGAGCCTGCTTCTGGCCTCGCTGTCCAAAGCCAATCCCTGTGCGTTGAACGACACGTTGATGAACGAGGCCGCGCGCGCCTTACAGTCTCTCAACGGGGTGTCAGCATCGCTGAAGCTGGCCGGAAAAAACGATTACGACCTGACCAAACGCGAGATCGAATGCCTGAGCTGGGCGGCCATCGGCAAAACCTCCAGCGATATTTCCGCGATCCTGCATATCAGCAATAACACGGTGGATTGCCATTTCAAAAGCGCGATGCGCAAGCTTGCGGCCAATAGCCGGACTTTCGCGATCATCAAGGCCATGCGCAGCGGCATTCTGTCGATCTGAGGCGACCGGAAACACAACGCCTCCGCTTCGGACATCCAAAGCGGAGGCGCAGGACATACGGGATGACGGGTCTTAGAAATCCCAGTCTTCGTCTTCGGTGGCCACGGCCTTGCCGATCACATAGCTCGACCCCGAGCCCGAGAAGAAGTCGTGGTTCTCGCTATCGGGCGAAAGTGCGGCCATGATCGCGGGGTTCACCTCGCAGGCTTCCGGCGGGAAGAGCGGCTCATATCCCAGATTCATCAGCGCCTTGTTGGCGTTGTAATGCAGGAAGTGGCGCACATCTTCGGTCAGCCCGATACCGTCATACAGCTCTGCCGTATATTGCGTCTCGACCTCATAGAGATCGAACATCAGTGCAAAGGCAAAATCCTTGACGGCGGCGCGCTCTTCTTCCGAGACTTTCTCCAAAGCGCGCTGGAACTTATAGCCGATGTAATAGCCATGCACCGCCTCGTCGCGGATGATCAGGCGGATCATATCGGCGGTATTGGTCAGCTTGGCGCGGCTGGACCACCACATCGGCAGATAGAAACCCGAATAGAACAGGAAGCTTTCCAGAAAGACCGAGGCCACTTTTTTGCGCAGCGGATCTTCGGCCTTATATTCATTCAGAATCAGATTCGCCTTGCGTTGCAGATGCGGGTTCTCTTCCGCCCAACGGAAGGCCTCGTCCACCTCTGCGGTCATGCACAGCGTCGAGAAGATCGACGAATAGCTGCGCGCATGTACGGCTTCCATGAAGGCGATATTGGACAGAACCGCCTCTTCATGCGGCGTCACCGCATCTGCCATCAGCGTCGGCGCACCAACGGTATTCTGCACCGTGTCGAGCAGCGTCAGGCCAGTGAAAACGCGGATCGTCAGTTGGCGCTCTTCGGCTGTCAGATTGGCCCAGGAGGGCACGTCATTCGACAGCGGAACCTTCTCGGGCAGCCAGAAATTCGAGGTCAGGCGGTTCCAGACCTCAAGGTCCTTATCGTCCTGAAGCCGGTTCCAGTTCACGCCCTTGAGCGGCGCTTTTTTCGTTTGATCAAGCATAACTCTTCCTTTCCCGACAGTTACAAGCTGCAGGAGACACAGCCCTGCACTTCCGTGCCTTCCAGCACGGCCTGACGGAGCCGGATGTAATAGATGGTCTTGATCCCCGATTTCCACGCGCGGATCTGCGCACGGTTGATGTCGCGGGTCGTCGCGCTATCGGGGAAGAACAGGGTCAGCGACAGACCTTGGTCCACGTGCTCGGTGGCCGCCGCATAGGTGTCGATCAGCTTTTCGGGGCCGATCTCATAGGCATCCTTGTAGTATTCAAGGTTGTCATTATCCATATAGGGTGCCGGATAGTAGACGCGGCCGATCTTGCCTTCCTTACGGATCTCGATGCGCGCGGTGATCGGGTGGATCGAGGCGGTCGCATTGTTGATATAGCTGATCGAACCGGTCGGCGGTACGGCCTGCAGGTTGCGGTTATAAAGACCATGCGCCATCACATCATCCCGCAGCTGCGCCCAATCGGCGCGGCTGGGCAGGGTGATGCCGAATTTCTCGAAAAGCGCCGTCACCGTCTCGGTCTCGGGCAGCCAGTCGCGGGTCACATATTTCTCGAAGAATGACCCGTCGGCATAATCCGATTTCTCGAAGCCCACAAAGCTTTCGCCCTTCTCGCGGGCGATCAGGTTCGAGGCCCTGAGCGCATGATAGGCCACAGCCGCAAAATAGGCGGAGGTAAAATCGATCCCCTCTTCCGAGCCGTAATGGATACGCTCACGCGCCAAGAACCCGTGCAGGTTCATCTGGCCCAGACCAATCGCGTGGCTCTGGTCATTGCCCTTACGGATCGAGGGCACAGCGTCAATCGCCGACATTTCCGACACGGCGGTCAGTGCGCGGATCGCGGCCTCGACGGTCGCGCCCAAGTCACCGCCATCCATAGCGCGGGCGATGTTCAGCGAGCCCAAGTTGCACGAGATATCCGTGCCCATATGTGCGTAGCTGAGGTCTTCGTTGAAGGTCGAGGGCTCGGCTACCTGCAGGATTTCCGAGCAGAGGTTCGACATGGTGATGCGCCCGTCGATCGGGTTGGCGCGGTTCACCGTGTCTTCGAACATCAGATAGGGGTAGCCGCTTTCGAACTGGATCTCGGCGATGATCTCGAAGAAGCGACGCGCGCGCATCTTGGTCTTGCGGATACGGGCATCCGCGACCAGCTCCTCGTATTTCTCGGTGACCGAGATTTCCGAGAAGGCACAGCCATAGACTTTCTGGATGTCATGCGGCGAGAAGAGATACATCTCGGCATCGCGTTTCGCCAGCTCGAAGGTGATATCGGGGATCACCACGCCGAGCGAGAGCGTCTTGATGCGGATCTTCTCGTCGGCATTCTCGCGCTTTGTGTCGAGGAATTTGAGAATATCGGGGTGGTGGGCGTTCAGATAGACCGCCCCTGCCCCCTGACGCGCACCCAGCTGGTTGGCATAGGAGAAGCTGTCTTCCAGCAGTTTCATCACCGGAATAACGCCCGAGGACTGGTTCTCGATGCCTTTGATCGGCGCACCGGCTTCGCGCAGGTTGGTCAGCATCAAGGCCACACCGCCGCCACGCTTCGAGAGCTGCAGCGCCGAGTTGATCGAGCGACCGATGGATTCCATATTGTCTTCAAGACGCAGCAGGAAGCAGGACACCAGCTCGCCGCGGCTTTTCTTGCCAGCATTGAGGAAGGTGGGCGTTGCCGGTTGGAAACGGCCTGCCAGCATCTCTTCGGTGAGCGACAGCGCCATCTTGCGGTCACCCCGCGCCAGCGCCAGAGCCACCATCACCACGCGGTCTTCATAGCGTTCAAGGTAGCGCTGACCGTCGCGGGTCTTCAGCGTATAGGCGGTATAATATTTGAACGCGCCAAGGAAGGTCGGGAAGCGGAACTTCTTCTTGTAGGCCGCATCCCAGATCTGGCGACAGAAGTCGCGATCATAGAGATCGAGCACCGAGGCGTCGTAATAGCCCTCGTCCACGAGGTAATCGAGCTTCTCATCCAGCGAGTGGAAGAACACGGTGTTCTGGTTCACATGGTTGAGGAAATAGGCGCGCGCGGCCTGCTTGTCGGCCTCGAAACGGATCTTTCCATCCGCATCATACAGGTTCAACAGCGCGTTCAGCGCGTGATGGTCGAGCCCTTTTACGGCGTCTGCTTTGTCAAGCATTGTGCTCTCCAGAATTTCTCGAGCCCGTCTCTGACACGGGCAATATCTAGGTCGGTGCCACTCAGCTCGAATCTATAGAGCAGAGGAATCTTGCATTTTTCGGCAATCACTTTGCCCGCATAGCCATAGTAGATCCCGAAATTGGTGTTTCCGGTGCCGATTACCCCCCTGATATTCTTGCGTATCTCGGGGTTGTTCAAAGCATGGATCACGGGTTTCGGAACCGCCCCCCGACCCTCGCCATCGCTATAAGACGGGCATATTAGCACAAAAGGCAGCTCGGCCAAACTGGCCGAGCGATCTTCTGTACCACCAATGCGGATAGCGGGCAGTCCAAGTCGGGTGATGAAGCGATGCGTGTTTCCGGTGGCCGAGGAAAAATAGGCCAGCCCGGTCATCGGATCGGGTCAGGCGCCAAGGCTTGCGATGCGGTCCGGACGGAAGCCTGCCCAGTGGTCGGCACCCGCCACAACAACAGGTGCCTGACGGTAGCCAAGGCCGGTCACTTTTTCCATCGCTTCGGCATCCAGCGTCAGATCGATGACATCATGCTCGATCCCACGGGCATTGAGCGCGCGGATGGTCGCAGTGCATTGAACGCAAGCGGGCTTGCTGTAGACGGTAATAGACATAGGCTCTCGACCCCGAAGCAAAGGGGCGGACATTCGGGAAGGTGGATCGCATTTCTGCCAAACTCCCCCCGGACGCACCGCCCGTGGACATTATCGCATTCAGGCTGGCCGCTGACAGGCCAGAGACGGCCTGCCCACCTGTCCGCTCCGGCATTGCAACAGGACAGCCTGCCACAGCGGAGATCTCGGACGGGCCGGAACTGTAGCGGCCCTTTGCGTGAGGCTGATATAGTATCCCACCCCACCTGATGCGCTATATATAGTAGCCACTTTGCGCCCAAAGTCCAGTGCCTTTTTCATCCGGCCCTCTGCAGGCCGAACGGGGTATATCACCTTGGCCCTGCATCTGAATCGCGGGACTTTCGAGTTACAAAGAACCCCGCCCAAAGCAAAGCGCAAAAAAATAATTCTGGGGCTAGACGGGGTTTTCCGACAGCGCACACCGAATCGACGCTCCGGATTCGTTCACGGGAGGTTCAATCCCGGGCTGAAAACCGGAGACGGCCTCGCCCTGCAAAACATAAAAGGGCCGCCCCGAAGGACGACCCGAACCGGCATGCGGCCACTATATCTTGCGGAAAGACGCGCGCCTTAGCCCATACGCTCCGACGAGAACGATCCCGGAGACGCAGGAAAGACCACCGTTTTCGACCCGTTGATGAAGACGCGGCGATGGGCATGGGCATGGATCGCCCGCGCCAGAACCTGACTTTCCACATCGCGCCCCAGCGAGACGTAATCCTCGGGCGATTGCGCATGGGTCACCCGCACGGTGTCCTGCTCGATGATCGGGCCCTCGTCCAGATCGGCGGTCACATAATGCGAGGTCGCCCCGATCAGCTTCACCCCGCGGGCAAAGGCCTGCTTATAGGGGTTCGCGCCTTTGAAGGACGGCAGGAAGGAATGGTGGATATTGATGATCCGCCCCGACATCTTCTGGCACATCTCGTCCGAGAGGATCTGCATATAGCGTGCCAGCACGATCAGCTCGGCACCCGCCTCCTCGACCACCTGCATGATGCGGGCTTCGGCCTCGGGTTTGTTTTCCTTGGTCACCTTGATGCAGTGGAAGGGGATATCCTGATTCACCACGACCTTCTGGTAATCCATATGGTTCGAGATCACCGCCACGATCTCCACCGGCAGCGCGCCGATGCGCGCACGGTACAGAAGGTCATTCAGGCAATGCCCGAAGCGCGACACCATGATGACGACTTTCATCTTGGTGGCCTCATCGTGGAAGGCGAAGTTCATACCGAAACTTTTCGCAGTCTCGGCAAACTCGCTGCGCAGGCTTTCACCATCATTCCCCGTCTCCGAGGTAAAGCTGACCCGCATGAAGAAATTCCCCGTCTCGAGATCGTCGAACTGGGCGCTATCGGTGATGTTGCAGCCTTTATCGGCCAGAAAACCCGAGATGGCCGCGACGATGCCGCGCTGGGTAGGACAGGTTACAGTCAGGCAATATTTGGTCATGTGAGTATCCGAAAGTCTTTCGCCATAGAGGTATAGCCCCATCGGAGGCATGAAGAGAAGAGGAACCGGTCAAAGACCGCCCCGATTGCACGTGATATTCCCGGACGCCCCGCCCGCAGGCAGGCCGCCAGCCGCAAGGCCTGATCTCGGGCCCCGCCGCATCAGGCCCCGCATCAAGACAGCCGCGAAGCCACCTCGTGAAGGGCATGCCAGAGGCTTCCCGCATAAGAGCGCATGCCCCAGATCCGGCAGTGGTCGTCCGCAAGCCGCAGCAGGAAGACCGACATATGATGCAGGCCGGTGCGGGTGGCCTGCCCTGTGGCCTTGGCGCTATCGGGCAGGTTGACCAAACGTTCCAACAGGCGGTCCATCTCGGGGCCTGCGATGTCGAAGGCCACCCAGCCATCGGTCTGTTCCGTGACCGATGCCGCAGACGCTTGGGTTTTGACCCATGCCGCAAAGTCTTCCTCGGCGCGGGCCTCGCCCTCGATCAGCCATTGGTCTTGCCCCGCCCAGAAGGCGGTCAGCCCCGCGCCTTGGGTCAAGGCCCCCGGCGCAGGCAGTGGCAGCCCCGCCA
The DNA here is from genome assembly GCF_045291555.1 of Thioclava sp. GXIMD4215. Taxonomy (NCBI): domain Bacteria; kingdom Pseudomonadati; phylum Pseudomonadota; class Alphaproteobacteria; order Rhodobacterales; family Paracoccaceae; genus Thioclava; species Thioclava sp. GXIMD4215. The sequence continues at coordinate 323,172 of NZ_CP149516.1, read as the reverse complement.
CTTCGGTCAGGCTTTGCCCGTGGCGCGCGGCCACAGAGGCCAGCGCGATATCGGGGCGTTCGGTCAGGGTCATCGACCCGAGGGTTTCGGTTTTCGGACGGGTGCCGCCAAAGGCGGTCTGTGCAATCAGATTAGTCACGGAGACGCTCCCCTTCGGGGTCAACAAAATGGGCAGGCACAATCCGGCAATCACAGCCCGAATTTTCCAGCGGGTTATAGGCGACGATCACCTCACCGATCCGCTTGTCGCCCTGTTCGACAAAACCAAGCGCGATATGGCTTTTGACATGGGGCGAATAGCAGGCCGAGGTCACCCAGCCCTGATCGCTCTGCATCGTGCGCTGATCGCCACGGGTGAACAGATGCGAGCCCGCAAAGATCCGCTCTTCGGCATTTAGCGGTTGCAGCCCCACCAGACGGCGCTTGTCAGCGGCCAGCCCCTCGCGGCGCGACATGATCGCCCCGATGGAGTCTTTCTTGGCCGAGACCATCTTGCCCAGACCCAGCATCTTCGCGGTGGTCTGCCCGTTCAACTCGGCGCCCGCAGCATGGCCTTTCTCGATCCGCAGCACGGCCAAGGTTTCCGTGCCATAGGGGGTGACCCCCAGATCCTGACCCTGCTCCATCAGCCGTTCCATCAGCGCATTGCCGTAACGTGCCGGCACCGCGATCTCATAGGCCAATTCGCCCGAGAAAGAGATGCGGAACAGCCGCGCCCGCAGGCCGCCGCAGAGGGTGATCTCGGCACAGCCCATGAAAGGGAAGGCCTCATTCGACAGATCCACCCCATCCGCCACACGCGACAAAAGCTCGCGCGAATTCGGCCCCGCCACGGCAATCTGCGCCCAAGCGTCGGTGGTCGAGATAAGCTGCACATCCAGCTCCGGCCAGAGGCATTGCCGCGCGAATTCCATCTGGCGATAGCATAGCCCCGCATTGGCGGTGGTGGTGGTGACCACATAATGGTCCTCGGCCAGACGCGCGCAGGTGCCATCGTCATAGATATGGCCATCCTCGCGCAGCATCAGCCCATAGCGGACTTTGCCAACCTTCAGGCTGCCCATCATATTGGCGTAAATCCGGTTGAGGAATTCCCCCGCATCTGCCCCCTGCACATCGACCTTGCCCAGCGTGGTCATATCGCAAAGCCCCACGCCCGAGCGCACGGCCAAGGCCTCGCGGTCCACGGTTTCGCGCCAGTCTTCCTCATTCCCTTGCGGGAAATACTGCGCCCGCATCCATTGGCCGACCTCGACAAAGACCGCTCCGCGCGCCTTCGCCCAGTCATGGGTCGGCGTCAGGCGGGTCGGGCGGAAGTCCTTACCCGTATCGCCGCCGCCCAGCACACCCAAAGACACGCCGGTATAGGGCGGGCGGAAGATGGTGGTGCCGGTTTCGGGGATGGATTTGCCGGTGAGCTCGGCCATAACAGCCAGCGCCGAGACATTGGCCGTCTTGCCCTGATCGGTGGCCATGCCCAAAGTGGTCCAGCGTTTAAGATGCTCGACCGGGCGCATGTTTTCCTTATGCGCCAGCGCGATATCCTTCACCGTCACGTCGTTCTGGAAATCGACCCAAGCGCGCCCTTTGCCGGCCACATGCCAGAAGGCCGTGGGGGTCACGGGGGTATCCTCGGCCTTGGGCAGATCGGGTGCCATGGCCGCAATCCCCAGATCCGCCAGCGCCGCAACAGCCGCCTGCGCGCCCGAGACCAGTGCTTGCGCGGTCGTGCCCTCGCCATTGCAGGCGCCTGCGGGGATCAGCCCCGTGGGTCCACCCTCGCCCGGAACAAAGGCCAGCAGATCCTCGCGCCAGACTGGACGCCCGCGATGATGCGAGGCCAGATGCACATTGGGGTTCCACCCGCCCGCGACACCCAAAGCGCCACAGTCGATCCACTGGCGAGTGCCGCCGCTGGTGATCTGCACCTTGGTCACACCCAGACGACCCTTGCTGTCCGAAACCACCGATCCGGCATAGACACGGTAATCGCCCAGCGACTTCGCCTCGGGCCGCGTGTCGATCACCCCCGCAATCTGCGCGCCCTTGGCGATCAGATCCAGAACGGTGCGGTGGCCATCGTCGCTATTGGTGAAAATGGCGATCCGGTCCTCGGGCGCACGCACAGGCGCCACCGCCCAACGGTTGGCATAGGCACGCATGGCACCTGCCAGCATGATGCCCGGACGGTCATTATTGGCGAAGGGGATATGACGCTCGGTCGCACCCGCCGCCAGAACCGCCCGCCGCGCGGTGACCCGCCAGAGCGTCTGGCGGACCTTCCCGCCTGCGTCGGACAGGTGATCCGAGACCCTCTCGACCGCGCCATAGACGCCATGGTCATAGGTGCCGAAAACCGTCATCCGCGTCATAACACGAACATTGGGCATCGCGCGAAGTTCTGCCTCGGTCGCGCGCAGCCAGTCGGTCGCGGGCGCGTCATCCAGCGCATGGCTTTCGGCCAGAAGACGCCCGCCCAAAGCGAAATCCTCATCCGCCAGAATGACCTTGGCCCCCGCACGGCCAGCGGTCAGCGCAGCCATCAGCCCCGCCGCGCCACCGCCGATCACCAGCAGGTCGCAATGCAGATATCCGCGATCATAGGCATCAGGGTCAGGCAGCCCCGACAGCGCCCCAAGCCCCGCCGCCTTGCGGATCATCGGCTCATAGAGCTTTTCCCAGAAAGCGCGCGGCCACATGAAGGTCTTGTAGTAGAAGCCCGCCGCAAAGAAGGGCGACAGCAGGTCATTCACCGCCAGCCAGTCATGCTCCAGAGAGCCCGCATAATTCTGCGATTTGGCTTCAAGCCCGTCATACAGCTCGGCCACGGTGGCGCGGGTATTGGGTTCGGCCTGCGCCCCCGTGCGCAGGGTCACCAGCGCGTTGGGCTCTTCCGAGCCGGCGGCCACCACACCTCGCGGGCGGTGGTATTTGAACGACCGCCCCATAAGCTGCACGCCATTGGCCAAAAGCGCCGAGGCCAGAGTGTCGCCCTGAAACCCCGTGTAATCGACCCCATCAAAGCGGAATTTCAAAGGCGCATTGCGATCTACCAGACCGCCAGACAAACGGCTCATTTCGCGCCCTCCGGTTTCATCGCAAGCTCGGCGCCCAGAATTTCGTGGGTCAGCGTGTTACGGGTGACAATCAGCCACGAGCGGTCGCCCTGCTCGTGATACCAAAGCTCGCGGTGCACACCCGCCGGATTGTCGCGCAGGAAGACGTAATCGGCGAAGGCGGCCTCGCCCGCGTCAGGCGCGGGGCGGTTCATCAGGCTGGCATCGCCCAGATAGGTAAACTCCTGCGCATCCCGCAGGCCAAGAAGAGGATGGGGTATCAGCATGATCGTGCCTCAGTGCAGGTTCGGTTGGGCACCAACGCCCTTTTCATCAATGACATAGCCGCGCGCGAAACGGTCAAGCCGCATCTGCGCGGTGACCTCATGCGACCGCCCTGTGGCCAGAAGATGCGCAAAGCAGAAGCCCGAGGCAGGTGTCGCCTTGAAGCCGCCATAGCACCAGCCCGCATTCAGATAGAGACCCGAGACCGGCGTCTCGTCGATGATGGGCGAGCCATCCATCGACATATCCATAATGCCGCCCCAGTTACGCAACAGCCGCGCCCGACCGATCATCGGCATAAGCGCCATACCGCCTTCCAGCACGTCTTCCACCACCGGAAGATTGCCGCGCTGCGCATAGGAATTATAGCCGTCGATATCGCCGCCAAAGACCAGACCACCCTTATCGGACTGGCTGATATAGAAATGCCCCGCGCCAAAGGTGATGACATTATCGATCAGCGGTTTCAGCCCTTCCGAGACAAAAGCCTGCAGCACATGGCTTTCGATGGGCAGGCGCATCCCCGCCTTCTCCATCACGCGACCGGTCGAGCCAGCGACCGCAACCCCCACCTTCTTCGCGCCGATGAAGCCGCGGGTGGTCTCAACCCCTTCAACCTGACCGTTGGTGATGCGGAAGCCGGTGACCTCGCAGTTCTGGATGATGTCCACGCCGCGCTGATCGGCGCCGCGCGCATAGCCCCAGACCACGCCATCGTGACGCGCCGTACCTGCACGCGGCTGGATCAAAGCGCCCTTGATCGGGAAACGGGCATTGTCGAAATTCAGATAGGGCAGCCTCTCGCGCAGGTCAGCTGCATCCACCAATTTCGCACCCGCCCCCGAGATCATCATCGCATTGCCGCGCCGACGGTAGGCATCGCGCTGGCCGTCGCTATGGAACAGGTTGAAGATGCCGCGCTGGCTGACCATCGAGTTGAAGTTGGTTTCCTGTTCAAGGTTTTCCCAAAGCTTCATCGAAAGCTCGTAGAACGGCTGGTTCCCCGGCAGCAGGTAATTCGAGCGGATGATCGTGGTGTTCCGCCCGATATTGCCCGACCCGAGCCAGCCCTTCTCCAGCACCGCCACCTTCAGATGGCCGAAATTCTTCGCCAGATAGAAGGCCGTCGACAGGCCATGGCCGCCGCCACCGACGATGATGATATCATAGCTGGGTTTGGGGTCGGGATTGCGCCACAAAGGCCCCCATCCCTTATGTCCGGTCAGCGCCTCTTTCAGCACCTTGAACCCTGAAAACTTCATGACCTGCGCTCCTTTGTCCCAGACAGGCTAGGCGAGGCAGGGTGAATAAACTTCTTTATAAGTGACATTTTTTATCCTAAAAATGCCATTAGGATTAATCGGGCAAGCCTATGCAAAATATCGCCTTTCTTCTGCTGGATGGCCATGCGCTGATGTCAACGGCCTCGGCGCTTGAGCCTTTGCGCGCGGCCAACCAGTTTCGGGCAGGAACCTACCGGATTACGATTCTCTCGGGGTCGGATCGGGCGGTGTCGTCCATCGGGTCCGAATTTCCGGCCCTGCCCTTCCGCGCGACCCCGCCTGATTTCGATCTGGTCTTTGTGGTGGCGGGCGGAGACCCTGCGCGGGTGAATGATCCGGCGCTGATGGCATGGCTGCGCGAGGCCGACCGGCGGGGCGTTGCCTTGGGGGGGATCTCGGGCGGGGCGATGATCCTTGCGCGGGCGGGTCTTCTGGAGGGGCGGCGCTTCACGCTGCACTGGCACCATTATGACGATATTGCCGCACTGCCGGGCGAGTGGCTGCTGGAGCGGCGGCTTTTTGTGATCGACCGCAACCGCTATACCTGCGCGGGCGGCATCGCGCCGCTGGATATGATGCATGCGCTGATTGCGCGCGAGCATGGCACGGGCTTTGCGCAGCGCATTTCCGACTGGTTCATCCAGACCGAGATCCGCGGGGCCGATGCGCCGCAGATGGCCTCGATCGAGGCGCGTTACGGGGTGCTGCCCAAGGTGGTGGCCGCGACGCTGGAACTGATGGAAAGCCATATTGCCGACCCGCTGGACCAAAGCCAGCTTGCGGGGCTTGCGGGTCTGTCGCTGCGCCAGTTGCAACGGCAGTTCCGGCAAGAGATGGGCGCGCCGGTGATGGAGGTTTACCGCCGCATCCGTCTGGAGAAAGCGCACGAGCTGATTGCTGGCACGCGGCTGCCGCTATCAGAGATCGCGCATCTGACGGGCTTTGCCAGCCAGTCGCATTTTGCCGACCGCTTCCGTGAGACCTATGGCCATCCCCCGCGCGCTTTGCGCGACAAAAAAAGCCCGACGTCACCGAAGTGAACGCCGGGCATCAGGAGGGGTAAATCAGGCTCAGATATCGAGCGTATTATCTTTCTCCCATTGGGAGAAATGCGACACGAAGGCGGTCCATTCCTGCATCTTCATCTTGATGTAGGAGGCCGAGAATTCGGCACCCAAAGCAGCTTTCAGCCCCTCATCCGCGTCAAAATTGCGCAGCGCGTCCAGCAGGTTCAGCGGCAGACGCGGCGCGTCCTTGATCTTGAACCCTTCGGCATACATGTCGATATCATGGCGCGGCCCCGGATCGGCTTTGGATTTGATCCCCGACAGACCCGCCGCGATGATCACCGCCTGCAGGAGATAGGGGTTCACCGCCCCATCGGGCAGGCGCAGCTCGAAGCGGCCCGGACCGGGGACACGGACCATATGGGTGCGGTTATTGCCGGTCCATGTCACGGTGTTCGGCGCCCAAGTTGCTCCGGACGTGGTGCGCGGCGCATTGATGCGCTTGTAGCTGTTGACCGTGGGGTTGGTGATCGCGGCCAAGGCTTCGGCGTGCTTCATGATACCGCCCAAGAAAGTGCGGCCCTGATCGGACAGGCCCAGCTCTTTGGACTTATCGGCAAAGGCATTGACCTTACCGTCCAGATCCCAGACCGAGATATGCGCGTGGCAGCCATTGCCCGTCAGACCCTCGATAGGTTTGGGCATAAAGGTGGCGCGCATCCCGTGCTTTTCGGCCACGGATTTCACCATGAACTTGAAGAAGCTATGGCGGTCGGCGGTGACCATCGCATCGTCAAAGCCCCAGTTCATCTCGAACTGGCCATTGGCGTCTTCGTGGTCGTTCTGATAGGCACCCCAGCCAAGCTCCAGCATGTAATCGCTGATCTCGGCAATGATGTCATAGCGGCGCATCACGGCCTGCTGGTCATAGCAGGGCTTGGCTGCCGTGTCATAGGGGTCGGAAATCTGATCGCCTTCGGGGGTAAGCAGGAAGAATTCGGCCTCGATACCGGTCTTCACGCGTAGCCCTGCGGCTGCGGCCTCATCCACCAGCTTTTGCAGCACATTGCGCGGCGCCTGTTCGACAGGCTCGCCTTCCATCACGCAATTGGCAGGCACCCATGCCACCTCGGGTTTCCACGGCAGCTGGATCGCCGCCGATGCATCCGGCACCGCCAGCATATCGGGATGCGCGGGCGTCAGGTCTAGCCAAGTGGCAAAACCGGCAAAGCCCGCGCCGTCTTCTTCCATATCGGTAATCGCCTGAGCGGGCACCAGCTTTGCGCGCTGCCCCCCGAAGAGATCCGTATAGGAGATCATGAAATATTTGACGCCCTTCTCGCGGGCAAACTCGGCAAGACCTGCCATCTGAACACCTCTTTATCCCTGTTGAGAATGGCGGGGCGTTTGCCGCCCTCGCCCTGTCTTTCGGATGACTTAGAAGCCGCCCTTGCCCGGCCACCAATTGGTGCCCGCCAGAGGCACCTGCGCCATGGCAGCGGCCTCCATGGTCAGCGCGCAAAGATCCTCGGGCTCGAGGTTGTGGACATGGTTATGGCCACAGGCCCGCGCGATGGTCTGGCATTCCAGCGTCATCACATTGAGGTAGTTGCGCAGACGACGACCTGCCGCCACCGGATCAAGGCGCTTCATCAGCTCGGGGTCCTGCGTGGTGATGCCCGCAGGGTCGCGGCCCTCATGCCAGTCGTCATAGGCGCCCGCCGTGGTGCCAAGCGCGTTATATTCGGCTTCCCATTTCGGGTCATTGTCGCCAAGCGCGACCAAAGCCGCCGTGCCGATTGCCACCGCATCCGCGCCAAGGGCCAGAGCCTTTGCCACATCCGCCCCCGAGCGGATACCGCCCGAGACAACCAGCTGCACTTCGCGGTGTAGCCCCAGATCCTGCAACGCCTGAACGGCGGGGCGGATACAGGCCAGCGTCGGCTGGCCAACGTTTTCGATGAACACGTCCTGCGTGGCCGCCGTACCGCCCTGCATGCCATCGAGCACCACCACATCGGCACCGGCCTTCACCGCCAAAGCGGTGTCGTAATAGGGGCGCGCGCCCCCGACCTTGATGTAGATCGGCTTTTCCCAGTTGGTGATCTCGCGGAGTTCAAGGATCTTGATCTCCAGATCATCGGGGCCGGTCCAGTCGGGGTGACGGCAGGCCGAACGCTGGTCGATCCCGACCGGCAGATCGCGCATGCCCGCCACGCGTTCGGTTATCTTCTGACCCAGCAGCATGCCACCGCCGCCCGGTTTCGCACCTTGGCCCACCACGATTTCAATCGCATCGGCGCGGCGCAGGTCATCGGGGTTCATCCCGTAGCGCGAGGGCAGATACTGATAGACCAGCTTTTCGGAATGGCCGCGCTCTTCCTCGGTCATGCCACCGTCACCGGTGGTGGTCGAGGTGCCTGCAAGGCTGGCCCCACGACCCAGAGCCTCTTTCGCATGCCCCGAGAGCGCGCCAAAGGACATGCCCGCGATGGTGATCGGGATTTTCAGCTCGATCGGTTTCTTGGCAAAGCGCGTGCCCAAGGTGACCGAGGTATCGCATCTCTCACGATAGCCTTCCAGCGGGTAGCGCGACATCGACGCGCCCAGGAACAGCAGGTCATCGAAATGCGGCACGCGACGCTTGGCCCCGCCCCCGCGGATGTCATAGATGCCGGTGGCGGCGGCGCGACGGATCTCGGAGTTGACCTCCTGCGAGAAGGTCCAGCTTTGGCGCGGTTCGGTATGCGGTGTCTTATCCATGATCGCGCTCCTTAATACTCGTCGGCGTGGTCGATATTGAAGTTGTAGAGCTTGCGGGCCGAGCCATAGCGTTTGAACTCTTCGGGCTTGGCGTCGGCGCCGGTCTTTTCAAGGATGTCCTCGAGGAAGGTGATATGCTCGGGGCGCATCTCTTTCTCGATGCAATCAGCCCCCAGCGATTTCACTTTGCCCCGCACGAACAGTCGCGCCTCGTAAAGGCTGTCGCCCAAAGCATCGCCCGCATCGCCCAGCACAACCAGATTGCCGCGCTGTGCCATGAAGGCCGACATATGGCCGATATTGCCATGCACTACGATATCGATGCCTTTCATCGAGATCCCGCAGCGCGACGACGCATTGCCCTTGATGTTCAACAGACCGCCACGACCGGTGGCACCGGCATATTGGCTGGCGTCACCTTCGATGGTGACCACGCCCGACATCATATTTTCGGCCACACCCGGACCGGTCGAGCCTTCGACCGTCACCGTGGCTTCCTTGTTCATGCCCGCGCAGTAATAGCCCGTTGAGCCCTTGATGGTCACATCCAGCGGCCCGTCCAGACCCACGGCCACCGCATGGCTGCCACGCGGGTTGGTGATATCGAAAGCTTCATTCTTGCGGTCTTTGGCAGCCGCCTGCAGCGTGGAGTTCAGCTCGCGCAGGGCAACCTGCGACATATCCAGAACAGTCATGGATCAACGCTCCCAGAAATAGACAGTGGCGGGTTCGGGTTCCCAGACGCGGGCCGCCTCGATGCCCGGCAGGTCGGCAAAGGCGCGATATTCGCTGGCGAAGGCCACATAGTCTTCGGTCTCGGCCATGATCGCGGGCTTGCAAGCGACCGGATCGCGCACGACCCCGAAGCCGTTCTTGGTGCCGGTCACAAAGGTGAAGAACCCGTCGAGATCCTCAAGCGTGCCCTCCAGCGCCTCGCCAAGGCTGGCACCATCGGCAATGCGCGAGGAAATATAGGCCGCCCCCACTTCGGTGTCGTTTTCGGTCTTGGTGAAAACGCCCTTCTTGGCGAGCTTGCGGCGCATCGAGTTATGGTTCGACAGCGAGCCGTTATGCACAAGGCATTGGTCATCGGCGGTCGAGAACGGGTGCGCGCCCAGCGTGGTCACGGCGGATTCGGTGGCCATACGGGTGTGGCCAATGCCGTGGCTGCCGCCCATCTCGCGGATGCCGAACCGCTCGGCCACATCCTTCGGCAGGCCGATCTCTTTGTAGATCTCCATGCTTTCGCCCACGCCCATCACCCGCAGGCCCTTGGCCTCAACGGCGGCCAGCAGGGCGGCTTCGGCGGCAAGCGGCGCTTTGATCACGGCATGGGTGGAGACAACCTTCACCGAAACCGCAACACCCGCAGCCTTCGACAGATCGTCTTCCAGACCCGCAAAATCCACATCCGGCGTATCCGATTGCACGGTGATTTTCACACCTTCGCCGTCATCCCCATAGATCGCGATGCCCGCACTATCGGGGCCGCGTTCGGTCATGGTGATCAGCATATCGGTCAGCATATCGCCCAGCTTCGGGCGCAGATCATCCTTTTTCAAAAAAAGGCCAACAATCCCACACATAGGTCCTCTCCATTGCGTTCGAGACCGGCGCAGCGCGCCTTCAAGAACATCACTAAAGAGAATATTTTATTCCTTCTAGGAAAACTGCCGTTTTCTCCGGTCTTTCCGGAAGGCCGCATGGAACCGCATAGATTTTACGCAAAATCCGCAGGGCCAAGCCGCACAACGCCCAGCCCTTAGGCGAAAGATCAACGCGCTTGCGGATAGGTGATGATGGACAGGTAGCGGATCGGCAGGGCCGCCAGATCTTCCGGCCCGTGCGGCGCATCCGAGTCAAACACCAGCGAGTCGCCCGGTTCCATCAGATAGCGCTGGTCCCCGTGCCGATAGGTCATCTCGCCTTCCAGCATATACAGGATCTCGATGCCCTCATGCTGGAAGATGGGGAAGCGTTCGGTGGGATTTTCCAGCGTGATCATATAGGGCTCGACCACAACGCCGGAATTGTTCGACCCGATATGGCCCAGAAGCTGGTATTGATGGCCCGCCCGCGTGCCCTCCCGTTCGATTTCGACCCCGTCACCGGCTTTCACATGCATACAGCCGCGTTGCTCCTCGAACCCCGAAAACAACTGGACCAGCGGCACCCGCAACGCATGGGCCAAGGTGGAAATCGTGCTGAGCGAGGGCGAGGTCACACCATTTTCGATCTTCGACAGCATGCCCACCGAAAGCCCTGCCTGCCCTGCCAGATCGGCCACCGTCATGCGCTGGCGCTTGCGCAATTCGCGCACCTGACGGCCAATCGCCACCTCGAGGTTCTTCTCGCGGATCTCGCGCACGGCATGGGGGTTTTGTTGCAAACCCTTTTTGGTTTCAGACATGTCTGGCTCTCCCCCATGACAGTGCGGGGCCGCTGTGGAAAACCGGCCTGCGCAAAGCCATTATTCAAAAAAGTTTCTTGTCAGGAAAGGCCCTAAAACGCTGTCAAAGGGTTATATGCCTGAAAACATCCGCGAAATCCGCAACGCATAGCGGTCTGTCATCCCCGAAACGAAATCCCCCATCGCATGCAGCGCCGTTTCCGCCGATGTCACATCCCGCAGGTCCAGCCCCAACACCCGCACGATCTGCGCCGCATGGGTGTCCAGCGCCTCGGCCTGCCATCCCCGCGCGCCAAGCTGCTGATAGATCGGGGCGATCCCGTCCAGCACATTGGCAATGACCCGATAGCCCGAAACTTCCAGCTCTGTCTTGCGCGGGGCGGTGAAGATGCGCGTTTTGGCAAGATCGCGGATCGCGGAGAACTGTGCGCCCAGATGACCGGCCTCGACCAGAGCGTGGCTGAACCGGCCCTCCATGATCGCGCTGTAATGTGCCTTGAAGGCCTCCACACAGCTTTCGATGGCCCGCCCGATACTCATTGCCCGCAGAAGGGCGATCTCTTCGGCAGGCAGACGCGACGGGCGGCTTTGCACGGGCCTGTCCTCGCGCCCCGCCAGCCGGAGCAACGTGTCGCGCACCACCTCGAATGGCAGCTCGCCCGTGGTAAAGGCATCTTCGAGATCGACGATATTATAGCAGATGTCGTCAGCCGCCTCGACGACATAGACCAGCGGGTGACGCCGCCACCACTGGTTCGGGCCGATCTCGATCTGGGGCAGGCCAAGGCTTGCCGCCACCTCGGCAAAAAGCCGCAATTCCGAATGGAAAATCCCGAATTTCTTGGCGCCGAAATACCCATCGGCGTGATAGCTCTCCTCGCCCAATGCGGTTTTCGTCGCTGCCGAAAGCGGGTATTTCATGAAGGCGCCCAGCACCGCCTTGGACAGCCGCATCCCGCCATCATTGCGATACATCTCGGTGCGGGCGATGATACGGAACCCTTGCGCATTGCCTTCGAACTGGCGGAACTCGTCTTGCAGAGCGGGGTCCAGATCACCAAACACCCCGCGCCCCTCCTCGAAGGCCCGCGCGAACCATGCGCCAATCGAGGCCTCGCCCGAATGACCAAAGGGCGGATTGCCGATATCATGGGCAGCGCAGGCGGCCTGCACGATATTGGCAAGGCTGTTTTCCTCGCCCGCCGCGATATGGCCCTGCGCCACCAGCCATTGCCCGATGGCCATCGCCAGCGACCGCCCGACAGAGCCCACCTCGATCGAATGGATCAGCCGGTGATGCACGTGGTCATGTTCGTATAGCGGCTGCACCTGCGTTTTATTGGCCAGACGCCGGAAGGGCTGGGAAAACACGATCCGGTCGTAATCCTGCGTGAAGATGGAGCGGTTGCTCTGCTCGGAATAGGTCCGGTCGCACAGGCGTTCGTTCGACAGAAGCTTTGTCCAGTCCATGTTCATCTCCGTAGGGGCCGTCCCTTTCTAGCCCCAAGCCCCGCCAATAGCGAGACGGCATCACACACCGCGCTTATTGCCCCAGATCATCACATGCAACTGCGGCAGCACCCGCGGGCGGAACCATTTTGCAGCAAGGGTCTGCTGGACCAGCCATTCCAGCCGCTTGGCCGCCACATCCAGATTGACGGGGATCGCGGGGTCCACCTCGCGATTGCCCGGCTGCAGGTAAAGCGGCAGATCGGGATAGCTTGCCGCGGTGGCACGGGCAAAGGCGAAATCGTCCTCGTCGAAAACGACGATCTTCATCACCACCTGCGTATGCGGACCCGCCGCCTTGAGACAATCCTCAAAGCGCTCCCAGACGACCCGTTCCCCCGAGGAGGGCGGCTTCGGGCTCAGCACGAGCGTATCAAGCCGCCCGAACCATGCCGCAGGGATCGACCCCTGTGTCTCGCAGGCAAAACGGTAGCCTGCCGCCTGCCCCATCTCGATCACCGGTGCCAGATTCTGGATTGCCGGATTACCGCCCGACAGCGAAACGGTCAGCGGTCTATGGTCCGACAGATGCACGATCTCGTCCCAGACCTCGGTCGGGGTCATGACCTCCCAGTCATGGCGATAGGCGCTGTCGACCGCGTGCAGACTGTCGCACCAGCTACAGCGATAATCGCAGCCGCCGGTGCGCACAAACACCGTCGGCTCGCCGATCAGCACCCCTTCCCCCTGAATGGTCGGGCCGAAAATCTCGCAGATCCGCAGGCTCATGGACGATATTCCGCCCATGTCTTGGGCGTCTCAGAGACCTTCACCGCCGCAACCTCGGGCCAGCGCGCCTTGCACCAAAGATAGAAGTGACGTGCCATATGTTCGGCCGTCGAGGGGCAATCGAGCACGTCATTGAGATGGCGATGATCGAAGGTGCCGTCGATATAGTCTTTCAGCGCGGCCAGTTCGTGATAATCGCGCACGAACCCGTCGGCATTCAGATCGGCGGCGGCCAGTTCGACCACGACGATATAGTTATGGCCATGCAACCGCGCACATTGATGGCAGGCGGGCAGGTGGTCCAACTGGTGAGAGGCGGAAAAGTGGAATTCTTTCGTGATCCGGAACATTACGGCATCTCCTTGGGCGCGGGCAGGACATGCGGCAACACAACGGCACAGGGGCGACACCCCTTTAGAATATAGGTCATAGGATCAGTCCTTGTTTTGATAACCGGGTAGGCTGCGACCGGTGCACCCTCGATACAGCCTTCGCGATTTTCGCGCAAGCGGTCTGAAAAGACGAAAACCATCGTAAATTTTGGTCATTGCAATCGAATTTTCTTGCCAAAAGCTGCATGGCCCCCTATCCGCTGCGACCATGATGGATACATTGCCCCCCTGCCCCAATTGCGCATCCACCTATACCTACGAGGTCGATGCCCTGCTCACCTGCCCCGAATGCGGACATGAATGGTCGGCTGACATGTCCGGCTCTGACGAAGAGGTCATCCGCGACGCGGTTGGCAATATTCTCGCCGATGGCGACACCGTGACCGTGATCAAGGATCTCAAGGTCAAAGGCAGTTCCTCGGTCGTGAAAGTCGGCACCAAAGTGCGCGGCATCCGCCTTGTCGGCGGCGATCACGATATCGATTGCAAGGTTCCCGGGATCGGCCAGATGGGGCTGAAATCCCAATTCGTCAAGAAAGTGAACGACTGACCCCCAAGACCGCCCTGCGCGCCCCGCCGGGCGCAGGGCATGCCCTTTCGAACGGGCTTTGAGGCGGGCTTGGATCGGCCAAGCCCGCCTGCCTGTTTCAGGCGATCTCTGCGACGATCTGGCCCGCCGCGAGGCTGGCGCCTTTTGCGGCCTGCAGATGGATCACCCCGTCCTTTTGCACGACGACCGGTGTTTCCATCTTCATGGCTTCCATCATCGCCACAGTCTGCCCCGCGCGCACGGTCTCGCCTTCGCCGACCGTCCAGTCCAGAAGCAGGCCCGAGATGGGCGCAGCCACCCCGTATCCGGCACCTTCTGCCGGCCCCTCGTCCGCGCCGCGCGCAGAGGCTTCGGCAGCTCTGGCGGCACCCTCTGCCGGTATCGTGCCCAGATATCGCGCGAGCTTTGCCACAAGATCGGCCCCGAAGCCGACATCACACAAAGCGCCATCAATCTCGATCCGACCGCGCAGAACGGCGGGCGCAGGTTCGGGCGGCACACGCAGCGCCGCTTCCAGCGGTTCGGCAAAATCGGTTTCGATCCAGCGGGTATGCACCGCAAACCCCGTCTCCTGTGTGAAATCCTCGGCCTCCAGCGCGGCACGGTGGAACGGCAACACCGACGCGACCCCCTCGATCCGGAATTCTCTCAGCGCGCGCCGCGCCCGTGACAGCGCCGTTTTACGATCCGGACCCCAGACCACCAGCTTGGCCATCATGGAATCAAACGTGCCGGGCACGGTGCTGCCACTTTCCACACCGCTATCGACCCGGACACCCGGACCGGATGGCGCATGGAACATCGAAATCCCGCCCGGCGTCGGCAGGAACCCCCGACCCGGATCTTCGGCATTGATCCGGAATTCGATCGCATGGCCATTGGGGCGCGGGGTCTGGGATACGGATAGTGGCAGACCATCGGCAATCCGCAGCTGCTCGACCACCAGATCGACGCCGGTGGTTTCCTCGGTCACCGGATGCTCGACCTGCAGGCGTGTGTTGACCTCGAGAAACGAGATCATCCCGTCCGCCCCAAGCAGAAACTCCACCGTCCCCGCCCCTTCATAACCGGCCTCGGTGCAGATCCTGCGTGCGGCATCATGGATCGTATCGCGCTGTACCTCACTGAGGAAGGGCGCGGGGGCTTCTTCGATCAGCTTCTGGTTCCGGCGCTGGAGCGAACAGTCCCGCGTCCCCAACACCACCACATTGCCCAGACGGTCGGCAATCACCTGCGCCTCGACATGGCGCGGGCGGTCGAGAAAACGTTCGACATAGCAGGCCCCGTTGCCAAAGGCGGTCTCGGCCTCGCGGCGGGCGGCGTGATACAATTCCTCGATCTCGGCCATTTCGCGGGCAACACGCATGCCACGCCCGCCTCCACCATGCGACGCCTTGATCGCAATCGGCAGACCATGCGCCCGCACGAAAGCCAGCACATCTTCCGGGCCATCCACCGGACCGGGCGTCCCCGGGACCAAAGGCGCCCCCACCTTCATCGCAATGCGCCGCGCCGCGACCTTATCTCCCAGCTCGGCAAGCACCGCGGGCGGTGGGCCGACCCATGCAAGCCCCGCCGCAAGCACCGCCTGCGCGAATTCGGCACTTTCCGACAGGAAGCCGTAGCCCGGATGCACCGCATCCGCCCCCGCACGCTGCGCGATTTCGAGAATGGCAGGGATATTGAGATAGGTCTCGGCAGGGCGCGAACCGGGCAGGGAAAAGGCCCTATCGGCTTCGCGCACATAGGGCGCATCCGCATCGGCATCCGCGAAAATCGCCACCGAACCCACTCCGTAATCACGGCAGGCGCGCACCACACGCAAAGCGATTTCGCCGCGATTGGCAATCAGTACAGTCTTCATTGGAACGTCTTTCGTGTCACATGCCCGCGCAGGGCTTGATTTCGGCAAAGGGCGCGACCGGATTGAACCGGATTTTCACGCCGGGCGGCAACTGGCCCGCCAGATCAAGGTGATAATCGGCAACGGCCCCGATCACCGGATAGCCGCCTGTCAGGGGGTGGTCGGCCAGAAACAGAACCGGCTGGCCGGAATGGGGCACCTGTATCGCGCCGGTCGCGGTGCCTTCGGAGGGCAGTTCGCTCTGGTCCGGACGGGTCAGTGGCGCGGCCCCGTTCAGCCGGATCCCGACACGGCTGGATTGCGCCGTCACCTCCCATTCCTGCTGGGTGAAACGGTCCAGTATCTGCGGCTCGAACCAGTCGCTGCGTGGCCCCATCACCACATCCAGCACCACCAGATCACCCGCTTTAGGCAGGGCGGGCAGGGAAATCGCAGGCCCTACGGCATCGGCGGGGGCATGGGCCAGCGCCAGATGCGCGCCCTGGCGAACCGGCTGTGGCCCGATCTCGGCCAGACTGTCCCATGTCGCAGCCCCCATCACCGGTGCCACGGCAAACCCGCCCCGCACCCCGAGCAAGGCGCGCAGCCCCGCTTTGGGTACCGAGAGGGTGATCCTGTCGCCCGGATCCACCGCAATCGGCGCATGCGACCCGAAATCCCAGTCATTGACGCTGACGCGACAGGGCGCGCCCGTCACCGCAATCACGGCCGGTTCCTTGGCGCGGAAGGCAAACCCGCCGCCCGTGATCTCTAGTGCGGCGGTTCCCGCAGGATTGCCCAGCATACGGTTGAGCGCGCGCAGAGCGCCGCGATCCAGCACCCCCGAGGCCGCAACCCCTTGTGCCGCCTGTCCGGCCCGCCCGTTATCCTCGAACATCGCGGGGAAGGGCGCGGCCAGAACCTCGAAGCCACCCTGCCCCGATGGCATGTCCGCAGACGGCGGAAGGGCCGCAACAGGATAGGCCGCAACCGCGTCATGGCGCTCGAATTGCACCTGATCTCCGGGCTGCAGCAGCGCCGGAGGCGTGCGCCCCAGATCCCACATCGCCAGATCGGTGGTACCGATGATCTGCCAGCCACCGGGGCTGGCCTTGGGATAGATGCCCGAAAACGCACCGGCCAGCGCGACCGATCCTGCCGGAATGCGGGTCCGTGGCGTGCGGCGGCGGGGCACTTCCAAAGCCGGATCGCCCCCCGCCATATAGCCGAAGCCCGGCGCGAAGCCGCAAAACGCCACGGTCCAGGGGCGGGCCTGATGACGCTCGATCACCTCGGCCACGCTGAGCCCTGTCAGCTCTGCCACCTCGGCCAGATCCTCGCCATCATAGCGCGTCGGAATGGTCACAACCCGTGCCGCCTTCTGCACATGTGGCGTCAGATCCAGCGCGTCGATCTGTGCCGCCAGAGCCTGCGCCGAGACCTCTTGCGAATCAAACCGGACAAACAGGGTCCGCGCCGCCGGGATCGTTTCGCGAAGACCCGCCAGCGGGGCCTCGCGCAGCAGCGCATGCAGGGTCAGAACCTGCTCGAGATCGGCAAGTTCGACCAGCAGCGCATCCAGCGCGACGGGCAGGAAACGCAGATGGCTCATGCCGCACCACCCGCCCCGAAGGCCGCAAGCGACACGCCTTCACGCAGGAACAGCGCACGGATCTGGCGGGCCATTTCGACCGCGCCGGGGCTGTCCCCATGCACACAGATCGACTGTGCGTCAACACGGACATCATGCCCGTTGATCGAGCGGATTACCCCCTCGCGCACAAAGCGCAGCATCCGCTGTGCCACCACATCCGCATCATGCAAAACCGCACCCGGCAATTTGCGCGACACAAGCTGCCCCCCGTCATCATAGGCACGGTCGGCAAAGGCTTCGGCCACAACGCTCAGCCCCGCCTGCCGGGCGCGCTGCTCAAGAGGGCTGCCCGCAAGCACCATCAGGGTCAGGCTCGGATCCACCGCCCCGAGCGCCGCGATCACGGCCTCCGCCTGACGCATGTCATGGGCAATGGTATTATAAAGCGCCCCATGCGGTTTGACATAGCTCACCTTGGTGCCTGCCGCACGGGCCAGCCCCTGGAGCGCGCCGATCTGGTAGATGACCTCTGCTGTCAGATCCGCGCTGGCGACATCCATATTGCGCCGCCCGAACCCCGCCAGATCGCGATACCCCACATGGGCCCCGACCTGCACGCCGCGTTCTGCCGCCGCACGCAAAGTGGTCAGGATGCCGTTCGGGTCGCCGGCATGGAACCCGCAGGCCACATTGGCCGAGGTGACGATCTCCAGCATCGTCGCGTCATCCCCCATCGCCCATGCACCGAAGCTTTCGCCCAGATCACTATTGAGATCCATGTTTTCTCCCTTCAGGACAGTCTGTGGCAGGTTCGGGCCTTACTGCCCGAGGAACGCGAAGATCGAGCCAACCGATTTGAACCCCATATACCATGTCAGGGCGCAGACGATCGTCCCGAGGATCAGCAGGCTGCGCGGATAGCTATAGCCATTCAGCAGATCCCTGCGCGCCCAGCCCACATAGATGAAGAGGCTGAAGCCTAAAGGCAAGATCAACCCGTTGAACCCACCCGCGAAGACCAGCAGCGCCGCCGGTGCGGTGCCAAGCCCGACATAGGTTGCCAGCGAGGCGGCGATGAAAGCGACAGTCGCATAGGCCCGACCGCGCTCGGTCAGCGAGGGGAGGAACACCGTCAGGAAAGACACGGATGTATAGGCCGCGCCGATCACGCTGGTAATGGCCGCCCCCCACAGGATCGCGCCGAACACCCGCAGGCCCAGATCGCCCGCAGCCGCCTGAAAGGCCTGTGCCGCCGGATTGGCCGCATGCCCCGTGGTATCCATCACCAGACCCGCCGAGACCACGCCCAGCACGGCCAGAAACAGCACAAAACGCATCACGCCGGTGACCACGATGCCGGTCACGGACGCACGGGTGACCGCGGCAAGATTTTCCTCGCCCACCATCCCCTGATCCAGAAGACGATGCGCGCCGGCATAGGTGATATACCCGCCAATCGTGCCGCCGACGATGGTCACGATCGTGGCGAAGTTGATGCTATCGGGCCAGATCGACTGCGAGAGCGCCTCGCCCACCGGAGGATGCGAGACCCCCGCCACGAAAAGCGTCATCAGCAGCATCACCACCCCCAGCACGACCACGACACGGTCCATCAGCAGACCCGCGCGACGCGAAAGGAAAATGGCCACCGCAATCAGCGCACTGATCAGACCACCGATCTTCGGGTCCATGCCCAAAAGTGCGTTGGTCCCCAGACCGGCCCCTGCGATATTGCCCACGTTGAAGACGAAACCGCCCAGCAGGATGAAAACGGCCAGCAGATACCCCGTCCCGGGCACGGCACGGTTGGCCAGTTCGGCCGCACGGCATTTCGACAGGGTCACGATCCGCCAGATATTCATCTGCACGACAAAATCGATCAGCACCGAGACGAGAATGGCGAAGGCGAAGGTGGCGCCCATGCTGACGGTGAAGGTTGCGGTCTGGGTAATGAAGCCCGGCCCAATCGCCGAGGTCGCCATCATGAAAATCGCAGCAACCAGCGCGTGACGGCGCAGCTTGGCCCCTTTGCCGGTCGCAGTTGCCGCTGTTTCTATTTCGGACATTTCTATCTCCCTTGATCCCTGTCGGGCGGATTGATCCGCCTCTCCTGTCACAAAAGAGAGCAACCATATTCACATTGTTCAACAATATATTTGTATCGTAGGTCATATTTGCAGACATCACCCTATATTCGCATATTTTATGATCAATAATTATGCAAATTCGCCCAATTATTACGCGATGCCAGAGGCGAATGGTGCTTGGGGGCGGGATATGCGATAGAGCGGAAGAGTCACTTTGAAGGTCCTTCCATGTCCGCACCGCCCCTCTCCCTTGCCGAACGCACCGCGCAGCGGATTCGCGATCAACTGATCATGGGAGAGCTTCTTCCGGGCCAGCGGCTCTCCGAAACCGCCTGCGCCGAGGGGCTGGAAGTCTCGCGCAATACGCTGCGCGAAGCCTTCCGCATCCTGACCAAGGACGGTTTGCTCCATCACGAGGCCAATAAGGGGATTTCGGTGGCCAGCCCGTCGATGGCCTCGATCATCGATATCTATCGGGTGCGCCGCGTGATCGAGGTGCAGGCCATTCGCGGCAGCTACGCCCAGCATCCGGCACTGGCGGCAATGGAGGCCGCCATCGCCAAGGCCCATCGCTCTGCCGCAGAGTGCGACTGGCGCGGTGTGGGCAGTGCCAATGTCGATTTCCATAGCGCGATTGTCGCCCTGAGCGACAGCCCGAGGCTTGCGACCTTCTATGCCAATCTGACAGCAGAGTTGCGGCTGGCCTTCGGTGTCATTCAGGACCCCGAATTCCTGCATGCACCCTTTATTCCGCTGAACGAGAAGCTGCTGGGGCTGATGAAAGCCGCCGAGACAGAGGCCGCCGCCCTGATGCTGGAAGGCTATCTTGACCAGTCCGAACGGATGCTGATCGCTGCATTCTCACGCAGCGATGCCGCAAAGGCCGCCCGCTAGCCCACCTCTCCCTTGCGACAGAAAAGACGCTTGGGGGAGGCGCGGCCTTAGGCCGACGGCAGCCGGTTTTCCAGCCAACGCAGCGCCAGCGTCAGCGTGCCGCTGAGCACCAGATAGACCGCGACCAGAAACAACAGCGGTTCATAGGTCAGGAATGTGGTCTGGCGCACGCGGGTGATCACCGCATAAAGGTCGGTGATCGTAATCGTGGCCACCAGAGGCGTTGATTTGAGTTGCAGGATGATCTCGCCGGTCAGCGTCGGCAGGGCGCGATGCAGCGCCCGCGGGAACCATACCCGACGGAACAGCATGAAGCGCGGCATCCCGAAGGCGCGCGCGGCCTCCAATTCGCCCTCGGGCACACCCGCAAAGGCCCCGCGCATCACCTCGCCCTCATAGGCCGCGAACGAGACAGTCAGCGCGATCAGCCCATAGGGCCATGCCTGCCGCAGATAGGGCCAGAGCCAGGAGTCACGAATTTCGGGAAACTGCGCGAAAAGCGACCCGAGCCCGTAATAGAACAGCCACATCTGCAACAGCAGCGGCGTGCCGCGGATCACCGTGCAGAAGGCCGTCGCCGCCCATTTCAACGGGCGCGGCCCCGTCACCTGCACCAGACCCAGAGGCAGGGCGCAGAGAAATCCGATCACCACGCTCGCGACCAGCATGATCATCGTCATGCCCAGACCGCTCCAGAGTTTGGGGAAATAGGTGGGCAGCCAGCTCCAGTCCATATAATGGACCATCGCGGCCACGGCCCCCACAGCCAGCAGCGCCATCACGATCCGGTGCGGCATCAGCGCGGCCCGCCATTGCCCCAGCAAACGGGACAGGGGCGCAGGTTCGAGCGGGGTGACAATATCGCTATCAGGCATCTCGGGCTTCCCAGATCAGCGGGCCAGACCACGGCGCGCGCGTTTCTCGAACCAGCGCAAACCGAGATTGGACACAAGCGTCAGGGCCAGATAAAGCGCCCCCGCCGCGAAAAAGAACAGGAAATAGGACCGCGTCGCCGACGCCGCCTGACGGGTTGCCAGCGTCAGCTCGGAGAAGCCGATCACCGCCAGAAGCGCGGTATCTTTGGTGGCGATCATCCACAGATTGGCCATCCCCGGCAGGGCATGTGGCGTCATGGCGGGAAGTGTCACACGGGTCAGCACCTTGCGCGAGGACATACCGAAAGCATGGGCCGCCTCGATCTGGCCATAGGGCACCGCCTTGATCGCCCCGCGGATGACTTCGGTC
This sequence comes from Thioclava sp. GXIMD4215, assembly GCF_045291555.1. Classification (NCBI taxonomy): domain Bacteria; kingdom Pseudomonadati; phylum Pseudomonadota; class Alphaproteobacteria; order Rhodobacterales; family Paracoccaceae; genus Thioclava; species Thioclava sp. GXIMD4215. The sequence continues at coordinate 301,525 of NZ_CP149516.1, read as the reverse complement.
GCATAGCCTCCCTGCACCAGCCCGATCACCAAGATCCCCGCCGTCAGGCCATTGATGTCGAAGCCCTCATAGCCCATCGCCTGCATCGCCTTATTGGCCAGATCGGTGCCGACATAGTAAAACAGCAGCATCAGCACCAGCTCGGGCACCGCGCGGATGAGAATGGTGTAAAGCTCGGCCACATCCCGCAGCACGCGCCCGCCATAGAGTTTCGAGACCGCGCCGATAATGCCGATCACAATGCCAAGCAGATACCCCCCAGCGGCCAGTTCGACCGAGCGCACGAACCCCGTCAGAAGGGTTCCGCCCCATCCCGGCGCGTTCAAGGCCAGCAGGCTGAAATCTATCCCCGTCGCCATGATGCGGTTGCTCCTTCTGTCAGGGTAAAAGCCGGAAGGCCGGGCGCCTGAACGCCCGGCCCCACCGCTTATTCGCCGTAGATATCAATCGTGAAATACCGCTTGGACAGGGTGTCATAGGTCCCGTCGGCACGGATATCGGCAATGGCCTTATTGACCCGCGCCAGAAGTTCGGTGTCTTTCTGGCGCACGCCGACGCCCACGCCACGACCCAGCGTTTCGGGGTCGCCCTTCACAGCACCGACATAATGGCAGCAGGCTTTCCCTTCGTCGGATTCGATGAAGGGCTGCATCGCCAGCGTATCGCCGACCACCGCATCGATCCGGCCTGCGGCAAGATCCTGCAGCTCTTCGTCCAGCGTCTGGTAGACGCGCACGCCACTGGCGCTATCGGCCAGATGGGCGTTGACGAAATTCTCCTGGCTCGAGCCGGATTGCGTGCCGATATACAGCCCCTTCACGCCTTCGGCATCGGGGGTGATGTCAAGCGATTTCGCGGCCAGAATACCGGTCGGCGAGTCATAGTATTTATCCGAGAAGGCGATCTGCTTGGCACGCTCGGCGGTAATCGCCATCGAGCCCATGATCATATCGATCTTGCCGGTATTCAGCGCGGGAATGATCCCTTCCCATGCCACGGGTGCCACCACACAATCCGCGTCGATCCGTTTGCAGACCTCATGCATAAGGTCGATTTCCCAACCACTCCAGTTGCCATCGGCATCGGGGGTATAGAAGGGCGGATAGGGTTCAGCCGAGACACCGACCTTCAGGGTTTCAGCCATAGCAGGGATGGCCATACCGGCGGTGACCAACAGGGTCAGGGCGATTTTTCTGATCATATGCAGTCCTTTATCGGATGATTCAGGTTGAGGAGAAAACGGCAGCGCCTAGGGCCTAGCTGACCGAGCGAAGAAATTGCTGCAGATGCGGCGATTGCGGCGCCCCGAAGATCTGCTGGGGCGGGCCCTGCTCTTCGATGCGGCCGTCGCGCAGATAGACGACATGGCTTGCGACATCACGGGCAAAGGCCATCTCGTGGGTGACCAGAACCATCGTGCGCTTTTCCTGCGCCAGATCGCGCAGCACGGCCAGCACCTCGCCCACAAGCTCGGGGTCCAGCGCCGACGTCGGCTCGTCGAGCAGCATGGCATGGGGATCAACGGCCAGCACCCGCGCAATCGCCGCGCGCTGCTGTTGGCCACCCGAAAGCTGCGAGGGCCATGCCTGCAGCTTGTCGCCCAGCCCGACCCGTTCCAGATAGGCAATCGCCCGCGCCTCCGCCTCGTCCCGCGACAGCCCCAGCACATGGATCGGCACTTCGGTCACATTGCCCAGAACGGTGCGGTGCGGCCAGAGATTGAACGACTGGAAAACCATGCCCAGATGCGCCCGAATCCGCTGCACCTGTTGGCGGTTGGCAGGCTCCATCTCGCCGGAGCGGGTCTTGCGCAGCTCATAGGCCTCGCCCTTGATGCGGATCACCCCCGAGCTGGGCACCTCGAGCAGGTTGATGCAGCGCAGCATCGTGGACTTGCCCGAGCCGGAGCCGCCGATCACCGCGACCACATCGCCGGGATAGGCTTTCAGAGAGACCCCCTTGAGAACCTCAAGCGGGCCGAAGCTTTTGTGCAGATTGTCGATTTCGATGGTCGGGGTCATGATCTACCGGAGAAGTTCTGGCTGCGCCTGTTACGAAAAATTGCGAAGGTGTCTTGTCTTTTGGCCATTACTATACGATCGTATAACAGCATAAGACCCGTCTCAGAAACACGCACTGCCGTAACAGCGCCCCGCCAGAATGGAGATGTCGAACTATGCTCATTTCACAGGCACCCGCACCGCACTACGCACCAATGCTAGGCAGTTTGTTTCTTTCATCGCTCCGTCTTTGGGACTTTCCGCGCGAAAAAGCAACAGAGCGGGCCCCGTTATGAGCCGAAAAACATTCCAGCGCCTGCCAGAAGATGCCCGCCGTCTGGAACTTCTTGAAGCGACACTGGCCTGTATCGGGGAAGACGGGCTGAATGGTGCCAGCGCCCGCAAGATTGCCGAGCGCGCCGGTGTCACGGCCGGATTGATCCGCCATTATTTCGGCTCGAAAGAGGAAATGCTGCGGGCGGCCTATGCCCATCTGATGACCCAGTTGACCGGTCAGGCCGAGGCGGTGGCGCAAACCCGCGCGCTGACGCCTGCACAGTCTCTGGCCGGTTTCATCTCGGCCAACCTGATGCGCCCGAACCTTTCGGCGCGCAAGGTCTCGCTCTGGTCGACCTTTATCGGGCGGGTCGAGCACGAGCCGGGATATTCACAGATCCATCGCGCCAGCTATCAGGAATTCCTCGACCTGCTTGCCACGCTGATCCGCGATGCCCGCCATGCCTGTGAGCTGCCCCATGACGCGCCCCTGTGCCATGATCTGGCCATCGCGCTGAACGGGCTGATCGACGGCCTCTGGATCGAGGGGTCTCTGGACCACGGGATTTATGACCCCGAACGCCTGCCCCTGATCGCCCTTCAGGCAGCGGAAGGCCTGCTGCATCTCCCCAAAGACAGTCTGACCCAACATCAAATTGCCTCTTGAGAATGCCTGCCTCCTCGCAGGCTCGAAAGGATTTTTCCATGCGCTACGCTTCGGTGACCGACAGGCTCTATACTCTTGGAAGTGACAAATGGGCGGTGCATTTTGCCGCGCGTGACAGGGTTGCCCAAGGGCAGGACATCCTGGAACTGACCATTGGCGAACCCGATATCGCCCCCGCGCCCGAACTGGTGGAGGAATGCGTGCGCGCCCTCAAGGCAGGCCGGACCCGATATTCGAACGGACGCGGCGAGCCCGATCTGGTCGCCGCGCTGGCCGATCTCTACCGCCCCAGACTGCCCACGATCCGTGACGAGAATATCCTGTGCTTCCCCGGCACCCAGACCGCCCTGTTCGCCGTGATGACCGCGCTGGTGCAAAGCGGCGATGCGGTCTTGCTGGGCGATCCCTATTACGCCACCTATGAAGGGGTGATCCGCTCGACCGGCGCCATAATGCAGCCCGTGCCGCTACAGATGCGGCACGGATTTATCATGCAACCCGAAGATCTGGCCGCCGCGATCACCCCTGAAAGCCGCGTGCTGCTGTTGAACACGCCGCATAACCCGACCGGCGCGGTGCTCGACCGCAACACATTGGAGGCGCTTGGCGCGCTGGCTATTGCGCATGATCTGTGGATTGTCTGCGACGAGGTCTACGAGGCACTGATCTTCGAGGGCGGCTTCGCCTCGCCACTGGAAATCGATGCGCTGCGCGAGCGCACCATTGTGGTGTCCTCGATTTCCAAAAGCCATGCGGCAACCGGCTTCCGCAGCGGCTGGTCCATCGGTCCGGTCGAATTTTCGCGCAGGCTGCTGCCGATCTCGGAAACCATGCTCTTTGGGAACCAGCCCTTCATCGCCGATATGACGACCGCCGCACTGCGCGGCAATCACACCACCAGCGCCCAACTGCGCACGGCGCTCGGACGGCGGGCGCGCATGGTGACACGCATGATCGAAGAGAGCACGGGGCTGTCCTGCCACATGCCCTCGGGCGGCATGTTTGCCATGATCGACGTGTCGCAAACCGGCATGGATGGCGAGGCTTTCGCGTGGCGGCTACTGGACGAAGAAAATGTGGCGGTCATGCCCGGCTCGGCTTTCGGGGCGCAGGGGCGCGATCTGATCCGCGTCGCGCTGACGGTTCCGGATGCGGAACTGGCGGATGCCATCTCGCGCATGGCCGCACTTGCCCGAACCGCCCTGACCGGAGTGGCAAAAGACTGACGCCTTAAGACGGCTTAAGACGGCGCGCCCGTTTCCTTCCGTCAGGAACGCCGCGCCGCCTTGGTGCGGCAGTCAGTCCGAAGACATGGGCAGGAAGCCTTCGGTGGTCGCTGTCGCCTTGGGACGTGTCAGCAGGCTTCCCGCCACAAAGAGCAGGCTGGCCACCGGAAAGCCCAGAACACCGGCATTCAGCCCGAACAGCCGATTCCCGCTCAGATACATCCACAGCACGAACGCCACCCCGCCCAGAATGGAGAGCAACGCCCCCGTGGCCGTCCCCCTGCGCCAGAAAAACGCACCGATCGTGGCCGGAACCACCACCACCAGCCCCGCAGAGGCCGCAACCGACAGAATGGAGATCATCGAAAGCTGCAAGGTTGCGAAGACCAGCGCCAGCACGGAGATTACCGGAATGACAGCCTTCCCCACCCAGAGCTGGCGGCGTTCGGGCGCGTCGGGGCGCAGATTGCCATAGACGTCACGGGCAAAGATGGAGGAAAGCGTCAGCAGGATGGAATCGATTGTCGAGACCGCCGCGGCGAGAATCCCGACCATCACCACCACCCCCAGCACAGGCGGCACATAGTCCGAGGCCAGCAGGGTCGCGGTCGCCAGATCGGGGGTTGCCAGATCGGGGAACGCCACAAAAGCCGAAAACCCCCACAGGACCGAAACAAGCGTATAGACCAGCCCGAAACACAGAAAAATCAACAGCATCTGTCGCAAGGCCGCCAGAGATTTCGGCATGAACAGACGCTGGCTCACCTGCGGGTTGGAGATCGCGAAGAAGAACCACGGAATGGTCAGCCCCAGAAAGGTCGGGAAGCTGAAAAGACCCGGACCGGGCACCTGCAACATCTGCGGCGCACGGCTGGCGATGGTCTCAAACAGGACCGCGGGGCCGCCGAGTCTGGCCACCACAAGCCCCCCGACCAGCACCGAGGCCACAATCATCACAAGGGCCTGCAGGCTATCGGTCCACATCACGGAACGGATACCGGCGACGAAGGAAAAAGCGATGGCCAGAAGCGTGGCCAGCACGACCCCCGCCCCGAACGGGATCGCGCCTTGGGTCATCCCCGACAGCAGATACCCCACCCCCGCAAGCTGCACCGCCGAATAAGGGATCAGGAACCCCAGCGCCGTCAGCCCCGCCGCAACCGCCACCCAGCGCGAACCATAGCGCTTTCCCAGCATTTCGGAGGGGGTGACAAAGGCATGACGGCGGGCCGCTTTCCAGAAGCGCGGCCCGAAGATCGACACCAGCGAGACACCGGCGAAATAGATAATCTCGAAGCCTAGCGCGCCGACCCCGCCCTTATAGGTCAGCCCCGCCAGCCCGACCATCATGAAGGCCGAATAGGTCGTGGCCGAGTAACTGAGCGCCGAGACGACCCCGCCCATCGAGCGGTTGCCCAGAAAATAGCGCGACATCGATTGGCCGCCCTGCGGACCGCGCTGGCGTGACAGATAGGCGACGACCGAAGAGAGCAGGACATAAAGAACCACACCCCACACCACCAGAGACACGGTCATTGCGTATCCTCCTCTTGCGCGGCAAAGCCTGCCGTGGCCACGACATTGAGACCGATCACCGCAAGACCGGCCAGTGCCCAGAACAGGAAGCAGCCATACCATGCAGCGATATCGCCCAACAGAAGGTAGGGGACGCCATAAGAGGCCAGAATGACGAGAGCCGTCAGGAAAAGCGCGAGGGGCCGTGACATGAGTATCCTTGCTTTCGGAAGACCGCAGACATGATTTCGGCGGCAAGATGCGGCATCGCGCGGCAGATGCCAATACGCCTTTACGCCGATGCTGCCGCCCAGCGGGGCGGGCAGGATGGCGGCTTTATGCACACAAGGCCTCACCGGATCTTGAAACCCGCATTATCTTGCCTGTAAGGTAAGCCAAAGTTTTCAGCACTGGCTCTTATTATGTCTGTATTTTTCTCGCAGGATGCCCGTATGGGGCGGCTCACCACGGTTCTCGGCACGGATGAGCTGGTGCTGCAGCGGTTCGATGGGACCGACCATATCAACGCGCTCTATGACTATCAGGTGGACTGTCTGGCCTCCTCGGCGGATGTCGATTTCGACGCGCTGATCGGGACCCATGCAAGCGTTGCGCTTGTCACCCGCGAGGGGAGTGACCAGTATTTCGACGGGATCGTGACCGAGGCGCGCTGGCTGGGCACGGGCGATAACGGCCACAAGTACCGCCTGCGCCTTCAGCCGTGGTTTTTCCTGGCCAGCCTGCGCCGCAACCAGCGGATCTTCCATAATAAAACCGTGGTCGAGATCCTGACCGAGCTTTTGGGAAGCTACTCGGATGCGGGCAAGCTGACGGTCAATCTGGCGAATGACTACCCCGAGCTGGAATATACCGTGCAGTACCGCGAATCCGACATGGCCTTTGCCACGCGGATGATGGAGCGCCACGGTATCAGCTATCATTTCACCCATTCCGAAGGCGCGCATGAGATGGTTCTATCCGATGCCGTCGAGGCCCATGCGACCATCGGCGCCGTGCCCTTCAAGCCCGACGATGGCCACCATCAGGCCGATTTCGCGCATTTCTGGGACTGGCATCCGGCGCGGCGCATCACCACCGGCGCGATCCGCCTGACAGATTACAACTTCAAGACCCCGAATGCCGCGATGGAGACCGATCAGATCGGGGACGCCGATTATGCGCAGGGGCAGATCGAGAGCTTCGACTGGCCCGGCGATTATCTGGCGCAGTCGCGTGGGCGCGTTGTGGCACAGCTGCGCACGCAGGGCGAGCGCGGTCAGGATCGCCGCTATGAGGCGGTGGGTGACATCATCACTCTGCGTGGTGGCACGCGGGTCGACCTAGCGGGCGACACCGTTCCGGGGATTGGTGAGGAATACATCTGCCTCTCCGCAAGCCATTCCTATACCTCGGATAATTACGGCTCGGGCGGGACCGAGGGCGATGGCTATGCCTATTCGGGGCGCTATATCCTGATGCCATCTTCCGCGCCTCTGGTGCCCGAACTGAAGACCCCGCGCGCCGATGTGAAGGGCCCGCAGACGGCGGTCGTTGTGGGCGATGGCGAGATCGATTGCGACGAATATGGCCGCATTCTGGTGCAGTTCCATTGGGATCTGGACGCCGATTATTCGATGCGCTGCCGTGTCTCGCAATCTTGGGCTGGCAACGGCTGGGGCGGCATGGTCATCCCGCGGATCGGCATGGAGGTCGTGGTCGAATTCCTCGACGGCGACCCCGACAAACCGCTGGTGACGGGCTGTGTCTATAATGGCAAAAACGCTGTGCCCTATGATCTGCCCGCCAATAAGACTGTCTCGACCTTCAAATCCGACACCCATCAGGGCTCGGGCTATAATGAATTCCGGTTCGAGGACGAGAAGGATCGCGAAGAGGTCTTCATGCATGCGCAGAAAGACCACAATACGATCATCGAGAATGACGAAAGCCATTCCATCGGCCATGACCGTTCCAAGACCGTGGGCAATGACCAGTCGGAATCGATTGGCCATGACAAGACGATCTCGGTCGGCAATGACCACCGCGAGAATATCGGTCAGGATATGTATTACGATGTGGCCCGCAACCAGCAGGAAAACTACGGCAAGGACCACATCCATCGCGTCGGCAATATCCACAAACAATCGATCTATGCCGATCACCTCTATGAGGTAGGCCGCAATTATCAGGGCGAGGTTGCGGGGAAATTCACGCTGGATGTGGGCAGCTCGATCACAAATAATACCGGCAAGCACACGCTGATGGCCTTCGAGAAATTCCAGATCAAGGGTCCGGGGGGCAAGATCACCATCGACGCCTCGGGGATCACGCTGGAAGCGGCCAAGATCAACCTCAAGGGCGCGGTCTCTATGGGCGGGTCTGGCTCGGCTCAGGTGCCGACGCTGCAGATGGCGGCCAAGGAAGGCCTGCCGCTTTGCGAGGAATGCGCCGCCGCCAAGGAGGACAGCTGATGCCACAGGTCGCACGGGTGGGCGATAAACATGTTTGCCCCAAACAGGGTCACGGAACCAATGTGATCGTCTCGGGCGGCACGGCAATGGCGGATGGCAAGCCGATTGCACGGGTGGGCGATAAATGCGCCTGCGGCTGCACCATTGTCACAGGGTCGTCGCAGCAGACCCTTGACGGGCGACCGGTGGCGATTGTCGGCTCCAAAACCTCGGGCGGTGGCACCATCGTTTCCGGCTCGCCCAACCATACCGCCTGACAGAGCGCAAAGGGCGCACCATCGCCAGAACCTGACGATGCCAGGTCAAACGGCCAAATCAAACACGGGGGCCGACAGGTGCCCCGTTTCTGTTTGCAATATCCCCTGCGCCAGAAAATCCGGCCCAACATAAACCCTGCCCCGCAACCGCATGAAACATGAAGCTCGTAAAGAGCCGGTTCCGCCGCAGAATGCGCGCGCTTTCAGGTCTTTTCCCGCCACGACTTCAGAATGACAGACGTCGTGACGGTCAGCACCTCGGGATGCCGTGACAAACGGTCACGCAGCTCTTCGAGAATGCTCAGATTGGCCGCTTCCAGCAGAATACGCATGTCGGTATCACCCGTCAGCGACCATGCCGAGACCACCTCGCTCCAGCGCTGGATCGAGGCGTAGACGATCGAGCAGGTATTGCGCTTGAGTTGCAGATCGAACATCGCCCGCGTGCCGGTGACCGAATCCACCTGCGTCGTGTCCACCTCGATCGTGAAACGACTGATGACCTTACTCTCGATCAGCTTGTCGACATGATATTTCACCGTCGGGCGCGACAGGCCGACAATATCGGCAATCTCGGTCAGAGACCGGCGACTGTTTTCGCGCAGCAATTCCAAAATCAGGTTCTCTGTCGGACTCAAACGCATCGAAACTCTCCCATTACGTGTCAGGATACCGAGTTTTTCTTCGAAACGAAGAGAGAATTGCGTTTTGAATTGTAGGCGGCGCCACGTCAAGGCGGCCACACTTACCATGTCATTCAACGAAGGGATCATGATTCATGGATTTAGTCTTCAAGAGTAGCGAGGTCACCGAGGCTTTTTCCGGACAAAACTGGGAAAAGACCGTTTTCGGTGAATTCGACACTGCATTGACAAGCAAGAGCCGCCCCTTCCCCTGTGTCTTCGGCGTTGCCGGTTTCAAAGCGGATCGCCTGCGCTTCGCTTTCCCCGACCCGCTGACACCGGAAACTCTGGCCCCCATCCTGAAATCCTATCTTGCCCAGGCGCGCGGGATCGGCCCGATGACCTCGCTGGTCATCTTTGCCCGTCCCGGTCCGGTTCAGTCCTTCGACCGTTACCGCGAACAGTTCTGGGACCTGCTTGACGGTCTCGTCGCACTGGATGACAGCCCCCAACCCGACGGGGTCTCCCGCAATCTCGATGATCCGACATGGGAATTCTCCTTTGGCGGCGAACCGATTTTCGTGGTGTGCAACACACCCGCCCATGTCATGCGTCAAAGCCGCCGGGCCAGCAGCTTCATGATCACCTTCCAGCCGCGCTGGGTGTTTAACGGCATCACCGATAGCGACGAGCCGGGGGTCCAGCGTTCGCTCAAGCGCGTGCGCGACCTGTTGGAAGATTACGACCTGATCGCCCCCTCGCCCTCGCTGGGCCATTACGGCGATCCGGCCAACCGCGAATATACACAATATTTCATCGACGATACCAACGAGACCCCCGCCTGCCCGTTCCATCGGCTGGGCGAGGCCCGTCTGCAGCTCGTCAAGGAAGGATAACCCCATGAAAGACCTGACATCGACACCCGAAACCACCGCCACGCCCTCGGTCAAACAGATCGCACTCGCCAAGGCCGATTACTGGTCGATCATCGAAAAGCTCATGCCACAGCAGGGCTGTATCGAGGTCCAGCAGGACGCGCCGGGCAAGGAACATGCATGGCACCAGCACCCGACCGATGAAACGCTTGTGGTGCTGGAAGGACAGGCGCGCTTCTACTGGGAGGGGGGCGAACAGATCTGCGGCGCGGGGGCCGTGATCTCGCTACCGGCGGGGGTGCGCCACGGCTCTGTCGCATTGGACGAGGGCGTGCGCTATCTGATTTCGTTCCATGCCGTCGAGCTTGCCGATCATGGCTGAGCTGAAAAAATCCCTTGGCGTCACGCGCGGCACGGCGATGATGCTCAATATCGTTCTGGGGGCGGGTCTGTTGACGCTGCCGGGACTGGCGGTGCAGGAAGTGGGTAGCTCCGCGACCCTGATCTGGATCGCCTGCGCGGTGGCCGCCGCCCCTCTGCTTTGGGTCTTCGCCATTCTCGGGCGGCGCTACCCCGATGCGGGCGGCATCGCCTCTATCATGGGCCACGCCTTTGGCAAATCCGGCCGGATCTGTGCAACCTTGCTGTTTCTGGGGGCGGTTTCGGTAGGGCTGCCCGCTGTGGCTCTGACCGGCGGGCATTACGTCGCCGCAACCTTTGGCGGCCCCGCAGCAGTATATGCAGGCGCGCTGATCGTGGCCGCTCTGGGGGTCAATTTCCTGTCTGCAGAAATGGCCGGACGGGTCAACACCTTCATCGCCTCTCTGGTTCTGGTCTTCATTCTGGGGCTGGCCATCGTGGGCTATCTGGCCGTGCAACCCGCCTTCGACCTGTCGGCAGCCAGCACACCATCCGCCGATACCGACCTGCGCCATCTGGGCATGGTCTTCATGATGGTGTTCTTCGCCTTTACCGGCTGGGAAGTCAGCGCCAATCTGGGCGGCGAATTCCGCAACCCCAAGCGGGACGTCCCCCGCGCGATGGCGCTTTCCTTCTTTCTGGCGGTGGGGCTCTATCTGGTGCTGGCGCTGGTTGTGGCCAAGGCGGGCGCATTGGGCGCAGGCCCCGCACCTTTCGCGCAGATTTTCGGCCAGTCCTTCGGCCCTGCGGGCCGCATCACCATTGCCGCACTCGCCGTGCTGCTGATCTTTGCCAATCTGTCAGCCGCAATCTGGGCGGTCTCGCGCATGGTCTATTCCGCCGCCCGAGACGGGCTACTTCCGGCCCCGATTGCCCAGATCCGCAACGACGTGCCTCTGAATGCCGTCATGGTCACGGTCGTCGTGCTGCTGAGCGTGGTCGGTCTGGTCGGCGCGGGTATTCTGGATATGTCGCATCTTCTGGCGGCAGCGGGGCAGAACTTCCTGCTGCTCTATACCGGTGCGGCGGCATCCTTGCTGCGCCTCGAACGCCGCACCGTCTACCGGCTCCTCTCGCTGGGATGTCTCGCGCTGGTCTGCCTGCTGTTCATCGGGCGCGGCGGACAGGGGCTTCTCTACCCTGTCCTGCTGATCGCACTGGGACTGGCAATCTCGTTCTTGCAGAAGGGCGATGCGGCCCTGCGCAACCAGTCCCCTGCGGAATAGGCGGAGCCCGGCCTTCTCCCTGACGGGCACTCCCCCAAACTGGCCGGTCGCAAGACCGGCCTTTTTTCATCGCCGACCGCTGCCCCGCGCCGATTGACCCGCCCGAGCAGGAAGCGTATCGCAAAGATCCCACCACCGATGCCGCCAGCCAACGGACCCCAAGCCATGCCCCATCCGCCTTTCGTGATCTCGATCCAAAGTCAGGTTGTCTTTGGCCATGTCGGCAATTCGGCGGCGGTCTTTCCGATGCAGGCGGCAGGGCTGGAGGTCGCAGCCATCCCGACCGTCGTCTTTTCGAACACCCCCGATTATCCGACCCTGCGCGGACAGGCCCTGCCCGCCGCCTTCTTTGCCGATCTGCTGCGCGGCGCGCAGGAAAGGGGCCTGCCCGAGCGGGCGGATTTCCTTCTGACGGGCTATATCGGTTCGGTCGAGGTGGCGCGGCAAACCGCCGCGTTCATCGCGCAGGCCAAAGCCGACAATCCGGACCTCTTCTATCTCTGCGATCCGGTGCTGGGCGATAGCGGGCCGGGTCTCTACGTGCCGGAAGCCATTGCCGATGTCATGCGCGACCTGCTCCTGCCGCTGGCCGATCTGGCCACCCCCAATCCGTTCGAACTGGCATGGCTGACCGGCCAGCCCTTTACCACGCTGGAGGCACTGGAGCATGCCCGACACGCGCTTGGCATGGGGTCGGATGCGCGGCTTGTGGTGACCGGCTGCGCATTGGAGGACACAGCCGATGGCCATATCGAAAGTATCATTCTGGGCCCCGAGCCTTCCAGCCGCCATCCTGTACGCAAACTTCCGATCGCCCTGCCCGGCACGGGGGATCTGTTTGCCGCGCTGATCATCGCGGGGCTGGGACACGACCTGTCGCTTGCACAGGCGGTTGAACAGGCGCAACAGCTTGTGGCAATGGCGCTGTCCCATGCCAAAACGCTGGGGGCGGGCGAGATCGTGCTGAGCAATCCGGAGTTCCGCAAGGCCCTGCTGACCCTTTCGCAAGACCGCTAGGCCAGAGGCAGACCCCAAGGCCTGCCCTTGGCCGTTCCGCCCGCCAGCTTACAACCCGCCGAAGTGGAAGGCTTTGGTTTCAAGATATTCCTCGATGCCTTCCTGCGCCCCTTCACGGCCCAGACCCGAGGCTTTGACGCCACCAAACGGCGCTTCGGCATGGGAGACCGCGCCGGTGTTCAACCCCACCAGACCGGTTTCCAGCGCCTCGCCAAAGCGGAAGGCACGGGCCATATCGGTGGTGTGGAAATAGGCGGCCAGACCGAAGGGCGTGCCATTGGCGATCTCGAGCGCCTCTTCCTCGGTCTCGAATTTGAAGACCGGCGCCACGGGGCCAAAGGTCTCTTCGCCGGCGCATTGCATATCCAGCGTTGCGCCAACAAGCACGGTCGGATCGGCATATTGGCCGCTCAGCGCGCGCTTCTTGGTCGCGCGGGTCGCGCCTTTGGACAGCGCATCCTCGATATGGCGGTTGATCTTGTCGATCGCGGCCGAATTGATCATCGGGCCGATGGTGGTGTCTTCCGCCGTGCCCGGACCGACCTTCAGCGCATCGACCTTTTCGGCCAGCTTGGCCACGAAAGCGTCATGGATGCCCGATTGTACCAGCAGACGGTTGGCACAGACGCAGGTCTGACCGCCATTGCGGAACTTCGAGGCCATAGCGCCTTCCACAGCCGCATCCAGATCGGCGTCGTCAAACACGATGAAGGGCGCATTGCCGCCCAGTTCCAGCGACATCTTCTTCAGCGTCGGCGCGCATTGCTCGGCCAGAAGCGCCCCAACACGGGTCGAGCCGGTGAAGGACAGCTTGCGCACCACGGGGCTTGCGGTCAGCGCGCCGCCAATCGCCTCGGGGCGACCGGTCAGACAGTTCAAAACACCCGCAGGAATGCCTGCACGCTCGCCCAACAGGCATAGCGCCAGCGCCGAATAGGGGGTGAAATCCGAGGGTTTGATGACCATCGTGCAGCCTGCCGCCAGACCCGGTGCCACCTTGCGGGTGATCATCGCGGTCGGGAAGTTCCACGGGGTGATGATCGCGCAGACACCCACCGGCTCTTTCATCGCGAAGATCTTCTTGCCCTTGACCGGGCTCGGGATGATATGGCCGTTGATGCGGCGCGCCTCTTCGGCAAACCAGCGGATGAAAGAGGCGCCATAGACGATCTCGCCCTTGGCCTCGGCCAGCGGCTTGCCCTGCTCGGCGGTCAGGATCAGCGCCAGATCATCGGCGTTCTCCAGCATCAGATCATACCACGCCATCAGGATGTCGGCGCGCTCGGCATGGGTCTTGGCCTTCCACGACTTCATTGCCTCAGCAGCCGCGGCAATCGCCTCTTCGGTCTCGGCAGCGGTGTTGTCGGGCATATGGCCCAGCACATCGCCGGTTGCGGGGTTCATCACCGCCATATCGGCCCGTGCGCGCCACTCGCCATTGATCAGGGCTGCCTCAACAAACAAGGCGGGGTCGCGCAGCTGGGCGCGCAGATCAAAGCTTTCATGCAGGGTCATCTTATGCCTCCAATGCGGCTTTCACCGCTGCGGTGATTTCATCGGTGGTGCTGGCGCCCGGGCGGGTGCCGATGCCACGGGCGGTGGCGGCCTCGATGGCAGCCAGAATGGCCTCGGCTGCTGCCTTCTCGCCCAGATGCTCAAGCATCATAGCGCCCGACCAGATCGCGGCAATCGGGTTGGCGATGTTTTGACCCGCGATATCGGGGGCCGAGCCATGCACCGGTTCGAACATCGAGGGAACCGACGGATCGGGGCAGATATTGGCCGAGGCCGCAAAGCCCAAGCCGCCCTGAATCGCCGCACCCAGATCGGTGAGAATATCGCCAAAGAGATTCGAGGCCACGATCACATCCAGATCCTGCGGCGCCATCACCATCTTGGCGGCCATCGCATCGATATGCATATGGCTGACGGTCACATCGGGATATTCGGCGGCCAGCTTGTCGGTCATCTCGTCCCAGAACACCATCGAGTATTTCTGGGCGTTGGATTTCGTCACGCTCGTCAGATGCTTGCGCCGCGCACGGGCCTGCTCGAAGCCGAAGCGCAGGATACGCTCGACGCCCTTGCGGGTGAAGATCGAGACCTCGGTCGCTACCTCATTGTCCTGCCCCTGATGCACGCGGCCACCGGCTCCGGCATATTCGCCTTCGGTATTCTCGCGGATGCAGAGGATGTCGAACCCTTCGGATTTCAGCGGGCCTTCCACGCCCGGCAACAGGCGGTGCGGGCGGATATTGGCATATTGGGTGAACGCCTTGCGGATCGGCAGCAAAAGCCCGTGCAAAGACACCGAATCCGGCACGGTCTTCGGCCAACCCACGGCGCCCAGATAGATCGCATCGAAGGGGCGCAGCTGCTCGATCCCGTCGTCGGGCATCATCTTGCCGGTCTCGACGTAATATTCGCAGGACCACGGGAAGGTGGTGGGCTTCAGCGCAAAGCCGAATTTGGCCGCAGCCACATCCAGCACGTCCATCGTCGCATCGGTCACATCAACGCCAATCCCGTCACCGGGGATAAGGGCAAGCGTATAGGTCTTCATCTTTACTCCTTTGGCCGATTACAGATCGATCAGCACAGATTTCGTGCGCCGGTTGGCGCGGTAAGCCTCGCGGCCCAAGTCCTTGCCCAGACCCGAGGCCTTCCAGCCCCCCGTCGGCAGAATGTGATCACGCGAGCGGCCATAGCGGTTGACCCAGACGGTGCCGGCCTCAAGCCGACCGCTCAGACGCAGCGCACGCGAGAGGTCTTGTGTGAACAGCCCCGCGCACAGCCCGTAGGTGTCATGTGCCGCCAGCGCCATGGCGTCTTCCTCGCTGTCGAAGGTCTGGAAGGTGGCCACGGGGCCGAAGATTTCCTCGGTCACGGCGGGGTTCGTCTCATCCACGCCCGCAATCAGGGTCGGCTGGTAGAAGCTGCCCTCGCGGTCAAAGGCAGCCCCACCGCAGAGGATCTCGCCGCCCTTGGCACGGGCCGCCTGCACGATGGAATCAATGCGCCCCATCTGACGGGCTGAGATGATGGGCGAGAAGCCCGCAGCCCCCGCATGGGTCACATCAGGCACCTGGCGGCCAAATTCCGCCATCAGCTTGGAAGACAGCTCATCGGCCACCGAGGCCGCGACCAGAATGCGCGACCCCGCCACGCAGAATTGCCCCGCATTGGGCAGGATGCCCTTGGCCAGACATTCGGCCGCCTTATCCAGATCGGCATCGGCAAAGACCAGCATCGGGCTTTTGCCGCCCAGTTCCAGCGTCATCGGCTTGATGCCATGGCGCGCGATATTTTCCATGATCGCCGCCCCCGCGCGGGTCGAGCCGGTGAAAGAGACCTTATCAATGCCCGGATGACCGGTGATCGCATTGCCGGTGGTGGGCCCATCGCCCAGAACCACATTCACCAGACCCGCCGGAATCCCCGCCTTGACCGAAAGTTCAGCCATATAGAGCGTGGTATAGGGCGTCATCTCGGAGGGTTTGATCACCACGGCATTGCCTGCCGCAAGCGCGGGGCCCAGCTTCCAGCCCGCCATGGAGATCGGGAAGTTCCACGGGGTCACCGCGCCGATCACCCCATAGGGATGGTCCGAGATATAGCCGAACTGCCCGTCCGACGTGGGCACCAGATCACCGCATTCCTTATCGGCGAATTCCGCGAAGAAACGGATCTGCTCGGCGGTGACCGAGATATCGCCGGTCAGCGCCTGCGCATAGGGGCGCGAGGAACAGATCGCCTCAAGTTGTGCCAGATAAGGCGCCTCGGCCTCCATCAGATCGGCCCATTTATGCAGCGCCTTGGCACGGTTACGCGGGGCAAGCCCGCCCCAGTTCGAGGTTTTCAACGCCTGACGCGCCGAGGCGACAGCGCGATCCACCATCTGCGCATCGGCACAGGCAATGGCGCCGATACGCTGGCCGGTCGAGGGCGAGATGACGTCGATCGCCTCGGGGGCTGCAACATAGTCGCCGCCGATGAAATGGCCCGAAGGCAAAGAAACCGAAGTGGGGTCGAATGCGAAACTCATGCTATCCTCATCATGCTTGGCCCCAGCCTAAGCGAGACCGGCGCGTGAATTCTGGTTAAAACGCCCGCGCCGACGGCATAATTGTCTGCGCAAGCGCTCTGGCAGCATAATATGCTGGCTTAGAACTTCGAGACCTTGCCCCATTGGCTTTCGTTGAAACGCGCCAGCTTGTATTGCGCGGTCTCGGTGATGGAAGTGCGGCCCAGCAGCATATCGGCCACCAGATGCCCCACGCCCGGACCGATGCCGAAGCCATGGCCCGATAGGCCCGCCGCCAGCGTCAGCCCCTTCAGGCCGGTGTCGGTGTCGATCACCGGCACGCCATCGGGGGTAGAATCGATGAACCCCGCCCAAGAAGCCTGCACCGGCAGCACCTTCAGCGCAGGCAGCAGATCGCGCGCGCGTTGCAGGGTCAGAGTGACCAGCCCCTTGTCGGGCACGGGATCCAGTACACGGGCGCGCTCCATCGGGGTGATCTGGTCCAGCGCCCATGTCTTGCGGGTCTCGAAGCCCGCTTTCCATGCCTGCAACCCACCCGGAGTGAGGCTTTTCCAGCGTTTGGTGAACATCGGCAGGAAGTGCTTGGCCTGAGCGATCATGCCCGGCGTCGGGTCCACAGCGGCCTTGCCCGAGATCGCCAGTGTATAGGCGCCATCGCCGCGCCGCGTGATCGAGACCGCCGCCGTATGCAGCGCCTCGGGGATGCCTTCCGCCCCCGGAGCCACCGAGAGAATCGAGCTGCGCACCGAGGCCTGCGGGAAGGCGATGCCCAGCTGATGCAGGAAGCTTGACGCCCATGCGCCGCCTGCCATCACCACCTGCTGCGTCTTGATCGTGCCGCGTTCGGTCACCACGGCGCTGACCTGCCCTGCGGAGGTTTCCAACCCGCGCGCCGCGCAATTCTGGATCACATGGCCGCCGTGTTTCAAAATGCCCTTGGCAATCACAGGGGCTGCGCGCGAGGGATCCGCCGTGCCGTCGCTGGGCGACCAGACACCGCCCGCCCAGGGCTTTTGCGTGGCGGCTCCGCGTAGGGCGGCCTCGGCGGCGCTGAGCATACGGGTATCAACCCCCTCGCCCCGCGCGAATTCGCCCCATTTCGCCCAGCCCTCGATTTCCGCCGCATCATTGGACAGATACAGCAGACCACAGCGTTTGAACCCCATATCCTCGCCGATATCGCGGGTCATATCCTCCCATAAATTCAAGGACTTGGTCGACAAAGGCAATTCCCGCGCATCGCGGTTCTGCTGGCGGCACCAGCCCCAGTTCCGGCTGGATTGTTCGGCGCCTACGCGGCCCTTTTCCAGCAGGACAACCTTCTGCCCTGCCCGCGCCAGCCAATAGGCCGCACAGGTGCCGACAATCCCTGCGCCGATGACAACGCAATCCGCCTCGGCGGGCAGCATGTCACTGCTTTCCAATGTCAAAATGGGGGCAGGCATCGGCGTCTCCTTATTATTTCCCGCAGGCTAACCGCCCCCGCGCAGCGTCATCTGCCAAATCTCGGGCTTTTGTGGCATTTCATGTTGTATGCGCCGCCTTGCACACTCTTCCTTGCGCTGTAAAACACGCTAAGAATGGTCGGAAAAGCGATCACGGCAGGGGAAGACATGAGCACGGCCTATAAACTGGACAGAATCGACCTAAAGATTCTGGCGGAGCTGCAACACAATGGCCGCATTACCAATGTCGAACTTGCCGATCTGGTGGCGCTCTCGCCCTCACCCTGCCTGATGCGGGTCAAGAAGCTCCAGCGGGCGGGATATATCAGCGGCTATACCGCACAGATCGACATGACGAAGCTCGGGGAAACCCTGACGGTGTTCACCGAGTTCACCCTCAAGAACCATCGCCAGATCGACTTCGCCCGCTTTCAGGAGGCGTTGGAAAAGGTGGATAGCTGCATCGAATGCCATCTGGTCTCGGGGGGCTATGACTATCTGGCCAAATTCGTCACCGCCTCTATTGGCGATTACCAGACCATCCTCGAAGGGCTCGTGGACCGCGATATCGGCATCGACAAATATTTCAGCTTCGTGGTGATGAAAACGCCCTTCGTCAAAACTCAGATCCCGCTGACGCGGATCTTTGCCGACCGGCTGTGAAAAAGCCCCGCGAAGGGCGGGGCTTTCACTTAGCGGTTGGCGACTGTGGCAATCAGTTCGGGGTCCTGTTCCAGCGTGTTCAGCCAGTTCGTATCAAGCTGCGGCACAGACGAAATCAGCAGCCGCGAATAGGGATGCAACGCCTCCGCGCTCATGCGGGCCGCAGGCAGCGCCTCGACCACCTCGCCCTTATACATCACCAGCACCTCGTCACAGATCGCCTCGACGGTCGAAAGATCATGGCTGATGAACATATAACTCAGGTGCAGTTCACGCTGCAGCTCTTTCAGCAGCTCGATGATCGCCGCCGCCACAACCGTATCCAGCGCCGAGGTGATCTCGTCACACAGGATCAGCTCCGGCTCGGCGGCCAAGGCGCGGGCCAGATTGACGCGCTGTTTCTGCCCGCCTGACAGTTCGCCCGGCAGGCGGTGGCGCAGGCTGGCAGGCAGACGCACCATGTCCAGCAGCTCGATCACGCGGGCCTCGCGCGCCTGCCCCCGCAGCCCGTGATAGAAGGTCAGCGGACGGCCCAGAATGGTGCCGATGGATTGTGCCGGATTCAGCGCCGTATCGGCTAGCTGGAACACGATCTGCGCACGGCGCAGCTGTTCCTTGGAGCGTTTGGCCAGATCAAGCGGCATTTCCTGCCCGTCCACCATCGTATAGCCGCGATAGGGCGGCAAAATCCCCGCAATCGCCCGCGCAAGGGTTGATTTCCCCGAGCCGGATTCCCCGATCACCCCAAGATTGCGGCCCCGATCCAGCTTGAAATTCACGTTTTTGAGGATTTTGGCATAGGGCACGCCATCGCGCATCGGCCCGTATCCGGCGCAAAGATCATGCACCTCCAGAATGGGCGTGTGCTTGGCGCGGTCCGGCACGCCGGAGGGTTCATGCAGCACCGGCTCGAAAGCGGCCAGAAGCTGTCTGGTATAGGGATGGGCAGGCGCATGCAGGATCTGCTCGCAGCTGCCTTCTTCCTGTATCTCGCCGCCCTTCAGCACCACGATCCGGTCCGCAATCTGCGCCACCACCGCCAGATCATGGCTGACATAGACACCCGCCGCCCCGACCTCGGCCATCGCATTGCGAAACGCCCGCAACACCTCGATCTGGGTGGTCACATCCAGCGCAGTGGTCGGCTCATCGAAAATCACCAGCTTGGGGCTACCGATCAGCGCCATCGCCGCCGACAGCCGCTGCAACTGCCCGCCAGAGACCTGATGGGGATAGCGTTGACCGATGGTCTCGGGGTTGGGCAGAGCCAAGGCACGGAACAGAGATACAGCCTTTGGCCTCGGCCTCATCGCGGGGCATCAGGCCGTGGATTGTGGTGATTTCCACCACCTGATCCATGATACGCTGGCTGGGGTTGAAGGCCGCAGCCGCCGATTGCGGCACATAGGACACCTCGGTGCCGCGAATACGGGCACGGGCTTTTTCCGACATCGCGGTCACGATATGCCGGTCCAGCCGGATTTCGCCGCCGGTGATCTCGCAGCCGGTGCGGGTATGGCCCATCAGCGACAGCGCGATCGTGGTTTTGCCCGAACCGGATTCCCCGATCAATGACACCATCTCGCCGGGGGCGATGTCGAAACTGACCCCCTTGATGATCTCGATTTTACGCCCCGCATCGGTGGTCGCCCCGATCCGCAGATCACGGACCGAAACAAGCGCGGTTTCTTGTGCGAAATCTTTCATGGTTCAGCTCCTGTCGCGGATTTTGGTGGGCAGGTTGTCGATGAACAGGTTCACCGAAATGGTCAGCGAAGCGATGGCCAAGCAGGGGAAGACCACCGCCGATGCCCCCAGCGACAGACCTTCGATATTCTCGCGCACAAGCCCGCCCCAATCGGCATTGGGCGGCTGCACCCCAAGGCCAAGGAAGGACAGCCCCGAAAGCACCAGCACGATGAACACGAAACGCAATCCCAGATCGGCCAGAACGGGGCCGAGGATATTGGGGAAGATCTCGCGGGCGATCAGATAGGGGGTGCCCTCGCCCCGCGCACGGGCCACCGTCACGAAATCCATCGTGTTCACATTGACCGCCAGCGCGCGGGCAAAGCGATACGCCCCGGGCAGATAGATCACCGCCAAAGTCCCGACCAGCACCGGAATGGAGGAGCCGATGGCCGCCACCGTCACCAGCCCGAACAGCAGCGAGGGAATGCCGTTCAGCGCATCCAGCAGCCGCGACAGGATCATGTCGAACCAGCCCCCCGCGACCGCCGCCACCATGCCAAGGATCACCCCGCCCGAACAGGCCAGAAAAACCGAGGCCAGCGCGATACCGACGGTGTAACGCGCGCCCAGCAACACACGCGAGAATACGTCGCGCCCCAGATAATCCGTGCCCATCCAGAACTTTCCGGAGGCGGCACCGAAGAAATCCCAATCGACGATCTCGCCCGGCGGATGCGGCGCAAGGGCACTGCCGCAGATCGCGATCACCGCCCAGAACAGGATCACGGCCAGACCGATACGGCCGACCCAATTAAACGAATAGCCAAGGTTTTTCGGCGTCGGGAGGCGGAAACTTGTCATATTCATCAACGGCGCAGCCTCGGGTTGGAGAGAATGGCGATAAGATCGGCCAGCGTGATCAGCAGCAGATAGCTGACGCAGAAGATCAACGCGCAGGACTGGATCAGCGGCAGGTCGCGGGTGGAAACGGCATCGACCATCAGCTTGGCCACGCCGGGATAGTTGAAGATCGTCTCGACGATGATGACCCCGCCCACCAGATAGCTCAGCGACAGGGCGACCGCATTGGCGATCGGCCCCAGCGCATTGGGCAGCGCATGTTTGAGCACCATCCGCTTGCGCGAGGCCCCCTTCAGCAGCGCCATCTCGACATAGGGGGTGTTGATCGTCTCGATGACGGCCGCACGGGTCATGCGGATCATCTGCGCCGAGATGACGAAGCTCAGCGTGATCACCGGCATCGCATAGGCCTTGAGAAGCGCCCCGAACGAGGTCACCTCTGCCGCCCCGTAGCTGAGCGCGGGAAGCCAGCCCAGCCAGACCGCAAAGATCAGCACCGACAGCGTGGCCACCATGAATTCGGGCACCGAGATCACCGAAATGGTCAGGATCGACACGATCCGGTCAAACCAGGACCCGCGCCACATGGCCGCCCCGATCCCGAGACCGAGCGCGACCGGCACCGAGATCACGGTGGTGATCCCCGCCAGTTTCAGCGAGCTCAGAAGCCGCCCGCCCACCAGATCGGCCACGGGGATATTATTGACATAGGAAATACCGAGATCACCGTGGAAAAAGCCCAGAAGCCAGCCCAGAAAGCGCAGGAGGGCGGGCTTATCAAGGCCCATCGCCTCGCGCAGACCGGCCACGGCATCGGGCGTTGCCGCCTGTCCCAGCAGGATTTCCGCCACATCTCCGGGCAGGAGTTCGGTGGCAAAGAACACGGCGAAAGACACGATCAGCAATGTCAGGATCGCGATACCAAGCCGTTGGAAAACAAGAACCCAAGGCATAAACGACTGGGGCAAGGGGCACCTCCCTTCGGAGCAATCTTCAAGAATGGCCCCTGCGCGCCAGGGCGCGCAGGTCCGCTCGGCTATGATCAGGCGTTCAGCCAGATATGTTCGGCAAAGGTGAAGCCCATCAGCGCCCCCAGCGGGTTCGGGCGCATCCCCCCGACCTTATCCGAAAGCCCGTCAACATTGGAGATATAGGCCGGAATGATCGTGCCCGCCTCATTGGCCACCATTTCCTGCATTTCCCAATAGATCGAGGTCCGCTTCTCCTCGTCCAGCGAGCCGCGCGCCTCCAGCATCATCTTGTCGAATTTCTCCGATTTGTAATGGCTTTCGTTCCACGGCGCATCCGAGGCATAAAGCAGCGAGAACAGGATATCGGGGGTCGGGCGCGGGTTGATATTGCCGAAATGCACCGGCGATTTCAGCCAGTAATTCGACCAATAGCCATCGGGCGGCACCTGATCGACTGTAAATTTCATGCCGATCTGCGCGCCCATCTGCTGGATGATGGTCGCCATATCCACCGAGGAATTCGCCGCCGTCGAGGCCACAAGCGGGATCTCGACCCCCAAAAGCCCCGCTTTCTCGAAATGGTGTCTGGCCTGATCGGGGTCGTAAGCGCGCGGTTTGAGATTGGGATTGTGATACCGGTCCGATGCCGAAACGGGCTGGTCATTGCCGATTTCGGCCATGCCCCGCAGGATCGACTTCTGGATCGCCTCGCGATTGACCAGATATTTCATCCCCTCGACAAAGCCGGTCTTGGCACCCGGCTCCATATCCAGCCGGATATTGAGGTCGGTATAGCTGCCCGAGCGCGTGATCGAGGTCTGCACCCCCGGCTTGCCGTCCATAAAGCGCACCGAACGCGGGTTGAGCGAAGCCCCGACCTGAATATCCCCCGACAAAAGCGCATTGACCCGCGCATTGGTATCGGCAATCGCGAAGAATTCGAAACTATCAAGATAGGGAGCTTTGTCCTTGAAGTAATTCGGGTTTTTCACAGCGATCGACCGCACACCCGGCTCGAAGGTTTCGCAGATGAAAGCACCTGTGCCGTTGGCCTTGCTGAAATCGGTCGTGCCATCGGCGATGATCATGAAATGGTGCATCGCCAGAATGGTCGGCAGATCGGCATTGGCGCCGGCCAGCACGATCTTCACCGTCAGATCGTCAAGCTTGGAGATTTCGGTCATCTGCGCGGCCATCGCGTTGGCCTTGGACCCTACGGACGGATCAAGATGGCGCTTGAGAGAATAGACCACATCCTCGGCCGAGAGGGTCTTGCCGTCATGGAAGCTCACACCGGATTTCAGCTTGATTTCCCATGTCTTCGCATCATCGGTCTTGAGACTGTCGGCCAGTTCCATCTGCACGACGCCCTGTTCGTCGAGAATGGTCAGGCGGTTATAGAACGCACAGCAGCGCACGTAATCGGTCGACATGGAGGCCTTGGCCGGATCAAGCGTATCGGCGGTCGAGGACGACCAGCCCGCAGCTTTCAGATGCCCGCCATAGACAGGGGTCGCCGCGACCGCCTGATCGGCCCGCAGCAGAAGCGACCCGCCCGCCGCCATCCCGATCCCCGAGGCCATCAGCATCTTCAGAAGATCCCGTCGCGAGGCCCCGCGACGGATCATCGTCTCGACCATCGCATCATCGCGACCGGACCAGTTTGTCGGCTTATATGTCATATCGTGGGTATCCCTGTCAGGGGTGCGCAGCCGCACCGTTTTTATGATCGTTGGACGGAAGCCCGGGCGGTCTTGATGCCGCCCTAGGAAAGATGTGTCAGCCGCGAAAGGCCGCGTCTGCCGCTTGCGCCAGACCGGCCAGCGCATGGAAATGGTAATCGGGTTCGGTGAACTCTTTCGGGGCGATCGTGCCGCCATATCCGCTTTGCGCGTGCCGCCGCTGGATCCAAGCGTTTGTCATGCCCAATGCGCGCGAGATGCCGATATCATGATACTGGCTTTGCGCGGTATGCAGGATGTCCTCCTTCGACCCGCCATCCTGTTCCACATAGGCAAAAACCTGATGGAAGTAATCGGGGTCGGGCTTCTCGCAGCCGGTATCGTCGGTGGTGAACCCCGCCCAGAACGGCTGGCCCAGTTTCTCGGCATATTTCTCGAAAGCCCAGCGGCGGGCATTGGTCATGGCCACCAGCTTGTAATGCTGTTTGAGCATCGCCATCGCCTTGACGCTATCGGGGAAAGGCTTGGCCTCGCCCACGATGTCGATCATCAGCTGACGGTATTCTTCGGTGTCGGGCAGGCCCATCGCTGCGGCAATGCGCGCATAGCACCGCCCCAGATCATCGGGGAAACGCTGCGCGCCCTCTTCATAGCGCGCCTCGCGATAGACCGACAGCGCAGCCTCGTCGTCAATCGCCAGACCTTCCTTGGCCGCGATCTGCGCAAGCCCTTCTTTGATGGCCCCTTCGAAATCGATCAGGGTGCCGACCACATCGAACGTGACATAGCGAAAGGCGGTCAACGGTTTGGTGGCGGTGGTGGTTGCCATTTTCGGCAGTCCTTTCTGCGGGTGGACCGGAGGAGAGATCCGGCAAAAACGCGGGCGGGAGAGGTGGCGGCGGGCCTGCCTCCGCGCGAGGGTAGGCTGAGCTGCGGGCGCCGGTATCTCCCCTGCAATCTTGGTCTTACAAACCCCAGTGTGCCGAAGGATCCTGCGCTTGGAACACCGAATTGAGGGGGCTTCACGGCATAATCTTCTGTATCGATCCGCGCAGGGACAGAATTTCATGCGGCAAGGGCGCAACCGGCCCGAGGGCCGGCCGGCAGGGGTCAGTAGCCTTTTGCCTGATCGACCTGACCGGGCACGGGCGTTCCGTTGGTGGTGGCCTCGATCACGGCAAGCACATGGCGCGCGCCCTCCTCATGGCCGGTTTTCGCGGCAATATGCGGCGTAATCAGCACACGCGGATCGGCCCATGCCCAATGATCGGCAGGCAGGGGTTCGGGGTCGGTCACATCCAGCATTGCCGCAGCAATCCGGCCGCTGTCCAGCGCCGTTCTGAGCGCCTCCAGATCAAGCTGCGGCCCCCGTCCGGCCTGCACCAGCCGCGCGCCCTGCGGCAGTTGCGCCAGAAACGCGGCATCCATCAGCCCCCGCGTCTGCCCGGTCAAAGGCAGAAGACACACGAGAATGTCGCTGCGCGCCAGAAATTCCGGCAGGCCCGCCTGATCATAGACGGCACATTCTGCCGTGGACTGCCCCGAGCGCGACCATCCGGCCACCTCGAAGCCGAGCGCGCCTAGCGTCTGCGCGACAAGCTGCCCGATCCGCCCCATTCCCATGATCCCCACACGGGCCTCATGGGCAGAGCGGGGCGCATGCAGCTGCCAGCGTCCCTCGCGGGCCTGCGCGATATATAGTGGCAGATCGCGATGCAGCGCTAGCACCGCCATCACCACCCAGTCCCGCACCATCTGTTCGATACCCGGCGCAATCGTGCGCGACAGGATGACCCCTTCGGGCATGGGCGGCATCTGGTCCACCCCCGCCCCGACCGAGATCACCGCCCTGAGATTGGGATAGCGCGCCAGATCCTCCGGCGGTTGCCAGCAGGCGATATGGGTGATGGCGGCAGGATCTGTCACTGCCGCCTCGCCCATCACCATCTCGACCCCCGCACGGGCCAGCATCTGCGCCCAGACCGCACCGCGTTCGGGAACCGAAAGATACAGAAGCGCCATCAGGCCATCGCCGCGCGGACATCCGCATCATCCAGCGTCTCGTCCAGCACCGCCTTGGTGCGCGCCACGATCTGGTCGATCTCGTCATCGGTACAGCAGAGCGGCGGCGCATAACCGAAGATCCCCTGAGCGAAGGACCGCACGATCAGCCCCTTGTCCCATGCGCGATCAAACAGCCGTGTCGCCGGTTGGACCGAGGCAGGCAGGCGGGTTTTCTTGTCCTTATCCGTCACCAGTTCGAGTGCGGCCAACATCCCGCGGCCCCGCACATCGCCCACAAGCGGGTGATCGGACAGGCTCTGCAACCCCTCCATCAGACGCGCGC
This sequence comes from Thioclava sp. GXIMD4215, assembly GCF_045291555.1. Taxonomy (NCBI): domain Bacteria; kingdom Pseudomonadati; phylum Pseudomonadota; class Alphaproteobacteria; order Rhodobacterales; family Paracoccaceae; genus Thioclava; species Thioclava sp. GXIMD4215. Next base: position 275,246 of record NZ_CP149516.1, on the reverse strand, counting down.
CGGCCTTGCGACCATTCTCCAGCAGCCCCCCTTCGTAAAGCGACAGCACTTCCAGCGCGACCGCCGCCGACACGGGATGCGCCGAATAGGTGAAACCGTGGCCCACCGCCTTGGCGCCCGCGCCCTCGGCAATGGTCTCGAACACATGGTCCGACATGAACACCGCCCCCATCGGCACATAGCCCGAGGTCAGGCCCTTGGCTGTGGTCATCATATCCGGGACGATGCCCTCTTCCTCGCAGGCAAAGAGCGGACCGGGGCGCCCGAAACCGGTGATGACCTCATCCGCGATAAACAGGATGTCCAATTCGCGGCAGGCCTCGCGCATGGCCTTGATCCAGCCCTTCGGCGGCACGAGCACCCCGCCCGACCCCTGAATCGGCTCGACATAGAATGCCGCGACGCGCTCCGGCCCGATCGCGGCCACCTTCGCCTTCAGTTCAGCAACCGAGGCGGCAATGATTTCGGCGTCGCTTTTCAACGGGTTGCGATAGGTGTAATGCGACGAGATCTTGTGCTGCCAGCTATAGGGCACACCGAACCCCTCGTGGAAACCGGCCAGCGCGGTCAGGCCCGCGCCCATGCTGGTCGACCCGTGATAGCCTTCCTCGACCGAAATGAACTGGTCCCGCCCGGGCTGCCCCTTGGCATGCCAGTAATAGCGCACGAAACGGATCGTGCTGTCGACAGCATCCGAGCCGCCCAACGAGAAATAGATATGGTTCAGATCCCCCGGAGCCCGTTCGGCCAAAGCCGCGGCCAGCTTGATCGGGGCTTCGGACCCAAGGCCGAAATAGCCCGTGGCATAAGGCAGCTTGCGCATCTGTTCAGCCGCCGCCTCGACGACGCTTTCATGGCCATAGCCCGCATTCACGCACCAAAGACCGGCAAAGCCGTCAATCAGCTCGCGCCCTTCGGCATCGGTCACCCGCGCCCCTTTGGCCGAGGCCAGCACCCGCACACCACGCGCAGCATGGCCTTGAAACGAGGACACGGGGTGGATCAGGTGCTGGCGATCCATCTCGATCAGGGAATTGGTCAACATTGACAGTCTCCTAAGATCAGCCCAGGGCCTGTGACACGAGGGCATAGGTTTTCAGTTCTAACGATTGCGCCGGTGCTGCGGCGCGGTCGCGGGTGCGGGCGCGCTCGCCCGCAGGGCGCACCATCGCGATCCCGCCCCCTGCATGGTGCAGCCCCAGCGCCTTGGCATGATCGGCCAGAGCGTGCTCGGGCGCGAAATCGACGCGCAGGAACTGCCCCGCCGCGCGGCAGGCCGCTTCCGAAAGCAGCGCCCGCGCGGCACGGTCATCTGCCGCAAGGATCGGCCCGATCACGTGCCCGCGTCCGAAGGCACGGATCATCGCCACCCCGCCCTGCGTGGCGATTACCTCGCCCTGCGCGGCAATCTCGTGCAGCACGCGGCTCCGCTCCATACCGGTCGCGGCGCGATCCGCCGCCAACAGGACGGCCAGATCTTCGGGGGTGGCCTCCCGCACCGGCTGTTCGGGGGCTTGGGCCTGTGCGACACCCTGATATTGCGCCACCTCGCCCACGGCCTGAAAGCCGAGCTTGCGATACAGCGGCAAACCGTCGGCAGTGGCCACCAGCCGCAGCTCCATGCTGCCCGCCCGATCCAGCAGCGTCTGCATCAATGCCCGCCCCAACCCGCGCCCGCGCATCGCCGCGTCGACGATAATCATATTCATCGTGCCGACATCGCCCAGCAGCGACAGGATCGCGGTCCCCACAACCTTGTCCCCCTGCAGCGCCACCACTGCCTCGGACACGCCCAGCACCAAGGCCCAGTCTTCGCGACGATGGGGCCATGCAACAGCCTGCGACATCGCATGGGCCTGCGCCAGATGCGCAGGCTCCATCGGCGCAATAGTGATTTGGGCGGCATCGGTCATGGCTCGGGTCTCTTTCCTTCTTGCATCTGTCCGGTCCAGACTAGCGCCTGCACCACGGCAGTTTCCCTTGCATCGCGGGGTCGGGCCGCAGCCTAGATCGCATTTGCCGCAGCCCGACAGCATTTTATGCCGCCCTTCAGGCCGCCTGCCGGTCGATCAGGGAGGACAACATCGCACAGGTGCCCTCAAGCTCGGACAGGGTGAGATATTCCTCGGGTTTATGCGCACGCGCAATATCTCCCGGACCACAGACAATGGCCGCAATCCCCGCTTGCTGGAACAAACCGGCCTCGGTGCCAAAGCTGACCGCGCCCTGTGCAGCCCGCCCCGTCAGGGTCTCGGCCAAACGGGCAAGAGGGGCCTCGGGAGCCAGCGCAAGGGCGGGATATTCCGACAGCCAATCGAGGCTGACCCCTTCGGGCAGATCCACCAGAACCTCCTGCAAGATCGCTTTGGGGGATACGCCGGCAATGGCCCGGGCCTCGATCTGGGCTTCGGCGAAATCCGGAATGATATTCACCGCCTGGCCTCCGCAGATCGTGCCGATCTGCACCGAGCTGTAAGGCGGGGCGAAGCGTGCATCCTGCGGCCCCCGCGTCAAGGCTTCCGCCTGCGCACAGATCCGCGCCAGCACCGGCACCAGCCGCTGGATGGCATTCTGGCCCAGATCGGGACGCGAGCTATGACCCGAACGCCCCTTGGCCGAAAGCCGCAGCGCCGCCTTGCCTTTATGCGCCAGCACCGGCACCAGTCCGGTGGGCTCGCCGATAATCGCCCCCTCGGGCGGCGCGCAGAGCGCAGGCAGGGCGGCCAGAAGATGCGGCACCCCTTTGCACCCCGCTTCCTCGTCATAGGACAGCGCGATATGGAGCGGCGCACGCAGAGCCATCCGCCCCATCGCGGGAGCCGCCGCCAGCACCGCAGCCACGAAGCCCTTCATGTCACAGGCCCCGCGCCCGATCAGCCGGTCCCCCTCGCGGCGCAGCACGAACGGATCGGCGCGCCATTCCGGTTCGGTGGCAGGCACCACATCGACATGCCCCGACAGCACAATGCCGGGCACGTCTTTCGGACCGAAGCTTGCGAAGAGGTTGGACCTGTCGCCCTCGGGCCCTGCCAGAACCGTCACCTCGGCCCCATGCGCGCGCAGATAACGCGCCACATCCTCGATCAGCGCCCCATTGGGCTGGCCGACCACCGTTGGAAAGCCCACCAGACGGGCCAGAAGATCCGCGGGCGTAAGCGTGGCGGGCATAAGCGTGGCGGGGCTCATGCTGCGATCACAAAAATTTTGCGCAGCGTTTCGAGCGTCTGCCATGTACCGACAAAGCCGGGCTTCAGGATGAAACTGTCGCCTGCCGCGAATTCATGACTGGCCCCGCCCTCTTCCGAAATCAGGCAGCGCCCCGACAGGATATGACAGAACTCGAAAGTATCGCCCTTCATCGAGACCGTCTTGCCCGGCGTAGCCTCCCAGATGCCGGTACGGATCTTGCCCCATTTGGCGGCCTCGGCCAGCGCGGCATCAAGCTCCCATGTCTTATACTGCGGCTGCCCCTCGATCAGCCGCTCGGGCGCGGCGGTCGCTTCGCGCGGGGGAAAGGCGGGCGAGGTCTCTAGAGGAAGAAGGCACGTCATGGGAGATCCTTTCGGCTAGGTGTGGGACGCATTCCGATAGACCCATCCTGCCCGATCCCGCCTGCGCCAAGGCATCGAAACCGTGGCACAGGCGGCAGCGCATGCCGATCTGCGCGCTGCAAACGGTATTTCCTGCGCTAGAGGCCGCACTTGCGGCACCTATGGTCGCGGCAAAGGCGTCAGGCTGGACCCATCTTACAGTTCCCGGAGACAGCTATGACCTTCCGCCCGAAATTCATCACCTTCGACTGCCACGGCACGATGATCAACTTCGACATGGCCGGTGCGGCGCGCCACCATTACAGCGCGCATCTCTCCGCGCCCGCAATGGACGCCTTCATCCGCGATTTCTCGGCCTACCGTCTCGACGAGGTGCTGGGCGCATGGAAGCCTTATGCCGAAATCGTCCATAACGCGCTGGAACGGACCTGCAAACGCAATGCTGTGCCATTCGATGCCGCAGTGGCGCATGATATCTACACCCGCGTGCCCACTTGGGGGCCGCATGCGGATGTGCCCGCAGGGCTGGCCCGTATCGCACCGCATATTCCGCTGGTGGCCCTGACCAACTCGATGAATGCGCAGATCCCGCATAACATCGCCAAGCTCGGGGCCCCCATCGCCCATGTCTTCACCGCCGAAAGCGCAGGCGCCTATAAACCGCAGATGAGGCCGTTCGAATATATGCTGGACGAGCTGGGCTGCGGGCCGGAGGACATCCTGCATGTGTCGTCGAGCTTCCGCTACGATCTGATGACCGCGCATGACATGGGCATCAAACACAAGGTCTGGGTCAACCGCGCCCATGAACCGGCCAATCCGTTCTACGGCTATACCGAGGTCAAGGATATCTCCGGTCTGGCCGAGGTTGTCGGCCTGTAGGCCGCAAGAAGGGGGAAGAGATGGATTATCACTCCTACTGGCATGACACATCGACCCCCTTCGCCCATGCCCAATCCGGCGCGGTCGAGGGGCAGTTCGACGTGGTCGTGATCGGCGCAGGCTTCACCGGCCTGAACGCCGCACGCAAACTGGCGAAGGAAGGTGTCCATGTGGCGGTTCTGGACGCCGCCCATGTGGGCGCGGGCGGATCGGGGCGCAATGGCGGGCATCTCAATAATGGCATCGCTCATGGTTATGGCGACGCCAAGGCACATCTGGGGGCCGAACAGGCACACCGCCTTTACAAAGCCTATGACCGCTCGATCGACATGATCGAGGCGCTGGTGGCCGAAGAGGGCATCGATTGCAACTTCCGGCGGTCGGGCAAGCTCAAACTGGCCTCGAAACCGAGCCATGTAGCGGGGCTGCGGGCCAATTTCGAGCTGATCCACCGCGAGGTCGACCCCGAGACCCGCTGGATCGAACGGCCGGGACTGGCACAGGAGATCGGCTCGGACGCCTTCCACGCCGGAATGCTCTACGAAAAAAGCGCGATGATGCATATGGGGCGCTATGTGAACGGTCTGGCCGAGGCCTGTCACCGCCACGGCGCGAAACTCTGGGAATATGCCCCGATGACGGCGCGGCGCAAAACCGCGACGGGCTGGGACATCCTCACACCGCGCGGCACCCTGTCGGCCAACCGTGTGATCCTTGCCACAGGGGCTTACGGAGGGGTCGTGCCCGAGGCGCCGCTGAGCTATTTCCGCAAGCGGATGATTTCGGTCGGGTCCTTCATCATCGCCACACGCCCGCTGAGCCCCGCAGAGGCGGCCAGCATCGCCCCCGCCAACCGGACCTATGTCACCTCGATGAATATCGGCAACTATTTCCGGCTCTCGCCCGATAACCGGCTGATCTTCGGTGGCAGGGCGCGGTTTTCGGCACGCTCGGATCAGGCCTCCGACGCGAAATCCGGCGCAATCCTGCGCCGCGCGATGCTGCGCCTGTTCCCCCAGCTTACTCCGGTGGAGATCGACTATTGCTGGGGCGGGCTCGTGGGCATGACCAAAGACCGTTACCCGCGCGCGGGCGAAACCGATGGTCTGCTTTACGGCATGGGCTATTCCGGCCACGGGGCGCAGATGTCGACGCTGGTCGGGCAGGCGCTGGCCGATATGGCCTTGGGACGCGCCGGAACCAACCCGCTGGCCGGGCTGGAATGGCCCACCATCCCGATGTATAGCGGCAAACCGTGGTTCCTGCCTCTGGTGGGGATGTATTTCGGGCTGAAAGACAGGCTCTCCTAGCTCCCGCCCCCCCCCGCGCCAAGGGCCGCACCCAAGGGCCGCGCGTCCTGCGCGGCTCGTCGTGCGGGGATAGGGTGTAATGCGGCGTCAGGCGCGGGAAAGATGCTGTCTTTTTCCTCCGACGGGCGGGGGATGTGGAATATCGGCCTCTGCTCGGTTGCCCGATCTGTCACGTCGTTGTAATCAGCTAGAACCTGCCCATCCGCCGCCTCTCAAGGGAGATAGAGTGTCCTATCAGCCAACCACAAAATCGGATACTATCGCCCAGCAACTGTCCACGCGCATCATCCGTGGCGAATTTGCCCCGGGCGAAAAGCTGCGTCAGGATCTGATCGCGCGCGAATACGGGGTCAGTCAGGTCACCGCCCGCGAAGCCCTGCTGCGGCTGGCCTCGCAGGGGCTGGCCATCAGCCTGCCCCGTCGCGGCATGTGCGTCACCCCGATCGACAAGGATGCGATCGAGGAATTGCGTCTGATGCGCCACGCGCTGGAGCCGCTGGCGCTGGAGCGGTCGGTGCCGTATCTGAACCCCGTCCAGATTGCCGAGATCGAACATCTGCACGAGGCCTGCAATGCCGCCGCGACCGCCGAAGATTGGGAAGAGGCCAATCGCGGCTTCCACATGGCGATTATCGCAGGCTGCCACATGCCGCGCCTTGTCAGCGAGATCAGCAACCTCCAACTGCTGTATGCGCGGCACTTCAAAGCCCGCTATAGCGACAAATGGCGCCGCAGGGACGACCCTGACCACGCCGCGATCCTCAGCGCCATCAAGGCCCGCGATGCCGCACGCGCCCGCACGGTGATGCAGCGCCATCTGATGCGCTTTTCCTGATCGGGGCAGCTCCGACCGGTTTGCGCGCCACGATCCACACCGCCTGATAGGTCAGCGACACCCCCTGCGCCGTGCCGAACTGCTGTCGATAGGCGGCCTCGAAACGGGCAAGGCGGGCGCGGGTCCAGCTTTGCCGCGCCTGTCCGTTGACCCCTGTGCGGCGCAAATGACGCAAGACCTCGCGTGGCGAGGGGAAATAGAGCGGCGAGAGATCCTCGCCACAGGCCAGAACGTCCAGATCGGGCGCCACGGCTGCGGCCAGAGCGTGGCGAGGACACAGCCCAGGGGCCTGTGCCTGCGAGCCGAGCGCGGACAGTTCACGGAAATGCCCGGGCCCGAAGCCCGAAAGCGCCAGCCACCCCCCCTCCGGCAAGGCCCGCGCGGCCCGTCGCACCAGCGCCAAAGGGTCGGGCAGCCACTGGATCATCGAGGCCGACGCGATAAGCGAGGGCACCTCGGGCCAGTCGAGCGCGAGGGCATCGCCGCAGAGGAACGTCGCTCCATACTGCCGTGCCGTCTGGCAGGCCGCAGGGGAAAGGTCATTGAGCGTCATCTGGGGACACTCGAACTGGCGTTGCAGCCGCGCGGTCAGATGCCCCGTGCCGCAACCGAGTTCAAGCACCGAGCCGAACCGCGCCGGTGCACCGGCACGGGCCAGCGCCCCCACCAGCAGATCCGCAATCCGTGCCTGCGGGCAGGCCGCTTCGTGATAACTGTGGAAGCTGCGGCTGAAGCTGCGCTGCACCCGCTGGGACAAAAGTGCGCTCATTGCAGCCAGTCCTGCCAGTCCTGCCCCGCCCGAAACGGCACATGGGGTGCATCGACAAACCGCACAGCCGCAGCGCGGGAGTGCCACGCATATTCCTGTGCCTGTGGCGGCACGATCCTGTCGCGGCGGGGAATCCAGATCCGGTCGAAGGCATAGGCGGGCGCAGGGCCGCGCGCCATCACCGCCAGCAATTCGGCACGGGCCGCCTCCAGATCAAGCTGCGGCGCAGGGCCTGCCAGTCCGGCGCGACGGCAGAAGGTGGCAAATGTCGTCGCCGTCAACCCCTCGGCGGTGGCCCGCACCCGCTCGGGCGGTATGCCGGAGGTGACCGATGCAGGGGTCAGGGTTCCGGCGATCGCGACAGAGCGACGGAGGCGGAGACCCCGCCCCACCAACTTCTGCCCCGCCAACCAATGCGCCGCGCCTGCAACGCCGAAGGAATAGGCCACAAGATCGATATGGGCATATCCCTCCAGCGGGGGCAGATCGACCGTCAGATCCTGGTAATCATCCAGCAAAAGCACATCGGTCTGGCCCACCATCCCCGCAAAAGCCGCCGCGCCAAGCGCCCATCCGCCAAAGACCAGAAGCAGGTCGCGGTGCTTCCGTGGCCCGAGCCATTGCCCTTTCATCGGACTCCCTCCGCCAGTTCCAGCATGGCAGTGCTGACCTTGCGCAATTCGGCAGGGGTGATCACGAAGGGCGGCATGCAATAGATGTTGCGCCCGAAGGGACGCAGCCACACGCCCGTCTCGCACGCCCGCCGATGCGCCAGATCCGGATCGACGGGGCGGTCCATCTCGATCACGCCAATGGCCCCGAGAACCCGCATATCGACCACATGCGGTAAATCCCGCGCGGGGGCCAGATCCTGCGCAAGCTGGCGCGAAATGGCCGCCACCTCGGCCGCCCAATCACGTTCGTGCAAAAGCTCGAGGCTGGCAATGGCCGCCACACAGGCCAGAGGATTGGCCATATAGGTCGGGCCATGCATCAGCACATTGGCGGCACTTTCCCCGATCCCACGGGCGACGGCCTCGGTCGCGACGGTCGCCGCCATGCTGATATGCCCGCCGGTCAGCGCCTTGCCGATGCACAGGATATCGGGGGTGACGGCGGCATGATCGGCCGCAAACAGCCTGCCCGTGCGCCCGAACCCCGTGGCGATCTCGTCCAGGATCAACAAAATGCCATAGTCCCGACACAGCGCCTGCGCGCCCTGCAACCACGCGGGGTGATAGAAATACATCCCCCCCGCCCCCTGCACCACCGGCTCCACGATCAGCGCCGCCAGCCGATGCGCGTTCCGCGACAGGAGCACCTCCAGCGCGCCCAGCCCGTTCTGTGCCGGATCGGCAGACCAGTCCTGCCCGAAGGCAATCGGCGGACGCGGCAGGAAATGCTGGATCGAGAGCCCGCCCTGAAACAGGCTGTGCATCCCCGTCTGCGGGTCACAGACGCTCATCGCCTTCCATGTATCGCCGTGATAGCCACCACGGATCGTGGCAAACTCGGCCCGCTCCGGATGGCCCATCGCCCTTTGGTATTGTACCGCCATCTTCAGCGCCACTTCCACCGCGACCGAACCGCTATCGCAATAGAACAGCCGGTCCAGCCCCTCGGGCAGAAGCGCCACCAGACGCTGGCCCAGATCGATTGCGGGCATATGGGTCAGGCCACCAAACATCACATGCGGCATCCGGTCCAACTGGCGGTGCATCGCTGCGGTAATGGCGGGATGGCGATGGCCGTGCACCGCGCACCACCACGAGGACATCGCATCGATCATCCGCCCGCCATCGGCACGGGTCAGCCACACGCCCTCGGCCTCGGTGACAAGATGCATCGGACCGGGATCGAGCACATTGGTATAGGGGTGCCACAGATGGCGGGCGTCAAAGGCAAGGGCTGTCACAGATGGCTCCGGATGGTGGCAAGATCGATGCCGTCAAAGGCGCGGGCAAGGCTGTCGCGCCCCAGATCGGGCAGCAGCGGCAGGCGGCCCAGACGGGGAATGGCGCAGGTGTCCACGATGCTCTGCTCGACATCGGGGGCCGGATCGCCCACGAACGCGACGCCAATCACCGAACAGCCCGCCGAACGCAGAGCCAGAAGCGACAGCGCGGTATGGTTGATCGTGCCAAGCGCCGTGCGCGCCACCAAGATCACCGGAGCCTGCCAGAGCCGGAACATATCCAGAAAGAAGGCTTTGCGCGTCAGCGGCACCATCACGCCCCCCGCGCCTTCCACCACCAGCGGCCCGTCCACCGCAGGAAGGGCCAGCCGGTCCGGATCGATCTCGATGCCTTCCGCCTCGGCAGACAGATGCGGCGAGGCGGCGCGGCGCAGGCGGTAGGCTTCGGGCAGAGGCGTCACCCCTGCCAGTCTTGACACGATCAGGCTGTCGGTCTCCTCCTCCAGCCCCGACTGGACAGGTTTCCAGTACTGCGCACCAAGCGCCGCTGTCAGACCTGCGGCAAACACGGTTTTGCCAATGCCGGTATCGGTTCCGGTAACGATGACGGCGCTCATGCGGCCTCCTTCTGATAGGCGGCGAGGGTTTCGAACAGGGCGGCAATTTCGGCAGGGGTGACATTGCCCGTCACCGAGATCCGCAGCCGCGCCGTGCCGCGCGCAACGGTGGGCGGGCGGATCCCACGCAGGTCGAACCCCTGCCCGCGCAAACGATCGGCCCATGCCATCACCTGCGCATCCCCGCCCAGTATCACCGGAATGATCTGGCTGTGCAGTCCGGCGCGGTCGATCCGGTGCAGCCGCGCCTGATCATGGGCAAAGGCAATCCGCGCCTGCGCCTGTGCCACCAAGGCAGGCGTTGCGGCCAGATGCGCGAGAACCTCGCGCAAGAGTGCAGCCGTAAACGGGGCCGGCGCGGTGGCAAAGATGAAAGGCCGCGCACGGGAGACCAGACTATCGATAAAAACCTTCGCGCCACAGACAAGCCCGCCCGAAACGCCCAGCCCCTTGCCGCATGTATGCAGGCTGAGAACCTCGGCCTGCAGACCATGCGCCAACCCGCGCCCCGACGGGCCAAACACCCCGGTGGCATGGGCCTCGTCCACCACCAGCACCGCCTCTTCCGCCTGTGCGAGGCGGTCGAAGGCAGCCAGCGGCGCCAGATCGCCCTCCATCGAATAGACGCTTTCCACCGCAATCCAGACCTGCCCGCGCCCCCCCGATGCCCGCCAGTCCGCAATCGTCTGGCGGGCCGCCTCGACATCATTATGGGCAAAACTGCGCAGGTCGGCCCGCCCCAGCCGGAAGCCCTCATGGGCGCTGGCATGGACCAGCGCATCATAGGCCACCAGATCGCCCGCCGCAGGCAGCGTCGAGAAGATCGCCTGATTGGCCTGAAAACCACCGCCCATGAACAGCGCCGCTTGCGCACCGAAAAAGGCGGCGGCTTCGGCCTCCAGCGCCTCGTGTTCGGGATGGTTGCCGCGCAAGAGCCGCGAGCCCCCCGCGCCCAGAGGCACATCGCGCGCCAGAACCCGCAGCGCGGCCTCCTTGACAAAGGCCGAGCCGGTCAGGCCCAGATAGTCGTTCGAAGCAAAATCCACCCCCTGACGTGGCGCGACAACCCTGCGGCGATGGCGTGCCTCCAGATGGCCGAGCATATCGTCCAGACGCGCGAGAGCCTTCATTGCGCCGCCCTCACTCTGCGGCTTTTGTCTCGCAGCGCCCTGCCATTGTCTCGGCACGCAAGCCGAGCTTGGCAAACAGGACCGCATCCTTGTCCTCTTCGGGGTTTTCTGCCGTCAGCAGGGTCTCGCCCACAAAGATCGAATTCGCACCCGCCAGAAAACACAGGGCCTGCATCTCGTCGCTCATCTCGCTGCGCCCTGCCGAAAGCCGCACATAGGAGGCCGGCATCATGATCCGTGCCGTCGCGATCAGCCGCACGAAGTCGATCGGGTCCACCGGCTTGGCCTCTGCCAAAGGCGTATCCGCCTGCGGCATCAGCATATTGATCGGCACGGAATCGGGCGCAGGGTTCAGATTGGCCAGCGTGACCAGCATATCGACGCGGTCCTGCGCATGCTCGCCCATCCCCAGAATACCGCCCGAGCAGACTTTGATCCCCGCCTCTTTCACGCGGTTGAGGGTGTCGATCCGGTCAGCGAAACTACGCGTGGTGATCACCTCGGGATAATAGCGCTCGGAGGTGTCGATATTATGGTTATAATAATCGAGACCGGCATCGCGCAGGCGGATCACCTGACTGTCATCCAGCATACCAAGCGTCATACAGGTTTCCATACCGAGACCGCGCACCCCTTCGACCATCGCCACAAGGGCGTCCATGTCGCGCTCTTTGGGCTCGCGCCATGCCGCCCCCATGCAAAACCGCGTGGCCCCTCCGTCACGCGCCTTGCGGGCCGCGCTGAGAACACGCTCCACCTCGATCATCTTCGAAGCGGAAAGCTGCGAGCCGTTCCGCGCCGATTGCGAACAATAGGCGCAATCCTCGGCACAGCCGCCGGTTTTTATCGATAGAAGGCGGGAAGTCTGGATCTGGTTAGGATCGAAATTCTCCCGATGCACCGATTGAGCGCGAAAAAGGAGATCCATAAGCGGCATATTATAAAGAGACTTTGCGGCCTGGCTGGTCCAAGTGCTGGCTGTAGTAGACATTATCGACAAAAACCCAATATTTCATATCTCGTAAATTTATTATCGATATTATGAAAGGCATCAAGCCCTTTTCTTGCCCTGCGCCAGACAAGCCTAGCAACCAGCGCCTAACCTCCTACAGGAAAAAGAAAAAACGTTACGTCCGCCCCGCAATCCGCGCGGACCAAAGGCAAAAGCGCATAAAAACGCCCCCGCGAGGGAGTGTCGCGGGGGCGGGCTCGCCCTGCGGCATAGGGACCGCAAGACAAAACGGATGGATCAGGCCGCTTCGGGCTGACGCCAGCGCGGGAAGGGGTCGGGCAGGTCGGCCCAGCGATGCGGCGGGCACTCTTCGGGGTCGACAAGGGCCGCATCAAGCGCCTTGGTGATCCCCTCCTTGTCGAGCCCCGCCCCGATAAACACCAGTTCCTGACGGCGGTCGCCATAGGGTTCGGCCCAGTGATGTTCGAGATATTGCCGCGCGCTGGGGCTGTCGGGCCAGCGATCTTGCGGCACCGATGCCCACCAGATCCCCATCGGGCGCACCGCCGAAAGCGCCCCCGCCAGCGAGAACTCCGCCAGCCAGTCGGGGCGGGTCGCAAGCCAGAAATGGCCTTTTGCACGGATCACCCCCCGCAGCGGCCCGTTCAGCGCATCATGGATGCGTTGCGGATGGAAGGGCAAACGCGCGCGATACACGAAAGAGGACACGCCATATTCCTCGGTTTCCGGCACATGATCGGCAAAACCATACAGCTCTTTCGCCCAGAGCGGGTGGTCATGCGCGGTGTCGAAATCGAACAGGCCCGTGTCGAGAATACGCTCGGGCGCAACCTGCGAATGGTCCGTCTCGATGATCTGCGCATCAGGGTTCAGCGAGGTGATAATCTTGCGCGCCGCATCCACCTTGGCAGGCCCCGCATCGCTGACCTTGTTCAGCACCACCACATCCGCGAACTCGATCTGGTCAACCAGCAGGTCGACAATCCGCCGCTCGTCGCCCTCGCCCAGACTTTCGCCGCGATCGGCGATGAAATCATGGCTGGAATAGTCGTTCAGCAGGTTGGCCGCATCGACCACGGTCACCATCGTATCAAGCCGCGCCACATCCGAGAGGCTGTCGCCGTTTTCGTCGCGGAACTCGAAAGTCGCCGCCACAGGCAGCGGCTCGGCGATACCGGTGCCTTCGATCAGCAGATAATCGAAACGCTTTTCTTCCGCGAGACGGCGCACCTCGGCCAGAAGATCGTCACGCAGGGTGCAGCAGATGCAGCCATTCGTCATCTCGACGAGCTTCTCCTCGGCATGGCTCAGCTCTGCCCCGCCCGAACGCACCAGATCGGCGTCGATATTCACCTCGGACATATCATTCACGATCACCGCCACACGGCGGCCTTCGCGATTGTTCAGGATCGCATTCAGCAATGTCGTTTTTCCGGCGCCCAGAAAACCTGAAAGCACCGTGACCGGCAAGCGGGTATCTTCGACTGACATGGTAGGCCCATCCTTTATGTCATCTTTTGTTATGTTATACTATAACAAATCATATCCCGTCACGGAGTGCAAGAGGCCATATGACCGGCGCCCACCCTATCTGTATCGCGCCACCAAGAGAAAAACTCCTCCGACGGCTGGACCTGTCGGGATCTTTGACCTAGCCTGCTCCTATCGACCGAGCGGCAACTAGGGTTCCGGGCGCTATGCGCCGTCAGCGACCGAGCGTTGCAGAGACCGGAGGCCATATCCTCTGGCTGCACCCGAGGGATAAAATCCCAGAGGCGGAGACGTCGAGATCAACCAACGCCCGAGCACGTCTTCGGGCGCATCAAGGGGGTCTCCATGACGCTATCTGCCATTCTTCTGGTGCTCTGCGCCGCTTTTCTTCACGCGGGCTGGAATTTGCTGGCAAAACGGGCGGCTCAGGCCGGACCGGTTTTCGTGCTGGCCTATTCGGCCTGCGCCTGCCTGATCTACACGCCTTGGGTGGTTTGGATTTTCTGGCGCAGCCACATTGCGGAAAGCGCCGCAGACCTTGATGCCACCGGCCCGAGCCTCACGGGGCTACTGGTGATGGTGGCCAGCGGGCTGATCCATCTGGCCTATAATCTCTGCCTGCAACAAGGTTATGCCAAGGCCGATCTGTCGGTCGTCTATCCGGTCGCCCGCGGGACGGGGCCGCTTCTGTCGGTGCTCGGGGCGTTTGTTCTGCTGCAAGAGCCTGCCAGCCTCACGGGCATCGCGGGGATGCTCTGCGTGGTGACGGGAATCGTGCTGATCGCGTCACAAGGACGGCTGGCGATGTTCTGGCGACCGGAGGGGCGGACGGGCCTGCTTTGGGGGCTTCTCACCGGCAGCCTGATTGCCTGCTACACCCTGACCGATGCGACCGCCGTCAAGCTGCTGGGGGTGGCACCTGTCCTGCTGGAATGGGTGTGCAACCTGATGCGTGTGGCTATGCTGGCCCCTCTGGCCCTGAAAAACCGCCATCTTGCAGGTCAGCGCATGCGGGGGCACTGGAGACGGGCGGCGGGCATCGGGCTCTTTTCGCCACTTGCCTATATTCTGGTGCTCACCGCCATCGCGCATGGGGCACCGCTCAGCCTCGTGGCCCCGCTGCGCGAAAGCTCGATGATGGTCGGGGCCTTGCTGGGGATGGTGCTGCTGAAAGAGGCTGTCGGTCCGGCACGTCTGGCAGGATGCGCCATTCTGGTGCTGGGGGTCGTCTTGCTCTCGGGCAGCTAGGCTCGCCTGCGCAAAGCTGGTATGGGCGGAACCACCGATGATGATGAAAGGATGTCCCCATGATCGCCCCCACCGCCTCTTTCAAAGACAATCTGGCGCTTTTGCCGCCCATCGACGGGCTGAGCCGTATCGAATTGCTGGATGCGACAGGGACGGTTCTGGCCCGCATCGAGAACCAGCCGGGCAAACAGGGCTCGCTTGCCGTCTATCACTATCTCGCCCAGATGTTCGGGGCGCTGGATGCACAGGCCGCAACCTACGCCATCGCGCTTTTTGCCGAACATAGCCTTGATGCCAAGGCCCGCCCCGGGGCGCATCCCAATATCGACCGGCTGTTCGAGATCACCCAAGGAGCGCCCGCGCAGACACTGCGCGTGGTCGCCAAGGCCTAAGCATAAAACGCCCCTCCCCGCCAAGCGCGCGGGAAGGGGCGGCCATAGGGCGATGGCTCAGCCAACCAGCGCGGCGTCGTCACGCTTGACCGCGATCACGGTCGAACGCGGCAGGCCACTGTCCGAAGGCCAGCTTCCGCCGGGGTGCTGGATGCCGACAAACATCGTGCGGCGGTCTGCCGACCAGCACAGGCCGGTGATCT
Organism: Thioclava sp. GXIMD4215; assembly: GCF_045291555.1. Classification (NCBI taxonomy): domain Bacteria; kingdom Pseudomonadati; phylum Pseudomonadota; class Alphaproteobacteria; order Rhodobacterales; family Paracoccaceae; genus Thioclava; species Thioclava sp. GXIMD4215. Next base: position 259,930 of record NZ_CP149516.1, on the reverse strand, counting down.
CGCAGCCCGTCGGGCCGGTCAGGAAGCGCGCAATCTCGCCGGTGACGGGATCGCCCGCAAGTTGCTGGTTGTTGCCCATGCCTGCGAAATCGCCTTCATTGCTGTCTTCGCCATCGGTCTGGATCCACAACAGGCCCGCGCTGTCGAAGGTCATCCCGTCGGGCGAGTTGAACATATTGCCCTGCGTGACATTTTTCGAGCCGGCATAGGCATCGCCATGCACGGTCGGGTTGCCCGCCATTACGAACAGATCCCATCTGAACGTATCCTTCGCATGGTCATCCTCGTCGGGATACCAGCGTACGATCTGGCCGTAATGGTTGGCCTGACGCGGGTTCGGACCACCAACGGGGGTCTCGTCACCACCGGCATTGGGCTTCACACCACGGTTCTTGTTATTGGTCAGGCAGCAATAGGCCTCGACCGCATAGGGGTTGACGGCGATCCATTCGGGACGGTCCATCGTGGTCGCGCCCAGCTTCGAAGCCGCCTGACGCGCAAAGATCAGCATCTCGGCTTTGTCCATGCCGGTGCTCTCCGGCGTCAGCGCCATCCATTCGCCGGTCTGGTCATCATTGAACTTGGCCACATAAAGCGTGCCGTCATCCAGAAGACCATCCGTCGGCTGACCCGCGACATAGGGGTTGGTCGACACGTAGCGATACAGGAACTCGCCGCGCTCGTCATCGCCCAGATACACCACCACACGCCCGTCGGGCGCCAGCGTCACCTCGGCGTTCTCGTGCTTGAAACGGCCCAGAGCGGTGCGTTTGACCGGCGTGCTATCGGGATTGGTCGGGTCGATCTCGACCACCCAGCCGAAGCGATGCGGCTCGTTGGGGTTATGCGAAAGATCGAAGCGCGCATCGAATTTCTCGTAGCCATACTGGCTTTCGTCTGCCAGCCCGTACCGTTCGTAACCGGCCTGCACCAGATCCGACAGCCCCTCGGCCTTGCCACCGAAATAGCCGTTAAAGTTTTCCTCGCAGGTCAGATAGGTGCCCCACGGGGTTTTGCCCGCCCCGCAATTTCCCATCGTGCCCAGCACATTCCGGCCCTCGGCATCCGCAGCCGTCTGCAACAGCGCATGACCCGCTGCCGGACCGGACATGGTCATCGGCGCATTGTGATGCAGACGGCGATTGAAGCGCGATCCCTTGACCGGCGCGAAACCGCCCTGCCCTTCGGCGATTTCCATCACCGTGACACCTTGGAAATTCTGCAGCATCCGCACATCCTCAGCCGATTGCGGCACGCCGTCCTTGGTGTGGGGAAGGTTGGTTTCGGGGTTCACATATTCATTGTTCACGGCAAGGATCTCGTGCCCGCCGATCTGGAAGGTCTCCATACCGTCGGTATTCTCGCCAAAGACCTTATCGGAGTCTGCCAGCGACACACCTGTGGTGGCCTCGAACCCGCGCACATCCTCGAACAGGGCATCGCCCCAGCTGACCATCGGCTTCCAGTTCCAGCCCTCGGGGACGTGGACGGTCATATCGGTCTGCGCGTCAATCGGCGTGAAGGGGAAGCGCGACACGGCCTGCGCCTGTGCCGAGGTCGAATTCAGAAGCCCCGCCCCCATCGCGACCGCGCCCGAACCAAAGGCTACGATCCCGCTCAGGAAACCACGGCGCGAGATTGCGCGTTCGACAACACGATCGAAGTCATTCTCTTCCGGACGGGGGAAATGCAGCTCGTCCCATTCATCCGCGGGCATCTTGTGTGGTGGCAGCTTGCTCATCTTGGCGATCCTCAAAGGTAATTCGTGAGCAAGGAGTTAATAAGCCCATGAAAAAGTTTCGTGACAGTCCGGACAAGAAATTGCGACACGCGTGCCGCGGGAATGCTGTGAGCGCTGACAGAAGTATTTTGCGATTTATGTAGAAAAAATCTTGACTTGTCAGCCAAAGCCCCCAAATCTTGCGATGACATGGTGGGCAGAGGTTGTGCCCCGCGCCAAAGATCAAGCAAACCACTTGTTCAGGCGGCATGTCAGGTAAGGTTCCGATTGCGCCGCATTCCGGCCCCGTTCGGGCATTTACCGCCTGTGTCAGAAACATCTTTCGGGATGCACGGCACATTGTTCTCCGGCTCGCCAGCTTGGAAAATTCATGAAACTGTCATGGATTTGTTTCCAATTTGGAAAGTTTCGGGGCGCATACTCTTCTCGTCCTCCCTCTGCAACCTGCAGGAAGACGAAACACACCAAGCTTGCTTTACGAGCATATAATAAAAAAAGGAAATCCGAATGGGATTGAAACTGACTGAACTGAACAACCATCGCGCCAGCGGCGAACTCGATGGACAACCTTTCGAACTGATCGTCGAAAACGGCCAATACTATGTGCGTATCACATCGGAAGACGCAGCCACCGGCACGGACTGGACGCTTGCAGATACCTTTGTGGCCCCCGCATCCGCCCGTAAGGGCGTGGCAGATCGCGTCCGCTCCTATGCCTATGCAGCGACCGCGAAATACCGCCAGTTCCAGCGCTTCGGCACGATCTGAAGCTCTGGCTGAGCCTCTGGTTTTTTCCAGACAGGATTGACCAGCCCCAGCAGAGCGGCCTTGTCTGGCACCGCCACGCTCGGGCTTTGGTCCGCCATTCCCCCGCGCCAATCCCCGTGCCAAGACCGCCACGGCTTGGCGCTGCGGCCCGCGGGACAGACGGCCTGCGCCCGATACCCCGTTTCCTCCGCATTTCCTCCGGCCCTACCCGAGATCGCCACCGCCCCGCACGTGGTCCGGTTCCATCCGGTCGGGAAAGCTCTTGCCGCCAGCCGCATTCGGGGCTGGCTTTTCCACATCCGGTTCCTGTCGCCTCAATGCGGCAGACCGGGAGATGAAACCATCTCCCGGCCCGTCGGAGGTACCACTTAAAGGAAACATCCCGGGCGGAGGACCCGGAACATACACTCAGTATGCGGCTTCGAGGATGGCAATCACCTCCTGCAACGAGGCCTTGCGCGGATTGGTCAGCATGCAGGCATCCTTCTGGGCATTCTGCGCCATCAGCTCGAAATCTTCCCGCTTCACGCCCAGCTCTTCCAGTCCGGACGGAATCCCGACCGACACGGTCAGATCACGGATGGCATCAAGGCCGGCCCGCGCGGCAGTCATATCATCCATGCCTTCGGTATTGACCCCGAGCAGTTGCGCGATCTGCGCATAGCGTTTCGGAGCCGCGATCAGGTTGAAGGCGCAGACATGCGGCAGAAGCACCGCGTTACACACGCCGTGAGGCAGGTTGTAAACGCCCCCCAACTGGTGTGCGATGGCATGGACATAGCCCAGCGAGGCGTTATTGAAGGCCATACCCGCAAGGAACTGCGCGTAGGTCATCGCGTCACGGGCCTCGATATTCTGGCCATTGGCCACCGCCGGACGCAGATATTCGGAAATCAGCTTGATTGCCTTTTCCGCGCAGGCATCGGTGATGGGGTTGGCTTCCGTCGAGACGAAGGCCTCGATCGAGTGGGTCAGCGCGTCCACACCCGTGGCCGCCGTCAACGCGGCAGGCTTGCCTTCCATCAGGCGCGGATCGTCAATCGCGATCAGCGGCGTGCAGCGCCAGTCGACAATCGCCATTTTCACATGCGTATCGGAATTGGTGATGATGCAGAAGCGGGTCATCTCGGCAGCGGTGCCCGCCGTGGTGTTGACCGAGATCAGCGGCGTCATCGTCACCGTGCTCTTGTCGATCCCCTCGTAATCGCGGATATGGCCACCGCCCGCAGTCACCAGCCCGACGCCTTTGGCGCAGTCATGGGCCGAGCCGCCCCCGAGCGAGACGATAAAATCACAGGCCCCGCCCTGATAGGCCTTGACCCCGTCATGCACATTGAGATCGGTCGGGTTGGGTTCGGCCCCGTCAAAGACCACGGTCTCGATACCGACCTCGCCCAGTTGCCGGACGATCTGGTCGGCAATACCAGCGGCGACGATCCCCTTATCGGTCACTAAAAGCGCCTTCTTATAGCCAAAGGCCTTCGCGCGCGGGCCAACCTCGGCCGAAACACCCGGGCCGATCAGACTGACATTCGGAATGAAAAAGCTATAGGTGCGATCCGCAAGCTGCTTGAAAGACATAAATTTCTCCTCCCAGAGATTTTGCAAGGCGGCATGGGTCCTCCCCGCCTCAGGGATTATTTATGTTATAACGTAACCAATTTGAGCAACCCGATTTCCGGCATTTCAAAGCCCGAAAACCATACTCCCACCTGAAAACCGTCTCAGTTCCGAGACAGGGCGCGCGCAAGCACCCGCCTAGCGAAGGTCGAAACTGGTGATGGCCAAAGCGGTGCCCGGGGTCATGGCGGCCTCGGCAAGCGGCATCACATCCTTGGCCAGATGGCCCAACTTGCCGCGCAAGGCCGCCAGAGGTTCATCGCTGGCCAGTGCCAGCACCAGATAGGAAGTGTCGCGCGCCGGACCGACCCGTGTCACCGGCACCGCGAAATCGGCGCGATTCTCGCCAAAAAGACTGAAGCGCTGCAGATCCTGCACAACACCATTGGTGTCCACCAGCATCAGCACGACATACCGGCCCGAAGTGCCGCGCACCCCGCCCCGCAACCAGCCACCGCTTGCCGTCGTACTGGCCTCAAGCGAGACCCCAAGACGTGTCGCGGGGTAGTTCGGGCTATGGGCCACGAAATCGAGCGCCGCGCATTGACGCGGGTCGACAAGACGCCGCGTCTGCACAAGCGGGGCATCCCCGGTGCCGAACCCTTTGGACAGGGCGGCGCCATATTGCTCCATGAGGGTTTCCGAGGCGCCCAGCATTTCCAGCCCGAGCCCGCCCTGCAAGGTCCGCCGCGGCAGGGCCACCACGCAGTCGGGCTGCGGGGTCTCGCGGATTTTGCGGATCAGGTCGCCCGCAGCCAGGTCGATGGCCCGCGCGGCAACCGCCCCTGTCCCGTCAGGCCCGACCGTTTCGGCGGCATTCCCTGCGCCGCTGGGCTCTTGTGCCACATCCGGATCGGACGAGGGTTCGGGATCTTTCGCCCGCGACAACGCCGGATCTGCAGCCCCGTCCTGCGGCACGGGCAATGCAACTTCCGGCTCTGGCGCAGCAGGCGCCACAGCCGCCCCGCCCGCCCCCACGGCTTCGCCTTCGGCTGGCAACAAAGGCGACGTCCGCGAGGCAGGTTCCGCCAAAGCAACCGGCGGATCTTCGGGGGGCTGCTGTGTCTCTGGCGGCACTTTGACGGCATCCGATCCCGTTTCCGGCCCTGTATCCGGCCCAATATCCGACCCTGTATCCGGCACATTCTCGGGCCCTGCCTCAGGAGACGGCGTGTCCTCGGGCGGCTCCGGCATCGCGGTCAGCGCGGTCTCGGACAAAGGCGGCGATACGGCGGCGGGGTCGGTCGCCGGCATGGGAGCGACCTCGGGCATGGCGCCCTTCTCGGGGTCGGGCAGGCGCGTGCCCGCACCGGCATTGCCATTGGCGATCCCGTTGGAAAGGGACATCCCCGCCAGAGTATCGGTGTCCAGCCGCTGCAAACTGATCGTGAAGGCGGGCTCGGGCGTATCGGGCGCAGGCGCGGGCGCATAGGTCAGCGCCCACCAAAGTCCGCCCAAAGCCATGCCATGCAGGCTCAAAGCCGCCACACCGGCCCAAGCCCAATCGCGATAGACCCAGCGCCTGTTTCCGCCGGAGGAATAAGGCAGATAGCTCATGGCTGCGGCCCCGCCTCCGGTTGACTATGGACCGTCACCAGCACGATGTCATGGCCGCTCAGCCCCGGCAGTGCCAGCAGCGAGGTCAGCTCGAAAGCGGGCGCGGTCTTGTCGATCAGCACATACACATCCCCGACCGGCGCAAGCGCGCTGCCAAGCGCGTCGGGCGTCACCGGCGCATCATCCAGATACAGCCCGCCATCAGGACGTTTTTCCAGCAGCGGTTTCGGCAGTTGCGTCACCGCCAGATCGGTGGTCTGCGACAGGCTGACGCTGCTGGGCGCCGCGCGGTTGAACAGCGCCCCAGTGGCCAGAAAGAACATGATAAGCAGCAGCACCACATTGACGATTGCCAAAGCCATATCGGGCTTTTCGCGCGCGGGGGCAGGCGGCAGAAGCGGGGATTTGCGCGCCATCAGCGACCACCTTCCGCATCAATGGCCAGCCGCACATTCTGCAGCCCCTGCGCGTGCAACCGCGCCATAACGGTCACCACATCCTGCACATGCGCCTCGGCGCGCGCCACCAGAACGACATCCGGCACCGGTTCTTGCTGCGCCAGCGCCTGTGCGAGAGCGTCGATCTGGGCGAAGGGGAAGTGCTGGCCATTGGTCTCGACATCGCCCGCGCCGATACGCCAGAGCTGCTGGTCCTGATCACGACCTCGCGCCGGTTGCGCGCCCCCCTGCCCCGTGCCGGATGCGGTCATCGTCTGGCCACCCGCCCCCGAGGCACCGCTGAGCCCCAGCAGCGAATAGGGGGTCAAGCCCGAAGACAGCATGAAGAAAATCAGAAGCTGGAACATCGTATCCGCCAGAGGCGTCAGCGCCACGCGACGCGTGCGGCGCGGCGGAGGCGGCAGAAGGGGACGAGCCGCACACATCGGGCCTTATCCCTTATGCGCCGGATCAACCCGCCCGTAGATCGCCGCGGAGATCAGCGCCTCGGCCATGATCCGTTCCTGATCGATGCGGCTTTCGAACCATGTGGTGATGAAACTTGCCACCAGCGCCAGAGCCAGCCCCGCCGCCGTGGTCGTCAGCGCCGTCCAGATCCCTCCGGCAAGGCTGGCCGGATCGGCCATCCCCTGCGTGGCCGACAGCGTGGCGAAGGCGTCGATCATGCCCAGCACCGTGCCCAGAAGCCCCAGCATCGGGGCCGATTGCACACAGATATCAAGGAAGCGCATGTACCGCCCCATCCGCGCCAGTTCGACAAGCGCGGTCTGGCGCCCCAGCTCTTCGGCAAATCCGGTATCGCCCGGGCGGGCCTGAAGCCCCGAGATCACTCCGGCCAGAATACGCCCCAGCACGGTCTTCTGGGTGCGCGCGGCGGTAACCGCCTCGTTGACGCGCCCCGCAAGCCACAGATCCAGCGCGGCCTCTGCCTTATGCCCCCCGCCGACGCCCATCTTGCGGAATTGCGCCAGTTTGCGAAGGGCCACCGTCAGCATGGCCAGAGACAACAGTCCCAAAGCCGCAAAAACAGCGAGTGAAAGCGGAGAAAGAAGCTGTGACATGGCAACCTTGTCAAAATCAAATCGAAATAGGTATGGCAGGGATCTGGCACAAAGGCCCGAACGTCTCTGTGCCGACCTATCATAAGCTATAGTAACATGGCCAGCCCGATCCGCCGCAGAGCGCCGATCGGCTGCCTGTCTCTGCCGCTTGCTCTTCGTACATCATGTCTGACACTTGCGCAAAAGCCGCCCATAGGTAGCCGTCCTGTCTGTCGCGAGGCGCGGATCATGGCGGCCTTGGGCTTAGACACGCGCCACGGTCCAATCAGCGGGAGAGTGCATGGCGGCAAACTCCGGATCAGCCAGACCCAGCTTGGGCAGCAAAAGCTGATAGGTTCTGGCCTCCCCTATAGGACTAGGCACGCGGCATCAGGCGTCCAGAACACAACCGAAACATGAACCGCACGGATGCCACCATGCGGAGGATCCGCCGCAACGATTGACAGTTTCTATCCTATATGTCTGACTGGCTTATGATTTTAAGAACCAGGTAGCGCAAAATGTCATTTGATACGGCTGAGGAACACACGCGCGGCCAAGTCGCGTTGGAGCTTGACGTCGCGCAGAAAGTGAATTTTGCATCCTCCCAGAATGGCGTTTCCGTGCTGAAGAAGGTTGCGCTGCAGAACCTGACAGATGTGCCGCTGGAGAAGCTGACCCTCGAGCTGTCCTGCAGCCCCGGATTGATCCGCCCGAAAATCTGGACGGTGGACCGGTTGATGCCCGGCCAAAATCAGCAGTTGCCTGACCTTGAAACGCCGCTTGATACGCAGCTCCTTGGGGGGCTCAACGAGGCGGAACGGGGGGAGCTGCGATTTGTCGTCAAACAGGATGGGGCGGCGCTGCTCGACGAATGCCATCCGATCGAGATGCTTGCACGTGACGAATGGGGCGGTGTTGGCGACATGGCGCATCTGCTGGCAGCTTTCGTCTCTCCGAATGATGCGGTCGTCGCAGCTGTCCTGAAAGACGCCGGGCGGCTGCTGGAAAGTGCTGGGCAGAGCGGCGCGATGAATGGCTATCAATCCGGCGACCCGTCCCGATCATGGATGCTGGCAGGGGCGATCTGGTCGGCGGTCACGGGTATGGGGCTGACTTATGCGGTCCCGCCTGCAAGTTTCGAACTAAACGGCCAGAAGATCCGCGATCCCGGACGGATCAAATCCGAGGGTCTGGCGACCTGCCTCGACACGGCCCTCCTACTGGCGGGCTGTTTCGAGGCAGCGGGCCTCAATCCGGTTGTTCTTTTCTCCGAAGGCCACGCCTGGACCGGTGTCTGGCTGACCGAACGCGACTTCGGAAGCATCAGCGAGCCTGATGTGATGACAGTCCGCAAAGCTATCGAGGCGCGTGAATTCGTGGTCATGGAAACCACCTTGCTGACGCATCGGCCCAGCGTGGGATTCGAGCAGGCGGTTGATACGGCGCGAGATCTTGTCTCGGAACGAAATGAACATAACTTTGTCATGGCGATCGACATCCGGCGGGCGCGGGCCGCGCGCATCCGCCCGCTTGCCAGCCATCGCTCCGCACCGGAGGCCGAAGCCGAGGAGGTCGTTGCAAGTCCGGCGGCTTTGCCACGACCGCTTGATCTGGGGCTTCTGCCGGGCGAACTGATCGAGGAGGCCGCCTCGACCCCTGCGAACCGGATCTCGCGCTGGCAACGCAAGCTGCTGGATCTGTCCTTGCGCAACCGGTTGTTGAACTTCAAAGACAGCAAGCAGACGCTTCCCTTGCTCTGTCCCGATGTCTCGGCGCTCGAGGACCAGCTGGCAGAGGGCAGGAAGTTCCGCGCGCTTGCGCTCAAGGACGAAGATCCGGTCGGCACGCGTGACCTTCTGGCAAAAGACGAGCCCAAGCTCCTTGAAGAAGTGGCGAAGGACGCGTTTGCCAAGGGCCAGATTGCGGTACCACTGACGGGCAGGGAAAGCGAGCGTCGGCTGCTGGAGCTGCACCGGCGTGCCAAGAGCGACCTGCAGGAGGGCGGCACGAACACGCTGTTCCTTGCGGCAGGCTTCTTGCGCTGGAAAAAAACCGAAGGGGATACCCGCAGCTATCGGGCGCCGCTCCTTCTGGTGCCGGTGAAAATCTCGCGTAAGTCTGCCCAGTCGGAATTCGTGATCGAACATCACGAAGATGACGTGCGCTTCAACACTACCCTGCTGGAGTTCCTCAAACGGGACTTCGACCTCAAGGTGCCCGAACTGGAGGGCGAACTGCCGCGCGACGAGAGTGGTTTCGACCTGCCGCGTATTTTCGAGATCATGCGCCGCAAGGTGCGCGATGTTGCGGGGTTCGAAGTGGTCGAGGATCTGGCGCTCTCGACCTTCTCTTTCGCCAAGTTCCTAATGTGGAAGGATCTGGTCGAGCGCACGGATGGCCTGCGTGAAAGCGCCTTGGTGAGGCACCTCGTCGACAACCCGACAGAACCGTTTCTGGCCGAAGGGGCGCCCGGGTTACCGGTTGCGGTTGATGTGGACCGCAGGCTTGCGCCGCGTGATCTGTTCACGCCGCTCCCTGCGGATTCCTCGCAGCTTGCAGCGGTTCTGGCCGCGCAGGAGGGGCATGATTTTGTCCTGATCGGTCCGCCGGGAACGGGCAAGAGCCAGACGATTGCCAATATCATTTCTCAATGCCTTGCCATGCAGAAGACCGTTCTCTTCGTGGCGGAGAAATCGGCCGCGCTGGATGTGGTGCAGCGGCGTCTCGCTTCGCACGGACTGGGCGATGCGGTGCTGGAGTTGCATTCCAACAAGGCCGACCGGAAATCGGTATTGGCGCAACTGGGCCGCAGCTGGGCGCGGGCGAGCAGTGCATCGGAAGCCGAGTGGATCAGGGTGACAGATGACCTGACGGTCACCCGCGAACAGCTGAACGCCTATGTCGCGGCCTTGCATGCAAAGGGCACGCAAGGCTTCAGCGTGTTTCAGGCCATCGGAAAAGCCGCTGGTCCGGCACAACCGTTCAGCCTGTCTTTCGCCAATAAAGACGCGCATGATGCACAGAGCTACATGCATTTGCGAAAGCTGTCCGAGGCGCTTGGCCGCTGCCATGACATCATTGCAGGCCGTGCGCCGCTGCCGCTGATCGAGGCGGCGGAATGGTCCTTCGGCTGGCAGGCCGATCTTCTGGAGCGAGGCGCGAAACTGAGCCTCGCGACCCAAGAGCTGTCCGAGGCGGCAGAGGCGCTTGCGCATCAAGCGGGGCTGGCGTGGACAGGTGCGGGCGATACGTCAGAGCTTCAACCGCTTGTGCTTCTGTCGTCGATCCCCGAAAGCGGTGAGGATGTCAGCTGGTCGCTCAAGCGCGATGTCCGCGAGCTACAGGCTCAGACAGAGGCGCTTACGGAAAACCTTACCGCCTACAGGGACGCCGCCGCGCGGACGTCCGGGCGATATCCGATGGATCGGCTGGACAGTATCCCGCTGGATCAGCTTGATGCCAACTGGCGGCTCGCGCAGACCAAGATGTGGCCGTTCTCGGCCTTTGCCAAATCTTCGGTTCGCAAGCTATTGCAGACCTATGCCGAGGGGGGCAGTGCCGATCCGCAGACCGATATCGTCGCTTTGGCCGATGCCAAACGTTTCAGGGCCGGTATTGAAGCCACGCCACTCAATGGGTGTCCTGTGGTCAAAGGCGTGCAAACGGATACCGCACAGCTGAGCGCATGGGTCGATCAAGCGCGCGCGTTACACGCGGCTATTGCCCAAGTCGCGCCGATGGTCACCGATCCCGTTCGGTGGGATCTGGCCTGCCAGAGCCTTGCGAGGGAAAGCGGCGGCCTGAGAGACGCGATCACGTTCTTCCGGCACAGGCAGGGTGTGTGGAAGGAACATGCCGATGCCTTCGCGCAGATCGCGCAGGTATCGCCCGACGGTATGGCGCTATCCGATGTGCTGACAGCTTTGCAGGTCATTCAGGACAACAAGGCGCATCTACAGGACTGGACCCGTTGGGTCGAAATACGGGCGCAGGCCACGGGCGCGGGGCTTGAGGCGCTGGTTCTGGCTGTGGAAGAGGGGCAGATCGAGGACGATATCGAAGCTGCCTTCACCTCTGCCTATGCGGCGTGGTGGTTGCCTCAGGCCATGGATGCCCAGCCCGAGCTGCGCGGATTCTCCCACTGGTCGCATGAGGATGCGATCAAGCGCTTCAGGGAGCTGGATGATCGGGCGACCTCCATGGCGGCGGATCAGGTTCTCTCCCGCATCCAGCACGGGTTGCCCGCGCAAGATGCTGTCGCGCGCCGCTCGGAACTGGGCACATTGCGCCATCAGCTGGGGCTGCAACGGCCCAGCATGCCGATCCGGGAGCTGATCTCGGAAATGCCCGATGCCTTTACCAAGCTAGCGCCTTGCGTGCTGATGTCGCCGCTTTCCGTGGCGCAATATCTGCCTGCGGGACAGGCCGCCTTCGATGTGGTGATTTTCGATGAAGCCTCCCAGATCACCACTTGGGACGCGATCGGTGCGATCGCACGGGGCAAGCAGGCGATCATTGTCGGAGATCCGAAACAGTTGCCGCCTACGAATTTCTTCGGACGCAGCGATGCCGGAGAGGAAGATCTGCCAGAAACAGAGCGCGATCTGGCCTCCATTCTGGACGAGGTTGCCGCAGCAGGGATTCCGACTCAGCAGCTTGACTGGCACTATCGCAGCCGGGACGAGGCGCTGATCGCCTTTTCCAACTGGCATTATTATGGCGGGCGACTGGTGACCTTCCCTTCTCCGGCGACGGTGTCGGACGCGGTGCAACTGCATCAGGTGGAGGGTGTCTACGGGCGGGGCATGGGACGGACCAACGAGTCAGAGGCCCGCGCGATTGTCCGCATGACGGTGCGCCGTCTCAACGAATGGCTGCGCTGGCCGGAAGAAGAGCGGCTGACGCTCGGGGTCATCACCTTCAATGCCGAACAACAGGGTCTGATCCTCGATCTTCTCGACGAGGAACGCCGCAAGAACCCCGATCTGGAATGGTTCTTCGAGGATGCGCGCGAAGAGCCGGTTATCGTGAAGAACCTCGAGAACATCCAAGGCGACGAGCGTGATGTCATGCTGTTCTCCATCACTTTCGGCCCCGATCATGCGGGCAAGCTCTCGATGGCTTTCGGGGCGCTCAACAGTGACGGCGGCGAAAAGCGTCTGAACGTTGCCGTCACGAGGGCCAGAGCCGAGCTGCATGTTTTCGCCTCGATCCGCGCGGACCAGATCGACCTGACCCGGACCAAAGCCATTGGCGTGAAACATCTCAAAGGCTTCCTCGATTTTGCGGCCCGCGGTCCGGTGGCACTTCCGGCGCAGGATGATGGCTCGCTTGGTCCGGTCGAGAATGTCTTCGAGGCCGCGATCAAGCTGGCGATCGAGGCCAAGGGATGGGAGTTGCGTCCGCAGATCGGCGTCTCGGGCTTCCGGATTGACCTTGGCGTTGTGCATCCCGATCACGCGGGCGTCTACCTTGCAGGGATCGAATGCGATGGCGCGACCTATCACGGCTCGGCCACAGCGCGGGACCGTGACAAGGTGCGGCAGGCGGTGCTGGAGAATCTTGGCTGGACGATCTTCCGGATCTGGTCGACCGACTGGTTCCGCAACCCTGCCACTGTGGTCGAGCGTATTCATGCCGCACTGAGCGCGCATCTCGAGGCGGATCGCGCCAGACGTGCGGAAGACGAGGCCGAACGTGAGGCCAAGTTTGTGGAAACGCTGGAGGAAGAAGACACGGACGTTGATGCGGACGAGAGTAACAAAATCGTCTCCGCCGAAACGCCGGTGCCGCAAGAGGTCAGGACATCCCCCGCACCCGCCCGTCAGCCGCCGAAATTTGCCAGCGGCGCGCAGGCAGGTATCGTGGAGCCCAATGATGCGACCGAGATCATTCCCGATCCAAGCAGGTTCTATGATGCCGATTACATTCCCATTCTCGAAAAGATGATCGCGGAGATCGTCGGGCAAGAGGGACCTATGCCAGTGGCCTTACTCGGCAAGCGTGTGTCGGGGCGACATGGCTGGCAACGGACAGGACGGCGGATCTCCGAGCAAGTGTCCGCAGCTCTTGGCCATGTCGAAATATATCGCGAGGGAGACGTTGATTTCCTTTGGGTCTCCGGCACGAAGACCGACAGGCTGGCATTCCGCGCGGGGACGGATCGCGCGATCCGGGACATTTCCCGGGCCGAAATCGCCGAACTTTACGAGCGCCACGCAACCGAGTTGAGCCAAAGCGAAGATCCGGTGCTCGATCTCGCCCGTCATGCGGGGATCGCGAGACTTTCGGCGGATGCGCGTTCGTATCTTCTGACATGCCTAGAATGGCAAAGGGCCACAAGGCTTTAAGGCCGCAGACCATCGGGGAGGGTCCACAACTTTGTGTATCGGCCCCGATCCGTGCGGTTTGGATGCAAGGGCGTCGAAGCGCCCGCCACAGGATGGCTAAAGGATTGCGCGGGTCTGTGGTGAACGGCAGTCCCGACATACTGCAGCTTGGTGCAAATCGGCCGTAGAGTGGAAGGCATCGCGACCTTCAGGCACAGCCAAAACGGCTAGTGGAAACCGTCGATCGCTAGCGATAAACGCCGATAAAATAGCCCGGCTCGGCATCCGCCTGGGCGGCGACAGGTTTGCGCATTTCTGCTGCCTCACGGGGCGGGGCGGCATATGCGTAGGGCACAACCGTTGAAAGAGGCGCCCCTTCCGTGACGGGATAGGCTTCGGGCGCACGCGCTGGCACAGGTGCCGCGCGCAGGGCGACAGACCCTGTCGCCGGTGAAGGGGTCGCAACGGGGCGGTTTTGCGGCAAGCGGACGGGCGCATCAGCGGCGGGGGCAGGCATGGCATCGACAGATGGCAGCGCCGCCTGCTGCGGGAGCGGCACGCGCGGCAGGGTGCCTGCTGCGGGCCGTACGGCTCCGGCGCTTTGCCCCTCATACCGGCCAAGTTCGTAGCGGGTGCTGCGCTTGACTTCGGGCAGGGCCGACGGCGCGGCAAGGCTTGGCGTGGCCGGTGCCTGCGTGCCATGCCAGACGGCCAGACCGACACCGCCTGCAACCGTGCCGCCAATCAGAAATGCCGAAACCACAATAAGTTTAATCATCTGTCGAGCGTAACCCAGAATACGAAAAGCCGATAGGCAAAAATCATTACTCGGCCGCCTCATCAGGAGCAGGATGCAGATGAATCGGTGTCACCCGCACCGAGACCTGTTGCCCCGTCTGCCTGATCTCGGCCAGCAGTCCCGGCATGATCTTGGCGGCCTCTGCGCCATCCTGCAGCGTCGCCAGACCCACAAGCGCCTGCGTGCTGGCGATGCTCAGCACAAGCTGCGTCTGTGCCTGCCCTGCCGCGCCGGTCGAAAGGGCAAAGGCCAGATCCTTGCCCGTCAACCGCCCGCCAAGATTGTAGATCTGTCCCTCGGGCGTCACCAGCCCGACCCATGTCTGGGCCTGCGGATCCGCCTCGAGCGTGGCCCGCAGGGTTTCCCCGGAGGCGATATCGTCATTGGCCACGGTCAGCGCCAGATCAGGGCCCGGACGGGCCTGCATCTCGCGGGCGAAATCCAGCACAGGGCATTGTGCATCGGTAATACGGGCATCAAACCGCCCCGGTGCCGCACCGAATGTCTTCGCATAATCGGACACCAGATCCGGTGCCGGCAGAGTGGTGCCCGCATCGGCCGTCGACAGCACCGACAGCACCCCCGTGCGCGGACCGGCGGTGAGACGATGGGCATAAAAACAGGCCGGAGCCGACGGATAGCTGGCCAGAAACGCATCGCGCGTGCCTGCCTCGCGCGGGGCCAACCCGTTAGCGGCCTCGGCCACAGCCCCCGTCCCTGAGGCCTCCATCTGGCCCTGAGGCCGCAACCAGCCGCTTTGCCAGCCCGCAAAGCCCAGCACAGCGGCAAAAACCACCCCCATCAACAGCACAAGCCGCCGCGGCAGCGGGTCGCGTTTGCGCTTCGGAGCAGACGCCTTGTCCATGCCCGACCGCTCGGGCACAGGGGCCTCGGGCGGGAGCGGCCCCTGCAAGCCGGGCGGCAGGCTCAGACCGGCCACGGGGCGCGGCTGGGCGGGGGCACGCAAAGCCTCGATCTTGGCCAGAAGCGCCTCCATCGAGGCCGGACGGTCCGCCGGATCGGGGGCCAGCATCTGCCGCAGCAAAGGTTGCAACCGCAATGGCACCGCACTGATATCGGGCACCTCGGCACGCCGCTCGATCGCTTCTTCGATCGTGGCACCCATCTGCAACGGCTTGCCCTGCAAGGCCGCAATGACCAGCAGGGCCAGCCCGTAGATATCGGCGCGCGGTCCCGCATCGCCGCCATAAAGGCCAAGCTGTTCCGGAGCCACATATTTCAGCTTGCCCGCAAACTGGTTATCAAGCTGGCGGTCGCTCTGGATAGCCGAGTGCGCGATCCCGAAATCGATCAGCCGCGCCTGTGCGATATCACCGCCCGGCAGCATCACGTTATCGGGCGAAAGATCGCGGTGGATCACTCCCAGCGCATGGGCGGACCCCAAGCCCCCCGCAAGCCGTTCCATCAGAGTCAGCGCCGCTTCCGAGCCAAGCGTGCCACGGCTGACCACGTAATCCGACAGCGCGATCCCGTCGATATATTCCATGACAAGGAAATACCGGTCGAGTTGCGGGTCCTGCACGTAATTGTAATAGCGCACGATGGCCGGATGGGTCAGCTGGCGCAGCGTGCGGGCCTCGCGGCGAAACAGCATGGCGGTCTGCTCGTGCTCGGCCAGAACCGACAGCACCAGCTTGATGGCCACCGGATCCCCCGTCCCGATCTCCACCCCGCGATAGACCGAGCCCATGCCTCCGGCCTTCAGCTCGGCGGTGACGCGGTAATTGTTGTTGATCAGCGTCCCGATCTTGAGATCGGCCTGCCCTGCGGATGGCTTGGCCGAAGGGGCGCCCGCTGCCGCCCCCGTATCGAAGCGTGTCGCCTCCTCCGTCGCGGGCGCAAAGGCGAATTGCGTGCGCTCGTCATCGCCTTGCGGCACAGGGGCCTGCACGACCGGAGGCTGCGGAACGGAGGCCTGCGCAGCAGACGGCAGGCCCGCCAGACGGGTCGCATCCTCATCGCCCTGTGGCGGATCGGTCGGCATATGCGGAGGGCGGGTCATACGGGTTGGGTCGTCTCGTCAAACATGGTCGGGCTGCAGCTTATCACAACCACCGTCACATTATCGCGTGCCCCGCGCGCCAGAGTCTCGCGGATCAGCTGGTTGCAGGCCGCCTGCGGCGGATAATCGCGCACGATGGCGGCAATCTCGCGATCGGCCATATGCTCCATCAACCCGTCCGAGCACAGCACGAACAGATCCCCCGCCCTGAGCTTGCCCGAAACAATGTCGCATTGCGGCTCGGCGGTGACACCGATCGCGCGGGTAATGACATTCTTGCGCGGGTAGCTACGCGCGTCTTCGGGGCGCAACTGTCCGCCGTCCAGCATGGCCTGCAACTCGGTATGGTCGCGGCTTTGCTGCACCAGATGACCCTCGCGCATCAGATAGGCGCGGCTGTCTCCGGACCAGACGACAAACCAGTCCTCGCCCTGCACGAGGAGCGAAACCACCGTCGAGCCGATGGTCTGCCCGCCCAGTTTGACCGCATGGCTGCGGATCGCCTGATTTGCCCGCACCAGCCGTTCCATATACCGCGCCTGCAGATCCTGCTCCGAGGCCGCCACCCCGACCGAGCCGAGTTCCTGCACGATCATGCCACTGGCATAATCCCCCGCCGCATGGCCGCCCATACCATCGGCCACCGTCCACAGACCGAATTCGGGACGGCAGATCAGACTGTCCTCGTTGATCGACCGGCGGCAGCCCACATCGGTGGCGGCACCCGTTTCGAAACAGAATACACCATTGCTGAAAAAACCGTCCATCCCCACCGTCTCCTGCCCTTACGCCGCCTCCGGCATGCCCCCCAAGAGCCAACCCATCACCCGCGCATCGGGCATCTGCGGTCCGGCAATCCACTGGGCCGCGCGGCCCGCCTCCCCCTTCGTCCAGAAATGGACCCGCGTCAACATGGCGCGCTCGCGCTCGACCGTCGCAGCCGAGCGCAGCAGCGCCGCAAGGTCGCCCTCGGGGTGATGCGCCCAGACCTGTGGCCCCTGACTGGCTTTCGCAGCCTCGTCGGGCAAGGCCAGATCAAGCCCGTGCAACAGTGCCGCAGCCCCCTGTCCCGGTTGCGCCTTGTCGAGATGCGCCGAGAACCTGTCCCACAGGCTCTGGTCCGAGGCGGGGTCGGTCGGGGCGGGCAGATCCGCCCCCTGCGTCAACAGCAGCAGCGGGAACCGCCGCCCCACCTTGTCATGGGACGGCCGCAGAACCCCCGCCAGCGTCTGGCCGAAATGGCCGCGCCCGACCCAGAACCGCAGCTCTTGCGCACGGTCCCAAAAGGCAGGCCAGTCATTGCCCATCTCGTCACGCAGCCCCCCCAAAGAGGCATCAAGCCACTGGTTGAGCGCCTCGACAATCGAGGCCCCCAGCCCTGCCTGCAGGAAATCGCCATAGCCCGGATGCTTGCCCAGAAGACCTATCGGCGCGGTGTTCAGAACGGATGCCTCCTGCATGGCTTACTCCACCGAGACGGGACAGGTGAATTCGGACAGTTCCGGCATGAGGAACGGCACCGTGGTGCTGTCGAATTCGAAGCGATAGGTGATCGAGCGCCCGCCCACCTGCTCTGCGACATTGGCGACATTGCCATTGATCTTGACCACGCCATTGCGCAGGAACGACACGATATCCCACCGCCCGTCATTGAAGTTCAGCGCGGAATTGCCCCCCTCGCTTTGCGGATAGAGGCTGAGATTGACCCCCGAGGACTGCCCCGGCCACACCATCTCGGCGGCTGTCGAATTGGGCTGGGTGCGCAGTTGCTTGCCATTCATCGTCAGCACTGCAAGCTGCACCGAAGGGCTGGAGCTGACATGGGTGATCGACATCGACACTTCCGGCTCGGACGAACCGGAGGCAAAAAACGCCATACGGATCGCTTCGGCCTGCGAGAAAGAGCGCAGGAGTGCGGGCGACAGACGCTGCCCCAGCGCATTGTCGGGCGCGGGTTCCAGACCGTTTTCACCACGGCTGACATAGGGTTGCAGATAGGTGGTGAAATAGCGGTCCATCCGCCCTCCGGGACCGAAGAACTGCCCGAAAATCGCAGGCGACACATGGCGGCCATTTTGCGCGAAGGGGAAATAGGGCGCGATGAATTCGCGGCAGAAGGCCCCCACATCATCATTCAGCGCACGATTGAGCTGGCTGACTGTCGCATCCTGCGCCACCGAGGAGAATTCGCGCTCGACCCCGTTGAGCATGGTTGCCAGCGGCTTGGGCAGGGCCGAATTGTTCATCGTCAGCGTCGCAAGCTGCTGGCGCAGCATGGTTTCATCGGCCGGGGTCGGTGCCAGTGACGCATTGCGCCGGTTCTCGCGCAGCGCCTGCAGGTTCGACAGAACCACGTCAATCGCGCGCCCGCCCTGTTCGCCGTCCAGCAGACGGTGCCAGATCGCGAAATCGCCGCTGATACGTTCGACCTGCGCGCGCTGGCTGTCATCGGTGGCCGAGGCCCCGCCCGCGCTTTGCGCCCGGGTCTGGCTCTTGCCGGTCGAGCTGGCGCGCAGCTGGTCCATCACCACGCGCTGGAAGACCCCCGACCCCGCATAGATCTGGTTGAAGGCCGTATCGCCCAGAGCCGCCCCCAGATCGCCCCCGCCTGCGGCCATCTGCGCCGCCTGTTCGGGGCTGAGGGTATCGAGCTTGTCGTAAAGGCGGCTCAAACGGGTCTGGCGGTCCACCTCTTCGACAAGGCGCAGCAGCGGCGAGTTGACCGACGACCCCGCCACGGCCAGTTTATCATAGCGCGGCGGGTCCGCCGACATCCGCTGCAGGGCCAGACGTGACAACACGTTGTTCCATGCCGCATCGAATTGCTGGCGATACATGCGATGCAGATCGCGCGACAGCGACCCCAACTGACGCTGGTAATCCACACGGTCGGCGGCATCGCCCAGCACCCAGCGATCTTCTTCCAGACGCGCGCGCGCATTCGTCAGCTCGTCAAGGAAGAAGCCCCAATAGCCCTCGAACGTATACAGACCGGGCACCACAAGCTGATGCAGGTCGGTGCCGTCATTGGTGGTCAGCACCTGATCGACCTGCCCGCCAATGGCATCGGCCAGCCCGAAGGCCGTCTGCCCCGAACTGATGGCCCGATCCTTGATCGAGGCATAGGCCTGCTCGGCCAGCGGCAGGTTGACAATGGCATCGCGGGCCTTGGTCACGATGGCATTATCGATACCGATCAGGTCGGTACGGTCACCATCGAGTTGCAGCATGGCTTGCAGATGGCCCATAAGCTGGTCATGGATACGGGTCTCGCCGGGGGCGGAATATCGCGCGCTCCACAGATCGTCGAAATAGCTCTCGACCGCTGCCATATCGGACGATTTCGCAGGCCCCTGCCCGCCCAGCAACAGATAGACCTTCAGCGCCCGATAGACGCCGGCGGTATTGCCGTCGGCAATCAGTTGCGGAATGGTGTTTTCAAGATAGAGCACCAGACGCGGGCGCAGCATCCGCTCCAGCCCGTCGGAATAGGCGCGATTGGCCGCCTGATGCAGCTCGCTCCAGCGCGACAGACCCATATTCTCGATCAGCGGCGGGGCGGTCTTGTCGGCATAGCCCGCGCGCATATCGCGCAGACGCTGCAATTCCGGCAGAACGGGTGCCGGATCATCGTCCGAGATCACCGTCTTCGACAGTTCCTCGCGAGCGGTATCGGCATAATCGCTGGCATCCACCTGCGCCGCGCGCAGCTGGTCGGCGCTTTTCCAGAACGCATAGCCAAAGCCTGCCATTCCCAGAAGCGTCACCACCGAAATCAGCGCCAGCCCGCCGGTATGCAGGATCTGGCGGCGGCGCACGGCCTTGCGGTCAAAGCCCACCCAGTCGCGCTCGGCAAAGATCACCTTGCGCAGAAGGTCATGCAGGAAATAGCTCTTGCCCTTGCCCGACATGAAAGCGGGACGGAAGCCCTCGGACTGGCTGTCACGCGCCATCGCCCCCAGCACCTGATCGACGGGCGTACCCTCCTGTGTGCCGGAGGTGAAATAGAAGCCGCGCAGGATCGCCGCCGATTTGTAGCGCGTCGGTTCAAAGACCAGCCGCAGGAATTCGGCCATCTTGTCGCGCAGCATCTCCATCTGCCCCGGCAGGCCGAAAATCGCGATCCGCGAGGCGGGATCGGGCTCTTCTGTCATGCGGTCCACGACCTCGTCGCTCAGCCGCGTCAGCAGCGCGTCAAAGGCGGCGGGCACCTCTTCATGGGTGGCGGCCTTGCGGTCGCGGGTCTGGAAGGTATGCCCCCAGACCAGCTTGCGCCGCGACTGCGAGAAGGACCCAAAATATTCGCGGAACCCCGAGATCAGGTCGGCCTTGGTGAAAATCGCATAGACCGGCACATCGATGCGCAGGGTCTCGTGCAGTTCGGCCAGACGGGCACGTACGGTCTCGGCATGGGCCTGAAGACTATCCTCGGTGGCGTTCATCACGTCTTCCACCGAAAACGCCAGCATCACGCCATTGACCGGCTGGTCGGGGCGACCCTTTTTCAACAGGTCCAGAAACGCCTTCCATGAGGCCTGATCGGCCTGACGGTCGCTGTCTTGCGTGGTGTAGCGGCCAGCGGTGTCGATCAGAACGGCATCCTCGGCAAACCACCAGTCGCAGTTGCGGGTGCCACCAAAGCCGCGCGCATGATCGGCCAGACCGTCCTGCCCCGGAAACTCGATGCCCGAATTGGCCAGAGCGGTCGTCTTGCCCGCGCCGGGCGGACCGATGATGACATACCACGGCAGATCATAGAGATAGTTGCGCCCGCCCGATTTGCGCAGCTTGGCCATCGCCTCCTGCATGCGCTCGTTCAGCACCTTGCTGTCGCTGGCGGGGGCCGAGAACAGGCTGTCTTCCAACGCCTGCGCCTTCTTGCGCCGCTTGCGCCAGCGCAGGAACCAGACAAGCCCCACCACCGCATATAGCAGGGCGATCACCCCGCCGCGAAGCCAGGGCGAGGCCAGAAGATCAAGGCCGGTCATCACAAAGCCGAACCAGATCGCCAGCCCCGCGCCCACCAGCGCCAGCGCGATCATCACACGGCGCACCCATTTATGCCGGAAGCCGGACGCCGTCGCGCGGGCTGCCTTTTTCAGAAGAGAAAATGCCATCTCAGTCCTCCCGCGGGATCATGATCTCGACCCGGCGGTTACGGGCGCGGCCTTCAGCCGTCTTGTTATCGGCCACCGGATCGGTCGCCCCTTTACCTTCGGCGCTGATACGGGCGGGGTCTTTGACCAGCCCCTCGAGCACACCGGCAACGGTCTGCGCCCGCGCCTCGGACAAGGCCTGATTGGTCTTGAAACGCCCGCGGCCCGACATCGGCACCGAATCCGTATGACCCACCACGCGGATCGGCCCGTTTTCCTTATCCAGCGTCTGCGCAATCGCGCCCAGAAGCGGCATCACCGATTGCGTATCGGCCAAGGTCTCGCGCCCTGTGGCAAAGCGCAGTGCATCGCCCACGCGCACCAGAACCCAATCTGTGCTCTGCGTCACCTCGACCCGCCCCGCATCGATTTCGGATTGCAGCGCATCGCTGATCCGCTGCATCTGGGTCGAGCTGGCCTGATAGGGGGTCACCACGGGCTCTGTCCGCTCGATCGTGACATCGGGGATCCCGCGATGCAGCGCCAGAACCTGATCGCGCACCGTGGCAGACTGGCGGGTCAAAAGCGTGGAAAGCGTCGCAAACAGCGCCACCAGCATCGCACCTGCAATCAGCCCCACCACCCAGACGGGCGTCGCGCCGCGCTGGCGGCGGCCATGCATCGGCACGCCCTCCCAAGCGGGCGAGACATCATCATCGGGGCGCGGGCTGACACGGCGCAGGGTCTCGTAGATAGCGGCGCGGATACGCGCCAGCTCGACCGAGCCATTGGGCAGCGTCCGGTACTGGCCTTCGAAGCCAAGCTGAAGACAGCTCAGCATCAACTCTAGCAGATTGAAGCTCTGCCCCGGCACCTTCATCGCCTCGTCGACCTTCTGGAAGAAGCCGACACCCGAGGACCGCTCGCCAAAGAAGCGCGCCACCATCGAATATTGCAGCCACATGCCACGGTCGGCACCGGGAAGGTTCTGCACGATATCATCGGCCGTGGCCGAAAGCGCATATTTCGCATCGCGCACCTGCGGCGCGGGCAGGCCACGCGCCAGGGCCCGCGTCTCGAAATCATCGATCGCGCGGGCGACATGGTCCAGCAGCGGGCCGGATTGCATCTCGACCAGCCCCGTGCGCAGACGGCCCAGCAGGATGAGAAGCCCCGTGGCCTCGGCCAGAAGCGGGTTCGAGGCCGCTCCCTCTCCGCTTTGCCGTGCCGAAGCGCGCAGTGCATCGGCCAGCGCGATGCGCGGGGCCACGCGCGCGGCCTGCGCCTGTGGCTGGTTGAGATCGGGAAACATCCCCGCGCCTTCGGGCCGCGCACCGGTATCGGGCTGGTAAAGCGGCTGGCCATAGGGAGTGGCCGCAGGCTGCTGGGGCGGCAGATAGGGGTTGGGACCGGGCGGGTTCTGCCCGGGATAGCCGCCTTGGGGCACGTGCTGCGGTGGTTGTGGCGGCACCGGATGCCCCCAGCCCTGCGGGGGCTGAGGCGCAGGATAGGGCGGCTGTTGGGGGGACGCGGCAGGATAACCCTGCTGCGGCTTCAGCGCCCCGCCAAGCCATGTGTCATCCTCGCGGGCGGGCGGCTGGGGCGCCGCCGGTCGTCCTGCATCCTTGCGCGGCGGGAAAGAGGGCAGCGGCTGCCCGAAGACGGTCTTATCGTCATCATCCGACATCAGGCGCTCTCCGGTACGGCCCAGAGTTCCAGCTTCAGATCCGGCCAGTTACCGGCAAAATGCATCCCGATCGCGGGCGCGGTCGAGAACTCGCGCCAGAGCTGGGTGGATTTGTCCAAAAGAAAATAGACGTTGGTGGACACAACGCGGATCTGCCGCGGCGGATTGGGCAGATGCACCAACCCGATACCGGGGAGGTTGTTGTTGATGATGGTCTTCATCTGGGTCGAGGGCCCGACCTTGCACAGCTGAGGGAACTGGCTTTGCACCTGCGTCAGCGGCAGCCCCGAAGAGACCTCCAGCACGAAGGTCGCCTGCGCGAAAAGCGAGCGGTCATTGACAAGGGCGGCGAAGGAATTGGCGCGCACCTCCTGTAGCGGCAGGCGCACCGCACGGCCCACATCGCGCGCCAGAAGACGCTGGATATCCGAGACCACGGGCTGGAAGCTTTCATTGGGCAGATCATGTTTATAGCCGCCGTAATCGCGCGCATGGCGGTCGCCCTGATCAAAGGTCGTCAGCTCGCCGGCCAATGCGATCAGCCGTTCATACAGCCGCTCGGGATGGACATTAGCCATGGATTTCAGATGCCGCAGCACCGGAAGCTCGCGGTTGAGCACCATCAGCATCAGATAGTCGCTGGCCTGCATCCCCCCGCCCGACGTCGGGTCCGAGGCATAGCGGGCCAGCGTCTCCAGCTTGGCCTCGATCCAGCCGATCACACGGCTGAGATAGCCATCATAGGCCGGATGCGCAGGCAGGCGCAGCGCCGAGGGCGGCACGCGGTCATCCAGCGTCACGATGCCGTCGCGCAGCTCCAGCACGCGGCCCAGACGGATGTTCTGGTAGCCCGGACGCGGGGTCTTGCGGATGGCGATCTCGAGGCGCGGATGGGCCACTTCGATCACCTGTTCGGACCGGCTGGCGGACTGGTTATCGACCACGGTATCGCTGTCGAGCACATAGCGCGTGCTGGCATCCTTGGCCTGAGGCGCGATGTCCTGACCATTGATCGCCGCATCGGGCAATGTCAGCCAGATATCCAGCCCCGCGCCATCCTCGGGCACCTCGACCGCCAGCGGCAGGGGCGAGACCCCCGGCGCATCGAACGGCGTGCCATCCGGCATGATGCCGGAAACCTCGGTCAGCCCGATCTGGCCAAGCTGGGCCTTGTCACGATCCAGCCGCAGGGTCGCAATCCCCCAAGGATAGGGGCTGAGCACCCCCACACGCGCGCGCGTCAGATACTCGTGATAGCGATCTGCCTGCTGCAGGTGGTGCGGCTGCAGAAACAGCCCCTCTTTCCATGCGACCTTACTGAAAAGTGACATCGTCCCGAAAGCTTTCTTCCAAAGGTGCGACCAGCAAGATAGCCGCGTAAAATCCGTTCCTTTGTAGGGGGTCACCCGATTTGGTCAACCCCCCGCCCCTGTTCCGGCCCGACCGGATCAGAACTGCCAGCGCAGCTGTGCCGTAACCCCCCAGCCGTCAAGCTGATCGGAGAAGCGCCCGTCGAAGCGTGCCGAGGCATCGAACTGCCGCGCCGGAAGCGCCATGCCGGGGTTGAGAACCTTGGTATAGTTCAGACCAAAGCTGATCTCGCCGTAATCGGTCAGCAATTCGTTGGTGGCATCCAGACCGGTGCCCGATTTGTTGCCCTCATCATCCAGCACGTAATAGGTCGCCTTCGCGGAGTCACCGAAATCGTGATAATAGGTGCCCGTCGCGAAATAGTTGATCGCTTCGGTGCCCGAGGCAAGGATCTGCCCGCGCGACAGTGTCAGCGAGGTGAAGGCGATCTTGTTGGTGATCGGGTCGAATTCCAGCACGCCATCATCGGTGCTATCATCGGGGTCGTTCGAGAAGTAGATATCATCCGCCTGCGAACGCGTCCACGAGAAGCCCGCCGAGGGCACGAGGTTCATCCCCGACACAAGGCTGTCAAGCGAGAAGGCATAGCCCACAGAGCCCGACACCGTATAGCCGTGGCTGTCGTAGCTCTGGTCATCCAGCCCCAGCGCCTCGCCATATTCGTTCGCGGTCGCACGGTTCTTGATGTCATAGCTTGTGCGGTCCACCCGCGCCTGCAGATCGGCCACCCAGCGCCCTTTGGACAGGCCGATATATCCGCCGCCATAGATCTGGTTGAAATCGATCTTGTTCTCGCTGGTCTTGATCGCGGTGTTCAGCGTCGCGGTCGAGGTATCGAAGAGATAGACCGGCTGTTCGATCTTGCCGATGTTGAAGCCGCCGATCCCGCCGAAGCTGACATTCCAGCCGCCGATGATATCCTTGAAGCAGCTATGGTCAAAGCCCGCCTGTGCCCCGCCATAGGTCGCCTCGACCTCGTTCTGGAAGGTGCCAAGCGCGGTCTGCGACGCGCCGGTGGCGGTGGCCTTACCCCCAACGAACCGGCCCCAACCGCCAAAGCCGCACAGATCGTCATCTTCTGTCGCAGCGGCCAGACCCGAGATATAGGGGCTGGTCGGACGGTTGATCACCGAGCCCATCAAGGACTGGGTCAGCGCCAGCCCCGAGGCGATCCCGCCGAAGGCAGGGTTGGCACCGGAAATCAGGTTGATGGTGTTCGAGCTGCTGTCATCGGACAGCGCATAAAGCACCGCCCCCGTCTCCGGCAGACCCGAAGTCGTGGCGCTGAAGCCGTTATTGCTGCCATAGGTGAGGATCGCCAGATCGTCGTCAAGCAGGGCGTAATCATCGCCTGCCAGATTGTTGAAGACGATCGTGGCATGGCCGCTCAGCGCGCCCGACACCGCGATCTTATCCGCCGACTGATCCGTCGCACCCAGAGCCGCATCAAGGACGATGGTCCCGTTCAGCGCCGCATCGCCATCAATGCTCAACGTGGTTGTCGTGGTGTCATCAGCCAAGGACAGAAGGCTGCCCGACGCATTGCTATAGCTGCCCGAAATCGACGCGCCGCCCGTGACATAGACGGTGGAATAGTTGGTCGTCGCGGCGCTGACCGCCGCATCCTCGGACAGATAAACGGTGCCGAAATTGCGGAAGCTGCCCGCCGAAAGCTGACCGCCTGCCAGCGTCAGGACCGCGTCCTGCGCATCGTCATCCGCCGTGCCGAGGGTGAACTCATCGCCAATGGCCAACGCCCCATCAATGTCGAACTGGCCCAGCCCCGACAGCGATCCGGTGATCGTCGCGCTGTCATCTGCCGCCACCGTCAACACGCCGCCGGTGGCTTGGCTGACATCGCCATCCACAGTCCCCGCAAGCGCCAGAAGCGCCCCGCTGGCATTGGAGACCGTGCCGGTGACCTCGCCCCAAAGCGCGAGCGCCGCGCCGGTTTCATTGCTCACATCGCCTGTCAGCGAACCGGTCAGTGACACGGTTCCGGCATTGACGAGATCGCCGTTCATGGCACCGGCCAGTAGCATCTGGGCCCCGGCCTCGTTCTCGACATCCATCGAGAGCGTGCCCCCCGACGCGACCGAAAGCGTGGCATCTGCCGCGTTGGTGAAGACCGCACCTGCGTCAGATAGCAGCGTGCCGCCGGTGATCGACACCGTGGTCGCATTGCTGACGCCTTGCGCGCCCGTCAGGCTGAGCGTTCCAGCCGAAAGCACCAGCGCGCTGCTGCTGGTCTGGCTGATCGAGGTCACCCCGTCCAGATCGCCCGTCACCTCGACGCTGGCAGCATCGGTGATGGCCAGCGCTCCGTTCAGGCTGCCCGCCAATGCGGTCTGCGAGCGACCACCCGCCGCCAGATCGCCCTCAATCACCCCAGAGGTCATCACCAGCGTGGCCGCGTTCTCGACCGCGGCCTCCAGCGTGCCGCCCGCGATCTCCAGCGTGCCGGTATTGGTCAGGCTGCCGCTGGCAACCGCCAGAGTGCCCGCGCTCAGCAGCAGGCTGCTCTCGGTCGTGTTCGTGACATCGGCCACCGACAGATCGGAGAGGATCTCGGCGCTGGCCGTATCGCTCAGGGCCAGAGTGCCCGCGATGGTGCCGGACAGCTGTGCCTGCGCCGCCCCCGATAGCGTCGCGCTGCCAAGGATGGTGCCGGTGGACGTGAAGCTGCCGCCGGTGATCGTGGCATTCCCCGTCACCGTGCCGCTTGTCACGGTCGTGCCCGCGCTGACCAGATCGGCCAGTTGCCCCGCATTGGTCAGGCTGCCGCTGCTGCCCACGCGGGTGGTGCCAGACACGCTGGCGGCTCCGGCCAGCTCCGCGCTGCCGCCGGTGATACCCAGATCGCCCGTGACGCTGCCCGCCGAAAGCGTGGCGCTGCCACCGGTGACCGACAGCGCCGCAATGCTGCCTGCGCTTTGCGTCAGCGTGCCGCCCGCCAGCGTGACCTCGGCCAAAGTACCGCTATTGGCCAGCGTGCCTGCCGTCATTGCCAGATCGGCGCTGACCGCGCCACTATTGACGATCGCGCCGCCCGCATTGGTCAGGCTGCCAGACACATCCAGTGTTCCGGCATTTTCCAGCGTGCCGGTATTGGTCAGGTTGGCAAGGCTCAGGCTGGCCCCGCTGCCGATGCTCAGCGCCCCCGCATTGTCCAGATCGGTCTGCGTCGCCACGACGCTGTCCAGCGCACCGATGACGAAAGTGCCGGTGGCGGTATTCTCGAAGCTGTTGGCGCTGCCATCACCGATCACGATGGTATCATTGCCGCCTGCGACAGTCTGGATCAGACCGTCATTGACAAGCGCGGTGCCGTTATCGCCCGTATCGGCGGCCAGAACGCCCGACCCGTCATAGGTGATGGTGCCGCTGTTGTTGATCGCGCCCGCATCGGTGACCGTGCCGCTATCGCCAACGGTGATCGTACCGTCATTATTGAGCGTGTTGCCGGTGCCCGAAAGAACGGCCCCCGCGCCCAGCGTGATCTCGCCGCTATTGTTCATCGTGGCCGAGGCCAGTTCTGCCCCTGCGCCCAGATCGATGGTGCCGCTATTGTCGACCACCCCCAGACCGGTGAAGGCCACGGCATCCGCAACAACCAGCGCGCCCGCATTGGTCAGGTCATAGCCTGCGCCCGACACATCGGTGGTCACGGAGATCGTGCCGCCAAGCTGGTTGGTGACATCGTCTTCCAGATCATTGGTCAGCTCGACCATGCCCGCATTGACCAGTGCGCCCTCCAGCACGACATCGCCCAGAACCGAGGCCGTATCGGCCACGATAATGGTCGAGGCCGTGATGCTGATCTGGCCTGTCGAGCCGTCAATCGTGCCGTTATTGGTGAAATCACCGGCCACGCTGACACCGGCCCCCGTGCTGTCGGCGGTCGTGATGGTGCCGTCATTCACCAGATCCCCGCCCACGCTGGTCTGGCCCGAGAGTTGCACGACAGCCCCGCCCGCGCCGCTATCACCGGCAAGGACCACATCGCCCGAGAAGCTGCCACCATCCGACACCAGCAGCGCCCCGTCCGACACGCTGGTATCGCCGGTCACGCTGCCGCTATTGGTCACACTCCCCGCAAGCAGATCAAGATCGCCGCCAATCGTCCCCGCATTCTCGAGGCTGCCCCCCGACACGGTGGCATCGCCCGCAAGGGTCGCGTTGCTTTCGTTGATCACGCTGCCGCCGGTCTGGGTCAGGGTGCCATTCAGCGCTCCGCTATTGGTCAGCGCGCCCGCAGAGACGGTGATCGCACCGGTCACGCTGCCGCTATTGTCGACCTCGGCATCGGTGCCCGCCAGTGTCAGCCCGCCGGAAATGGCACCGCTCGTGTCAAGACGACCGCCGGTGACCGTCGCCAGACCGCCAATCGTCCCGTCATTGTCGAGGCTGCCCGCCGAAATATCGACCGCTCCGAGGATCTCGCCCGTCGAAAGCGCCGTGCCGCCCGAAAGCTCCAGCGCGGCCAGAATGCCCGCATTGACCAGATCGCCGCCCGATTGCGTCACGCCCCCCGTGAGCCCGCCGGCGAGGTTGGTAAAGCTGCCATTGGTCAGCATGACGCCGCCCGAAATCGTGCCGCTATTTTCAGTGCTGCCGCCATCCTGCGCCAGATTGCCGCTCAGCGTGCCCGCATTGGTGAAGCTGCCCGACGCAAAGCCCAGATCCCCCGCGATGCTGCCCGCAGCAGTCAGCGTCAGCGCGCCCTCTTCCAGCGTCACAGCATTGGTCAGCGCCATGCCCACTGTCACATCCGCCGTGCCGGACACCGCCAATGCACCGGCCAACGTGCCGCCCGAAAGCGTCGCCTCTCCGGCACTGGCCACAAGCCCGTCGGCCACGCCGCCCGACAGCGTGACGCTGCCGCCCTCCTGCGTGATCACACCCGACTGCCCCGAGAGATCCAGCGTGCCGCCCGAAAGCGCGATGCTGCCCACCGTGCCGTCAATATCGACCTCGCCGCCGGTGATCACCCCCGCAGCGCCTGTGCCCGCAAGCGACAGACGCCCGTCGCTCACCGTCCAGTCGCCAAGGCTGCCGGTGCTGGTGGCCGTCCCGCCCGCAACGATCAGCCCGCTTGTGATCGTGCCGCTATTGACCAGCGTTCCGGTGCTGGTCAGGGCGGTGGTGGTGGTCAATGTCCCGCTATTGGTCAGGCTGCCGCTTGAGGTAAGCCCCGCCAGCACGAGACTGGCATCCTGCCCGACGATGATATTGCCCGCGCTATCGACCGTCGTGGCCTGCCCGTTCAGGCTCTGGCCGTCCTCGACTGTCAGGCGACTGCCCGAGGACAGCGTTAGCAAGGCGCTGCTGCCCAGCGAGGCCGCCGCCCCCAAGACCGTCAGAGCGCCCCCCGATCCCAGCACGAAACTGTCCGAGATATCCAGCACCGAACCGGAATTCAGCGTGAGGGTCCCGCTGCCTGTAAACCGCTGCGCCGCAAGGCTGGCCGTGTCGGCCAGAACCAGATCGCCCTCGTTCTGGAACAGGTCCAGATTGCCCAGCCCGAAACCTTCCGCGATGGCGAATGTGCCGCTATTGGTGACATCGAACCCCGCCCCATCGACATTGGCCGTCACCGAAACCTGACCGCCCGTCTGGTTGACCAGATTGTTTTTCAGATCCTGACCAAGTTCGACCAGACCGGCATTGGTGACCGTGCCGTCATAGGTGACATCGCCGGTCACGCTGAAGCCCGCCAGAATCTGGATCTCGCCCGCCGTAATGATCAGGCTGCTGGCCGAGGCATCGATATCACCACCGGCATAGAAACTGCCCGAGGTCAGCGTCAGCAGGACCGGCGTGCTGCCGGAGGTGGTCAGCGTGCCGGTATTGGTGAAATCGCCATCCACATTGACCGACCCGCTCAGCACGACAGTGCCCGCATTGTCGATCCCGCCCGAAACATCGGCATCCGACAGCGTCAGCGTGCCGCCCAGCAGCACCGCCACCGAGCCGTCAAGCATGCTGGTCACCGTCAGGTCACCGCCGGCGCGCAGCGTCACATCGCCAGTGATCGTGCCTGCACCGGTGACCGTCGCGTCGCTGATATCGAGATCCGCGCGGATGGCGCCGTTATTGGTCAGGCTGCCGCCGGTCAGCGTCAGATCGCCCGAGATCACGCCCTCATTGACAACACTGCCAGCCAGAAGCGACAGGGCCGATGTCAGGGTGCCGCTGGCGCTATTGGTCAGCGTTCCCCCGCTGACAATCGCCGTGGCCAGAGTGCCGCTATTGATCACGCTGCCGGTCTCGCTCAGGCGCAGAGTGCCAATCGCCCCGCCAAAGTCATTGGTCAGCGCCCCCGCCTGCACCACGGCTTCGGTCAGGGTGCCACTATTGCCCAGCGTGCCGCCCGTCATCTCGACCGAGGCCAGCGAACCCGCATTCGTCACAAGCCCCGTGCCGGAGACCGTCAACGCCCCCGTCACCTGAGCGCTTGCATGATTGACCAGCGTGCCGGCAGAAATATCCAGTCCGGCCAGCGCGCCATCATTGGTAAAGGTGCCGCCCTCCACCGTCACCAGACCGGTGATGGTATCGGTATTGTTCACCATGCCCGAAGCAAGCGTCACGCTGCCGCTGACACGACCGTTATTCTCAAGCGTACCGCCCTCAACCGTGGTCGCGCCCGACAGCTCGCCACTATTGTCCAGCGTCCCGTCCGAGAGCAGCACATCCCCTGACAGGATGCCACTATTCAGCAGGCTGCCGCCCGTAACCGTCGCCGTCCCCAACGTGCCGGTTGTGGTCACGGTGCCATCGCTCAGGCTCAGCGCGGCCAGCGCGCCCGCATTCGTGACCACGGCCCCGCCAGAAACCGCCAACACGCCCGCGATCGCACCCTCTGCGTCATTCTCCAACTGCCCGCCCGAAAGGCCGACCGCACCGGTAATGGTGCCGCTGTTCACAAAGCTGCCCGCGCTCTGCACCAGCCCCGAGATCTCGCCCGCATTGCTGCCCGATCCCGCCAGCGTGATCTGCCCCGCAGAGCCGCCAGTCAGCACATCCATCTGCGCACCGGCGGCCACATCGACATCCCCGACACTGCCCGCCACCGTCAGCGTGCCGTCGCTGACCTCCGTCGATCCGCTATACTCCGAGACCCCCGACAGCGTCAGATCGCCGGTCGAAACCAGCGACAGCGCGCCCGAAAGCGCCCCGCTGAACGTGCCATCGGCCAGCGTCAGAACCGCCGCCGACGTGCTGCTCACCTCGCCCGCGCCCTGCAGATCCGCCAGCGTCAGCGCCTGACCGTCCAGATCGAGCACCGCGCCGCTTTGTACCTCGGTCGAGGACAGCGCCGCCAGAAGATCCGCCGCCTCCTGATCCACCAGCCGCAGGCTGCCCGAGGTCAGCGTCAGCGTCGATCCGCTGTCGATCACCCCCGCCGTCATATCCAGCGCCAGCCCGTCGCTGCTGCCCAGAGACAGCGCCCCCGACAGATCCAGCGCCCCCGACAGCCGCGTCTCGCCGCTGCCCGTGGCCATGATCGCGCCCGCGCCCGTCACCGAGACCCCCGCCGACAGCGCCGCCGCGCTGGTCGACAGCGTGCCCGAAGACAGCGTCACAAGGCCCGAGAGATCATCGGCAATCGACAGGTCCGCATTGCTCAGGGCCAGCGTGCCCGCAAAGCCCGACAGATCGCCGCTCAGGCTGTTGCCCGTGCTGCCCGCAACCGACAGGACCGCCGCAGACGTGCCCTCCACCGTGCCCGAGAACCCGACCGAGCCCAGCGTCAGATCCGCATCGCCAAGCCCCAGAGCCCCGGTGCCCGACAGCGACGCCACCGTCTCGTCGCCCGACAGCGTCCAGCCGCCATCCAGCACCACCGAGGCCTCGGCATCCAGCGCCCCGCCTGCGGTCGCAAGCTGCCCCGAACCGCCCACCTCGACCGACCGGCTGGCCAGAGACCCCGTCCCGGTCACCGTCAGCGTGCCGCCGCTGACCTCCGTCGATCCGCTATACTCCGAGACCCCCGACAGCGTCAGATCGCCGGTCGAGACCAGCGACAGCGCGCCCGAAAGCGCCCCGCTGAACGTGCCATCGGCCAGCGTCAGAACCGCCGCCGACGTGCTGCTCACCTCGCCCGCGCCCTGCAGATCCGCCAGCGTCAGCGCCTGACCGTCCAGATCGAGCACCGCGCCGCTTTGTACCTCGGTCGAGGACAGCGCCGCCAGAAGATCCGCCGCCTCCTGATCCACCAGCCGCAGGCTGCCCGAGGTCAGCGTCAGCGTCGATCCGCTGTCGATCACCCCCGCCGTCATATCCAGCGCCAGCCCGTCGCTGCTGCCCAGAGACAGCGCCCCCGACAGATCCAGCGCCCCCGACAGCCGCGTCTCGCCGCTGCCCGTGGCCATGATCGCGCCCGCGCCCGTCACCGAGACCCCCGCCGACAGCGCCGCCGCGCTGGTCGACAGCGTGCCCGAAGACAGCGTCACAAGGCCCGAGAGATCATCGGCAATCGACAGGTCCGCATTGCTCAGGGCCAGCGTGCCCGCAAAGCCCGACAGATCGCCGCTCAGGCTGTTGCCCGTGCTGCCCGCAACCGACAGGACCGCCGCAGACGTGCCCTCCACCGTGCCCGAGAACCCGACCGAGCCCAGCGTCAGATCCGCATCGCCAAGCCCCAGAGCCCCGGTGCCCGACAGCGACGCCACCGTCTCGTCGCCCGACAGCGTCCAGCCGCCATCCAGCACCACCGAGGCCTCGGCATCCAGCGCCCCGCCTGCGGTCGCAAGCTGCCCCGAACCGCCCACCTCGACCGACCGGCTGGCCAGAGACCCCGTCCCGGTCACCGTCAGCGTGCCGCCGCTGACCTCCGTCGATCCGCTATACTCCGAGACCCCCGACAGCGTCAGATCGCCGGTCGAGACCAGCGACAGCGCGCCCGAAAGCGCCCCGCTGAACGTGCCATCGGCCAGCGTCAGAACCGCCGCCGACGTGCTGCTCACCTCGCCCGCGCCCTGCAGATCCGCCAGCGTCAGCGCCTGACCGTCCAGATCGAGCACCGCGCCGCTTTGTACCTCGGTCGAGGACAGCGCCGCCAGAAGATCCGCCGCCTCCTGATCCACCAGCCGCAGGCTGCCCGAGGTCAGCGTCAGCGTCGATCCGCTGTCGATCACCCCCGCCGTCATATCCAGCGCCAGCCCGTCGCTGCTGCCCAGAGACAGCGCCCCCGACAGATCCAGCGCCCCCGACAGCCGCGTCTCGCCGCTGCCCGTGGCCATGATCGCGCCCGCGCCCGTCACCGAGACCCCCGCCGACAGCGCCGCCGCGCTGGTCGACAGCGTGCCCGAAGACAGCGTCACAAGGCCCGAGAGATCATCGGCAATCGACAGGTCCGCATTGCTCAGGGCCAGCGTGCCCGCAAAGCCCGACAGATCGCCGCTCAGGCTGTTGCCCGTGCTGCCCGCAACCGACAGGACCGCCGCAGACGTGCCCTCCACCGTGCCCGAGAACCCGACCGAGCCCAGCGTCAGATCCGCATCGCCAAGCCCCAGAGCCCCCGTGCCCGACAGCGACGCCACCGTCTCGTCGCCCGACAGCGTCCAGCCGCCATCCAGCACCACCGAGGCCTCGGCATCCAGCGCCCCGCCTGCGGTCGCAAGCTGCCCCGAACCGCCCACCTCGACCGACCGGCTGGCCAGAGACCCCGTCCCGGTCACCGTCAGCGTGCCGCCGCTGACCTCCGTCGATCCGCTATACTCCGAGACCCCCGACAGCGTCAGATCCGCGCCAGCGACGATCAAAGACCCGGTGCCCGAGATCACCCCGCCATAAGTGGTGGGAAAGGGTGTCATCCCGCTCGCCACGGTCAGGTCATCATTGAGCGTGACCGTGCTGCCCGCGACACCACTGAGCCCGCCGACGGTCTCGGCGGTCTCGACGATCAACGCCGTGCCCGCGCTCTCCAGCGACACCACCCCATAATCGCTCAGGGCCGAGCCGCCGATTACCTCAAGGGTGCCCGATTGCACCGACGTGTCGCCCAACTGGGTGTTGAGGCCCGTAAACACCACGGTATTGCCATCACCTGCGTCCACGCTCAGGTTGCCTGCGCCGGAGAAATTCGCCGCGATGGTGGTCAGCGGGGCCGCGTTGGTGATCTCGGTATCGGCGGCCAGAAGGAAACCCACGCCCGTCAGATCGGGACTGGTCGGGCCGAGGAAGTTCAACGCAGCAGGATCGCCGCTATCTGTTGCCACAAGCATGATGCTGCCATCGCTGAGCGTGTAGGGCGTGGTGCTGTCAAAGGTCATCCCGCTGAGCGACCAGCTTTGCCCGTCGAGGTCGACCTGCCGGGTCGTTGCGCCATCGCTGAAGGTGACCGTATCGTGATTTGCGACATCCGATCCCGGCGTCGCGGCGAGATCCCAGTTGGCATCCGCGCTCCACTGGCCATCAGAGCCGGTCCAGATATAGCTATCCGCCCAGACCTGACCCGCGCCGACCATCATTGCCAAGGCCAGAGCCGTGGTGCGCAGGAGAAGGGCAATCCGTTTGCCGCGCGGGGGGCGGGCCACTGCTGCAAAATCGTTACGCTTGAACTTTGTAACAATGAAATGACGAATTACCACACCAGCCCCCAAAGAATATCGAGATAGAAAGCGATCAGAAAAGAAAGTTATCCTCTCTTATTAATGATCGACCGTGTACGGCAAGCCCCAAGTTCTAATAAATGCTGAATATCTCTGCCTGTGAGAGAAATCGTGTCCGGTTATACCGCCTCGACCCGGCGCGCGTCCCGAAAGTCGGGATGCGAATTGCCGCAAGAAGCTGTTTTACGGGCTTGCATGAACGGGCCTGTCGCTCTAGCGATGGGCCAATCATCATTAGACCTATTTAATCAGGATCAGATCATGCGCTTGTCCCCTATTGTTCTTCTTTCGCTTTGCGCCCTGCCCCTGTCGCTTCCGGCAACATCCATTCCGGCGCTGGCCCAGCAAACCCAGACCGCCCCGACAGATGACCCTCTTGCACCGGCAGTGGCCGCGCTTGACAAGGGCGATGTGAAAGCGGCCGCGAAAGGGTTCGAAGACGCGTGGAATGCCGGCAATGCCGATGCAGGGTTCTATCTGGGCCGGTTCTACGAATTGGGTCTGGGCACCGCCAAGAACCCCGCCCGCGCGACCGAATTCTATCGCGCCGCTGCCGAGAAGGGGTCCGCCGAGGCACAGAACCGTCTGGGCCTGATGTATCTCGACGGGCGCGGCGTGGTGCGCGATTACAAAGAGGGCGCAAGGCTGGTCTGCGCGGCCGCCGACCAAGGCGATGCGAATGGCGCGTTCAATTGCGGTGTCGTCTATATGAACGGGCGCGGCATGGCCAAGGATGAGGCCAAAGCCGTGGCAGAATGGACCAAAGCCGCCGATCAGGGCCATATCGCGGCCCGCAACCTTCTGGGCCTTGCGCTGAAAAATGGCACCGGCATCAAGGCCGATCCCGCCAAGGCCGTGGCGCTGTTCCAGAAGACCGCCGATCAGGGCAATGCGCTGGGGCTGTACGAGATGGCGCTGGCCTATCAGAGCGGCACCGGCATCACCGAAGATCTGGGCGAGGCCTATGTCTACGCCAATCTGGCAGCCGCACGGAACCATCCCGACGCAGCGAAGCTGCGTGACCAGCTGGAAGAAAAGCTCTCGGCAGAAGATCTTGCCAAGGCGCAGGAAGAGGCCCGCACCAAGATGGACGCCCTGCGCGCAGGCACCGCGGCCAAAGCCAATCCCTGAGCCGCGCGCCAGATCAGGAAAACACATGGGCTTGCCACAGGCCCATGTGCTATGCTTTGGGATATGATGACCCCCGGAGGCCGTGACGTGAAAGCCCGTGCTTTCCCTTCCCGCGCCTGCGCCGCGACTGCCCGCATGGAGTGCGACATGACCGCCGCCGCGATACAGCAGCCCCGCTCCCGCTTGCGCCCTTGCGCGGGCAGTTGGCTGGTGGCAGGGCTTCTGGCGGGCGCAATCGGGGGGCTTGCCGCAGACAGGAGCGCGGCACAGACCGAACCGGCGGGCTTCCGGCTGTGCAATGAAACACTGGATGTCTTCAGCGCGGCATTCGGCCAGTCCCGCGACGATCTCTTTGAAACGAAAGGCTGGTGGGTGATCGGGCCGGGCCAATGCGCGCAGCTGACCGACCAGCCGTTACATGCGCGGTTTGTCTATGTGCTGGCCACCGACCCGTTCGGAAAGGTGCTGGTCGAGGGAGCCACCCCGATGTGCGCCGCACCGCAACAATTCGACATCCGCGGTGAGAGCGACTGCCTTGCACGGGGCTATCTCGAAGCGCGCTATCTGGAAGTCGATACGAAAGAGGAAAGAGGCTTTACGCTCTCTGTCTATCCCGATGCGCCGTAATCACCCTATCGACACGCCCCCCGAGAAAGAAGCGGCGCGCAGGCTGCCGGACGGCCCCAGCTTGGTTATGACATGCCTGGGGGTGGGCTTGGCTTCGGGCTTCGGCCTTGGTGCAGGACAGGCAATGGCACAGGACGCCCCCGCCGAAATCTGGGATGCGCTGGTGGTCGACCTGACGCAAAACGGGGCGGGCCTGCCCCAGAGTGCCGCGAAGGCCCTGACCACTGCCGGTGCCACCCGCACAACCGTGGCCCGCGCGCCGGATCAGGCGGCAATCGCCACAGCGCTGGGGCAGGCGCATCAGGCAGGGCGCGGAATGGTGGTGGCAGTCTATGGCGATATGGCACAGAGCGGCGCGCGGCTGACCGAAAGCGCCCTGCGCAACCTGATCATCCAGAGTGGCCTGTCACAGACCGTGCTGCTGAGCGGTAATTGTGCGCAGGCCTCCGGTGCCCCTGCCGCTCCGCGCACCCTGCCACGATCGGACCGGATCCGGCTGATTGCCAGCGCCGCGCCGGGCGAGACCTGCCCCGACGGCGGAGACCGGCTGTTTGCGCGGCTGCAACAGGCCGGTGATCTGGCCTCCGCACAACCGGTTTCGGCCTATTTCGCGGGCTTCTGGAGCGATGCGGCCTCCGATGCGCCGGATCTGATGCTGACACCGGTTGCCCAAACGGCCCCTGCCACGGTGCAGATCTCGGCTCCGGCCCCCGAGGACAGCAGCGCCGCCCCCCTGCCCGCCGCATTCCGTTACGCCCCGCCGCAAGGTGCGGATCTGACGCAGGTGCCCGACGAGACACTGGCCGCCATTCCGATCGCAAAAGGTCTGCCCCAGCCTTCGATCATTCTGGGGCTGATCGGCCCTGCCTTCCTGACACCCACGCCCGAAGATGGCACCCAAGCGCGGGATCTCGCCAGCCGGATCGCCCTGCGTCAGGACAATCCCGAAACCTATCGGGCGCTGGTCAATGAAGGTGCCTTCGACCCGCCTGCCGCACAGATGGCCCGCGCGATCCAGACCGAACTCGCACGCATGGGCTGTTACCGTCAAAGCATCGATGGCAAATGGGGTGCGGGCTCGCGCGCGGCCGTGCGCGGCTATTTCAACGAGCGTGACGACACAAGCGAAGCCGTCACCGAAGACGCCGCAGCCGCCCTCTATCGCCAGATCATTCTGGCCCCCGATGTGGCCTGCCCCGCGCCGAAAACCGTCGTCAGGGAAGAGACACCGCGCACATCGCCCGTCCGCCAAACGCCCCAGCGCACCGCGCCCCCGCCTGCCGCGCCGAAAGAAGATACACCCGTCATCAAGAAGCTGCGGCTGATGAACGGGGTGTACAAATGAGCCCTAAAGACGGGATCGACCCCGCGTTCCGTGCCGCAAATGCGCGCGCGCGCGCGCGCCGGCGCGCACGGATTGCACGGCGTCTGCTCCTTGGCGCAGCCGCTCTGGCGCTTGGGGCCGTTGCGCTGGCATGGTGGTGGCAGCCTTCCCCCGAGACGGGCCAGACTGCACCCCTTGAGGGGCCCGCACCCCCCCGCCCCCTTGCGGCACAAACGGGCGCGATTTCGGAAGATCAGGATCTGGCGATGGTCGAAGACCCGCCCGTCCCGCCTGACACAGCCACCAAACCCGACCCGTTCGTGGCGCTGTTGAACCTGCCACGCGATCCGCTGATGCTATGGCTGCCGCAACCCGATGCGCAGACCGAGCGCACCCTTGCCACGCGGGCCGAGGACGGCCTGCCAGCCGCGCGGCTGCAAGGAAGCTTGGCGCTGCATCTGTCGCAGGCGCGGCTGGCGGTCGATAGTGACCGGCTCCAGCTCAACCCGCCCTCCAGCCCCGAAGATTTCGCCCTGTATCAGGCCCGCCGCAATCGTGCGCTGGCCCAAAGACGCTCTGCCCCCTTCCGGCCCGCCGCCAACCGTTTGGCCATCATTGCCCGTCCGCAGGCCCAACGCCGCGCGCTGTTTCAGGACCAGATCCTGCTGGCACGGCGCGAGGCATCGGGGGCGGGTTTGCTGGAACAGGCGGGGTTTTCGCAGGCCGGTGCACAAGCCGTCATGCGCCAGCTTGCACCGCTCTCCACCGCACGGACAGACGCAGCGCCCGACACAGGGAGCGACGCAAATACCGGCGCAAAGACATCTGCGCTGCCGGCAAAATCGGTCATGGCGCTGCGGCTGGAACCTTCGACAGCCACAACCAAGGCCAACCAGCTTCGGCAGGTCTCGCTTTATGGCCCCGAAGGGTATCGCGGCAGTCTGGCACAGGTCGGGTCTGGCAGATGGGTCCGCGCGGCCAATCCGTGGGACGGCATGGAGCTGCCCGCACGCGCGGCCAAAGCCTTCCGCACGGAAAACGCCCCGCCGCTTTTGCTGGATGCGCTTTACACAACCGCATTGCAAAGCGGGTTGTCCCAAAGCGTGGCGGGCAATCTGGTGGCCATGGTGGCGCAGCGCTTCAGTCTGGACAGGCGCGCCCAGCCCGAGGAGAAGATCACACTGCTAAGGGTAACGGGTGCGGCAGAACAGGAAGGAGCGCTGGGGCAGATCCTTTATGTCGGGCTGCCCGCCGAAACCGCCGGCCACGCGCCGCGCCAGTGCTATGTTGTCGAAGAGGCGGGCGAATGGGCCTGTGCCGGTGCCGCCACCCCCTTGGCAAACGGAGCCCTGCCGCCTGCCGGAACGGACCCGTCCGCAAGCGGCCCTGCGGACGAGGATGATCAGGCGATCCGGACCCTGATCGCCCGCATCATCCATGTCGAAAGCGGCGGGCAGGCCAATGCGCGCAATCCGCGGTCCAGCGCGCTTGGTCCGGGGCAGTTCATCATCTCGACATGGCTGCGGATGATTTCGCAATATCACCCCGAACTGATGCAAACCCTGACCCGCGACGAGGTGCTGGCGCTGCGCACCGATCCGGTTCTGTCCGTCGAGATGGTCTATGCCCTGACCCGCGAGAACCGCCGTTATCTGGCCGCAAACCGCATTCCGATCACAGCGGGACGGCTGTATCTGGCGCATTTTCTGGGGCCGCAGGGCGCGGTACAGGCGCTGCGGGCCGATCCCGATGCGCTGGTGAGTACGGTGATGGGGGCGAATGTCGTGTCGGCCAACCCGTTCCTGACAGGGCGCAGCATAGCCGACCTGCAGATCTGGGCGGAACGCAAGGTTGGCGGAAAAAGCACGGCATCGCTGCCGCTGGCCAGCACACAAAGCCCCGCCACCCGCGCCTATCGCCGCGCCATCGACACGATACTGGCGCGGGCAGACGCGGGCTGAGCGACCTCAGGCCGCGACCTTGGCGGCCTTCATCGCCTTTTCCATGAAGGTCTTACGGCGTTGGAAACGGTCTTGCGGCACGCCCAGCCAGTTCATCCGTTTCACGATCTCCGCCCCGAACGCCGCCAGATCGTTAGCAGCCACATGCTTTTGCAGGAATTTGCGTGATCTGGGATCATAATCCCCGCGGAATTTCAGATCGACCAGCATCTCCTTGATGGCCCCATGCAGCTTGCCCCAATTAACCGCGCCATAGGTGGCGACCGTGTCGGCCTTGCTACAGATGCGCATCACAACAGCTTCTGTCTCGGCATAGCTGATATCAAACAGAACCTTCTGGCCCTGCTGGGAAATCTCGAATTTCTCCAGCTTGTTATCGGTGATGAATTTCTCGGCCTGCGCGCCCGATTTTCCCGCAGCCCCCGCGATAAGCGTGGCGTTTTCGGTGCTGACACCTGCGCGCTTCAGATCGGCCATGATCTTCGTTTTGGTCTTTTCTTTCATGTCATAGCCGCGCCCGATCGTAAGGCCCGACGCACTGCTGGGCACATGCAGCCTGCGCGAATGGTAATAGCCCCCCTCGGTGCCTTCGGAGTTCCATGTCAGCGACCCTTTGGTCGGCGCGATCTGCACATTGGAAAGCGGTTGAACATCGGCCATAAAGAAATCCTTGTTTGTAAAGTAAAAGGGGAAAAGACGCCCCGCGCGCCGGAGGAAGATCCCCACCCCTATCACGCGCGCAGCGCATCACATCAGGGCGCCTCGACCATATCGGTCAGGAAGGCCGTGCGTGCCTCGGTCATCTTGATGCGGCAAGAGGCCACAAACACACCATAGCCCGAGCCACCGCGCGAATAGTAATTTTCCAGCGCACATTGCTGGTCACGATAGGCCAGCCAGCCGGGTTCGGCGACTTCCAGCATTGCCGCCAGTCCCGGCTCCTCGGCATTGTTGTTTTCCAGTGCCTTCGTATAGGCCGCCTGCAGCTTGGCCTCGGCCTCGGTCAGGGCTTTGTCATAGCACTGGTTCATCTCGACCTGCGTCTTGGCGCTGGCACAGTCTTCGTCGACATCGGCATGCGCCGCGACCGGCCCCATGAGCGGCAGCGCCAGAAGCGCCGTCATCATCAGCCAAGAACTAGACAATTTCATATGCAAAGGCTCCGTCTTTCATCGCGATGATCACGCGGGAAATATCCTCGCCCGAGACCATCCGGCGCAGCACCTCGCGCGAGAGTTCGGGCAAAATCGTGTTGGTGATGATATTGTCGATCATCCGCCCGCCCGAATCCGGGTCACGGCATTCCGAGACAATATGCGCGATCACGTCACCGGTATAGGACAGCTCTGCATCATGGGCGGATTTCAGCCGTTTTTCAACCGCTTGCAGCTTGAGC
Source organism: Thioclava sp. GXIMD4215 (assembly GCF_045291555.1). Lineage (NCBI taxonomy): Bacteria > Pseudomonadati > Pseudomonadota > Alphaproteobacteria > Rhodobacterales > Paracoccaceae > Thioclava > Thioclava sp. GXIMD4215. The sequence goes on along the minus strand of NZ_CP149516.1, from coordinate 218,380 downwards.
TTAGTGATGCCACCCAGCACCTCCTGCGAGAGCGGCAGATAGGGGATGGTCACGATGCGGCCCAGAAGCGCAGGCGGGAAGACCGTCAGCTGATGCGGGCGCAGGGCCTCGGTTACCTGATCGAGGTCAGGGATTTTGCGCCCCTCATCGGCCATCTCCATGATCACCTCGGTGCCGACATTCGAGGTCAGCAGGATCAGCGTATTGCGGAAATTGATCGCACGGCCATTGCCGTCTTCCATCACGCCCTTGTCGAACACTTGGAAGAACAGCTCATGCACATCGGGGTGGGCCTTCTCGATCTCGTCAAGCAGCACCACCGAATAGGGCTTGCGGCGCACGGCCTCCGTCAGCCGGCCACCCTCGCCATAGCCCACATATCCGGGAGGCGCGCCTTTCAGCAGGCTGACCGTATGGGCCTCCTGAAATTCGGACATGTTGATGGTGATCATGTTCTGCGCGCCACCGTAAAGCGCCTCGGCCAGTGCCACGGCGGTTTCGGTTTTACCGACCCCCGAGGGGCCTGCCAACATGAAGACCCCCAGCGGTTTTTCAGGGTTGGCAAGCCCTGCCCGCGCGGTCTCGATCCGGCGCGCGATGGCGCCCAAAGCGTGGTCCTGCCCGATCACGCGGTCCTTCAGCGTGTCCTGCAGCGTCAGCACGGCCTCCAGCTGGTCGCGCACCATGCGCCCCGTCGGGATGCCCGTCCAGTCAGAGACCACCTGCGCCACGGTCTGCGCATCGACATGGGCAAAGACCATGCGGTTTTCGGGGTCTTCGGCCTCAAGCTCGGCCAGCTGCGCCAGCATATCTGCCCGCAGTTGGGCGGGGTCGTCCTGTACCTGCGGCGCATCCGTTTCAGGGGCCGGCCCCTCCGCCGCTTCGGCGGGTTCCAGAACCGGCTCGGGGGCAGGTGCGCCTTCCGCAATCTTCGCCCGTAGCGCAATGATCTGGTCCACAAGCTTTTTCTGCGTGGCAAAACGCGCCTCTAGCGTGGCAAGGCTTGCCTCGGCCTCGGCACGTTCGGCCTGCGCCTCGGCAATGCGGGCCGAGCCATCCTCGCCCAGATCACCCGAGGCCTCTTTCGCGCCGATCTCGGTGTCCAGCGCGCGGATCTTGGCCTGAAGATCGGCAATACGCGCAGGCGTCGAGGCCTGCGAGACGGCCACCCGCGCACAGGCGGTATCCAAAAGCGACACGGCTTTATCAGGCAGCTGACGCGCAGGGATATAGCGTTGCGACAGTTCAACCGCGGCCACCACCGCCTCGTCGGAAATACGCACGCCATGATGGCTTTCCATCGGTGCCAGCACGCCGCGCAACATGGTGCAGCAGGTGGCGACGTCGGGCTCGTCCACCGTCACCGGCTGGAAGCGACGGGTCAGCGCGGGGTCTTTCTCGAAATACTGGCGGTATTCGGCCCAAGTGGTGGCGGCAATCGTGCGCAGAGTGCCGCGCGCCAGCGCCGGTTTCAGCAGGTTGGCCGCATCGCCGGTGCCCGCCTGCCCGCCTGCGCCGATCAGCGTATGGGCCTCGTCGATAAAGAGGATGATCGGCACGGGCGAGGCCTGCACCTCGTCGATGACCGCCTTCAGGCGCTGCTCGAATTCGCCCTTCATCGAGGCGCCTGCCTGCATCGCCTGAATATCCAGCATGTAAAGCCGCGTGCCCTTCAGCGCGGGCGGCACCTCGCCGCGTGCCAGTGCCTGCGCGAAACCTTCCACCACGGCGGTCTTGCCCACACCGGCCTCGCCGGTCAGGATCGGGTTGTTCTGGCGGCGGCGCAAAAGCGCATCGGTGATCTGGCGGATCTCGTCATCGCGGCCCACCACCGGATCAAGACGCCCCGCTTCCGCCTCTGCCGTCAGATCCTGCGCAAAACGCCCCAAAGCCGTCTGCCCCTTGCCCGAGGCGGTCGAGGCTGCATCGCCGCCTGCCACCAGCCCCGAGCCGTCCATCGGGCGCATGTCCTCTTCATCCGAACCGGCCCAGAGGCTGCGCGCCTCGGAAGCCACCTGCTCGGGCGGGATCTGCGCAAAGACCGACGACAGCGAGATCAACTGCCGTTTCAGCGTGGGGTCCGACAAAAGGGCCACCAGCACATGGCCGGTGCGGATCTGCGCCTCGGCAAAAAACAGCGTCGCATAGGTCCAGGCATGGTTCAGCGCATCGGCCAGAAATTCCGAAATCCCCGGAATGGTGGTCACATTGCGGTCCATCTCGGACAGGATCCGGTCGAGGTCCTTCAGCGCGCGCCCACGATCCAGCCCCAAACCCGTCAGCGTCAGGGACAGATCGCTTTGCTGGTTGGACAGCGAGGCAAAGACCCAATGTGCCAGATCGACATGGCGATGCCCTTCCGAACGCGCCTGCCGCATCCCTTGCAAGAAGGCATCATAGCCCACGCGGTTCATCTTGCCGGCATAGGTTTCAATGGTGATTTCTGTCATCAAAAGGGCTTTCGTCTGGAACTGGAAATGTAAGAAAGGGGGCGCGGCCTATGCCGCGATCCCTTGGGGTCGGGGCGGCGTCTGATCGCCGTCGGGAAGGCTGAGCGTGTAGCGCGTGGCATGGACCTGCTGCTCGGGACGGCCCGGATCGGGGGCGATGCACGCCATCCAGCCGATCCGCGTCGACTGCCCCAGCACCGCAGGCATGATCTGCGGTTTGGGCAACCAGAGCGCCACATCCACCTCGGTCACAACGCCCAGATACCAGCGCACGAGGTCACGCAACTCGGCATGCCCCTGTGCGCCGGGCAACATATGGTTGAACTGCACCATATCCGGCACATGCAGATGGATGGTGATCTTCTCTCCGATCGAGCGCACCTGCGCCCCCAGATGCAGATTGCGCCCGAGCCCCGCACATTGCAGCCCCAGCGCACTACGCGCCTCGGGTTCGATGCGCAGCCATGTCGGCACCATCTCTTCAACCTCGACACGCAGGCCCGCGCCGAAATGCACCGACAGCATCTGGCGCAGCTTGACGGGGCTTTTCACACGCCCGATCGCAAAAGGCGCAAGATAGGCACGGCTGGTGGCGGGCAGCGCCTGATCGGGGTAGCTGTCGGGAGTCGCGGTGCCGGTAAAGGCCTGCAGGAACGCGGTAAATCTGTCGTCGCGATGATCGAACTGGGTGATCGCGCGCGCATCCGACCAGACGCGGAAAAACAGCTCCTGAAAGCGGGCCGCGAAAATATCGGTAAAGGCGGCAAAACTGCCATCGCCGCTTTCGAACCAGCGCAGCACCTCTTCGGTCCAGTTCAGCGGCAGCGCCCCGAAGGCCCCGAAGAACCCCAGAAACTGCGCCCGCACCGAGGGCACCTGCCCGCGCTCGCCCATCCGCGCCAGATCCTGCGCGGGGAAGCTCAGGAACGGGTCCTGCCCCAGCCGCACAAGCGACTGTTTGAGCCGCGTATTCCGCCCGATACGGGGCCGACCTGCGGGGGCCTCGCGCTCGATCCGGCGCAGCGCCGCCAGCAATCCCCTGCCCACCGCCCGCGCCATTTCACCCTCGCGGCGTGCCAGCACGGTGCTGGCCTGCGACACCGCACTGCGCGTGGGGTCCAGAACAGGGGCGGTCTCGGCGCTCACAATAAGGGCCCCCGTCCGGTGCGCGGGGGGAAGGTCAGGATGTGACCGCGCTGGCGGGTCTCGATCCTGACTTGGGTGAAGGCATTGACCGCCGCATATTCGGCCAGAAACCGGTCCAGCACCGCGCCAATCAGAATGGGACCGGAGCCTTCGTAATCATCGTCATTGAAGGTCAGCGTGACTTCCAGTCCCCGCGCGGCATGGAAGCCATCGGCCATCGCCACGGTGCGGGTAATCGGGCGTGTGGCAAGATGGGTCACCCCTGCCACGGCGGCCCGTGCGGCCGGATCGGCATGATTGGCAAACACCGACAGGATCTCGCGCAGCGCCGCCGCCCCATCCTCGCGCCCCTGCCCGCTCAGCCCGAACTGGTTGAGCGACAGGAAAGAGATCAGCCGCCAGTAGACATGCCCCTCCTGACCGCGCACCCCCGCCAGCGTCGCGTCCTGCGCCAGCGGATAGCGCGGCGCCGACGGGCCCGAGCGCACGCCCAAGGTGACGGACTGGTCATCGTTCAGCGTAAAATCATCACGGCTTTCGGCAATCGGCAGGCTTTCGGCCAGATGGCGGTTCGAAGCCAAAGCCTTGACCTGCAGGCGCTGCACCTCTTCCTGTCCGGGCGGTTCATAGATCGAGATGAAGGTCTCGGTCCCGCGATACTGCGACCGCTGCATCCCCAGACGGCGTTCCTTCGCCGTCAGACGGCGTTGTTTGCGGCGGGAGGTGTAGTAATAGCTCTGGCGCGGGTCGGTGCCGCCTTCGGGCTGGGCGTAAAGCGGCAGCACATCGGCCTTGCTTTGCAGGCTGGCAAAATGCGCCTGCACCCCCGTAATCGCATGGATCTCGTAATGCGTCATCGGCGTCGAATTGGGCATGACGACAAATTCGCTATGGCGCTCGTCCACCCGCACGGTCGAGGCCATTTCCTCGAAGAGATTCACCGCAGGCACGCAATGCAGCGCCAGATCGCGCCGCCCCAGCCGTTGGGCAAGACGGCCATTGGGCTGGTCGAATTCGAAGATCACCTGAAGCTCCGAGCCCGGCAGACGCTTGAGATAGGCCGCCAGCCCCGTAAGGCGCAGATTGAGGAATTTACGCGGAAAAATGAAGAACTCGCGCAGCAGCGCATAGCCGTCAAAAAGGCGGTCATGATGCGGCAGCAGCCGTTCGTCCAGATCGAAGCCCCCCTGCTCCAGCGCCTCTTTCGGCAGGCGGGCAAAGCAGGCATCGCCGTTGCCATCAAGCCAGCGCAGGCTGATGCGGGTCGTATCGGCCAGAAGCTGTTCATAAAGCGCGCAGGCCTCGGCCATCGGGCCTGTCAGATGCAGCTCCAGCCGGTCCATCGAAAGTTCCGCCAAAGGCGCGGAGCCGTCTGTCAGACCATTCGTGCCAACCCGTGCCAGATCCAGCACAAGCCCCGCACGGGTGTCGGAATGCGGCTCCTGCCCCAAGGCTCCGATCGGCCCTGCCCCGCCGTGATAGGTCACTCCCGTCAGGGCGATCGGCCAGATGGTCAGCGGCGCGGCCAGCGTGAAGCGGCAGGCAATGCGACGGTCAGCATCACGGAAGCGGGCATCCATATAGGCCCCGGGCGCAAAGCGCAGCCCCTCGGTAATCGCCGAAGCATCCGCGGGAATGCTGGCCTCGGCCAGCAGCACCGAGGGCACAGGGGCCAGCGCCTGCGGGAAAATCTGCTCCAGCAGCGTTTCGGTGAATGTCTTGAACTCTTCATCGATCTTCAACTGCACCCGTGCCGCCAAAAAGGCAGAGCCTTCCAGCAGCCCCGCAACCGTCGGGTCCAGATTTTCGGCCAGCAGGCCACCCAGGCGGTCCGCAAGGCCGGGATAATCGGCGGCAAACTCCGCCGTGCGTTCCTTCAGCAGCGCCAGTTCGCGGTTATAGGCATCACGGAACGCGCGGTTCATGCTTTCACCCTGAGCGTCGACATCTTCATATTGCCCGATCCGAGATCGACCTCGGCATCGAAATCGACCGGAATATCGACAGGATCCCCCGCCATCTCGGCCTCAACCGAAATGGACAGCCGCTGGCGGGCATTGCCATCGGGCTCCACCACGCGCACATGCAGGCTTTCGGCCAGAAGGCGCGGCTCGTGGCGCAGAAGGCTTTCACGAATGGATTGCACAAGATCCTGCCGCTGCAATTCGGCCAGCGACACGGAAGACAGGTCGCGAAACCCGTAATTCAGGATCGAATCGGCCACATAGGGGGCGTCGTCCAGATCCTGTGCGGCATCCAGACGGATCGTGTTGAGAAGCGCGTCGAGATCGCTTTTGAGATGGCGACGCAACTGATCGGCAGACACCCCTTCGCGGCGGGGCTTCGAACGCTGGGTCACCTCAACCTCGCCGCCCTGCGCCGGACCGTTGGCACGACGGGCATCATGTTCCTCGAAGGCCGAGCGGAACACCTGAAAGATCGAGATTTTGGCGCGTTCATGTCCGTTCCAGTGTTTGAAACCGGATTTCGGCTGCGCTGGATCACGGGCGGCCATCACACGTCCCCTTCGCACAGTCCGGCCCACCCCAGAAGGCCTGCCAGAGCATCAGAAAGCGGAAGCCGGACAAGCCGGCTCCCGCAGTGATCTGGATCACAGATCCGAATGGGCGGATTAGGCCGACCACTCAATGTTTTCTGCGATTTCCCAACCGGCTGCGCTTTCCGGACCTGCGCCACCATCTTCTTCCTGCATGGTGTAGGTCACTTGGAAGGCGCGGAAGTTCAGGGTCAGCGTCTCTTGAACGCGGTCCAGACCATCCTTGGTGCCACCGGTGAGGTAGGACGTGATCATCACGTCTTTGAGGTCGATTTTCAGGTAGTCCACCGGTGCGGTGCCGCCCGATTTACGCACGACCAGCTGACCGCCGGTGATGTGCTCGCCCGAGCAGCAGCGCTTGATCAGGTCGTGGGTTGCCGCATCGACGTATTTGGTGATGGTAATGTCTTGAACATCGACTTTACCGCCGCCGCCACCGTGGCCTTGGTGGGTGGTGCCGGATTGGCTCAGGCCCCAGTTCCACGACAGGACGTCGATCCAGTCTTTGTGTTTGTCATCATGGGACTCGCCCTTGATGTTGTTTTCGAGTTTCAAAAAGCAATCAATTGCCATAGCGCGGTCTCCTAGTTTGCTGCGCTTTCAGAAAAACTTGGTTTTGTGCGATGCTTACTTCCCTGCCGGCAGCTTCGATACCAGCGACATGCCGATATCCATGCCTTCCAGCTGGAAGTGAGGCCGAAGGTAGAACTTACCCTGGTAATAGCCGGGGTTGAGCTCGTCTTCGACGACCTCCACCTTTGCACCTGCCAGCGGTTTACGGGCTTTTTCAAGCTCGCTCGCGCTTTCAGGATTGCCCGAAACATATTTGTTGATCCAGGCCTGCAGCTGTTTTTGCAGCTGAAGCTGGTCGGGGCTTGTCCCGATTTTATCGCGCACCATCACCTTCAGGTAATGGCTAAACCGAGACACAGCAAAGATGTAGGGAATGCGCGAAGACATATTGTCGGAGGCCGTTGCAAGGTCATCGACATAGGTCTTCGGACGATAGAGCGATTGCGCACCGATAAAGGCGGCCTTGTCGGTATGCTGACGATGGATCAGCCCGATCAGACCGGCTTTCGACAGCTCGCCCTCGCGACGATCGGTGATCGACACTTCGGTCGGACATTTCATGTCCTTCGAGCCATCCCCGGTGTCAAACAGATGGGTCGGCAGGTTTGCCACTTCGCCACCCGAAGTCACACCACGAATACGCACCGTCCAACCGTATTCCTTGAAGGCGCGGTTGATATTGGTCGCCATCGCATGGGCCGCGTTCATCCAGGCATATTTCTTGCCGTCATGACCGTCAGTTTCTTCTTCGAAATTGAACTCTTCAACAACTGAATTGGAGTTCGGGCCATAGGGCTCGCGCGCCAGAACACGGGGGGCCACCAGCGCGAGAAAGCGCGAATTCTCGCTGTCACGCAGGCTGTTCCACTGTGCATATTCGGGGGTCTCGAAGACCTCGGACAGATCCGGCGGGGTGCCGATCTCGTTCCAGCTATCAAGACCCAGAAGCTCGGGGGCCGTGCCAGAGATGAAGGGCGCAAGGGCGGCCTCCGAGATCTTGCCCAGCGAATTGAGCAGATTCACATCCGGCGAGGAATGATCGAAGTAGTAATCCCCGATCAGGCAGCCGAAGGGCTTGCCGCCCAGCGTGCCGAGATTTTGCTCGTAAACCGCATTGAACAGCGGCGACTTGTCCCATTTTGCACCCGGATAGCGGCGCATCATCGCCTGCAGTTCCGGTTTGGACATGTTCAGAACCTTCACCCGCAGCGAGGCATCGGTTTCGGAGTTATTGACCGTATAGGCCAGACCGCGCCATGCGGACTCGATCTTCTGGAACTCTTCCGCATGCATGATCTCGTTGACCTGATTGCTCAGCTGCTCGTCGAGCTTGGCAATCATCGCATCCAGCGTATCAACCACATCTTCCGAGATCAGATCCTGCGAAAGAAGCGCCTCACGCGCAAGCGCACCCACTGCATTATCCACCTCGCGCGCGGCCACTTCGCTGCGCGGTTTGATGGTCTGCTTGAGGATGTCGGAGAACTCCGAGAGCTCGTCAAGAGCTGCGGCGGGCTGGCCGCCTTGGGCCTGAAGGGAATCAGTCATTGCACGTCATCTCCAGATTTTGCGTCCGCTTCGGCAGCCTCGCGCTCTGCACGATCTGCCAGCGCGGCCAGAAGTTCGGGGTCTTCGAGAAGGCGCTGGATATGCTCTTGCGCCTTGGGTTTCGCGGCAAGATAGCGCTGCAGGTTGGCCAGTTGCTCGCGCGCCTGCAACAGCTTGTTCAGTGCCGGAACCTGACGGGCGATCGCAGCCGGTTCGAGATCGTCCATTTTCTCGAATTGCAGATTTACGCCCATGCGGTCGGTGGAGTTCGGGTCCAGAGTGTTCTTGACGACGAAGCTGACGCCCGGTTTGACCGAGCCCATATAGTCATCAAGCGTCGCGCTGGTCACATCCGAGAAGCCACGATCTTCAACAGCAGGTTTTTCCACGCCGGGATTGTTGCCTGACAGATCAGACATCACCCCCATGACAAACGGCAACTCGACCATTTTCTCGCTGTCGTAGGGATCCTGATACTGAATTTGAACGCGCGGCGGACGGTTGCGCTTTACAAAATTGGAACCAGAATCTGAAGCCATGGAAAACCAACTCCTTGATAATTAATTAATGTAGTGAGTAAGAACCCCGAGAGGCGTTTCTTGTCAATCTCTGTTTAGGCAGACAGCATGAAGTTTCTGCGAAAAATTTGATTTGAAACGTATAATTTCCTACCCGTCTGCTTTTTTCGTTAGAAATTCCTTCAGGATTCCCTGAAAGTCCCGTCCTATATAGCTTGCCGCTCGGGCAAGGAGTAGGGGCACGGGGCTCGATTTTTCGCTTCGGCGGAAATACGCCTCGACCGCCGCAATGGCTTCGGCGGCTTTCTGCCCATCCAGGATATCGGCCACGGCAGGCAGGGGCGGCTTTTTCTCGGCCACCGCCGCCTCGGGCAATGTGGCGCTGAGTTTTTGCAGCCTTGCACTATCGAGCACGAAGCCCGTTGCCGGACCAAAATCGATATGCGCCTCGGACAGACGGTTGGGCATCAGGGTCTCGATGGCCTCCAGAAGCGATTTCCCAATCAGCAGCCGCGCCTGCGTTACCAGAACCAGCGCCGCCGATGAGGGTTCGGACTGGCGGTAATATTGCTCGACCTTCTCGAGAACCGCCCGCGCATGGTCATGGCTTTCCACCCGTGGCCCCGCCGCAGGGTTGACGGGCGCGGGCGGAACCGGTTGTGGTGCCGGATCGGCGATCTCCGGCGCGGGCTCCGCTGCCGCCTGCGCGATGTCCTGATCGGCGCGGCGCACCATTCCCGGACGGGCATGGGCCAGAACATCGTAAATCTGCGTCAGCACCGCCGTCAGCGGCGTTAATCCCAGCGTGATCGGATGGCTGCCGCGCAGGCTGGCCGCGCTGATTTCCGCAATGGCGGCCAACACCCGATCCACGGCATCCGCGATTTTTTCGACGCGCGAGGCCTGACCGGCATCGGCCAGCAGCGATGTCATGGCCTCGCCATCCAGATCCTGTTCGTTCTGCAACGCGGTCAGCTCTCCCGAGGCCACGCGCAACTTGCGCAAAGTGACCTCGGTCGAGCCGGTCAGACCGGCAAATTGCAGCGCCTGCACCATCGTCACCGGCGCCGCCAGATCATTCAGCGCCTCGCGCCGTTCGCTTGGCCCGTCCTGCATCGAGGGGTGCAGATCGTCGCCGAAAGTCTTCATCAGAGCGGCGATTGTCTCGAAGGTCTCGGGCAGATCCAGCAAACGACCGGCCAGCGCCTGCCATTGCGCGCGCAGCACCAGAAGCCGCAGGTCGCGGCTGCGCGCCAGCAATGTGTCGATCTGTTTCAGCTCGGCGGCCAGATCCACTTCCGAGGGGTCGAAAACCCGATCCGGCGACAAACTGCCATCGGGCCGCGAGACACCGGGCACAAAGTAACGATCCGGCAACCGGCCAAGCGCGCCGAAATAATACTCGTCGTAATCCGGATCCATCAACGCGCTCAGATCGGCACCGCAAGGGGCCTCTGCACTGACGGGGGTCAGCAGCTTTTCCATATTCATGATCGCTCTCCCAGAATAGAGTTGCGGACCGGATGGCCAAGACCCGCCTTAGCCATGATCGCTATGAGCCTGCGCATAGGCCTGCGCGAAAGCCTCCAGAAAGACATCCAGCATTCCGTTCTCGCCACTTGCCGCACGTTTGTCCCAGCGGGACACATATTCATCCCATGCCCGTCCCTTGCGCGCCCCCGGCAGGATACCCCCCTGCAATCCCTCTTCCACCTCTTCGGGCGAGAGATCCTTGAGCACGGCGCTCAGCGCGGGCTGCAAGGCCGCAAAAATGGCCTGCTGGTGGCGCTGGATATCCCGCAGCGCCGCCCCCACACCTTCGGCACCGCTCTGGAAACCGTCACGCGGCTGCAAGAAGAGCGCCGTCACCGCCTCATCCACATTCGGGATGAATTTCAGCGGGTTATTCCCGCTTGCGGCACGCATGGTGCGCTCTCCGGAGCGGGTGAACTGTTTGACATGCGCGCGTTCGCGTAAAATGGCCATGATCAGCGCGGTCGACACCTGACTGGCCTCGCCAAGGCTGCGCGCCAAGGCCAGCGGATCGGTTGTTTTGGCAAGCTCCGGGTCAAGCCCTGCGCCTTCGCAGAAGGCCTGCAGAATATCCTGCCCCTGATCGCGCGGCGGCGCTTCGGCACTGCGCTGCGGCACGAAAGGCCGCGGTTCGGGCGCATTGGGCGGGCCACCCTGCGGACCGGCACCGGACATGAATTCCGGTGGCGAAAGCGGCGGGATCGGATCGGGGCGCGGTGCCGCCCCCTCCGGGCCTTGCGGGAAGGCCGGCATGGGCGGGGGCGCGGGCCAGCCTTGCGGCTGCGCCTGCGGTGCAGGAGACGCGAGCGGCACGAAGCCGCCCAGAGACTGGTCGATATCGCCCGAACGCGATGCGGGCGCCAAAGGCGTGGCCGCAACGGCCGGTGCGAAACCGAAATCCCAAGGGTCATCCGGCGCCGGCGCTGCGGGTTCGGCGGCGGGCATCGCATGGCCCGTAGAGGGCGGCAGCGCCGCGCCCTGTTCCTGCACCACGATGACATAGCGCCCGACCAGAAAGCGCTCGCCTGCCCGTAGCGGGTGCGGTGCCTGCAGACGATGCGACTGCCCCTGCAGATAGGTGCCGTTGGTGGACATGTCGATCAGCCAATACTGCCCGTTTTCCATCCGCAACGTGAAGTGATGGCCGGAAATCAGGCGCGAGGGGTCGGGCAGCACCCAATCCATCGCATTGCGCCGCCCCACATGCAGCTCACGGCCATCCAGCGGCAGGGAAACCGGTCCGCCAGTGTCAAGATGATCGACATTCTCGAGAGTTAGGATCAGGGTCATCGGGTTTGAACAGCTTTAACAAAACAGGGGCGAAAGACGGACAGGGGCCGGGCCATGGCGTCAATGTGCCGCAAAAAGGCGCGCGGCCTCGTCAATGATCTTCGCAAGCAGGATCGGGCGGTCGCGCAGATCCTGCATGGCAACGGCAGACAGGATGGCGGCATTGATCGCCTGCGGCATCCGGTGGCTGGGGACGGGGGCCGGATCATTGGGCGCGATGGCACCGCCCGACCAGCCGACAGCCAGACCCAGATAGACCGCCGGACTGCGCACCGGCGCAAAAAGCGCGCTTTGCATCACCCGCCAGCGGTTGGTCGCATCCGAAGAGCGCGTCCAATCGGCCACCAGCGCCAGAATGGCGCGGTCCGGCGCGGTGGGCTCGGGCAGGGTCCGGCGCAGGCACTCATAGGCCCACCAGACCACCAGATGGGGCACCGCCGCAAACGCCGTATAGATCACGGCCTCTTCCGGCGTGGTGGAGCCGCGCAGCCGCAACAGGAAATTTAATCCGGTTTCCTCGGCTCCGGGCCGAAGCTGGGTCATCCGTGTAAGATAGGGTTCGGCCCCGTAGAGTTCGGCAGGGGTATCAAAGCGCAAGAAACGGATGGGCGGCTGGGTTTTATCCGACATTTCGTCTTCAGAACGGAACGGTTCGGGCAGATCCATCGGGGTATCCATCAAATCCAAGGCAACCGGACCTGCACCACGACAGGACCAGACAGCCACCTCTCAATAAAGCCTAGCAATCGCCGCGAACCCTAAAAGCAAGCTCGCCACATAGCAAGTGCCCCCGACGGCCGTCGCGTGACCCGCGACACAGCCCCCCGCCCCCGCGCGGATCATCCCGCCATGACCGGCGTCTTGGCCTCGGCATGCAAAACCACCAGAGCCGCCGCCCGTGCATCCTCGCCCGCATCGTGATGCACGAAACTCAGCCCCAGATGGTCTTTCAGCGAGGCAAGCCCGTGCCCGCCCCGTCCCTTGAGCTGCGGCCAGGCCTTACGCGCCACGATCACACTGTCGCGCCATTCCCAATCAGGCGCAGGCAACTGCGCCTGCAGACTGGCCCGTCCGATGGCACTCCGGTCGAAGCCGGAATGCTGATAGATCACAAGCCCCTGTAACGCGGGTCGCAAGATCTCGATCACCTGCGCGAAAGACGGCGCCCCGAGAACGGTCTGGGCCGTAATCCCGTGCACCCAGCTGCACGACCAGTCCGCCGTTGCCGGATCGATATAACAGGACCATGTCTCGATCTTATTGGCAGGGGCCACACCCGGATGCACGAAGGCCAGCCCGATCTGGCAGATACTGCTGCGATCACGGTTCGCCGTCTCCACATCCAGAGCGACAAAACGGAAACCGCCCTGCGGCAAGGGCGGCATAAAGGGATCTGATGGGACATGTGTCATAACCGCCTTAGAACCCATAAAATCCAAGCGCGCAAGCATGGGCGGCATGGCTCCCGCCATACGGGAATTCCCGAAAGACCCGAAATAACGTGCCGTCACTCGGCGCGCATATATCCGCTTACGCGACGGTTGCAAGGCAGTTGTGGGCCTGCCAGCCCTGCAGAAAAATGCTAGCATCTTTAGTGATCCGTCCACGCGCGATCACATCACAAGACATCCTTAACCCAAACGCGCCTAATACTGGCGCATTAAGGCTAATCGACACAAACGGGGGCTCCGCATGGTCGCACCACGAAATAGCAAGCCGTCTGGCGAGCTACGCCACATCTTTGGTCCCGCCCGCGGGGCGCTCTGGGCGATTGCCTTATTCTCCGTTGCAGTGAACGTGCTGCTGCTGACCGGACCGCTTTTCATGCTACAGGTCTATGACCGTGTGATCGGCTCGCGCTCAAGCTCGACATTGCTGGTGCTGTTCCTGATCGTCGGGTTCCTGTTCACCGTCATGGGGCTTCTGGACTATTTCCGTGGCCGCATTCTGGCGCGGATCGGCGCGCAGCTTGTTGAACGGCTGGATGCCCGCATCATGCGCGCCACGCTCGAACGCACGGCTTCGGCCACCTATCGCAACCAGCCCGCCACCGGCGCGACAGAGCTCAGCCGGATCAATGCGCTTTTCGGGTCTCCGGCGCTCGGGGCGGTATTCGACCTGCCCTTCACCCCGATCTTTGTCGCCCTGCTGTTTTTCTTCCATCCGCTGATGGGGTGGTTTGCCATCGCCTCTTTGGTCATTGTGTTCACGCTTGCGGTGCTCAACCAGCGCTATACCCACGCCGCCCATGCCGAGGCCAATCGCGCCGCCGCCGAAGCCGAGATGCGCAGCACGGTCATGCGCAGCGGGCTGGAAACCCTGCGCGGACTGGGGATGAGCCGCCAGATGCTCGACCGCTGGCAAAATGCCCGTGATCGCGCCTTGCTGCATGGCATGAAGGCTGCCGATCGCAGCGGTGGCTTCACACAGGCCACGAAAGCATTCCGGATGTTCATCCAGTCGGCCATGCTGGCTTTGGGCGCATGGCTGGTCTTGCAGAATATGCTCACGGCGGGCGCGATGATTGCGGGCTCGGTCCTGCTCGGGCGCGCCCTTGCCCCCGTCGAACAGACCGTCGGGCAATGGGCCGCGATCCAGAATGCGTGGAATGCACGTAAATCCCTGTCGCGCCTGCTGGACGAGACCCCCGAAAAAGAAGCCCCGATGTCGCTGCCCCGCCCCAAGCCGGAGCTGACGGTCAGCGATATTCTGGTGGCCCCGCCCGGCAGCCGCACGCCCACCCTCCACCAGCTCAGTTTCGAAGCGGTTGCAGGGGACGCGATTGCTGTCATCGGCGTCTCTGCATCGGGAAAATCCACGCTGGCCCGTGCGCTGGTCGGGCTCTGGCCCACCCTGCATGGCGAAATCCGCCTTGGCGGCGCGGCGCTGGCGCATTTCGAACGCGAGGCCCTTGGGCGGCTGCTGGGCTATCTGCCGCAGGAGGTCACGCTTTTTGCCGGAACCGTGGCCGAGAACATCGCCCGCTTCACCCCTAATGCCGACCCGAAGGACATCGTCTACGCGGCCCAGACGGCCGCTGCCCATGAGCTGATCCTGTCGCTGCCGCAAGGCTATGACACCCCGCTCAGCGACGGGGCGCCCGAACTTTCCGGCGGTCAGCGACAGCGGATCGGGCTGGCCCGCGCGATCTTCGGCAACCCGATCCTGCTTGTGCTCGACGAGCCCAATTCCAGTCTGGATGATGCGGGCACGAAGGCGCTGAACCAGTCGATTTCGATCGCCCGCAAACAGGGGCAGATCACCCTTGTGATGTCCCATCGTCCCTCGGCACTGGCACATTGCAACAAGGTGCTGCTGCTTGACAAAGGACAGATCCGCGCCTTCGGCCCGCGTGACGAGGTCCTGCGCAGCCACGTGAAAAATGCCAGCAACTTCGTGCGCCCCAAAGCAGTTGGAGAGAATTGACATGACACGCTATTCTGTTCGTGGACCGATGATGGCAGGGCTTGCGGTGCTGGCTTTGGGCTGCGGCGGCTTCGTGGCGTGGGCCGTCGCCACCGAAATCGACGGCGCAGTGGTGACCCAAGGCCGTGTCGAGGTGGAAGCCCGTCGCCAGACGCTCCAGCATCCGGACGGCGGGATGGTCGCCGAAATCTTCGTGCGCGACGGCCAGACCGTCAAAGCGGGGGCACCGCTGATCCGGCTCGACGATTCCGAACTGCTGGCGCAACGCGCCCTTCTGCATGCCAATCTGACCGAAACACTGGCGCGGATCGACCGGCTTCAGGCCGAGGTCAGCGATGCACAAACCATCACATTCGATGAGGAACTTCTGGCGGATGCGACGGTAAATGCCCAGACTCAACGGCTTCTGGCCTCGGAAACCGCCTTGTTCGACTCCCGCCGTGATACGCAGGCCCGCACGCTGGAACAGCTGACAGAGCGCAAGAAACAGACGCAATCCCTGATCGGGGGCTATCAGCGTCAGGTTCAGGCCGGCAACCGCCAGCTGCAACTGATCCGGCAGGAACTGACCGATCAGGCGAGCCTGCTGGATCGGGGGCTGACACAGGCAAGCCGTGTCTCGGCGCTGTATCGGCAGGAAGCGGAACTGCAAGGAAATATCGGCCAGCTCGAAGCCTCGATCGCCGAGGCTCGCAGCTCGATTGCCGGATATGAGATCGAGGGACTGCGCACCCAAGCCTCCCGCAGGGAGGAATCGCAAGACGCGCTGCGCAGCGAGCAGCCCAACGAGCTGCAAATCCGCGAACAGCTTGGCGTCACAGAGACCCGTCTGGGACGGCTGGTCCTGCGGGCTCCCATGTCGGGACGCGTGCTCGGGCTGAAAATCCACACGATTGGCGGGGTGATCGCGGCCGGACAGGAAGTCGTGTCCATCGTGCCGCAAGACGTGCCGCTGATCTTCATGGTCCGCATCGACCCGCTGCAGATCGACCGGATCCATGCCGGACAATCGGCGATGGTGCGGTTCCCGAATTTCAACAGCCGCACGACACCGAGCTTTTCCGCCACCTTGCGGACCGTCTCGCCCGACACGATCACCGACCCGAACACGCAAAGCACCTATTACACGGCAGAGCTTGAACTGACGCCGGAGGCGAATGAGGCGCTTGGCGATCTGCCGCTCCAACCCGGTATGCCGCTTGAAGCTTTCATCCGGACAGGCGCACGCAGCCCCGCCTCGGTTCTGGTCAAACCGCTCTCCGATTATATGGCCTATGCCCTGCGCGAAGACTGACCCTGCGGGAGAGTCCACCCTTTGCGCCGCACGCCGGTCGCACACGGACAAAGGAGGACCGGTCTGCGGTCACAATCCGACACCGATGGGCATCCGGCCTCCGGTCGCTCTTCGGCCGCGCTGCAGCCTGATAGCAGGCCGTCCTGAAAGGACAGGCCCCTATCGCCAATGAAAACGGGGGCCTGCGGGCCCCCGTTCCGGATCATCGCCATATGGCTCAGCTTTGCTGGTCCTTGACAAAGGTCTTGTCGGTTTCGCCGCGGAAGAAATCCCGACCATAGACAAGAATGCACAGCACAACCCCAACCGCGAAGGCCCAGGCCGCACCCCGCGTCGCAAGAACAGCGGCGACGATACCCGCGATACCAAGATCGCGCTGCGAGCGGGCTTCCATCACCCCGATCCGCACGGAGACATAGCCCTGAATAAGCAGGGTCAGCGCCAG
Organism: Thioclava sp. GXIMD4215; assembly: GCF_045291555.1. Classification (NCBI taxonomy): domain Bacteria; kingdom Pseudomonadati; phylum Pseudomonadota; class Alphaproteobacteria; order Rhodobacterales; family Paracoccaceae; genus Thioclava; species Thioclava sp. GXIMD4215. The sequence continues at coordinate 201,600 of NZ_CP149516.1, read as the reverse complement.
CGCAATGCCGAGGATGGGCTGCACGAGGGTCACGATCGGCATCAGCAGAAGGCCGGTATTCGTCCCCCAACGGAACGACCCCGCCCCGCCAAAGATGGAATCCATCGCCTTTTTGCCTTGCGAGAACCGCTCGACAATCACCACATGCATCGCCGCCCAAAGCGGACCACACATCGCGACATCGGGACCGATGATCGACATGATCGAGTTCCGCGCCCCGAAAATCATATGCGCGCGGTCAGGATTGTAATGCACGACCTCATCGGGACGCTCGTGATCGGCCTCGTCCAGAATGGCCTTGCTTTGCAGCACATCGCCAAACAGCACGATATAGGCCGCCAGCACCGTCGGAACGGCGGACACGAACATATGCAGTGGCGGAAAGCCAAGCCCGAACACGGTATATTCTTTCCACAGCGTCACGAAATCGGGCTTGGAGATCCCCCATTCGATCTTGGGCCAGGGGGCCTCGCCGAAGATCGGCGCGATCACGATAGCCAGTGCCACAATCGGGAAGATCCCGAATTTGCCGACCATCCCCCAGAAGGGGCTGACATTTTTCAGCTTGGCGAAATGGCGCGAGAAAATCACATAGAAGGCGATACCGACCGCGATGGAGATGGTGAAGGGAAAGCTGTCAAAGCGCCCCCCTACCTTGAAGACCGAGATCACCGCCGCGATCCCCGCACCGATGATGATACCGGATTTGATGGCTTGAGGGATCAGTTGCACGACCCGATGCGCCAGCCCCGAGGCCCCGATAAAGATCGAGAACACCCCGAGCATCAACTGGAAGGCGATCAGCGCATGCACCCGCTCGGGGCCTTCGGGGAAGGCCGCGCAATAGGCCATCAGCAGCGGGATCGCGGGGGTGATCCAGCCCGGCACGACGGGGTCACCCAGCAGGTGGTGGGTCAGATACAGAATGCCGTTCATCATCACGACCGCCAGCGCGACCTCGAACGGCATATTGAGAAGCTCAACCATCAGCGGGATCGCCGCAAGATCCACGGCACACATCAGAAGGCCCTGGAAATAGTCCGGCCATTCAAACCGATAGTGAAGGAATGGCAGGCGGATTTTGAACGGCCCCGCCGGCCAATAGGGCGTTTCCTGCCCGTCGATGCGTTGTTGTCTCACAGAAGTCTCCTCGTAATCTACGCAGTTCGCCCTTCCCTCCCGGGCGAGAATGTTTTGTGTCAGGCGCCCCACCTGCGATGCGTCGAGGCGCCTGACAAGAGGGTCAGAACGCTTCGCGATACAGCGCGAGCGCGTCTTGTTCCGTCACTTCGACAGGGTTGTTGACCAACAGTCGGGTCTGCAGCATCGCATCACGTGCCAGCATCGGCAGATCGGCCTCGGGTACCTTGACATCGCGCAGCTTCAGCGGCGCGCCGGAGCGGTCCATCAGATCCTGCATGAAGTTCACGAAATTGGCCGATTTGGCTTGCGTGCCTTCGTCGGACGGCCCGATCACCACATCCGCCAGCTCGGCATAAAGCGCGGCGGCACCGGCCATGTTATAGCGCAGGACCGGGCCCAGCATCAGCGCGTTGGTCAACCCGTGCGGCAGGTGGTAATGCCCGCCCAGCGGATAGGCCAGCGCATGGACCGCGCCAACGGGGCTGTTCGAGAACGCCTGACCGGCCAGATTGGCCCCCAGCAGCATCGCTTCACGCGCCGCGCGGTTGGTGCCATCCTGACAGGCCGTGATCAGGTTCGCGCTCATCAGACGCAGCGCTTCCTTGGCGAAGACATCCGACATCAGGTTCTTCTTGTGCTGGCCGGTAAAGGCTTCGATGGCATGCACCATCGCATCGATACCGGTGGCAGCCGTCTGCACCGGCGGCAGGCCGGTGGTCAGTTCGGCATCCAGCAGCACGCGGTCGGCATAAAGCTGTTGCGAGACGATGCCCATCTTGGTGGTCTCGCCGGTGGTCAGAATGGTGATATTGGTCACTTCCGATCCGGTGCCCGCCGTGGTCGGCACCTGCACCAAGGGCGTGCGCTTGCCCTCGACCTTGCCGATCCCATACAGCTCGGACAGCGGCTGTTCGGAGACCAGCATCACCGCCACCAGCTTGGCGATATCCATCGACGAGCCGCCCCCCAGCCCCATGACAATATCGGAGCCTGCCGATTTCGCACGTTCGACACAGGCCATCAGCACGGCCTCCGGCGGATCGGCAACCACATCATCAAATACGGTGACGCTGAAGCCATGCGCCTTGAGAGACGCAATCGCCGGATCGAGCAAGCCATTTTCATGCAGGAACTTGTCGGTCACGATCAACAGGTTACGTTCCGGGAACCACGCCCCCAGAAGTTCGCCCATCCGCTTCGCGCCACCCCATTCCACCAAGGTGGAGCCGGGTGTGTCGAAGGAGAACGGTTTGATACCATCAGTCATTGATCTTGTCCTTGAAGAGAAAAACACAACTGTCCCGCGCCCGGAAGGCCGCGGGACTTACCAAAAGGGTCAGAGCGCGCTACAGATGTATTTCAGCTCGAGATATTCCTCGATGCCGTACTTGGAGCCCTCGCGCCCCAGACCGGACTGTTTGACACCGCCGAAAGGCGCGACCTCGTTCGAGATCAGGCCGGTATTGTGGCCAACCATGCCATATTCCAGCCCCTCGGACACACGCACCATCCGCGCATGATCCTTTGTGTAGAAATAGGCGGCCAGCCCGAAGATCGTGTCATTGGCCATCGCCACGGCCTCTTCCTCGGTGTCGAAGGCAAAGAGCGGCGCCAGCGGCCCGAAGGTCTCTTCCTTGGCGACCTTCATCTCGGGGGTGACGCCGGTCAGGATCGCCGGTTCGAAGAACAGCCCGCCCAGACGTGTGCCGCCCTGCAGCAGGGTCGCGCCCTTGGACACCGCATCCTCGATATGGCTTTCGACCTTATCCAGCGCCTTGGCCTCGATCATCGGACCGATATCAGTGCCCTCTTCGGTGCCATTCCCGACCTTGAGCGCCGAGACTTTCTGCGAGAGTTTCTGCGCGAAGGCCTCATAGACCCCGCGCTGCACCAGAATGCGGTTGGCGCAGACACAGGTCTGACCGGCATTGCGGTATTTCGAGGCCATCGCCCCTTCCACCGCCGCATCCAGATCGGCGTCGTCGAACACGATAAACGGCGCATTGCCGCCCAGTTCCAGCGAGACTTTCTTGATCGTGTCGGCACATTGCGCCATCAGCAGACGCCCCACCTCGGTCGAACCGGTGAAGGAGAGTTTGCGCACGATATCGCTATCGGTCAGCACCTTGCCGATTTTCGACGCCGGTCCCGTCACAATCTGGAACACGCCTGCCGGAATCCCCGCACGTTCGGCCAGAACGCCCAAGGCCAGCGCGGTCAGCGGCGTCAGATCGGCCGGACGCACAATCATCGAACAGCCCGCCGCCAGAGCGGGCGCGGCTTTGCGGGTGATCATCGCGGCCGGGAAGTTCCAAGGCGTGATCGCCGCCGTGACACCAATCGGCTGGCGCAGCACGGTCAGGCGCTGGTTGCGCGCCGGAGCGGGGATCGTGTCGCCATAAACGCGTTTGGCCTCCTCGGCGAACCATTCCACAAACGAGGCCGCATAGCCGATCTCGCCTTTGGCCTCTTTCAGGGGCTTGCCCTGTTCGAGCGTCATGATCAGCCCCAGATCGTCGGTATGCTCGACCATCAGCGTGAACCATTTACGCAAGACGGCGGCCCGCTCCTTGGCGGTCCAGCGCGCCCATTCGGCCTGCGCCTTGCGCGAGGCCTCGATCACGGCCGGGATCTCCTCGGGGGCGAGCGCGGGCACCGTCCCGACAACGGATCCATCAGCGGGATTGAGAACATCGATCGTTGCGCCGGAGGCGGCATGCACCCACTGGCCATTGACCAAGCAGGCATCTTTCAACAGCGACGGGTCTTTGAGTTGGGACATTGCGGGCCTCATCGTTTGGAGTTGCGTAGGTCTTGCAGTATCGTTCCATATATGAAACGACGTTTGCTATATGGAACGTATGCCGATGTATACACCTATGTCAATCGCTCACATCTTCGCGTAAGACTGCGGCTCAAAGGAAATGGCAGATGGCAGAACCCTCCAAACGACGCGCCCCCGCCGCAGAGCGGACAATCCTGATACTGGACAAGCTCTCCGCGCATCCCTCGCCGCTAGGGGTCTCGGAACTGGCCCGCGAAATGGGCCTGCCCAAAAGTTCGGTCTACGGAATCTGCGAGACACTTGTCGCGGCCGGTGTGCTGCATTCGGAGCCAGACGGTTATAGCCTCAGCGCCCATTGCCTGCGCTGGAGCAGCGCCTATCTGACACGCTCCTCGCTGATCTCGGAATTCCAGCGGGTTCTGTCGCGCGATGACCGGCTGGCCAATTATACCGTCACCCTATCGACCCTCGAACAGGGGCAGGTCGTCTACCTGGCCTGCCGCAATTCGGACCGCCCTCTGGGCTTTACCTTCCAGATCGGGATGCGCCTTCCGGCGGTCTATTCCGCCACAGGCAAGGCGATGCTTTCCCATCTGCCCGAGGCCGAGCGGACAGCCATCCTGCATCTGCCCTGGCCCGCCCCCTTCACGCCCAATAGCGTGCGCGACATCGCCGCCTTCGAGGCCGACGCGCAGATCTGGCGGCAGAACGGCTATGCCATCGATAACGGAGAAATCCGCGAGGGCATGGTCTGCCTTGGCGCCCCAATCCTCGGCCCCGCGGGCAGCCCCGTCGCGGGTATCGCCATCTCGATGACCAGCGCCGAAGCCAGTCAGGTCAAACAGACCGAACTCGGCGCCGCCATCCGCGATATCGCCAAGTCTCTGGCGCAGCATTACACCGGCTAAAGCCGGCCCGTCCGCGCGCGAGGCGCTTAGGGACCGCCCTCCTGCGGACCGGCCCTGCTTCTCCTCGCGGCACCCTGTACATATCCGATTGATTTGGAACAGGTCATTTCCTATTGAGGAGTCATGACCGATTCCACCGCCCAGACCCCGCATTCCAAACGTGGCCCCGGCCGCCCGCGCGAGTTCGATCTCCCGCAGGTGCTTGATCAGGCCGTGCTGGTGTTTCGGGAAAAGGGCTATAACGCGACATCGATCGGCGATCTGTGTCAGGCCACAGGCCTGACATCAGGCAGCCTCTACAAGGCGTTCAAAGACAAACTCGGCATTTTCCTTGCGGCGCTAGACCATTATCTGACCGCCCGAAACGCGGCGCTGACTGCGCGCATGGCACAGGGCCAGACAGGGCGCGACCAGCTTCGTGCCTTCATCTCGGTCTATGTCGATGCGAGCCAGGGCCGTGAAGGGCGCACCGGATGTATGGTGATTTCGGCCCTGACCGAGATCACCACATTTGACGAGCGGATGGCCCTGCCCGTCCTGAAAGCCTATGAGCGCCTTGAAGCGACCCTGCTGAAGATTTTCGATGCGGGGCGGGCCGATGGTAGCCTGACGCTGACCACGGACCCGCGCATAACCGCGCGTCTTCTGCTGTATACACTGCAAGGCATGCGCCTTGCGGGCAAGATCGGCTATGCCGAAGGCGACCCCGCCGACCCTATCGATACTCTACTGCAACTCTTCGCCTAATCCCTTCCGCCCCTCGTCATTGCCCTGCGCCAAATTAGGGAATGATCGTTTTATAAAGTGTAAAACCCGATGCCCCATCCCCGACCTGCCACCGCTCCAGCCCCTGCCCCCAACAAGGCACCCGGCGCAGGGATCTCGTTTCTTCTGGCACTCTCCTGCGGTGTCCTTGCCGCGAATATCTATTATGCGCAGCCACTGGTCGGCCTGATCGCCCAGACCGTGCAGATCCCCGACCGGCTTGCAGGGCTTGTGGTGACGCTGACACAGCTCGGCTATGGTCTGGGCCTCATCCTTCTGGTGCCGCTGGGCGATATCTTCGAGAACCGGCGTCTGGTCCTGACCCTGATCGGGCTGAGCGTTCTGGCCCTTGCGGGAACGGCCCTCGCGCCCGGCCAATGGCTGTTTTTTGCCGCGAGTTTCTGCACGGGGCTCGGGGCGGTGGCCGTGCAGGTTCTGGTGCCCTATGCCGCGCATCTTGCCGATGACGCCCATCGCGGCAAAGTGGTAGGCAATGTCATGTCCGGCCTGATGGCGGGCATCATGCTGGCCCGCCCCGTCTCCAGCTTTATTGCCGGTTCTTTCGCATGGCAAACCGTCTTTGTGCTGGCCGCGCTCGCGCTTGTGATCCTTGGCATCGTGCTGGCCCGCCGCCTGCCCGAGCGCCACCCCGCAAGCCGGATGGGCTATGGCGCTTTGATGCGCTCGATCGGGCATATCGCCATAACAACCCCTGTCCTGCGCCGCCGCGCCCTTTATCATGCGGCCATGTTCGGCGCATTCAGCCTGTTCTGGACGGTCACCCCGCTGCTGCTGGCCAGCCCCGCCATCGGCCTGACCCAAGGCGGGATCGCGATCTTTGCCCTAGTCGGTGCCGCCAGCGTGCTCGCCTCGCCCGTCGCAGGCCGGATCGCCGATCGCGGCTGGGGATATCCGGCCACACGGCTTGCGCTGCTGGCAGGCATGGCGGCATTCGTGCTGTGCCTTGCGGTCCCGCACAACCGGATCGTCGCCCTCGCAGGGCTGGTCACCGCCGCCCTGATACTGGATTTCGCCGTGACCACCAATCTGGTGCTGGGGCAGCGCGAGATCTTCCTGCTGGATGCGGGCATCCGTGCCAGATTGAACGGAATCTACATGGCCAGCTTCTTCCTTGGCGGGGCTCTGGGCTCGGCAGTAGGGGTCTGGGCCTATGTGGCCGGAGGCTGGTCTCTGGCGGCGGGTCTGGGGCTTCTCGCCCCCGCGCTGGCCTTCCTTTACGCCCTGACCGAGAAACGGCACGGCTGATCCGCCCTGCCCCGCGATCTCCGGAGCGAACGGCCTTCCGCTCCCCCAACCAGAATGCGCCCCGCCTGCGAACGGGGCGCAAAAACATTTCATGTTCTATTAAAGCTGAATCCAACTGCCCGATTTTCGCCCGAATTCGGGCACGCCGTGACCACCCGTAAATGGGATCCAGAGGCTATCGGGAAGCGGTAAAGATCGACCCTTCCCCGCGGAAGCGCGCAAAACGTGCGTACAGATTGCAGCAAAGCTGCTCTCACCTCGGTCATTCCTCAGGGATCTGTTCCATGTGCTCACTTTGCGGCAATCCACTCCATTTCGCGCCTCTGACGGATCTGGCAACCGCCACGACCTCTGCCTCGGGCACCTCAAGCAGCAAACCGGTCTGGAGCGTGGAGCAAATCGCCACCTATCTTCAGGACGGCTACTGGGAGGACAAGGGCAGCAGCAGCCACAAGTTCAACATTACGGCCTCCGGCTCTTTGACGGTCAATCTCTCCGCGCTGAGCGCCACCAGTCAGGCCTATGCCCGCGATGCGCTTTCGGCATGGACCGATGCTTCGGGGATCAGCTTTGTCGAAACCACCGGATCGGCGCAGATCACCTTTAGCGACAGTGCCTCGGGGGCATGGACCTCGTCGGTCTATTCCTCCGGAATCACCAAATCCGCGAAAGTCAATATCGACGAGGGCTTCGCCTCCAGCGCCTATATGCTGCAGACCTATATCCACGAGATCGGCCATGCGCTGGGTCTTGGCCATACCGGCAATTATAACGGCTCGGCCACCTTTGCCTCGGATGCCGCCTTTGCCAATGATACATGGCAATATTCGATCATGTCCTATTTCTATCAGACGCTCAGCGCTGATACGGGGGCAAGCTTTTCCTATGTGGTCACGCCGCAGATTGCGGATGTCTTTGCCATCCAGCAACTCTATGGCACCTCCAGCAAGGTCCATAGCGGCAATACCACCTATGGCGATAGCGGCGAGACCCTGCTGGATGCCCGCGCGCAAACCATTGTCGATGCAGGCGGCACCGATGTCATCGACCTGCACAGCCGCAGCGCGGACCAGCGCATCGACCTGACCCCGGGCAGCTTCTCCGATATCGGGGGGCGCACGATGAACCTCGCCATCGCGGTCGGCACCGTCATCGAGAATGTCTCGACCGGCAGCGGGGATGACACGATTACCGGCAACAGCGCCAATAACGTGCTGTCAGGCGGGGCCGGAGCAGACCAGATCTTCGGCGGCGCGGGGGCGGACCAGCTTTCCGGCGGCGATGGTAATGACCAGCTTTCGGGCGGCACCGGCGCCGACCAGCTCAGCGGTGGGCAGGGCAGCGATCTGTTGCAGGGCGGGGATGGCAATGACCTGCTGGCAGGGGATGCGGGCAATGACACGCTGATCGGCAATGCCGGCAGCGATACACTGGATGGCGGCGCAGGCCAGGATACCGCCTATTACGAATTCGCCTCCGATGATGCGCTGGTCTTCTTCAGCGGCACACAGCTCCAGATCAGGAACGGCACCGATACCGATATCCTGACCAATATCGAAACGCTGTCTTTCGCGGATGGCAGCTGCAATGTCTCCGATCTCGACCCCGTGATCGGCAGCGGCTGGATTGCGGCCAGCAGCATTCTTGACGGAACCGCCCTGCAACCGGTGACAATCACCCCCCCCAGCACGGCGACCGGCACGACGACGCCCAGCACGACCACCCCCACCACCAGCGAGCCCACCACCAGCGAGCCTGCCACAAGCACGGCCAGCACGGCACGGATGGAAGTGGGCGTGACCGATCTTATGCGCCATGCCAATACGGATGGCTGGGTGCATATCAGCTTTAGCGCCGAAATTACCGATGCGGTGGTTGTGGTTGGCCCCGTCACCTCGAACGGCGGGCATACGCTTGTCCCCGAAATCCAGAACGTCACCAGCACGGGCTTCGACATCCGCCTGAGCGAATGGGCCTATCTCGACGGCGCCCATACGCTTGAATCGGTTTCGTGGATGGCCGGAACAGCGGGGGACTATCTCCTGAGCGACGGCACGAAGATCACCTTCGGCTCGGCCGATATTTCGGGCGCCGGAAACACGACCATCGCGCTGGACGGCTATGAGGCGGGCAGCTCTGTCACGGCCTATGGCTCGCTTGTCGGCACGGGCGACCAGATTCTGACCCACCGTCTGGTGGATGTCTCCGCCGATCAGCTTCAGGTGCGGATGCAGGCAGAAGAAGCCGAGCGCGGCACCGAGGCCACCGAGGCCCGCAGCTTCGATTATGTGGTGATCGAGAACGGCAGCACGCTGATGACCTCCGGTTCGGTCGGGCTGGCCAGCGGGTGGCAATCCATCGGCACGACCGGCGCAACCGCGCTGTTTGCCGATATGCAGTCTATGGCAGGCGGTGACACCGCGACCCTGCGTCAGACCACCAGCAACGGCTCGACCTATCTGAGAGTTGCGGAAGAACAGTCGCGCGATGCCGAAACGGGCCATGTTGCGGAAAATGTGGCCTATAGCGCCTTGGCCACCGGCAGCTATACGCTACAGGCAACGGGCGAGACAGAAGTCAAAAGCGATCCGGTCCTGTCCAACACCACCGAGGGCGCATTGGAGGTTGGCACGCTCAGTCTGGGTCGCACGGCAGGTGCCGATGGCTGGGTCCATGTCAGCTTCAGCGAGGCTATTCCCGATGCGGTCGTGGTGCTGGGTCCGATCACCACCAATGGCGGCCATGCGGTCACGACGGAGCTGCGCAATATCACCGATGAGGGGTTCGACCTGCGCCTGTCCGAATGGAGCTATCTCGATGGCAACCATACCGGCGAAACCATCTCGTGGATGGCGGGCACGGAAGGGGCGCATATGCTCTCGGACGGGACGAAGATCACTCTGGGCACGCAAGAGGTGACCGGCAGCCAACAGGTCACCCTCGGCTATGACGGCTTTGACGGCACACCGACCATTCTGGCCTCGGTCTCGGGCGAAGGCGGCCAGACGGTGACCCATCGTATCAGCGATGTCGACAGTGACAGCGCCACGCTGCGCCTTGCCGCGCAAGAGGCCGATTCCGGTGTCTCCAGCAGCACAAGCCGTGTCGTGCAATGGGCCGCGGTGGAAGACGCCTCGGGGTCTCTGGTGACGGGCGATACCAGCTCGGTCAATCATCTGGCCAGCCTGATTGACGCGAACGAGGATCAGGTGCTCTTCGCGGATGTGCAATCCTATCTGGGCGGTGACACAATCGTGCTGCGCAGCCTCGACACCGCCAAAGGCACCGCACTGTATCTGCAAGAAGAACAGTCGCGCGATGGCGAGGTCGGCCACGTCTACGAAACCGTCTCGTGGCTGACGATTGGCGAGGGACGGTATGACCTGACCGACCTCAATGATGACACAACGACCAGTGTCGCGGCCAATATCCCCGACCTGTCCATCCTGACCGATGATCTGCTGCTGTAACAGCCTGTGAAAAAGGCCCCGTTTTCGGGGCCTTTCCTCTGTGCCTGACCCTAGAGAACCGGCTCGAGCGCACCGCGCAGGCCTGCAGCCCGCTCGACCATCGCACGGTTCATGACCTGCCAGACACGGCTGCTGTCATTACGTGCCACCAAGAGCGCCAGACGGTTCGGGGCGCGGCGGATCACAAACACCTCGCTACCGGCCAGATGCGCCGAGCGTGCCGAACCCGGTGCGAAACTGTCGATCTCCAGATCCGTCAACCGTGCCATCAGCGCCTCGACCGTCTGGGCATCGCAGGCCACCAGTTCCAGCATCACCCGATGGGCGCCCTGCGCACTGATCGACAGGCCCGGCATGCCGTGACGCAGATTGCGGGTCATATCGACCTCGGACATATGCTCGGCTTCCAGCATCCATTGGCCCGGACCAGTCCAGAACGCCCCCAGACCACGGCCCCCATGCCATGCCCCCGGCCCCGGCAGGGAAACCCCCATCGGCACGGGCACCTGCGCGCCCCGTTTCACACCCAGCGAAATCAGCGCCATATCGGAACGTTCCGACAAAACCGTCGTCCCTACGCGGGTTTCTCGGACAGTCTGGGCTGCGATAGTATCTGCGGTGCGCGCATCGGTCATCTGGGCAATCTCCTTACATTCACAAGCTCCCTCGGGGCCTGCCTTGCCACTGGAACGAGGGGGATAGTAGCGCGTTCAAACCCGTGATATTTTCGCGCCACGGACATTCTGTTTTCACTTAGGGACAAAGATGACCATCAGACGTATCGGATTCGTGCTGATTGACGGGTATGCCATGCTGTCAACGGCGGCGGCGCTTGATCCGCTGCGCGCCGCCAACAGCTTTGCGGGGCGCGATCTTTACGATGTCCGCATCCTCACGCCCGAAGGGACGCTTGCCACCTCGTCTTTGGGGGCGCGCTTTGATGCCATCCCGCTGGCGGAGGCGGGCATGGCCTTCGATCTGGTCTTCGTCGTGGCGGGGGGCGACCCGATGCGGCTGCGCTTGCCCGCGCTTGACACATGGCTGCGGCGCGCCGACCGTGCGGGGGTCGAGCTTGGCGGCATCTCGGGCGGCGCGGTGCTGCTGGCGCGGGCGGGGCTGCTGGAGGGGCGGCGCTTTACGGTGCACTGGCACCATTATGACGACATCGCGCATATCGACCCGACCCTCCTGCTGGAGCGCAAACTTTTCGTCATCGACCGCGACCGGTATACCTGCGCGGGCGGTTCGGCACCGCTGGACATGATCCACATGCTGATTGCCCGCGATCATGGCGCACGTTTTGCCCACGAGATCTCGGACTGGTTCATTCAGGCGCAGGTCCGCCCCTCCGAAACACCGCAGAAAAGCTCGATTGCCGCACGTTACGGGGCTTTGCCCCCGATGGTCGAGGCGGCGCTGGAACTGATGGAAGCCCATATCGCCGACCCGCTCTCGCCCGCGCAACTGGCCGATCTGGCGGGCCTGTCAGAGCGCCAGCTGCAACGCCAGTTCAATGCCACGCTCGGGGCGCCGGTGATGGAGGTCTATCGCCACATGCGCCTTGATGTGGCCCGTGCCCTAGTCCAGCGCAGCGCCCTGCCGCTGAGCGAGATCGCGCAGATGACGGGCTTTGCCTCACAGGCCCATTTCACCACGCGCTACGGGGCCCGTTTCGGCACCCCGCCGCAGGCCGACCGCAGCCATGTCCAGAATCGCTGAGCCCCCGCATCCGCCTCTCGCAAAACCGAGCGTGAATTGACTTTCCCTTATTCTGCGCCAAACCTCCCAGCATCTCGAAACGGCCAATGGATAGCCTATGCCCAAACAAAACCGCACTTTCGCAGTTATCGGCCTCGGGGCCTTCGGCTCGGCTGTGGCAAGCGAACTGGCGCGCTTCGGCAATACCGTGATGGGAATCGACCAAGACGAATCCCGCGTGGCCAAGCTGGCCGAAGCCCTGACCTCGACCATCATTCTGGACGCGACAGACGAACAGGCCCTGCGCGAGGCAGGGGTGGACCGCTATGATGTGGCGCTGGTGGCCATCGGCCATGACATCGAATCCAGCATCCTCGCCACCATGAATGTGCGCGTGCTTGGCGTGGACCAGCTTTGGGTCAAAGCCATCAACAAAACCCATCACCGCATCCTCTCCAAGCTGGGGGCGGACAGGATCATCCTGCCCGAACAGGAGATGGGCAAACATGTCGCCCAGCGGCTGAACAACCCCGTCGTGCAGGATTACGTCAATCTGGGCAACGGGTTCAGCGTCGTGACAATGGCGGTGCCGGAGCGGCTAAAGGGCCGGACACTTGCCTCGCTGGAAATCGGCAGCCGCCATGACGTGCGGATGCTGGGGCTGATGCGCGGCACCGAATTCCTGCCCTGCACCACCCCCGAACTGGAACTGGCCGCGCAGGACAAGCTGCTGGTGCTGGGGCGCCGCCCCGAGCTGCGCGCTTTCGGGGATGCGCTGTGAAAAAGACCACCCAACTTGTCTGGCGCAAATGCCAGCGCAAGCTGATCCATATGCCGCCGCCGCTGCTATTGTCGGTGCTTTATGCCTCAGCGATCCTTCTGGGGGCGGCCGCCCTGATGATGCCGGTCTCCCATACCGCCAAAATCAGCTGGTCCGATGCCATCTTCACCGCCACCTCGGCGGTCACGGTAACGGGGCTGGTGGTCTTTGATATCGGCACCAAACTGACCTTTTTCGGGCAGGTCGTGCTGACCTTCCTGATCCAGCTTGGCGGGTTGGGGCTGATGACCTTTGCCGTTCTGGTGCTGGGGGCGCTTGGCCTGCCCATCGGGCTGACCGGCCAGATCTACCTGCGTGAGGATCTCAACCAGAATTCGATGCACCGTCTGATGCAGCTTGTCGGGGTCATCCTGAAAGCGGTGCTGATCTGCGAAGCCATTGGCGCAGCCCTCCTGTGCCTGAGTTTCGTGCCAAGGCTCGGTTTCTGGAACGGCCTGTGGCAGGCAGTCTTCCATTCGGTCTCGGCCTTCAACAATGCCGGTTTTTCCACCTTTTCCGACGGGCTGGTGGACTATGCCACCGATCCGGTCATCAATCTGGTGATCCCCGCGCTCTTCATTCTGGGCGGGATCGGCTATTCGGTCCTGCGCGAGGTCGCCTCGGGCAAGGGCTGGAAACGCTATAGCCTGTCGACCAAGATCATGCTGCTGGGCACGGGCGTGCTGATCCCGTGGTCGGTCATCATGTTCGCCGTGCTCGAATGGAGCAATCCCGGAACGCTTGGCCCCTATTCGGTCTGGGGCAAGCTGATGATCAGCTGGTTTCAGGGCGTCACCACCCGCACCGCAGGGTTCAACACCACCGATATCGGGGCCATGCATGACAGCACGGTGCTGATGTTCATCTCGCTGATGCTGATCGGTGGCGGACCGGCCTCGACGGCGGGCGGTATCAAGGTGACGACCTTCGTGGTGATGATCCTTGCCACCATCGCCTTCTTCCGCCGCCAGACCCAGCTCAACGCCTTTGGCCGCTCGATCGGCTTCGAGGCCGTGCTCAAGGTCATGGCGCTGACCGCCATCAGCACCGTGCTGGTCTTTGTGGCGACCTTCCTGATCCTGATCACCCATGACGGCACCTTCCTCGATATCGCCTTCGAGGTCTCCAGCGCCTTCGGCACGGTCGGCCTGTCGCGCGGCTATACCCCCGAGCTGAACGGCTTCGGTCGGGCGGTGATCATTCTGGTGATGTTCCTCGGGCGGGTCGGCCCGCTGACCCTCGGCTTCTTTCTGGCCACCCGTTCCGTGCCAAGGCTGCGTTACCCCAAAGGCGAGATCCATCTGGGGTAACGCCTCCATGCCCCGAAACCGTCCTGCCGGTCACACCGGCGGGGCGGCCTTTCGCGCCATGCGGCAGCGGGGCGCGGGATCTGCCCCCCTTTTGCCCCCCCTTTTGCCCCCCTTGACCGCGGCCCGCAGCGTGCCGCTTCTTGCAAAAGCTGCGGCTTTGCGGCAGGACAGGGCATCTTTTGACAAGATCCGGTGACTTGATACTCATGGCGCAGTGCCCCCGCCTTACCCTGACCGATCTCCGGCTCGACCTTGCGGGCAAAACCGTTCTGTCGGACATCACCCTTGATCTACAGGTGCGCAGGCTCGGTATCGTAGGCCGCAACGGCTCTGGCAAATCGACGCTGGCGCGGGTGATCTCGGGGTTGATCGCCCCCGATGCGGGCAGCCTGCGCCTTGACGGCATCGATCCCGCCAAGGACCGCCATGCCGCGCTCAACCGCATCGGCATCCTGTTCCAGAATCCCGATCACCAGATCATCTTCCCGACCGTGCAGGAAGAGCTGTCTTTCGGCCTGCGCCAACAGGGGCATGGCAAGACCGAAACCGCAGAGCTTGTTCGGGCGATGCTGCAGCGGTTCGGCAAGGCGCATTGGCAGGAGGCCCCGATCTCGACCCTGTCACAGGGCCAGAAGCAACTGGTCTGCCTGATGGCGATCCTGCTGATGCAGCCGCAGCTCATTGTGCTGGACGAACCTTTCTCCGGCCTTGATCTGGCAATCCGCGGCCAGTTGATGCGCCTGTTCGAGACCTTGCCGCAGGCCTTGGTGCATATCACCCATGATCCGGACTGCCTTGCGGGCTATGACCATGTGCTTTGGGTGCATGAGGGCCGCATCCACCGTTCGGGCCATGCCAAGACCGTGCTTCCCGACTATCTGGCCTATATGAACCAAGCGGGGCTGGGCGATGATCTCTCTGACCTCGCCGGTTGAGACCCGCGCCCATCACTGGCCCGCAGGCCCCAAGCTGGTCGCCCTGTGTCTGGCCACGGCCCTGCTGTTCATGACGCCGGGCCTCTGGCCGCCGCTGCTGGCGCTGGCGGGGGCTGCGGGGCTGTATCTGGCAGGCGGGGGGCGCTTTGCGCGGGCGGGGCTGCGCGCCCTGCGCCCGCTCTGGCCGCTGGTGCTGGTGCTGGCGCTCTGGCACGGGCTGACCGCCGATTGGGTAGAAGGGCTGCGGATCGTGGCCCGTTTCAGCGCCGCCGTGGCGCTGGCCAATCTGGTCACCATGACCACGCGGCTGGCAGATATGATCGACGCGCTCAATACGCTGCTGCGCCCCGTCGCACGGCTGGGGCTGAACACCCGTGCGCTGGAACTGGCGATGGCCCTGACCATCCGCTTCACCCCGATTCTGGCGCAGAAAGGCCAGCTTCTGGCGCAAAGCTGGCGCGCCCGCTCGCCAAGACGGACCAACTGGCATCTTGTGCTTCCCTTGGGGATTCTGGCATTAGACGATGCGGAACATGTAGCCGAAGCCCTGCGCGCGCGGGGCGGGGTCATTCCGCCCGCCCAATCCCAACCTGTCAGGGAGGACAACTGACTATGGAACGCTCTATCACGCTGGTGGCGCTTTTTGCCGCCCTGACCGCCGCTCTGGGCCTGTTGCCCAACCTCACACTGGGCTTTGGCGTGCCGATCACCGCGCAGACATTGGGCGTGATGCTGGCCGGCACCGTGCTGGGGGCCAAACGGGGGGCGCTGTCCTCGCTGCTGTTCATCATGCTTGTCGCGCTTGGTCTGCCGCTTCTGTCGGGCGGACGCGGCGGTCTGGGCGTTTTCACCAGCCCGACGGCGGGCTTCCTGATCGGCTGGCCCATCGCCTCCTTCGTCACCGGCCTCTTCGTTGAAAAAACACGCGGCCTGTCGCTGACGGTCTCGGGCATTCTGGGCTCGGTACTGGGCGGGGTCGTCGTGCTTTATGCAGCGGGCATCATCGGTATGTCGATTGTTCTGGACAAAACCATTTTGCAAGCCACATGGCTCACCACTGCCTTCATTCCGGGCGATATTGTGAAGGCAGTGCTGGCGGGCTTCATCACTCAGGGGCTCGCCAAAGCCCGCCCACAAAGCGTTCTCTCGCGCGCGAAATAACGCCACAAACAAGGACGACCCCACCGCATGCCGACAAGCGTGGAAAACCTGCTGAAGGCGCGCCAATCCACCCGCGCCTTCCTGCCCGATCCGGTCTCGCGCGAGACAACCGAGCACCTGCTCTGGGCCGCAAGACGTGCGCCCTCGGGGGCCAATCTGCAACCGGGCAGCTTTCACGCCCTGACAGGCCGCGCGCTGGCGGGGCTGGTCACCAACCTGACCACCGCCATCGACGACAACCGGCCACAGGTCGCGGAATATGAATGGTTTCCGCGCCCTATCCCGCCACATCTGAAGGCCCGCCAAAGGGCTGCGGGCTACGCGCTGTACCAGGCACTCGGCATCGAGCGCCGCGATATCGACGGGCGGCGGCGGCAGTTCAAAGCCAATTACCGCTTCTTCGACGCGCCCTTGGGCATCATCGTCTCGATCGACCGGCACATGGGCGAAGGCGGGTTCATGGATCTTGGCATGTCCATCATGGCGCTGATGCTGGCCGCGCAGGATCGCGGGCTGGGCACCGTGGGCATCGGCGCGATGGCCAATTACGCCGATGTCGTGCATGAAACGCTGGCTTTGCCGCCGGATGAAATGGTGCTCTGTGGCATCGCCATCGGCTATCCCGACGAACATGCGGTGATCAACGGCTTCCGCACCGAACGCGAGCCGCTGGACAGCTATGCCACGCTGCGCGGCTTCGACTAGACCTGTCTCAGGGATCGCGGTGCAAAAGCAGCGCGGTGCCGATCCCGCCGGCTGCGGCAATCGCCGCCAGTCCGGTTTCCCCCGGCAACAGGTCGTGAAACAGGCGCACCACCAGAATCGCCCCTGAGGCCCCGATCGGATGGCCCCGCGCCAAGGCTCCGCCCTTCAGATTGACCCGCGCCGGATCAAGCCCCGCCTGCCGCACGCAGGCCAGCGCCTGAACGGCATAGGCCTCCATGATCTCGGCCCGATCCGCGCCCGCACCGTCAATCGCGCGGATCGCGGCAACAGGCGCCAGCCCCGGCAGGTCGGGCTGCCCGCCCAAGCTGCGCCCGCGCCCGACCAAAAGCCCCCTGCCCCGCGCCAGCGGTTCGGCCATCAGCACGAAAAACGCCGCCGCATCCGCCGCCACCGCCGTATTGGCAACCGTGACCGCTCCGGCCAGAACCGGAGCCCGCCGCATCACCCCTGCGGCCATCTGCCGGGGATAGGGGTCGGTTGCGATACCGGCTATTTCCACGATTTCAGGAAATTTCGAAGCCATTGCTTTTTCATGACTTATTACGGACCATGCATCGGCTTCCCCACGGGGAATATCGCAGATCTGGCCCAGCCGGTCCGCCGCTCCGGCCATATCGGGGTCGCGCTCTGGCCAGGGCGTAAACGGGGCCTGCGTATAGAATTCAGGCCCCTCCGGCCCGTCAAAAGCACGCAAAGGGCGGCGGGAGTAGCTCTCGACGCCGCCCGCAATCACCACATCGGCCTGCCCCGCGGCAATCAGCGCCTGCCCCAGCAAAAGCGCATCCAGCCCGCCCGCACATTGCCGGTCAACCGTCAGCCCCGCCACCTCTTGCGGCAGCCCCGCCGCCAAGGCCACGACCCGCGCCAGATTGCCGCCCGGCCCGATGGCATTGGAACAGATCAGCTCGTCAACCGCCCCCGCCGCAAGACCGGCATCGGCCAGACAGGCGGCAATCACCGGCGCGGCAAGCTGATGCGGGTCCAATCCGGCAAAGGCACCGCCACGCGGCACCACCGCCGAGCGCCGCGCCGCCACCACGCGCACCGCTCTCATAGCCGCGCCTCCAAAGCCCGTATGTCGGGCTTGCCTGTCGGCAGCAGAGGGAAGGGCGCAACCCGCTGCCAGCCATGCGCAGAGGCCACCGCCCCCAGTTCCTGCCGCAACCGGACCAGCGCCGCCTCGACGGCCTCGGGGGCAGGCCCCTCCCCGACCATCGCCCAAAGCCGTGCCCCGCGCAGCGAATCGGGCTGCGCCACAACGGCCACGTCACAGCCCAACCAGTCTGCCAGCCGCGCCTCGGCAGGTTCGGGGCTGACCAGATGGTCCAGCACCTGCACGATCCGCCCCTTGCGCCCGCGAATATAGACAAAGCCCTGCGCATCCACATGCCCGATCTCGCCAATGCTCAGAAACCCGTCGGCATGCCAGCAGGTGTCAGGGCTGCTGCCAAGCGCATATTCCGTGAACAGATAGGGGCTTTTCACCCGCAATTCGCCCGCCGCATCCACCGCGATCTCGACCTGAGGATAGGCCCGACCGACCGATCCTTCCGGCGCATCGCCGCGATCTAGCGTGATAAAACTTGTCTCGGAGGCACCGTAAAACTGCATGATCCGCGCCTGAGGCACACGCAGCGCAAGCCGCGCCCGCAGATCCGCCGACAACCGCCCGCCCCCGATGATCCAATAACGCAGCGAAGGACAGCCCCCCTGCCCTTTCAGCATCACCTCCACCTGCGCTGGCGTGGCATAGACATGGGTGGTGCCCCACCGCGCCATATGCGCCAGATGCCGATCCCCGCGATGGACAGACAGATCCACAAGCGCGGCCCCGTTCCACTGCGCCTCAAGCGCTGCATAAAGGGTCAGGGATTGCGCCATGGTTCCGGGAAGCGCCACGACCGACCGCGCGTCGAGGCCGAAAAGCTTAGCGTTCAGCGCGAAACTCGTAGTCCAGCTTGCAACGGTCCGGCGGATCCGTTTCGGGGCACCGCTGCTGCCGGAGGTGGCACATTCGATCCATCCCGGGGCAATCGCACAAACCGCGCCCTCACCGACCCGCACGCCGCCGCCCGCAGTAACGGTCTCCTGCAGGTGACGGATCGTGCCACGGTCATCGGCCAGAACCGGCCCGCGCCACCTCAGCCCCTTGCCCATGCGTCAGCCCAGAAGGCTCAGCACATGGCGCAGCGCCAGTTCATAGCCCTCGGTGCCGCAACCGCAGATCACCCCGTCGGCCCGCGCCGACACATAGGAATGATGGCGGAAGCTCTCGCGCTTGTGGATGTTCGAGATATGGACCTCGATCACCTTGCCCTCATAGGCGTTCAGCGCATCCAGAATCGCAACCGAGGTATGGCTATAGGCCGCAGGGTTGATAATGACCGCCGCCGCCTTCTCGCGCGCCTCGTGGATGGTCTCGACGATCTCGCCCTCATGGTTGGACTGGAACAGCGCAATCTCCGCCCCCTGCGCCTGCGCCAACTGCCGGCAGCGGATCTCGATATCGGCCAGCGTATCGGTGCCATAAATCTCCGGCTGCCGCTTTCCCAGCAGGTTCAGATTGGGTCCGTTCAGGATATAGATGAGCTTGGCCATAGACCGTTCCTTTCACATTCGCCCAGATCTACCCCGCGCAGGCGCGCGCGTCAAAGCCCCATCCGCAGGGCCCCATCCGCAGGACTGCGGAGGCAGGTGCGACAACATCGACGATCCCGATTTCGTGGATGATATTGCCAGATGGCCCCCGCTTTCTATATACTGCCCAGCTAACATGTATATAACTCGTACCTTTGGGTGACCATGCGTAAAACAACGCTTGTCTCGGCTCTTTACCAGTCGCTGCTGGACCGCCTGCTTGCCAATGAGCTGAAACCCGGCGAGAAGATCAATCTCGACAGGCTTCGCGGCGAGCTTGGCGTGTCGATCAGCCCGCTGCGGGAGGCGATCTCACGCTTGACGGCGACGCGGCTGATCCAGTTCGAGGACCAGCGCGGCTATACCGTGGCCGATGTCTCGATGGAAGATTTCCGTGAAGTTATGGAAATCTGCCGCAACAGCGAGTGTTTCGCGCTGGAACGCGCGATCCGCGATGGCGACCTGACATGGGAAAGCAACGTGACGGCGGCGCTCTATCGGCTGCAGAACACCGAGTCGAATTTCGGGTCGCCGGAATGGGAAATGGCGCATCGCGACTTCCACCTGACCCTCGTCTCGGCCTGCAAGATGCCGCGCCTGCATGACCTGATCGGACAGATCGCCATTGCGCAGCGCCGCTATCGGGGGCTGATCGACATCCGCAAGCTCAGCGACCGCAGCGCCGATCATGTCGCCTTGGCCAAAGCGGCCCTTGCGCGCGATACCGAGCGCGCCTGCGAGGTGATGCGCCAGCATATCGATGGCGTAGCGGCCGAGACAGAGGTGCTGCTGGCACGCTATTTCGCCGCGCAGAGCGCCCCCGACAACCGCCCTGCCACCCGGCCATAAAAAAGGCGGCAGAGAAATCTGCCGCCCCCGTCTTCCCCGCGGGGAAGGTTCTATTTGAGACCATCCAGAAGATCGCGCAACGCGCGTTCAAGACTGGCGCGGTCCACCGTGGAAAAATCCCGATCCAGCCGGATTTCCAGACGCCCGTTCGACGCCGTACACTTGGCCGCCCCCGTCCGCGTCTGCACCTGAAACACGGTGCGCGCCTTGCCACTGCGCTGCTTCGGGGCGGCTTTCGCCACCAGCCCCGGACGCTCGGTTTCCTCGCCAATCACCTGACGCAGCACCTCCAGCTCGTCGGTGGCGGAATGGTTGTCCCAGCCCTTCAGCGCCTCACGCACCTGCGTCACGATCTCGGGGCGGTCTTCCATCGCCGCCACGAATTTGAGACCAAGCGAGCGCGGCACATGCTGGATGAACTTCAGATCCTCGCCCAGTCGATCCACCAGCTTGATGAAGCTGCGGATATAGCTGCGCTTCTGATAGCCCGCGCTTGCGAACAGCTCCGCCACGGCCTTGTCGGGGTCCATCTGTGCGGTGCCGGGATCCTTGGCATAATTCAAGGCCAGCCCGGCCATCTCGCCAAAGGAGATATCCTTCCGGACAAGGTTCTCGTCGACCATCCGCCGATAGAGCCCCTCCAGACCTTCCCCGCGGGGAAGAATGCCCGCCGGAATGGCGCCCCAGCGTTCGGCATCGCCGGTCTCCTCCAGTAAGGCCTTATAGGCCGACATACGCCTAAAGCCTTGAATAAGCTCGTATTTTCCATCATCCCGCGCCTCAACACGGATCGGATTAGACAGGCCGATCTCGCGGATCGACTTGACCAGCTCGGACAGTTCGAAATCATCATCCTTGGCGCGGTCCCGCACCAGTTTCCATGTCTCGATCTGCCCGAGCGGGATCATATCCACGATCAGCCCGAGCTTTT
The DNA here is from genome assembly GCF_045291555.1 of Thioclava sp. GXIMD4215. Taxonomy (NCBI): domain Bacteria; kingdom Pseudomonadati; phylum Pseudomonadota; class Alphaproteobacteria; order Rhodobacterales; family Paracoccaceae; genus Thioclava; species Thioclava sp. GXIMD4215. The sequence goes on along the minus strand of NZ_CP149516.1, from coordinate 180,196 downwards.
TCATGCGCACATGCTCTGCCGCCAGCGCATCATTTTCCGCACGGATCTGCGCTTCCAGCGCAGTCCGGTCGCGCAGGCTGGCGGCATTCTCGCTGATCGCCGCAGCCATCGGCGACCGCCGCGGATGGGCGCTCGGCACCTCGGGGGTGTTATTCCCCGCGGGGAAGGTCTCGGCCTCGTCCTCTTCGGGAAGGTCGATGGCGAAGGTCCGACGCTTCTTCATTCAATCTCCTCCAATTTGTCCCATGCGCCCAAGAAGGTGGCGCGGAATTCATCATAGGCCCGATCGAACGACGCCCGCGCCCGACGCCATGTCTCGCGCGTCATCGTACGGTAATCGATCTCGTAGACCGACGACAGGAACCGCCCCGACTGTTCGACGGCGCGCGTCATTTCGATCGGGTGGTCTGCCAAGCGTTCCCCGAAAACATTACGGAAGGCTTCAAACATCGCGCGGTGCAGGTCGTTGCCCGGCTCGAAGCGCGTCATCAGGAAGCGGACATCCAGAAATTCCTTCGGCAATGTCATATTCCCCGCGGGGAAGGTGCCCTCGAAGCCGTGCGCCAGATCGCCCAGAGCCTCGGAAAGCTGGCCGATAAAGGAGGTGGTGGAGTCATATTCCCAATAGCCGGGGCCGGAAGGGATATAGAGTACGTCGGCGGCAAAGACCGCATTCATCGACTGGTAGCCGATGGCGGGCGGGCAATCGAAGACGATGACATCATAGCTGTCATGGGGCAGGGCATCGAGATAGCGCGCGACGGCGGCGAAGAAGGACCAGTCGGGGTTGAGGTGCCGATACTGGGCCGATGCGAACTCGACAAAGGCCGCATTGGCGCAGGAGGGGATCATGTCGATGGTCGGCCATGCGGTCGGGCGGATAAAGTCGGTGATGCGCAGGGTATCGAGCCCCAGATCGAGGATCGAGCCGGGCAGCTTGCGCTGGGGCAGGGCGGTGCCGGATTCTGCCGCGCGCGGCGCGTTATTCATGCGCTCCGTTTCGCGGATGAGGTCGCGCGCGATGATCCCCCAGACGGTCAGCTCTTCGGACACATCCGTCAGCCCCATCGAATGGGTGAGGGTTGCCTGCGGGTCGAAATCCACCAGCAGCACACGATAGCCGTCAAGCGCTGCGGCATGTGCCATATGCAGGGCGACAGTCGATTTGCCCGCGCCGCCTTTGAAATTCGAGATCGCCACGCGGATGGCGCGCTTGTTATGCGGACGCGGCGGCTGCAGCGACCGGCGGTTCACCTTCATCTTGCGCCGCATCTCGTTGATCTCGGGCAGGGTGAACCAGCGCTGGCGCCCCTCTTCCTCGACTTCCCCGCCGGGAAGGTCGGGGTCTGAGGCCAGACGGCCCCGGAATGTGGACTGGTTCACCTTCAGGATCAGCTCGGAAACCTCCCAGCTGGAAAACCGGCGCAGGGTCTTCTCGTGCTCGGGCGAGAAGGTTTGCTTGCGGATCGCTGCCTGCATCTTGAGAGAGCGCGAGTGCAGCTCCTCCAGACTTTCATGCGTAAACATATATGCCTCATTCGGACGTTGATTATCTCTGACAACAGAAATACGCCGGATTTGCCAATGACGCAAAAAGAAAGTTATAAATATAGAGAGAAGTTCAAACAGCGTCCGCGCCCAAGGAAATAACGCTGCCCGAACACGAATCGAATCTGTTGCGATTCGGCCCGTTTGGATGAGTCGCCCGCCCGGGTTTGGGGGACAAAACCGAGGCGTTTTGCAGAGTTAAGGTGACAAATAGGGGCGATTTAGGGGACATACAGGGCGTCCCCCTTAACCTATAATTACCATTTTTTCAGATTTGAATTTATCGGTTGGGGTCTTGAAATTGCCACGGGCTTGACAGAATCGGATTGGCGGACGCAAATAGCCAACATCGAGAGGAAAGCGTTGTCTTGCGGTGGGCCATCGTGCTACTCTCGGCTAACGAGGCGCAAAATAGCGTCCGAAAAATGAAGCGCCCTAAAGCGCCGGAGCAGTGTCATGATGAAAAAGGCAGTGGGTCGCGGTGCGGCCACACGTAAATACGATTTGCTTTCTGTATTGGGAAGCTATGCATTGTCTCAGGACAAGCATGTCCAGAAACAGGCGCTGCGCCTGATTTGCCTGATAACTGCGCGATATAACTGGCAAAGTGATGAACTTTCGATTGGCCAGAACGAGATCTCGAAACTGTGGTCGGTGGATGTGCGCACCGTTAAACGCGAGATGGCGGCACTGCGTAAACGCGGCTGGCTTGTTGAAAAGCGTCCGGCTGCACGGGGCAGGGTCGCGCTTTACGGGCTGAACGTGGTGCAGATCCTTGAAGACACGCGCGAGGGTTGGGCCAAGATCGGGCCAGATCTGGTGGAGCGTCTGGCTCCGGTCGAACAGAGTGCGCCGCAGACCAATGTGGTGCCGCTACGGGTGGCCGATATGCCCAGCGACGGGATCTGGTCGGAGGTCGCCCGCCGTTTGCAGCGCCATCATCCAACGGCTTGGGGCGCGTGGTTTGCCCAGTTATCGGTGCTTTCGGAGGATCGTGAGACGCTTGTCCTGCGGGCAGGCTCCGAATTTCAGGCGAGCTATATCGATACGCATCTGCGGGCAACGCTGGAGGCGGTAATCCGCAGCGTGGCCCCCCAGATCCAGCGCGTCCAGATTATCGCGCATGTCTGACAGGAAAACGCCCCGCCAGAGAACCGGCAGGGCGCAGGAAAGATCAGGATTGCGGTGCGCGGCGTTTGGCCGCTCCCGGATCGGCGGGGCCCCGTTTGGCCCCCTGCGGTTTGTTCCGGCGCCGACGCGGGCCACCGGAATTGGCCTCATTCGCGGGTTTGAAGGCCCGCACGGCACCGGCTTTCGGCGGACCGCCGCGACGACGGCCACGCGGGGCAGGGGAGGTGCCTTCGGGGCGCGTGCCTGCCGCAACCGGAATATCGATCTTCATCAGCTTTTCGATCTGTGCCAGAAGTTCGACTTCTTCCTCGGAGCAGAAGGCAATCGCCTGACCTTCGCGGCCCGCACGCGCGGTCCGGCCGATCCGGTGGACGTAGGAATCGGGCACTTCGGGAAGATCGAAGTTGATCACATAGGCCACGCCCGGAATGTCGATGCCGCGGGCAGCCACGTCGGTGGCGACCAGAATGGTGGTCGAACCGGCACGGAAACTCTCGATTGCGCGATCGCGCTGGTTCTGGCTTTTGTTGCCGTGGATCGAGGCGGCCGGATACCCGTCTTTCTCGAGGCTTTTCTTGAGCTTTTCTGCCCCGTGCTTGGTCCGGCAGAAGACCAGTGTCAGCGCGCCCATATCATTGGACAGGATCTTGCGCAGACGGTTGGGCTTTTCGGCCTTGTCCATGAACTGGACCGACTGGCTGACCTTGTCGGCGGCCTTGCCGGGGGGGCTGACCTGCACGCGCTGGGGGTTGTTGAGATAGGCTTTGGAGAGTTCTTCCATCTGTTTGGGCATGGTGGCCGAGAACAGCATGGTCTGGCGCGGCGTGCCCAGACGCGGCGCGATCTTGCGCAACGCATGGATGAAGCCGAGATCCAGCATCTGGTCGGCCTCGTCGAGCACCAGATGTTTGGTCTGCGACAGATCGACCGACCCGCGGTCCATCAGGTCGATCAGACGGCCCGGCGTTGCCACCAGAATGTCGCAGCCGCGATGCAGCGCACCGATCTGACGGTTGATCGACTGGCCGCCCACCACGGTGATGATATGGATGCGGGTGCCTTTGGTCAGCGCGCGCAGCCCGTCGGCGATCTGGTTGACCAGTTCGCGGGTGGGGGCAAGGATGAGCGCCTTGGCGGTTTTCGGCGCGGGCTTGCCCGGGGCCTGCAGCAACTGGTCGATCAGCGGCAGGCCGAAGGCCAGAGTTTTGCCGGTGCCGGTCTGGGCGAGCCCCAGAATGTCATGGCCTTGCATGGCCAGCGGAATGGCCTTGTTCTGGATCGGGGTCGGCTCAGTAAAGCCTTGCGCTTTCAGCGCATCTTTCAGCGCCGGGGACAGCCCCAGCATATCGAAATCGAACATAAATATCCTTTGCTACCCGATGCCATCATGGCTGGGCGTGGCCGCGGGGAGGCGGCCTGAGGGGTGTGACGCCGCGACCTCGAAAGCCACGGGCGGATCCCGTCTGCTTTGGCCGGACGATACGAACCCTGCGTGATGGGGAACGGGTGGGTCTGGTGCCGATGCGTCAAACGGACGCGGCTTGCTCACGCGGCAGCGCGGTACCAATGCCTATATGCGGTGTTTTTCCGATTTTGTCAATTCTGCTCTTTGCAATCTTCCCCGCGGGGAAGGGGCAGGCCCCCGTGATCCGGAAAGCTAAGCTTAACATATTTTGCGTAGCCTCGGTGGGTACTAAGTGATTCTTACGACTCGCGGGAGAGCCGATGTTCAAGTCCAAGAAACTGCATCAAGAGATTGACGAGCTGAAACGCGAAGTCAGTGCATTCGAAAACTCCCATGCGGTTGCACGCGTGGATTTTGATCGTAAGTTTTTGTATATAAACGATTTGTTTGCAAAAACTTTCGGAATTTCTCGTGAGGACGCCCTTGGGAACAACTATGATACCCTCGTGCGTGAGAAAGACCTCGAACAGGAGGATTTCAACGAGATCTGGCGTGTTCTCAAGCAGGGCACGCCCGTCAACAAGATCGAACCGCGGCTGAATGCCAAAGGCGAGGAGATCTGGCTGGATACGACCTATTCGCCGATCACGAACAAGGATGGGGTCAGCGAGCATGTGCTGATTGCCGCCCGCGAGATCACCTATATGCATATGCGCCGTCGCGACAACCGGAGCCAGGTCGATGCGCTGAAACGTTCGATGGCGGTGATCGAGTTCGATCTGAAAGGCAATGTGCTGGATGCCAATGATCATTTCCTGAAGGCGACCGGTTACACGATTGAGGAAATCCGTGGTAAACCTCACCGGATATTCATGCCCAAGGACGCGCTTGATACGCCCGAATATGCGCAGTTCTGGCAACGTCTGGCCAAGGGGTCTTCGGAATCGGGGCAGGTGAAACGTGTCCGCAAGGATGGTGAATTCTGCTGGCTGCAGGCAACCTACGAGACGCTGATTGACCCCGAGGGCCGCCCGTTCAAGGTGGTGAAATATGCCTTTGACATCACCGAAGCGCGCAACTTGGCCGCCGATGCGGAAGGGCAGATCCACGCCATTCAAGGGGTGCAGGCGGTGATCGAGTTCGATCCCTATGGCAAGATCGTTTCGGCCAATGACCTGTTTTGTAAGGTGATGGGCTACGAGCGCGCCGAGATCATCGGTCAGTCGCATCGCATGTTTGTCGAACCGGGCTATGGTGAGAGCCAGAGCTACAAGGATCATTGGGCAGATTTGCGGAAGGGCAAAACCCTTGAGGGCGATTTCCTGCGTGTTGGTAAAAACGGTAAGGAAGTCCATATTCGCGCCAGCTACAACCCGATCAAGAATGCCGCAGGGCAGGTTGTGAAGGTGGTGAAATTCGCGGTGGATACCACGCCTTACATGCGTATGAACCGCGTTATGGCCGAGAGCTTGGGCCGGTTGTCCGAAGGCGATCTGAGCACGCGCATCGATCAGGATTTGGGGGAATTCAACACGCTGCGCCAACAGTTCAACGATGCGATCAGCCGGATCGAACGTGTGATTGTCGGGGTTCTGGAACAAACGGCCTCGATTGCGCAGGAAGCGGCCTCGATTACAGCGGGCACGACAGAGCTGTCGCGCCGGTCCGAACGGCAGGCTGCGACCTTGGAAGAAAGTGCCGCTGCGCTGGAAGAGCTGACCACCTCGGTGCGCGGGGCTGCCGATATGACCCTGACCGCCCGTGCGAAGGCGGAAAAGGCGAAAGAACAATCCGACCGTTCGAGCCTTGTGGTCAATGATGCGGTCACCGCGATGAATGAAATCGCCGCAAGTTCGCAGTCGATTTCGCGCATCACCAGTGTGATTGACGATATTGCCTTCCAGACCAATCTTCTGGCGCTGAATGCCGGGGTCGAAGCGGCCCGTGCAGGGGATGCGGGGCGCGGATTTGCCGTGGTGGCCTCCGAGGTGCGGGGACTGGCGCAGCGGTCTTCGGATGCCGCGCGCGAGATTGCGACGCTGATCGAGGCGTCGACCCGTCAGGTCGGACGGGGGGTCGAGCTTGTCGGGCAGGCAGGCGAGGCGCTGCAATCGATCGATGAATCGATTACCGGTATCCGGGATTCGATCCAGCAGATCGCCTCTTCGGCGCAGGAACAGAGCAATGGTCTGAACGAGATGAACAGCGCCGTAAGCGACCTCGACCGTGCCGTGCAACAAAATGCCGCGATGGCCGAGGAAAGCTCGGCCGCTGTCCAGATGTTGCAGCGTGGAATCAACACGATGAGCGAGGATGTGGGGTATTTCCGCTGTAGCGAGCTGGACCTCGGCGCCGAAGAGGACCGTCTGGCAAGTTAAGGAGGCTTGCCACATCAGTCCGAAGGGGCAATAACGGCCTCGGTAATTTGGAGGTCTTTCATGCCGACGCTTCTCGTGACGGGTGCTGCCGGGTTTATCGGCTCTTTCGTGTCCCAGCGGTTTTTGTCCGAAGGCTGGCGTGTCGTCGGGTTGGACGGGATGACCGATTATTATGACGTCACTCTGAAGGAGGCGCGGCTGGCAAAGCTGCGCCTTTCGCCCGATTTCCGTGACATTATCGGTATGGTCGAGACCCCCGGTCTGCTGATGTCCATCATGGAAGAGGAGCGTCCGGATGTGGTGATCCATCTGGCGGCACAGGCTGGGGTCCGCTATTCGATCGACAATCCGCGGGCGTATCTTGAAGGCAATATCATCGGTACATTCGAATTGCTGGAAGCCGCGCGGGCCTATCCGCCCAAACATATGCTGCTGGCTTCGACCTCATCGGCCTATGGGGCCAATACCCAGATGCCCTATCGCGAAACCGATCGCGCGGATCACCAGATGAGCTTTTACGCCGCGACCAAGAAATCCACCGAGTCGATGGCTCATTCTTACGCCCATCTGTTCAATCTACCGGTAACCATGTTCCGGTTTTTCACCGTCTATGGGCCGTGGGGGCGTCCGGACATGGCGCTGTTCAAATTTACCCGTGCCATTTTCGAAGACAAGCCGATCGATGTCTATAATTTCGGCGATATGAAGCGCGACTTCACCTATATCGACGATCTGGTCGAAGGGATCCGCCTATTGGTCGATGTGGTGCCCGAGCGTTGTGCCGATGTGCCCGCGGGCGATAGCTTGTCGCCGGTGGCGCCCTATCGCGTGGTCAATATCGGTAATAACAACGCGGTGCAGTTGACCGAATTCATTGCCGCGATCGAAGCGGCGACCGGGCGTGAGGCGATCCAGAATCTGATGCCGATGCAGGCCGGAGATGTGCCTGCCACATGGGCGGATGCCAGCTTGCTGAAATCACTGACAGGATATGCGCCCAGAACGTCGGTGCGCGAGGGGGTGCAGTCTTTCGTGGACTGGTATCGCAGCTATTACGCGCTGTAATCCGTAAATGTCGCGTGTGCTCCCGTTCGCGGGGCGATCTGCCATGGTGCGGATAGGCTCATGCGGATAGGGCAGCCGACACCCTGCAGGCTTGGGCTTTCGGAGTGCGGGTTTGGCGACAAGACGTATGCCGGTCGCCGCAAAGACGTTCTGCTCTACAAAATGCAGGAGCCTGCCGCGCGCTTAAAGGCACGGGTCACGCTTTGTTTGCCCTGCCGATTGCTGCCGAATTTACGGGCAATTCCAACGGGTTTTGCGGACAAGTGAAAAATCCTGCCGGAACACGCTGGAGTTGCCTTGCGCCGACAGCTAGCCTGAACAAAACAGATTGCACAGGGAGCGCCAGCCATGTCCACGAAAACGGTGATGATTATCGGAGCAGGGATTGGCGGGCTTTGCGCGGGCATTGCGCTGCGCCGGATCGGTTTCGAGGTGCGGATTTTCGAGAAGGTCCGCGAGGTGCGCCCTGTCGGCGCGGGGCTATCGCTTTGGCCCAACGGTATCCAGTGTCTCCACCATCTGGGGCTTGGCGCGCAGATCCGTGATCTGGGCGGGCAGATGGAGAGGATGGCCTATATCGACGGCCTGACCGGAGAGACGATGTGCGCCTTTCCGCTGACCCCGCTTTGGAACAGCGCGGGCATACGCGGCTATCCGGTGGCGCGTGCGGCAACGCAGGAAATGCTGATGGACGTGTTCGGGCGCGAGCATATCGCGCTGGGAATGCGTCTGGTCGCGCTGCAGGAGGAGGGGGCGCAGGTGCTTGCCCGTTTTGCGGATGGCACCGAGAGCCGCGCGGATTTTGTGATCGGGGCAGACGGGGCGCATAGTCTGGTGCGCGACCATCTGCTTGGCCCGCTCGAGCGGCGCTATGCCGGCTATGTCAACTGGAACGGGATCGTGGATATGGATGCCGCGATTGCCCCCGCCGATTGCTGGACGACGTTTGTCGCGCAGGGCAAGCGGGCCTCGATCATGCCGATCGGGGCGGGGGAAAACGGGCAGGGGCGTTTCTATTTCTTCTTCGATCAACCGATGCCTGCCGGAGACACCCCCGCGCGTGAAGACTATAAATCCTTGTTACAGGGTTGTTTTTCCGGCTGGGCCGAGCCTGTGCAAAGGTTGATTGCCGCAGCGGATGCGGGGGCAATCAACCGTGTGGAAATCCATGATATCGATCCGTTCTCCACTTGGGCCAAAGGCCGGATCTGCCTGTTGGGGGATAGCGCGCATAACACGACGCCGGATCTGGGGCAGGGGGCCTGCATGGCGATTGAGGATGCGGTGGTGCTGGAAGAAAAGCTGCGCGGGACCGACGATATTCCTGCGGCGCTTCAGGCCTATCAGCAGGCGCGGGCCGCGCGCTGCGCTGATCTGGTTTTGCGCGCGCGCGCGCGTTGCGATGTGACGCATGGGGTTGATCCTGTCGTGACCGAGCGCTGGTATGACGAATTGCGGCACGAAACCGGCGCGGCGATTCTGGCGGGGATCGCCAAGACGGTGGAAGGCAGCCCTGTCTATGCCGAGTTTGCTGCCGGCTGAGCCCTTGCTGGCCTCGGGGCGGGTGGCGATCGGGCGGAATGTCCGGCGCTCGCAGAATTCTCTTTGTTCTCCAGATGCTTTTTGGATTAGGTTTGCTTTGGAATGCCCTATATGGGTCCCTGTCCGGTTGCGATTGCGGACGCAGGGGCGCAGACTCGCGGCGCGACAGGGTTTGACGGACAAGGACGGATTTTGTGATTACTCTGCGGAGCCTTCAGGCCCTTTTCATCCGGTATAGTTCGATCCATCGGCAATACGGTTTTCGCCCGCGCGCGATCAGGGCGGCAGGCGGCAAGGGGATAGGCTGGCTGGAATCGCAGGAGATCCGTGGCAATCACCGATGCGTTTCCGGTTGGGTCGAGGCTGATGAGGTGGGGCTGATCTGCGGCGAAGGGCATCGTCTGGCCGTGGAGCCGGTGCAGTTTCGCGCCGATGTGCAGGCCGCCTATGGCGGGACGGGCAAGGTCGGGTTTTCGCTGACATTGCCCTATATTGCGGGAACGGGGCGGCTTGTGATCCGCAAGGGGACCGAGACGGTCGAGATCGCGCTGCGCGATCCGGCGGCTTTGCGTCGCGGGGTCGAAACCCTGCGTCTGGCGGCGGCCTTCGCTTGGGCGGGGATACAGGGCTTGCCTGCGGCGCTGATCTATCTGCGCAGCACAGACCGTGCGCGCAAGGATCGTGCCAAAGCGCGGCTGAAAGCGCTGTTTCTGGGCCGGACAGATATGGTCCAGCCTCTGCGGATCGGGGCGGGGCAGCTGGGCTTGGCGGAAGACTCGCCGCTTTTGTCCCGCGCAGGGACTGCCGAGCGGGGCGCGGCGGCCCAGCGGATCACGATCATCCTGCCCGTCTATAACGCCTTCGACCTGCTGCAACTCTGCCTGTCGCGGCTTGTCGCCCATACCGATCTGGACTGGCATCTGGTGCTGATCGAGGATGGTTCGCCCGATCCGCAGATCCGGCCCTTTTTGCGCAAATGGTGTGAAAGCCGCCCTGCCGGTCAGGTGAGCTTGCTGGAAAACGCGCGCAATCTGGGCTTTATCGGTTCGGTCAATCGCGGATTTGCCGAAGCCCTGCGGCGGGATGCGCCGGTTGTGCTGTTGAATTCCGATGCTCTGGTGCCCGAGGGCTGGGCCAGCCGCTTGGTGGCCCCCTTGGCGGACCCGCGGGTGGCGAGCGTGACCCCGATGAGCAATGATGCGGAAATCATGAATGCGCCGGTCATCTGCCAGCGCGGGGATTTGCCCGACGGCGTGGCGGAGGGGCTCGATGCCTGCGCGCGCATGTATTTCGCGCAAGCCCCCTTGGCAGAGCTGCCGACGGGCGTAGGGTTCTGCATGGGCATCGGTCTGGACTGGCTGCGTCGTTTTCCCGAATTCGATCCTGTGTTCGGGCGCGGATATGGCGAGGAGGTTGACTGGTGTCGCAAAACGCAGGCCGAGGGCGCGCGGCATCTGGGCGTGCCGGGCCTTTTTGTCGAACATCGGGGCGGCACCTCGTTCGGGTCGGAAGAGAAGCGCCGCCTGATCGAGGAAAACGGGCGCCGGATTACCGCCCGCTATCCGCATTTCGATGCGGATGTGCAGGGGTTCATCGCGCGTGATCCGATGATTGGCCCGCGTTTGGGGCTCGGGCTGGCATGGGCGGGGGCGATGCAGCAGGCCCCGCTATCGGTGTTTGTCGTGCATTCTCTGGGGGGCGGTGCCGAAGACGCGATGCGGCGCGATATCAGTCGCCTCTGTGCCGAAGGCCAGTCGGCGGTGGTTTTGCAACTGGGCGGGGCGACACCTTACCGGATGACGCTTATGACCCCCTTGGGCGAGACCGTCGCCAATCTGGAAAGCGATGCGGTGCTGGCGCATCTTCTGGCGGCGGTTCCGCGGCGTCGGATTGTCTATATCTGCGGCGTGGGGGATGCCCGTCCCGAAACGCTTCCCGACAGGCTGCTGGCATGGCGTGGCGCGGCGGAAGGGTCCGAGCTTGTTGTGGAATTCCATGACTTTTTCCCGCTTAGCCCGTCTTATACGCTGCTGGGCGATACGGGCCGTTTCGAAGGCGTGCCACGCCCTGAGACGCATGGCGGACAGGCCTGCCATCAGGTGCGTGATGCGCAGGGCCGCGAGATCGGGTTGCAAGCGTGGCAGGACCTCTGGCATCGCGCGCTTACCCAGGCGCGGATCGTGGTGTTTTCCGAAAATAGCCGCGAGATCGTGCAAGGCTGCTGGCCGGATCTGGCCCCGCAGATCAGGCTGCGGCCGCATGATGTGCTGGAGGATGTGCCCTCTGTCGCGCGCGTGCCGCTGGAGGCACCGCGTACAATCGGGATTTTGGGCAATATCGGCTACCAGAAGGGGGCGGAGATCTTGCAGATCATGGCCCGCCAACTGGGCAAGAGCGGTGCGGCGCGTCTGGTTCTGTTGGGCAATATCGATCCGAATTATCCGCTTGGCAGGGCCTGCACGATCCACGGCAGCTATGCGCGGCAGGACATTGCCCTGCTGGCCGAACGTTACAAGATCGATTGCTGGCTGATCCCCTCGATCTGGCCGGAGACCTTTTCCTTTACCACCCGCGAGACTCTGGCCACTGGCCTTCCGGTCTGGTGTTTTGATCTTGGCGCGCAGGCGGATGCCTTGCGCGCGGCAGGGCAGGAGGCGCACCTTCTGCCGCTGCCGCAAAATGATGAGGATGTGGCGCAGGTTCTCCGGCGGATCTGCCAGAGCTGAGCCTAGCGCGTCATCCTTCGCGGTAGTAATAGCTGTAGCCGTTCAGCGCAGGCGCGCCGCCCAGATGGGCGTAAAGCACCTTGGAGCCTTTGGGGAAGGCGCCCTTGCGGGTCAGGTCGATCAGCCCCTGCATGGATTTGCCTTCATAGACCGGATCGGTGATCATGGCTTCGGTGCGGGCCGCAAGGCGGATGGCGGCATTGGTCTCTTCCGAGGGCACCCCATAGGCCGGATAGGCGTATTCCTCGTGGATGACGATCTCGTCCTCGCGGATTTTCCGGCCCAGACCGACCAGTGTCGCGGCATTATCGGCAATCTCGCGCACCTGCGCGCGGGTTTGTTGGGGGGTGGCGGAGGCGTCGATGCCGATCACCCGTTCGGCGCGGTTCTGGGCGGCAAACCCCACGATCATGCCCGCCTGCGTCGATCCGGTGACCACACAGACGATGATATAGTCGAACTGGAAGCCCAGCTCTTTCTCCTGCTCGGCCACCTCTTCGGCAAAGCCGATATAGCCGAGCGCGCCATATTTATGCACCGAGGCTCCGGCGGGAATGGCATAGGGTTTGCCGCCGCGATCCTTGACCGACTGGATCGCATCCTCCCAGCTTTGCCGGATGCCGATATCGAACCCGTCCTCCACCAGTCGCGATTCCGCCCCCATCAGGCGGGTCATCATGATATTGCCGACACGGTCATAGACCGCATCGTAATGGGGCACCCATTTCTCTTGCACCACAACGCATTTCATCCCGAGCTTTGCCGCCGTCGCGGCGACCATGCGGGTATGGTTGGATTGCACGCCACCAATCGAGACCAGCGTATCCGCCCCCGACGCAAGCGCATCGGGCACGATATATTCCAGCTTGCGCAGCTTGTTCCCGCCCATTGCCAGCCCCGAATTGCAGTCATCGCGCTTGGCATAGATCTCGACCTCGCCACCCAATGCGGCAGACAGGCGGGGCAGATATTCGATGGGGGTTGTGCCATAGGTCAGGGGGTAGCGTTCGAATTTTTCGAGCAGGCTCATGCAGGATCTCCTTTGGACGATGTCCACAGGCTAGCAAGGCATTGCAGAAAGGTGCTTTCTAATTTGGCTTGCGATTTTAGGGAATTCTGTTCGAATCCGAGTCTTGTGAAAGGAAAGCTGAAAATATGGCGTCAAAAGCGGAAGAGTCTTCCATCCAGGATCTGGACCGAATCGACATGGCGATCTTGCGGCTCTTGCAGCAGGACGGGCGGCTGACCAATGCGGAGCTGGCCAGCCGGTGCAATATCTCGCCCGCGACCTGCCACCGCCGGACGCAGCGGCTTTTCGAGACCGGCGTGATGTCGGATGTGCGGGCACGGATTTCGCCCGATCATGTCGGGTTGGGGGCTTTGGTGATGGTGGGCGCGGTGCTGGACCGTTCGACCCCTGAAAGCTTTGCCGCATTCGAGGCTGCGGTGCAGAAGATGCCTTCGGTGCTGGATTGCATTCTGGTGGCGGGGGATTTCGACTATCTGATGAAGATCCGTGTCGGGAATATGCAGGATTTCAACAAACTGCACGGGCGCGAATTGATTACCCTGCCGGGGGTGCGTCAGATCCGCACGTTTTTCGCCATCAAAGAGGTCAAGGACGACGCTCCGCTAAGGTTCTAGGGGAGGCTCTGGAACATGCTCCGGCACCGCAGGAGGTCGAGCGCGGAGACGGAGGTGGCGGGCAAGGTCCGGGGGATCCCTGCCCGCGACGGGTTATTGCGAAATCGCCTTGGTGATCTGCGCCGCATTATAGCGCATCAGGGCTTCATAGCTGGGGGCCGGACCGGAGGCATCCGAAAGCGCTTCGGGATACAGCTCGCCCCCCGGTTCCGCGCCGGTGGCGGCCGCGATCTGTTTGACCAGACGCGGGTCGTTCGAGTTTTCCACAAAATAGGTTTTCACCCCGTCGGCCTTGATCTGGTCGATCATCTTGGCCACATCCGCCGCCGAGGCCTCGGTCTCGGTCGAGACCCCCTGCGGCGCAAGGAAGGTGATGCCATAGGCCTGTCCGAAATAGCCGAACGCGTCATGGCTGGTCAGCACCTTGCGCTTGGCTTCGGGTACGGCCTCGATTTCGGCGCGGATCTCGGCGTCCAGTGCGGTGAGCCTGGCCTTGTAGCTGGCGGCGTTGGCCTTGAAATCGGCGGCATCCGCAGGATCGGCCTTGCTTAGGGCGGCTTCGATATTATCGACCCAGATCAGCACATTGGGGATGGAATTCCAGACATGGGGATCGGTGACATTCTGGCCATCCTCCTCGAACTCGTGGGTTTTGATCCCCTCCGAGACGATGACCGGAGGGACCGTGCTTCCCGAGGCCTTGGCCAGACGGTCGAACCAGTTCTCAAGCCCTTCGCCGCTGAGGAAGGTCACCGGCGCGGCTTTGAGGGCCTTGGCGTCTTCGGGGCTGGGTTCGTAATCATGGGGGTCGCCATTGACGGGAACGAGGTTGCGGACCGTCACATGTGTGCCGCCCACGTTTTTCACCACATCGCCCAGCACCGTGAAGCTGGTGACGACATCAAGGGTTTCGGCATGGGCCGCGCCCATCATGGCCATCGAAAGGGCCAGCGCCGAAAGCGCGGGTTTCAGGAAGCGGGGTGTCGTCATGGAAATATCCTTTGCTTAGCCCTCGAGATGGGGGCGATTGAGAGTTCTGGCCAGAAAGCCCTGAGGGGCGACCAGAAGCGAAACGGCATAGAAGGCGCTGGCGGTCAGGATGATGGTCGGGCCGGAGGCAAAGCCCAGATGGTAAGACAGCAGCAGGCCGATAAAGCCCGAGATCATGGCGATCATCGCCGAGAGCGCGGCCATCGCGGGCAGGCTGCGCGCCCAGAGCTGGGCGGTGGCGGCGGGCAGCATCATCAGCCCCACCGCCATCAGGGTGCCAAGCGCCTGAAACCCCGCCACCAGATTGATGACCAGCAAAAACAGAAACAGCAGGTGATACAGCCCGCCCCGCCCGCCGACCGAGCGCAGGAAATTCGGGTCGAAACATTCCATCACAAGGGGGCGGTAGACCAGAGTCAGCACGATCAGAGTGAAACTGGTGATTGCCCCCACCATGTAAAGGGCGCCGGCGTCAATGGACAGGATGGTGCCGAACAACACATGCAGAAGGTCGATATTCGACCCTTTCAGCGACACGATCAGCACGCCGAGCGCCAGAGAGGTCAGGTAGAATGTGGCAAAACTTGCATCTTCCTTCAGCCCTGTGCCGCGCGTGACCAGCCCTGCCAGTAACGCCACACCAAGGCCTGCGACGGCCCCGCCGATCCCCATCGCCAGCTGCGACAGGCCACCGGCCAACAGAAATCCGATGGCGGCACCGGGCAAAACCGCATGGCTCATGGCGTCGCCGACAAGGCTCATGCGGCGCAACATCAGCAACACCCCCACCGGCCCCGCCCCGAGCCCGAGCGCCACCGAGGCCACGAGCGCGCGTCGCATGAAGCCGTAATCGACGAAAGGCTGCAAAACGGTTGAATACAGGCTCATGCGGCACGCCCCTTTGCGGGCTCGCAGGGGCCTGCATTGGCCATCCACGCGGTGGTCGTGCTGCGTGCCAGACGCAAATTCGCCTCGGTCAGAACCTCTGCCGTCGGCCCCCAGCCGATCATCCTGCGCGCGACGAGCAGGGTTTCGGGGAAGGCGGCGCGCACCTGATCAATGTCATGCAGGACCGCCATCACCATGCGTCCCTCCCTGTGCCAGCCTTCGATGATGGCCAGAAGGTCGGCTGTGGTGGCCTCGTCGATGGCGGTGAAGGGTTCATCAAGCAAAATCACCGGCGCATCCTGCAAGATCAGCCGTGCAAAAAGCGTGCGCTGCATCTGCCCGCCCGAAAGCGAGGCGATCTGGCGGGCCTCGAACCCCGTCAGGCCCACCGCGTCGATGGCTGCGGCGGCCTTGGCGGAAAGATCCGCCCCGAGGCTACGGAACGCGCCGGTCTTGCGCCATGCCCCCATCGCCACGACATCCGCTACGGTGACGGGAAAGCTGCGCTCGATCTCGGCAAGCTGGGGGAGATAGCCGAAATCCTGCGGTCTCAGGCCGCCGAAATCGATCTTGCCCTCGACCCCGAGCCGCTGGCGCATCAGGGCCTTCAGAAGGGTGGATTTGCCTGCGCCATTCGGGCCGACAATGGCTGTCTTGCTGGCTGGCTGGAAAACCCCTGACAGGTGATGGATAGCCGGACGCCTGTCATAGCTCAGCGTGACATTCTCGAAGGTGATCCGGTTGTTCATGGCAGTGCCACCGCCCAGCCGATCAGCCCCCACATCCCCATCAGGATGAGGCAGGCAAACAGTCCCCGCCGCAGGGCGCTGGCCGAGAAGGTGGAAAGAGGGAAGCTGGGCATATCTGTGACCTTTCTGATATGTAATGTAATAATATTACATATTCTGGCGTTCCCTATCTCCGTCAAGATGACAGAAAAGGGAAGTCACATACGCTTGATCAGCTTTATTCCCGACACAGCAGGCGGGCGATGAGTGAGGCAGGGTCGGGCGTGTCAAACGGCGAGGGGGCGTTGCGATCAAGGATCGGCACGCAGGCCGAGGCCCCGTCTCCGGTCAGGCGAAGCGGCGTATCGGGCGCGGGGCGCAGATCCATCAGCGCGTCGGGATCGCTCAGCACAAGGCGCAGGGTGCGGGCGTCGAGCGGTTGCACCGGCCTGAGCACGAAGGAAAACCGCAGGCTGCCGCTGGCGGTCAGCTCTGCCGCAAAGTCCGAGACGGCCGGAGGCGGCGGCTCTTGCGCGCCGTCCAGCAGCCTTGTGTAAAATAACGAGGGGGCCGTATTTTCGCGCACGATGGCCACCAGCTGGTTCAGAGCATCGGGGCCTAACGGGCCTTGTTGCGGCTGGTTCAGGGACTGGACGAGCCATTGCGAGGTCTGCGCGCTGAACAGCCATGTCTCGTCAATCTCGGTGACGTTTGGGCCGTTCATGACGAGGGCAAGCTGCGCCACGATCTCGTCTTCGGGATGCGCCGACGCCTCTGGCGGGGACAGGCCAAGCCCCCCGAGCACAAGCGCAATCAGTGCCGCGCGTCTCATGGCTGAACCCCCAGTTCGGGGCGGCTATGGGCGTCGGGGGCGGGGATCTGGCCCGTGGGGATCTGTCGCTGGGGCAGCAGGGTTTCGGGGATCGCCTGCTGGATCAGGGGTTGGGCGGGGGAGGCGGGGCTGGCGGGCATCTTCCAGATGGGGCGCGTGTCGGCGGGCACTGGCGAGGCCAGACGGTTGCCGATCAGGCCGAGACTGCCATAGAGCACCGCGATTGCAATCAGCCAGCTGCCAATGATCCGCGTGCCGATCACGGTGCCGCGCGTCGGGATGATCCGGCCCAGACAGGCGGCGCAAAGCAGGATCCAGACTCCAAGACCCAGACCCGAGAGCGCGATCGTCGCATCGCCGCCAGAGCTGGGGTCCGACAGTTTCAGCGCCACGGCATAGCTGCCCCCGCTGATCAGGGCCGCCACAGGGAGCAGGCGCTGTGTCAGCCATTGGCCCGGCGCCAGCACCAGCCCCAGAGCCAGCGCACCGATGGGCAGGGTGTAGAATTTGTGGCTGACCGCACCGGGCAGAGGTTCGATCATCGCCATCAGCCCGACATGTGCCCAAAGACCAAGCCCGAACCCGAGCGCCCATCCAACGAAAGAGGCGGCCTTGCCTTGGCGTGCAAGCGGTACGGCGGCAAATCCCAGCGCCGCAAGCGTCAGCAGCATCGGGGCGCTCAGCGCCGATTGGCTGACCCAGAGCGAGATCGCCTCGGAAAGCTGCATCGCCGCCAGCAGTGCCGCCCCCCCGAGCGTGAAGCACAGGACAAAGGCGTTGATGCGGGCTCGCAAGGCGGGGGAGGGCTTATCCGACAAGGAAGCCGACCCCCGCCAGCGCGATCACCGCGCCAAGGAGACGCGAAATCCGCCCCTTCCAGAGCGGGTTGAGCACCAGCCCGACCCCCACACCGATCACATGGATCAGTCCCGTGGCCAGCACGAAACCGATGGCATAATCTGCCGGATCGGCTGCCAGCGGCAGTTCGGCCCCATGCGCATAGCCGTGACAAAGCGCAAATACCGCAATCACCGCGAGCGCGACCCATTCCCACGGGCGCCACGCCGCCGCAATGGCCCCACCCAGCACGATGATCGACAGTGCGATACCGGTTTCGATGCCGGAAATGGTCAGGCCGGAAATACCGGCGATGCCGCCCAACACCATGACCAGCGGAAAGGTGACTGGCAGGGTCCAGACCCGTTTGCCACCCATCTGTGCGCCCCATAGCCCGACCGAGAACATCGCCAGAAAGTGGTCATATCCTGTCAGCGGGTGCTCGAAGCCTGCGGTGAAGCCACCGGACCCCGCCGCCGTGATATGGGCCGAGGCCAATGTCGGCGCACAAAGCAGGCACGCACTCAATAAGGGAACGGGGAGAGATCGGAAGGTCATGGTGCAAGTCCCGTGTGGTTTTGGATGTCTTACGGGCAAGGACGCCACGGAACAAGCGCGCCTGTCGGTGAGGGCTTCACTTCGCGGCGATTGTGCCGAGCGAGAACAGCGTGGCGATCAGCCGCTCCGTCACCGTCCTATCCAGCGCGTCACCATTGAGAACGCGGCACCAGAAGGGGTCGTGGATCATATAGAATAGGATTTGCAGGTCGCATTCCGCTGCGATCTCGCCGCGATGGCGTGCATGGGTGCAGGATTTCGACCCTCAGCGCCTCGGGCTGTGTGACGAAGCTTCGCCGGAAATATGCGCGGAACTGGGAGGGCTGTCAGGGCGGCGATCGGCGCGGTCAGGGCGCTGCCCATTTCTTCGAGCGTATGGAAGATCTGCTGTAGAAAGACCTTCAGCGCCGCAGGTCCCGATGTCTCGGGGTCGAGCGGGGTCAGGGGGGCGGACATCTCTGCCGTGCTACAATAGAAGACGACGGTTTCGTATGGATACGGGACCGTCGTCTTTTAGTATCCGTGCCACACCCGCCTCCACACCCGCCGATCAATCGGAATCGGTCCTGCCTTGCCAGCCGAGGGCGATTGGACACGGATATCACATGCGACAGGGCCACCCGTCCTTTCGGGTCTTTGCACCGGCCTCGCTTTGCGGACCGTGTTCCCGCCGGTTGCAGGGGCCGCTGATCGAGAGGGACGGGCGCAAGGGGCCAATGATCTGCGGAGCGGTCCCCCGAGGCCCAGATCGCGCGCGGGTGTCCGGCGGATGTTGGGCAGGCGCTGGTCTTGCTGGCGGCAGCGCGGGGACCGCGTCGCTGTCTTGCATGTGTATCGGCGTCGGGCAGGGCATTGCCATCGCGCTTGAGCGTGTCTGATCTTGTGAGGGCGGGCGGCGATGAGGCCGCCCGTTTCTGTTTTGGCTGGTTACGACGCTTTTTGAGGTGGGTTTGTTCTCGCGTTTGGGGTGGGTGATTCCTGTGGTTTTGGGTGTGTTGGGGATTGGCGTCATAAAACTGTTCGAAATATATACTTTAATTTCAGTTGGTTAGTTGATTTTTTTGGTTTTTGGCATGTTTTTGTGAAAAAAGGGGTTGCGGGTTGTGGGTGTTCTCCGTAAATACCGCTTCACCGCAGCGGCAGACGACGCAGCGGGGCGCGGAAGCCGCGGCAGACGGGATCGAAAGAGACGGTTTGAAGCGGTTGAAGCGATAGAAATTCGGAAGATTAGGTTGGCGGTTAGCACCTGAGGATTGGGTGCTGCTGGTAATTTTTGTCTTCGGCTCTTTGACATTGATGGTTTTACTGAAGAGATATGCGGGCGGTTTGGTCGATGATCGACTAAATGATCGTTTGCATATCGGCTCACTAGGGTTTCGGCTCGATGATGTGAGTGTCAGCTTCACTGTTTGTCGGTTTCACGCAAGTGAGAACGGTAAGCAGAAAGCGTTTATCCAATTGGATAGACGATGTGCGAAGGTTCATGCGTCAAGGTTAGCGATGTAAATCGCTTTCAACTTGAGAGTTTGATCCTGGCTCAGAACGAACGCTGGCGGCAGGCCTAACACATGCAAGTCGAGCGAGATCTTCGGATCTAGCGGCGGACGGGTTAGTAACGCGTGGGAACGTACCCTTTGCTACGGAATAGTCCCGGGAAACTGGGTTTAATACCGTATGTGCCCTTCGGGGGAAAGATTTATCGGCAAAGGATCGGCCCGCGTTGGATTAGGTAGTTGGTGGGGTAATGGCCTACCAAGCCTACGATCCATAGCTGGTTTGAGAGGATGATCAGCAACACTGGGACTGAGACACGGCCCAGACTCCTACGGGAGGCAGCAGTGGGGAATCTTAGACAATGGGCGCAAGCCTGATCTAGCCATGCCGCGTGAGCGATGAAGGCCTTAGGGTTGTAAAGCTCTTTCAGCTGGGAAGATAATGACGGTACCAGCAGAAGAAGCCCCGGCTAACTCCGTGCCAGCAGCCGCGGTAATACGGAGGGGGCTAGCGTTGTTCGGAATTACTGGGCGTAAAGCGCACGTAGGCGGATTAGTAAGTTAGAGGTGAAATCCCAGGGCTCAACCTTGGAACTGCCTTTAATACTGCTAGTCTTGAGTTCGAGAGAGGTGAGTGGAATTCCGAGTGTAGAGGTGAAATTCGTAGATATTCGGAGGAACACCAGTGGCGAAGGCGGCTCACTGGCTCGATACTGACGCTGAGGTGCGAAAGTGTGGGGAGCAAACAGGATTAGATACCCTGGTAGTCCACACTGTAAACGATGAATGCCAGTCGTCGGCAAGCATGCTTGTCGGTGACACACCTAACGGATTAAGCATTCCGCCTGGGGAGTACGGTCGCAAGATTAAAACTCAAAGGAATTGACGGGGGCCCGCACAAGCGGTGGAGCATGTGGTTTAATTCGAAGCAACGCGCAGAACCTTACCAACCCTTGACATCCTGATCGCGGTTAGTGGAGACACTTTCCTTCAGTTCGGCTGGATCAGTGACAGGTGCTGCATGGCTGTCGTCAGCTCGTGTCGTGAGATGTTCGGTTAAGTCCGGCAACGAGCGCAACCCACGTCCTTAGTTGCCAGCAGTTCGGCTGGGCACTCTAGGGAAACTGCCGATGATAAGTCGGAGGAAGGTGTGGATGACGTCAAGTCCTCATGGCCCTTACGGGTTGGGCTACACACGTGCTACAATGGCGATGACAATGGGCTAATCCCAAAAAGTCGTCTCAGTTCGGATTGGGGTCTGCAACTCGACCCCATGAAGTCGGAATCGCTAGTAATCGCGTAACAGCATGACGCGGTGAATACGTTCCCGGGCCTTGTACACACCGCCCGTCACACCATGGGAGTTGGGTCTACCCGACGGCCGTGCGCCAACCAGCAATGGAGGCAGCGGACCACGGTAGGCTCAGCGACTGGGGTGAAGTCGTAACAAGGTAGCCGTAGGGGAACCTGCGGCTGGATCACCTCCTTTCTAAGGATGTTTCTAGTAGCTTGGCTTGCCTTGCTCGTGAAACACTTAGCATGAGGCTCAGTCAGAGCCTCAAACATATACGGCCAGGCCGTCCTCATATCTCTTCAGTAATCGGAAAAATGCCAAGGGCTTCGGTCCAGGAATGGGTCGGTAGCTCAGGTGGTTAGAGCGCACGCCTGATAAGCGTGAGGTCGGAGGTTCAAGTCCTCCTCGACCCACCACTTTCCACAGTTTATGGGGCCTTAGCTCAGCTGGGAGAGCGCCTGATTTGCATTCAGGAGGTCAGGAGTTCGATCCTCCTAGGCTCCACCATAACTTCCGATGACAAAACCAAAGATGAAATTGATCCAATCAGATCAGCAAGGCGTTCAAGTGATGAACGGTTTGCTCGTCCGATTGGACGGTTTGATATCGTATATAGAGATGAAATTAAACATCAGCATCGCGGGTTGCCCAAGTACGGGTGACAGCAGTTCGATCTGCAAGCAGCGATGTTGTTCAAGTCAAGTACACTAACCAATGTTGATGATCATAGATCATCAGCGGGAATAGTATGCATGCTTTTGATACAGGAAGAAGTCTATCTTCTTCTGGATCAAATCAAGCGCGAGAAGGGCGTTTGGTGGATGCCTTGGCAGTAAGAGGCGATGAAGGACGTGATACTCTGCGATAAGCTATGGGGAGCTGAGAATAAGCTTTGATCCATGGATCTCCGAATGGGGAAACCCACCTGAATGTTTGTTGTAATTACCTTGGTAATTTACAACCGACATAACCAGGGACTTATTACCTGAATACATAGGGTTTTAAGAGCGAACCCGGGGAACTGAAACATCTAAGTACCCGGAGGAAAGGAAATCAATATGATACTCCGCTAGTAGTGGCGAGCGAACGCGGACCAGCCGAGCCTTGAGAGTGAGTAGAATGGTCTGGAATGTCCAGCAATATGGGTGATAGCCCCGTATACGAAGCTCAACGGGACGTATTAAGTAGGGCGGGACACGTGAAATCCTGTCTGAAGATCGGAGGACCACCTTCGAAGGCTAAGTACTCCTTACTGACCGATAGCGAACCAGTACCGTGAGGGAAAGGTGAAAAGCACCCCGACGAGGGGAGTGAAACAGTTTCTGAAACCGGACGCCTACAAGCAGTCGGAGGAGCCTCGAGCTCTGACGGCGTACCTTTTGTATAATGGGTCAACGACTTGGTCTTACGAGCAAGCTTAAGCCGATAGGTGTAGGCGCAGCGAAAGCGAGTCTTAAAAGGGCGACGAGTTCGTGGGATCAGACCCGAAACCGAGTGATCTAGCCATGTGCAGGATGAAGGTTGGGTAACACCAACTGGAGGTCCGAACCGACACCCGTTGAAAAGGGTCCGGATGACGTGTGGCTAGGGGTGAAAGGCCAATCAAACTCGGAGATAGCTGGTTCTCCGCGAAAGCTATTTAGGTAGCGCGTCGATTGTATTCTCCCGGGGGTAGAGCACTGCATGGATGATGGGGGCCCACAGCCTTACTGAGTCTAAGCAAACTCCGAATACCGGGAAGAACTGATCGGCAGACACACGGCGGGTGCTAACGTCCGTCGTGGAGAGGGAAACAACCCTGACCAACAGCTAAGGCCCCCAATTCGTGGCTAAGTGGGAAAGCATGTGGGACTTCCAAAACAACCAGGAGGTTGGCTTAGAAGCAGCCATCCTTTAAAGATAGCGTAACAGCTCACTGGTCTAGTCAAGAGGTCCTGCGGCGAAGATGTAACGGGGCTCAAGCCACGAGCCGAAGCTTTGGATGCACTGTGAAGTGCGTGGTAGCGGAGCGTTCTGTGATATAGAACGCTGCCTCCTTACTTCCTTAGGGAAGATTGGAGGCAATGTTCTGACTGTGAAGCCGGGCTGTAAGGCATCCGGTGGAGTGATCAGAAGTGAGAATGTTGACATGAGTAGCGACAAACAGGGTGAGAGACCCTGTCGCCGAAAGTCCAAGGGTTCCTGCTTAAAGCTAATCTGAGCAGGGTAAGCCGGCCCCTAAGGCGAGGCCGAAAGGCGTAGTCGATGGGAACCAGGTTAATATTCCTGGGCCGTGAGATGGTGACGGATCTGAACCGTTGTTCACACTTATCGGATTGTGTGGGCAGCCTACAGGTCCCTGGAAATAGCCTCTCTATAAGACCGTACCCGAAACCGACACAGGTGGACTGGTAGAGAATACCAAGGCGCTTGAGAGAACCACGTTTAAGGAACTCGGCAAAATGCCTCCGTAAGTTCGCGAGAAGGAGGCCCCATCGCTAGGCAACTAGTGGTGGGGGGCACAAACTAGGGGGTGGCGACTGTTTACTTAAAACACAGGGCTGTGCGAAGCCGTAAGGCGACGTATACAGTCTGACGCCTGCCCGGTGCCGGAAGGTTAAAAGGAGGGGTGCAAGCTCTGAATTGAAGCCCCGGTAAACGGCGGCCGTAACTATAACGGTCCTAAGGTAGCGAAATTCCTTGTCGGGTAAGTTCCGACCTGCACGAATGGCGTAACGATCTCCCCGCTGTCTCAAACGTGGACTCAGCGAAATTGAACTGTGTGTCAAGATGCACACTACCCGCGGTTAGACGGAAAGACCCCATGAACCTTTACTACAGCTTCACACTGGCATCAGGATTGTGATGTGCAGGATAGGTGGTAGCCTTTGAAACCAGAACGCCAGTTCCGGTGGAGGCATCCTTGAGATACCACCCTTCGCACTCTTGATGTCTAACCGCGGTCCGTTATCCGGATCCGGGACCCTGTGTGGCGGGTAGTTTGACTGGGGCGGTCGCCTCCCAAAGAGTAACGGAGGCGCGCGAAGGTGGGCTCAGACCGGTCGGAAATCGGTCGTTGAGTGCAATGGCAAAAGCCTGCCTGACTGCGAGACTGACAAGTCGAGCAGAGACGAAAGTCGGCCATAGTGATCCGGTGGTCCCAAGTGGGAGGGCCATCGCTCAACGGATAAAAGGTACTCTGGGGATAACAGGCTGATGGTGCCCAAGAGTCCATATCGACGGCACCGTTTGGCACCTCGATGTCGGCTCATCTCATCCTGGGGCTGGAGCAGGTCCCAAGGGTACGGCTGTTCGCCGTTTAAAGAGGTACGTGAGCTGGGTTTAGAACGTCGTGAGACAGTTCGGTCCCTATCTGCCGTGGGTGTAGGATACTTGAGAAGAGTTGCCCCTAGTACGAGAGGACCGGGGTGAACGGACCACTGGTGGACCAGTTATCGTGCCAACGGTAGTGCTGGGTAGCTATGTCCGGACAGGATAACCGCTGAAAGCATCTAAGCGGGAAGCCCCCTTCAAAACTAGGTATCCCTTGAGGGCCGTGGAAGACCACCACGTCGATAGGCTGGAGATGTAAGTGCAGCAATGCATTCAGTTGACCAGTACTAATTGCCCGATTGGCTTGATTTGATCCAGTAGTAGACAGACACTCCTGCAGATCAAAATCATGCATACAACACAACTTGACTTGGACGCTCTTTATTCGGTTTGGTGGTCATAGCGCTGGCTATACACCCGGTCCCATTCCGAACCCGGCCGTTAAGGGCCAACACGCCAATGGTACTGCGTCTCAAGACGTGGGAGAGTAGGTCACCGCCAAACCTAATAAAGAGCGTCATTCATCTCTATAACGATAACACCCCCCAAATCAGACACAAATAACGCGGGATGGAGCAGCCCGGTAGCTCGTCAGGCTCATAACCTGAAGGTCGTAGGTTCAAATCCTACTCCCGCAACCAACGTTTCCGACCCAACCCTCGCAATCCGCGGGGGTTCTGTCATGTCAGCATCCACCAAGGCAAGAATACCCGCAAGATCGCCGCAAAGCCCGATCCTGTGACCATCGCGCGCGTCCGCTGTTGGAACCATCCGGATCTCGGAGATCAGGCTGCGCATTGCCTCTGCGGCCTGGACCCGAACTGCGGGATCTGAAAGGGCAGTGACCAGATCACCGATCTTCTGGCGGTAGAGATCGCCAAGGCTTGGGTGCATCCGCAAGACCGCTGGTTCCGGGGCCTCTGCAAGCTGGGTGTAGAGGGACACAGATATCTTCAGTGATACCGGAAGAGGCCAGAACAACCCGGAAGAAGCCGGAAGGGCCAGTAAAATAAGGCGTTTAAAGGCGTAGATGCTCTGTAATGGCCGTGCGACAGGGTGTCTTTCAGTAAGACCGAAAATGGCCGTTTAACGCGCGAGTGCGACACAGAGTTTTTCAGTCGCGGTGCGCCGTAAATCTTAGAGGATAAGGATCCCCAGGCGATCAGTACCATCTCCGGTCTGGAGGGCGCACTAGCCGGCTTGGAAGGTTCGATCACAGATATCCAGCAGGTGACAGCTGACGACGATTACTGGATTGATTACAGCGTCGATGCAGGTGATTGCTTCGTTGAAGGGATTGGTAATGACGGGAAGCGGTGGCGGGCCTTGAATGGTACTGTCACGGAATTGGTCGAGGTCTATCGCGATCCTCTTTCGGGTGAAGTTGCGCTGGATGGTGTGCCATATCCGGTGCCGGATATCGGCGATTTCCAAACTGTCGATCATGATGCCGAGGGTCGCTTTGTGTTCGGGCGCACCTTTTCTGGCGAACAGTACATGGCGCTCAATGGTCAGATCGTTCGCGTGTCGGATGCGGGCGGCGCTCCATCCGACTGGGATCGTGATCTATCCTATAATCCGGTGACGGGTCTGCATTCTCCCGCGGATGGGTCTGCGACTGACAGAATGATCCTCGTCGTCGGCCAGAGCCTTGCGAACGGCTCGACGTCGGTCGCCTCGGATCAGCCCATCACAACGGTAGCAGAGCATCCCGGATATGCCCTTATGGCAGGTGCCCAGCCGTGGAATAGCTCTGATGCGGTCACCGAGTTTCAGGACCTGCGCGAGGTGCGCCAAGGCGACGGGGCAGCAAAAGAGACGGTGTGCAGCGGGATGGCTGACCGGATGATGCGCGAATTCGAAAGCCAGTTCGGGTATAAGCCGCGCTTGATCTTCAAAACGGTCGCGCGTGGCGGGCAGGCTTATTACGGCTCGCAGACCAACGCAACGGGCGGGCTGAAGCGGGGCTCGGAAGGCTATTCAGAAGTCCTGCGGGTGCTACGGCAGTCAAAAGCCGTCAGCACGGCGGAGGGCAGGCAGCTGGAGGTCGTAGCCGTTGTAATCATACACGGTGAACAGGATCACAATGAGGACACGACGCGAGAGAATTACGCGCGGGCGCTCGCCAATTGGATCGGTGACCTGTCTGACGATATCCGGCTGATCACCGGCCAGCCGGACAGGGCCAAGGGGTATCTCACGCAGGTAAGCCGCTGGGATGATGATGCCGAAACGCAAGGCGTAGTCTCCCGCATTGCAAATGCCCAGCTGGATGCTCAGGCGCTCACGCCTGGCCTGCGCATGGTCGGACCGATCTATTTCGGGGATCAGTCTGGTGATAATAGCCACCCCGCACCGCGCACCTACCGCCAGA
Source organism: Thioclava sp. GXIMD4215 (assembly GCF_045291555.1). Classification (NCBI taxonomy): domain Bacteria; kingdom Pseudomonadati; phylum Pseudomonadota; class Alphaproteobacteria; order Rhodobacterales; family Paracoccaceae; genus Thioclava; species Thioclava sp. GXIMD4215. Next base: position 153,451 of record NZ_CP149516.1, on the reverse strand, counting down.
TGGGGCAGATGATCGGCGATGCGCTGCTGGCCGATCTGTGGGGGCCCTACTGGACTGCCCTTTACGTCGTAGATGGGTGGTGGGTCGGCACCGCTGGCAGTGCCACGCGGAATACGTTCGATAGCACGCTGGTAGTCGGCGCTGCGGGCCAGCCAGAGGGCACCCTTACTGGACGGATCAATGGCGGTGATATTGCTGACGTGATGGTCTGGTCGGTGGTACTGCATCTCAGGACAGACCTGCGGGATCTAGTCGAGAGCTATAGTCAGGCTCGGTATCCGTCCGTCGGGACTTAACTGATGTTTAGTGCAATACGGAGCGGCGTTCCTTACGATGATCGCGAAGTCCCGAAGCCTTAAACAGCGACAGTCGCCAAATGCCCGCTTTCACGTCCTATTCAAGGCTATAATCGGGGGCGTTAAGCACGTCATTTCAGAAAATCGTTTGCTGCAATTATCCGTGTCCCAGACTGAAAAAGTCCGTGTCGCGCTACACTGGGCTGACAGAATGCGCTTTTGACCTTCGAGCGCCGCCATCTTCTCCTTCATTGACGGGTGGTACATGCCATCTTCGATCGCCGCGAGGAAACTGGCGATCTTCTGTAAGCGTTGCATTTGAACCCTTCGAGGGGGGAGATTTCTCCCCTTGCCACTCTGCTAGGATCCTCAAAACACGAGGTATCATGCATGAATGACTTTCCAAAGATTCGGAACCACTATGGCTTTGCGATCGAGTTGCATCCAGGAGGCCGTCGCGTTTGGCCGCCGAGCTTCAAAAGATTTATACGCGAGAAAATCGAAGCGGGTCAACTGAGCGTCGAGGAAGTGCGAGAGGAATGCCGGGTTTCCAAATCCCTCGTGTACAAATGGCGCGATGATGTCGCGAAGGGTCGGGTTGCCGCTTCCGCGCCTGAAGACAACTCTGCCGAGCCGCTATTCTCGGAGATTTTGGTCCAGAATGACGAACCTCTACCGACAGGGGATGCTGCATCCGCAAGCGTCATTACGCTTAGCGGAGAGGTCGTAAATTTGACGCTTCCCGCTAACTACCCTCTAAAAGATCTGGTCATTCTTATCCAGGGCACTCCGCGATGACCCATGCTTCGGGCGCGTTGAGGCGCGCTTGGCGTTTGCCGGTCTCGGGATCCTTGACAAAGCGCTGGCGGTTCCAGATGCGAAGGCCGATATAGAGTTCGTTGTTCAAGATGCCGGTGCCACGCTTGGGGTTGCCGGAGATGGTCGAAAAACTCCATCGACCGCTGCGGCTTGGGATCAGGGCATCCGTGATGACGTCGCCCAGATGAAACAGCATAACTTCGAGGAGCATAGGCGGCAGGCAACGCAAGAGGCCGCAGAGGCGAAGCGCGCCTTGGATGAACTCGTCGAAGAGCGGGCCAGGCAGCAGATGCAGCTTGAGGGTCTGACCGTTGAACGTGATCGCACGGATGGCGATCTCGATGCCGCATGGGAAGAATTCCAGTCGCGGCAGCATCAGATTTTGCGGCTGAAGGAGGACGAAAAAGCGCATCAGGCCGAGCTGGATGCGCTGAACGCCTCGGCGGAGAAGACCCGGTGCCACCTTGCCGAGCTCGACGCCCGAGCGGTCGCGGCCAAGGCGGAGGAAGAACGTCGACGCGCCGATATGCGCCGTCTCGAAGAAAAAGAAGCCGCAATCGCGGCACAGGAGGAAGAGCTTGCGCAGAAGGCGCAGTAGGTTGCGGCGGCCGCGACCGCAAACGGAGAAAGAGGGCGCCTCATCGAGGCGCGTCAGGCTGAAGTGGCGCTGCGGGAGCAGCGTCAGCATCAAGAGGCAGAAGCCGCGCAAGCGCGCGAAGCTGCATTGGATGCCCGTGCGGGCGAAATTTCTCTCAGAGAAGGGGAGGTTGAGGGGGCGCGTGCCGAACTGGTGAAGGAGGCAAGAGAGGTGAGGGGGCAGCGAGAGGAGCTGGAGGCGAGCCTCGCGGCAATTGATCACGTGGTCGCGGAGGTTATGGCGGGTGATGTCACGGCCTCGGACGACGGCAAGCTGTACTTCAGGAATCCTGAGCCCGTCATTGCAGCTCCCAAGCCGCTACGGTTATCCGCGCGTTCAACCGGGAGATTGACTAGATCAAGTTGGGCATCGTGGATCGATTAGATGTTGCTGGGGGTGAGGCTGCTCCGAGGGTATCTGGACATTCCGAAGGCGATCGATGCAGGCCGTTGAGGTCGGCAGAGATTGGGATGTATAGTGTATAAAGGTATTCTATAGGCTCTCGGTCAACGCTGACCACATGACTTTTGCAGGGCCTCCCTTCAGGTCTTGCTGTCCCGAAGTATAGTTGCTGCGGGGCATTCGGAATTTATATGCGGCTATTGCGTGGAGAAGAGATTTTGGTGAGCCACTGCGTTTTAGATTGGCCTGGTAAATCACCGGATGAGGACGGGATTGAACATCCCGCAGTGTATCATATGCTGGATGTCGCTGCGGTTGCCGAGAGCCTTTTGGAGCCGATGAACCTGCCGCAGGCACAGAAGTCCTTTCTGGCCTTGGCTGCGGGTCTGCATGATCTGGGTAAGATTTCCGAGAGCTTTCGAGCCATGCTCCGCGAGGGCACAGGACAGCATTTCGGTAGGCATTGGGAAGTCACCGAGCATTGGTTAGAAGAGAGCGATGATCTGCTGAAGCCGATCATTCCTGCCTTGTCTGCTCGCAAGGCGCTGCGGGCCGCAATTGCTGGCCATCATGGACGGCCTCCTGTCCTCGAGGATTTCGCGAAACTATCCCGCGCCGCGGGGCACAAAGCTGCCGTAGATGCGCGGCAAGTCTTGCAAGAGTTTCTGCAGCTATGGCCCGAGGCGCGTTATGATCTGCCCAAGGATCAGCTTGCGGCGCAAAGTTGGTGGCTGCCCGGCTTCATAACAGTGGCGGATTGGCTCGGTTCGAATACCGCGTTTTTTCCTGCAGTTCCGGCAGGGCCCGATCTGGCAAGCTACCTTACTCAGGCCCGACACAAAGCACAGAATGCCGTGGCGGCGGCAGGGCTTCTCGCGCCTCCTTTGGGCCAGAAGCCGATTATCCCGGCGGATTGGGCGTTGCGCCCGATGCAATCGGCCGCTGCGAGGATTGTTCTGCCGGATGGCCCCGTTCTGGCGCTGATCGAGGATGAAACAGGTTCGGGCAAGACCGAAGCCGCGCTTATCCTCGCACAACGCATGATGCAGGCGGGCAAGGGGGCGGGGCTTTATTTCGCACTGCCAACGATGGCCACGGCCAATGCAATGTTCAACCGGGCGGCGGATTTGATAGCTCGGCTTTACGACGGGGCTCCAAGCCTAGCGCTGGCCCATGGGCGGGCCGCGCAATCGGATCGGTTCCGCGCCCTGCTACGTGCGCCAGCGGGATCGGGGCAGCCGCAATGCAGCGCTTGGCTTGCCGATGATCGGCGGCGCGCGCTATTGGCGAATGTCGGCGTCGGCACTATCGACCAAGCGCTTTTGTCGGCCCTGCCGGTACGCCACGCGATGCTGCGCCATTATGCAATTGCGCAGAAAATCCTGATCGTGGATGAGGTCCACGAGATGGGCGATCCCTACATGGCGGAAAGCCTGTGCCGCTTGCTAGAGTTGCATCGGCGGATGGGAGGCTCGGCGATCCTGATGACCGCGACGATGCCGATTGCCCTGCGTGATCGCCTGTGCCGCGCGTTTGGCGAGGCCCCGCCCGATAGCCCCGCCTATCCGGCGCTGACCATTGCCGGTTACGGGCAGATGGTCGATCTGTGCTCCCAGAGCCTGCGCGGACCAGTCCAGGTGAACCGCCTTGGCGATGTCGATCAGGCATTAGATTTGCTGACGAAATCCGCGGACGATGGCGCTGCCTGTCTTTACGTGCGCAACGCGGTCGATGACGCGATTTCTGCCTGCGCGGCGTTGCGTGCGCGAGGCGTCCGCGCCGATCTGCTGCATGCCAGGTTCGCGCTGTCGGATCGATTGCGTCATGAGGCGGCGGCTCTACGGACCTATGGTAAGGGGCGCGAGGCGCGCCCGGGCAGGGTTCTGGTTGCCACTCAGGTCGTGGAAAGCTCGCTTGATCTGGACTTCGATGTCATGGTTGCAGATTTGGCGCCGATCCCAGCGCTGGTGCAACGTGCAGGGCGCTTGTGGCGGCACTTGGACCTTCGGCCCGCAGCGCAGCGGCCAGTGAAGTCACCCATTTTGTATGTGGTGGCTCCTGACCCAGCGGATGTGTCGGATGTACAATGGCTGGCGCGTGTTCTCGGCAGCGGCGCATTTACCTATCCCGTCGACCTCCAATGGCGCGCAGCGAAGGCGCTGTTTACGGCGGGCCAGATCGATGCGCCCGCCGGATTGCGCGCGTTGATTGAAGCAGGGATGGCCGAGGATGATGAGTTGCCGCCCCCGCTGCAGGCCAGCGCGCGGGAGCGAATGGGCAAGGGCGCGGCAGAACGTGGACTTGCTGCGATGAATTTGATCCCGATCGACGCTTGCTATCGCCAGATTACCGGATTTTCCGATGATGCCGACTTTCCGACACGGCTGGGGCAAGAGGTCCGCACGCTGGTTTTGGCGCGTGATACATCGTCAGGGCTCCAGCCTTGGGCGGGCGAAGGCTGGACCATTGATCATCGTCAACAATCAGAGGTCAGCGCCTCGGTTTCTAGGCTAGCGCGCTACGATCTGCCCGATCAGTCCGCCCCCGATATTTCCGCGCTGAAGGCGGATTGGCCGGACTGGCAGAAATCGCGGGTTTTCGTCTGTCCTGTGGACGAGGATGGTAGGATTTGTGCAGGCACCAACGGCCAAGGCTTGTCTTATGATCCCGAGGTGGGCTTAATCTTTGCGTGATCCCTGCCCGTAGGGATGGCCCGCGTAAAGGGTATTATTAAGATTGTTCCATGCTTAGGCGGGGATTTGAAGTACATAGAGTGTGAATTGGAATAATTCTTGTGTATAAACGATAAGATATGCTTAGCTTAAATTGAGGAGGGTGAAGGGGCCTCCTGGTATTCGTAAATGATTTTCCGTACGGCCGACATGAGATGTGTCTTCGTCAGCAATTTTCTGCGGTTTGATGCTTGTGATTGTTATCAAAGTTTTAATCTTCGTTTCGGAGACCAAATGTCATTGAATCTCATCGAGGAAGCTTGGATCCCTGTCCGAATGGTGGATGGGACACGCCGGGTCATCGCGCCTTGGCAGATGGCCGATCCTCATATCGCCGCGCCTGATTGGCCGCGGGCCGATCTGAACCTTGCCTGCTACGAATTCCTGATCGGGCTGGTCTTCATGGCCTGCCCGCCGGAAGATTTGGATGATTGGGTCGATGCGCGGCCCGATGCAGACCAACTGCGCCGCGCCTTTGCGCCTTTCGCCTCTGCCTTCAACCTGCTGGGAGAGGGGCCACGGTTTCTGCAGGATCTGGAGGAATTGTCGGGCGAGCCCTCCAGTCCGGATCTTCTGTTCATCGATTCCGCAGGAGAAAGTACTGAAAGGAAAAATGCCGATCTGATGGTCCATCGTGATCGTTACGCAATACTGGATCTGCCCTCGGCAGCGATGGCGCTTTACGCGTTTCAACAATTTGCGCCAGCTGGAGGCCGAGGCAACAGAACTTCGTTGCGTGGCGGTGGGCCGATGGTGACCCTAGCTGATCCTGGGCAAGGGCTCTGGGCGCTGGTCTGGGCTAATGTTCCTTTCGGGCAGGCAGCTGGACTGCAGGATTTGCCTTGGATGCGTCCAACCATTACTTCCGAAACAAATTTATTGATTCACCATACAGATTCCACTCCTGTGGAAGCATTTTTTGGTATGCCCCGCCGCCTCAAACTTGTCGGACAAAATACAGTAACAGGCGTTGTCCAGCGACCTAACGGCACAAATTACGGTATATGGCGACATCCTTTATCGCCATATTCGCGGTTGAAACCCGGTGACGATCCCCTTCCGCAGCATCCTAAAAGCGGGCGCTTACCTTGGCGCAACTGGGCAGGGATTGTCCTGTCAGAGCCCCCACGCGAAGGTAGCTTGCGCCTGCGCGCCCGCTGCATTGAGGGCTATAGCGATCGTCATGGCGTGCAGCCGCGTCGGATGATCGTGGCGGGCTGGGCGATGAGCAAAGCCACGCCAATCGATTTCCTTTGGGCAGAACTGCCGCTACTGGCGATTGACCCGGAGGCGCAGGAACTGGCTCAAGATCTCATCGTTTCTGCCAATGATATCCGGTTAGAGCTAGGCAAAGCGCTGGGGCTGATCCTGTCGGAAGGCTCGGCGCGCGAGGCGCAAGCCGATCAGTTCTGGGCCGCGACCACGGATGATTTTACCGCAGCCTTGGCGAAGCTGGCAGGGCGCGATCCGAAAATAGCCTTGGATCGTGCCGCGATTGCAGGGCCCTTCGTTGTGGCACTTGGCAGGCAGGCGTTGGCGCAATTTGATGCCTTGGCATTGCCGGGCCTGTCCGAGGGGCGCGCCGAACGCGCAGCGGCCCTGATCCGGCAACGCGGCTTGTTGTCGGCCCTTATTCATGGGCGGTCCAAACCTGGTGCCAAGCTGTGGCTTAAGCTTGGATTAACACCACCCGAGACCAAAAGGAAAGAAACCGTATGAGCGACGATCCAATGACCGAACGGCGCCCGGGACAGATCCTCCTAGGCTGGTGGTCCACCTATCTGGGCGCGCGCGAAAATTCGGCTCAAAAGACGCTGTCGGCACGGCTGCGGCGCGGCGATGATGTCACCGTGCTGTGCCAACCTGAGGTACATCTTCTGGCACAGGAGCTAGGCTTGCGTGATGGCGCCCGGCTGGCACGATTGGCGCGGCTTCTGGCGCATGTGCGCACACATGTGCCGCGTCGTCTGCCGCAGATTCTTGGCCAGAAACCGGGCAAGGATGCGCAACCGCCACTGTCCCGGCTTCGTTTCGAGCGGCTCATTCAGTCTTCGGACGAAGATCTCGAGACAGCCTTGCGGCGTGCGCTACCCATGGCGGGGCAGAGCTGTAATGTTGCCCATTTGGGGGAGTCTGTCCTGATGTGGTCCGACCGCACCCGCACCACCTGGTGCTTTGATTATTACGGCGCACCTGCGCCGGACACCCTGATCTCTGAGGATATTTCGCAATGACGACCTTTGTGCAATTTCACCTGCTGACTACATACCCGATCTCGAACCCGAACCGCGATGATCAGGGTCGTCCGAAACAAGCGCTGATCGGCGGTGCGCCGCGGCTGCGGATGTCCTCGCAATCGCTTAAGCGAGCGATCCGCGAGAGCAGCTACTTTGCGCAGGATCTGGCCGGCAATACCGGAACCCGGACCAAGCGTCTGGCCACCGAACTGGCTAAAGAGCTGATCACCCAGGGCGCGTCTGACAAACAGGCGCAGGAGATCGCGGCGGCCATCGGCACAGCCTTTTCCAAGCTCGAACCGAAATCGACAGAGGCGACGACGCTCGCCTTCATCTCCCCCGAAGAATGGGCGCTTGCGCGGGATCTGGCGGCCAAAGCCATGGCGGGCGAGGCCTTGCCCAAAGATAAAGATCTCAAGAAAGCCGTGTTGCGGCAGGCGGATGGCGCGGTCGATATCGCCATGTTTGGCCGGATGTTGGCCGATAGCCCTGAATATAACCGCGATGCAGCGGTGCAGGTGGCGCATGCCTTCACCACCCATCGCGCGCAGGTGCAAGATGACTATTTTACCGCCGTCGATGACCTCAAGACCCGCGAGGAGGATGCAGGCGCAAGCCATCTGGGCGAACATGGGTTCGGGTCGGGGGTTTATTACCTCTATGTCAGCGTTAATGTTGATTTGCTGATCGCAAATCTAGGCGGTGATTGCGCGCTGGCGGCCAAGGGGCTAGAAAGCCTGACTCGGGCGCTGGCCACGGCCACCCCAAAGGGCAAGCAAAACAGCCACGCCCACCATCCGCGCGCAGGGTTTATCCGCGCCGAGCGTGGCACGCAGACACCCCGTGACTTGTCGGGCGCTTTCTTCAGTCCGGTGGCCGCAGACCTGAACGCCGGGATCGCCGCCCTGACCGATATGGCTACAAGAATCGATGCCGCTTATGGCGCGGGCTTTGACGAGATGGCCGTGATGGATGTTCAGGCGGGGCAGGGCACGTTGGCCGAGATCGCGGCCTTTGCGGCAGCTGCGGCAAAGGCGGGTGTGGATGCCTGAGTTTCTGATCTTTCAGCTGGTCGCGTCCTTGGGCGCGATGGGCGAATTTGGCGGCCATGAACGACGTGGCACGCTGGATCTGCCGGGACGTGGCGCCCTGCTTGGACTACTGGGCGCGGCGCTAGGGCGGCGGCGTGATGGGGATTTCAGCGATTTGGATGCGCTTTCGGTTGCAGTTGCGGGCTTTGGTCCAACCCAATATCTGCGCGATTATCATACGGTGCAAACCGTGCCATCAGCCGCCGTTAAGGCACCGCAATCCCGTCCGCAGGCCCTGCGGGCGGCGGGCAATCGGGTGAACACCACGCTGACCAGCCGCGATTACCGCGCCGATTGCGTCTTCGGCGTGGCGGTCTGGGCTGGCGATCTACCGGTTCTGGCCGCGGCGTTGCGTCGGCCGGTCTTTGCTCTATGGCTGGGCCGTAAGGCCTGTCCGCTTGCCGCGCCCCCCGATCCGCAGATCGTGACCGCCGACGGGCCCGCGCAGGCGATGGCGCATCTGCGTTTGCCGCCATGGATCGGGCCACGCGCTATGACGGTGATCGTTGCCGACGAAGGCACGGACCTGGGTGCAACTGCCCGGATCGAGACGCGGCACGACCGGCCACTGGATCGACAGCTGTGGCATTTCACCCAAGGCCGTTACGCGGTGGCCCATCCGGCGATCATGACACAGGGGGCGCCAAGATGATGTATCTTTCTCGGCTGCGCCTGTCGCGCGATCCGCAGACGCTGGCGCTTGATGCCTTACTGACCCCCGGCGAGGGGGGCGAAAGGCTCGATGCGCATCACCGCTTGATCTGGACGCTGTTTGCCGATGATCCGCAGGCCACGCGTGATTTTCTCTGGTGCGAGGATGGTCCGCGCGGTTTCTTGGTGCAATCTGCGCGCCCGCCGCAAGCCAGCCCGTTGTTTGATCCGCCCGAGATCCGCACCCATGCGCCCGATCTGCGCCCAAGCGATCAGCTGGAATTCTCGCTGCGGGTCAACGCAACCAAGACGCTGCGCCGTCCGGGCGAGCGCGGCACGCGGGTCGATGTGGTGATGAACCTTCTGCATGGTTTGCCCAAGCACGAACGTAATGCACGTCGGATGGATCTGGCGCAGGTGGCGGGTGCTGAATGGCTGGCAGGGCAGGGCGAAAAGGCGGGTTTCACCGTCGATCGGGTCGAGGTTCGTGATTACTCCACCCAGACTCTGCCGGGCTATCGTGGTCGGCGCAAAGGCGAGCCGCGGTTCGGCATCCTTGATCTTGGCGGTCAGATCACCGTGACCGATCCCGCGCTATTCCTGCCGCGGCTCAAGCAGGGGTTTGGTCGCGCCAAAAGCTTTGGCTGTGGTTTGATGCTGATCCGGCGCGCCTGATGGAGATGCCTGGCCTGCCGCCGCCCCGTCCGATCCCGCTCAAGGATCGGGCGCAGCTGGTGTTTGTCGAGCGCGCGCAGCTGGACGTGCGCGATGGTGCCTTTTGTGCGGTCAATTCCGATGGCACGGTGACCCAGATCCCGGTCGGCGGCCTAGCTGGGCTGATGCTGGAGCCCGGTGCTCGCATTAGCCACGCGGCCGTGGTGCTCGCCGCGCGCACTGGCACGTTGATCACCTGGGTGGGCGAAGGTGGCGTTCGCCTTTACTCCGCAGGCCAGCCGGGCGGTGCGCGGGCGGATAAGCTCTTGTGGCAGGCCAAGCTCGCGCTGGATGACGCTGCCCGCCTCCGCGTCGTACGGGCGATGTTTGCCCGTCGGTTTGGTGAACCCGCCCCCGAGCGCCGGTCAATCGATCAACTCCGAGGGATCGAGGGCGTCCGTGTGCGTGAGTCCTACGCACTTTTAGCGCGAAAGTTCGGGGTCGACTGGACACGGCGCAGCTACGATCCAAAGGATTGGGCTGCGGGCGATGTTCCTAACCGCTGCCTGTCGGCCGCGACTGCTTGTCTGCACGGTCTGACCGAAGCTGCGGTTCTGGCGGCGGGATACGCACCAGCAATCGGCTTTCTGCACACCGGCAAGCCCCTGAGTTTCGTCTACGACATCGCCGATCTGTGGAAACTGGAAACCGTCGTCCCCGAGGCGTTCCGGATCGCCGGACAGGCGGCACAGGGGCGTCTGGATATGTCCCCCGACCGCGCCGTCCGTCTGGCTTGCCGCGATGCCTTTCGGCGGTCGGGCCTCTTGGCAAAGATCATTCCGCAGATCGAGGCGGTCCTCGCGGCGGGGGATTTGCCGCGTCCCGTGCCGCCGCCCGATACCATTGGCCCTGCTTTCGAGGATGAGGAAGGGGGCGGCGATGATGGTCATCGTGGTTAGCCGCGCGCCACCGCGGCTGCGCGGACGGCTGGCAGCTTGGCTTCTCGAAATCAGGGCAGGGGTCTATGTGGGTGACTATTCGGCGCGCACCCGCGAGAGGATCTGGGATCAGGTGCTGGGTGGCCTTGAGGATGGCGATGCCGTGATGGTCTGGCGTGCCCCAACCGATCAGGGTTTCGACTTCCTGACAGCAGGTAAAAACCGCCGGATGCCCGAGGATTTCGACGGCTTGAAGCTTGTGAAATTCCTGCCGAGATCGTAGCCAGATCACGCTGCGGATCTCCTCATTTCAAAGCCGAAAAAATCGGTGCGCTCTTTGACATTAGAATAATCCTGTGTAATCAATGGTCTCTAGGAAGACCGTTCCCCGCCCACGCGGGGATCACCCGGAATGAGGGCACGGAAAAACTCATAGAGATATCCCGTTCCCCGCCCACGCGGGGATCACCCGGGATTGCTGACGCTATCGTGGAAAGCGCAGCGCCGTTCCCCGCCCACGCGGGGATCACCCGCGATTTCCGCCTGTATCACCGCATTGCACCCCCCGTTCCCCGCCCACGCGGGGATCACCCGACCTATGCGAAATCCCTTTCCGGCTGACACCGCCGTTCCCCGCCCACGCGGGGATCACCCGCCATCATGGCGGCACTCCAGCAGCTCGGCGGCCCGTTCCCCGCCCACGCGGGGATCACCCGGTGGCACCGTCGCCAGAAACAGATAACCGAGACCGTTCCCCGCCCACGCGGGGATCACCCGCGCCGGAAGCGTATATGGATATGCAAGCGTCACCGTTCCCCGCCCACGCGGGGATCACCCGCCACGATCAGTTATAACGACCAACTCTGGATCCCGTTCCCCGCCCACGCGGGGATCACCCGGCAGGCGGATGGAAATCGGTGCGCCTTGTCTCCCGTTCCCCGCCCACGCGGGGATCACCCGTGGCATCGGCACCGTCCAGCCATCGCCATCGCCCGTTCCCCGCCCACGCGGGGATCACCCGCGCCCGTGCTGGACCATTCGAAGGCAACCTCGCCGTTCCCCGCCCACGCGGGGATCACCCGTCTGCAAGTTGGTCGGAGTGGTCTTGTCCAACCCGTTCCCCGCCCACGCGGGGATCACCCGTTCTCGGTATTGATCATCAGCGGATCGGCATCCCGTTCCCCGCCCACGCGGGGATCACCCGCCGACGAGATGCTTAAAGTGATCGGCGCCCTCCCGTTCCCCGCCCACGCGGGGATCACCCGGGGCAGACGCTCGGAGGCGGCGGCTCGCTGTCCCGTTCCCCGCCCACGCGGGGATCACCCGACCGACGAATATTCGCGGTCGCTGGTCACGAACCGTTCCCCGCCCACGCGGGGATCACCCGGCGACAGGCCATAGCTAACAGGGCGGCGACATCCGTTCCCCGCCCACGCGGGGATCACCCGTTACATGATGCATATGGAAGGGCAAAGGCCCCCCGTTCCCCGCCCACGCGGGGATCACCCGGAGGCTGATCGATGAACTCGAAACCGACGCTGCCGTTCCCCGCCCACGCGGGGATCACCCGGCCTCACCTAATTCCTTAACGCTGATCTGATCCCGTTCCCCGCCCACGCGGGGATCACCCGATGCGCGAGGAAATGCGCGGAAATGGCGCGCTCCGTTCCCCGCCCACGCGGGGATCACCCGCGGCTGAAAGGCGATGCGCTGCACAAGGTGTACCGTTCCCCGCCCACGCGGGGATCACCCGCAATGGGTGCTCGATCCCGACGATATCCGTGTCCGTTCCCCGCCCACGCGGGGATCACCCGATAAACTAATTGTGTAAATCTCGTTACCGACGCCGTTCCCCGCCCACGCGGGGATCACCCGACACGGCAGCGGATCTGATCGCGCGGGCCTTCCCGTTCCCCGCCCACGCGGGGATCACCCGTGACCTCATAATTTTCCGAATAGGACACAGACCCGTTCCCCGCCCACGCGGGGATCACCCGATCAACTCCGGCGCAGCTCACATGAGCGAGGACCGTTCCCCGCCCACGCGGGGATCACCCGAGCGTCGTCGCCTCTGTCGATTTCGGTTCGAGCCGTTCCCCGCCCACGCGGGGATCACCCGCTATCCACTGGAATGTCCAGCGTGAACTCGGCCCGTTCCCCGCCCACGCGGGGATCACCCGAAGGGTGGGGTGAACACATCGACCGATTACTCCCGTTCCCCGCCCACGCGGGGATCACCCGCAGGCTGTCGTGCCCGTTGTAGCGTATCCATGCCGTTCCCCGCCCACGCGGGGATCACCCGCTGATTTCCTGACCTGTGCTGCCAGTGAACGACCCGTTCCCCGCCCACGCGGGGATCACCCGCTCAGTCGCTGGGTTGCGGTGATATCGTGAAACCGTTCCCCGCCCACGCGGGGATCACCCGAAATGGTGAAGCGTATTCGTCAAATCTCCGGACCGTTCCCCGCCCACGCGGGGATCACCCGGCGCAGCAGCAGGCAGCAGTCGCTATCGGTGGAGTCCGTTCCCCGTCCTCGTAGGGAATCCAGCAGACGTCTACTTCGAGCGCGGCGCAACCATTCTCGCTGAAAAGACACCTATCAAAGTGGAAACCATCCAAAACCGCCGCTGGAACAATAAACGTCAAGTAATGTAACATGAACTCGGTGAGCCTGAGCTTTTCGCTTCAGAATTGGGCCACGTGTTCCAAATCATTTAACAGCGGGCATTCGCCGCTGACTGCCAAAAGAACATTCATACGGCGCAAACAAGGTCGGGCAGATAACGGCGGTTGCCTGCTCCCGCAACCAACACTAATTCTCCAACATATCCAATCCCTTCCAACCGCGCGTCACATGACTGCGCGGATGTTGGCATTTGCCCACTACACTCGCGCTCGCGCGCCGCCGCCAAAGCCCACTATCCCGACGGCAAGACTTACACCCTCAATTCTTCGGGCAGCAGGCTCGCCGATTTATACATCTTCGCATGGCACGAAGGCGGCGATCAGCGCATATCGGCCGCGACCGTCTCGGGCCCGTCATCGGCGGACAGAGCCATCCGTACCTTGAACAGCTCACCTACCTGATCTTCCTAAAGATGGCGGACGAATATTCGAAGCCGCCTTACAAGCGCGATATCGGCGTTCCTGTCGAGTACAACTGGAACGCTTCGATCAGGGGGACCGTGCTCGCTGCTTCGAACACCATGTTTGCGCCTGCGACCTCTGTCGTGCCAGCAGGGATCTCGCCAAGCTTTCTCAGGAGGCGGGACAGGCGCGGGCGTTCGACCCCGACCTCGGCCGACAGACTGTAAAGCGTGTGATACCGGCGTTCATTGATTTCGATCCCGAGAACCTTACTGCCGGGTTCAACTGCTGAGTGCTTGACGATATGATCGCGCAGGAGGTCGCGGATTGGACCGGGATCAATAGAATTGCTGCGGCGATCAAGCCAGTCGAAAAGAGCACCGTAATGCGCCAGTGGGCCCGCCTGGACGGCGCTAGCGGGCGAGGCTTGACGAATGGTGTCCAGCGCCTCCACCACAGCATCCGAGCCTTCACTATAGATGGAAAAGCCGATATCGGTCGCCTCTTCTGTTTCTGCAGGAGACAGTTTGCTCAGCTTGACCTTGTGGCCATGCTGCAAAACCGCGCCAATCATCTCTGACGCGGCCAGGATTTGCTCGAGCGTCTGGTCCGCGAGCCAGGGTGTCTCTTCGCTGCGGGTATTCTCCACGCTTTGCCGCAGCCAGTCGAGGTAAGCCGGCTGCTCTGCGGCGGCATCTTCAGGTTCGGCGAGAAATGTGTCATTCATGGCGACACGAAGGCAGCTTGCGGCGGCATTGCCCGTGGCACTCAGCCACAACCCATGCCGATCGCAGCGCTGAACGTGACGAAAGCCCCAGAGCAGGCGGAACCTCCAATCCGTCGGCCCGCCATCGTCGGCAAGGCAGGCGGGGCAATAGCGTTTGGCCTGCGGCAGCAGGAAGGATTTCGAGGTCGCTTCGCCACGGAATTCACCGCTACGCTGGAACACGCGGATGGCATTGCGCCGGATTTCCTCAACAGGGTGACCGATGGCCTCCGCGAACCCCATCACAGCTTCCTCGCGCCCAGAGACGAAATGTTCGTGGTGGATCCGGTTGTCACGCAAGATCCGCTCCATACCGCGACCGGTATGGAACATGGACAGACGGTCAGCATAGGAGGTCAGTGTTTCCTGCGGATCGAAGGGAAAAGTCGGCCAAAGCATAGTCACTGCCCCCACCCGATGGCCTCAAGCTCGCGCCGAACGTCCTGCCAGTTTCCCGAATGAAACGGCGTCATACCGATGCATTTGGCGCTTTTGCGGTACACCGCCTCTGCCCGGGACAGGGACAGCTCCGTACGCTTAGCGCGGGCCGCGCCATCATTCTCGCCACGCTCGACAACATTGCTGAAGGCTCGACCGGAAAAGCGCAGCAACAAGTCGTTATGAACGGTACGGAACACCCGTTCGATGAACGGCTTTAGCCAAGGCTTACCCGCGGGACAACCGAGATTGGTGATCCCGAGATCGGCAAGGATATCATAGGCATCATCGGTGATATACTTGTCACCACGGTCGAAAACGATGGCTTCAGGCGCACCACCCATCGGCCAGCCGAATGTGGCACCAGCCGCATCGGCAATGGGCGATTTGTCCAGGTAGATCATCTCAAGAGTCCGCGCGAGCGGGCTCTCAACGCCTTGAGGGACGATTTGCAGAGCCACAAAGCAGCGCGAATGAACATCGACAGCCCCGGACAGCGTAACGCGACAGGGCTTTCCGTCCAAGCCGATCAGGTTCTTGACCGATGCTGGAAGATGATCGAAGAGCCCCGTGTCTTGCATAAGAACGAACAGGTCTACTGTGTACTCGTCGACCTCGACCCGCTCCAGAACGCGGGACGTCATGATCCCCATGCCCAAGGTATGGAGGTCCTTGTATGCCGCGTCGCGGCTGTTCCGGCGCAGCGCGTGATCGATTGGTGCCAGGTCCTGGATCTTTTCCCTGATGTAATCGTATCCGGGGCGCTTCAATTTCGCGGCCGGAACCGGAAGTCGTTCGCGGCGATCATTTTCGGCATCAATTGCGGACTGTACGCTTTCGATGAACGATTTGACCGTGGGGCGCTCTGCATCCCAAAGCATATCGAGCTGGCGCTCGATGAAGCTGTCAGTTGCATCATCATAACGCTTATACCGACCGCAATGCCGGTAGTCGTCAAAGAGCGCGTCATCGCCGCCAGCTTTCCACGCCCAATACCACTTCCACATGGTATGGCCGCTTTTGAAACCCTGATGGAATTCCTGGGCGCGCTCCTGTTCTTCTTTGGTTTTCCGGACTTTTGCGCCCCCGCGCTTCGCTTCCCGCATCGAAATCGCTGCGAGGTACTCACGGTGACGTTTGGAGCCATTCGCGCAGATGCTGATGATCTTTGCGCAGAAATCATCACGAACAGGGGAAAGCTCACCCTGGTCCAGCATGTCCTGCATAGCGAGAACAAATTGCTTACGAAACCCTGCGCGAACGCTTGCGCGCCATCAACCCCGGCCCGGACGGCCAGCCCTGGCTCGACGAAGCCCGCCTGTCCGAGGCGGTCAGCGCGCTCACCCGCCACGGTCATCGCGGGCTGATGGAGGCCAATCAGGCGGTGACGGAACTGCTGCTCAAGGGCCTGACGGTCGAGGGCCTGCCCGGCTGGGACGGCGGGCGCGGCCAGACCATCCGGTATATCGCGTGGGACGATGTGGCGGCCAACAGCTTTACCGTCGCGAACCAGTTCCGCGTCGACTGCCCGCCCGGCCATGACGTGGGCAAGGGCTTCATCATTCCCGATGTGGTGCTGCTGGTGAACGGCATCCCCTTGGTGGTGGTCGAGGCGAAAAGCCCCGCCATCCCCGAACCGCTGGCCGAGGCGGTCAAGCAGCTGCGCCGCTATCACAACGCCCGCAAGGCCGCGCAGGAGGTCGAGGGCACGCCCGCGCTTTTTGCCAGTGTCCAGCTGTTGATCGCCACCAGCTTCGACCAGGCGCGTGTGGGCTGCATCGGCGCGGGGCTGGAGCATTACGGCCAGTGGAAGACGGTGGTCGGGCCGGATGGTACGGGGTCGGAAGACGACGTGATCAAGGCCCTGGGAAAGAAGAGCCTGTCGGAGCAGGAACGCCTTGTCGCGGGGATGCTGCGGCCTGCGCATCTGCTCGATATCCTGCGGCATTACCTGTTGTTCATGAATGTGGGCGGCCAGACCATCAAGACCGTCTGCCGATACCAGCAATACCGTACCGTGAACCTTGCCCTGGAACGGCTGCGCAGCGGAAAGACGCGACTACAGGATGGTGAATATGACCGCCGTGGCGGCATCGTCTGGCACACGCAGGGCTCGGGCAAGAGCCTGACCATGGTGTTCATGATCCGCAAGATGCGGACGGATCTGGCGCTGCGGAAGTTCAAGGTGATCAGCTAAGGGCCGGACACGTCGATATCGTTGTGCGGCCCTCGAAAATGACCTGCCGCATTGCCGCAAGTCCGCTCCGAGCCCTTTGTGACAGGTATCAGCCCCTACCCGGAGCGGACGCGTCTGATACAAGTTCGCTCATGATGTGCGCCATTTCGTCCAGCCGCGTCGCAGTCAGGCGGCTGCTTGGTCCGGCGAGGCCGAAGCCGGCGCGGACTTCCCCATCGTCGTGCCAAGGGACGGCAACGCAGTTGAGGCCTGGGCACCAGTTCTCTTGGTCAAGAGCATGGCCGCGTTCAGCTATCGCGTCGATTTCGGCCGCGATCCCCGGACCGATGCGGGGCGCGTGGACCTCGAACATCCGGTGGCGTAGAGCGGGAAGAAATGCCAGGAAGAGAAGACCGATAGCTGAGCCTGCCATCGGCTGACGCTCTCCACGTTGGCTCGAGGCGCGTAGAGTGCGCGGGCTTTCGATTGCGTCAAGAAAGTAGACCTCGTCTCCGGAGGGGACAGCGAGGAACACCGTTTCACTGGTTTGGGCTGCCATCTCCTCCAGAGCGGGGCGCAACCGGCGCCGGAGAACCTCGTCATCGCCCACTACACGGGCAAGGTTCAGGATGCGATCCCCGAGATGATAGCGCATGTCGCCGGGGCGACGTCGGATGTAGCCGGCATCCTGAAGGGTTCTGAGGATATTGTGCGCGGTCGTCGTCTTCAGGCCAGCCCCCTCTGCAATCTCTCCCAGAGAGGCGGCACCGCCTGCGTGGGCGATCGTATCGAGCATCTCGAGGGCGCGGGTGACGGACTGGATCATCGGTAAAATTTCCACATGAATGAAGTTTTGAAAAAATATAGCCGAAGCACTCACTCATTCCAGTTTGTAACGGAACGGGCGTCCTCAGGGACGTGTTGGCCTGGTGACTGCCGCAGCGCAGTATCCCAAGACGGAGACGACCATGACACGCACGATGATCGCAAGGGTAACGCCCAAGGTTGGTCAGACCGAAAGGCTGGCATCACTAGTGGAAACGCTGGCGCAGCAGGTGCGCCGCGAAGCGGGCAACATCCGCTTCGAGGCCTTCAGCGAAGACAGCGGTGCGGTGGTGATGCTCGAGGAATACCGCGACGACGCGGCCTTTGAAGCACATCTTGCCCAACCCCATACCCAAGAGTTCAACGCAGCGCTTGAGGAGGTTGCCACCGGAGGCGCATCGTCCGTGACCGACCTCGCCGGCTTTGCTGGCGCACGAGCCTCGGCTCCGGGAATTCGGGCTGTGGACCATGCGGGCCTCACCGTGCCTGACATTGAGGCCGCGACCCGCTTCCTGTCCGACGCTTTCGGAGCCGTCACGCTTTACGACGTGTTGCCAGAGGAAGGGCCCGACATGGAAGGCGAAGGGCCAGAGGCGGAACTGGGTCTTGTGCCAGGAACACGGATCGAACACATGCGCCTCGTGCGGATTGGCAACGGGCCAAGCCTCGAGCTTTTCCGAATGGAAGACGGGACACAGTCCGATCCTGCGCGCCTTCAGGATCTCGGGCTCACGCACCTTGGCCTCTACGTCGACGACATCGATGCGGCATGCGCTGCTTTCACGGCCGCCGGAGGCACGCTGCTGAAGGGGCCACATCCGCTGGCCAACAACGAAGACAATGACGGCAATGCAGGCATTTATGGGCGCGCGCCTTGGGGCACGCTGTTTGAGCTGCTGACCTATCCCGGCGGCATCGACCTGCCCACGGACTCCCCGGCGCCCCGCTGGACCCCCCATCCCTGAAGGACCAAGACCATGATCAAGATGACAATGCTTCTGAAGCGCAATCCGGATATCGACCACGCGGCCTTCGTGCGGCACCACCGTGAGACACACGGGCCCTTGTTCCGTTCGATCCCGGAGGCAAAGACCCATGTGCTTCGCTACATCCAGACCCACCCGACGGAAGGCGAGTTTCCCGTCCCGCAGGCCGACTTCGATGGCACCGCCGAAATCTGGTTCGATAGCCCTGAAGGGATGAAAGCCGTGCTCGGGTCAGAAACCTACGAACAAGCGGTTTTTCCAGACGAGCAAACCTTTCTCGACCATGAGAACACGCTCATCCTCGTGGGTGAGCAAACCGAGATCATCGAGGAGAAGGCATAGTCGGAAAAGTGGTAGCGCCGTGGTGAGTGAGGTTATGAAAGCGCCCGCTTCTTCCCTATGGCTGCTCGGAGGTAGGATGACCTAAGCTGGAGCGGCGACCGGCGAACGGCGGCATTGTCCGCTGTGCCGTCGGATACGCGAGCCGCGGCGAATGAAGGTGCGGAGCCAAAGCTGCCTCTTGGGCAGCCTCGGTCGGAAGTGTCAGTACAGCTGCTGCTGCATGATCGAGAACGCGTTGTAGCAGTGGAACGCCGCGACCTTCCCGTCCTTCATCCTGAAGACGTCGCAACAGGGGACGTCGATGACCTTTCCAGTTGCGGCAAGCGGACCCGTTGGCGTCATCAGCGCCCCGCGATGGGTGCCGCGGATGGCCAGTTCGACCACAACCGTATCGGCGAGACGCTCGTCAAGGCGCTGGTCCCCCTGTGCGATTGGGGCACAGCGAACCGGGATGCGGTCAGCGCGATCATGGCGCCCCCCGCCACTAAACCTAAAGCTTAGGTCAGACGAAAGGCCGCTTTGTCCGCATTGCTGACGTCGAGCAACCGGGTCGTGCTGCACAGTGCCACGAATGGCTGGTTCAGTGAACGACACCACCGCGTAGATCGGCCCGATGAATGTCCGGATAGGGCCGGTTGCGTTATGTGGCCCGCTGTAATGGTCTGGCGGGGCACACTGCGGCGCTTCTACAGCTGTTTCATGCCTAATGCCTGGTCGACCATGCCGTAGAGCCCCCCCTGCCGGCAAGCACACAAGAAGCTTCATTATATCCAACCGGCGAGCTTTTCGTCGCGTAAGGGCCGATGACATGCCGCGTTTACTATTGGAAATTCCTGTTTGCCCCGAAAGATTTGTTGCTCAGGTTCTTGGAGCCGCCGGCTATGACGAAGATGGGGTTACGCGACCCGACCGTATCGCGAGCAAGATAGTCAAGCCGAGCTTGTCAGCGGTTTGACTAACGGCTTTTTTGTATCTCGCAGGGACACAAATTTCAAAGGTTTTAAACCTTCATCTTCAATAGCCACCTTCCTCGATGATGTGGAGTTGGGCGATGGTGTCATAGCGCGCAATTGATAGTAGCTTGGCCGTCCTTCCTGCCGCAAGGAGTTCAGATGAAACACCAAATCGCTCGGCTGCGCGTGGAGCTTTTGCATATCAAGCCGACAATATGGCGTCAGGTGGAAGTCAACCTGACCACAAACCTACGTGCCCTCCACGAACTCATCCAAGCCATAATGCCTTGGGAAAACGCTCATCTCTATCAATTCACCATTGGAGAGCGCGTCTACGGGGATCCCGAGGACGCGGCACGGGGCCAAAAAAATTATCAGGCCAAGAGCATGCGCTTGGAAACCCTCGTCGGGCGCGGTCTTACAGAGTTTAAATACACCTATGATTTCGGTGACAACTGGCAACATTGCATCTCCATCGAACATATCGGGGTCGCGGCGGCAGACGTCGATTACCCTCTATATCTGGATGGCGAGCGCACTGCGCCCCCAGAAGACGTCGGTGGCTCGCCCGGTTTCCTGGATTTCGTGGAAGCCATGGCTGATAATCGGCACCCAGCGCACAAAGACCTGAGCCGCTGGTACGGGGGACCCTTCAATCCGGTTGATTTCGGCGAGCCAGTGGTTGCCGCGACCGTTCGCGATATCGCGGCCAAGAGGAAAGTGGCGATGTTAGCGTTCGAGCGGAGCCGCCAAGCGCGATAGTTAAAGCCATCCCTGCGTTCAGGTCAGTACATTGCTTAAAAGTGAACCAAGGCCGAACGCATCGGGCATTATAGACAAAAAACAATATTTGTCTGTAAGCGGCGCGTGGGGCACTCTGTGGTGGTCGTTGGTGCAGATATTATGCGTAAGACCTTGCTCGATACGGCTGCCTACCACTTCGATTGATTCGAAGAATGGCCCCCTTGGTCCGGTCGAAAACCGGTGAAATGTGCCGATCCGTAGTTCTGCCGGCCAAAAAATTGCGAAAAACTTCGAGAAGCCACCTCAGGAGAGTTTGCGAAAAATATCTTTTCAAGTCGGTTGCCGCCAGCGGGTTCTGGAGATCGGCCGCATTGCGGTCTTTGCGAAAAAATGGGGCGCTTCGCGAGGGGGTTGCACCGCCGAAAAGACTGACACAGACCTATAGAAATTCCGCGTGGATCAATCCCTTAATTGACCCGTCGGACATAACCGCGCCAGCACTTTCGCTGCCCGCGCGTAGGTCGTCAAGGAGGCGAAGTTGCCAGGCCCCTCTGTGCTTGAAATCCCGGATAACGGCGGGCCCGTTGCGGTACTGGCCGACCTTCATCTCAAGTCCTACTTTTGGCTTGGAGGCAATCCGCTCAAATTCCACGGGCTGGAGGATCGCCTGTTTCAGCATGACCTCGATGCCCTGATCATTGCCGGAGATCTGTCAGATACTCTCGGTCCGTCCCTGCAGGACGCGCTTGCCTATCTGGCCCGTTACGTACCCGCGGATCGTATCTGCATCCTTCCGGGGAACCACGACTATTACAGGAGCAGGCTCGACGATGATAGACGGCTGCGCGACATGGTCCGTGACTGCGGGAGCTGGTTTGCTCAGAAGACCGAACTCCGCCATCGCCGCGACCGCTACTTCTGTGCCACTCTCTGGACCGACTTCGACCTCATGGGCGACAGAAACGCGGCCATGCAATTCGCGCGCCGGTTCATGCGCGACTTTGATATGATTTCCATCAAAGCCCCAGATCATGAGAAGTACGATCCGGATGTGGTACGGCCGCTTCATCTTGTCACGATCACGCCCGAGGATACCATCAGGCTGCATGGCGAGCATCGCGCTTGGCTGGAGGAGCGCTTGGCGACCCCACATTTCGAAGGCGAAGGGCGGACCTTCGTTGTCACCCATCACGGCCCGCACCCGTCTGCCGCAGGCCAATTGGAGCGCCTGACACCAGCTTTTCACTCGGATCTGACCGATGTGATAGAACAGGCAGATATCGACACATGGTTCTTCGGACATTCGCATCGGCGGCTGTCCTCAACGGTTGCGGGTACACGCATTCAGAATGTTTCGATCGGATACCCCGACGAGGATCATGGCCAGAACGAAGATGATCTGGCGGCGGTTTGCATCGTCAGCGAAGCACCGGCCTTGCAGCGCCTAAATGAGCCGTGGAAGCAGCACGACATCCGCCCGGCGCTTGAAGGGGATTACGCATACGCGCTGCGGTGCTACGAAACCGGCATGCCCGTTCTGCTGGATAAGCTGTCACCCGAAATATGCGCCATCCTGCGCCATGATCTGACGGGACGCGCCAGTCCTATCGTGCCGGAGGGTGACGCGTTTTATGCAGTCGATGTCATCCTCGCGCTCGGTCGAAGACTGGCAGGATCACGATGATGCCGGTTGAGGCGTTCTTCTCGATCTCGGGAATGTTGGTCTGCCTGATCGGTCTTGTCCATGTGATCATCGCCTATCGGGAGACAACGCGATCGGCTGAACCGGATCTGGAGCGGGTGAGAAGATTTGTCGAAAGCGCGCCCCCGCTCCCCAACCATTTGCCTCGCACCCCAAGCGATCCCAGCAACGAGAGGCACAGCTATCGCGTGGAGGAAGGCGAGGCTGGAGCGGACACCGCAAAAGCCTATGAGGCACCGCGTTGACCGCCGCACTCATCGCGGATTTCCTGATTTCCACGGCTGGGTCCCCGAAAAACATGGGGGTCGCTTCGCGGAGCCATGATGGCGGGTTTGAAATCCGGACGAGACGCTAGCGCAATGAAGTTTCTGATCTTAACAAGGTAAATGGAGTCCTATCATGAGTGAACATCCTGACGCATGGATCCGGAGCGATTTCACTCATCGAAGGATGTCGGCCCATGGGTCGGCTTGACGCCCCGACGGGACCAATCCGGGGAGCGCGACGTCGTCGGCCAGATCACCCGGGCAGGAGATGCCTCCTTGCGCACGGCGCTCTATCTGGCCGCGACGGTGATGTTGAACCGAGCGCGACCCAACTGGCTGACAGCTTGGGCGTTGCGTGTTGCCGGGCGGCGCGGGAAGAAACGTGCGACGGTCGCTCTTGCGCGGCGCATCGGGGTCGTGCTGCACCGCATGTGGCGTGATGGCACCGAGTTCCAATTCACACGTGAAAAGGCGATGGCCGCGTCGGCGTAAGCGTCGACGGCCACCGAATACGCGCAACCTGCAAAAGGAGGATAGGGCCGCGCCGATACGCGATGCTCACCGAGGTCCCTGCCGGGACGCGGTCCCCGATGATGCCGACAGCCGCCTTGTTGCCAGACACTTGCTGTCTGAGCGCGCTGATCAGATAGGCACTCGGGCACCGCATTTGGACCAGGCATGATGTGGCAGCCACCGCGCTGACTACGGACGGAAGCATCATCCCGGTACGGGAAACCCCTCGGCACACTCGCAAAAGCACGGCCTTGAGCGGACAACACCGAACAAGCGGTGGGCTGGCCAGAGATCCGGTGCGTCCGGCGCTCCGATGTGCGAGGTCTCCGCGCCGAACACACCTCGCCTCACCACCACGCCAAGGGCGTAGGGGGCTGATTTATAAGTGGGAAAAGCGCTTGACAGAGTACGCCCCATTACGGAAGGCGGCTAAAGATGCGGAAAATAAGGCATGGTATGGCAAGACCGGCGAATTCTGGGTCCCGCCCCATTCGCGGTTTGACTATCTCGTAGATAATGCTCACGTGAATGTCGGCGATTTTCTGAACAAGGCACTCGGCGGCCTTGAATCCGAGAACACCGCGCTTGAAGGCGTTGTCAATCATATCAGCTTTACGAGAACAATCGGCCAGAGCAAGATAAGCGATGTTAAGCTGCGGCAGCTCATCCTGCACTTCCAGAAACACCAACTTCGAAATGAGGACTTTGAATTTCCTGATCTTCTCGGCGCAGCATATGAATATCTGATCGGGGAATTCGCGGACTCTGCGGGTAAGAAAGGCGGCGAGTTCTATACGCCACGTTCTGTCGTCCGAATGATGGTGCGGCTGTTGAAACCATCCCTCAAACATCGCATCTACGATCCCTGCTGTGGCTCAGGCGGTATGTTGATCGCCGCCAAAGAATTCATTGACGAAAACGGTGAAGATGGCCGAAAGGCCGAATTATTTGGTCAGGAATATGCGGGGACCGTCTGGTCCATCGCCAAAATGAACATGCTTCTTCATGGCATGGAGAGCCCGAACCTCCAAAATGAGGATACTCTTGGGGACCCGAAGCATTTTGATGAAGAGAACACCGGCTCACTCTTGCGCTTTGACCGGATTCTGACCAACCCGCCTTTTTCGATCAACTGGGGCTCGAAGGACAAAGACAAGGACGGCAACTACCTCTGGGAGCCCAAGTTCCCCGAACGCTTCTTCCACGAAGTTCCCCGCGGCTCGAAAAAGGCCGACCTCATGTTCCTCCAGCACATGCTGCACGTCACCCGTGACGGCGGCATGATCGCGACCGTCATGCCCCACGGCGTCCTTTTCCGCGGCGGCGACGAGGCGAAGATCCGCCAGAAGATCATCGAACGCGACCAGATCGAGGCGGTCATCGGCCTCGGCCCGCAGCTCTTCTACGGCACCGGCATCCCCGCCTGCGTTATCGTCCTGCGCCAGCAGAAACACGACGGCGCAAACCTTGTCTCCGGCAAGCCCGCCGACCGTCAGGGCAAAGTGCTCTTCATCAATGCCGACCGCGAGTATTTCGAGGGCCGCGCACAGAACCACCTGATGCCCGAGCATATCGAGAAGATCGTCACTACCTTCGAGGAATACCGCGAGATCCCCGGCTTCTCGACCATCGTCGACATCGACACGCTGGAAGCGAACGACTGGAACCTCAATATCCGTCGCTACGCCGACAACGCGCCGCCGCCCGAACCGCATGACGTGCGCGCCCACCTTGTCGGCGGCATCCCGAAGCCCGAAGTCGAGGCCAAGGCCGAACTGTTCAAGTCCCACGGCTTGAACCCGATGGACCTGTTGACCCCGCGCGATGAACGTTATCTCGATTTCGCCGCCACGATCACCGCCAAGGCCGACATCAAACCGACCATCGAGACCAATGCGGGCCTCATGGCGCGCGAGGCCGAGATCTGGGACAATTTCAACACCTGGTGGGACGCCCACATCGATGAAATCACCGCGCTGGCAGGGGATGACAGCGCCACCGCGCTGATCGCCCTGCGCGACGAGCTTCTGTCCAGCTTCTCGACCACGCTCGAAAGCCTCGCCATGCTGGACCCGTTCACCGTACGCGGGATCATCGCGCAGTTCTGGAACCAGTCGCGCTTCGACTTCCTCACCCTCATGGCGCGCGGGACCAAGGGCGTGGCCGATGCATGGCGCACCTCCATCGTGACCGCGCTCGAGGACAAGTATCGCGTCACCCTTACCGAGATCGAAGGCGCACGAGCGCAGGCTACCGACAAGCTCGCCGGATTCCTGAAGGGGCTGGGGTATGTCTGAGGTCATCACCGAATATTCGGAATTCCTCGAAAGCACCCCTGCTCACTGGAACAGGGTCAAGATGCAGGAAGTTGGCAGGATCGTGAGCGGGGGCACTCCCTCTCGCGATGTCCCGTCACTCTGGGATGGAGGTATTCCTTGGGTCACCCCGGGGGAACTGACGTCCCTGCCGACAAAGGAAATTCACGAGACGGCAGAGACAATCTCGGCTGCGGGCCTGTCTGGGAGCGGCGCAAACCTGCTTCCGGCTCAGTCCTTGCTCATTACATCGCGCGCGACACTCGGCGCGCGAGCGGTAAACTCCGTACCAATGGCGACAAACCAAGGCTTCAAGTCGCTGGTGCCATTCAATGAGCAAATGACCGATTTCCTCTATCATCTGGTCGACAAGATCAAACCTGAGATGGTCCGGCGAGCCTCTGGCACCACCTTCTTAGAAATTTCCGGATCAGAATTCGGCGATATCGATCTTTCGTTGCCGCCAACAGAGGAAGCCGTCAAGATTGCCGAGATCCTCGATACGTTGGATGCGGCGATACGGGGGACCGAGGCGGTGGTGGCCAAGTTGAAGGCGATGAAGCAGGGGCTGCTGCATGACCTGCTGACCCGCGGCATCGACGCCAACGGAGACCTCCGCCCCCCACAGCCCGAGGCCCCCCACCTCTACAAGCAAACCCCGCTCGGTTGGCTGCCGAAGGAGTGGACGCACGAGAGGTTCGTAAGCAAAGTTGACTTCCCTCAGGGGCAGGTGAGTCCATTGCAGCTTCCGTATCGAGACTGGGTTCTGATTGCCCCTGATCACATCGAAAGCGAAACTGGACGTCTGCTTGCCAGACATACCGCAGCTGAACAGGCCGCAATTTCTGGCAAGTACAAACTCGAACCTGGTGATATCGTTTACAGCAAAATTCGTCCTTATCTTCGCAAAGCGATTGTGTCTGACCAAGAGGCTCTCTGTAGCGCCGACATGTATCCGCTTCGGCCAAAAGCGGGGGTGGATGCGCGTTTTCTTCTTGGTCTGATTTTGGGTGAAAGCTTTTCGCGCTTCGCTGAGGCGGTTTCGATGAGAAGCGGTTTCCCCAAAATAAATCGCTCTGAATTGGGGGAGTTTTGGTGCTATTGGCCTACTCACGATGAGCAGCTTGCTATTGCCGAGCGCCTCACGGCCGCTGATGAAAAGGAAGAAGCGGAACGCCAAACGCTGGCGAAGTTGATCTCCCAGAAATCCGGCCTGATGGATGACCTGCTCACCGGCAGAACGCCCGTCACCGCGCTGCTGTAACCGAAGGGTCTGCCCATGGGACATGAATACGACGACGTCGAAAAGCCCTTCATCGACCAATGCGTCGCCATGGGCTGGACCGCGCAGACCGGAAGCAAGGATGACCCCACCCTGACGGGCCGCACCAGCTTCAAGGAAGTCATCGCCGAGGCCACATTGCGCGAGCGCCTGCGCGCGATCAATCTCGGCCCCGATGGCCAGCCTTGGCTTGATGAGGCGCGGCTGTCCGAGGCGGTCAGCGCGCTCACCCGCCACGGCCATCGCGGGTTGATGGAGGCCAATCAGGCGGTCACGGAACTCCTCCTTAAAGGTCTGACGGTTGAAGGACTGGCAGGATGGGACGGCGGGCGCGGCCAGACCATCCGCTACATCGCCTGGGACGATGTGGGGGCCAACAGCTTTCTGCTTGCGGCGTAGCTCGATGCATCGCGGGCGAGATATCTTCGTCTCATGGTATTCCAGACGCGCCCAGCAATGGTTCGAAAAGCAGGTCGCGGAACTGTCCAATCGCATGGGGGTCTCCGTGCAAGAGGTCAAAGTTCAAGACTTGGGCTTCAGGTGGGGGTCCTTCGGTTCCGATGGACGCGTTTCATTCCATTGGAAAGCTATTCTCTTGCCGCCTCGTATTGCCCAGTACGTAGTGGTGCATGAACTGGCACATGCGCATTACCCGGACCATTCAGCCAACTTCTGGATCAAGGTAGAGCAACATCTTCCAGATTGGCGCTGGCGGAAGACTTGGTTGGCAGAAAACGGCATTCAAGTTGAAGGGTTGTAAGGGGCGTCTTGCTTTTCACGTCGGAATCGCCAAGTTCGATTTCATTTGAGGAACCGTTGAATGACTAATGAACTGCCGGCAGGCAAACGCATCCGTATTCGTTCTTTTTATGGCTTCTCACCGGAAGATGATGGCTATGTCGGCTGGTCTCAAGAACAAGCCAGAGATGCTTATCTGCGCAAGTTAAACGACGGCGATTTGCTTATGATATATGGTGCAAGCACGGCCGAAACGGAAAAGGCGTTACGCTCATACGTTTCGGGGTTTGTCGAAATTGAAAAGACGCCAATCCATGACAGCGATAAGTCTTCAGAAGTGGGTATGCAGCGCAAACGCGATAATGGCTGGGCTGATCGATGGAGCTATGGCATTCCCATTCGTCGCGCATGGCGGGCCGAAGAAAAAATGATGATCGGACGAATTGCTTTCAAATCATACGATCCGAAGGCAGGTCAGGCACTGGCCGTGCATGGTGCTGAGCTTGATGACGATGAGATTTCCGAAGCGTTGAAGATCAGGGTCCGCGAAGTCAACGTATTCGGTGAGGAACCACTTGAAGAGTCTGATGCGCAGATATTGCCGTTTGCTGAAGTTTTTCGACCGTCGCGAGCCTTTCCTGGTAGCGCCGGAACGCGGACCTCAGTCTATGAAGACGGTGAGACCTTCCTTTATCTCGCCGTTTACAAAGGAGACGGACACGCATTTATCGGCAGGAAAAAGTCGATAGGGGATAAGTCTGGGGTTCTCAAAATCGGAATTTCCAATGCTCCCAGTCGTCGTTGCGGAGAGTTGAATGCTGGCATTCCTCCGGCTTCTCCGGGGAAGTGGGAAATTCAGATGACCTCGCAAGCATTCCCCGACATCAAAAGCGCCGAAGAAGTCGAGCAGCAGTTCAAGAACAAGTCCAGTGGAAAACTGGAGAGCTTGGGAGGAGAATTCTTCTGGGGACGTGTCGAGGATGCAGAACTCATGTTCTGCTCACTTCCCGGTATGGCCCGTTTCAGGAGCAAATAGCGACATTGTCGGCAAGTTCTGAAGCTCTTCGTCGACGAGGATCTTCAGAACCAAGATATAGAAAAGGCGCCCAATGGGCGCCCTATATCTTGATCGGAGCTTGGCTTCGCGGGATCCTTGCCCCCATTTCGAGACAACTTTGCTCCGATTTACACCCTCAATGTGTCCAGTTGCCGCGGCGGTCGGAGGAGAAGTTTTCGCCATAGCCGCGATTGCGGATGTTGGCGGCGCGTTTGTGGGGCTCGGTGACGGTGTATTCCAGACCTTTGTCCTTGGCATAGGCTTCGGCCTCGGCACGGGTCTCGAAGCGCAGGCGGACCTGCGACTGGGTGTCCGAGGAGCTGGTCCAGCCCATCAGCGGATCGAGGTCGCGCGCGCCTTCATGCGTGAAGTCCAAAACCCATTGCTTGGTTTTCGCTACGCCGGATTGCATCGCGGTTTTCGCGGGTTGGTAGATACGTGCGCGCATGAACGTCCTCCGAAATACTCTGCCCTGTCTTAGCCCATCACAGCGAAATCGCAAGAGATTCCGGCCATAAATCGCGACATTCCGTCACAGGATTTCTATAGGCCGGTTCTTCGGGGCCTTGCGCAAAGGCGGGCGGGGGCTATCGGAAATCGCTGCTACGGATGCCGTGTTTGGCCAGTTTATCGTAAAAAGTCTTACGGGGAAGTTGCAAACGGGCCATCGCGGCGGTGGCATTTCCGCGTTCGGCGCGCAGCGCATTGCGCAAAAGAGCGGCCTCGTATCGCGTGACCATCTCGGAAAGGGACATGTCGCCGCCGGTTTCGGGGGCGGGGCCATTTTCCAGCCCGAGGCAAAAGGTTTCGGCAAACTGTTCCAGTTCGCGCAGGTTGCCGGGCCAGTCATGCACGTCCAGATGCGCCTGATCGACTTCGGTCAGGGGGGGCACCGTTTTCCCGCGACGTGCCGCGGCACTGGTGGCGAAATGGCGAAACAGCGGCCCGATATCCTCGCGGCGCGCCCGCAAAGGGGGGAGCGTCAGGCTGAGGCCGCTCAGCCGGTAATAGAGGTCGTCGCGGAACCGGCCTGCCGCAACCTCGGCTCCAAGATCGATACGGGTGCCCGCGATGACCCAAAGATCGACCGCACGCGCCGAGGTGGCACCGACCGGCCAGAGCTGGCCGGTTTCGATGACCTCCAGAATGCGGGCCTGCATCTCGGGGCCGAGCGCCTCGATCCCGTTGAGATAGAGCAACCCGCGCGAGGCGCTTTCGATCCGCCCGAAGCTGCGCATATGGGGGCCGGAGCCACCCACGCGCCCCAGAAATTCGGCATCGAAACGTTCGGGCGAGATCGCGGCGCAATTTACCGAGACGAAGGGGCGGGTCCGTCTTGTACTGAGGGCATGGATATGGCGGGCAAGTCGCTCTTTGCCCACACCGGCCTCCCCCAGAAACAGGGCGTTGACGCCGGAGGCCGCCACATGTCGGGCGGCATCGCGCAGATGCCGCATGGCGGCACTTTCGCCAATCAGATCGGGGGCTTGGCCGCTTTCATCGCGGGCGGCGCGTAATTCGCGGTTTTCCAGTACCAGCCGTCTTGCGGCAAGCGCACGATGCAGCGTCGCTTCCAGTGTCGCGCGGCTGACCGGCTTGGTCAGGAAATCATAGACCCCGTCGCGCAAGGCCCCGACCGCCATTTCCACATCGCCATGTCCGGTGATCAGGATGACGGGCAGATCGGGGTCGATCTCGCGCAGCCTGCGGGCCAGTGTGATCCCGTCCATGCCGGGCATGCGCACATCCGACAGGATGACACCGGGCCAGTCCTCGGTCAGGCCCGCCAGCCCCTCGAAGGGGTCGGCAAACCCCTCGACCTCGAACCCCGCCATTTGCAGCCCTTGCCGCTGGGCGGCCAGCAGGGGGGCGTCATCCTCAATCAGGCGTATCAGGCCGTGGGTCATCGGGCCTCCCAGAGGGTAAGATCCATGCGCCAGCGCGCCCCCGTCCGGTCTGCCGCCGGATCATAGCTGAGATCGCCACCGAAATCGCGCAGGATGGATTGACAGATGACCAGACCCAGCCCCAGTCCTGTGGCCTTGGTGGTCTGGAATGGCGTGAAGGGCGCGCGTGCCACCATAGGCGCCAACCCCGGCCCGTTATCGCAGATATAGAGCGAGATCTGTGTCTCGTGGCGGACGATCTCCAGCCAGATCCGCCCATCCGACCGCCCCGAAAGTGCCTCTTGGGCATTTTGGATAAGGTTGACCAGAACCTGTTCCAGACGCACGGATTCCGCATCGATAAGCAGGTCTTCCGGGATTTCGGGCGCGCTGATCCCGACGGCTTCGGTGGCGCGGCGGCTGGCCGCCAGCCTGAGCGAGGCCTGCCATGCCGCGCGCAGCGAAACCGGCTCGCGATTGCCGCGCGATTTGCGCGCAAAGCCCCGCAGGTCGGAAGTGATGGTACCGATCCGGTGCGACATCTCCACGATCTGGCGCAGATTGTCGCGCAGCGGGTCATGCTGCTGGCCTGCGGGAACCGCATCCTGCCCGTATTCCGCCAGCAGCCGGATTGTCGAAAGCGGCTGGTTGATCTCATGTGCCACCCCGGCCGAGATCTGCCCCAGCGAGGCCAGCTTGTTGGCCTGTACCAGCGCCGCCTGCATGCCCGCCAGCTGCGCTTCGGCCTCTTCGCGCTCGCGGATCTGGCGGGTCAGCGCCAGCGTGCGGGTCTCGACATCGCGTTCGAGCCGGTCGCGATATTGCGCGGCGACCCGCTGCCTGCGGCGGAACGTCCGGTGCGCGAGCCACAGCGCGGCCATCACAAGGGCGCCCCCCGCAGTGATCGCGCCTGCCAGCAGATGCGCGGGCCAAGGCGCGACATGCAGATGCAGCTGCCACCCCGAGCCGGGTACTGCCTCGGAGACAGTGACCGGCCCCCTTACGGGCGAGGGGCCGAAGCGCAGGGCGGGGTCGGAGGTCAGCGTCACCCGCCCGTCGCGGTCCGTGATCCACGCCAGATGATCGGACCCGCGCCAGCCATTTTCGAGCACATCGAAGGTCAGCTTGACCACCACCACGCCCAAAGGGGCCTGTGCCCCGCCGATCCGGCGCGACAGATACAGACCCGGCTGGTGACTGACCGAGCCAAGCGCATATTCGCGGCCCTCTCCGGTCTGCAAGGCGTCGCGGATATAGCTGCGATACCCGTAGGAGGTGCCCACAAAAGACGCCTCGTCGCGCCAGTTCGAGGCCGCCACCGCCACCCCTTGGACATTGGTGACATAGATGACGGAGGCGTTGATATCGGCATTCAGCTCCTCGAGACGTTCCGAAAGGCGTTGCCATTGCGCGGGGGTGGCATCCTGCTGTGTGCCGATAATGCCCTGATCGGTTGCCAGCACCGCGCCGACAGATTTTTGGCGTGCCAGTTCCGAGGCAATCGCCAGAACCCGCATATGGGCATCTGTGGCGGCGTCTGCGGCAAGCCTCTTGGAAAGCTGGTGGTCGGCCACCAGATATAGGGCCAGCAGACAGAGCGTGCAGCCCGCCCCAAGCAGGGCAGGCCCCCAGCGCCACCATGAAGCCGAGTCTGTCTGTGTCATGTGGCGCGTATATCCGTCATGAATGTTTCACTTTCCACATTATGTGATTTTCAACTGTGTGGAAAGCGAAACAGTTTTGCGCGCCGAAAAATGTGAATTTTTATGATTTATAAAGAGTTAACAAAATTTCCGTGAAAATGGGACTCCCCGCTGGGTTTTCATATGCTCGCTGCAATCTCAAAGCATGTGGAGGAGCAGATGCAGTTCGAGAGCAGCGGCACGACCGCCCATCGGCATATTCCGTTCTATCGTCATCTCTATTTTCAGGTTCTGGTCGCCATCGCGTGTGGTGCCGTTCTTGGCCATTTCTATCCCAGCGTCGGCGAGGCGATGAAGCCGATCGGGGACGCCTTTATCAAACTGGTGAAAATGATCATCGCTCCGGTGATCTTCCTGACCATCGTGACCGGTCTCTCCGGCATGGGGTCGCTCAAGCATGTGGGGTCGGTTGCCGCCAAGGCGCTTGGCTATTTCCTGTTCTTCTCGACGCTGGCGCTGATCGTTGGCCTGATCGTGGCCAATGTGGTGCATCCGGGGGCGGGGATGAATATCGACCCTGCCACCCTCGATACCAGCAAGGTCAGCAGCTATGCCGAAAAGGCACATGAGACCTCGCTGCAGGGCTTCCTTATGGGCATTATCCCCACAACGCTGGTTTCGGCCTTTGTGGATGGCAATATCCTGCAGGTTCTTCTGGTTGCGATCCTGTTCGGGGTAAGCTGCATTCTGGTCGGCGAACCCGCCCAGCCGGTTGTGAAATTCTGCGAGAAACTGTCGCTTGTCGTGTTCCGTCTGGTGGCAATCCTAATGAAAGCGGCCCCCTTGGGCGCGTTCGGGGCCTTCGCCTTTACCATCGGCAAATATGGCATCGGCTCCATCGCCAATCTCGCGATGCTGGTCGGCACGTTCTATCTGACCGCCGCGATCTTCATCTTCGGCGTGCTGGGAGTGGTGGGCTGGCTCTGCGGCTTCTCGATCTTCAAGCTGGTCGCCTATCTCAAGGCCGAGCTGCTGCTGGTGCTGGGCACGTCCTCATCGGAATCGGCCCTGCCGGCCCTGATGGAAAAGATGGAGCGCGCAGGCTGTGCCCGTCCTGTTGTGGGTCTGGTGATCCCGACCGGCTATTCCTTCAATCTGGATGGCACCAATATCTACATGACCTTGGCGGCGCTGTTCATTGCCCAGTCGATGAATATCGATATTTCCTTGGGCGACCAGATCCTGCTCTTGCTCGTGGCGATGCTGTCCTCGAAAGGTGCGGCAGGTGTGACGGGGGCGGGCTTCATCACACTGGCGGCAACGCTTTCGGTTGTGCCGACTGTGCCTGTGGCAGGGATGGCGCTGATTCTGGGGGTCGACCGTTTCATGTCCGAATGCCGTTCGCTGACCAACTTTATCGGCAATGCCGTGGCAACCATCGTGGTCAGCCGCTGGGAAGGCAAGCTGGATAAAGAGCAGCTACACCGCGCGCTTAATGGAGAGTTGCCGCCGTTGCCGCAAAGCACGATCCATTCCAGCGAGGCCGCCGAGCCCAGTCAGGCCTGAGCCTTTCCCTAAGTCCGGTCCTCCCATAAACCGGCAAAGCACGAAAACCGGAGCGTCCCTGACGCTCCGGTTTTTTCGTGGTCCGGCATTTGCTGGCATGTGCAGAAGACGCGCCCGACCGGCCTCCGTCTGGCCCTATTGGTCTGGCTCCATAGGACTTGGCAGGGCGGGCAACCAGAGGCGCCGCGCTCCCGCCAGAAGGGTTGCAGGGTCTGGAACGGGCAATGATGCCGCCTCGGGCCGTGCCTTGGCCCGCTCAGGCTTTGGTCTTCTTCAGGCTTTGGTCTTCGACAGCAGCCAGTCCCGCGCGGCGGAGATATAGAAGAACTTGCGGGCCGAGGCCATGTGATCGACACCCTCGAAGGTCAGGAAGGTGATATTGCCGCCCTCATCCAGATAGCCGTTCACCTGATCGTCCAGCGCCTTCTGATCGGTGACAGGGAAGATCAGATCGGGATCGAGCGTGGTATCGGGGCGGGTGATCTTGGCCCCCGCATCACGCCAGACCGGCAGGCAGGCTTCGGTCCAGGGGGTGGATTTCTGGTCTTCCGTGCCGGTGATGATCAGCAGGTTCTGATCGGCCAGCCCCACGACATCCTGCGGCCGTTGCTGACCGGCAATGATCAGACCCGCCGCGAAGGTTTCGGGATGGTGCGCCATCAGCCAGAGCGAGGTCATCGCCCCCATTGACCAGCCCGTGCAATAGACGCGGGCGGGGTCGATTTTCAGCACCTTGTCGCGCCGGTCGGACAGGTTGGGATTGCCGTAATTCCAGGTGTTGGACAAAAGCGACTGCACCAGCCGATAGGTGTTTTCCACATCGGCGGTATGCTCCCAGTAATCGTTCATTGTGGTCCGTTCGTAGCGGGGGGTGATGACGACGCATTCCTCCTTGGCCTGCTGTTCCGGCATCCCCCAGATGCTGGCGATGCAGGTTTCGGTCAGCGTCTCCTTGCAGGTGCCATCATAGCTTGTGCCGGAATGGGTGATCGCAAGGATCAGGGGATAGGATTTTTCTTCCCCGCCCTCGGCAAGGAAGGATTTGGGCAGGTAGATACTATATTCCAGCCACGCCGAGCGGCTGTCATCCCACCACCAATGGTTCTGCTCCCATGCATCCACGCCACGAATGGCCACTGAGGTTCCGTGACCGGAGACATTGCTCCACTGTTTGTCCGCTGCCGGATAGCTGGCCCCTGCGAGAGTGCGGATCTCTGCCGTCTGGGTCAGGCGGACCTTCTCGCTATCGGTGGTGGGCTGGCTGAGATCGTCCGCATGGGCGAATTCGGCAATCACATAGCGGCCCTTGACCGAGCTCTGGTCCAGCCGCCGCATCGCGGTGTCGTTCGTATAGATCGCGATAATCTCGCGGGCGACAGGCGTTTTCTCGGTGTCGTTATTGCTGGGGCCTGCGGGCATGCCGGGGTAATAGCCATCGGCTGTGGGCACCACAGCGGCGCTATAGCTGCTGGTCGACAGGCTTTCGGGGTCGATCTCGGTGTCATATTCGACGGCGATGGCATAGACTTTCTCGCCGCCCCCCGTCACCTCGCATATCGCGGTGATGCCCTGTAGGCCGGGGGTCATCGGGGCGGTGTTTTGCGACATGGCAGAAGCCGCCGCCTGAAATCCGTTGGCATCCTGTGCCAGAAGCGGTGTCCCGCTGGTCATGCAAACACCCGTTGCCACGCCGGAAAGAAGAAAAGACCGTCTGGAAAGAAAGACCATGAGGATACCTGTGCTGTGATTGCGCGTGCCGGTTGGCCGCCATTACTGGAACCAATATGGTTCCTATATTGGAAAGGTCCAGCGCGACCTGTGTTTCTGTCCAATTCTTGAAGAGGGGTCTTGAATGGTGGGGCGCTCTGGCCGGGGTGCTGCGGCCCCGTGCGGCTTAGGGTAAACCCTAACCGCCTGCGGGTTACCCCCAAATTGCCGGAGCGGTTGACGGGCGGTAGGCTCTGGGGACCCAGCAGCATATCCGCGAGGACACACATATGGCACGGCAGGCAGCGGTATCAGTCAGGAAACGGCTCGCATATGGGGCCGGTGCAGTGGCGCTTGTGATCGGGGGAGGGGTGCTTTGGGCGCTCCAGCCCCCCGCGCTGGATCCGGAACTTTCGCCGGGCTTTGCGGGCGAGGCGCCTACGGCGCTGGTCGCGCAGGGGCGCTACATTGCCGAGTTGGGCGATTGTGTGGCCTGTCACACGGCCAGAGGCGGGGCCGAAATGGCGGGCGGGCTGGCTTTGGAAAGCCCGATGGGGACAATCTATTCGACCAATATCACCCCCGATCCGGAGGCCGGTATCGGGGCATGGAGTTTTGCCGAATTCGATCGTGCGATGCGTAAGGGGGTGGCAAAGGACGGGCATAATCTCTATCCGGCCATGCCTTATCCGTCCTATGCGAAAATGAGCGCGGCGGATATGGGGGCGCTGTGGGCCTATCTCCGGCAAGGGCTGGAACCGGTGAAGGACACTCCGCCGCGCACCGCGCTCGGCTTTCCGTTCAACCAGCGCTGGGGCTTGGGGTTATGGAATACGGCTTTCCTGCAAAAGACCCCCTTTGCCGCCGATCCGGCGCAGAGTGCGCAATGGAACCGCGGGGCCTATCTCGTGCAGGGGCTGGGGCATTGCGGAGCCTGTCACACGCCGCGTGGCATAGGTTTTCAGGAAGTCACTATGGATGGCACGGGGCCCAAGGGGGACAGGTTTCTGGCCGGTGCCGAGGTGGAACACTGGAACGCGGTCTCGCTGCGCAACCTGTGGAGCGTGCCCGATATGGTCGAGTTACTGAAAACGGGGCAGAACCGTTTCGGCACGGTGTCGGGCAGCATGGTCGATGTGATCTCGCATTCGACCCAGCATATCAGCGACGCCGATCTGACAGCGATGGCCGTCTATATGGACAGCCTTCCCTCTGGCGCTGCTGTGCGGCAGGCCGATGAGGTGCCCACTGGCGCGCCCGTGCCGCTGACGACCTATACCACGGCGGGGGGGTTGGGCTATATGCAGTTCTGCTCGGATTGCCACAGACCGAACGGGGCCGGCGTGCCCGGCGTGTTCCCGCCCTTTGCCGGCAATCACACCATTGCCGCGCGCGATCCTGCCACGCTTTTGCACATCACCCTGACCGGCGGAGCCAGCGCACAGACCCAGACCCATCCGCGCGCCTTTCATATGCCGTCCTTCGCACGGCTGGGGGATGACGAGATTGCCGAGATCCTCAGCTTCCTGCGCGAGAACTGGGGGGCGGGCGCTCCGCCGGTCACAACGGCGCAGGTGGCGCAAGCCCGCAAGGCGCTGGACCCGTCGGTGGATGCGTCAAGCTTTGTCACGCCGCGCCTGCGGGGGCTGCTGGATGCGCCCAATGCCGAAGAACTGGTCTATGGGATGCGGCTCAATGCCGAAACCCGCGACCTGCTTCCCGACCATGTGGGTGACAAGCTGAACTGTACATCGTGCCACCTCAATGCGGGGACCGTGGCCGATGGCTCGCCCTATGTCGGTGTCACCGCCTTCTTTCCCACCTATATGACGCGGCCCGGCAAGGTGATCGATATGCAGGAGCGTATCAATGGCTGTTTCCAGCGGTCGATGAATGGCAAGCCTCTGGCCAGAGACAGTGCCGAAATGGCGGCCTTCCTTGCCTATTACGACTGGATGCGCGGCAAAACCCGCCCCGAGGACAAGGTCGAGGGGCGCGGGATCGGCAAGATCGACACCTCGCTGACCCCTGATCCCGAACGCGGCGCGCAGATCTATACCGCGCAATGTGCCGCCTGCCACGGCGCGCAGGGCGAGGGCGTGAAGGATGCCGAGGGGCGGGTGGTCTATCCGCCGCTCTGGGGGGCGGAATCCTTCAATATCGGGGCGGGCATGGCACGGACCTTCAAAGCGGCAGCTTTCGTCAAACATAATATGCCGATTGCGATGCATGACGGTTTCCCGCTGGGGCAAGGGGGGCTGAGCGATCAGGACGCGGTCGATGTGGCGGAGTATTTCACCCACATGCCGCGGCCCGATTTTGCCGGTAAGGTCAATGACTGGCTCAAAGATCCCAAGCCCTTCGATGCGCGGTACTGACGCTATGTCCGGGTCCAAAGCCGTCCGCAGGGGCGGCTTTGGAGCGGCAGGCCTCCGGTCACGACCGCTGTAACACCCCCGTTACGGCAAGAGGTTTGCCGACCGGATATTGACACAGAGCAAAGTGCGATCTGCCCGATTGCGGCATTCTGTGGGCATGCTTACTGTGCATTCCGCCCTGCGCGGCCTTCTGGCGGCGCTTTTTCTTGTCGTGGCTTTGCCTGCGGCGGCGCAGGATATTCGTGTGGGGGTGCTGGCCTTTCAGGGGGCTGCGCGGGCGCGGCAGGATTTCGCGCCGACCGTGGCGAGACTGGCAAAGGCTTTGCCGCAGGCGGATGTCGTGCTTGTGCCGCTTGATCTGGGGGGGCTGACCAAGGCGGTTGCAGCGGGCCAGCTTGATTTCGTCATCACCAATCCCGGCCATTATCTCACGCTGGAAGCGCGGTTCGGGGTCACCCGTATCGCGACCTTGCAAAGCTTCGACCGGGCTTATCCTACCGATACGGTCGGGTCTGCGGTGATTGTGCGAAACCGTCCCGGACATGCCACCCGTCTGTCCGATCTTGCCTCGGCGCGGCTTGCCGTGGTCAGTACGGAGGCGTTTGGCGGCTGGCAGGTTGCCGCGCAGGAACTGCGCCGCGCAGGCGTCCCCTCTGACCGTCTTGCCGCGTTGGTCGAGACAGGCTTTCCGATGGACCATGTGATCACGGCCCTGCGCGAGGGGCGCGCAGATGCTGCGGTGCTGCGGGCCTGTATGCTCGAGGATGAAATCGCGCGGGGGCATATCGGTCGGGCGGAGTTTGCGGTTGTGGGCGCGCGCCAGAGTGCCGGTTTTCCCTGTCAGCTTTCCTCGCGCCTTTATCCCGACTGGCCCTTTGCACGGCTGGCGGGCAGCGATGAACGTCTTGCCAAGACCGTGGCCACCGCCTTGCTGGCTATGCCCGAAACCGCCGGGCAGGCATGGACGGCACCGGAGGATTATACGCCTGTCCATACCCTGTTGCGGGCGCTGCATATCGGCCCCTATGCCTCGCTCGATCCGCCGGGGGTGCGGCAGTATCTTCTGGCCCATTGGCAATGGGTGCTTGCGGCTAGTCTGGCGCTGGCGCTGTGGGCGATACACGGGGCACGGGTCGAGATTCTGGTGCGTCGCCGCACGGCGGAGCTCCGGCGTGAAAGCGCCGAGCGGGAGAAGGCCGAGCGGAGCGCGCAAAAGCACCTTGAGGAACGCAACCAGTATGCGCGGCTGGGGATCGTGGGCGAAATGGCCTCGTCTATCGCGCATGAGTTGAACCAGCCGCTGGCCGCGATTGCCAATTATGCCGAAGGGCTGACCCGCGTCCTCGACCGTGGTCAGCCCGATCCGGCCTTCTTGCGCCACGGCACGCGCGGGATTGCCGGTCAGGCCGAACGCGCGGGGGCCATTCTGCGACGGGTCCGTGGCTTCCTGCATCGTCGTGATGCGCAACGCGGCCCGCTCGACCTGAATGTGGTCCTGCGTGAGGTGGTCGAGTTTTTCACCGCAGCCACGGCACGACACGATATTCCGCTCCGTCTGGAACTGGCCGCGGATCTGCCTGCCGTTCTGGCGGATCGGGTCGAGGTCGAACAGGTGCTGCTCAACCTGTTACAGAACGCGCTGGAGGCCACAGAGGCCGCGCCGCAGGCGACGGGGCCGCGCGATATTGTTTTGGCCACCTGTGTCAGGGGGGGCAAGGTCGTGGTCACGCTCCGCGATCACGGCACGGGGCTGACAGAGGCCGCCGCCGCACAGCTTTTCGCCCCGTTTTTCACCACCAAGGCGACAGGGCTCGGGCTTGGTCTGCCGATCTGCCGCACGATTATCGAAAGTCATGGCGGGCGGCTTTGGGCCGAGACCGCAACGGGAGGGGGCGTGAGAATGTGCTTTGTCCTGCCCGCCAGTCTGGCATTACAGGAGGGTCGGCCATGTGCCAGTGCGACAGGGATCCGCTGATCTGGAGTATCGATGATGACGAGGGGTTCCGGCAATCGCTGCGCTTTCTCTTTGCGTCGGTGGGCCATGAGGTGCGGCTTTGGGACAGTGGGCAGGCCTTTCTGGAGGCGCTGCCGGACCTGTTACCGCTGCCGCCTGCGGTGCTGGTGATGGATATACGCATGCCGGGAATGAGCGGGCTGGAACTGCTGCGTCATCTCCGCGCCAGATCCTTCGTGCTGCCGATCCTGATCGTGACGGGGCATGGCGATGTGCAGATGGCGGTCGAGGCGTTGAAGGCGGGCGCGGATGACTTTATCGAAAAGCCTTTCAAGGAACAGCATCTGCTGGATGTGACCGAGCGCGCGTTACGGCTGGCGCCCGCGCGACTGGATGTTCTGGCCGGACAACAGCGGCTGGAGGCGCGGCTGGCCCGCCTGAGCGGGCGGGAACGCGAGGTGCTGGAGGGCATATTGGAGGGCAAGCCCAACAAGGTCATGGCCAGCGACATGGAGCTGTCGATCAAGACGATAGAGGTTCATCGCGCGGCCGTCATGAGCAAGATGGCCGCAAGCTCTGTGGCGGGGCTGGCCCATGCAATGGCAAGCCGCCACCGCCCGCATCCCTACGGATGTTTCTCCGCCGCAGAGTAGCCCCCTTCCGGCGGGATCCGGCATTTTGCGCGGGTCATGATGCCCATCCGGCACCGCGCGGCACGATGGAGGCCATCGGCCGCAAGCAGGGGCGCGTGCCTGCAATGCGCGGTTTTGTCTGGCCGGAGAGGCTTTAATGCATCCCGATAAAGCTACGCAATTCCGGTGTCTTGGGGTTTGCGAACACCTCCTCGGGGGCACCGATCTCGTGGATGCGACCCTCATGCATGAAGACCAGCCGCGAACAGACATCACGGGCGAAGGCCATCTCGTGGGTGACCATGACAAGGGTCATCCCTTCGGCGGCCAGATCGCGCACCACCTGCAGCACCTCGGCCACCAGTTCGGGATCCAGCGCCGAGGTGACCTCGTCACATAGCAGGGCGATCGGCTCCATCGCCAGCGCCCGTGCAATCGCCACACGCTGTTGCTGTCCGCCGGAAAGCTGGTCGGGATAGGCGTCGAATTTCGCCCCGAGCCCGACGCGCTCCAGCATCCGGCGGGCCATAGCCTCGGCCTCGCTGCGGGACCGTTTTTTCACGACCTGCTGGGCCAGCATCACGTTTTCGCCTGCGGTCTTGTGGGGAAAGAGGTTGAACTGCTGGAAGATCATTCCAACCTTCTGGCGTAGCGCTCTCAGGTGCAGGTCGTCCTGCAAAAGCTGCTCGCCTGCGACGGAAATCGCGCCCTCATTGATGGTTTCAAGCCCGTTGATGCAGCGCAAGAGCGTGGATTTCCCCGACCCCGATTTGCCGATCAGGGCAATGACCTCGCCTTTCTCGATATGCAGGTCGATCCCCTTGAGCACTTCGTTGGTGCCGTAGCTTTTGCGCAGGGCGTCAATGTCGATGAGAGACATTCATCTTCCTTTCAAGGATGCGGGCGCTGAACGAGAGCGGGAAACACAGCGCGAAGTAGATCAGCGCCACCAGACCATAGACGGTAAAGGGCATATAGGTTGCATTGGTCAGCACGGTGCCGGCCTTGGTGACCTCGACAAAGCCGATGATCGAGGTCAGCGCCGTGCCCTTGATCACCTGTACCGAAAAGCCGACGGTCGGCGGGATGGAGATGCGCAATGCCTGCGGCAGGATGATATGGCGCATCTGTTCGACATAGGTCATGCCCAGAGACGCGGAGGCCTCCCACTGTCCTTTCGGGATGGCCTCGACGCAACCGCGCCAGATTTCCACCAGAAAGGCTGCGGTCCATAAGATCAGGGCTGTGGCCGCCGCAACCCAGGGCGAGACCTCAATGCCGACGAGACCCAGACCGAAAAAGGCCAGAAAGAGCTGCATCAGCAGCG
The DNA here is from genome assembly GCF_045291555.1 of Thioclava sp. GXIMD4215. Taxonomy (NCBI): domain Bacteria; kingdom Pseudomonadati; phylum Pseudomonadota; class Alphaproteobacteria; order Rhodobacterales; family Paracoccaceae; genus Thioclava; species Thioclava sp. GXIMD4215. Next base: position 111,710 of record NZ_CP149516.1, on the reverse strand, counting down.
GTGTGCCCTGAAACAGTTCCGTATACAGGTGGATCATCCGGCGCAGCATGGCGAATTTGCCGATGCGGCCGAACAGCAGGATAACCCCCAACAGGCCGCCACCGATAAAGGACACAAGCGACAGCAGGATCGTCCAGCGGGTGGCAAGAAGAAGCTGCCAGAAAATATCCGTGAGGGTGAACTGGATCATCGGGCGGCCCTCCGGCGGGTGGCGAAGATGCGATGGCCGATCTGCATCAGGATCAGGCGTAAGGTTATGGCCAGCGCCAGATAGATGGCGGTGGACACGAAATAGGCCTCGAAGGCACGGAAGCTGCGTGATTGGGCGAAATTCGCGGCATAGGTCAGGTCTTCGACAGCAATCTGGCTGACCACGGAAGAGCCCAGCATCACGATCACCACCTGACTTGCCAGTGCGGGCCAGATCTTCTGCAATGCGGGCACCAGAACGATATGGCGGAAGGTCTGGACAGGGCTCATGGCCAGCGAGGCCCCTGCCTCAAACTGCCCCTTGGCCACGCCATTGATCCCGGCACGGATGATTTCGGCGCTATAGGCACCCAGATTGATCACCATCGCCAGCATTGCGGCCACAACCTCGTTCATCTGTATGCCGATCGCAGGCAGGCCGAAGAAGATGAAAAACAGCTGGATCAGGAAGGGTGTGTTGCGGATCAGTTCGACATAGATGGCAACACAGGCCCCAAGGCCGCGCGGCCCCGAACTGCGGGCCCATGCGCAAAAGATGCCGAGCGCGATGCCGACCGTGCCGCCCACGGCAATCAGCTGGACGGTCATCCAGACGCCCGACACGAAGACCGGCCAATAGGTGGCCAGCCAGTCGAAGTTGAAGTGATAGGTCATGAGGAGGTCCGTCAGCGGAAGGGGGCCTCCGCGCAAGAGGCGCGCGGAGGGGCGGTCTGTGCGTTACAGATCGGCAGGCAGATCCATGCCCAGCCATTTCTCGCTGATCGCGTTCAGCGAGCCGTCTGTCTTGGCGGCGGCGATGATATCATCGACCTTGGCCAGAAGCGCAGGCTCGTTCTTGTTCAGGCCGATATAGCAGGGCGAATTCTTGATGAGGAACTTCATCTCGGGCTTTTTCGGCGGATTGCGCTCCAGAATAGCAGCAGCCACGACATTGCCGGTGGCAATGGCGTCGACCTGTCCCGACAGGAAGGCCGAGATTGTGCCGTTATTGTCCTCGTAGCGCTTGATCGTGGCCTCCGGGGGCGCGATCTTCGACAGCTCGAGATCCTCGATGGCACCACGGGTGACGCCGACGACCTTGCCCGAAAGATCATCGGCAGAGGCAATCGCCAGATCGGCAGGGGCAAAGACACCGTTATAGAACGGGGCATAGGCGGTCGAGAAATCGATCACGGCCTCGCGCTCGGCGTTTTTGCCCATGGAGGAGATCACCAGATCGACCTTGCCGGTCTGGAGATAGGGGATACGGTTGGCCGAGGTGACCGGCACCAACTCCAGTTTGACGCCCAGCTTCTGGGCGATCAGCGCGGCCATATCGATATCATAGCCCGCCGGTTTCATATCCAGCCCGACCGACCCGAAGGGCGGGAAATCCTGCGGCACGGCCACGCGCAGCGTTCCGGCTTTTTCAATATCGGCAAGCCCGTCGGCGCTGGCAAGTTGCGGGGCGGTGGCCAGTGTCAGGCAGGCGGTAACGGCCAGTAGGAGGCGTCTGGTAATCATAACTTTGGGTTCCCTATTGGAGGATGCCGATTGGTTGATTGTTCCCATCGTCTCCGGCATCGAGACGTAGGGTAGAGCGGAGCGCCGCCAGCGGCGTGGGCGCGATGTCGATGGCCAGCCCCTTCTCGACATCTTCGAGATGCTCGAAGGACAGACGGGCGGCGTCTTTCATCCGGCCCGCACAAAGGGCGTCATGGATGGCGACATGGTCATCATGGCTGGCCAGCGCATTTTGCGAGGACTGGTAACGCAGCGAGATCAGGATGGTACGGGCCGTCAGGTCACGCATGATTTCGGTCAGCGCCTCGTTGCCGGATTGCGCGATGATGCGGACATGGAAATCGCCCATCAGATAGGTCAGTTGTGCCTTGTCGTCTGCGGCGATGGCTTGGCGTTCCTCGGCGATATGGGCGCGGATGGGAGCCAGTTGTTCGGGGGTGAAGCTGGGGGCCGTGTCGAGATAGCCATATTCCAGACAGCGCCGCGCCGCAAAGACCTGCGCGGCCTCCTCCGCGTCGGGAATATTGACAAACCACCCCTTGCGCGGGCGGGAGGCGATGATGTGGCGCGCTTCCAGACGTTGCAGAGCTTCACGGATTTTGGTGCGCGAAACGGCAAAAGCTTCGGCCAGCTCGTTTTCGGAAAGGCGGCTTCCGGGGGGCAGGCGCCCCTCGATGATAGCGGTCAGGATTGTGGTTTCTATTCCCGTCGGCACGCTGGTCGATCACCTTGTTGTCCAATCTTGTATACCACAGAGGACGACTGGAGCCGGGAGGCAACCGAAAGAGGCCCGTAGCCTGTGGTTTTGCAAGGCGGGGCGGGAGACGCCTAAATTATCATCATTATTGCGCCCCATCTGCCGCCCCTAGGAGCGAAAAGGAAAGGCGCTGAGACGCGGCGGAGGGCCGCCGGGCTGATTGGAAAAGCGGCAGGTGCGGAGGGCGAATGCGATGGGGGCGTTCTTCGTTCCGAAACAGGGATGGGCGGGAAGCGCGAAGAATCCGGCCTTATGCGGCCATGTCAGAGGCAGCCTTGGCCGCGCATTCTGGGGCATTCGAAAACGACAGAAGGCGCCCCGTCGCGGGAAGGGGGTGAGATGCGGCGCACAGGGGCGCCGCATCTTGAGGGATGTGAAGATGCTCCGCCCGTAGGGGCCGGTGCATCCTTGAGGTGCGAAGGGGGTTACTCTGCCAGCACTGTGTCGACATTCTCGCGGGTGACGGGCAGCCAGGGGACATAGTAGTGCTGGCTGGTGCCGTCTTCCCACGCAAGGCTGCCGCCATTGACATCCCACACCTTCGCCGCGGGGGTGTAGGAGGCGCCTGACAGCTTGCGCAGCGCAAGATCCACCGCGCCCTGCGCCTGACCATGCGCGTCTTGCAGGATCGACATTGCCTGATCGCCGTTCTTCACCGCCTGAAGCGCATCATGAATCCCGTCGACCCCGGCGACCGGCAGGCTTTGGGGATCAAGGCCATAGCTGCGGATGGCTTCGATCGCCCCGACAGCCATCTCGTCATTTTCGGCCAGCACCCCTTGGATATCACTGCCATGCGATGTCAGCAGGTTTTCCATAAGGGTGATCGCCTCGGCGCGCGACCAATTCGCGGAATTCTGCCCGATGACCGTCACACCGGGGTTTGCGGCCAGAACATTCTGGATCCCCTGAAGGCGCTGGACCTGTGCCGATTGTCCGATCATGCCTTCCAGTATGACCACTTTCGCCTCGGGGCCTGCCCGCGCGATGATCGCCTTCGCGAGCAGCTCTCCCGCCTCGACATCGTTCGAATTGATGTAGGCATCATAAAGGGACGTATTCGACACGACGGTGTTCGAGCCGAAAACAGGAATACCTGCCGCCTTGGCGCGCTCGATCGGATCATTGCCCGCATCGATATCCACCGGAATGAAGATGATGGCATCGTATTTTTCGGTGATCACGGTATCGAAGAGGTTCGATTGTGTCAGCATGTCCTGCCGCCCGTCGAGGATCGTCAGTTCGGCCTGACCTGCCTTGAAGGCGGGATGCGCCTTGGCCGCATCCGCCCAGAGCACGTTATATTCCGTGTTCAGGCTCTGGACGATGGCGGCAATCCGCAGCGGTTTGGTCTGGGCCATGACCCGACCCCCCATCGCGCCCATCGCCAGTAGCCCGACGCCTGATGCCAGAAGCTGGCGTTTGTTCATTTTCATGGGATTTTCCTCCTCCCTTGCGGCCGTGGCCGCGCTCCTTGGTAAGATGCAAGATCGGGGCCGCTCTCAGCTATGGCGGGACCGTGACCGGTCGATCATGACGGAGAGAATAATGATCGAGCCCTTGATGATTTGCTGGTAGTAGGACGACACCCCCAGCAGATCGAGGCCGTTGCTGATCACCCCGATCATCAGGACACCGATCAATGTATAGCCAATCCGGCCAACCCCTCCGGTCAGGCTGGTGCCGCCGATGACGACGGCTGCGATGGCGTCCAGCTCGTATCCCAGACCGGCTTGGGGCAGGGCCGCCGTCGTGCGCGCGGTCAGCATGACCCCCGCAAGACCGGCAAGCGCGCCCATGATCACATAGACGGAAAATACGATACGCGCCGGATTGATGCCGCTGGTTCGCGCGCTTTTGGGGTTGCCCCCGACCGCATAGATCCGGCGTCCGTAGACCGTATATCGCAGTACGAAAGCCGCGATGGCAAAGACGATCGCGAAAAGGATGACCGGCACCGGAATGCCGGCAACCACGCCTTGCCCTAGCCAGCGGAACTCTCCGCTGAGATTGGCGACGGGGCGTCCGCCACTATAAAGCAGTGTCGCACCACGCGCGACGCTCAGCATCCCGAGTGTCACCACAAAAGCCGGAACCGCGAAACGGGCGATGAGCACGCCATTGAGTGCACCGCAGGCCATGCCGGTCGCGGTGCCCGCAAGAACTGCGAGGACGGGGTTTATGGGGGCGCTTCCTGTCACCAGGCTGGCGGCCACCGCGCCGCTGAGAGCCAAGATCGCCCCGATCGAGAGGTCGATACCCGCGGTCAGGATGACGAATGTCATACCGACCGCGAGCACCCCGTTGATCGAGACCTGACGCAAGACATTGAAAAGATTGTTTGGCGAAAGGAAGTTTGGCGAAATGATCGCCAAGGTGACGAGCAGTATGATGAACGAGAGTACAATCCCGTAACGGGTCAGAATGCTGCCCAGACTGACGGTCTGCGTTGGACTTTGTGACATCCTCATGATCTTCTCCTCCTAGAGATTAGGTCAGCTCACGAGGCCAGATGGACGAGGGTTTCCTGCGTGGCGTCCTGTGCCCGCACCTCTCCGGCGATCCGGCCCTTGCGAAAAACAACGATCCGGTCGGCATTGGCCAGAATCTCGGGAATTTCGGACGAGATCATCAGGACGCATTTTCCCGCCTTCACGAACGCGTCGAGAAACGCATAGATCTCGCGCTTGGCCCCTTCATCCACGCCTCGGGTGGGTTCGTCGCAGATCAGGATACGTGGGTCTGTTTCAAGACAGCGCGCAAGAACCACCTTTTGCTGGTTGCCGCCGCTCAGGAACTGTACGGGGATTTCAGGCGAGGCGGCTTTGATGGAAAAACGCGCCATATGCGCCTTGACGCTCTGCGTCTCGCGCGCCTCATCCATGACTCCGGCTTTCGCATATGCGTCAAGGTTGGCGACGGTGATGTTATGGGCAACCGACGCTGTCAGGGAAAGACCTGTCTGTTTGCGGTCTTCGGTGACAAGCGAGATCCCTGCCGCGATAGACCGCGCGGGCGCGTTTGCGGCAATGGGTATGCCACCGACACAGACCTCGCCCGTGTCACGCGGTTCGGTTCCATAAAGCGCATTGACAAATTCCGACCGTCCCGAGCCAAGCAGGCCATAGATGCCCACGATCTCGCCCGGATGGACCTGAAGGCTGATGTCTTCGAATTTTCCCGCAGAACTCATGTTTTTGGCATCCAGCAGAGCGGGAGAAGTGTCGGAATCGCGCGGGCTACGACGATGCTCCAGCAGGTCGCGCCCGACGATATGGCGTATCAGCGCCTGCCGGTCGATATCGGCTATGGCACCGCTTTCGACAAAAGTCCCATCACGGAAGACGGTGTAATCATCGGAAATCTCGAAGATTTCTGTCAGCCTGTGGGATACGTAGATAATGCCGACGCCATCTGTCGTCAGCCCTCTGATCGCGTCGAACAGCATCTGGGTTTCGCGCTCGCCAATGGCCGAGGTCGGCTCGTCCATGATCAGGATCTTGCTGCGGCGGCTGATCGCTTTGGCGATTTCGACAAGTTGGGCCTGTGCGACCGACAGATCACGCAGTCGGGCGGTTGGCGGAATGTCGAACCGGAGACGTGTCATCAGCGCCTCTGCATCCTCGATCATGCGCCGATCATCCACCAAGAGACCCGCGCGGCGCGGCTCGCGACCGAGATAGAGGTTCTCGGCGACGGTCATGTCCTGAAAGGGGCTGAGTTCCTGTGTGATGATGGCAATTCCGGCCTCCAGCGCCTCGGAGGGCGCATGGAAATCCACCGGTTTCCCGCCCACATGGATCTGTCCCGTGTCGCGGCGCAACTGCCCCGTCAGGATGTTGAGAAAGGTTGATTTCCCCGCACCATTGCCGCCGCAGAGCGCGTTTACCGTGCCCGCGCGAAGCTGGATCGCTCCGTTGCGCAGCGCGGTGACATGACCAAAACTCTTCGCGACGTCTTGCGCCGAAAGTAGGGCGGCTTGTGAACCCACCATTGCAATCTCCTCCTCCATTTGCGCCATCTGCTATGCGGCGCTCTCCTCCGACAGGTCGCCTCCTCCAAGGCGTGACAGGTCTGGTCGATCTCCGTGTCCGATACAGACGCGCATCGAGAGGCGTGACGGGCCTTGATGCGGGATCAGGAGCTTGTGCGTGCTCCTCCATCTGTATATTTGTTGCATTTAGATGCTAATATTCGGTTTTATTGCAGGATCGCGTGTCGAAAAGCGGTTTTCGGGCCGCTGCCTACCGGATGCGTCGGGGGTGATTGCCCGTTGAGACATCCGCATATCTCCGGCTTGGTTTCCCGCAGTCTGTCCGGTCATGCGAAAGGCTTGTTGTGTGAGCGGCTGGCTGTCACAGGGTTATGGTCGGATGCCAGCGCGCAAGGCCTGCGTGACGTTTCTGGTTTGCTGTGCCGTGGTATAGTGCGCGCCTGCGGGCCTATAAATCGCGCGTTTTCGTTTGAAATATACGGGCCCCGCCGGTTGTCTGCCGAGGCTGCGATTTTCTGGCGGCAGATCCTCTGTCAACCGGCCCGCATGCCTGCGGTCCGTCATGGCCTTGTCGGCTGCCACGATGCGCGGCGTCGGCATATGACTGCTGGTCCGGGGCGTTTCGTGATCTTCAAGACGTCGCATAATCGCTCTCTCCCTAATAGCGATTCCAACCTCATATTTGTATTTTTAGGAAACAAATATGAGGTTGGCAAGCGGTTTGCGATTGGCCAGCCGATATTCTGCACCTGCCGCCAAGGCGGTGCTGTCAGCTTTGGTGACAGTGTTGGGCATGCTTTGGGGGGGAATGCTCCGGCGGTCAGACCCTTGGGGCGCGACCTCACTGAACGGGTGAAAGCGTTCTATGAGGCCTTAGCGGTCATGCATCGGATCGGTGTAACCGCTTTCCAGCCATCCCGAGAGGTCCAGCCCTGTGAGGTCCGCCGTGCGGATGATGTCGCGTCGGAACCGTTTGTTGAGCTTGGTGATTGTCGCGGCATCCTGCATGGGCACATGACGCGCATCCACCGGCACGATGTATTTCTTTTGCGCGGGCAGGGTATCACCGTAAGAGGTGTCGATCCCGAGGAAAGCACAGACGCGCCGCAGCGTGTCTTGCTCATCTGTCCAGAGTTGGTCGGTGGTCAGAAATAGCAGTTGCTCGCGCGGAAAAACCATCAGCAGCCGCCGGATCTGCGGGGCATAACAGGACCGCTCCACATAAGAGAAAACGCGATGCACACCGCCTTTGGCGAACCTGACGCGGCATCGTCCGATCAGCGATACGGCGCGGCTGAAGGAATAGGTTTCCTGAGCGCGGGCGCGCTCCATTTTCCATGCCGAGAGCGCGCGATAGGTGGGGTGGCGCAAAATGAAAATGAGACGGGCCTCGGGATTATAGCGATGGATGCGCTTGATCGCCTCGGGCCAGTAGAGATAGATCGGCGTGGCTTCCCCGAACAGTTTGGGCTGGCGGAGATCGAAATGGGCATGCAGATCGTCATAGGGCGGGGCCTGCCAGTCGATATCCTCACGGTCGAAAAAATGGATCTCTTTCTGTTTGGAAAAGGCCAGATCGGGGTGCTTGAGCAGCTTCGCCCGCAATGCTGTCGTGCCGCCCTTCTGGGTGCCGGCTATGAAAAAATCCACTTGTCTGTCTGGCATCGCTCGGCTCTTGTCGGTGTCATCAGGCGCGGAATCTGAATATTCGCAGCCTGCGATATATAACAAGTCGTATCCGGTCGATCCGTCGTATAAAGTTGCAAACCGTGGCGGAAAGTCTCGGGCAGGGGGGCAGCCTGCGCCACAGGAGCTGCCCCAAGGCTTTGCGGATGGTCCATGTTTTGAACGGGGGCGCTATGCTCATTCGTGTGGGTGACGAGAGGACCGATACTCTCAATATTGTACTGGCCGGGTTCCTGTCCTCGATCGCGGGCGGATTGAATGCCGTGGGTTTCCTGATCCTGGGCACCTTCACCGCGAATATGACGGGCAATGTCTCGATGATGGCGGATGATCTGGCCGATGGACGGGTGGGGGTCGGGCTTTCACTTGCGGGGCTTGTGATCGCCTTTATCGCGGGTGCCTTCGCGGCGGCGGTGATGGTCAATCTGGGCGAGCGCCGCCGGATGCGCATGGTCTATGCGCTGGCCATCGGTGTGGAAGGGCTTGTGGTGCTGGTATTGGGGGCGGGCCTACTGTGTGGTGGCGCGGGGTCGGCGGCAGCGCTTGTCGGTTTAAGCGTCGTCATGGGGGGGCAGAACGCGGTCACCACGATGATCTCGCGTTCGAAAGTGCGCACCACCCATGTCTCGGGCATGGCAACCGATATCGGCATCGAATTGGCCGCGCTGATCGGGCCAAAGCCGTTACGCGGCGATGCCCTGCCCAAGCTGCGCCTGCATAGTGTGACGCTTGCGGCCTTCGCGTCGGGCGGTATTCTCGGGGCGCTGCTGTTCGATCTTTGCGGGGCGTGGCTCTTTGTGCTGGCGGGGGTGTCCCTGGTGGGGATCTCGTTGGCCGAGATCTGCTGGGCACGGAAATATGTGCCATAGACAAAGGGGCCGGAAGACCGGCCCCTTCAGAGTTTGATCGCGGCTCTGATTAGTTCCAGAAGCCTTCGTCAACATCTTTCGCGTCTTTCAGCTGATCCTCGGTCTGCGAGGTCACAACCACATATTTACCGTCATCGATTGGGACCAGATGGGTTGCATCAACCGGAATGACCACATGTTTGTCACCGATATCGAGGAAGCCACCGACTTCTGCCACCACACCGACCATCTTGCCCTCGGGCGACAGGACGATGTCCTCGATCTCGCCGATATCGTCAAAACCGTCGCCATTCCAATCCGAAGACACGGCGTTCCAGTCCATCGTGTCCCAGGTTTTGCCACTGTCTTTCGCGATGGTGTAAATGTCGCCACCGGTGATGTCGCGCGCACGGATCAGATTGGTCGAATCCGACATATCGAGACCATTCGCCGTGGCTTGGGTGGCCATTTTGGCGGGTGCCGCGGTGTCTGCGGTGGCATTCGCATTGGTGTCTTCTGCATAAGCTGCGCCAGTAGCCAGAGCCAGTGCGACGGCGGTGGTGGTCAGAAATTTCATAATGTTTTCCTCCGTTTGTTCACTGCATGCCCAACGGTTAAGCAATAAATCTGTTCCATGGTTTTTGTAAAAAATCTTATGAATTTTCGAAAAGGCGATCATCGGGGCGGATTTTGCGAGAGCAAGCGCGGCGCCGCGGGGTGGAGGAAAGCAGAAGCCCCCCGCCTGTCTTGCGACGGGCGGGGGGCTGGGCCGGATCGCCGGCGAAACGGGTTTAATGGGCGATCATCACATGGCGCACGGTGGAATAGTCTTCCAGAGCATAGGACGACATATCCTTGCCATAGCCCGACTGTTTCATCCCGCCATGCGGCATCTCGTTGGTCAGCATGAAATGGGTGTTCACCCAAGTGCAGCCATATTGCAGGCGGGAGGCCACCTGCATGCCCTTGGAGATATCTTTCGTCCAGACGGAAGAGGCCAGCCCGTAATCGCTGTCATTGGCCCAGCCGACCGCCTCTTCGGGCGCATCGAAGGGCGTGACCGACACGACAGGGCCGAACACCTCGCGGCGCACGATCTCGTCGGTCTGCAAGGCACCTGCGACGACGGTGGGTTTGTAGTAAAACCCCGGACCCTCGGGAATGTCGCCGCCAGCGGTGATCTCGATATGGTTGGCCTCGCGGGCGCGGGCCACGAAGCTGGCGACACGGTCGCGCTGGCGCAGGGAAATCAGCGGGCCGATCTCGTTGCGGCTGTCATCTTCATGGCCGAAGGGGATCTCCGCGACGGTCTGGGTCAGGTCGGCCACGAAACGGTCATAGATCCCGCGCTGGACATAGATGCGGCAGGCGGCGGTGCAATCCTGACCGGCATTATAGAAGCTGAACGCCCGCAGCCCCGCGACCGTCGCCTCGATATCGGCGTCGTCGAAGACAATCACCGGAGCCTTGCCGCCCAGCTCCAGATGGGTGCGTTTGATGGTCTTGTTGGCGGCTTCCAGAATTTTGCGGCCTGTGGCGATATCGCCTGTAATCGAGATCATCGCCACTTTCGGATGGTTGATCAGCGCCGAGCCAACCGTTTCGCCACGCCCGAGAATGATATTCACCACCCCTTCGGGCAGGATGTCCGCGAAGATCCTGGCCATCGCCAAAGCCGTCAGCGGCGTTTGTTCCGAGGGTTTGAACACCACCGTATTGCCCGCGCCGATCGCAGGGGCGATTTTCCACGCCATCATCATCAGCGGATAGTTCCACGGCGCGATCGAGGCCACGATGCCGATGGGATCGCGGCGGATCATGGAGGTGTGCCCTGCAAGATACTCGCCCGCCACAGGCCCCGTCATGCAGCGCACCGCCCCTGCAAAAAAGCGGAAACAGTCGATGATGGCGGGCAGCTCGTCATTCAGTGCCAGCGGGCCGGGCTTGCCGCAATTCAGGGCTTCCAGACCGGCCAGCGTTTCGGCCTCGGCCTCGATGCGTTCGGCAATTTTCAGCAGGTAGCCCGAACGTTCTGCCGGTGTGGTGCGCGACCAGCCCGCAAAGGCGGTTTCGGCGGCGCTGACGGCCTCTTCGACCTGTTGCAGCGAGGCTTCCGGCAGGGTGGTGATCACCTCGCCCGTGCGCGGATTGAGGATCTGCTCTTCGGTTTCGGTGCCAGCCACAAGGCGGGCGCCGATCAGCATCTGCTTATCCATGAAAATCTCCCAGTTATTTCTCGGAACCGGCGGTATGTTCGCCGTCTTTTGTCAGGTAATAGGCGGCAAGGATGGGAAGCACGGTGACCAGCACCACCACCATCGCCACCACATTGGTCACGGGGCGCTGACGCGGTCTTACAAGCTCTTCCAGCATCCAGATCGGCAAGGTTGTCTGGTTGCCCGCGGTGAAGGTGGTCACGATGACCTCGTCGAAACTCAGCGCGAAGGCCAGCATGCCGCCCGCCAGAAGGGCGGTTGCGATATTGGGCAGGATCACCAACCGGAAGGTTTGCGCCCCGTCTGCGCCCAGATCCATCGCCGCATCGATCAGCGATCCCGACAGCCGCCGGAAACGGGCGACGGCATTGTTATAAACGATCACGATACAGAAGGTCGCATGCCCCAGCACGATGGTCCATGTGCTGAACGGGATATCCAGCAACGAGAAGGCCGAACGCAACGAGATCCCCGTGATGATCCCCGGCAGGGCGATGGGCAGGATGACCAGAAGCGAGATCGTCTCGCGCCCGAAGAACCGCGATCTGGCAACGGCTGCGGCGGTCAATGTGCCAAGGATCAGTGCCAGAACCGTCGAGATTGCGGCCACCTTGACCGAAAGCCCCATTGCCTCCCACACATCCGCACGTCCCAAGGTCACGCCGATCCATTTGGTGGTAAAGCCGGGCGGGGGCCACTGGAAGCTCTTTTCCTCCGTCGAGAAGGCGTAGAGGAAGATTAGGGCAATCGGGGCCAGCAGGAAGAAGAGGCCCCCGAATGCGGCCAGTTTCAGGCTGGTTGGCGAACGGATCTCAGAGTGCATCGAAAGCTCCCATTTTGCGCGCGCCCCACAGGTAGATTCCCATGATCACGATCGGCACCACAGTGAACGCCGCCGCGAGCGGGATATTTCCGGCGGTGCCCTGCTGGGTATAGACGGCCTGACCGATGAACAGGCGCGAGTTACCGACGATCTGCGGAACGATGTAATCGCCGAGTGTCAGCGAAAAGGTGAAGATGGATCCTGCGACCACCCCCGGCAAAGCCAGCGGAAACAGGACCAGCCGGAAGCTCTGTCTTGGGGTGGCCCCCAGATCTGCTGCCGCTTCGGTCAGGTCTTGCGAGACACGTTCCAAGGCGGCCTGTACCGGAATGATCATATAGGGTAGCCAGATATAGAGAAAGACAAGGAAGGTGCCCAGATAGCTGACCGAGAGCGAGTTGCCCCCGATGACGGGGATCGCCAGCACAGCCTCGAGAAGCCATGTCAGATGCAGTTTGGCAAAGACCCAGTTCAGGATGCCTTCCTTGGCCAGCACCAGTTTCCACGCATAGACTTTGACCAGATAGCTGGACCAGAGCGGCAGCATGACCCCGATGTAAAACAGCGCCTTCCATTTGCCCTTGGCGTAGCGGGCGGCAAAATAGGCGATGGGAAAGGCCAGAACGGCTGCCGCCAGCGTGACGGCGGCGGCCATGCAGACCGTGCGCAGGATGATGTCAAGATTATAGGGGCGCAGAAGCTCGCCATAGGTCTTCAGAGTGAACTCATGCACGATGACGCCGGAAAACTCGTCGATCGCAAAAAAGCTCTGCAGCAGTAAGGCAAGAAGCGCGCCGATATAGACGATGCCCAGCCAGAGCGTGATGGGCAGCACCATCAGAAAGACGAACATTCTCGGATGGCGGATGATCCAGTCGATCAGCCGTGCCGGAAGGCCGGAGCGCGGGCGGAAGATCGCGGCTTGCGACAGGGGCGCGCTCATCCGTCGCGCTCCATGATATGCACCCGCGCAGGGTCCCACGAGATCGCGGTGGTTTCGCCGATCTGCGGCGCATCCTCGCGGGCGGGAACCAGCGCGGTCAGGCTCTGGCCGTTCAGATCCAGCACCAGTTTGGTGACGCGCCCGTGGAAGAACCGCCCGCGCACCGTGGCCGCACGCCCTGCCGGATCAAGCACGATATCCTCGGGCCGCAACGACGCCCATTGTCCCGCCGATCCGCCTCCTGCCAGATCGGCCGGAAGCACGTTGGAAGAGCCGACGAAATCCGCCACGAAACGGGTATTGGGGCGGCGGTAGATCTCTTCCGCGCTGCCGACCTGCTGGATTTTGCCATGAGCAAACACCGCCACCCGATCCGCCATCGAAAGCGCCTCGTCCTGATCATGGGTGACGAATACGAAGGTCAGTCCGAGCGCGCGTTGCAATTTGCGAAGCTCTTCCTGCATCTGCTCGCGCAGCTTCAGGTCCAGCGCGCCCAGCGGCTCGTCCAGCAGGACCACACGGGGTTTGTTGACCAAGGCACGGGCCAATGCCACGCGCTGGCGCTGTCCACCAGACAGCGCGCCCGCGCGGCGCTGGCCATAGCCGCCCAGCTCGACCAGCTCCAGCGCCTCCTCGGCAGCACGGTGACGCTCGGCCTTGCCGATCCCTTTGACGCGCAGCCCGAAGGCTACATTGTCGCGCACATTCATATGCGGGAAGAGCGCGTAATTCTGGAAAACGGTATTGACGTTGCGCAGATAGGGCGGCACGCCCTCGGCGCGTTCGCCGAAAATTGCGATATGGCCTGCGGTGGGTTGCTCGAAACCGGCAATCAGCCGCAGGCAGGTGGTCTTGCCAGAGCCGGACGGCCCCAGCATGGCGAAAAATTCTCCGTCGCGGATCGACAGGTCGACCTCGTCCACGGCCTTGACGGGTCCGAAATGGCGTGACACGCCCCGGAAGGTTACAGCATCTGTCATGTTTGGTCTTTCAGGCAGGGATGCCCGAACCCACAGGGGAGAGGGGTTCGGGCAAATCTGATGTGATCAGCGGCCGCCGATCACACCGATATAGTCAGAGACCCAGCGGTAATAGGGCACGCAATTGCCCTGACTTTCACAGCTGGATACCGGCGTTTGCCAGAACCGGATCCGGTCGAAATCGTCCAGACCATTGGCCGAGCAGCCCTCTGCGGTCTGTTTGCCGGAGCCGTCGGTGCAGGCCGAGGGCACCGAAGGGACGGCCCCGAACCATACCGACAGATCGGACTGGAGGTTGGAATTGAGCGAATGCTCCATGAAGGCATAGGCGCAATTTGGATGCTTGGCCTCGGAATGCAGCATCAGCGTATCGGCCCAGCCGGTCGCCCCTTCCTCGGGGATCACCGACGCGACCGGCACCCCGTCGGCTTTCAGCAGGTTGACCATGAACGGCCAGGACGACGATGCGACGACCCCCTCGTTCTTGAAATCGTCGATCTGGATGAAGGCATCATGCCAGTAGCGCGACACGAGTTTGCGCTGGCCACGCAGCAGATCAAGGGCTGCGGCATATTGGTCCTCGTTCAGCTCGTAGGGGCTGGTGATGCCCAGTTCGGGCTGGTGGGCCATCAGATATAGCGCGGCATCGGCAATATAGATCGGCCCGTCATAGGCCTGCACCCGCCCTGTATTGGCCTTGCCATCGGGCAAGGTCATGGCCTTGAAGACCACCTCCCAGCTTTTGGGCGCGTCGGGGAAGGTCTCGGTATTATACATCAGGACATTCGGCCCCCACATGAAGGGGGTGCCGTAATGTACGCCCTTGACCGTATGCCACGGCGCGTCTTTCAGGCGGTCATCCACGCGCGCCCAGCTGGGAATGAGGTCGGTATTGATCGGCTGCACACGTCCGCCCGCAATCAGCCGCAGCGAGGCATCGCCCGACGCGGTCACCAGATCGAAGCCGCCCTCGTTCATCAGGGCCACCATCTCGTCCGAGGTATTGGCCGTCTTGATCTCGACCTTGCAATTCGTGCTCTGTTCGAATTTGGTCACCCAGTCATAGTCCGGATCGGTCTCGCCGCGCTCGATATAGCCCGGCCATGCGACAATCGAGACGGTCCCTTCGCCCGGTCCGAGCGTGGTCAGCATATCCGCCGCCTGTAGCGGAACGGAGCTTGCGGCAAGCAATGCAAGGCCCGAGACACAGGCGCTTAAAATCGGTTTCATCATGGCTTTCCCTGTTGCAGCGGGAGTCACGGCTCCCTTGCACACAACCCTGTGAAACTCCTTTTGCTTTCACAAATTCAATTATCAGGTTTCAGGTATCGGAAATGCCGATACCGAAGAATTACTTCATGTTTTTATGGGCTTGTGCCGTCAGAATAAATTCTCTTGTGACGCGGCTCAGCGGGGCACCTTTGCGCCAGACAGTTCCAACCTGCACAACTGGTAGGCTTCCGGACACATCGCGCGACACGATGCGGTCCCCCTCAAGCGACCAGCGCCGGTAGACCATTTCGGGCAGCAGCGCGATTCCCGCCCCCGTGGCCACAAGCGAGCGGACCGCCTCGACCGAGCGGGTGCGGAAGGCAACCCGCGGGCGGGCCCCGAAGGCCGAAAGCAGCTTGCGCGTGGCCTCTTCGATCTCGTCGATTTTCAGCATGATCATCGGGGCATCGGTGAGATCCTCGATAGAGACCGAGGGGCGCGTGGTCAGCTCGTGGCCGTTGGGCAGCCATAGCTGATAGGGAGATGTGTCGATGATTTCGGTATGCAGCGCCATCCGGTCGCGCATATTGGAAGCCACCATAACCGCCACATCCAGCTCGCCGCCGACCAGAAGATGTTCGAGATAGTCGCCGCTATCTTCAAGGGCGGTCACCTCGACCTGCGGATTGGCGCGGCGGAAGCGGGCCAGAATATCTGACAGCACATAGCCTGCCACCAGCGAGGTCACACCGATATGCAACGTGCCGGTCAGGGCCTCGCTTTCCTGTGTCAGGGCGTGACGGGCATCGGAGACACCGGCCAGGATGCCGGTGGCATGGCGCAGGAACTGGTGCCCTTTATGGGTGATGTCCAGCCCGCGCGGATGGCGGGTGAACAGCGCCACGCCCAGATCGGTTTCCAGTTCGCGGATGGCTTCGGTCACCGCCGATTGCGAGATCGCCAGCGCCTGCGCCGCCCCCGATACGGTGCCGGTTTCGGCCACAGCAATAAAATACCGCAGTTGTTTGAGTGTGAATGCCATCGCCTGCCGCCTGCGCGCAACGCCTCTGCGCTGCGCTATCTGTCCCGATTTGACGCGCCCGCGCAAGGGCCTGTCTGCCGGTCGGCGCTTCGGGGCCTAAGGGAGGGACCAAGGGCAAGGACCGGACACCCGGCGCCTATTTTCCGTCGCAAAGCTTCAGCAGCACGATGCCAAAGAGGATGCTGGCCACGGCGACCAGCCGTGCGGCTGTGGCCTGTTCGCCCAGAAACGCTATCCCCGCCACCACGGCCCCTGCGGTGCCGATACCCGTCCAGACGGCATAGGCCGTGCCCAGAGGCAGGGATTTCATCGCCACCGCCAGCAAGGCGAAACTTGCGATCATGGTGAGGACGGTGATGATGCTGGGAACAAGCAGGGTGAAACCGTCGGATTTTTTCATATAGAACGCCCAGACGGTTTCAAGGATGCCTGCGCAAAACAGAATGAACCAGGCCATTGGGCTCCTTTACGAAGGGGTTGGAGGGACAGGGAGCGTGTCGGGGAAGATCCCCGCCGAGGTCTCGGCCCCGTCATCGAAGCGCGCCAGATAGTCTACGATCAGATCGCGATTCACGGCAAAGCCTTTATACTCGGCCAGCGCCGGATCGAGATCGCGCAGCACGCGGTGCAGGCGGCGGGCCCATTTGGGCTGGGTGCAGATATCTTCGAGGCTCAGCAGATAGCAACGGATCGGGAATACCAGCGCATTCGAGCGCGGCAGGCGGAGGAAGGATTGCAATTCGACCCGCAGAAACTGTTTGCGCCCGACATTCTCGGCGGTGAGTGTGCGTTTCTCCGGTCCCCAATGCGGATAGTTTTCGGGGCTGGTGTCAAGGCGTGGATTGACCGTCATGGTCCAGTTGAGGCGGCGATAGCTCTGGCCCTGCTGCACCGCCAGCAGGAATTTCAGCGCCTTGGTAAACACCCCCATCTCTCCAGCTTTCGGTACGGGGGCGTGCCATTCGAAGAAGTTCATGCCGATATCGAAATCCAGCGACCAATCGGCCTGACTGGTGATCATACCGGCATCCATCCACAGATTGCCCTCGCGTTCATGCAGCAGCGCGAAATCGCCTTGGGCCTGACGGGTAATATATTCCATCGGGCCATAGGGCAGGGTCGCGGCCTCCAGAAAGGTAAAGCGCTGCTCGATGCCGAGAGGGCGGTTGATCCAGTGCCAGCGGTCTCCGTCACGATTGAGCGTGAACAGCTCGGGATAGTCGCGCGCCTTGGCCTGCATGATGCATTCCAGCAGATCCCAACCGGCCAGCTCCATATGTGGCAGCGACTGGCAGCGCAGCGGGTCCTGCGCCAGAGTGATCTCGCGGTCCCGCATCTCGGAGACGTAATGTTCATCGACATCGAAGGCAAACTCGAAGGGCGTGCCGGTCGGGCCGCCCGGATGCTGTTCGATATTGACCGAATACATGTAGCTGTCTTGGTCGAAGGGGAAGGGAAAACGGCGGATGGCCTGTGGCGAGTTGTAGAAGGTGTAATCGCCACGGAAAGTCTCGTCATTGAAGCGCAAAGTCATGGGATGTCCTTACAGATCGAGGGTGAGGTCTTCGCCGAGAAAGCGCGACATGCAGGGCATGATCTTGGTCTGTGCGGCGCGTTCGTCTTCGCTGAGCCAGTGATCATGGTGCAGGATGCGCCCGTGGCACGCGCGCACCGCCGTTTCGCAGCGACCGCAGGCCCCGCCACGGCAGGACCAGTCAATGGGCACATCCGCCGCCTCGATCGCCTCAAGCAGGCTCTGATGCGGCCCGACGGTCAATGTCCTGCCCGAACGCCCCAGCGTGACCGAGAAAGCAGCCCCCGGTGGCGGGGCAGCAAAGGCTTCGGAATGCAGATGCGACTGCGGCCATCCCAGACGTGCCGCCGTGGCCTCCACTGCCGTGATCAACCCCTCCGGCCCACAGCAGAACACATGGGTTCCGGCGGGTTGCCCGTCCAGTAACGTGGCCAGATCCATGCGGTTGCCCTCGTCCGAGAAATGCAGCGAGATGCGGGAGGATCGGGGCAGCAGGCCCAGTGCTGCGGCCTCCTTGCGCGAGGGGGCGGCATAATGCAGCGCCCAATCCAGATTGAGCCGGTCAAGCTGCCGGATCTGCGCCAGAAACGGCGTGATGCCGATGCCTCCCGCGATCAGCAGATGGCGTTTGGCGCGCGGATCGATGGCAAAGAGGTTTGCGGGCATCGACACCCGAAGGCGGTCTCCCTCGCGCACTTTCTCGTGCAGGAACCGCGAGCCGCCCCGCCCTTGCGGGTCCAGCCGGACCGCGATCTCGTAGCCCGAAGGGTCATGCGGGTCGGAAATCAGCGAATAGGAGTTGCGCCGCAGCACGTCGCCATCGGGCATCTCGACCACGATATGGGCGCCGCCCGAGAAAAGCGGCAGCGGGGTTGCGGCCTCGAAACGGAAGAGTTTGACCTGCGGCGTCAGGGCCTGCACCCGTGTGACGGTCAGCGGTAGGGCGGTCATGGACGGATCTCCTGCGGGTCCGGCCTCTGGCCGGGGGTTTCGGCATCGACACAGACGCCCTGAAACACGCCCAGTCGGCGCGAGAAATGGTCGCGTACGAACAGCGCCAGACCGCAATGGGCGCATATGAACGGGTCAGTCAGCACATCTTCGGTGACCCCTTTGCAATGCACGCATTGCACCGCCCGTGCGATATGGCCGCGATGCTCGGTCTGGATCATCTCGGCGGCGATGCCCGCGCCAAGCGCGCGGGCGCTGACCCTGCCGATCAGCCCTTCGCTGCCCGCAAGGCACAGGCGGGTGGCGATGCTTGCCTGTGCCAGAAGCCGGTCCAGCCGTGGCAGGGCGGCGGCCAGATCGGGTGCCTCGCCATAGCTGCGGCAGGGCAGGGCGGCAAGTTTCGGGCCATCGGGGCTGTCTTGCGGTATGAAGAGGATATGCGCCTGTTCGAGACAGCCGGGCATATGCTCGGACAGGGCCAGAAGGGCAGCCCCACCCGCGCCATCCGCCACACAAAGAAGCGGAGCACCGCAGGGCGGCTGCAATGTCCCGTAGGTCGGGCGGGTGGCGATGGAGGGGGTGAATACGGTTGCCATGAAAGACCTTCTTCTGGAAGCATGTCACGTCATGCGGCGCTCACGCGCGCGGGGCGGGTCGTGGTGGGGCGGGCCCTAGCCTTTGGCTGTGCGGCGCAGTTTCTGCGGATCGTGGAAAGGCATCTCGGCGGCCACCGCGCGGATCTCGCCGGTCGGGTTCTGCACGACGAGCGGCGTGCCCGGCACGGCGCAGTCCACCGGCATCCGCGCCATGCCCACCGTATGGTTGTTCAGCGGCGAATGCATCGAAATGGTCACAACCCCCACCTTCTTGCCGTCTTTCAGCAAGGGGGCCCCTTCGACCGCGGGCTGCGTGCCTTCGAGCTTCACGCCATAGATCCTGAACCGTTCCTTGCCCTTCAGGCGGTAATGCTCTTCGGCACCGCGAAAGCCGGTCTTGCCCTTGGAGACGGTGAAGTCCAGCCCCAGCTCCCATAGCGTGTCACCGCAGGGGTCCTCTTCAAACGGATACATTTCCGAATTGTCATAGGGAAAGAACAGCAGCTGGCTTTCGGCGCGCAGCAGATCGAGTGTGGTAAAACGCGTCGGGATGATCCCTATTGCGGCCCCTTCGGCCACGATGGTGTCCCAGATCAGACAGGCATCCTGCCTGCGACAGAAAATCTCGTAGCCGCGTTCGCCGGTATAGCCGGTGCGTGACAGCATGACCGGTTTGCCGAACAGTGTGGTCTGGATATGGCTGAAATAGGCCACATCGCGAAGGCCCGGCACATGTGCCTCCAGATAGTCCACCGCCAAGGGCCCCTGCAGCGAGATGTCGTGCAGATCATCGTCAAACAGCACGGCGGCATTGCGCCCATAGGCCGCCATCGTGAGCGCCTCGAAGCCGAGGCCCGAGCCATGCACCACCATGAACGCATGCGGGCCGGTGCGATAGACCACGCAGTCATCAATGAACTTGCCCTGCTCGTTGAGCATGGTCGCATAGGTGGACCGTCCGGGTTTGAGCGCCTCGATCTCGCGGGTGACGGCACGGTTGATGATATGGGAGGCATGCGGCCCGATGACATGGACCTTCTTGAGCCCCGAAACATCCATCACACCGGCTTTGGTGCGGAGGGCCATGTACTCCTCGGTCTGGTCCTTGTCATAGGTCCAGGCGGTGCCCATCCCGCTCCAGTCTTCTAGCTGAGAGCCAAGCGCGCGATGACGGTCGGCCAGCGCGGAAAATCTCCACGATGCGGTCATGTGTTCGTCCTGATGTTAGGGAAGATGTGAGGGAAAGGGTCCGGACACGTAGTCCGGACACCATCATCATTTTTTGTGGGTCACGGCCCTGTAGGCATGGCCCTCATGTCGCCAACCGCCGATGACCGCGATGACCACAAGGATCAGGCAGACGATCAGCCACAGGCCCTCGACACTGCCATATCCGGCATAGATCGCGCCGGTCACTCCGTCCCAGCTGGTGGCGTTGAAAGGTGCTTCCATAGATGTAACTCCTGAGTGGGCAGATTATTCTGCGGGGCTGACAGAGGGATGGATGGCTTCGGGATAGGCGGAGGCTGGCACTTTGACCAAATCGAGCCCAAGCTCCTCGGCCTCGCGCGGCACACGCAGCTCGCCCATCAGTTTCAGGACCAGCGAGACGACATAACCCGGCACGAAGCCCATCACCGCCATGACGGCTGCCCCGATCAACTGTCCGGTGAAGGAGATCTGGATGACATCCTCGCCGAAAAGGGCCGGATAGCCCGAGGCCGCGATGCCGACGACAATCACGCCCCAAAGCCCGAGGAAGCCGTGCACCGCAACCGCGCCCACCGCATCGTCAATGCCGCGCCGTTCGATGAACGAGGCCACAAAGGGCATGGCGCAGGCGCCGATGAAGCCGATTGCAAAGGCCATAGGCGGATACCACAGGTCGATCCCCGCCGCGCAGGAGATGATCCCGCCAAGCGCCCCCGACATCATCCAGAACGGATCACGGGTAATCATCCATGCCCCGATAATACCGCCCGCAAAGCCCATCAGGACGTTGAACGTCATGCCCGAAAGCGTCATCGGCGTGCCGTAGATGCTGGCCTCGATCGTGCCCGACCAGCTCCAGCTTTCGCCCGGAACAATGACGCAGCCCATCAGGAAGCCCCAGAAACCTGCAATGATCAGCATTAGCCCGACCAGCGTCATCGGCATGGAATGCCCCGCGATATGGTTGGCACTGCCATCGGCATTGAACTTGCCGATCCGCGGCCCGAGATTGATCAGCACGCCCAGCGTGAAGAAGCCGGCAATGGCATGGACGACGCCCGAGGCCCCGAAATCATGATAACCGAACTTGGTCACCAGCCAGCCATCGGCATGCCAGCCCCATGCGGCGGCCAAGATCCAGACAAAGGCGCCCAGAACGATCGACAGGATGATGAACCCCGTCAGTTTGATCCGCTCGATCACGCCGCCCGACAGGATCGAGGCGGTGGTGGCGGCAAACAGCACGAAGGCGCCCCAGAACACGCCCGACGACCGGTCGCTGAGATTGGGGCCCATATATTCGCTCCACGGCAGCGCGATGCCATTGGCATAGGCAAAGCCCGAAGTGCCCATCGGCCCTTCCGATCCGCTCAGACCGGTGGGGAAGGCCCAATAGATCCACCAGCCGACAAAGTAGAAGAACGGGACGATCATCGCGAAGGCGAGAATGTTCTTGATCCCCGCAGAAAGCGCGTTTTTGGACCGCGAGGCCCCCATTTCATAGGCGAGAAAACCGGCATGGATCAGCACCATGAGCGGGATGGTCAGAAAGTAGAAGGTCTCAGAGAAGGTGCCATTGGTGGCGGCGACACTTTCCTTGAGCTGGGCAAGCTGTTCAGACAGGGAAGCGAGCTCTTGTTCCAAGTGAGTCTCCTTGTTGGATGTCCTGAAGGCGCGATTCTTGTGGTTCAGACCAACTGACTTTATTGGTTCTTTTTGTTCGTCTAGCCTCGGTGAGAAATTGCCCTTATTGCAACATTAATTCCCATCAGGAATAAACAGATCCGGTATTTGGCACATATCTAATCGCTCGCCCCCTGCCTCCTGCCTAGTTTCTTGGCGGTTTGTGCCTTAGCGCCGGAAGGACGGGTCGGGCCGGTCGCAGGGGGATTGCAAAGAAAATCCCCGTTCAGCGGCGCTGACGGGGAGAAAAGGCGTAAAATTGGTGCTCTGACGAAGGGACCAGTTCAGCTTTCCTGAAGCAGGAGTTTCTGGTCCTCGACCAGTGAAAGCTTCATGAACTCGGTTGCCTCTTCGATATCGCGGGCGGCGATCGCGTTGAAAAGCCCGTTATAGGCGCGCTGGTAGCTGGCCAGCTTTGCGGGGGTGAGATGGCGTTTATACATCGCCGCGCGGAAGGATTGACGCCGCGCATCCAGCACCAGATTGAAACAGGCGACCAGCAGCGGGTTTCCGGTGCCCAAAGCCAGTTGCCGGTGGAACTCTTCTTCCAGCCGGATGAAGGCGGTGGCATCGGTGCTCATGGCTTCCATCTGTGAGACGATCTCTGAAAGCGCCGTTATCTGTTTGGGGGACATGGACAAAATCGCAAGACGCACGATTTCCGGCTCCAGCACGCCCCGCACGGTCAGCAGATGGAGCGGGCCGGTTTCCTCGGCAACCGGCGAATGGGCCTGTAGCGTGCCAGCCGGATCATAGATCACAAAGGACCCCGATCCCTGCCTGCGCCGGATCATCAGGCGGGTCTCCAGATAATCCAGCGCCTCGCGCACGGTATTGCGCGCAACGCCCAGATCCTGCGCCATCTGCCGTTCCGATGGCAGCCGTTCGTCCTTGGCATATTCGCCGGAGACGATGCGGCTGCTCAGGGTATCGATCACATATTGCACGGTCGATCCCGGAAGCGGATGCAAAGCGGATGGAGGTGGTGCAGAGGCTGGCACGAATTGGTTCCTTGAGGCCCGAAGGGACGTCCTGCCTTTTTCATAGGCGGCGGGCGCCTCAAGGTCCAGCATTAAGCGGATGTGCGGTAGCCTAGCTGCGCGGGCGCTCCTTCTTCGGGTCATAATGCGCCACGGGGCTTATTCTGGCCTGCCTGCGCCGCAGATGCCCGTCAAGCTGGCCCACCTCCAAGAGCGTTCCGCTGGCCGAATGGGCCACATCGACCCGTGCCAGCGCAATCGACATATGGCTGCGCGGGGAATGCATGGCCGAGCACACAACGCCAATCTGCGCCCGTCCCAGACGCAGGCAATCGCCATGCGAGACCGCTTCCTCGCCCTCGATCTCCAGCCCGACAAAGACACGGGCGGGATGCTGCTTGCGCCGGATCAGCGCCTCGCGCCCGACAAAATCGGCGGTTTTCGACTTCAGCGGGACGGTGAAGCCGATCCCTGCCTCGAACGGGTCGGTCTGGTCGTCGAAATCATAACCTGCAAAGATCAGCCCCGCCTCGATGCGCACCAGATCCAGCCCGGCCAGCCCCATCGGGCGCAGTCCGCAAGGCTGGCCCGCCGCCCATACCGCCTCGAAGACCTGTTTGGCGTCACGCGGGTGGCAGAAGATCTCGTAGCCCAGCTCGCCCGTATAGCCCGTGCGCGAGACCACAAGAGGAACGCCGTCCGGACCGCCAAGGCGGCCCACCGTGAAGCGGAACCATTCCAGCGCGGTGAGGGCCGGCTGATGGGGCGCGGTCCAGAGAACGGTTTTCAGGATCTCGCGTGCGGCAGGCCCCTGCACCGCGATGTTATGCTGCTGGTCGGTGGAGCTGCGGATCATCACGTTCAGCCCCAGCCGCGCCGCCTCTTCCCGCATCCATGTCCCGCCCAGATCGCTGCCGCCGATCCAGCGGAAATTCTGCGGCCCCAGCCGGAACAGGGTGCCATCGTCGATCATGCCGCCATGCGGGTAGCACATTGCCGAATAGACCACCTGACCGCTGCCGAGTTTCGACACATCGCGGGTCAGCACCCAGTTCAGCAGGGCCTTGGCATCCGGCCCCGTGACCTCGAATTTGCGCAGGGCGGAAAGGTCCATGATCACGGCTTTCTCGCGGCAGGCCCAATAGCTTTCAACCGGATCGGTCTGGGTAAAGCTGTCGGGCAGCCAGAAGCCACGATAATCGGTGAAATTGCGGGTCAGGGGGGCAAAACTGGCGTGGAACCCGCTTTCGCGCGTCATGATAGGGTCATCCTCCGGGGTGGGGCGCCAGGCTGCCGCGCGGGAGAAGGTCTCCGCTCCGCTATAGCTGCGCATATGGATATCGGTCAAATCCCAGCCATTGGCGGCAGAGGTGTCATCGGGGCAGGCCGAAGAGACACAGACCAGATCGGTCAATGCCCGGAGCAGCACATAATCTCCCGGACGTGACCACGGCTCGTCCGCCACCAGAACACCATGCTGGTCAATGGCGGTGTTGAAGAAGAAATTGGCCGCCATCCAGCCTGCGCGCCCCGCAATGTCGTAAGGGGCCAGCGCGGCATTGAAATTCTCGGAGCAGTTCACATGCCCCGGATATCCCAGATCGTCATAATATTTCGCCGAGCAGGCCAGTGCGAACGCGTCATGACGGCCACAGGTGTCCTGAATGACCTCCACCAGCGGGGTCATGTCCTGATCGAAGTATTTCCCATGCAGGCCCGGCATCGGATAGGCGAGAGCCTGCAGGCTGCGGGTGGTGGTGACATCCAGCGGCAGGGCCTGTCCGCGGTCAAGCTTGCGCGCGTCGAAGCACTGGAAATCGGTGCATTGGCGGCCATCGACATCAATGATCTGGATGTAATCGCCCTTGGCGATCCGGTAGGCGCGCGCCGTGGCCGAGGCGATGCGCAGATCCTGTAGCGGTTCGGCCAGAGGGTCGGGCAGGGCATGGCGCAGCTGTGCCCCGGGATGCGCGCGGTGCAGCAGAAGCCCGATGGGTGTGGCGGTGTTCTGGGTCTCGAAATCCATGACAGGGGCGGGGGCCGCCAGCAGCAGCCATCCCGCAGAACGGGCGGTAAAACGGGCCTGGTCGCCGGCGGGGCTGCTCTGACCGAAAAGGCCAATCCCCTGTCCTTCAAGGGGAATATTCCGCCGTTCCAGTCCGCGCCTGAGGCGCTCCATGCCGCTCCCTGCGGCGCGCAGAAGCGCCTGTAGGGGGGCAAGCGGGCTATCGGCCCTTGCGCCGATCAGCCCTGCATCGGGGCGCCCCTCCGGATGGGTGACCAGAAGCAGCGCGGCCTGTCCCCCTTCCAGATTGGTGAGCGTGATCTGGTCCCCCTCGGCCAGCCGGACCAGATAGGCCCCGCGCCCCGGGATCGTGTAATGCTCGGTTCCCCGAGGGCGACCAAGGGCCGCCACGCGCCGCGCATGTGTCGGGAGTGGCGCACCGGGCCGGAACAGGGGCAGGTCGGAAAACAGGGTCATGGCGCAGGTCCTGACAAAAAGGGGGGAGCCGGTTCAGTTCTGCAGATAGGCCTGCATGCTGTCATCCAGCGCGTCTTTCCACGGCGTGTGATGCACAGGGGCCATCGTGCCGGTGATGACGGAGCGGTAGCTGTTATTGCGAAAGCCCATGATGTCTTTCTTCTTATGCGCCTTCCATTCGAAGAATGCCTCGCAGGCCCCGTCCACATCGAAGCTGGGATAGTCGGTTTCGGCGATGAGTTCCTTGATATAGTCGCCCTGATAGGTGATGGCGTATTTCACGTCATCCGACGCCTCTTCCGCAGCCTCGCGCGCGGCCACATCGGCCATCATGCTTTGCGTGTCATCGGGCAGGTCGATGCGCCCCAGAATGACATCACGTACAAACCATGCCTGCGCATCGAACATGTTGAAGGTGAACCACTGGTCCTGCATGCCCAGATAGAACAGCTTCGGATTATGCACATAGGCCACGCCTTTATACAGGTCGGCGGTGGCCAGACGGTTGGCGGTTTTCAGGCGCAGATCATCGGGCAGGAAGGGGAAGACATGCCGGTATCCGGTGCATAGGATGATTGCGTCGATGTCTTTGCTGCTGCCGTCCCTGAAATGGGCGGTCTTGCCTTCGACATGCGCAAGCCCCTGTTTCTCTTCCCAGTTTTCCGGCCAGTCAAAGCCCATCGGGGCCGAGCGATAGCAGCTTGTGATGCTGGCGGCCCCATATTTCCAGCATTGCGATCCGATATCCTCGGCAGAATAGGACGCCCCGACCACCAGCACGTTCTGGCCCGCGAATTCACGTGCGTCACGGAAATCATGGGCGTGCAGGATGCGCCCGTGGAATTTGTCGAACCCCGGATATTCCGGCACATTCGGTGACCAGAAGTGACCGGAGGCCACGATCACATGGTCGAATTCCTCCTGATAGACATGATCCTTGACCATGTCATGAATGGTCAGCGTGAAAAGGCCGCTCTGGGGGTCGAAAGAGACCCAGCGGATAACCGAGGAAAACCGGATCCATTTGCGGACATCGGCCTTGAGCACGCGCCCTTCGATATAGTCGAACAGCACGCCGCGAGGCGGATAGGAGGCAATTTGCTTTCCGAAATGTTCTTCGAAAGAATAGTCCGCGAATTCAAGCCCTTCCTTTGGTCCGTTGGACCAGAGATAGCGATACATCGAGCCATGCACGGGTTCGCCATATTCATCGACGCCGGTGCGCCAGCTATAGTTCCACAGCCCGCCCCAGTTGGATTGCTTTTCAAAGCAGACCACCTCGGGGATGGGCGCCCCTTTTTCGGCGGCGGACTGGAAGGCTCTGAGCTGGGCAAGGCCGGAGGGCCCCGCGCCGATGACAGCAACGCGCTTTGACATATCTCTCCTGTGCTCCTCTGGCTGGTTTGGACCAATTATAAATTTGGTTCATTTTGCAATACCAATGAGCAATCCAATTATTTTACTGGTCAACCTTTTTTCTTTACAGGAATATCGGGCGGAGACATTCGCGCGATGAACTGGCATTTAATTATGCAGAGGCTGAATAAATGAGCGGGGCATCATTTGCACAAAGGCTGACAGTCACCGGCACCTTGCCACGATTGCGGTCAAGAAACGGGTCTGCGGTCCGTATCGGGTTCCTGCTGCCCAGAAGCGGGCCGGAAAAGATCTGGGGACAACCGGGTTTGGACGGGGCCTCGCTCTGGAGCGACTGGATCAACGAGCGCGGCGGGCTGATGATCGGCGGGCGGCGGCATCCGGTGGAGATCCTGTCGCATGATACCGCTTCGGGGCCGGAGGCCACGTTGCGCGCCGCGCAAGAGATGGTCGAGACGCATGGGGCCTGTCTGGTGCTGACCCTCGGTGGCAACGAGGTCGGCCCCGCCATCGACTATCTCATGTCGCGCCGCATCCTGACCACGACCCTGCTGCCGACCGATCTGTCGCCCGACCGTCCCTATCTGATCGCCCCCGCCGAGGTGCATCCGCTGTTCAATGTCACGGGGGTTGCACATCTGGCAACCGAATATCCGGGCGCGAAAATTGCCTTATGCAGCCAGAATGACCTGATGGGACTGCCGTCTCTGGCCTGCTACCGCGCCGCCTGTGCTGTGGCGGGACTGCCGGTCGTGGAAGAGGTGCTTTATGAGGAAGGCGCTGCGGCAGAAGGCATTGTGGCGCGGATGGTCGCCTCGGAGGCGGATATCCTGTGCTGGTGCTCCTCGACCCCGCCGATGGTCAGGGCGTTGACGCTTGCGGCTTTTGCACAGGGGTTCGGCGGTCAGATCCTGTCCTGCACGGGGGACGGTTACCGGCAGCTTGTTGCGGAAACTTCGGCGGATTTCATGGCCCGCTTTACCTTCCAGTTTCCCGATTTCGATGATCCGGCACTGGCGGATCTGGCCTTTTTCTTCCGGCGCCCGCAGCAGTTTTTCGAGAATTACAATAGCCGCTTCCCCGAAAGCTGGAGCGCGGTCAGCTGGGAATATGCCTCGGTGCTGGATCTGTGGCATCAGGCTGTCGAGCGGGTCGAGACGACATCTCCGGTCTCGGTGCTGGCGGCAATGAAACGCGGGCGGCAGATGCCGCATGCGTTCGGTCCGGCGCGCTGGTGGGGGGATGCGGTCTTCGGGATCGATAACGCGCTTGTCGGCAACTGGCCGGTGGTGCGCCTGCAGGACGGGCATGCACGGATCGTGGCGTTCGCGTCGGTGATCGACTGGCTGGATGCGCATGAGACCGTTCTGGCGGACGAGCTGTCGCGCTTTGGCCAGCTTTGGCACCAGAGGATAGCGGTGCGGCCCCCATTGCAGGATCGGGAGGGCCGAGCGGGAGGGTCGCCCCCTCCCGCCGGATAGGTTAGCTGATCGACAGGCCCTTTTTCATGGCTACCAGATCGATGTCTTTCGCCACGAAAATCGCGCCCGCTTCCAGCGCCTGATCATAGACAGCGGGATCGCTGGTCAGGATGCCCGGCGGTTTGCCCGCGGCGCGGATGCGGCGGATGGCTTCCAGCACCACGCGGGTGACTTCGGGATGCGACGGCTCGCCCGGATAGCCCAGCGAAGCGGCCAGATCGGCGGGACCGACGAAAATCGCATCGACGCCGTCAACGGCGGCCATTGCCTCGATTTCGTCCAACGCCGCCTTGCTTTCCACCTGTACGATCAGGCAGATCTCTTCGCGGGCCTTCTTGTGATAGCCCGGCACGGTGGCAAATCGGGTGGCGCGGGTCATGCCCGACACGCCGCGAATGCCGCTGGGCGGATAGGCGACCGCGTCCACCGCTTCCTGCGCCATTGCCGCGCTCTGGACCATCGGCACAAGGATCGTCTGGGCTCCAAGATCCAGCAACTTCTTGATTTCGGCGGCGTTCAGGCAGCTCGGGCGGACGATCGAGCTGGCTTTATACGGCGCGACGGCCTGCAACTGCGACAGCACGGTTGCGGGGTCGATGGGCGAGTGCTCGGTGTCGAACATCAGCCAGTCGAACCCTAGCACGGCCAGCATTTCGGCCACGATCGGATCGCGCAGGCTGCACCAGCAGCCGCGCTGGACTTCAAAGGCTTGCATCGCGGCTTTGAAGTGGTTTTTGGGCATATCGGTCATGATGGGCTTTCTGTGATAGCTTTCCCCGCCCCGCTTGGTAGGGCGGGGCCAGAGAGACTGCGATTGCAGGCGGGGCGTGTGTTATTCGAAGCTGACGCCGATCGCGCCAAGCGGGCCGTAATCGGCAAAGATCACATCGCCCGAGGCAATATCGACGGGGCGGGTGAACGAGCCACCCAGAACGATATCGCCTTTCTTTAGGCCATCGCCCAGCGGGGCGAGCTTGTTGACCAGCCATGCAATCCCGGCTGCCGGATGGCCCATGATGGCCGCCGACACGCCGCTTTCCTCGATCACGCCGTTTTTCGAAAGCGTCGCCCCAATCCAGCGCACATCCACATCGAACGGGCGGAAGATGCGCCCGCCAAGCACGATCGCGCCAAAAGCGGCGTTATCGGCGATGGTATCGGCAATCGCGCGCGGCACCTGCGTGCGGTAATCGATGATTTCCAGCGCGGGCGTCACGTATTCGGTGGCGCGCATCACGTCATGCATCTGGCACCCTGCGCCTTGCAGGTCTTCGCCCATAACAAAGGCCAGTTCGGTTTCCAGACGCGGCTTGATGAACGTGCCTGCCGGAATGCGCGCCCCGTCCTTGAAAACCGCATCATCCAGCATCACGCCATAATCGGGCTCGGTCATTTTCGAGGCCATCTGCATGGCACGGCTGGTCAGGCCGATCTTGCGTCCGATGATTTTCGCGCCAGCCGCGATGCGGGCATTGGCCCAGCGGCGCTGGATGTCATAGGCGTCTTCCAGCTCCATCTCCGGCCATGTTTTCGACGGCTGGACACAGACTTCGCGGGTTTGCTCGGCCTTCAGGATGGCGTCGGCAGCAGCCTGCCTTTGTTCGTTATTTAGCATGGTAGTCCTCAGTTGGCGGCGACGGTCGCTGCGGCAAGCGAGAGCGCACCTGCGCCCGTGCCCAGCAAGATCACCGCGGTGGTGAACAGGGTCACATTGGCATCACATTCGCCCAGAACGGGCAGCATGAAGGGCGGCACGCCATTGACGTCATCCACAAGCGCCAGCCCCAGCTTCTTGCGCAGCGCTACAGCGGTCCAGAAGCCGCCATAGGCGCAGGCGGCCAGGCCCGCGGAGAGCCAGATCTGCCAGTTCACGCTGGACGCCGTCCAGATCAGACCCAGCGCGATCAGGGCCATATAGACGTAGCTCATCACCTGCCAGACGCAGTGGAACCGGCCATGCGGCGTCCATGAATCGTTGAACCAATGGGTTTTGTTGGAATCGAAGGCGAGCGGAATCGCCGAATAGCCGAGCGTTGCAAGCGTCAGCAGAATCTTTGCCGTAAGCAGCATGGTGTCCTCCCTAAAACTGCGCAAACCGGTCTTCCTCCTACCGGTTTGTGTATCAATAAATGATACAGTGTATGAATAAGTGAGACAGTTGAAACGAGCTGTCAAGCGATTCATTGGCCCCAGATGCAGGATAAATGATCACTGCCCGGCGAGGCGCAGGCTGAGGTAGTGCAGGCCGGAAGGGCTGCGCCCCGAGACTGTCCATGCGGTCGAAGGGGGCGGGTGGTGCCGTTTTAATCCGAAGGAATGAATAATTATTATCTATTTATTACAATACATTGCATTCTAAAAATGATGAAAACTGTTGGTTTTGGCGCGGGTCGGCTGCGAAAATTCATTGACACGAATCCAATGTATCTTAATCATGGTATGGTGTATCGCAGAACAATACACACATAATTACAGGATCCGGTCTTCTGCAAATGAGGAGTGCAGGCGATAGGAATGATCCGCATTCGGCGCTGGGAGGTTGTCGCCGGATGAACAGGTGCATTCCCGTTGCAAACCGGATCTGTTCAGGGAGGAATTCTATGCTCACCAGACGTCGTCTGTTGAAATCTGCTGTCGCGACCGGTCTTGCCGGTGCGGCGGTGACCGGTTTGCCGATGCCTGCATTGGCCAAGACCCGCACGCTTAAGATCGGATTTGTGACCCCGACCACCGGCCCGCTGGCAATTTTTGCCGAACCGGACCAGTTCGTGCTGGACCAGTATCGCGCCGCGCTCAAAGACGGGCTGGAGGTCAATGGCACGCGCCATCCGGTCGAATTTATCGTCAAGGACAGCCAGTCCAGTTCGAACCGTGCCTCTTCGGTGGCGCAAGAGCTGATCTTCGAAGACGAGGTCGATCTGATCTGTGCGTCGGCCACCCCCGATACCACAAACCCCGTTGCCGATCAGGCCGAGCTGAACGGCGTTCCCTGCATCACCAATGACACGCCCTGGCAGGCGCATTTCTTCGGGCGTGGGGGCGATCCGAAAGTGGGGTTTGACTATACATTCCACTATTTCTGGGGGCTTGAGGATATTATCGCGGTCTTCATGTCGCATTGGGCGGCTGTGGACAGCAACAAGGTCGTGGGGGCGATGTGGCCCAATGATCCCGATGGCAATAGCTGGTCCAACAGCCAGAACGGCTTCCCCGCCGAGATGTCGAAGGCGGGCTACAAGCTGGTGGATACCGGACGTTACCAGAACGGCTCGGACGATTTCAGCGCCCAGATCCAGGCCTTCAAGAAGGCTGGTGTGGAGGTGGTGACGGGGGTGATGATCCCGCCCGATTTCAACACCTTCTGGACGCAGGCCGCCCAGCAGGGCTTTACCCCGAAAGTGGTCGATGTGGCGAAGGCCAGCGAGTTTCCGCAGGCGATGTCGGCGATGGGGCCGCGCGCCGAGGGGCTTTCGGTCGAGGTCACATGGCACAAGAACTTTCCCTTCCGTTCGGCGTTCAGCGGCCAGAGCTGCGAGGCGCTTGCCGCCGCCTATGAGGCCGCG
This sequence comes from Thioclava sp. GXIMD4215, assembly GCF_045291555.1. Taxonomy (NCBI): domain Bacteria; kingdom Pseudomonadati; phylum Pseudomonadota; class Alphaproteobacteria; order Rhodobacterales; family Paracoccaceae; genus Thioclava; species Thioclava sp. GXIMD4215. The sequence goes on along the minus strand of NZ_CP149516.1, from coordinate 79,637 downwards.
ACCGGCAACCCGTGGACGATGCCGCTTGGCACGAAACATTCGCTTTTCGATGTCGCGACCAATGTGCTGAGCCGCACGCAGGATATCGATGATGCGGATAGCATCGTCGAGGCGATCCGCGCCACCGATCTTGAGACCGTTCTGGGACGGGTCAATTTTCAGGACGGTCCGGTGCCCAATATTTCCAAAACCCCGCTGGTTGGCGGGCAATGGAAACTTGGTTCGGGCACGCCGCAACTGGAAATCGTGACCAATTCCAATGCACCGCAGATCCCGCTGACCGCGCAGATGCTGCCGATCAAGGCCTGATGGTCTGGCGGGTTCACCGGACCCGCCCTCCTACCTATTCATGACATTTCAAGAGGAGGAAGCGGTGCAACCACTTCTCAGCTTGTCGGGCGTCGAAAAGAGTTTCGGCGCTCTGAAGGTCGCTGACGCGATCACATTCGATCTGGCACAGGGCGAAGCGCTCGGGATTATCGGCCCCAATGGTGCCGGAAAATCGACATTGTTCAATCTGATCGGCGGGGCGCTGAAGCCGAGCGCGGGCACGATCCGGTTTGACGGGGCCGATGTGACCGGCATGCGGGCGTCGGAACGCTGCCGTCGCGGGGTCGGGCGCAGTTTCCAGATCCCGCATCCTTTCGTCGGCATGAGCGTTTACGAAAACCTGCTGGTGGCCAGCCAGTTCGGTGGCGCGGGCTTCGATGACCCGCGCAGCGCCTGCAAGGAGATCCTTGAGAAAACGGGGTTGATCCACCGCGCCAACAAACCCGCAGGCAGTCTGACGCTGCTGGAACGCAAGCGTCTCGAGATGGCGCGGGCGCTGGCCACCAATCCGAAGCTGCTGCTTTTGGACGAGATCGCGGGCGGGCTGACCGAAGGCGAGTGCCACGATCTGGTGGCCACCATCAAGCAGATCCATGCCGGAGGTGTCTCGATTATCTGGATCGAGCATATCGTCCATGCGCTTCTGGCGGTGGTGGACCGGCTGGTGGTGATCGATTTCGGCAAGATCGTGGCCGAGGGCGAGCCGCGTGCGGTGATGGCCGATCCGTTGGTGCAGGAAATTTACATGGGGATTTCGGTCGATGACGAAGCTGCTTGAGACAGAGGGGCTGACCGCGCATTACGGCGATTTTCAAGCGCTGTTCGGGGTGGATATGACGGTCGAGCATGGCGAGACCGTGGCCATTATCGGCGCCAACGGGGCCGGAAAATCCACCTTTCTGCGCAGTCTGACGGGGTTGCAATCGACCAAGGGCCAGACCATCCGGCTGGACGGGCAGCCGATTGCGGGGCTTGCGCCGGACAAGATCCATAAGGCGGGTCTGGCGATGGTGCCCGAGGGGCGGCGGCTGTTTCCCTCGCTCTCGGTCGAGGAAAACCTGCTGATCGGTGCGGCGGGCAAGCGGAAGGGGCCTTGGGACTTGAAAGCTGTCTATGAGCTTTTCCCCGATCTGGTCGCCAAGAAAAACAACCCCGGAACGGCGCTTTCGGGCGGACAACAGCAGATGGTGGCGATCGGACGGGCGCTGATTTCCAACCCCAAGCTGCTGCTATGTGACGAGATCAGCCTCGGGCTCGCGCCCAAGATCATCAAGGATATCTATCAGGCCGTCCCGCTGATCCGCGCGCGCGGCACGGCCATTCTGGTGGTCGAGCAGGATGTCGGGCAGGCAATGGCGGTCGCGGACCGGATCTATTGCTTCATGGAAGGGCGGGTTTCGCTTTCGGGCAAATCCTCCGAGTTGACGCGCGCACAGATCGCGCAGGCCTATTTTGGAACGGAGATCGCGTGATGGTTTGGATCAACGCACTTATTCAGGGTGTGATGTTGGGCGGCCTCTATGCCCTTTTCGCGGCGGGGCTGTCGCTGATGTTCGGGGTGATGCGCTTTGTCAATATCGCGCATGGTGATTTCATCGTGGTCGGCGCCTATCTGATTTTTACCTTCGTCATCAGCTGGGGGCTCAGTCCGGTTGTGGGTGTGGCGATGGTGGTGCTTATTCTGGGGCTTGCGGGCTATATCAACCAGCGCATCCTGCTGAACCGCGCCTTGGGCAAGGATATCCTGCCGCCGATCCTGATCACCTTCGGGATGTCGATCATTTTGCAGAACGGGCTGCTGGAACTCTATTCCGCCGATAGCCGCAAATTGCCGACCGGCATGTTCGAGACCGCCTCGCTGCAACTGAGCGACCAGATTGCCGTGGGTGTGCTGCCGCTTCTGATGTTCGTGACCGCTATCGCGGTGATCTGGGCCTTGCAGCTTGTGTTTTACAAAACGAGCCTCGGGCGGATGCTGCGCGCCACCTCCGATGATGCCGAAATCGTGCCGCTGATGGGCGGTAACCGCGGGCATACTTTCGCTTTGGCGACCGCGCTGGCCAGCGTTGTGGTGGGCATCGCGGGGATCTGGTTGGCGATGAAAACCAATTTCGATCCTGCCGCCGGACCGGCGCGGCTTCTTTTCGCCTTCGAGGCGGTGATTATTGGCGGGCTGGGCAATCTGTGGGGCACGCTTCTGGGCGGGATCATCCTTGGCGTGGCACAGACGCTGGGCGCGCAGGTCGATGCGGGGTTCCAGATTTTGGCAGGGCATCTGGTTTTCCTGCTGGTCCTGATTTTCCGCCCGACGGGGTTGATGCCGAAGGTGGCGCATTGAGATGAGCATGAAAGAAATGGATATGAGCCCGCAAAAAAGCGGAATGAACTGGGGCGCGCTGGCCACGGCAGGCCTTGTGCTGGCGGTGCTGGGCACTTTGGCTGCGGCTCCTTTCTGGGCCAGCCGCGCCGATCTTCGGTTCCTGATGGAGGTGCTGAGCTATCTGGCGCTGGCGCAGATGTGGAACCTGCTGGCAGGCTATACCGGCCTTGTGTCGGTGGGGCAGCAGGCCTTTGTCGGCCTGGGGGGCTATGTGTTCTTCGCGCTGGCGATCTTTACCGGCATGCCGCTGCCTCTGGCGCTGGTGCTGGCCGGATGCGTGACGGCGCTGGTGGCGCTGCCGACGGGCTGGATCGCCTTCCGGCTGCAAGGGGCCTATTTCGCCATCGGCACCTGGGTGATTGCCGAGGTGTTCCGGCTGGGGGCCGCGCAGGTCTCGGCGCTTGGCGGCGGGTCTGGGATCTCGCTGCCCGTGCAGGTGGTGAAATCGCTTTCTGCCAGCCGCGACGGGCGCGAGATGGTGATGTATTACTTTGCCTTCGCCATCGGTATCGCCTCCGTGGCGCTGGTCTGGATGCTGCTGCGTTCGCGCTGGGGTCTGGCCCTGACGGCCATCCGCGATAGCGAGATCGCCGCCGAAACCGTTGGTGTGGCCACGCGGCGCGTGAAATTCCTGATCTATCTTCTGACGGCAGGGTTCACCGGTCTGACGGGGGCCTTCATCTTCCTGCAGAAGCTGCGCATTACCCCCGATAGCGCCTTTTCGGTCAATGACTGGACGGCTTTCGTGATCTTTATCGTGGTGATCGGCGGGATCGGCACGATCGAGGGCCCGATCCTCGGGGTGATCGTCTTCTTCGCGCTGCGCAGCCTCGCGGCGGACTGGGGCACATGGTATCTGATCGTCATGGGCGTGATCGCGATTGCGGTGATGATGATCGACAAGCGGGGCATCTATGGGGCGCTCAAGGCCCGTCTGGGGCTGACGATCCTGCCGGTCAGCCGCCGTCTCGACTAGGGGCTGCCCCTCCCATGCCTCTGTCGCGTGTCCCAAACGGCGCGGCAGGGGCATGTTGCAGCGAAGGCGCATTGCACAAAGGTATATTATCCGCCTAAACTCGCATGAAAGAGCGGATAACTGATCGGTTGGGCCATGCGGATTGACAGCGAACATCTGGAAATCCTTGCGATGATCGTCGAACAGGGGGGCTTGACCGAAGGGGCGGAGGCGCTTGGCAAATCCCAGCCTTCGGTCTCGCGGTCTATGGCCATTCTGGAAAAACGGCTGGGGCTTTCCCTGTTTGAACATGGCCGCCGCCCGCTGCGTCCGACCGATTTCGGACAGGAGCTGGCCAAGATCGGACGCCGGATCCATAACCTGTCACTGGAGGCCAGCGCGCTGGTCGAGCGGGTGCAAAGCGGCCGCGCGGGATATCTGCGCATGGGGGGCACACCGCTGTTCATGGACGGGGTGATCACTCCGCTACTGGCGGATCTGCAAGAGCAGGTCAGCGGGCTGCAATTCGAACAGGTCTATGGCTATTACGACAGCCTTGCCAGCAAGCTGCGCAACAAGACCATCGATCTGGCGGTGCTGCCGCTGCCACAGGGGCAGGTGCCGATTGACATGGTGTTCACCCCGATCCTGTCAGGGCGCAATGTGATTGCCTGTCGCGCAGGTCATCCGCTGACGCGGCGGCGCTCGGTGGAACTGGGCGATATTGCCACCTATTCCTGGGTGGCCCCGCCGCAGGACAGCCCGCTCTTTCGGGATCTGAAACAGGCGATCGAGGCGACCGGAGCCTCCGAACATGCCAAATTCACCTTTTCCGGCGGGACCTTGGCATCGATCACCAGTTTTCTGGCGCGCACGGATTGTCTGACGATGCTGCCATCCTCGGTGGTGCATATGGTGCGCGAGATGCTGGGGATCACCGTGCTGCCGGTCAAGGTCGCCCATCCGGACCGGCAACTGGGCCTGTTACGCCTGAAAAATGCCGAGGCCCCTGCGGCGTTACAGGTGGTGTCGGACCATATCCGTAGCCATTGCGCTGCGCTGCAATCGCGGCTGGATGCCGAGATCGAGGCCCTCTGAGGCGCGGCGGCGCGCCTATGCGGGAAGCCTGTCGGGGACGGGGGGCAGGTCGCGTAGGGCAAGATCTTGCGCCTCTGCCGGTGGCAGTCCTGTCATACAAAGCAGCCGCATGACGATTTCCGGTTTGGCTGTGGCCGGAAGGTCGCCCTTCAGGATCAGAAGCGCCGCGCCCAGCAGGGCGTGGCTGGTCAGCCGCCAGATCAGGCTGGCATCGCTGATCGTAAAGCGGCCTGCCTCCGTCGCCCGTTCCATATCGCGGATCGCAAAGGGCCCCATCGCCCGATACATCGCATCGGCAATCACCTCGGAGCGGTTGAGCAAGGGATGCCAGCGCGCGTCCTGTGTGGCGACCTCCAGCACCGAGCGCACCCCACAGGCATAGACCAGCGCGGAATCGCTGAAGGTATTGGTGACGGATTCGATGCGCATCGCAAGATCCTGCATCAGGAATTCCAGCACCGCGACGGCCAGATCGTCTTTCGATTTGAAATAGTTATAGACAGTGCCCGCCCCCATATCGGCGGCCTCGGCGATTTCCAGCATGGTGGCGGCGTCCACACCCTTTTCGGACATCACCCGACAGGCCGCGTCAATCAGCGCTTTGCGGGTGCGGCGCTGACGGCGGGCGACACGTCCTTCGGCGGGCGGTTCTGTCGGGGTCGAGGGCATGTGGCACCATTCCAGTCATCTACGAATCACATTCGCTTTCTTAGCGTCCCGCCCCCGAAACCGGAAGCAATCTGCCGCCAAGCCACGCCCGCCTGCGGCAGGTGGTTTCGGCGCTCCTTACAGTGCGCCCGAACCTATGTCCCAGAATATCCTTTTTGAACAGCAGGCTAGGGGCGGCTTTTCATCCAGATAAAATGACGAAAATTCAAACTTGACGATCATTCATTTTTCGATCCTAATCAAGCGCAGGGTTATATTGCGGACTTTGCCGGCACGAGGAGAGCAGGGAAGGTCCGAGGGAGGACATCATGAACAACTCAGCCAAGCCTCAGGGCTTTGATACCGATGTGGCCATTGTTGGCGGCGGGCCTGTCGGCCATCTTCTGGCGATTTTACTGGGTCAGCGCGGCAAGCGCGTGACGCTGATCGAACGCTGGACCACCTATTACCCGCTGCCGCGGGCGGTGACCTTCGATCACGAGATCGCCCGCATTCTGGCGACACTCGGCATCAATGCCGAAACCGATCCGGCAATCAATTTCCATGACGAGCTGTATTACTGGCGCAATCGCGATGGCGAGGATCTGCAGATCGTTGACTGGCAGAGCAAATCGGCGTCGGGCTGGCGCGTGCGCTACTGGTTCAACCAGCCCTATCTCGAAGAGCGGCTGATGGAGATCGCCAACCAGCTCGAAACGGTCGAGATCATTCGCGGCTGGGAAGCCGCCGAGATGGTGCAAGATGCCGAAAGCGTCACGCTGACGCTGCGCCGCAACCCCGAAGAAGGCGGCCGTCCCGACGAGACCCGCCAGCTGCGCGCGAAATTCGTGGCAGGCACCGACGGGGCCAACAGCTTTGTCCGCGAGACGCTGGGGATCGAAAACGAGGATCGGGGCTATTTCTTCGACTGGCTGATCCTCGATATGATCCCCGATTTCGATTACGTGGCCAGCCGCCCGCACGAGCCCGCCCAGTGGCAGCTCTGCGATCCGGTGCGTCCCACCACGATCGTGCCGGGGGGGCCGGGCCCCGTGGCGGGCGGCCCTGACCGCCGCCGCTGGGAGTATATGGTCCTGCCGGGCGAGGATGCGACCGAGCTGCAAAAGCCCGAGAATGCGTGGAAGCTGCTGGAGCCGTGGGGCATCACCCCCGAGAATTCCCAGCTTGAGCGTGCGGCGGTTTACCGTTTTCAGGCGCGGTGGGCGAAGCTGTGGAACAAGGGGCGCTGCCTGATCGGGGGCGATGCCGCCCACCTGATGCCGCCCTTCGCGGGCGAGGGCATGTGTGCGGGGGTCCGTGATGCCTTGGCGATGGCTTGGCGTCTGAACGGTATCCTTGAAGGCAAATATGGCCTTGAGGCACTGGACAGCTATACCACCGAGCGCGTCGAACATGCCAAGCATTACATCAATTTCAGTCAGGAACTGGGGCAGATCATCTGTATCGCGGACGAGGCCGAAGCCGCCAAGCGCGACAAGGAGATGATCGCGGATCTGGCCGCGCGCAACCATACGCCCGTGCCCACCGATATCTGCCATCTGGGTCACGGGGCATGGTGTCAGGACAGCGCGCATTCGGGCGAGCTGTCGGTGCAGGGCGTGGTCGAGGCCAATGGCAAGGTCGATCTGTTCGATCAGGCCGTGGGGCAGGGCTGGGTGCTGATCGGCTATGATACCGATCCGATGGCGGTGCTGAGCGCGGCACAGAAAGCGCAGCTGGCCTCGCTGGAAGGCTTCGGGGTGCAGATGTCGGCACAGGCCGGTCAGGCCAATGTGCTGGACCGCGAAGGCACCTATAAGGCGTGGATGGAAGAGATCGATGCGCGCTATGTGCTGATCCGTCCGGATTTCTATGTGGCTCTGACGGCCAATAGCCCCGAAGCCCTGCGCGAGCGGTTCGACAAGGTGATGCAGTCGCTCAATGTGCCTGCGGTCGAAGCCGCGCTTTCGGCCTGAACCGGCGCCCCCCGATGGCGATATCGGGGGGCATCGCACGGGGTCATATCTTTCAGATATGAAATCATTCAATATTAGGATGCTACGCGGCTGGTCTGTTTGTAGTCTCCTACTCTGGGAAGCCCGGTCCGCCGGATCGGGACAGGGGGGAAAATGTCACTGAATTTTATCTGTAGTCTCAATCCCGCGCGGGTGGTGTTTGCCTGTGGCGCGCTGGATCGGGTGGCCGAGGAGCTGCGTGCTTTGGGATGTGCGCGGGCCCTGGTGCTTTCGACGCCGTTCCAAGAGCAGGATGCACAGGCCTTGGCGCAATCGCTGGGCGCACAGGCCGTTGGTGTCTTTGCGGGGGCGGCCATGCATACGCCCGTAGAGGTGACCGATCAGGCCATGCAGGTCTATGCCGAAACCGGCGCGGATTGCGTGATCGCACTCGGGGGCGGGTCGACCATCGGTCTGGGCAAGGCCATCGCGTGGCGCAATGATTGCCCGCAACTGGTGATCGCGACGACCTATGCGGGGTCGGAAGTGACCCCCGTCCTGGGCCAGACCGAGGAGGGTGTCAAAACCACCCTGCGCGATGCCCGTGTCCTGCCCGAGACGGTGATCTATGATCCCAATCTGACACTGGGACTGCCCGTCGCGATGAGCGTGACTTCGGGACTGAACGCTATGGCCCATGCCATCGAAGGGCTCTATGCGCAAAACAAGAACCCCGTGGCGTCGATGATGGCAGTGGACGGGGTGCGGGCGCTCAAACAGGCTCTGCCTGCCATTGTCCGTCGTCCGGAGGATGCGACTGCGCGCGGCGAGGCGCTTTATGGCGCGTGGCTGTGCGGCACGGTGCTGGGATCTGTCGGTATGGCGCTGCATCACAAGCTTTGTCACACTCTGGGCGGCTCTTTCGGCCTGCCCCATGCCGAGACGCATTCGGTGATGATCCCGCATACCGCAGCCTATAATGCGCAGGCGGCGGCGGAGGATCTCAAGCCGCTTGCCGATATGTTCGGGGGGGATCTGGGCAAGGGTCTTTGGGATTTTGCCAAAGAGTTGGGGGCGCCGATGGCGCTGCGTGATCTGGGGCTGGCCGAGGCCGATCTGGACCGTGCGGCGGATCTGGCCGTGAAAAACCCCTATTGGAACCCGCGTCCCGTCGAGCGGCAGGCGATCCGTGCGCTTTTGCAAGCCGCATGGGAAGGCCACAGGCCCTAAGCGGCCCGCCTGCGCCCGCCAGTTGCCCGCGCGCGATCCGGCCCCTTTCGGGTCGTGTCGCCTGTGGCGGGACAGGCCTGAGGGACAGGGTCCACAGGCGGGGCTGGCGCATTGTTTTCATACGGATTTGTCAAGCCCGCGCCCGGCCCGTACCCGCGCTGCCGCGGGGCGGAAACCGGCTCCGGCTTGGCAGGATTCTGACATAAGGAACGTGACTATGACAAAATTTTTCACCGAGGAGGCGTCCGATCAGACGGTCAATGCACGGATGGGCGACACTGTGCCCGCGCGTCTGAAGACGGTCATGGAAGCTTTGGTCCGGCATATGCACGAGTTCGTCAAAGAGGTCGAACTGACGCAGGAAGAATGGGATATCGGGATCGATTTCCTGACCAAGACCGGACAGATCTGCAGCGGCGAACGTCAGGAATTCATCCTGCTGTCGGATGTGCTGGGGGTGTCGATGCTGGTGGATGCCATCAATAACCGCAGGCCCACAGGGGCGACGGAGAACACCGTGTTCGGCCCGTTCCATGTGGCCAATGCGCCGATCCGCGAGATGGGAACCTGTATCAGCCTCGATGGCAAGGGCGATACCTGCCTTTACGAAGGTCGGGTGATCGACCTGCATGGCATGCCGATCGAGGGGGCCTGTGTCGATGTGTGGTCGGACAATGCCGAAGGCTTCTATGATGTGCAGCAGCCCGATCTCCAGCCGAAATGGAACAATCGCGGGCGGTTCATCACCGGCTCGGACGGGGTATACCGTTTCGTCGGGATCAAGCCGGTCAGCTATCCGATCCCCGATGATGGTCCGGTGGGACAGATGCTCGGGCATCTGGGGCGTCACCCCAACCGTCCGGCGCATATGCATTTCATGGTCACCGCACCGGGGCATAAGACCATTGTGACGCATACATTCGTGGGCGATGACGTCTATCTGGGCGATGATGCCGTTTTCGGTGTGAAACAGACGCTGGTCGCCCCGTTTGAACATATCAATGGCGAGACGATGTGGCGTTCCCCCTTCGACTTTGTCATGGTCGCGCAGGCCGAGTAAGCGGAGAAAAACGATGCCCCTGATGTCGATGCAGATCGCACATGATCTCTGGACCGAATGCGGTTCGACCCTCGAAGCGGCGCTGCCCGAAATCCGGCAGATGCTCTGCCGCGAGCTTTCGGTGCCGATGGAGTTTTGCCATCTGACCCTTGTTCCGGTCTATGGGCTGCCCGATCAGGCGCAGGCCTCGGCGGATCTGCGGGTGCTGGAAAAGCCCGAGCGCAGTCTGGAGCAGGTGCGGGCCGCCGCCCTGAAGCTGCAGGATATGCTCAGCGCCGCCGCGCAGGTACGGGTGGCCGTGCGGGTGACGATGATGGACCCCGCGCGGTATTTCGCTTTGCGCTAAAGCGGACCTGTCCCAAAGACAAAGACAGCGCCGCGTAGCCTTCGGGTTGCGCGGCGTTTCCATGTGCGCGGAGCCAGCAGGCCTGCGGGGATTGCGTCGGTTGGGGGGATATCGCGCCGCTTGCGGCCCCGCCCGACGGAGTCGCCAAAACAGCCTGCGCCGCCCCTTGGGCTCTGGGTCGGAAGATGCCCGGCGTGCCGGGTCAGTCGCGCGGCGGCTCTGCGGGACGGGGCTTGAAGGCCGTGCCGCGCAGGGTCAGGGCCACGACCAGTGCCACGCTCATGACAATGCCGCCCATCTCGAACGCTGCGGTGATTGCCTGCCGGAAAGCCTCGTCAATCTCGGGGCGCAATGTGGCGGGCAGGGTATTGACCGCCTCCATGCCGCCATTGATGATGGCCTGCACGTCGATATCGCCCCCCAAGGCGCGCAGGTTCGAGGACAGCCCCATTGCCATCACCCCCCCCGACACGGCGACCCCCAACGTGCCGCCCATCGAGCGCAGGAAGGCCATTGTCGATGTCGCGACGCCCATGCTGTCTTTCGGAACCGAGTTCTGCACGATGGCCGTGGCATTGGGCATGGCGATGCCCATCCCCGTTCCCAAAAGCGCCAGAGCCAGCCAGAATGCGGGATAGGCGGCCCCTGTCATCGCCAGAACGGCAAGCATGCCAAGCCCTGCGGCTTCGAAGGCGATGCCTGCAACCATGAAGATTTTGGGACGTCCGAGATCGGAGGACAGTTTGCCGCCGAAGGTCGAGGTCAGCAGCATCGCGATCACCTGCGGCAGCATCATGGCCCCTGCCTGTGCGGGGTTCAGCCCGAGCACGAGTTGGAAATAGAGCGGCAGGAAGACCATTGCGCTCATCATCGCAAACCCCATGCAGGACATGGTGAGAATGCCCGTTGCAAAGGCGCTGATACGGAACAGGCGCAGGTTGATGATGGGTTCGGCCGCGCGCAATTCGGTCCAGAAGAACAGCGTCAGAGCCAGCAGGGCGATCCCCCCGAGGATCAGGCTTGTCAGCGACCCCCATGCGAAGAGCGAGCCGCCGAGACTGAACAGCAGCAGCAGCGCCGAGGCGCCGATAATCAGCAGGCCCGCACCGAGATAGTCGATCTTGTGGCTACGGCGCGGCGGCGAGGGCGGCAGGGCCGTCCATAGGAGCGCCAGCGCCAGAATGCCCAATGGCAGGTTGATATAGAAGACCCAACGCCATGAAAGCAGCGTGGTCAGCACCCCGCCCAGCAGTGGCCCCGTCAGGCTGGCAAAGGCGAAGGCCCCCGAGAACAGCCCCTGATAGCGCACCCGCTCGCGGGGGCTGACCAGATCGCTGATCACGGTCTGGCTGAGCGTCATCACCCCACCCGCGCCGATCCCCTGCAGGAAGCGGAAGGCGATCAACTGGCCCATGGATTGCGCTACACCGCAGAGCATCGACATGACCAGAAACACAATCACCGCCCCCAGCAGGAAGACGCGCCGCCCGAACATGTCCGAAAGCTTGCCATAGATCGGCGTCGAGACCGTGTTGGTCAGCATGAAGGCGGTGACGACCCAGCTGAGATGGGCCAGACCGCCCAGATCACTGGCCATGCGCGGCAGGGCGGTGTTGACAATGCTCTGGTCTAGCGCGGCCAGCGCCATTGCCACGATCAGCCCCGAGAAAACGCGGCGCAGATGCGGGGGCAGCCAGCCGGTGGAGATATCATTGGAGGTTTGGGACGTCATGAACTCTTGCAGGCCTTGTAATGCGTGACAGGAAGCTGGCTGGCCGGATTCCGTTAGGGCGGGGGTCCGGAACAGGGCCGGAGGCCGCAACGGTCGGGTGGCTGGGCTGGGTAGGCTCCGGCTTTTAACGCCGGTTCGAACAGCCTGTAAAGTGCATGCGCGGGATTTCTCCTCGCCCGATGGGTGCATGCCTGCACAGCCCATGCAAAAGGCAGGCACCGTGATGCCTGCCTGCTGTCGTCTCAGTGCTTGGCGGTATCGACCCTGGTCACGACCGACATCCCCGCGCGCAACTGGTTGATCGCGCTATTGTCCGGATCGATGCTGACCCGAACGATCAGGCGTTGCACGATTTTGGTGAAATTGCCGGTGGCATTATGGGCGGGCAGGCTGGCATAGCTTGCGCCGCTGGCGGGGGCGATAGAGGCGACATGGCCGGTGAAGGTCGTATCGGGCAGGGCGTCGATCTCGATATTGACCGGCTGTCCAAGCGTCATATGGTCAAGCTGGGTCTCGCGGTAATTGGCGTCGATATACAGATCCTGCGGCGGCGGCACGACGAGGCATGCCACAGTTTGCGGCCCCACAAGCGCGCCCATCCGCAGGCTTTGCACGCCGATCATCCCCTCGATCGGCGAGCGGATCACGGTGCGGTCCAGATCCAGCTTGGCCTTGTCAAGCGCGGCCTGCGCGCTGGCTTTCGCGGCGCTGGCCTCGTTCTGTTTGGCTTGCAGCACCTGACTTTGCATCTTCGCCTGTGTCAACGCGGCCTGCGAGCGTGCCAGTTCGGCCTGTGCTGTCGTCACATGGGTGCGTGCCGTCTCGCGCGCCTGCTGGCTGGCGGAGCCGTCCTGTGCCAGATTGGCATAGCGGCTGGCATCCGAACGGGCCAGCTCCAGATTGGCCTGCGCGGCGGTGGTCTGGGCGCTGGCTTCCTCGATGGCGGCTTTTTGCTGGGCGATCTGCGCGGTCAATGCGGCCAGAGCCGCATCGGAGGTATCAAGCTGGGCCTGTGCAGCGGCCACGGCAAATTTGTAATCGCGGTCATCAAGCTTTGCGATCACCTGATCTTTATGCACGGTTTCATGCTCTTGCACGGCGATTTCGGTGACGCGGCCGCTCACCTCGGGAGAGAGGGCGACGATATCGGCATTGATATAGGCATCATCGGTGACCTGCCAACGCGACTGGCTGGCGGGACGGTTGAGAATAATCCAGCCTGCGCCGAGAGCGCATAGAATGCAGGCGACAATCAGGATGTTTTTAGAGCGGAACATTGCAACGGACCTAGTTGGAAGAGGCGGCTTCTATGCCGGTTCAGGACGTGACGGGGGCGGAGGCCGCCGGAGGGGGCGCATCGCGGCGCGGGGCGACAGGAGCGGGGGGCGGGCCTTTGCTGAGATCTGGGGCCGGAATATGCTTGAGCAGCAATCCGACAGGGGCCAGCAGGAAGGCGAAACTGCCCAAAACGATCAGCACATCCGCGCTGGACAGGATCAGCGCCTGTTGTGGCACCACGGCGAAAAGATCGCGCGTCGTTTCCTGCATCGGCAAGGTCAGACGACCGATGGAATCCTGCATGTGTTCGGCGTGGAAGGCCTCGCGATATTCGAGGAATTTCTCGATCAGCGCCGAGCCCAGCGTGGTGCCGAAAGCCCGGATGGTGTTCACGGTGCCCGCAATATAGGGCCCCTCCATCGGATGCACCACCGAGGTTGCCAGAAACAGCAGCGAGACGATGAACATCGGCTGCCCCAGACATTGCAGGATCTGCGCCAGAACAAACTGGTCGGCCATCCATGTCGCGGTGATGCGGCTGTTGATCCAGCAGGCGATGCCGATAAAGATCAGCCCCGTACTGAGCACCAGACGCGCATCGATCCATTTCCGATAGAGCAGCAGCGCCACGGCGGGGGCCACCAGCACCTGCGGCACGGCCACGATCAGCGAGAGCGGTGCGACCTGCAGGGCCTTGAACCCGTGCAGCGCGCCCAGAGCGGTTGCCGGAATGAGGCTGGCCGAGAGCATCAGTACCAGCACGCAGAGCAGAAGCGAGAAGCCCAGCCACAGGTTTCGCCGCGCCAGAAGCTGCGGTTTGATAAAAGGCGCGCTATGGCGCCACTCGGTCACAATATAGGCGAGGATCAACAGCACGCTGGCGCATAGGCTCCAGGTGATGAAGGGGGTTTCGAACCATTCCAGACGGTTGCCTTGGGTCAGGGCGACAACCAGCAGGCCGAGGCCCGGAATGCCCAGGCTCATGCCCAGCCAGTTGCCCTGCCGGAAGCGGGGCCAGATGATCGGGTCATTGGGCAGGCCCCAGTGAACCAGTGCCGCAGCGCAGATCCCCGCAGGGATGATCTGCCAGTAAAGCCATTGCCAGAGCGGCGCCTCGCCCTGCCAGAAGGCGGTAAAGCTGACCGCAATATTGGGGGCGACGGTTGCGGTCATCGAATACAGGGCCAGACCGTGCAACCGGATATTGGCGGGCATGAATTTGAGAGCCGCCATCATCAGCACCGGCACCAGACAGCCCGCGGCCATGCCTTGCACGAAACGCAGGCCGATGAACAGTTGCAGGTTCAGGGTGAAGGGCAGCAGGATGGCGATGAAACAGCAGATCGCCAGCGCGATCTGGTGAAAGCGCCGCAATCCCAATGTGATGGCGAACCATCCGGCAAAGGGCATGACCAGCAGCTCTCCGGCGGTGTAGCTGGTTTCGATCCATGAGGCCGCATCCGATGCCGCGCCGACCTGCGCCGAGATATCGGTCAGGGCCAAGGCCCCCACACGGTTATTGACGCCCGACATCAGGGCTCCCAGCAAGATCCCCGCCAGCGCCGCGGCGGTGCGGCGGGTGAAGGGCGGCGGGCCGCCCGGACCTTTCGGCGGGCCGCCTGCCGGTGCCTGCCCCCCCGGTCCGGCCATTGCCGGTGCGCCGGTCATTTATCCGCTCCCGTTTTGGCCCCGCTTCGGGCGGGCTGCTGGCCCTTTGTCTGGGCCTGCGCGCTGGCAAGCGGCGGGTGTTGGCGGTAATCTCCGCCAATGGCACGGAACAGGTTGACGGCGGCGATACTGGCCGATGCCTGTCCTTCGGTCAGGGCGCGGCGGCTGGTCAGAACATCGCGTTGCGCCACGAGCTGCGGCAGATATTCGGTCAGACCTTCCTCGTAATTGCGTTCGGCGCTATGCAATTCGGCCTGATAATAGGTGACGGACTGGCGCAGATAGGACAGGCGCTGGCGTTCTTTCCGCTCGCTGGTCATCGCATTGGCGATTTCTTCCCATGCGCGGATCAGCGTTTCCTGATAGGCGCTGGCCGCCGCTCTTTCGCGCGAGCGCGAGAGTTCGTAATTGGCCACGATCTTGCCGCCCGAGAAGATCGGCAGGCTGACGGTCGGGCCGATGCCGAAATAGCGCGCGTTCCACGCATCGAAATCGGACAGGTCGAAGGCCTGTTTGCCGGCCCGCGCGCTGATCGAGAAGCTCGGATAGAAATCGGCTTTTGCAGCCTGCCGTTGCGAGATGGCCGCATGCAGATTGGCGTCTGCCGCATGCACATCGGGGCGTTTCAACGCCAGATCGGAGGGCAGCCCGCTGGGCGGGGTATGGGTCAGCGTCGGGATCCTGCCCCCCTTGCCAAGCAGCGTATCCAGCGCGTGGGGGGGCTGGCCCAACAGCGCCGCGAGACTGTTCATAAGCTGGGTGGATTTGGCTTCGGCGCGCGGAAGCAGGGCCTGCACATCGGCAAGCTGGGCGCGTGACGAGGCGATATCCTTATCGCTGGAAATCCCGTTATCGACCCGCGCACGGGCGATGCGGACGGCGTGGTTGGCCACATCCAGCGTTTCACGGATCGTCACGACATCCTGCTGGGCGGCGCGCAGCTGGATATAGGTCGAGGCCACCTCTGCCGTGAGCGCAAGCATCGCGCCACGCATCTCGTCTTCTGCGGACAGGGCCTGCATCCGTGCCGATTGCTTGGTGTTACGTGCCCGCCCGAAGAGGTCCGCCTCCCAACTGGTCTGCACGCCCAGATCCCAGACATCGGCTGTCTGCGGGCTGGCCCCTGCGGCGACATCGGCCCCATAGGCACTGAATGCACCACGCTGCACGGAGCCCTCTGCCGACAGGCTGGGCAGCAGGCTGGCATTGGCGATCTTGATCGACTGGCGGCTCTGCACGATGCGTTCAACCGCCTGCTGCAGGGTCAGGTTGTTTTGGAGCGCGCGCTGTTCAAGCTGGTCCAGTGTCGGGTCCTTGAAGCCCTGCCACCACGGGCTGCCTGTGGTCGCTTCGGCCAGAAAGGCGGCACGGATGGCCAGATCGGGTGTCGGGTCGGTCTTCGAGGGCAGTGCGGCACATCCGGCCAGACCGAGGCTGAGCGCAAGCAGCAAGGAAGGGCGGTAGGGGCCGTAAGTTTTCAACCCCGCAAACAGGGAGGGTCTCCCGGAAGTGGCAAAATCAGCAGGCATGGCGCTCGTTCTCAATGGCAAAGGACATCCCGATATGGCAAGGCGAATCCTGACCATACCGCTCGGTTCGATTTTGAACCGTACCGAGCGGTACTATCTTTCGTTTCCCAAATTGTCGAGTATGCTTGTTCGGGATTTTTTCGACGAGGTCCGCCAAATGGCAGAAATGACGCATGCAGAGCAAAAGCCCGAAATGCCGGAAAAGGCCCGTGTGGTTCTGGCCGCCGCGCGCGAGGTCTTTCTGACGCATGGTTTCGCGGCGGCGACGACCGATATGATCCAGCAACGGGCAGGGGTCTCGAAATCGACGGTCTATTCCTATTTTCCGGGGAAAGAGGCGCTGTTCGAGGCGGTGTTGCAGACCGAATGTTCGGCGCATATGTCTCGGCTCGAGGGGCTGCCGAGCGAACGCGACGATCTGCGCATGTCCCTGCATCGGGTCTCGGTGGCCTATCTCGACCTTATCCTTGCGCCGTCCTCCTTGGCGCTGCATCGTGCAGCAGTGGCAGAAACCGTTCGATTTCCAGAGATTAGCCGGATCTTCTTCCAGTCTGGCCCGCTGACCTTCCAGACCCTGATCGAAGCCCTCCTGACCCGCGCGACCGAACGCGGAGAGCTTGCCCTGAGCGCTGACAAGGTGGCCCGTCTGGCACCGCTTTATGCCGGTATGTTGCGGGGTGATTGGCAGGTGCGGCTGTTGACGCAATCTCCCCCCGAAACGCCCAGCCATGAGGCGCTGGTGGCATGGGTGGATTTCGTTCTTGATACGCTGTTTCGTGGAATTGCGCCGCAGGTGTCCTAGAGCTGTGATGCGCCCCACGCTGCGGGGCGCCTTGGTGGGGGTGGGTGCAAATTTGCACAGAGGCGGTGCAAGATTTCCTTATATTCGGGGCGGCGCGGTTTCTTGACACTCGCCCGTTCCCGACCAAATAACTGCCTAGGCAGGGAAACTGTCTGCCAGCCGTTTGAAAGGAGCCACCGTGCCGCATCTGACCGATCACGATTACGACCCGCTGGATAATTTCGGGCGCTTGCTGATTGATGCGGCCTCGCTTTTGTCACGGGCGGTCGACAAGCGGGCCAGAAGCCTCGGGATCAGCGGGCCGCAACTTGTTGTCTTGATCCGCATTGGCGGGGGCGCCAATCGCACCGCCGCCGAACTGTGTCGCGGGCTGGATTATGACAGCGGCGCCATGACGCGGATGCTTGATCGTCTGATCAAGCTCGGTCTGGTGCAAAAGGCCCCGGATCCGAACGACGGGCGGATGATCATCCTGTCGCTCACCGAAAAAGGGGCGGCGCTGTATCCTGCGCTCAAGCCGGTCGCCATCGATGTGATCAACCAGCATTTGCAGGGCTTCGGTTCTGAGGAGGTGCAGCAATTCGGTGCGATGCTCCGGCGTCTCATCGAGAATGCGGACCCGTTGGTGGGGCGGCCCGAAACCGGTGCCGGCGCATCTGCAAAAAAGGATAATATCGGAACGACATGATCTCTCTTTTCCGGATTTCTCCGGCCCTCGGGGCCGTTTCCTTGTGTTTTTCTCTGGCTGCGGCAACAGATGCTGCCGCGCAAGGCCAGACTGTTCAGAATGGTGACCAAATGACGCAAACCCAAATCGTAACAAGCGCGGATATCTCGGTATCCGCCGCACAGGCACTGGTCCAGAAAGGCGTGGATCAGGCACTCAAGGCACAGAAGAATCTCAGCTTTGCGGTAGTTGATCGTGCCGGATATCTGGTGGCGTTCGCACGTATGGATAAGGCGGCGCTGGTGACCGTCGATGTCGCAATCGGCAAGGCCCATGCGGCGGCGTTTCTCAAGGGGCCGTCGAAAGGCTTCGAGGATATGATCAATTCCGGCAGCCCGTCGATGGCCACCGTGCCGAATGTTCTCCCGCTGCAAGGGGGGATGCCCATCCTTTATAACGGGCAGATTGTCGGTGCGATTGGTGTGAGCGGCTCGTCCGGTGACGATGATCAGGCCACGGCTGCCGCCCTTGCCGGAAGCTTCCAGCCGTAATTCGGCCTCTTTACCGCACGGACACAGTGGCCCGTGCGGGGCGTGTCCAGCCTTTGTCCGGGTCGCAACGGCGACCTGCACGAGGCATTGAAAAAAGGAATATCCAGTGACTTTAGCGCAAAAAACCGTCGTTGTGATCGGCGGTACGTCGGGATTTGGGAAAGCCACCGCCCTTTCGGCGGCAGAGCTTGGGGCAAAGGTGACGATCACCGGACGGGATCGTGCCAAGCTTGATGCGGTCATCGCAGAGATGGGCGCGGCGGGGCATACGGTATCGGGGGCGGTGCTGGATGCCGCCGATCCGGCTTCGATCAGCAGCTTCTTTGACCAGATCGCGCAGTTCGACCATCTGGTTTCGATGGCGGGCGGCTTTATGGGCGGCGGGTTCCTCTCTGCCGATTATGAAACGATCCATCGCGCGGTTGAAGAGAAGCTCTTTGCCAATCTGCGCATTGCCCGCGCGGCAGCCCCAAAAATCGCGCAAGGTGGCAGCATGACGTTCACGGCGGGGTCCGGCGGACGTCCGCAAGGGGCGTCGGGCGCGATTGTCGGCAATGAATCGATTTCGACGATGGTGCGTGGTCTGGCCGTGGAACTGGCTCCGAAGGCCCGTGTCAATGCGGTGTCGCCGACATGGACCGTCACGCCGCTGTGGCGTGGTATGTCGGAGGCGGAGGTGGCGCAGACCAAGCAACATTTCTCGGATCTCATCCCGTTGGGGCGCACTGCCGAGATCGCAGAGGTGTCTTCGGCCTATCTGTTCCTGATGCAGAATGGTTTCATTACCGGCCAGACCCTTGCGGTCGATGGCGGGGTCGATCTGGTCGGCTAAACTCTCCCTGCCGTCGAGCCGCTGGTCCGGCCCGACGGCGACCTGATGTGATCCGGTTGGGGTGGTCGTTTTTTGGGCGCGAGCCTTGTGATCTGCCTTCATTATTAGCGTTTCCGGTCCGGTTCTGGCGCAGATCCCGTATAGGGCTTGCCGCTCCGGTCGTTCTGGCCCGAAGCTAGGCCCCTATAATAATTACAAACGACTGGACAAACTATGACGTCTCAACCAACGCCCTCGGGTGCTGTGCTTTCGGTGCGCGGCCTCTCGGTGGCTTTGCCCAAAGCGCTGGACCGGCGCTTTGCGGTGGAAAATATCAGCTTTGACCTCCTGCAGGGCGAGATCCTGTGCATCATCGGGGAATCCGGCTCGGGGAAATCGGTGACTGCCAGCACGGTGATGGGGCTTCTGCCCGATGTGATGACGGTCAGCGCGGGCGAGATCACCTTTCGCGGCAAGGACCTGCTGAAACAGCCCGAATCCGAATTCCGCAAGATGCGCGGGCGGGCGGTCTCGATGATCTTTCAGGACCCGCTCTCGGCGCTGAACCCTTTGATGACCATCGGCGACCAGATCCGCGAGGTGTTGGACACCCATCAGATGGGCGATAAGGCCAGCCGCGCCCAAAAGGTGGTCGAGATGCTGACCGAGGTAGGCCTGCCCGACCCTGCGCTGATCCAGCATCAATACCCGTTCCGCCTGTCGGGCGGGCAGCGTCAGCGGGTGATGATCGCGATGGCCCTGGCGCTGGACCCCGATATCCTGATCGCCGACGAGCCGACCACCGCGCTGGATGTGACCACTCAGGCGCAGATCCTTGATCTGATCCGCAAGGTGCAGCGGCGCAAGAATATGTCGGTGATGTTTATCACCCATGATTTCGGTGTGGTGGCCGATATTGCCGACCGTGTGATCGTGATGGAAAAGGGCCATCTGGTCGAGCAGGGCGATGCGGGTTCGGTGCTGGAACGCCCGACTCACCCCTATACCAAAAAGCTGATCGCCGCCGTGCCGACGCTGCGCGAAGAAGACCGCCTGCGCGATCAGGCGCCGCCTGTGGTGATGGAGGTGAAGAACCTGCACAAGACCTATCGCACGCGCTCGGGGTTTCTGGGCAAGATGCGCGAGGTCCATGCCGTGAATGACATCAGCTTCACCCTGCGCAAAGGCGAGACGCTGGGGATTGTGGGCGAAAGCGGCTCGGGGAAATCCTCGATGGGCAAGGTTCTGATGAAGCTGATCGGCGCCGATGGCGGGCAGATCAATTTCCGTGGCGAGAACACGCTTGCGCTGAGCGAGGCCGAATTCCGCCCCCTGCGCGCCCGTATCCAGATGATCTTCCAAGACCCCTATGCCTCGCTCAATCCGCGCTTCACCGTGGGGCAGGCGATGTGTGTGGGGCCGGTGGCGCACCGGTTGCTGACCCATGCGGATGCGCGCAAGAAGGCCGAGCGTCTCTTGCAGACCGTCGGGCTGGAGGCGCAGGCCTTTGACCGCTACCCGCATGAGTTCTCGGGCGGTCAGCGCCAACGGGTGGGGATTGCGCGCGCGCTGATGTTCGATCCCGATGTGATTGTGGCGGATGAGGCGGTCTCGGCGCTGGATGTGTCTATTCAGGCGCAGGTGCTGGACCTGTTGAACCGGCTGCAACAGGAGAGCAAGCTGGCGATGGTCTTCATCACCCATGACCTGCGCGTGGCCAGCCAGATCTGCGACGATATTCTGGTGATGCACCGCGGGAAAATGGTGGAATACGGCCCGCCCTCGCAGATCTTCCGCAACCCGAGCCATGACTATACCCGCAATCTGGTCTCGGCGATTCCGGGGATGGCGGCCTGAGGGGCGGCGTCTTACGGGCGGCGCCTGCCGTCGCCCGATCCGGCCTGTTTCACAAAATGCATCCGTGACGCGCATCTTTCCCTGTGGAAACCGGTGCAAACGCATCAATTCCGTGCAGTAGTTGTGAAGCGCAACCAATATCGTTGTGTTTCACAACTTTCCTCTTGCCCGAGGCCGCAAATGGCGGAACCCTGAGGGCAGGAACCGGAAAGGAGCGACATGGCGGATTTTGACCTTCCCCCCGAGAATGACGACCCGCCCATGATCATCGGCGGGCACCGGATCGACATTCTGGAAGGGGCGCTCAGCTGGTATATCCGTTCGCTCGATTCCATCGTCTCGCGCGATCTCGACAAGCGGATGGCGCATCTGGAGATCGCCAAGGGCAAAGGCAAGATCACCGCGCTTTTGCTGGTTGACGACTACCCCGCGATCCGCCCGTCCGAGATTGCCGAGGTGCTGATGCGCGACCGTCCGGCCACGGGTCGCATTCTTGACCGCATGGTGGAGCAGGGACTGATCCGGCGCGAGCCCTCGCCCGATGACCAGCGCGCCCAGTCGCTGTTTATCACCGAAAAGGGCCATGCGCTGTCGTTAGAAGTCCGCGAGATCATCCGCACGCAGGAGGCCGAGTTCTTCCATATGATCCCCGCACCCGAGCGTCAGGCATTCAAACGGATGCTGAAAAGCGCCTATATCAATATGAGGAAGAGCTGGCATGACTGAGCCGCGTTGTGTGATGATTTCAGGGGCCAATCGCGGCATCGGGGCGGCGGTGGCCAAGCGTCTTCATGAGGCGGGCTGGGCCCTGAGCCTTGGCATGCGTCGCCCCGCTTTGCCCGCTTGGGCCGATGCCGCGCGGGTGCAGGTCTGCGCCTATGATGCCACCGATCCGGCCTCTGCCATCGCTTGGGCCAAGGCGGCTTTGGCACGCTTTGGGCGGATTGATGCGCTGGTGGCCAATGCGGGCATCGCCAATCCGCAGGATGTGGTGAGCATTTCCGATGACGAGATGAACGCCCTGTTGCAGGTGAATGTGATGGGCCCGCAGCGTCTGGCCAAAGCCGCTTGGGAGGGGCTGAAGGTCTCGGGGCAGGGAAGGGTGATCCTTTTGGGCTCGCTTTCGGGGAAACGGGTGAAATCGGCGCGCTCCGGCCCCTATTCGGTGTCGAAATTCGCGGTGGTGGGGCTGGCGCATGCGCTTCGGCACGCAGGATTCGATGACGGGATCCGCGCCACCGCCATTTGCCCCGGTTTTGTGGCCACCGATATGGCGCAAAGCCTGACCGACCGGGACACAGCCGCGATGACCCAACCCGAAGACCTTGCGCAGGTGATTGAAATGCTGATCAACCTGCCCAACACGGCGAGCGTCGCCGAATTTCATGTGAATTGCCAGCTCGAGGAGAGCTTCTGATGCCCGGTCCTTTTGTTGTTCCTGTTCATGGGGATGTGGATCTGCCCGAAAAGGTGGATGTGGTGGTGATCGGGGGCGGCATCATCGGCACCTCGACTGCGCTGGAACTGGTTGAACGCGGCCTGAAGGTCGCTTTGTGCGAGAAGGGCGGCATCGGGCACGAACAATCCAGCCGCAACTGGGGCTGGGTGCGGATCACGCGCCGCGACCCGCGCGAGGTGCCGCTGATGGCCGAAGCGCTGCGCATCTGGGACGGGATGGCCGAGCGTACGGGCCGCGATCTGGGCTTCAAACGGTCGGGGATCGCCTTTGCCTGCGCCGATGACAAAGCCTATGCCGAGCATGAGAAGTGGCTGGAGAACCTGCGCGATTACCAGATCGACAGCCGGATGATCTCGGCGGATGAATTCGCCCAGCTCAATCCGGGCTGCAAGATGAAGGTGAAGGGTGCGCTTTATACCGCCGCCGACGCCCGCGCCGAGCCGCAGAAGGCCGCCCCCGCCATTGCCGAGGCTGCCCGCGACCGTGGGGCCTATATCCTGACCGAATGCGCCGTACGCGGGATCGAGACCTCGGGCGGTTATGTCTCGGGGGTGGTGACCGAGCGCGGTCCGATCGCCTGTGAACAGGTGGTGCTGGCCGGTGGCGCATGGTCGAGCCTCTTCGCCCGCAACAACGGGCTGCGCCTGCCGCAGCTGAAGGTTAAGAACTCGGTCATCCGCACCAAGCCGCTGGAAGGCGGGCCGGAGATGGCGATCTGGTCCGAAGGTTTCTCGATCCGCAAGCGGCAGGATGGCGGCTATACGATTGCCGACGGCTTCCGCAATATCGTGGATATCGTGCCCGATAGCTTCCGCTATATGAAGGACTTCCTGCCCGCGCTTGGTGCCGAATGGAAGGCGCTGATGTTGCGCTTTGGCGGGCGTTTCTATGACGAGGCCCGCATCCCCAACCGCTGGCGGCTGGATGAGGCAAGCCCTTTCGAATATAACCGCGTACTTGACCCTAAGCCTGCGTTCAATCTGCAAGACAAAGCGCTGGCCAATCTGCGCGAGGCATTCCCTGTCTTCAATGACGCCCAGATCGCCCAGCGGTGGGCAGGGGCCATTGATGTGACGCCCGACGCCATTCCGGTGATCTCGCCCGTCGACCAGATCCCCGGCTTCCATATCGCCACCGGCTTTTCCGGCCACGGTTTCGGCATCGGGCCTGGCGCGGGCCGTCTGATGGCCGATCTGGTCACCGGCCGCACGCCCGTGGTCGATACAAAGCCTTTCCGTTTCAACCGCTTCAGTGATGGCACAAAGATAGAGATTATCAGCGGTTTCTAACCCGTCAGGGGGCGGCTCATCGCCCTGTGACACCCTAAGCGGGGCCAACCCGCACTCTCGACAGACAGACCTATCCCCGCAAGCCACCCGCTTTGCGGAGCGGGATAGATTTGCCTGCAACCAACAACAGGGAATGCACGATGACGCAAGATCACAAGACCACATTCACCCGCCGCCAGAGCCTGATGATGATGGGGGCGGCCGGTTCGCTGGGCCTGATGGGGCCAAGCCTTCTGCGCAAGGATGCGGCGCTGGCGGCCAATGCCTCGCCCGAGGGGCAGCTGGTGCTGGCCTTTTCGCAAGAACCCACCGTTTTCAACCCCTTGATGCCGCATATCGAGGTGGATGAGGGCGTTTATTACGCCATTTTCGATACGCTGTTCGATTTCGACCCCGAGGGCCAGCTGTTCCCGATCCTTGCCGCCGAAGTGCCCACCGTTGCCAATGGCGGGATCTCGGAAGACGGGCTGAGCTGGAAGGTCAAATTGAAGGACGGCGTCACTTGGCACGACGGCACGCCCTTCACCGCCGAGGACGTGAAATTCAGCCTTGAACTGACCGTGAACCCCGATTTCCGGTCCTTCCGCTCAACCGGCTATAAGTTCATGCGCGACATCACCGTGGTCTCGCCCACCGAGATCACCTGGACCATGTCCGAACCCTTCGCGCCGCTCGCAGGCGTTCTGGCCTCGACCTATATGATCCCCAAGGCAGCCTTTGACGGTCAGGCCGATCTGAACAATACGCCCTTCATGAACAGCCCCATCGGCACCGGCCCCTATAAGTGGAAGACCCGTATGGCGGGCGACCATATTGAGTTGGAGGCCAATGCCGACTACCATATGGACGGGCCGCATCTGAAATCGCTGATCATCAAATATGTGCCTGATCTCAACGTGATGTACACCCAGTTCAAGTCGGGCGACATTGATGTGGTGGGGCTGCAATATATCTCGCCCGACCATCTGGCCGAGGCCGAGAAACTGCCGGGCAAAGTGGTCAAAGTGGCAGGTACCGCGACCTTCGAAAGCTTCGGGCTGAACATGCAGCGCCCGCAGTTTCAGGATCTGGCGGTGCGTCAGGCGCTTTATGCGGCCATCGACAAAAGCTCGATTATCGATGCGCTTTACTACGGCGTGCCGACCCCCACCGAGACCTATATGCCGCAGCAGAGCTTCTACTATAACCCCGATCTGCCCAAGCATGAGTTTTCCATCGAGGCCGCCAACAAGCTGCTGGATGACGCAGGCTGGGAGAAAGGCGCCGATGGTATTCGCGCCAAGGATGGTGTGAAACTGTCCTTCACCAATTCCACCACCGCCGGCAATCACCTGCGCGAGCAGGCACAGCAATTCATCCAGCAGACCTTCAAGGAGATCGGCGTGGATATGCAGATCAAGAACCTGCCGCCAGCCGTGATGTGGGGCGATTACTGGATGAATTCGGAATTCGATACGGTGGTTGTGGGGCTGAACTGTCTGGCGGGCGCCGACCCTGATACGTCGGATTACTTCATGTCCACCATGTCGCCTGCCTTGGGTGGTTCGGGGCAGAACACCTTCGCCTATCAAAGCGAGAAGGTGGACGAGCTGCTGAAGGCCGGTGCGAAAAGCTTTGTGCCAGAGGACCGCAAGAAGATCTATCAGGAACAGCAGGCCGTCATGCGTCATGACCTGCCCTTCCTGCCGATGTTCCAATACGCCGTTGTCAAAGGCTGGAAGGACGATGTCGCAGGGCCCACGCCCAATGTGAACAACCGCATCGATACATGGAACGTGCGCGACTGGTCGCGCACCTGACCCCCAGCCGGAGGGCGCATCCCTCCGGACCCTGTCCCTCCGCGCGATCCGCGGAGGGGCCTTTTCCCCTATTTCCGAAGCCCCAACCGAAAGGCACGACATGCTGCGCTATATCCTGTCCCGCCTCGGGCAAAGCCTGATCCTTCTTGTCATCGTCTCCTGCATCGGGTTCTGCGTGCTGTCGCTGGCCCCCGGAGGTCCGCTCTCGCAATTCGCCCTTAGCCCCGGCATGACGCAGGAGCAGCTGGCCAAGATCGCCGAGCAGATGGGCCTGAACCGCCCGCTTCCGGTGCAATATATCGACTGGCTTAGCCATTTGTGCGTGGGCGACTGGGGGCAAAGCTACCGCGACGGCCAGCCCGTTCTGGCGGTCATCGGGCGGCATCTCTTTGCCACGCTTTTGCTGATGGGCACGGCGACGGTGATTTCGGTGACGCTGGGCTCGGCCATCGGGATTTTCTCGGCGCTCAAACGTGGGGGAGCCTTTGACTATACGATGACGGTCTTTGCCATGGTCGCGCTGTCGATCCCGACCTTCTGGTTCGGGCTTGTCGCGATCTATGTCTTCTCGCTCAATCTGGGCTGGCTGCCTGCGGGCAATATGTACACCGTGGGTGATGGGTCGGTGCTGGACTATCTGCGCCACCTGATCCTGCCCGCAATGGTGCTGGCGCTTGTCGATGTGGCGATCTGGTCGCGCTATATGCGGACCTCGACGCTGAACGTCATCAAACAGGATTTCGTGCGCACGGCGCGTGCCAAAGGGCTGACCTCGCGCCGTGTGCTTTTCAAACATATCGTGGGCAATTCGCTGGTGCCGATGATCACCTTGGCGGGCTTGCAGCTGCCCATGGTGCTGGGTGGCGCACTGGTGACGGAGACCGTTTTCACATGGCCCGGCATGGGGCGTCTGTTCCTCGATAGCCTTGGCTATAACGACTATCCGGTGGTGATGGGGCTGCTGATGGCCTCGGCCATTCTGGTGCTGGTGGGCAATCTGGCCGCCGATCTCATTGTTGCGCTGATCGATCCGCGCATCCGTCTGGACTGAGGAGGTTTTGATGACCACCACCACAACTGATCTCGCGCCCCGCGCCAAAGTCTTCCGCTCGCGCGCGCTGCGCCGCTTTGCCTCGCATAAGCTGGCGCTTCTGGGGCTCATCATGGTGCTGGCGCTGACCGTGGCCTGTTTCGCGGGGCCGCATTTCCTGCCCTATGACGAACTCTATATCGACCTGCGCGCGCGCTTTGCGCCCCCCGGCACCGGCGCGCATATCTTTGGCACCGACCCGCTGGGCCGCGATATTGCCGCGCGTCTGTTCCATGCGGGGCAGGTGTCTATGGCCATCGGCTTTGCGGTGATGGTGATTGCCACCGCCATCGGGTCGGTCATCGGGGTGCTGTCGGGCTATTACGGCGGTAAGGTCTCGGCGGTGCTGATGCGGATCGTCGATGCGTTTCTGTCCTTTCCGTCGGTTTTCCTGCTGCTGGCGCTGGCGGCCTTTATCCAGCCCGGTCCGGTGATGATCGCGCTGATCATTGCCGCGACCAGCTGGATGGAGGTGGCCCGCATCGTCGAGGCCGAGGTCAAATCGCTAAAGGGTCAGGATTTCGTGCAGGCCGCCCAGATGCTGGGCCTGTCCGAGCGCTGGATCATGTTCCGCGAGCTTCTGCCCAATGCCATCGGCCCGATCATCGTGGCCGCCACGCTGACGGTGGCCCGCGCGATCCTGCTGGAGGCCTATATCTCTTTCCTCGGCTATGGCATCCAGCCGCCGCTGCCCTCTTGGGGCAATATGCTCAATGGTGCGCAGCAATATCTCGATAGCGCGCCTTGGCTGGCCATTGTGCCCGGTGTGGCGATCACCATTGCCGTGGCGGGGTTCAACTTTATCGGAGACGGTCTGCGCGACGCCTTCGACAGCCGCACCGATCTGTGAGGGCATGATGCGCCGGTTTTCCTCCTTCGAGGATACGCTCTGGTATGCAACGGCCGCCCCCGCGCCGCAGACGCGGCCCTTGCAAGGCGAGACACGGGCGGATGTCTGTATTGTGGGCGCGGGCTATTCCGGCCTGACCACGGCTTTGGAGCTCGCCAAACAGGGCGTCAGCGTGGTGGTGCTAGAGCGCGCTCAGGTGGGGTTTGGCGGCTCGGGGCGGAACGCGGGCCATTGCACGCCGACCTTCACCCATTATTCGCTGCCCGATCTGCGCCGCGTGCTGGGCGAACCTTGGGCCGAGCGGCTGATCCACCGCCAGACCCGCGCCAATGACCGCGTGGGCGCGATGATCCGCGATTATGGGATTGATTGCGAATGGGAGCAGAACGGCTATGTGCAGGGCGCTTTATTCCCCAGCCATATCAAGGTGATGGAGCAACGCGCCGCCGAGTATAACGCGGTGGGTGCCCGCACGCGTATGCTCGACCGCGCCGAGGTTGCAGCGATCACCGGATCACCGCGTTTCTTGGGCGGGTGGTATCACGAAGAGGCGGGCGGGCTGAATGCACTTGGCTATGCGCGGGGGCTGGCGCGAGCGGTCATGCGCGAAGGCGGGCAAATCTTCACCGAAAGCTGTGTCACCGGCACCTTGCGCGAGGGCAGGAAATGGGCGGTCACCACGCCGCAGGGCAGGGTGCTGGCCGAGAAGGTGATCTATACCACGGGCGCCTATACGGTGGCGGGTTGGCCGAAGCTCGACCAGACCTTCCGCATCCTGCGGGTGTTTGTGGCGGCGACCCAACCTCTGTCGCCCGAAACGCAGGCCCATCTTCTGCCCAAGCGCACCACCATTCAGGACGGGCGCGGCGATATCTACGTCTATAAATACAGCGCGCAAAACCGCATCGTGGCCTCGATGTTCCCGATGGTCCGGCGCGGCTATGACCGTGCGCTCACCGCAAAGATCATGACCGACCGCCTGAAGTGGCTGCATCCCGAGATCTGCGAGGACATCCGCTGGGACTTCTTCTGGACCGGCGAGCTGGACATGCAGCGCCTCACCGTGCCCCGCCTGTATCAGCTCGCCCCCGGCGTGGTGGCGATGACCGGCCTTTCGGGGCGCGGCGTGCCGACCGGGTCGATGCTGGGCGGTATTCTGGCGGATTGGGCGATGGAGGCCGATCTGGACCTCCGGCTTGAACCGCTCAGCGCTCAGCCGCGCTATATGGACGTGGCGCCCAAGGCGGCGCTTCTGGGCTATCGGTTGCGCGATAATTTCAAGGCTTTGCGACAGGGCGCGCCCCTGCCGCCCCACGCATAAGGCGGGGTGTTCCCGTCTGATTTTAA
The DNA here is from genome assembly GCF_045291555.1 of Thioclava sp. GXIMD4215. NCBI lineage: Bacteria > Pseudomonadati > Pseudomonadota > Alphaproteobacteria > Rhodobacterales > Paracoccaceae > Thioclava > Thioclava sp. GXIMD4215. The sequence continues at coordinate 50,906 of NZ_CP149516.1, read as the reverse complement.
GGAGAAGACCCATGCCAGGACCGAAGCTAGACCCGGTCGAAAGCGATGCCGTCCTGCCGGAGGCGGTGGATGTTGTGATTATCGGCGGTGGAATTGCGGGCACCTGTGCCGCGCTTGAACTGGTGGACCGCGGGCTGAAGGTGGCGATCTGCGAGAAGGGCGAGATCGGGGCGGAACAATCCAGCCGTAACTGGGGCTGGGTGCGGCTGACCCATCGTGACCCGCGCGAGATGCCCTTGATGGTAGAAGCCGTGCGCATGTGGGAGGGGCTCAACGAGAGGGTCGAGGCCGAGACGGGCTATCGCCAGTCGGGGGTGACCTATACCTGTGCCAGCGATGATGTGCTGGAAGAAGAAAAGGAATGGGCTGATCTGCTGCAAAGCTACCAGATCCCCGCGCGCATGATCACCCGTGAGGAGGCGCTGGCCGATCACGAGGGGATGGATCTGCCGATCAAGGGCGCGCTTCACAACCCCAAGGATGGCCGCGCCGAACCGCAGAAGGCCGCGCCTGCCGTGGCCCGCGCGGTGCAGGCCCGTGGTGGCAGCGTGCATCAGAATACGGCGGTGCGGATGATCGACGTCAAGGATGGCCGCGTGACGGGTGTGATCACCGAACACGGGCGGATCGCCTGTTCGCAGGTGCTGCTGGCGGGGGGTATCTGGTCGCGGCTGATGCTGGACAATATGGGCATCTACCTGCCGCAGCTGCGCACCAAGAACACCGTGCTGCGGACCTCCCCCATGGAGGGCGGGCCCGAAGGCACGATCAAGTTCCGCGAATTCGCCATGCGGCGCCGGATGGACGGCGGCTATACCATCGCCTCTTCCGCCAATAGCCGCTACGAGATCACCCCTGATAGCTTCCGCCTGTTCGGCGCCTTCCTTCCGGCGCTGAAGAACGAATGGCGCGGGCTGCGTTTCGGCTTTGGCTCGGCCTTTGTGGACGGGCTGAAGACCAAGCGCAAATGGAGCGCCAATGATGTGACCCCCTTCGAGGAGACCCGCATCATGGACCCCCAGCCCGAGACCGCCTTTATCGATAAGGTCTTTGCACAGGTCTCGGCCCGCTGGCCAAAGATGAAGGGCATGAAGATCGAACAACGCTGGGCGGGGATTATCGACGTGCTGCCCGATGTGATCCCTGTGATCTCCGGCACCGAAGGGGTGAAGAACGGGGTCAAGGGGCTGTTTGTCTCGACCGGATTTTCGGGGCATGGCTTCGGGCTTGGTCCGGGAGCGGGGCGGCTGGTGGCCGATCTGATGACCGGCCATCCGCCCATTGTGGACCCCACGCCCTTCCGGCTGCACCGTTTCTCGGACGGGTCGAAAATCGCACCGATGAGCGGCATCACCCGCAGATGAAAAAGGGGGCCAAGCGGCCCCCTTTCCTTAGCGATGCACGGTATGATCTGAGGCTTTCCACTCGTCCCAGCCGGGCTGACCCTGCATGAAGGCCTCGATCTCGTGCTGGTTGGCCTCCAGCTTGGGATCATGGCGCAGGTAGTGGCGCGTTTCGCGGGCGATCAGCCCCGACAGGATCAAGAGGCCGATCAGGTTCGGGATGGCCATCAGCCCGTTCATCACATCCGAGAAGTTCCACACCACACCCAGCTGCATGGTGCAGCCGATATAGACGATGGCCGAGAACAGCACGCGGAAGGGCATGACAAGGCGGCGACCGAAGAGCCGCTCGATATTGCGTTCGCCGTAATAGGCCCAGCCGAGGATGGTGGAATAGGCGAAAAGCACAAGACCCAAGGTCACGATCCAGTCGCCCCAGCTTCCCGGCAGCCCGTGGGAGAAGGCGCGGGCGGTCATCACGGCCGCCGAGATCTGCTCGCCGGTCACGGGGTCGAGCTGGTTCCAGACGCCGGTGGTGACAATCACCAGACCGGTGCAGCTGACCACGATGATCGTATCGATAAAGGTCTGTGTCATCGAGACAAGCCCTTGCCGGACGGGGTGGCTGGTCTGGGCCGAAGCTGCGGCAATCGCAGCCGACCCCATGCCGGATTCATTCGAGAAAATGCCGCGTGCCACACCGAATTGCACAGCGATCATGATGGTCGAGCCCAGGAACCCGCCGGTGGCCGCCGAGCCGGTAAAGGCGTCCGAGAAGATCTCGGCCAAAGCCGCCGGAATGGTGCCCGCATTGGCGATCAGAATATACAGCGCGCCCAGCACATAGAAGACGATCATCGCAGGCACCAGACCCGCCGTCACCCGACCGATGGACTTGATCCCGCCCACCAGAACAACCAGCGTCATCACCGCCAGCACCGCGCCGGAGATCCATGTCGGGATATGGAAGCTCTGGTCGAGGTTCGAGGCGATGGAATTGCCCTGCGTCATATTGCCGATGCCGAAACAGGCGCAGACCGCGAAGATCGAGAATGCGATGGCGAGGAATTTCCCGAACCCGTTCGGAATGCCGCGTTCGAGGTAATATTGCGGGCCACCCGATTTCTCGCCCGCCGCATCGGTGACGCGGAAGCGCACACCGCAGAAGGCTTCGGAATATTTCGAGGCCATCCCCAGCAGGGCCGTCACCCACATCCAGAACAGCGCCCCCGGGCCGCCCACGCTGATGGCGGTGGCAACCCCCACGATGTTACCGGTGCCGACAGTGGCCGCCATTGCGGTGGTCAGCGCCTGAAACTGGCTGATATCCCCTTCGGCCCCATGATCGTGACGGCGCCACAGACCAAGGCGCAGCGCCGCGCCAAGACGGACAAACTGCAACGCGCCCAGTCGGAAGGTGAGAAAAATACCCGTTCCCAGAAGGAGAGGGATAAGAAGGTAGGGGCCCCATACGATGCCCCCGACTGTTCCCAGAAAGGATTCCAGAGTGTCCGTCGTCATCAACTGTCTCTTTATTCAATAAGTCATCCCGAGCAAAACGTCGGGCCTGAAGCCGATTGTCAAGCCGAAGGCGGGGTGGATGTTTGATCGATTGATTAAGAAAAATGCCTGAAATGTAGAGTGTGGGTGAAAATATTTGCATCAGGTGCATGTCGGCTATGTGAAAAAAAGCGTAAAACAGAGCGTTTCGCTGGCCGGAGGCCGCCGTTGATATGCCAAGGGTTTTCGTAAACCGGCGCGCAATTATGCGTTTATGTTCAATATTTAGACCGATCTGGCCGGTTGTTCTCGGATGGCGGCGGTGGACGGGATGTCGTGCCGCGACAAAATCCCTGTTCCCGGTCCGCCATTTCTACAAAACGGCTCAGGCGATTATTTTATGCGTCTCATTTCTGAGCCTATCGAGGAGGTATATTGAAATTGCAAATCCGGCTGTTGAAAATCTGGGTGGTCCTGAATGCCGTATTGGCGGGGGCCGATTGTATTTTCTGCGTTTATGTTCTTGGCTTGGCATGCGGGTTTGCCAGCGTGTCGGGGCACTGTCAGCATATCGGGGTCGCGTCCCTGTTTGTCGGCTCGCGGGAAGATTTCCTGTTTCTGGGGCTGCCGTTGCTGGTGCTGTGCGGTCTTTTGATCCTGTCGGGCACAACGCTTTACATCCTGTGCCGGAAGGCACTGCAAAAGACGCTCAAGGCAGAGAGGCCCTCTTTGCCATGCGGCAGATGACGTCAAACCGGATAAGGCCTGAGGCGCGTCCGCTGTGGCAGGAAGGCCGATGCTTTGTGAAAATAGGCTGCATTTTCACGGCCGGATTGCCAAACGTGGCGAAGTTGGGCAAAATCATGGCAAGATTAAGGCAGTATCCAGATCCGGTATAAAACCCCGACAGTGTATCGCGGTTGTCCGGACCAGAGGGCAGGGCAGTGGTTTTACGTATCTTCGGCGCCAGTCTTCGGGCGCTATTACTGGCATTCGTGATCTGTGTTCCGGCGCTTCTTCTGCCCGGAGCAGGGGCCGATACGATGCAGGTCGTGGCCTTTGTCGCCTTGTTTCTCGCAGGGCTGACCGTGTTCGAATACAGTTCCGTCTATCCCTGCCTTGTCGAATTCCGCGATGCCGCGCCCTATAACCGCATCCGTTTTCTGGTGTTTTTCGGGCTGGTGATCCTGTTGTCTCTGGCCAGTATCGCCCCTGCGGTGCCCAGCACCTTCAACCGGCTTTTGCTGGCGCTCGGGCATGCTTTCGGCGGTCTGCTGGATTTCCCCTATAGCCCCTTGCGGCTTCTGATGCAGGTTCTGCCCGCTGCGGCGCAATCGCGTTTGGGGGTGTTGCAAAGCCTTGCGGGGCTTGCAAGCATGGTGTGCCTGACGGGCATCGGGGCTTTTCTTGTGGCGATTCATGCGCTGGGATGGCCCAACCGGCAGGAGCGGTTCAATGTCTGGGTCAATCTGCCGACCTTCGATCCGACGATGGGCGGGGATGTGGTGGACAGGTTGCGCCGCGATTCTTGGGTGAATGCGAGTGTCGGTGTGGTTCTTCCCTTTCTGCTGCCGGTGCTGCTGAAGCTGGTCTCTATTGCGTTTGTTTCGGTGATGCCGCGCAGCCCGCATGCTTTGATCTGGCTGGTGATCCTATGGGCATTCCTTCCTACGGCTTTGGTGATGCGTGGCATGGCGATGGGCCGGATCGCGGCGATGATCGCGCAACGCAGGCGTCACGCCCGTGCCGAAGCCGAAGCCGGAGACGACGGCACCTATCAGGCGGCCTGATCTGTGTGGCCCTGTGGCTATGGGGCCTGACACTGGCCGTGGCTGAAGAGGCATCGGGGCTGCGGATTGCGCTTTGGGATCCGCAGCTTGGCCGGAAGGGGCCGGGGCTTCTGTATCGCGATATTCTTGCGCGGAAGGACCCGCAGATTGCGGCCAGTGTCGCGGAAATGGCCAGCTTGTCTGCGGATGTGCTGCTGCTTCTTGATTTCGATTGGGATGCGCAGGGGCTGGCGGCAGAGGCCTTTCGCAAGAGGCTTGCCGCGCAGGGTCTGGACTATCCCTATGCATTGCATCTCCAGCCCAATAGCGGTCTGCCATCGGGGGCGGATCTGGATGGGAACGGCGTTCTGGGCGAGGCAAGGGATGCGCAGGGATATGGCCGGTTTACGGGGCAGGGCGGGGTGCTATTGCTGTCACGGTTGGAGATCGGGCCGGTGCAGGATCTGAGTGGCACGCTCTGGCGGGACATGCCGGACACTCTAATCGCGGGCGCGGGCCTGTCCGAGGCGGCGCAGCGGGTGCAACGCCTGTCCTCCACCGTACATTGGGATGTGCGCCTGCACGAGGCCGGTCACGCATTGCGGCTTTTGGTCTGGGCGGCCACCCCCCCGATTTTCGACGGGCCCGAAGATCGCAACGGGCGGCGCAATCATGACGAGACGGCGTTCTGGTTGCCCTATCTTGCGGGCTTGCCCGACGATCCGCCCGTGGTGATGCTGGGGCGCGCCAATCTGGACCCCGACCAGTCCGAAGGACGCAAGGATGCCTTGCAGGCGCTTCTTGCCCATCCAAGATTGCAAGATCCCCGTCCCGCATCCACGGATGCCGCGCAGCGGGGAAGCCCCTTTGCCACGAGCGATCTGTCGGGCAGGCTGCTGCGGCTGGATTACATCCTGCCGGATCGGCGGTTGCAGGTCTCTGGGGCCGGAACGCGGTGGCAGGCTCCGGCCCATGTCTCGACGCGTTACAAGATGGTCTGGGTCGACATCGCTTGGCCATGCGATTGCGCACGGGGCGATTGATCGGCGGCGCGACCCTCGGGTTTGACCTTCATGCCGCGCATATAAAGGTGCTCGAAGGCGATCCGGTCCAGTGATTTGGTCTCATAGGTCGGGAACAGCATGCGGAACGGGCCCTCGTCAATGACGTGGTCATTTTGGTAGAATGCACGGTTGGCCGCCATCTGACGCCCGCTTGCGCTGAACTGTGCCCGCCACCACGGATAGGATTTCAGGCGGATCTTCTTGTCGATCTGTCTGGAGAGGCTCTCGGCGAGCTGACGGGCGGAAAAGCGCGTGCCGGGGAAGGGAATGTCCAGAAAGCCGCCGCCTTCGTCTGCGGTTTCGGCCAAGGCCACGGCGACCCGCGTCAGATCTTCCAGATCGGCATGGATATGCAGCTTGTCCGCCGGACCCAGCGCCGTGATCTCGTGTTTGGCAAGCTTGGGCAGGACGAGGCTGTTCATCAAGGTGGCCTGTGCGCCCGGCATGACGAAATCGCCCGCCCGTAGCATCAGCATGGCATGATCGGCATCGGCGGCCTCGCGATAGCGCTTTTCGGCCTCGCTGCGGGCTTTGGCACGGCGGCTGACCGGCGCGTGGGGGCAGTCGGGGCCCCACGCCGTGCCGCTGCGGCCATAAATGTGAAAATTCCCCGGGACGATGACCGAAGCCCCCGAGTTGCGGGCTGCGGCAATCACCTTCTTGGTCAGGTCCGGCAGGTCGCGCTCCAGCTCTGCGGTATTGGCGGGATTGGTGGCGTTGATGATCCAGCGGGCACCGCGCGCCGCAATCGAGACATCCGAGCCGCGATGGTAGCGGTCGACATCCCAGCCTGCGGCACGAAAGGCGCGGGCGGCGGCGGCTCCGAAAAGCCCCCCCATCCCGAGAATCAGGAGTCTGCGAGTCATGCGTTTTTCCGTTCTGCTCTTTATGGTCCTATCATGCAAAATCGGACGCCCCTGCGCGAGCGGCTGATTTTCACGACTGCGAAACCTCGCCTATGACGCTGCGTCATCTTCAATGCTGCCGATTTTTTCTCCCCGCGCACCGTCTTCCGGTGCCGTCCAAGTGCACGTTCGGAACTTGACCCCGAGGCGGGCATTGGCTACGCCCTCGCCCAACCTTGTCTTATTGGCCAGTTGGGCCTGAACATGCGGGAGGTATTTCATGGCAAACCCTTCGATCCTCATTCTGGCGGGCGACGGCATCGGCCCCGAGGTCATGACCGAAGTCAAAAAGGTCATCAACTGGTTCGGCGCAAAGCGCGATGTGGCCTTTGATGTCTCCGAAGATCTGGTGGGCGGCGCGGCCTATGACGTGCATGGCGTGCCGCTGTCGGACGAAACCATGGCCAAGGCGCAAGAGGTCGATGCGGTGCTTCTGGGCGCCGTGGGCGGCCCGAAATACGACGTTCTGGATTTCTCGGTGAAGCCCGAGCGCGGCTTGCTGCGTCTGCGCAAGGAGATGGATCTTTATTCCAACCTGCGCCCCGCACAATGCTTTGACGCGCTGGCCGATTTCTCCTCGCTGAAAAAAGATGTGGTCGCCGGTCTTGATATCATGATCGTGCGCGAGCTGACCTCGGGCATCTATTTCGGCGAGCCGCGCGGCATCATCGTTGAAAACAACGAGCGTGTGGGCATCAACACCCAGCGCTATACCGAGAGCGAAATCGAGCGCGTTGCCCGTTCGGCCTTCGAACTGGCCAAACGTCGCGGCAACAAGGTCTGCTCGATGGAGAAGGCCAATGTGATGGAGTCGGGCATCCTGTGGCGCGAAGTCGTGCAGCGCGTGCATGACGAGGAATACCCCGAAGTCGAGCTGTCGCATATGTATGCCGATGCGGGCGCGATGCAGCTGTGCCGCGCGCCCAAGCAGTTCGACGTCATCGTGACCGACAACCTGTTTGGCGATCTGCTGTCGGATGCGGCGGCGATGCTGACCGGCTCGCTTGGCATGCTGCCCTCGGCCAGCCTTGGTGCGCCGATGGCCAATGGTCGCCCGAAAGCGATGTATGAGCCCGTGCACGGCTCGGCCCCCGATATCGCGGGTCAGGGCAAGGCGAACCCGATCGCCTGCATCCTGAGCTTCTCGATGGCGCTGCGCTACAGCTTCGATCTGGGCGCGGAAGCCGACCGTCTGGAAGCGGCCGTGGAAAAGGTGCTTGCCGATGGCGTGCGCACCGCAGACCTGCTGGGCCCCGAAGGCGGTGTGCCGGTTTCGACCTCGGAAATGGGCGACAAGATCATCGAAGCGCTCGACGCCTCGCTCTGATCCCTTTCGTTCCTGCACGCCGCGCCCCCGAACAGAGGGCGCGGCGTTTTCATGTCTGGCTTTGGCCCATATCAGGCCAATGCCTTGCGGATCCTGTCCAGTTGCTGGCGCCGGTCATGGCGCGCTTGCAGGGCGGTGGCCATATCGACCGGCACAAACCGGACATGCATATTGGGCTGGAGCTGGCCGATCAGGTCCATATCCGCCGAAATCACCGTGCCCAGCATGAAATACCCGCCGCCCGAAACCGCATCGCGGTGCAAGATGATGGGTTCTGCCCCGCTGGGCACCTGCACCGACCCGTAAGGGTAGCAGGCATCGGTGATATTTGACGGGTCCGATCCTGCGCCAAAAGGCTGGTCCTGTGCGACAAATTCCAAAGGCGTGCCGCCTTGGAACCGGTAGCCCATCCGGTCGGCCTCATTGGCCACGCGCCAGTCCTCCTTGAAGAATTGCGCAAGGCTGGCCTCGGTCAGGCGGTGGTTGTAAAGCCCCGGGAGAATGCGCAGCTCGGCGCGGGCGGCCGGAAGGCGGCGCAGCTCCGGCGGCAGGCTATTGCCGGTGCCGGCCTTGGCCCCCGTCCCGATCGGTAATTCATCCCCCGGCTGCACGGCCCGCCCCTTGACCCCGCCAAGCGCGCCGATGGCATAGGTCGAGCGCGATCCAAGCGCCATCGGCACATCGATCCCGCCAGCCACGGCGATATAGGCCCGTGCGCCCGCTTGCAGATAGTCGAACGACAGCACCTGACCCGCGCGCACGTCCAGCGCGGTCCATGTGGGCTGGGGCGCACCATCGATCTTGGGCGGCAGCTCCGCGCCGGTGATCGCGATCACGGCATCCTCGGTAAATTCCAGCTCCGGCCCGAAAAAGGCGCATTCCAGACAGGCTGCCCCTTCCTCATTGCCGACCAGAAGATTGCCCGCGCGCAGCGCCATACGGTCCATCGCGCCGCCCATCGGGATGCCCAAGTGGTAATAGCCCGGACGGCCAAGGTCTTGCACCGTCGTGGAAATTCCGGCGGAGATCACATTAATCGGCATGGAGCGCCTCCATCAGCTTGGCATTGGTGCCGTCGATATCGGCGTTGAACTCTTCCAGAGAAAAGCGCACAGGGCGGATGCGGGGGGTATAGCTGCCCTCTTCGACCTCGCGCAGGATACGGTCATATTCCTCGCGGGTGATGGGTTTCCATTTCACGATGTCGCCGGGGCGGAAGAAGACCATGAACTCCTTCAGATGCGCGACCTTCTGCTCGGGGTCGTAGATTGGCATCGGCGTGATGCCGAACATCTGGTATCCGCCCGCGCCACGCACCGAATAGATGCAGGAGAAACAGCCGCCATAGCCTACGGTCTGCTTTGGCGTATCGGTGCGCGGGCGAAGATATTTGGGCACCTCGATCTGCCGGTCGCGATCCACCATCTGGTAAAGGAACGGCAGCCCCGACACGAACCCCACCATCGACACGAACCAAGGCGCGCCGGAATGCGCCTCGATGAAGGCCTCGACACTGTCATAACCGTTGATCCGCGCGGCATATTCAAGGTCGGTGGCCGCGGGGTCCTGATGGCGCTCGCGAAAGCGCATCAGGGTCTCATGCGTCCAAGGGTCCTGATAATACACAGGAATTTCAACGATGCGGGTGTCGAGCACGGCAGGGGCCGCCTCGGCCTGTGCCTCCAGCTCCTGCAGCCGCGCCATCAGGTCTTCGGGCGCGATCACATCAGGGTCGAATTTGATCTGGAACGAGGCATTGGCGGGGCAGATCTCGGTGATGCCCTCGATTTCGGCGTCGCGCACCGCATTGGTCATGGAAAGCGAGGTAAAGAACGCCTCGAGCGACATGGACGGATCGACTTCGACGAAGATATGCTCGTCTCCGCCATAGGAATAACGGCAGCTCATGCGGCTTTATCCTTTTCTTGCGCGATCAGATGGGCGTGGGTCTCTAACCAGGGTTCCAGCCATTTGGTGTGGACGCGATTGGCGCGCAGCTCGGCATCGCCCAGAAGCGCGCTGAACAGCGGCGCGGTGGTGGGCAGGCCGTCAACCTGCAACTCGCCAAGCGCACGGCCAAGGCGGGTCAGCGCCGCCTCGCGGGTGTCCGCCCAGACCACCAGCTTGCCCAGCAGCGAGTCGTAGAAAGGCGGGATCGCATAGCCCTGATAGAGCATGTGATCCATCCGCACGCCAGGCCCGTCGGGCAGGCGCAGCCCGCTGACCACACCGGGGAAGGGCATGAAATTATTGGCCGGATCCTCGGCGTTCAGCCGCACCTCGATGGCATGGCCGCGCCGCTGGATGTCGGATTGGCGCAGCGACAGGGGCGCACCGCCTCCCACGCGGATCATCTCGGCCAGAAGGTCATGGCCGGTGATCATCTCGGTCACCGGATGCTCGACCTGAATGCGGGTATTCATCTCGATAAAGTAGAAAGCGCCCGTCGCATCGTCATAGAGATATTCCAGCGTGCCCGCACCGCGGTAATTGACCGACTTGGCCAGCGCCACGGCAGACTGACACAGCGCCTCGCGGGTGGTGTCATCAAGCGCGGCCGAAGGGGCCTCTTCCCAGACCTTCTGGCGACGCCGCTGCAGCGAGCATTCGCGGTCGAAGAAATGCACCACATCCTGCCCGTCGCCCATGATCTGCACCTCGACATGGCGGGCGCGGGCGATCAGCTTCTCGATATAGATACCCCCATCGCCAAAGGCGGCCTTGGCCTCGGCAGAGGCCTGCGGGGCCAGCGTGCGGAACTCTTCCGCCGTCTCCGCCACGCGTATGCCACGCCCGCCTCCACCGGCGGCGGCCTTGATCATGACCGGAAAGCCGATCTGTCCGGTAAGGGCTTCGGCGGCGGCCATATCGGTGATGATCCCTTCCGATCCCGGCACGGTGGGCACGCCTGCGGCCAAAGCGCTCGCGCGGGCGGCGGCCTTGTCGCCCATCATGCGGATCGTGTCACCCGAGGGACCTACAAAGATGAGCCCTGCGGCAACCACCGCATCAGCGAACTCTGCATTCTCCGACAGAAACCCGTAGCCCGGATGGATCGCATCCGCGCCACTGTCGTGGGCCGCTTTCAGGATCGCGTCGATATCCAGATAGGATTTGGCCGCAGGCGCGGGGCCGATACAGATGGCCTCATCGGCCAGTTTGACCGCCAGCATCTCGGTATCGGCTTCGGAATGGACCTGCACGGTCTTTATTCCCAGATCGCGGGCCGCGCGCTGGATGCGCAGCGCGATTTCACCGCGATTGGCGATCAGAAGTTTTGTGATCCCCATCCCCTTACTCCATTACGCAGACACATTGGCCGGGGGTGACGGGGGTGCCATCCTCGACGGTGAACTCGGCAATCACACCGGCATCGGCGGCCTTGATCTCGATGAAAGTCTTCATCACCTCGACCAAGCCGACGGTCTCGCCAGCCGCAACGCTGTCTCCGGCCTCCTTGAAGGCGGGCTGGTCGGGGGCGGGTTTGCGATAGAAGGTGCCCGGAACGGGAGAGCGGATTTCGGTGGGCATGAGCAGGATCCTTTCGTGCAGGGGTGGGAGCGTCATTGGCCAAGCGCGGCCTTGACCGCTTGAGCGATCTGGACAGCGTTCGGCGTATCGGAATGGATGCAGATGGTTTCGGCGCGCACCGGCAGATGCTTGCCCGAAACGGTGGTCAGAAGGCCCTCGGACACAGCGCGCAGACAGCGTTCGGCGGCCTGTGCGGGGTCAACGGCCTGATGGTCGCGGGTGATGATCAGGCGGCCTTCGTCGTCATATTCGAGATCGGCGAAGAACTCGGCCCAGAAGGTCAGGCCGCGTTCGGTGTAAATGCGTTCATGCAGGGTGCCCGTCAGCCCCATCACCGGCAGGCCGTAGATTTCGGCGGCATCGGCGACGGCATGCGCGATATGCTCCTGCCGTGCTGCCATGCCGTAAAGCGCCCCGTGCGGCTTGAGATAGTCGAGCGTCATTCCTTCGGCATCCACAAACCCTTTCAGCGCGCCGATCTGGTAGAGAATGATATCCGCCATTTCCTGACGGTCCATCTTCATTTCGCGCCGTCCGAAGCCGGGCAGGTCGGGCAGCGAGACATGCGCGCCCACGCTGACATTATGGGCCCGTGCCAGCGCGACGGTGCGCCGCATATGGCTGGGGTCCGATCCGTGAAAACCGCAGGCCACATTGGCCTGTCCGATGAGAGGCATGATCGCGGCATCATCGCCAAAGCGATAGAGGCCGAAGCTTTCTCCCATGTCGCAATTGAGGGTGGCGGGCACGTGCCTCTCCTTTTCTGGCGGATCCGGTCGCGGCAGAACGGCATGTCGGGGCGACGGCCAGAGCGGATGCTGGCCGGAGCGGGCAACAGGCGGGTCTTGGCCACGCGATAGCTGCATGCCCGCAGCGCATGGCCAAGAGGCACAGCGGCGCATGGGGGCTATGGCAGGCAGAGCGTCGGATCTTCGGGTTATGGTGTCTCTGTTGGGTGGCCTCTCGCGGGCCTCGGTGCCGGATTTTTCCGGCCTTGTTCTCATCAAGACAGGGTTTCGGCGGAATGTAAAATACAGAATATGCTGGTAATGAATTCTGAAAAATGAATAATGCTGCTGGGCGCGGTGGCCTCCGGTTGAAACAGATATATCGCTTTTATCCGGCGTTATCCGGCAAATGCCCCGACAATAAAGGGTTTTCATCTGCGCGGCGTGCAGTCGCTACAGGATCGCCCCAAGGCTGTATCTGTTTTGTGGAATAGAGGTATCTCCTATAATGAACGAACCCACCTTCCGCCAGATTCGCTACTTTGTTGCCGTCGCCCGCGAGGGGCAGGTGTCGCGGGCGGCGAAGGAACTGAATGTCTCGCAATCGGCTGTCACCACGGCCATCCGCCAGCTTGAAGAGATTGTCGGCGCCCCCCTGTTCGACCGGCATGCGGGGGGCATGGGGCTGACCTATGAGGGGACGATCTTTCAAGATCATGCGCGGCGCGTGCTGAGTGCTCTGGACGAGGCGGTGCGCGCCCCCAACCTGCGGCGCAGCGAGGTGGAGGGCGCGCTGCGTCTGGCGATGACCTATACGGTGGCGGGCTATTATGCCTCGCCCTATCTTGAACGGTTCATCCGTGCCTTTCCGAAGGTGACGCTGCAGATGGTCGAGGCCCCGCGCGAGGCGATCGAGGACGGCCTGGTCTCTGGCCGCTATGATCTGGCACTGATGCTGACCTCGAATATCGCCAATCAGGAAGGGCTGCTTTACGAGACGCTGTTGCAATCGCGGCGCAGGCTTTGGGTCGGGGCCGAACATCCCCTGCTGGAGAAGCCCGTTGTGACCTTGGCCGATGTCGCGCAGGAGCCTTATGTCATGCTGACCGTGGACGAGGCCTCGAATACCGCGCAGCGTTACTGGAACCATTTGCGGGCGCGGCCCAGAATTGCGTTTCGGACCTCGTCAACCGAGGCGGTGCGCTCGATGGTCGGGGCAGGGATGGGGGTCACGATCCTGTCGGATATGGTCTATCGACCGTGGTCGCTGGACGGGCGGCGGGTCGATGTGATCACGCTGGCCGATCCGATCCCCACGATGAATGTGGGCTTGGCATGGGCGGCAAATGTGGAACACTCCGCCGCCGTGCAGGCCTTTTGCGAGTTCATGCATAGGGGCTAGGCCGGGGCGTAATCTAGAGAGGGGCCTCAGGCAGGGCTGAGATAGGGGGCCAGATCGGTCGGCGGGTCGATGATCGCGGTGATCTTGAGCTGCGCGATGGTGCGCGCCATCGCATTGCCCAGATGGGTGGTCAGCAGATCCGCCGCCGCCGATACCGGCCCCGTTTGCAGCAGCTCGATAATGGTCGCGATCTCGCGCAGCGTCTGCAGGTCGGGCGGCAGCCCGAGCGAGAACAGCGCAAGCTGCGAGGCATCCAGCGCGCGGCGGTTGAGTTCGGCGAAACGGGCAAGGTCGCGGTTGGGGGTGGCCATGACGGCAGCCTCGAAGAAGCAGCCCTCCAACCGGAACCAGCGGGCCGGCGACAGTCTCTCGACCGGATCAAGGCTGCGGATCTCGTCCAGAAGGTGCTGCAGGCTGGCCTGATCGGCGCGGCCCGATTTGAGCGCGGCCACCTCAAGCACCTGACGCAGCTCGAATTTATCCTTGATGCGTTGGGCGGTGAGCGGTTCGACGATCCAACGGGAGGTCTGGGTTTTCTGGACCAGCCCCCGTTCCTGCAGCCGCCCCAGCACATCCCGCACCACGGTGCGCGAAATATCGTATTCCTGCGCGATCATCGCTTCGATCACGCGGTAACGGCCAAAGATCAGGCTGCGCGACAGCTCGCGCTCGACCTCGGCATAGATGCGGTGCCAAGAGGGCTGCCCCAAGGCGTCGTCCAGCCCCTCCAGATCCAGCTCGACCTGACGCAGATCAACGCGCTGCGGCGTGCCGCACCCGCCCGCCACCACCAGTCCGCGACCGGAAAAACGGGTCAGCAGCCCCTCGTCCTCAAGGATGGAAAAGGCGCGTTTGACGGTGGCCCGTGACATGCCCAGCCGCTCGGCAAGGGCGCTTTCCTGCAAGACGAAGCCTGCCAGAAGATGCCCTGCCTCGATATTGCTGCGCAACAGCGAGGCGGCGGCCTCGAACATGGTGGCAGGCGTGCCGGAGGTCGCGTCGTTGCGGTCGATGATCGCTGTGCTCATAGGGGGGCTCCGTCTGCGCCGAGAAGGTCTTGCGAGTCAGAATAACGGTTTTTGCACGCAATGTATCAATGATCTTTGCACACAAAGATCTTATTCTGATCATCAACTGAGCAGTTATCTTGCCAAAAACAGCCGGCATGTCTGGTTTTTACGCACTAGAATGATGTTATTTTGGCTTGCGATCCTGAAAAAATGATTTTTGAGCACAAAGATCGAAAAAGCCTTGATCGAAAGGCAGAATCGATTTTTGTATGCATATATCAAAAATAACAGGGAGACGCCGATGCTCACGCTATCCGGGGTCAGCCGAAAATACGGCGATGTAACTGCATTGGACGGTCTGGACTTCACGGTGCCTGACGACCGCTATGTATCCCTTCTGGGGGCATCCGGCTCGGGCAAGACGACCCTGCTGCGGGTGATTGCGGGCTTTGAGGAACCTGATACCGGCACGGTCAGCTTTGATCGCACCCGTTTGGACGGGGTTCCGCCGCATCTGCGTGATATCGGCTTCGTTTTCCAGAATTTCGCGCTTTTTCCGCATCTGAGCGTGCGCGACAATGTAGCCTTCGGGCTGCGTCATCGTGCCAAGGCGGCGGTGAGCGACCCGAAAGAGGTGATCGAGCGCGCCGAGGCGGCGCTGGATCTGGTCGGGCTCAAGGGCTTTGGCCATCGCGGTGTGGGGGCAATTTCGGGCGGGCAGCGCCAGCGGGTCGCCTTGGCGCGGACGCTGGTGACCGAACCGCGGATCGTGCTTCTCGATGAGCCGCTTGGCGCGCTTGATGCCAATCTGCGCGCGCGGATGTGTGACGAATTGCGCGCCATCCGCGAGCGGCTGAAAGTGTCCTTCCTGCATGTCACGGGCTCCGAGGCCGAGGCGCTGACGATGGGCGATACGGTCGCCATTCTGTCGGGCGGCAGGATCGTGCAGGATGCGCCCGCCACCCGTCTTTTTGCCAATCCCGACAATGCCGCCGCCGCCCGCCATCTGAACGCGTGGAACATCCTTGCGGGGCAGGGGACGGGCGCGGGCTTTGCCACCGGTGCCGCCACATTCGCCCTGCCGCCGCATCTGATGCCGCGCGGTGCGGGCAGCCTTGGCGTGCGTTTCGACCAGATCAGCATCGCCCGCCCCGACGCTGTGCCCGAGGGGCATCTCTCCTTCCCTGCGCGCTATCTGACGGGGGAGTTCAACGGCCCCACCGCGCTGGCATTTTTCCGCACCAATGACGGGCAGCTTGTGCAGGTCGTGGACCATCTGGGCCAGCCACGCCTGCCCGAGATGACCGAAGGCGCGACCTATGCGCTGCATTTCCATCCGGACCAGATCCGTATTTTCGAGGGAGCTGCATAATGGCTGCTGCAACCACCGACCTCCCCGAGGCCACATCCCAAAGCCCCGCCGTCGCCCGTGCCCGCAAAGACCGGAACCGCGCGCTGATGTTGCTGACGCCCGGCGTGATCTGGATGGCGCTTTTCATGGTGCTGCCGATGGCGATGGTTATCTATGTCAGCTTCTGGACCCAGACCACCTTCAGCGTGAATTCGACGCTGACCACCGCCAGCTGGGAACGCTTCCTGTCGTCCCCGACCTATCTTTCCGCCATTGGCACCACGATCCGCATCTGGGCGATCGTGCTGGTGGCGACGATTGCCATCGGCTATCCGGTGGCGCTGTTCATCGGGCTTTTCGTCCGTAACAAGACCCTCCAGACCGCGCTTCTGGTCGCCTGTGTGATCCCGTTCTGGACCTCGTTCCTGATCCGCGTGATCGCTTGGCGTCCGATGCTGGGCACGGAAGGCGCGATCAACACGATCTTGATGAATCTCGGGATCATACACGAGCCGCTGACCTTCCTGCTGTTTTCCGAGTTCTCTGTTTTAGTAGGGATGACCCAGATCTACTGCGTCTTCATGGTGGGGCCGATCACCTTCATGCTTGGCCGCATCGACCCGTCGGTCATTGAGGCCGCACGCGATCTGGGCGCCTCCTTCGGCACCATCTTCCGCCGCATCATCCTGCCTCTGTCGCTGCCCGGTGTGGTGGTGGGCGCGATCTTCGTCTCGGTGATGGTGCTGGGCGAGTTCGCCACTGCCGCCTCGCTTTCGGGGCGCAAAGTGAACCTGCTGGGCAATATTATCGTCTCGCAGGTCGGGTCGCTCAAATGGGCCTTTGCCGCCGTGGCGGGCGTGGTCCTGACCATCATCATCACTGCCGTCATCGCGCTGGCGCTGCGCATCGTCGACCTGCGCAAGGAGATGTAACCCATGCACTCGCGTATCCTCAAACCCGTTCTTGGCGTCTATACGGCGATCTTCCTCCTCTTCCTCTACGGCCCGATGATCGTGCTGGCGATCCTCAGCTTCCAAAGCGCCGATGGCGGGCCGCAATTCCCGATCCGCGACTGGTCGGTCTACTGGTACGAGCATCTTCTGGGCATGGTCGATGGATCGCGCGTCTCGCAGCTTCCTGTGGGCGATAGCCTGATCCGCTCGCTGGTGCTGGCCTTCATGACGACCGTGGTCTCGACCGTGCTGGGCGTGATGAGCGCCGAGGCCTTCCGCACCAAGTTCCGTGGCTCTGGCCCCGTGTTCTACCTCATCATCCTTGGCATGATGGTGCCGGGCGTGCTGGTGGGGCTTGGTATGGCGCTTTTGTCGAACACGCTGGGGATCGGCCGCGCATGGTGGGGCACCAGCTTCGTGCTGCATGTGGTCTATACCTATCCCTTTGCCTTCCTTGTTCTGCTGGCGATCTTCAACCGCTTCGACCGCAGCGTCGAGGAAGCCTCGATGGCGCTCGGTGTCAGCCCCGCGCAGACCTTCCGCCGCGTGACCTTCCCGATCATCTTCCCGGGCGTGCTGTCGGCCATGCTTTTCAGCTTCACGCTCTCCTATGACGAGTTTGCCCGCACGCTGTTTACTGCGGGGCGTGACCTGACCCTGCCGCTGGCGATCTACGGGACATTCTCGGTGGAGATCTATCCCAATATCTTCGCCTTCGGGGTGCTGACCACGCTCTTTTCCTTCACGCTGCTGGTGATCTACGGGCTGTTGATGAAGCGCTTCACGGCACGGGCAGGCAAGTTCAAGGGGCAGGAAGCATGAGCCGCGTCGCATTGGTCACGGGCGCGGGCTCGGGGATCGGGGCGGCCATTGCGCTCCGGCTTGCCGCAGACGGGGCGCGGGTGGCGGTCAATGACCTGCATCCTGACGCGGCCCAAGCGACCGTCGCCGCGATTGTGGCGTCGGGGGGCGAGGCGATGGCCGTGGCCGCCGATGTATCGGACGAGGCCTCTGTGGGCGCGATGATGGATCAGGTGCGCGCCTCGCTGGGCGACCCGCAGATCTTGGTGAACAATGCGGGCTTCGGCCATCAGGCCCCCTTCGCCGAGATCACGCCCGCGCAGTTCGACCGGATGTTTGCGGTGCATGTGCGTGGCAATTTCCTGTGCACACGGGCCTGCCTGCCCGCGATGCTCGCGGCGGGCGAGGGGGTGGTGGTCAATGTGGCCTCCCAGCTTGGTCAGGTCGGCGGTGTCGAGCTTGTCCATTACGCAGGCGCCAAGGCCGCGATCATCGGCATGACCAAATCGTTGGCGCGCGAGGTCTCAAACCGTGGCGTGCGCGTCAATGCCGTGGCCCCCGGTCCGATCAACACGCCCCTCGTCGAGGCTCTTTCCGAAGACTGGAAAGCCGCCAAACGCGCGGAGCTGCCTCTGGGCCGGTTTGGCGAGGTGGCCGAGGTGGCCGGAAGCGTGGCCTTCCTCTGTTCCGATGACGCAAAACTCTATGTAGGCCAGACGCTTGGCCCGAATTCCGGAGATGTGATGCTATGACCCAAGACAAACGGGTGGTGATTGTAACGGGCGCAGGGATCGGGATTGGTCGCGCCGCCGCCGAGACCTTTGGCGCCAAGGGTGATCATGTGATTGTCACCGATATTCTGGCCGAGGAGGGCGCGCGCGTCGTCGCGGCGATCACCGAAGCGGGCGGCTCGGCGGAGTTCATGGCGCTGGATGTGCGCGACACGCCTGCCTGTGATGCGCTGGTCGCCCGCGTGCTAGAGATGCATGGCCGGATCGATGTGATCGTGGCCAATGCGGGCATCGCCCATTGTGTGCCGATGGCCGAGATGACCGACGAGAAATGGGACGAGACGTTCGAGATCGACCTCAAGGGGATGCTGCGGGTGATCCGTCCGGCCCTGCCTGCGATGAAGGCAGGGGCCTCGATTATCTGTCTCAGCTCGATCATGGGCACGGCCTATGGCTGGGACGAGCATGTGCATTACTCGGCGGCCAAATCCGGCGTGATCGGGCTGGTGCGCGGCCTTGCGGTGGAATTTGCCGCGCGTGGCATCCGCGTGAACGGCGTGGCGCCCGGCTATATCCGCACCGCGCAGCTTCTGAACCCCGGCCATAGTCTTGGTCCGCAGGCGGCTGAAATCGCCTCCCCCTATATCCCGATGCAGCGTCTGGGCGAGCCCGCCGAGATCGCCTCTGTCATCGGGTTCCTCGCCTCCGCTGATGCCTCCTACCTTACGGGGCAGGTCATCACGGTCGATGGCGGCCTGACACCGGGCCGCTACTGAATACCGCAAAAACACAAAAAGAAGCGGTGCCCTTTTTGCAACCTTATCCTCAACAGGGAATAGACATATGACCATCATCAACAGACGGCATCTCCTGCGTTCGGGCGCGGCACTGGGCGCGGTGGCGCTTGGCTCGGGCATGCATCCTTGGGCACGCTTCGCCCGTGCGCAGAGCCTCTCGTCCGAGCAGCTGCGCACCACGGGTCTGTCGACCACGGTGCAGGACCGCATCCTTGACATGTTCAAGGAGGCCAGCGGCGTCGGGTCGGTCTCGGGCACGCCCTCGACCTATCCCGATGCGCAGACCAAGATCCTGTCGGGCTCCAGCGATTATGACTGCTGGGAGATCATCGGCGAGCGCCTTCCGGCGCTGATTGCCACCGATAATGTCGAAACCATTCCGGTCTCCGAAGTGCCCAACTGGGCCTCGATCCGCGACACCTTCACGAAGACCAACCCCAAATGGGATGCCAAGGCGCAGATCTCCGGCCAGATCTGGGCGGATGCGGCGCAGACCCAGCTTTATATGGTGCCAGCGGTCTATAACTACGATTCCATCGGCTATAATCCCGATGTGCTCTCGGCCGAGGAAGCCAATACATGGACCGCGCTGTTTGACGACAAATGGAAAGGCAAGTCGGGCCTCAATGTGGACCCGCTGATTGCCATCGGGCAGGCTATTCTGGCGATGAATTCGCTGGGCCTTCTGGAGGCCAAAAATCCCGGCAACCCGACCAAGGACGAGATCGACGAGGCCGCCAAGTTCCTGATTTCCAAGAAGAAAGCGGGCCAGTTCCGCGCGCTCTGGGGGGATTTCGGCGAGCTGGTGAACCTTATGGCTTCGGGCGAGATGGTGGTCTGTGATGCGTGGCAGCCCGCGGTCATGGCGGTCAAGGCGCAGGGCAAGCCCGCCAAATACGCGACCCCCAAAGAGGGCTATCGCGGCTGGGCCATCGGGCCGTCGATGCTCAAGGGCACGCCCAACCGCGAGGCGGTCATCGCCTATGCCAATTTCTGGCTCTCGGGCAAGCCGGGCATCATGGTGACCGAACAGGGCTATTACTCGCCCGCGACCAATATCAAGGATGCGATGGACCCCGATGAATACGCCTTTTGGTATGAAGGCCAGCCGTGGAAAGGCGCGGCCACCCGCGGCATCAATCCGGGCGATCTGCGCGATGGCGGCTCGCTGGAAGAACGCGCGGCCAATGTCGCTTACTGGCATCAGTGGCCGGATGAATATGACCACCTGATCCAACGCTGGGACGAGTTCCTGAACGCCTAAAACCGGGGTTTCCCCTGACTGGCCCGGGCGGGATCGCCCGTCCGGGTCTTTTTCCTCAGACTTAACAGGCTGCCCCATGATCTATGACCTCGAGCTGATTTCGGTCGGCAAGACCTATTCCGATGGCACGGTCGCCGTGTCCGATTTCGACCTGAAGGTGGAAAAGGGCGAGTTTGTCGCCTTTCTCGGGCCGTCGGGCTGCGGCAAATCCACGACCCTGCGCATGATCGCCGGTTTCGAGGACATCACCAATGGCGAGGTGATGATGATGAACCGCAATGTCACGCATCTTCCCGCCGAAAAGCGCCCGACCTCGATGATTTTCCAGAACTATGCGCTCTTCCCGCATATGACGGTGCGCCAGAATATCGGCTTCGGGCTGGAGGTGAAGGGGCTGCCCCGCGCGGAACGCGACCGCAAGGTGGAGCGCATCCTCGATATGTTCGACCTCACCGCCGTGGCCGACCGCAAGGCCGACCGCCTGTCGGGCGGACAGCGCCAGCGGATCGCGCTGGCCCGCGGGCTGGTGGTGGAGCCCGAGATTCTGCTGCTGGACGAACCGCTTGGCGCGCTCGATGCCAATCTGCGCCGGATCATCCAGAACGAGCTGAAGCTGTTGCAGCGCGAACTGGGGATCACCTTCATTTTTGTCACCCATGCGCAATCCGAGGCCCTTGGCCTGTCGGACCGCGTGGTGGTGATGTCGAACGGGGTGGTCGAGCAGATCTCGGCCCCGAAAGAGCTTTACCGCCGCCCCGCGACGCCGTTTGTCGCCGATTTCATCGGGGCGAATACGCTGATCGAGGGGCGCAGCCTGCCGTCCGAGGGCGGGTTTGCCCGCCTCGACACGCCTCTTGGGGCGCTGGCGGGGGTAGGAGCGCCCGAGGCGACGCTGGCGGTGATCCCCGCCGAGGCCTTCCGCCTGAGCCCGCAAGGCACGGTAGGCGAGATCTGCCTGCCCGCGACCGTGACAGGCCGCCAGATTGTGGGCGCCACCGGCTATTTCCGGATGCAGCTCGCCGACCAGCGCGAGATCCGCATCGAAACCCATGCCGAGCGCGCGCTTGGGCTGGATGCCGGCGCGTCCGTCACGCTCGCACTCGACCCCGCCTCGGTCACGATGATCGCAGGCTAAGATTTTCAAAAGGAGACGAAAAATGGCAAAGGAAATTCTTGTTGGCTTCGGCATCGACGTGGATGCGGTGGCGGGCTGGCTTGGCTCCTATGGCGGCGAGGACAGCCCCGATGATATCTCGCGCGGGTTGTTTGCAGGCGAAGTGGGCGCGCCGCGCTTGCTGGATATGTTCGACAAGTTCGGCATCAAGACCACATGGTTCATCCCCGGCCATTCGGCGGAGACCTTCCCCGAGCAGATGAAGGATGTGGCCGCGCGCGGCCACGAGATCGGCATTCACGGCTATAGCCACGAAAACCCGATCGCCATGACCCCCGAGCAGGAAGAGGCGGTGCTGGATAAATGTATCGGCCTGATCACCGAGATCTCCGGCAAGCGCCCCACGGGCTATGTTGCGCCGTGGTGGGAGTTTTCGAATGTCACCAATGAACTCCTGCTGAAGAAGGGCATCAAATACGACCATTCGCTGATGCATAACGATTTCACCCCCTATCGGGTGCGGGTGGGCGATAGCTGGACCAAGATCGATTATGCAGGCAAGCCCGAGGACTGGATGAAGCCTCTGGTGCGTGGCGAGGAGACCGATCTGATCGAGATCCCCGCCAACTGGTATCTTGATGACCTGCCGCCGATGATGTTCATCAAGAAATCGCCCAATAGCCACGGCTTCGTCAATCCGCGCGATATCGAGGAGATGTGGCGTGACCAGTTCGACTGGGTCTATGCCAATATGGATTATGCGGTCTTCCCGATCACCATCCACCCCGATGTCTCGGGCCGTCCGCAGGTGCTGATGATGCTCGAACGGCTCTTCAACCATATCAAATCGCATGAGGGCGTGAAATTCGTCACCATGAACGAGATGGCCGATGATTACGCGGCCCGTTTCCCGCGCAAATAACCACTCGCGCAACAGATCCGGGCGGGGCGACCCGCCCGGATCACCTAAGAGAAAGGTTCGGATATGTGCTCGCTTTGCGGCATCTTGGGATGCGATGACCATTGGACGAATGCTGTGGGGCGCGAGGGCGTGTTTACCCGCAATACCGACAGGCAGGCCCGCCGTGCCGAGGGCGCGCGCCGGATCCGCGCGGCCAATGCCGTGCTGGCCCATCGCCGCCTGACCCTCGCCGAATGGCAGGGGATCAATTATGTGCTCTCCTCGCCCACCGGAAAGTCGAGCGTGTTCGAGGCGCTCTCGCATCTGTGGCCAGAGGCCGAGGCACTGGCGGGGCGGGCTTTTGACCCGCTGGACGAGGACCTGATTGCCTTCATGGAGGCCAAATGACCCCAGTCATCCTGCTCACGGGCTTTCTTGGCTCGGGGAAAACCACGCTGTTGCAGCGGCTGCTCGAGGACCCCTCGCTGTCGGATGCCGCCGTCCTGATCAACGAATTCGGAGAGGTCGGGCTTGACCATCACCTCCTCGACCGGATCGACGAGAATGTGGTGCTGCTGAAATCGGGCTGCGTGTGCTGCACCGTGCGTGGCGAGGTGGCGGAGGCGCTGCAAAACCTCCATAGTCTGCGCACGCGGGGCGAGATCTCCTTTGGGCGCGTGGTCATCGAGACCACGGGGCTGGCCGATCCCTATCCCGTCTTGCAGACGCTGACCGCCCATCCGGTTCTGCGCAGCCATTTCCGCACGGGCGGGGTGCTGACCACGGTGGATGCGGTCAATGCGGGGTTACAGCTTGACCATCGCGCCGAGGCGATCCGCCAGATTGCCAGCGCCGACCGGATCATCCTGACCAAGACCGATCTGGCCGATGAGGCGCAGGTGGCAAGACTGCGCGAGCGGCTGCATAGGATGAACCCCGCCGCATCGGTCTGGAGCACGCAAGACAGCGTGACGCAGATGCTGGACGGGCTGGATGCCGACCGCGCGCGTCTGCCCGCACTGTGCGGCGACGCAGGCCCGTGTGCCTCGCACCACCACCATCATAATGACTTAGGCGTGACCTCCTTCTCTCTGGTGATCGAAGAGCGTATAGATTGGACCATGTTCGGGATTTGGCTCACGCTTTTATTGCATCGTTATGGTGATCGTATTTTTCGCGTGAAGGGGATCCTGGCTCTGGAAGGAGAGGATCGTCCCGTGGCCATTCATGGCGTTCAGCATCTGGTGCATGCCCCCACCCATATGACGCATTGGCCCGAGGGCCAGCGTCTGTCGCGGCTGGTCTTCATACTGGAAGGGCTGGAGCCCGACTTGATCCGCCGTTCGTTTGCCGCCTTCACCGGCCTTGCCTGCGCGAGGGCCGTGGCTTGACGGACCGGCTGCGTATTCTGACCACCGAAATCCAGCCTTGGCGCAGGTTCAAGGACCGTGCGGAGGCCGATCTCGGGTTCGAGCTTGATTTTATCGAGATGGATTTCGTGAATGCGCAGCGCATCGCCGCCATGTCGCCGCATAGCTATGATGTCTATGACCAGTGTTTCCACAATCTCGATATCGTCTGGCACTGGCGCGCGATCCAGCCGATCGAGATCGACCGCATCACCTATTGGTCCGAGATGGAAAGCCCCGCGCTAGATCCGGTGCCGGGATCGCTTGGCTATGGTGATGTTCCGGCGACGCGGCTTTGGGTGCAGGCGGATGCCTCGCTTTCCGCGCGACCGGGACGGCAGATCTCGATGCTGCCAACCGTCTATAATTACGACAGTTTCGCCATCGATATCGGTGCGACAGGACTGAATGTCGACAGCGATGTCACAAGCTGGGCCGAGCTTCTGGACCCGCGCTGGCATGGGCGGGTGGCGCTGGTGGATGATCCGGGGATCGGTGTTTTCGACCTTGTGCAGGCCTTGATGGCCGCCGACCGGATGAAGGTCGCCGACCCGGGCAATATGACCGTGGCCGAGATCGACGAGATGGCGGCCTTGGGGCTTGATCTTGTGGCCTCGGGGCATCTGGCGCCATTCTGGCGGCGCGCGACCGAGCCGCTGGAGCGGTTCCGCGCGGGCGAGCTGGCGATCTCGTCGCTTTGGTCGCCGACCGTGGTGGCGATGAAAGAGGCGGGGCTGCGGGTGCGTCAGGCCGTGCCGGAGGAAGGCTACCGTGCATGGCATGGGGGCATGTGTCTGGCGCGGCATCTGGAGGGCGCACGGCTGGATCGTGCCTATGCATGGCTCAACTGGTATCTGTCCGGCATCGCAGGCGCGCAAGTCGCGCGGCAGGGCTATTACATGTCGGTGCCCGGACGGGTGCGCGACACGCTGCCCCCTGCGGAATGGGACTATTGGTATGAGGGGCGCGCCGCCGCGACCGATCTGCCGGGACCCAACGGGCATGTCGCGGTGCGCAAGGGCGATATGCGCTCGGGCGGGTCGGTCAGGGCGCGGTCGAAGAATGTCGCGGTCTGGAACTCGACAATGGACGAGCATAACTATCTCGTGCGCCGCTGGACCGAGATTATCACCGCAGCGGCGCAGGCGCAGGGCCGCGGATCGCGTAAGGCCGGATAGGGCCGCTTCCCCTTCAGGAAAGGATGACTATGGCACGGATACATCTGATTGCCACCGGCGGAACGATTGCGTCGCGCGCCGAAACACAGGGCGGGCCGGTGACGGCGGGGCTTTCGGCGCAAAGCCTGTTATCGGGGCTGCATGATCCGCTGGACGGGATCGAGGTCAGCGCCGAGAGCTTTCAGGCGAAGGGAAGTTATGCACTTGATCTGGCAACGGTTTTCGCGCTTTGCCAGCGGATCGAGACGGTGCTTTCCGCGCCGGAGATCGACGGGGTTGTGGTGACGCATGGCACCGATACGATGGAGGAAAGCGCCTATCTGGCCTATCTTCTGGTGGGCTCGGACAAGCCTGTGGTGTTTACCGGTGCGCAGCGCCATGCCGGTGTCGCCGATACCGACGGGCCGCGCAATATCGCCGAGGCCATCCGCGCCGCCGCCTGTCCCGCGATGACCGGCATGGGGGCCGCTATCGTCTTCGAAGGCGAGATCCATTCGGCGCGCCATGTCACCAAATTCCATGCCTCGCGGGTCGATACGTTCCGCTCTCCCGGGTTTGGCAAGATCGGGGATGTGGACGAGGGGCAGGTCTACGTGGCCCGTGCCAACGCGACCCCCCGCCGGATCTACAGACCCGAACGGCTTGATCCTGCGGTCGAGCTGGTCCTGCTGGGGCTGGGGAGCCGCCCGAGCTATCTGTCATGGGCGGTCGAGACGGGGGCAACAGGGGTGGTTCTGGCAGCCTTCGGGCGCGGGAATGCCCCCGAAGGATTTGCGCAGGCTGCAGCGCAGGCGCGGGCGCAGGGCTGTCCGGTGGTGGTGGCGACACGCTGCCCCGAAGGCCGGACGCTACCGGTTTACGGCAATGATTCCGGCGGGCGCAGTCTGGAAGACGCCGGGGTGATTTTCGCCGGAGCCCTGCCGCCGGTCAAAGCGCGGCTTCTGCTGGCGGTGCTGCTGGGGCAGGGGGCGGATCTGGTCCGGATCGCGGCGGCCTTCGCGCAGGAGGGGTAGCGCGCCCGAGGCAGGCGGGCGTGGAAAATCGTGACTAGAGATCTCGCGCTGTGCTCGTTAAAGTCGCACCGAGCAATAAGACAGGCGTATCAAACGTGAACGAGACCCCCCGGCCCGGCGCCACGAAAGACCAGATCACGCAGGTTGGTGAAACCCGCCCTGCGGCAAAAGCGTCCGCAGCACCGGAACCGGCTCAAAAGCCAGCCCCCGATCCGGCTCAGGCGAAAGCCGCACCGGTTCCGCCGCAGCCGCAGCCGCAGCCGCAGGCAAAATCGCAGGGCAAGCCTCAGGGAAAATCTGCGGAGACGCCCTTGAAAGACAAGATTCTGGTTGCGCCGACGGTGGCGATGGCGGCGCTGAAATCGCGCCACCGGGCAATGGCGCTGAGTTTCCTGTTCATTGTGGTGCTGCCGGTCTTTCTGGCGTCGTTCTACCTTTATACGCGCGCCCATGATCGCTACGTCTCCCATGTTGGGTTTTCCGTGCGATCCGAAAACACGTCCTCCGCAATGGAGATGCTGGGCGGTCTGGCCGAGATTTCGGGGTCTTCTTCCTCGGATACCGATATTCTGTATAATTATATCAAGAGCGAAGAGCTGGTGCGCGCGCTTGATGCCAAACTGGACCTGCGCAAGATGTGGGCCAAGGCGGGGGATCGCTGGTGGCATTGGGGGGACGACCCGTGGTATGCCTATCATCCCGGCGGCACGATCGAGGATCTGACCGATTATTGGGGCCGCATGGTTCAGGTCTATTCCGATAGCGGCACCGGCCTGATCGATGTCGAGGCGCAGGCCTTCACGCCGGAAGATGCCCATAAGCTGACACAGGCGATTTTCGACGAGAGCTCGAAGATGATCAACCGCCTGTCGCAGATCGCGCGGGAAGACAAGATCCGCTATGCGCGCGACGAGCTTGAAACGGCGGTGCAGCGTCTGAAAACGGCCCGCGCGGCGATGACCCAGTTCCGCAATGAAAACCAGATCGTGGACCCGCAATCGCTGATCGAGGGGCAGGTGGGGCTGCTGTCCTCGCTGCAACAGCAGCTTGCGCAGTCGCTGATCGAGCTGGACACCCTGCGCCAGACCACGCGCGACAATGATCCGCGGATCGTGCAGACCGAACGCCGCGTGCAGGTGATCTCTGACCGTATCGCCGCCGAGCGCAAGAAGCTGGGGCTGAGCGGGACCGTCGGCGGCGCGCCTGCCTCCAGCGATATGACCGATGGCGAGGGCTATGCCAATATCGTCGGGCAATATGAAAGCCTTGCGGTGGACCAGCAATTTGCCGAGCAAAGCTACACCGCCGCAATGACCGCCTATGATACCGCCAAAGCCGAGGCGAACCGCCAGAGCCGCTATCTTGCGGCCCATATCCGGCCCTCGATGCCCGAAGCGTCGATGGAGCCCGTGCGCGGCGAGATCGTGGCGCTGCTGGCCATCATCATGACGATGGTCTGGGTTCTGGTGGTTCTGGTTGCCTATGCCCTGAGAGATCGCCGCTAAGCGCGCGGGAGGCATGTCGTGATCGTTTTGAAAAACCTCACCAAAGTGTTCCGCGCGGCAGGTCAGAAAAAGGTCGTCGCCCGCCAGATCAATGCCGTGTTTCCGACCGGTGTATCGGTCGGCCTGCTGGGCCGGAACGGCGCGGGCAAATCCACTTTGTTGCGGATGATCGCGGGGCTGTCCTCGCCGAATTCCGGCGAGGTGCTGACCGACGGGCGGATTTCCTACCCCGTGGGGCTGGCCAGCTCCATGCATCAGGATATGACCGGTGCGCAGAATGCCCTGTTCGTGGCACGGGTCTACGGGGCCGATACCGACGAGATGGTGAATTTTGTCGAGGAATTTGCCGAGCTCGGGCCGCATTTCCATATGCCGGTGCGGACCTATTCTTCAGGGATGCGCGGGCGGCTGAGTTTCGGGATCAATATGGCGTTGGATTTTGACACCTATCTCGTGGACGAGGTGACCGCTGCGGGCGATGCCAGCTTCCGCGACAAGAGTAACGCGATGTTTCTGGATCGGGTGCGCTCCCGTTCGGCCATCTATGTCTCGCATTCGGATGCGCAGATCCGCCGGATCTGCACGGCGGGGGCCGTGTTGGAAAAAGGCACCCTGACCTATTATCCGGATGTCGACGAGGCCATCGCCCATCACAATCGGAATATGAAACAGAAATGACCCAGAACCCGATTGACCAGCTCAGCCCCGAAGAACTTGGCCGCTTGCGCTCTGTCAAAAGCACGCCACCGCTCAGCACGTTCCGCACGATTTTTGCCCTGATCCTGCGCGAGATGAGCGCGACCTATGGCCGCTCGCCCGGTGGTTATCTCTGGGCGATCCTCGAACCGGTTCTGGGGATTGCGGTCTTGGTGGCGATCTTCTCTATCGGCTTCCGCTCGCCGCCTCTGGGGAAGAATTTCGCCCTGTTCTATGCCACGGGTATGATGCCGCTTTGGATGTTTACCACCACCTCCACGAAAGTGTCGCAAGCCATCAACTTCTCGCGGCAGCTGCTCAGCTACCCGCGTGTGACCTTCCTTGATGCGGTGCTGGCGCGTTTCATCCTCAATGTTGCCACGCAGGCGCTGAATTCGACCATCATCCTTTCGGTCATCCTGATGGTTTATGACACCCGCACGACGTTCATCCTGCCGCGCGTTCTGTCTGCCTATCTGATGGCGTCCTGTCTGGGGCTCGGGGTGGGGATGCTGCTATGCACGCTGATCTCCCGCCATCCGCTCTGGCAGATGGTCTGGAGTGTCATCACCCGCCCGCTGATGCTGATCTCGGGGGTCATCTTGCTGCACGAGACCTTGCCGCGCCCCTATAGCACATGGCTCAACTGGAACCCGCTGGTCCATGTCACGGGCGAGATGCGCACGGCGTTCTACTATTCCTATCACGCCGAATATCTCAATCCCGGCTATGTCTATCTGGTCGCTCTGATCTGCGGCACATTGGGTCTGTTTTTCCTGCGCCGTTATTACCGCGACATGATGGAGAAATAGGGGCGGCTCCGGCCCAGACCCGCCGGAAGCTTGCCGGTGCCAGTCTGAGAGGGCGCCGGTCAGAGGGGGCGCTGGCTGGGACGCCCTGTCTCGGTGCTGTAATAGGCCGTATAGTAGAACTCTTTGGTGCTGCGCGGATCGATACGGTTCAGGATCAGCCCCCCGAGTTTACGCCCCGAGCTGTGCAGCGCGGCCAGGCCGTCGCGCACCTGGACCCGCGTGGTGATATTCCAGTTGACCAGAAACAGCGCCCGGTCGCAGCCCTGCAAGATGATCCGCGTGTCGGGCACGCAAAGCACGGGCGGGGTGTCGATGATGACATAGTCATAGCTGTCGCGCGCCTCGGCCAGAAGCCGCGAAAACGCCTCTGATGCGAAGATATCGGCGGGGTTGCCGTGGGTTTTCGCCCCAAACAGCACATCCATCCCGCTACGCGGATCGGTATGCACCGCCTCCGCCAGCGACAGGCTTCCGGTGAGTGCGCCGATCATGTCCTGTGCGGCTGCAACCCCAAGATACTCCTTGAAGACCCGCCGCCGCAGATCGCCCTCGATCACCAGCACGCGCTTGCCCAGACTGGCCATCTGACGGGCAAGCCCCAGCGAGACCGTGGTCTTGCCCTCCTGCGGATTGGCCGAGGTGATGGCGATCACCTTCTGGCCCAGCAACAACTGTTCAAGCACGATATTCGTGCGCAGCCCGCGCAGGGCCTCGGCGGCGGGCGAATCCGGATAGTCATGCAGGAAATCGATGCTCGAGCGTCCCTTGCCGCCCGGCAGGCGGGGAAGCTGGCCGATCACTTTCTGGCCGGTGAACTCTTCCAGCTCGTGGGCCGAACGGATGGTCTGCCGGAATGTCTGCCGCAACAGCAAGATCATCAACCCCAAGGCCGCCCCCAGCATCGCGCTGAGCGACAGCACCAGAGGTGGTCGCGGCAGATAGGGCGCGCCCGGTTCGACTGCTGCCGAAAGGACGCGGCTATCGGCCATCTGGCGGCCTTCGCGGGCGATCGTATCCTTGAGGCGGGTCAGGAAATGGCCATAGACCAGCAGATCGGTTTCGCTTTGCTGTTCCAGCAACTTCTGGCGGGTGGCCGTTTCCGTCTCGCTGCGCAGACCGGTGTCGATCTCGCCATATTGGCGTTCGAGATTGCGCAGCGTGGCCGCGTCGATCGCCACTTGCGCCTCGCGGGTGGCACGCGCGTCGGGCGCAGCCGTGGCGGGCAGAGCCTGCAGACGGCGCTGGCTTTCGGACAGGGCCAGCCGCGCGGTCGCCAGATCGTCTTCCAGCTTCTGCAGGCGGCGGGTCTGCACCACCGTGCGCGCGGTCTCTGTTGCCGCCGAACCGCTCAGTCGCGACAGTTCGGCATTGGAGGTCTCGATCTGGTGCTGGAGATCGGTCAGCCGCTGCCCCAGCCAACGGATCGCATTATCGCTTTCGTGCCGTTTCAGCGCGATCTGCTGGCTGATATAGTTCTGTGCGAGCCGGTCGGCGATCAGGGCCGATTTCTGCGGGGTCTCGGTGACCGCGCTCAGTTCGAACACGAGGCTCGGTGCAAGATTGCGGATGGTGACATTTTCGCTGAGCACCGAAATTGCCGCCTCGCGCTGTTGGTCGGGCGTCGGGCGTGTGCTGGCCTGTCCGGGGAACAGGGCCCTGAGCCGCGCGCCAAATCCGGGGGCCCGCAGACTGGCGTTGAATTCCGGATCCGCGGTCAGTGCAAGATCATCGACGACCGTGCCCAGCAAGGCCCGACCGCGCAGAATTTCGACTTCGGTGCGGCGGATCGTGTCATCGATCGGTCGGGCGCGGTCGGGCACGCGGTCCGGATCGGTCAGGCTTTCATCTTGCGGCTCCAGCAGGACAGAGGTGGTGGCGCGATAGAGTGGCGTGGCAAATTCCGACAGCCAGAGCTGCCCCAGACCCAGTGCCAGTACCGTCGTGCTGGCAACCAGCCACCGTCCCGACCAGAGTGTTTTCAGCGTCGTGGCAACCTGACCATCGGTCACGGCGATCTGGTCCGGCGCGCCTGACAGGCTCAGATGCGGCTGGCTTGTGCGAAAGCCCGATTGAATGCTCATGATATGCCCCCTCTGACGGCATCTTGCGGCAGCAAAAGAGGACAGGCAGAAAACGTCTGTAAAGTCTGTACCATTTACGAACCGGAAGCGATGCGCGAACGCGGTGAAAGAGATCTATTTTTTCGAGCATTCGCCGATCTCGGTTAATTCGCGTTTAACGCCATTAAGGTAAATCGATTGCATTCGAATTATCTGTGCCGAGTGTCATGTCCCGATCCTTCCTCTATATTCACGTCCCAAAATGCGGTGGTACCAGCTTCGGTGCGGCTTTGCGGCTGGCCTTCTGGCCGTCTCAGGGAACAATCGACATTGATCGCACCAAACGGATCGCGCAGGCGCTAGAGCCGCAGGCACGCGACACGGCCCTAATCTTGGCGGATTATGCCGTGCGGCGGGTCGAGCTGGCCCAGATGCTGGAGCGCAACCTGCGCTGTATTTCGGCCCATGTGCAGTTCAACGCGGATCTGGTGGCGCAGCTTGCGCCAGAGCGGGCCTGCGTCAGCCTGCTGCGCGAGCCCGTCGCACGGTTCCTGTCGCATTACGCCTATGTCCAGCGCCGCCATCCCGATCCGGCGCGGGCCGATCTGCTGGAGGCCTTTCTCGAAACCGAGCCTGCGCAGCGTTTCGGCTCGCAATATCTGTATTATTTCGCCGGCACCTATCAGCATCACAGTGCCGCTCCTGCCGCAGATGTCGCGCGGGCCTGTCAGGCGCTCGAGGGTTTCGCACTGGTCGGGTTTCTTGACGAGGGGGCCGCGTTCCGTGCCGCATTGCGACGGCTGGCCGGTCGCCCTCTCCTGCCTTTGTCGCGCAACAAGCGCCCCGATCCGGCGCCGCAATGCCCGCCCCATCTGCGGGCGCGGATCGAGGATATCTGCGCGCCCGATCTTGCCATCTACCGCCATATTCGTGCCGCCGCGCAGGGCGGGGTCTATCGCGGCGGGGCCTGAGCCATGTCCAAGGCGCTCTGGTCTGTGGTGCTGCAACTGTCGCGACTGGGCGGCAATGTGATCTTTTTCCTTGCTATGGCGCGGTTGCTGCCGGTTGCGGATCTGGGGGCATTCGCAACGGCGCTTGCAGTGTTCCGGTGGTCGCAGGTGCTGCATAAGGGCGGCATTGCCGATGCGGTGGTGTTGACCGCGCCTGCCGATGCCGCGCGACTGGCGGCCTTGTTCTGGCTGGCGCAGGCGCTGACGGTCGGCATTGCGGTGCTGGCTTTGGGGCTGATCGGTCTGGCATATCTGGGGGTGGGGGCGTTGCAGGATATGCAGGCCCAGATCGCCACCCTGTTGCTGGTGCCACTGTTTCAGGGGGCGAGTGCGGTGCAGGAGGCGCAGCTACGTCAGGCGCTGCGGCTGCGGGCACTGGCGCTGCGCACCGCCGCCGTGCAGCTTCTTTCGGGGGCGGGCGGGTTTGCGCTTTATGCGATGGGCGGCGGGGTCTGGTCGCTGGTCGGGTTTGCGGTGATCAACGCTGTTGCCTCGGCGCTTCTGTCATGGCGGATGGCGCGGTGGTGGCCTTCTGACGGGCCGCGTCTGGCACAGATGCGTGCCCTTGCTCCCGAGGTGATGGCGATTGCCGGACGCGGGCTTGTGGCGGGGGCGGCCCTGCCCTTGATCCAGTTTCTGCTGGGGCTGGTTTATGGCGGTGCGATTGCGGGCGGGTTCCAGATTGCACAGCGGATCTTCCAGCTTGTGGATGCGCTGACATTGGCGCCGCTGCGCTTTCTGGTGCTGCCCGTGATGATGCGGGTCAAGGACCGGAGCGCGGGTCTGGTTGTGCGGGTTCTGCGGCTGGCGGCCCTTGTGTCGGCACCGGCCTATATGGCGGTGGCAGTCTGGGCGCTGCCGGTGCTGAACGCGCTGTTGGGGGCATCTGCGGCAGGGCTCGCCGCGCCAATGGTGCAGGCGCTTGCCGCGCTCGGGCCGGTGGCGACGACCGTTCTCGGGGTCGATCAGGCTTTGGTGGTGCGTAAGGGGGCGGGGCGGGCCTTCCTGCGTGCGGGGCTGGGATTGGGCCTGAGCGCCGGATGTGTTGTCCTGATGGTGCCGGTGTCCGCGCAGGCGATGATCCTTGGCCATGTGCTGGCCTCCTATCTTGCCTTGGGGCTGCTTTTGCCGCGCATGTTGCGGCTGATCGGGCTGGAGGTTCGGGCCTTGCTCTGGGCTGTCGGGCTGCCCTATCTGCTCTGTGCGGGGCTGACGGCCTGTTTGGCCCTGCCTTTCGGGGCGGTCGCATTTGGCGGCGGCTGCGGGGGGGTGGCCTTGTGCTGGTGGCACATGGTGCGGCAGGTCGGGCGGGCCTAGCCCCACCGCGCCTGCCGCGTGTCAGCTCAGGCGTTTGGTCAGCAATTCGGCCAGTTGCTTGGCCGAGCGGTCCCAACTGAAGCGGCGGGCGCGGTCATATCCGGCAATCACCTGCGCGTCACGGGCTTCGGTCGGCAGCGCCAGAAACTGCGCGATGGCGCGGGCGATATCCTCCACGTCCTGTGGCTCGAAATAGATCGGAGCCTGTGCCAGAACCTCGGGCATGGCGGTGCTGTTGGATGACAGGACAGGGATGCCGAAGCGCATCGCCTCAAGCGGCGGGATCCCGAACCCTTCGCGCAGCGGGGGCCAGAGAAAGGCGCGGGCATTGGCATAGAGCACGGCCAGCGTGTCATCATCGACCCGCCCGAGAAAGCGGACCTGCCCAGAGTGTGCCAGTTCGGGCGGAAGACCGGCCTTGGCAAGCCCCGAGGCTTCGGCCCCCGCAATCACCAGAGGCAGCGGATAGCCCAGTTTCGCCATTGCCTGTGCCAGACGTACCAGATTTTTATTGGGCGACAGATTGCCCACTGCCAGAAAGAATCCGTTTTTCGACAGCCCCAGAGCGGACATCACAGCGGCACAATCCCGCGGCGGCACCAGATGGTCGGCACCGTTGGGAATGACCCGAAACCGCAGTTCCGGCTGGTCGAGCACCTGCGCCAGTTCCTGTGCGGAAAACTGGCTGACCGTTGCCAGATCACGCGCGCGGCGGGCCAGAACCGGACGCAGGGTCTTGTGAAAACCGCGATAGCGGCGCGAGAAGGCGTCGGGGACGTGCCAGATATTGGCGTCATGGATCACCAGAAGCTGGTCGCGATGCAGCGCCGGACCGGACCCCGTCAGATTGAGCAGATACCCCCCCCTTGCCGCGCGGGCCAAGGCGGTCTGTTCCCAGATATGGCCACCGCCCGGCCATCGGCAGGGCAGTGGCTCTAACGTGATATGCCGCCATGCGGGGGTAACCTGCAGCCCTGCATCCGCG
The DNA here is from genome assembly GCF_045291555.1 of Thioclava sp. GXIMD4215. Lineage (NCBI taxonomy): Bacteria > Pseudomonadati > Pseudomonadota > Alphaproteobacteria > Rhodobacterales > Paracoccaceae > Thioclava > Thioclava sp. GXIMD4215. The sequence continues at coordinate 16,430 of NZ_CP149516.1, read as the reverse complement.
GGATAATAGGCCGTGACCGGCCCGAGGCGCTGCGCCAGCGAGGGATGCTCCAGCAGCCGGTCGAAGGCTGTCATCAGCATATGGGCATAGCGCTGGACGCCCGATTGGGCCTGGGTCAGGAACCGTGCATTCAGCACCAGACGGCGCGGCGCGGGGGTCACAGCGGGGCCTCCTTCGGGACGCGATGATAGGCATAGCCCGCTTGGCGGGCGCGACGATGGCGCCATGCCTGCTGGCTCAGTCGGGTGCTTTCGCGGCCCAAGCGGTCCAGCTCCCATTTCGACAGATCCGTGTCGCGCGCCCCCTGTGCCAGCTGCGCCAGCCTGCCGCGGCTCTGGAGCAGGGCGTCGATGGTGCCCATCATGCTGGGCAGGTCGTCGGGCGGGCAGATAAGGCCGTTCTCCCCGTCGCGCAGCACCTCGCGCAGCGCAGGCAGGTCGCAGGCCACAACCGGACAACCTCCGGCCAGCGACTGGACGATCACGCGCGGCAGCCCCTCATTGGTGGAACACAGGACCGAAAGATCGGCCCGCGCAATCAGCGCCTCGGGATCGGTCCGGTGACCCAGCATATGCACATGCGCCGCAAGGCCCATATGCCGGATCAGCGTGGCAATCCTGTCCTGCTCGGGGCCTTTTCCGGCAAGATAGACCCGCAGATCGGGATGGCGGGCCAGAAGCGGCGGCAAAGCGCGCAGGAATTCGGCATGGCGTTTGCGGGGCTCGAACGCGGCCAACATCAGCAGGACCGGCCCCTGTATGGCAAGGTCGGCGGCCGGTAGGGCCGTGCGGAAGCGGCGCAGATCCATGCCCGAATGGACAGTGGCGACCTCTTGTGTGATCCCCGCGCGCAGATAGGCCTGCCCTGTCGCCTCGGAGACGGCGATATAGCTGTCGCTGAACAGCGCCGCCAGATGCTCCAAACCGATAAACAGGGCCCGCTTGACCGGCGAGGGGGTCTCGAAGGACACGATATGCAGCCCGCGCAGCACGGCCATGCGCGGACAGGCCGGAGCAGCCAGCGCGCCCAGAACGCCTGCCTTGCTTTGATGGGTGTGCAGGACATCCGCATCAAGGGCTCGAAACAGGGTGCGCAAGGCCAGAACTGCCCGCAGATCGGCCAGCGGAGCAACGGGGTGGCGCATATCGGGCAGGGTGTGGAAGCTGAGCAGATGGCCGTAATCCTCGGCCCAGCTTGGATCGGGGTCGGGCCCGTGGACGATATGCACCTCATGGCCATGCAGGGCCTGCCAGACGGCTGTGGCAATGGTGTTCTCTTCCGAGCCGGCATGAAGCAAGCGGGTGAGAATATGGATGATTTTCACGGGCTTCTCCTTCTGGCCAGAGGGTAGGTGGGGCGCAGGGCAGGCAGGCTGCGCAGGGGGGCGGAGGCCCCGATAAAGCCGGTCAGGCACAGGATGACGACGAAGTTGATATTGGTGAAATATTGGACATGTGTGGACAGCATGAAACCGGCCGCCATATGGGCGTAAAGCCCTGCGGCGGTCAGGCTGAAATGGCCGCGATGGAAGGTGACAGCGGTTGCGACGGCGAAAAACGCCAGCAAAACCAAGGCGCCCGCAACGCCGAAATCGACATAGGGGGTTGTCAGCATGGACCATTCACCGCCGCCACGCACCTCTTCCACACCTTCAAGGCGGGATGGGATCAGGCTCAGCACGCTGCCTTCGGTCTGGGTCAGGATCAGCAGGAAGCGGAAGCTGAAGAAGCCCAGCGTATGGTCGAAATCGCGCGTGAAGGGCTGTAGGGTGTTGAGCAGATCATTCGAGGCGTAGAAGACCAGCTTCTGCAGCCCCAGTTCGACCGCGCCATGATCCGACAGCGTCGGATTGGTCACGGATTCGCGCAAGATCCAGATCAGCAGGAACAGCCCCGCCCCGAGCACCAGTTGCGGCAGGGCGACGATGCGCCGATGCACCATGCAGATCCCGAAATAGCTGGCCATCAGCAGATGTAGCAACAGGATCCGCTGGGACATGATGATGGGCAGCAGGGTCAGCGCGACGAGGTCGGTCAGAGCTACGCTCAGCAGAAGCCGCCGCGCATGGGGGGACAACGTGCCGAATTTGCGCCCTGCGGCCAGCAGCACACAGGCCATCGCGCCTGTTGCAGGCAAGGCGCCGTAAAGCAGGCGCATACCGCTGAACAGCTTGTTTTCCAGCATCTGGTCGCGCAAGGCCAGCGCATTGCTTTGGGCCTGTGCGACCAGCGCGCCCAGCCCGCCCATCTGTGCCGCGCTGACCGCAATCCATGCCAGCGTCACGCCGAGGCAGAAGCAGTTGACCCGAAAGACCCGCCGGGCCATGCGGTCGAGATCGGTATGGGGGCGGGCGTCGAAGCGGTCCGGTGCCCCCAGCAGGGTCAGCCCGCTCAGGGCCACGAAAAACATCAAGGCCACCCCTAGCCAGAGGATGCCGGCCCAGCTGATCAGCTCGGGGCCCAGCTCTTCGCGGGCCAGAAAATACAGGGCCAGCCCGTAATGCTCGGGGTTGAGAAAGGGCAGGGCCCCGATGCCGATGGTCAGCGTCCAGGAGAAGGCCAGAAGCGCGATTGGCGATAAGATCCAGAGTTTTCTCGTCATGCGGGACGCCTGCTTTCAACCTGACAATGCACGCCCGGCAGCACCGAGAGCAGACGGTCCGTAAGACGGGACCAATCCTCGATATCGGGATCTCCCGGACCGCGCTCTAGGGTGGCGATACGGTCCAGGGCGTGACGGATGCTGGCCGCATCATTGGCCTCATAGCCCGCACCGCGCAGCGAGATCCCGCTGAAGACGCGATGCGGCCCGAGGATCGGCAGGCCGAAATAGCGGTAAAGCAGCATCCGGTTGCTGTGATGGGCCTGATATTCGATGCCCGGAAGGTCGCGATACAGCGCCAGCCCGATATCGGCATATCGGATATAGGAGACGCTTGTCTCATAGCTGACTTCGCCATGCAGCACCAGATTTGCGGGCAGATCATCCGGCTTGCGGGCGATGCGGCCCAGAATATGGAAGGTCCAGTCGGGGCGGGCTTCGGCCATCAGAGAGGCGCTGGCCAGATCGATCTGGGTGGTTCCGGCGCAAACGGCCTGACAGCCCCTCTGCCCTGTAAAAGGCGAGGCCATCGGTTGTTCCAGAACCGCGCGAGGCACGCCGATCGGGTCGATCCGCGTTTGCGCAAAGTCGTGGAACCGCGCGGCGATCTGCGGGCCTGCCATGCTGATCCGGTCGAAAAGCGGCGCCTTTTCCAGTTCGGCCTGAAGCACCGTTCGGGGCAGCCCCAAAGATTTGCAGTCATCGCTGGCGCGATAGACGAATTTCGCATGAGGTGCATGTTTTTTGGCGATATCGGCGAGCAGGATGGGCGGTCCGCTTTCAATGAGCACCAGATCCGCCTCTGCCAGAAGGGCGGGAAGCCGTTTGGCCCAATACCCCCGAAACAGCGCCATCGCAGGGGCCATAAGCGCGTCCAGCAGCGGCTGGCGCAGGCTGAACGGATGGATCGGCGCATAGCCGAAATACGCATCGAAAGAAGGGGAGAGGCGGCGATAGCCTTCGGGTACGCGCCCGTCGACCTGCATCAGCCGCCGGTCTTTGCGCCATCTGGACAGCCAGCTATACCCGACACTGACCATCGTCACATGGCCGCCGCGCTTTTGCACGTCTTCGCAGAACCACTGCATCGACGCTTTGCGTTTTTGCAGGGGGAGATGGCCGGTAATCAGCACGACCCTCAGCCCGCGGGCATGGATATGGCGCGCTATCGGGGGGACAGGCTGTGTGGTCTGGGCGTTCATGAGGGTCTCCGCTACTGTCCGGTGCCCCGCAGAACGGTGGCTGCGGTCAGAAGGATCAGGCCGATATCCATAAAAAGGGACGACTTCTGCACATAGGCCGCATCCATTTCGACCCGTAGGGAATAGGGCAGGTCGGAACGGCCAAGGATCTGCCAGAACCCCGTGATCCCCGGACGCAGGCAGAGATAGGCGTCACGACGGTGGTGATAGAGGGCCAGCTCGTCTTCGGTGACGGGGCGCGGGCCGACAAAGCTCATTTCGCCGCGCAGGACGTTCCATAGTTGCGGCAGCTCATCCAGCGAGGTCTTGCGCAGGAAGCGGCCCAGCCGCGTCACTCTGGGATCATCGCTGAGTTTGCGCGACAGCTGCCATTCGACAGCGGCATCGGCATTGGTCGCCAGATAGAGCGCCAGCCGACGTTCGGCATCGGGCACCATTGTGCGGATCTTCCAGCAACGGAAGACCTTCCCGTTGCGTCCGATGCGGCGATGGCCGTAAAACCCCGGCCCCCCGTCCAGTCGCGCCAGGCCCCAGAGCACGGCAATGACGGGGGCAAGCAGCGGCACGAAGGCCAGAGCCAGCAAGAGATCGAATAGCGGCTTGATCCGCCGGTGGTAGATCCGCCGCGTGGAAATCTGGGCCGCAGCCCTGTTCTGGAGTGATTTGGAAATGGAAGCCGAATGTAGCATGTGAAGGCCTGAAACCAAGAACTCGTTACCTGCCGGACTACATGCTCCGGCCCGAGCAGATTTTGCCGAAACCTCTAAAGTTAGGGTAAATGCCGTTAAGTTACATCCTGAGCGTGCGTTTCGCGGGAGGCATTATCCTGTAGCGTTTCCCCAAGGGTAAGTATCTGTCTTTTGAGGCGTATCTCTGGGGGTGGAGTGCAACCTTCGGCGGTGGGCGTGGGTTAGGGAAAACTTAATGTACGAATCAAAAAACACCCCCGAAGGGGTGCCTTCGCTGTTACGGGCGGGAGGGGTTACAGGAAGGGGATCGCGATTCCGAAGAAATCGGCCAGCAATACGAAGTTGAGCACAAGCACCAGAGACGCCCCCAGAATGGACAGCAGGCGCGTTACCATTGAGGTCGCGAATTCGCCCATGATGTCGCGGCGCGAGACAAAGATGACCAAGGCGATCATCGGCACGGGAAGCGAGATCGACAGAACCACCTGCGACCAGATCAGCGCCTGAGTGGGGTTCACCCCCAAGGCCACCACGGCAAAGGCGGGCACCATCGTCACCAGCCTCCGCACCCAGACCGGCACGCGGAAATGCAAAAAGCCCTGCATGATCATCTGTCCGGCCATCGTTCCCACAACCGAGCTGGAGATCCCCGAGCAGATCAGCGAGGTCAGGAACATGGCCGCCGCCGCCGCGCCCAGAAGGGGCGTCAGGGTATGGTAGGCGGTTTCGATTTCGGCCACTTGCGAATGCCCTTCGTGGAAGGCGCTCGCGGCCATCATCACCATCGCCATATTGATCATGCCCGCCACGGCCAGTGCCAGCACCACCTCGATGTTGGAGAACCGCACAAGCCGTCGTTTATGTTTGATATCGGTGACTTGGGTGCGGTTCTGCGTCAGTCCGGAATGCAGGTAGATTGCATGGGGCATCACGGTTGCGCCGATGATCCCCACGGCAATCGCCAAGGCGGCGGTGTCGGGCATATCCGGCGTGACAAGGCCGCGTGCGGTTGCGCTCCAGTCGATCGGGGCAATCAGGACTTCGGCCAGATAGCACAGGCCGATAATGCCAACGAAAGCGCCGATGATCAGCTCCATCGGGCGGTAGCCGCGCCCCTCGAACAGCAAGATCCCGTAGGTAATGATCGCTGTGATAATCATCCCCGCAAAGAGCGGCAGATCGAACAGCAGCGCCAGACCGATGGCCCCGCCCAGAAATTCTGCCAGATCGGTGGCCATTGCCGCGATTTCGGAAACCACCCACATGATCCAGACCACGGGGCGGGGGAAATTGTCGCGCGAGAGTTCGGCAAGGTTCTTGCCTGTCACAATCCCCAGACGCGCCGAAAGCGCCTGAAACAGCATGGCGATCAGATTGGCCAGCAGCACGACCCATAACAGTTTATAGCCATAGCCCGCGCCCGCCTGGATATTGGTCGCGTAATTGCCGGGGTCCATATAGGCGACCGAGGCGATGACCGCCGGTCCGAGAAACATCAGACGGGCTTTCCATCCGATCGTCGGGCTTGCCAAGGCATCTTCGATGCTGCTGCGCGCCTTGTCTGTCAGGGAATTCATCAGGATTGCTTTCACTGGAACGCGGGGTCTCGACCCCGGACATTGCTCTTTGACAGAAATATAGCCTGTGCTAACTTTCTTGCAACCGGAAAACTAACATTCATCCACTGGCCCCACGCGGCCCCCCATGCTATGAGACGGGTCTGACATCCGCACCCGCCAGTCTTGTGGCCCTGTGACCGGAGGTCGGGAATGAAGGAGACGACCGTGCCGCAAGATCAAACGCCCCCCGAAGAGATGGCGGACCGTTTCGCACGGGCGCGCGAGGTGCAGGCCAAGGCGCTTTCGGAAGATTATGTCGAGCTGATCGGGGACCTGATTGCCGAGATGGGCGAGGCCCGCGTGGCCGATATCGCTGCACGGATGGGGGTGGCCCAGCCCACAGCGACCAAGGCGATCTCGCGCCTCAAACGCGAAGGTCTGGCCACGGCACGGCCCTATCGCGGGGTCTTCCTGACCGATGAGGGGGCCGCGCTGGCCGATCGTGTCAGGGCGCGCCACCGTATGGTGGTGGCGCTGCTGATGGCGGTGGGGGTGCCGCAGGAAGTGGCCGAACTGGATGCCGAAGGGATCGAGCACCATGTGTCGGAAGACACCCTCCGCGCCTTCGAGGCGTTTTTGACCGCGCGCGGTTAAGTCAGCACGTTCATCGGTGCGCCTGCCAGAAATCCTTCGATCACCTGACAGAGCTGCTGCGCCAGTGCCGTTTGTGCCGCGTCGGAGGCCCATGCCACATGCGGGGTCACGATCACGCGCGGATCTTTGGCAAGCTGCATCAGCACATCTTCCGCCGGTGGGGGTTCCTGATCTGCAACATCGATACCCGCCCCTGCAATCTGTCCGGCCTCTAACGCATCGCGCAGCGCGGGCAGGTCGATCAGCCCGCCGCGTCCGGTATTCACGATAACGGGTTTGCGGGCCATCTTCCCGAAAGCCGTTGCCCCCAGCAGGCCGCGGGTGTCCTCTGTGAGCGGACAATGCAGCGAGATCACATCCGCGCGGGCCAGCATTTCGTCAAAGGGCAGGCGCCCGTCTTCTGCCGCCTGTGCCTCTAGCTGTCCGGGGCGGGCGGCAAAACAGACCTGCATCCCGAAGGCTTCGGCCAGCTTGGCCACCTTGCGGCCGATCTGCCCGCGCCCGACAATGCCCATTACCCCTCCTGCGAGATCCCGGATCGGGTGATCGAAAAAGCAGAACTGGCCGCTTTCCTGCCAGCGCCCTGCCTCGACATCGCGGGCATAGGGCAGAAGGTTGCGCCGCAGGGCCAGAAGCAGCGCCATCACATGTTCGGGCACCGTATTCACCGAATAGCCGCGGATATTGCACACGGTCACGCCGCGCGCCTTTGCCGCCGCCAGATCCACCCCGTCAAAGCCTGTTGCGGCAATCGCGACCAGCCGCAGCTGGGGGCAGGCCTGCAATATGGCGTCGGTGATCCTGACCTTGTTGGTGATTACCACTTCGGCCCCCTGCAACCGTGCGGCCACCTGATCGGGGCGGGTGCTGTCATATTGTACCCAGTCGATCCGGCCTGCGGGCTGCGGCACGGGGATATGCGGGGCAATGGTGGCGCGGTCCAGAAAGACGATGCGGGTCATGGCAAGCTCCTGTCAGGGGTGGGGGGCGGTCAGGCGCAGGCGCTGCCCGCCCAGATCACGGAACGCGCGCTGGCGGCAGGTCAGGACAAGGATCTGCAGATCCCCCGCCTGCCGGTTCAGCGCATCGAACATTTTCTCGATCCGGTCGTCATCGGTATAGACCAGCGCATCGTCCAGAATGATCGGCGCGATACGGCCCGCATCCTGCAAGAGCCGCGCAAAAGCCAGCCGGACCATCAGCGCGATCTGTTCCTGCGTGCCGCCGGAGAGGATATCGACAGGCTCGGCCTGTCCGTCGCGGATCAGGGCCTCGGGCAGAAGCTTTTCCGAGGTCCATTGCAGGTCGGCTTCGGGCCAGAGCAGGCCCAGCAGCGGGCGAAGCGCCGTGGCAATGGGGGTGAAATACTGCTCGCGCGCGGCATTGCGGGCATGGGTCAGCGCGTCCTCAAGCCGGATCAGAACGGCCACCTCATGGTCGAGCCGTGTCTGGGTGGCTCTGGCCGCCTCCAGCGCCTCCTGCGTGTCGCGCAGGGTTTCCTCGATGGCCTGCCCGTTGGCGGCCAGAATGCGTTCATCCAGCCGCGCCAGCTCTGTCTGCAGGGCGATGGTCTCGCTGCGGGCGGCGTCCATCACCGATTGCGCGCGGCTAAAGGCGGCTTCGGCGGCGGCCAGATCGGGGGCCTTGCGCGCCAGTTCCTCCAGCAATGCACGGCTGGCCTGCAAACGGTCGCGCCCGCGCGCCAGGTCGGCGGCCAGATCGTCTTCCTCGCCCAGTTGTGCGATCTCGTCACAGGCCATGCCGGCGCGGGTCAGCCGGTCTGTGGCGGCCTCCAGCGCCTGTTTGAGACCACCGGCCTCCAGCCGTGCCTCCAGCGCCATATCCTGTGCCTGCGCGGCCAATGGTCCCAGCCGCGCGACCTCGGCCTGTGCGGCCTCCAGCGTGGTCTGCGTCTGGGCCGGAGGCGGCAGGTCCGGCATGTCCAGCGGCGCGGGGATCTGCGCATGATCGCGGCGCAGTGCCTCGATGCCCTTGGGGGCCAGAACGGCCAGTTCGGCCTGTGCGTCGCGTGCACGGGCTGCGGCCTCGCGGTGGCGTTGGGCCGAGGCCCGCGCTTGTGCCAGATCGGGCATCGCCACCCGCGCCAGAGCCTGTGCCAGCCGGTCTTCGGCCAGTGCCACGGCCCCGCTGTCATGCCGCGCTCCCGGATCGATATGCAGCACGCCCAGACCCGGCAGGGTGAGTTCGGTCTGGGCCCATAGCGCGGCAGGCACCGGCCCGAGCGCCACCCCGTCCAGCCGCACCTCCTGCGCGCCGCTGGCATGGAAGGCGATCTGCACAGCCCCCGCCTCGCGCAGCCTGCGCTCGGTGGCGACCGCGCGGGCCAGTGTCTCCAGCGTGTCAAGCTGTTCGGGCGTCAGGCGCAGGCTGGCCTCGGCGCGCGCTTCTTCGTGGTTCTTGCGGGCGGCTTCGGCCTGCGCGATGCGCAGCGCCAGCTCGGCCTTGCGGGCCGCCCCCTGTCGGGCCGCCTCGGCGAGGCTGGCACGACGATGCAGATCGGCCTGCTGCTGTTCGCTCTGGCGCGCGGTCTGCAGGGCCTCTTGCAGGGTTGCGGCATGGGCCAGCGCCGCGCCTTCGGCGGTCTGTGCCGCTGCAAGGCGCGGGGTTACCCCGTCAATGGCCGTTCGGGCGGCCATCAGTTCGGTTTTGGCCCGCTGGACCTGTTTCAGCCGCTCCCCGGCGCGTGACAGGGCCAGTTCGTCTGCCGCCACGACCTGTTCTGCATTGGTCATCTGTTCGGCATGACGCAGCGCCTTGGCGCGGGTCTCGCCCGCATGGGCCAGACGCGCCTGACGGGCCTGATGTTCTTCGGGATCTTCCAGATCGGCCAGCGATTTCCGGTGCCGCTTGCGGGTTTCCAGATCACGATGCAGCGCGTGGACACGGGCCTGCTGTTCGGTCTCGTCGCGCTCGAGCCCCGCGATCCGGTCGATCACCTCCTGCAGGGGGCCGTTCTTACGGGGCCTGCGATTGGGCGTCACATATTGCTCAAGTTCCGCTTTCACCCGTGCCAGCGCCATATCCATCCGGCGTCCGCCCGTCATCGCCTCGACCTCTTCGGTCACGCTCGACATCAGATCACGCCGCGCCTCCAGCGCCGCCTCGTTTTCGGCCTTCACCGGGCCTTCCAGCTCGGTCATGCCCTGCCGGACCCAGATCAGACCGGCGGGGCCGCCCTCGGAGGTGCCCAGAACCCGCGCGATCCAGTCCTCTGCGGCATCCGATTGCGCGATCACCCGCCCGTTCTGGCGCACCTCGGCCATAGGCTTGGCAAACCAGCGCTTGGCCAGCGTGAACCGGCCCTGTTCCGTCTCGATCTCGGCTTGCACTTCGGGGGCACCGCCAGAATAGGGCCGCAAGGACGAGACGGCCTTGTTCTTGGAGCTGTGGCGCTCGAAGAATAGCGCCCTGAGCGCGTCGAACAGGGTCGATTTGCCGTGCTCGTTGGGTTCTGAAAGGACGTTGAGGCCGTCGCCGATGCCGCATAGCTCGACCGGATCGGTAAAGCGGCGGACATTGTCCAGCCGGATGGCGCGCAGCTTCATGGGGTGTCCTCGCGCATATAGGCATAAAGCCGTGCCAGCGCATCGCCTGCCACCAGACGCGCGGCCTGATCCAGACGCTCGTCCCCGAATTCGGTGCGCAGCGTTTCGGCGGCATGGCGCAAGGCTCCGCCATGATCGATATCATCAAGATCTTCGGCGGCATATTGCACCGACAGGCCTGTATCCCGCAGTCGGAAATACGCGAAATCAGGGGCCTGCGCCTTGGCGGCTTCCTGCAGGGCGAACTGACCGGGCAGGGTGGTCCAGCCGGTGGCGTTCAGCCGCATCAGGATATCGCGGCGTCCGGTGGCGGGCAGGACCTGCTGGAGTGCCTCGGCACTGTCTTGCAAAGGCGTCAGATCCAGCGCCAGATCCTGCCACAGGAACTGCCCTGTCTCGATCTCCTCGACCTGCGGCACATCGCCCAAAGTCACGGAAAGGCACAGCCCGCGCCGGTTATGCTTGAAGCGGTCCTGTTCGGGGGTGCCGCTATAATGGGTGCGCGCGCTGACCGCCATCCGCCCGTGCCAGTCGCCAAGCGCCAGATAGTCCAGCCCCGCCCGTATGTCACGGTCGGGCGCGATGGTCCCGCCCCCTTCGGTGAAATCGGTGATCCCGCCATGCGCCAGCCCCACACGCCGCGCGCCTTCGGGCGTGACCATATCGGAGAGCCCTACGGACGGGTCATCGGCCTGCGCCCGCCAGCGGATCGGCGCGGGCAGCAGGAAGACCCCTGCGGTCATCTCTTGCGGGGTGCCTTCGGTCAGCGCGCGCAGATTGGCGGGGGCCTCGCGGGTCAGGCTTTCCCAAAGCGGTTCGGCCTCGCGCAGGTTGTCATGGTTGCCGGGCAAGAGCCACCAGGTGATATCCTGCGCTTCCTGCATCGCCCCCACCGCCTGACGCAGCAGCGCCGCCGAAGGGGTGGGGGTGTCGAAGGTATCGCCGGCCAAAAGCACGTCCCTCGCACCGTGCGCGCGCGCGGCCTGCGCCAGATTGACCAGACTGTTATGGCGGGCTTCCATCAGCCGCCCTCGGAGATTCGTATCCTGTCCCTCGGGCAGATTGGCAAAGCGACGGCCGATATGAAGATCTGATGCGTGGATAAAACGGAATGTCATAGGCTCTGGTGGCAAAGAAGAAAAACGATCTGACTGCGGATGATCTGACAGATCATCGTGATCGAAGACAAGGGGGTCGGCGGATATTGTTCGCATACCGCGTGCAGATATCCCAGTAAAACAGGCGGAAATCGCGGGAATACGCTTGAATATCGGTCAAAGTTTCTATCTATCCCTGCGCATCCTTTACCAACCGTTCAAACCGTATGGACCCGAGTAAGATGAGCATATCAGACGATCTTTCCCCCTCGGGTGCCGCCGCAGGCCAAGGGGCCGCGATCCGTTTCGAGGCGGTTAGCAAATCTTACTCCAAGCCGGGTGGGGGTCGGTTCGATGCGCTGTCGGAGGTGTCTCTGGATGTGACGCCGGGGACGATCACCGGCATCATCGGGCGGTCAGGCGCGGGGAAATCGACGCTTCTGCGGATGGTCAACGGGCTTGAGGTGCCGAGCTCGGGGCGGGTGATCGTGGCCGGCCATGATGTGGGGGCGGCCCGCGGGGGTGCGCTGCGCACGATCCGTCGCGATGTCGGCATGATCTTCCAGCATTTCAACCTTCTGGCCTCGCGCACGGTGCGTGACAATATCGCGCTGCCTCTCGAGGTGGCGGGGGTGCCCAAGGCCCAGATCAAGCCGCGCGTGGCCGAGTTGATCGAGCGCGTGGGTCTGGGCGTACAGGCCGACCGCTATCCGGCCGAGCTGTCGGGCGGGCAGAAGCAGCGCGTAGGGATCGCGCGGGCGCTGGCCACCAACCCGAAGGTGCTGCTGTCCGATGAGGCGACCTCGGCGCTGGACCCCGAGACCACCCAGACCGTTCTGCAGCTTCTGCGCGATATCAACCGCGATCTGGGGCTGACCGTTCTGCTGATCACCCATGAGATGGCCGTGGTGCGCGATATCGCCAGCCATGTCGCGGTGATCGATGGCGGCAAGATCGTCGAGGCGGGGGAGACCTATGATGTTTTCGTGCGGCCCCAGCATCCCACGACCCGCAGCTTCCTGTCGGGGGTGACCGGCGTGACGCTGCCCGATTTCGTGGCCTCCCGCCTGCACGAAACCGCGGGCAGTGAAGAGGTAATCCGCGTGACCTTTGCGGGCCAACATGCGACCGATCCGATGCTGGCGCTTCTGGGGCGCGATCTTGGCGTCTCGGTCAATATCCTTGCGGGCGCGGTCGAGGAAATCAGCGGGCGGCCCTTCGGCAATCTTCTGGTCTCGCTGCCCGCCGCGCGCGGGGCCGAGGCGCGGGCTTACCTTGAACGCCACAATCTGACGACGGAGGTTCTGGGCTATGTCGGCTAACCTTATCCACCTGCTGATCGAGGCCACCGGCCAGACGCTCTATATGGTGGCGATCTCGGCGCTTCTGGGCACTGTTTTCGGGCTGCCCTTGGGGACCTTCCTTGCCTGCTCGCAAAAGGGCGAACTGCTTTCGGCGCCTTTGGTCAATAAGGTGCTGGGGCTGGTGGTGAATGCGACGCGCTCGGTGCCTTTCATCATTCTGGTGGTGGCGATCATCCCCTTCACCCGTTTCATCGCGGGCACCTCTATCGGCACCACGGCGGCGATTGTGCCGTTGACGATTGCGGCGGTGCCCTTCATCGCGCGGCTGATCGAAAACGCCATCCGCGAGGTCGATGGCGGGCTGATCGAGGCCGCGCGGTCGATGGGCGCCACGCCCATGCAGATCATCCGCAAGGTGCTGATCCCCGAGGCCGCCCCTTCCATCACGCTGGGGCTGACGCTCGCGGTGGTGTCACTGATCGGCTATTCGGCCATGGTGGGCGCGGTCGGCGGCGAGGGTCTGGGCGATCTGGGCATCCGCTACGGCTATCAGCGCTTCATGCCCGAAGTCATGCTGGCGGTGGTCGTCATTCTCATTGTGCTCGTGCAGCTGGTCCAGTCGATTGGCGAATGGATTGCCGCACGGGTGGATAAACGCGCGCCGAAAAGCCGCGGACAATAATCTCAGTTAAGGAGCCTTCTCATGCTGCGTATTCTTACCCTCACCTCTGTGCTGGCGCTTTCGGCGGCGGCTGCCATGGCCGAAGAGATCAAGGTCGGTGTTTCGCCGGGCGAACACGCCGAAATCATGGAAGAGGTCAAAAAGGTCGCCGAGCCGCTGGGCCTTGATATCGATATCGTCGAATTCTCGGATTACGTCGTGCCGAACCAGGCGCTGGCCGATGGCGATATTCAGGCCAACTCCTTCCAGCACAAGCCCTATCTGGACAATCAGATCAAGGATCGCGGCTTTGATCTGGTGCCGGTGGCCGATACAATCACCACGCCGATGGGCATCTATTCCGATAAGATCAAGGATATGAAAGATCTGGCGGATGGCGCGAAAGTCGCGATCCCGAACGATCCGACCAATGGTGGCCGTGCGCTCTTGCTTTTGCAGGATCTGGGGCTGATCAAACTGGCCGATGGAACGGGTCTTGTGCCCTCGACGCTGGATGTGGTGGAAAACCCCAAGAAGCTCTCCTTCCTTGAACTGGACGCCGCCCAGCTGCCGCGCTCGCTGGCCGATACCGATATCGCGATCATCAACACCAATTACGCGATTGCCTCGGGTCTGAACCCCAAGACGGATTCCATTGCGATGGAAAAAGCCGATAGCCCCTATGTGAATATCATCGTGGTGCGTAAGGGCGACGAGGATCAGCCTTGGGTAAAAACGCTGATCAAAGCCTATCATTCGGATGAGGTGAAGAAATTCATCCAAGACAGCTATCACGGTACGGTTCTGACCGCGTGGTAATCAAACAGGCCGGGGGAGACCCCGGCCTTTTTATGTGGCCTTTTTATGTGGCCTTTTTTATGGGGCATCCAGCCCGAACCCGCCCATATCCGAGATATGGTCAAAGCTCCCGCCGGTAAACACGGCCGTGAGCGTGCCGGAATAGGATGCGGGAAGCGGCAACAGCCCGCGCCGTAGGAAGACCGTCACGCGTTTCCCCTCCACCTTATGCCGAATGCCGAAACCGTCCATCAGTGAAAGAGCTTCGGGCATCGTGAAAAGACCATGCGGTTTGGGGCCGCATGGTCGGTTTGACTTAGTCCAGATCGGCGGCGCTATGGCGGTTCGGTACGCCGTTCTCGCCCATAGAATTGACACGGCAGCCGCGTTGAACCGCCGGGCGGGCGGCCATTTCTGCGGTCCAGCGCGCGAGATGCGTGTAGTCCTGCACCTGTAGGAAGGTCGCGGCGTCGCCATAGCGTTTGCCTTCGACCAACCCGCCATACCACGGGTAGATCGCCATATCCGCGATGGAATAGTCATCCCCCGCAATAAAGGGACGCTCGGCCAGCGTGCGGTCCAGCACATCCAGCTGGCGTTTGACCTCCATAGCGTAACGGTTGATCGGATATTCCAGCTTTTCTGGCGCATAGGCATAGAAATGCCCAAAGCCTCCGCCCAAGAACGGGGCCGAGCCCATCTGCCAGAACAGCCAGTTCATCACCTCGGTGCGGGCGGCGCCCGAAGCAGGCAGGAAGGCGCCGAATTTTTCGGCGAGGTACATCAGGATCGAACCGGATTCGAACACACGCACCGGCTCGGGGGTGCCATGATCGACCATCGCCGGAATTTTCGAATTGGGATTGATTTCAACAAAGCCCGAGCCGAACTGGTCGAGCTTCATGATTTCGATCAGCCATGCATCGTATTCTGCATCGTGACCTGCGGCCAGAAGCTCTTCAAGAAGAATGGTGACCTTCTGGCCGTTCGGGGTGCCCAGAGAGTAAAGCTGCAAAGCATGCTCACCTTTGGGGAGAGCCTTTTCGAATCGCGCCCCTGCCGTAGGTTGATTGATGGCGCCAAACCGTCCGCCGGTTTCTTCGGGGGCGGACCAGATTTTGGGTGGGATATAGTTTGATGTCACGATGCCTGTCCTGCAGCTGCGGTTTTCAACATGGGTCTCAAGCTAGGGGCTGAATTATAAAAGGAAAACCCCGCAGGCGGGGCAGCATAAGCGCAGAGACCACTCACTGGCTGCACAGACCGGAAAGAGGCCGTCATTACCAATGAATTAAGAGTTGCCCTCTATTGATTGTGCATCTCTTGCGCCGATCTGCGGCGCGTCCCGTTTTCAACCGGAGTAGGCCCGTGCGCTACCTGAAGTCTGCCCTTGCCATTCTTGCTCTTGTCATCGCCTCCGCGCTGACCCCGCTTCCCAGCCATGCGGCACAGACCGTTCTGACGGTGCTTGGCGCGCCCGATCACGACGGGCCGGTGCCGATGGATATGGCTGCGCTGAAGGCTCTGCCAGCCGCAAGCTTCACCACAACCACCACATGGACCAAAGGCCCGCAAGCCTTTACGGGGATTTACATGGCGGATTTCCTTGCCGCCTTCCATGTGACGGGCGGATCGGTGAAGCTGACGGCGGTCAATGATTACTCGGTGACCGTGCCGGTGTCCGATTTGCGTCAACATGAGGCTCTTCTGGCCTATGAACGCAACGGGTCGGTCATGTCCGTACGTGACAAAGGGCCGCTCTGGCTGGTTTACCCCTTTGATTCCGACGAAGATCTGCGCAACGAGGTCGTCTATTCGCGCAGCATCTGGCAGGTCGTGAAAATCGAGATCCTGCAATAAGGATCTGAACGGCTATGAGTCATCGGTTCATCCGCGATGTGACACGGCGAAACCGCTCGATTGCGGCCTTCGGGCTGCTGATCTTTGTGGCGCTGGCGATTTTCGGGATTACGCGGAACGCGCGGCAGGTCGCGTTGGAAATCGACACGCTCGCCAGTGCCAATTCGGACAGTCCGCAATGGACCCTGTCGCAGATCGAGGTCGAATATGACCGGATGCGTCTGGCACTTCTGTCCGCGCAGCCGGATGACCCTGACTCTGTCGATGAGTTCGGACGACGGTTCGATATCTTCTACAGCCGCATCCAGACGGTGTCGGAAGGGTCGGGATTCCGCGCCATATTACGGAATGAGGGCGGGGCCAAGCCCTTGGCGTCGATCCAGCTTTTTCTGGACCATACCGCCGCCCGTCTTGATGCGCAGCAGCCCTTCACCACGCA